>NZ_BBYK01000050.1:0-125869 GCF_001570365.1 Microtetraspora fusca | reverse complement strand
TGCACGGCCACTCCTCGCACCATCCGCGCCCGATCGAGCTGCACCGGGGCAGGCTCGTGCTGTACGGCTGCGGCGACCTGGTGGACGACTACGAGGGCATCGCCGGATACGAGGAGTTCCGCGACGACCTGCGCCTGCTGTACTTCGCGTCGCTCGACCCGGAGTCGGGGCGGGCGACCGCGTTGCGCATGGCGCCGTTGCGGGCCCGGCGGATGCGGCTGTGCCGCGCCGGGCCGGACGACGTCGAGTGGCTGCGCGGGACCCTCGACGGCGTCAGCCGCGGCTTCGGGGTCCGGGTCGTCCGCGAGCCGGACGGCATGCTCGCGGCGCGGGAGGCGTGACCGTGCCCGGGTCCCCCGAGTCCCTCGCCGAGATCCTGCAGGCCGAGGGCGTCCGCGACGAGCGCCTGATCGCCGCGGTGCGGGCGACACCCCGGGCCGGCTTCGTCCCGGACGACCTCGCCGACGAGGCCTACGACGACGTGCCGCTGCCGATCGGGCACGGTCAGGTGACCACCCAGCCGTCGCTGTCGGCACGGATGATCGAGGGGCTGGGCCTGACCGGAAACGAGCACGTGCTGGAGGTCGGCACCGGCCTCGGCTTCCAGACCGCGCTGCTCGCGCGCCTCGCCGCCGACGTCGTGACGATCGAGCTGCGGCCCGACCTCTGCGCGCGGGCCCGGAGCAACCTCGCCCGCCACGGCGTGGGCAACGTCGAGCTGTTCACGGGCGACGGAAGCTGCGGGGTGCCCGAGCGGGCGCCGTACGACGCGGTCCTCGTGTCGGCCGCCTACCCCGAGGTGCCCGCGCCGCTGGCCGGGCAGCTCCGCGTCGGCGGCCGCCTGGTCCAGCCGATCGGCACCGGCGGGCAGGAGGAGGTCGTGCTGTTCGAGCGCGTCCCGGCCGGGCTGGAGCGCCGCCAGGTCCTCACCCTGGCCAGGTTCGTCCGCCTCCACGGCCGGTACGGCTACCCCCAGTGACACGGGCTGCGACACGGTCGTGCGGGGGCGGCGCTCGTACCGGCTCAGGCTAGGTCCTGGCGAGGCCGGAAGGGCGGAACCGTCGCGCTTTTCGATGCTGAGGCCCGTAAAGCCTCACAGCTCTTGGGGATGTGCTCCGTGATCGTCAGCATTCCTGGACACATGGCTGCTGAACCACCCAGGAGATATCAATGGGGACAGGCAATTCGCGGCGTGGCCGGTTGGCACTGGCCGCCTGCGCGCTGAGCGGGACGGTGCTCGCCGGCGTCGCGCTCCCCGCAGGAACCGCCACCGCGACCACGTCGTCCGGATCCGCCGCCGCGGCGTCCGCGCCGTCGGGGCAGGGAGAGACCACACTTCGGGTGAAGATGTCGGGCTCCGGCATCGACACGCTGAACCCGTTCCTCGCCTTCTTCGACGGCGCCTACGACGTCTTCGCCGCGGTCTATCCGACGCTCAACTCCCTCGACGAGCAGGGCCGTCCCGGACCCTACCTCGCCAAGTCGTGGACGCAGTCGGACGACAAGCTGACCTGGACCTTCACGATCACGGACGGCCTGAAGTGGAGCGACGGCACGCCGCTCACGGCTGAGGACGCCGCCTGGACGCTGAACCTAATCATGACCGACGCGGTCGCGGGGACCGCCAACGGCTCGCTGGTCAGCAACTTCGCGTCGGTCACCGCGCCCGACGCGACGACCCTGGTCATCAAGACCAAGGAGCCCCAGGCCAACGTCACCTACGTGAGCGTCCCGCGCAGCGGCATCCCGATCGTGCCGAAGCACATCTGGGAGTCGCAGGCGAAGAACCTCAAGGACTACAAGAACGACGCCTTCCCGCTCGTCGGCTACGGCCCGTGGACGCTCACGGACTACAAGCCCGAGCAGTACGCGAAGTTCGACGCCAACAGGGACTTCATCCTCGGCAAGCCCGGCTTCGACCACATGGTCCAGCAGAGCTTCAAGTCGGTGGACGCCGCGGTCGCCGCGCTGCGCAGCGGCCAGCTCGACTACATCAACGGCGTGAACCCGACCCAGTTCAAGGCGCTGCAGGCGGACAAGAGCCTGCTGACCGTCCAGGAGGTCGGCAACGGCTGGACCGGCCTGGAGATCAATTACAACGCCCGCACCCGCACCGGCAAGAAGATCGGCACCGGCCACCCGGCGCTGGGCGACCCGGTGGTGCGCCACGCGATCGCGCTCGCCACCGACAGGAAGACCCTTGTCGCCAAGGTACGCGACGGCCTGGCCGTGCCCGGCGCCGGCTACCTGCCCCCGGCCTGGCCGCAGTGGAGCTGGAAGCCGGCCGCCGGCGAGGAGACGCCGTTCGACCTCGACCAGGCGAACAAGATCCTCGACGACGCCGGCTACACCAAGGGCGCCGACGGCGTACGCGTCGACCCCAAGAGCGGCAAGCCGCTGGAGCTGCGCCTCGGCATCCACGCCGACGACACGGACGACGCGGGCATCTCCAACTACCTCAAGGGCTGGTTGGAGACGGTCGGGATCAAGCTCAAGATCCAGACCCTGAGCATGAGCGCGCTCAACAGCGACCTGGCCAAGGGCGACTGGGACCTGCTGATGGACGGCTGGACCACGGGCCCCGACCCGACCTTCCTGCTCGGCATCCAGACCTGCGCCGCGCTGCCCAAGGACGACGGCACCGCGGGCAACACCGACTCGTTCTTCTGCGACGAGAAGTACGACGAGCTGTTCAACAAGCAGCGCACCACGTTCGACCAGGACGAGCGGGCCAAGATCGTCGGTGAGATGCAGAGCATCCTCTACAAGGCCGACGTCAACCAGATGCACTTCAACGCCAACACCCTCGATGTGGTCCGTACCGACACCGTGACCGGGCTGGTCTACGGACAGCCGGACGCGCAGGGCATGTACCCGGCGCAGAGCTACTCGTTCTGGGGCTACCTCAAGGCCACGCCGGCCAACGCCAAGGCCACCGCGGCCAAGGAGGAGAGCGGCGGCGGCGGCGCCCTGTGGATCGGCGGCATCGTCCTGCTCGTCGTCCTCGTCGGCGGCGGGATCGCGCTCAAGCGCCGCTCGAGCGCGGACGACCGTGAGTAGCCTCACCGCCGCGGGCCCCGCCAAGGCCAAGGGGCAGGGGGTCAAGCGATCCGACCTCCTGCCCTACCTCGGCTCCAAGCTGGCCGCGGCCCTGGTCAGCTTCATGGTCACGCTGGTCATCGGCTTCGTCATCTTCAGCCTGATGCCGGCCGACCCGGTCCGCACCCTGACCAGGGGCCGCCCCACGAGCGAGGCGCAGCTCGTCCAGGTACGCCTCCAGCTCGGCCTGGACGACCCGATCTGGCAGCGGTTCCTCACCTTCGTCGGCAACACGCTCAAGGGTGAACTCGGCTACTCCTGGCAGTTCCAGCAGTCGGTCTCGTCACTGGTGCTCGACCGGCTCGGGCCGACCCTGCTCCTCATGGGCACGGCCGCGGCCGTGTCGATCGCGCTCGGCCTGTGGCTGGGCATCCGCAGCGGCTGGCGGCACGGAAGCCTGTTCGACCGGATCGCGTCGAGCTCCTCACTCATGCTGTGGTCGGTGCCGACCTTCTGGCTCGGCATGATCCTCCTGATCGCCTTCAGCGTGGGCCTCGGCCCGATCCCGAGCCTGCTGCCCGCGGGTGGCATGAGCGACCCGTCGCTGCCGCAGGAGGGCTGGGCTCACATCGTCGACGTGGCCAAGCACCTGGTGCTGCCCTGCCTGACCATGGTGCTCGTGGTCTTCGCCCAGTACGTCACGGTCATGCGCTCCTCGATCATCGATGAGATGGGCAGCCCGTACCTGCTGACCGCCAGGGCCAAGGGCCTGACCGACGACGCCGTACGGCGTCGCCACGCGGTGCCGAACGCGCTGCTGCCCTCGGTCACGATGATCTTCATGCACCTCGGCATCCTGGTCAGCGGCGCGATCACGGTCGAGTCCGTCTACTCCTGGCCGGGCCTCGGCTATCTGACCTACGAGGCGCTCAGGATCCCCGACCTGCCCCTGCTTCAGGGCACCTTCATCGTCTTCAGCGCGAGTGTGATCATCATGAACCTGCTGGCGGACGTGGTCTACCGCTTCCTCGACCCGAGAGTGCGGGCCCAATGAGACGCGTTCACAAGGGCCTGCACCAGCGCCCTCCCCAAGGTCGTCCCCTGGGCCTTCGCCGCGCTCTTCCCCGGGGTGGTGGCCGATGACCGCCGCCACGGACGCCCCGGCCGGGCTCGACGTCCCGCGCCACCACGCGTTCAGCCGCTTCTGCCGCGCGTTCGCCAAACGGCCCGCCGGGCTGGCCGGGCTCGGCCTGCTCGTCGCCTTCGGCGTGCTCGCCCTCGCCGCGCCGCTGTTCATCGGCGACGACCAGCTCAACGTCATCAAGGTGGACGGCCCGCAGTTGTCGCCACCCGTCGACGGCTACCCGCTCGGCACCGACCAGGCGGGCCGTTCGGTCCTGCTGCTGGTCATCTGGGGCGCGCGCGAGTCGCTCAGCATCGGCCTCATCGCCACCGCGCTCACCGTGGTCCTCGGCAGCGCGGTCGGTCTGCTCGCCGGGCACTACCAGGGCTGGATCGGCAAGATCCTCATGCACGTGACCGACTGGTTCATCGCGCTGCCCAGCCTGCCGCTGGCCATCTCGCTCTCGGCCGTGCTCGGCCAGGGCGCGGCGTCGATCACGATCGCCATCGCGGTCACCTCGTGGACCGCGACCGCCCGCCTCGTACGCGCCCAGACGCTCTCCGTCGAGGCGAGGCCGTTCATCGAACGGGCGAAGGTGCTGGGCGCGGGCAACACCCAGATCATGATCAGGCACGTGCTGCCCAACGTCATGCCGCTGATCCTCGTCTCCAGCACGCTCACCGTCGCCTCGGCGATCCTGTCGGAGGCCACGCTGACCTTCCTGGGCCTCGGCGACCCGACCAGCGTGACCTGGGGATCGATGCTCCAGGCCGCGTTCCTGGGCGGCGCGGTGACGGCGGGCGCGTGGTGGTACCTGATGCCGCCGGGCATCGCGATCCTCATCGTCGTGCTCGGCTTCACGCTCGTCGGCCGGGCCGTCGAGCACGTGCTCAACCCGAGGATGGTGGGCCGGTGACGGCGACGGATCAGAGCCACGCTCCGGAGGATCGGGCCTCGGCGCCCATGCTCGACGTGCGCGACCTGCGGGTGAGCTACCGGGGCGGCGGGCGGACCGTGCCCGCCGTACGCGGGGTGAGCTTCACCCTCGACCGCGGCCAGACCCTCGGCGTGGCCGGAGAGTCGGGCTCGGGCAAGTCGACGATGGCGCTCAGCCTGCTGCGGCTGCTGCCGTCCTCCACCCAGGTGACCGGCCAGGTTCTGTTCGAGGGCGAGGACCTGCTGACCGCCAAGTGGGCGCGGCTGCGCGCGGTGCGCTGGTCGGCGGCCTCCGTGGTGTTCCAGGGAGCGATGAGCGCCCTCAACCCGGTGCGCACGATCGGCGAGCAGATCTGCGAGCCCATCCTGCTGCACGACAAGGTCGGCCAGAAGAAGGCCCGCGCGCGGGCGGCCGAGCTGCTCGACAGCGTCGGCCTGCCGTCGCGGCGGCTCGGCTCGTACCCGCACGAGTTCTCGGGCGGCCAGCGTCAGCGCATCATGATCGCGATGGCGCTCGCCTGCCGGCCCGACCTGATCATCGCCGACGAGCCGACCACCGCGCTCGACGTCATGGTCCAGGCACAGGTGCTCAATCTGCTCGGCGATCTGGTGCGCGAGTCGGGCATCGGCGTCATCATGATCAGCCACGACCTGTCGGTGCTGTCCCACATGTGCGAGCGGCTGGCCGTCATGTACGCGGGGCAGATCGCCGAGATCGGCCCGTCCAAGCAGCTCATCGCCGAGCCGCGGCACCCGTACACGCGGGCGCTCGGCCGGGCCTTCCCGACGATCGGCGACCCGGCCTCGCGGCTCGCGCCCGCGGGGCTGCCCGGTGACCCGCCCACGCCGCCCGAGCTGGCCAGGCTGAGCGAGAGCAGGGGCTGCGCCTTCGAGCCGCGCTGCCCCGAGGCCATGGACGCCTGCCGTACCGAGACCGTGGAGCTGTGGCCGAGCGGCCCGGGGCGCGAGGCGGCGTGCCTGCGCGTGTTGGAAGGGAGCGGCGCGTGAAGCCCGTGCTCGAAGTCCGCGACCTGACGGTCACCTACCCGGCGCGCCGCGGCGCCGCGCCCGCGCGCGCCGTCGACGGAGTCAACCTGCAGGTGGGGCAGGGCGAGATCGTCGCACTCGTCGGCGAGTCCGGATGCGGCAAGTCCACGCTGGCCAGGGCGCTGGTCGGGCTGGTCAAGCCCACCGGCGGCCAGGTGCTCAGCGACGGCGTGCCTCTCGGCTACTCCGCCGCCGCGCTCAAGGCCTACCGCCGCCACACCCAGCTCGTCCTGCAGGATCCGGGCGGCGCGCTCAACCCCAGGCAGAACGTCTTCGACGCCGTCGCCGAAGGTCCCCGGCTGCACGGCCTGACCGATCGGCTCGGCGAGCGCGTGCACACCGCGCTGGCCAAGGCCGGGCTGCGCCCGCCCGAGCAGTTCGCGGGACGGTTCCCGCACGAGATGTCCGGCGGCCAGCAGCAGCGCGTCGTCATCGCGGGGGCGCTCGCGCTCGAACCGTCGGTCATCGTCGCCGACGAGCCGGTGGCCTCGCTCGACGCCTCCGTCCGGGGTGAGATCCTCAAGTTGATCCTGGAACTGCGCGACTCGCTCGGCCTGTCCGCGCTGGTCGTCAGCCACGACCTCGGCCTGGCCTGGAACATCGCGGACCGCGTCGCCGTCATGTATCTCGGCAGGATCGTCGAGACCGGTACGGTCGAGGAGGTGCTGCTGCGCCCCAGGCACCCGTACACGCGGGCGCTGCTTTCGGTGCTGCCGGACTCCGGCGAGCCGCCCGTGCTGCTCACCGGCGAGCCGCCGGACCCGACCTCGGTCCCCGGCGGCTGCCGCTTCCACCCCCGATGCCCCCTGCGGGCGGCCGAGCAGGACCCGCGCTGCGACACCGTCGACCTGCCCGTACTGACCGGCGAGCCGTCCTCGTCCGGCCTCGCCGCCTGCCACCTCGTCCAGTGAAGGAGAACCTCGCGTGACCGGCTTCCTCCACCCGCCCGCCCTGCGGCCCGGCGCCCGCGTCGCGGTCATCGCCGCCAGCAGCCCGCCCAACCAGGCCAACCTCGACCGCGGCCTGGCCGCCATGGAGGAGGTCGGCCTCAAGGCCGAGGTGTTCGCCTCCACCCGCGTCGGCGGCACCGAGTACGACTATCTCGCGGGCGGCGACGCCCTGCGGGCGGCCGACCTGACCAAGGCGCTCGGCGACCCCGCCTACGACGCGGTCTTCTGCGCCGGCGGCGGGTACGGCATGCAGCGCACGCTCGAACTGGTCGACTGGTCGAAGATCGACGCGTCCCGGCCGAAGGTCGTGGTGGGCTACTCCGACGTGACCGCGCTGCTGGAGGCGATCGCGGTCAAGCTCGGCTGGGTCTCGCTGTTCGGGCCCATGGTCGCCTGCGACGGCTTCTACCAGGGCCCGGGGGAGTACGACTTCGACGAGCTGATGAAGCTGCTCTTCCACCCGGAGTCGGTGACCGAACTGGTCTTCCCCGACGCACGGACGGTCGTGCCCGGCGTCGCCGAGGGCCACACCCTGGGCGGCACCGCCACGCTGCTGGCCGCCTCGCTCGGCACCGACACCTCGCTGCCCGCGCGCGGGGCGATCCTCTTCCTGGAGGACGTGGACGAGGAGCTGTTCCGGATGGACCGGTACATCACCCAGCTCCGCCGGGCCACCTACAGCGACGGCGTGGCCGGCATCCTGCTCGGCACGTTCACCAACTGCGGCGAGCCGCGCGACGTCGACCGGATGCTGGCGGAGCGGCTGGGCGACCTCGGCGTGCCCGTCCTCGCCGGGGCGAACATCGGGCACGGGATCTCGATGCAGACCTACCCCATCGGCGTCCGGGCCCGGCTCGACACCGAGGCGGGCACGCTCCGCTTCCTGGAGCCGGTCCTCACCTCCTGACGCTCCCGGGGGCGGCGCGTCCACACGCCGCCCCCGGGTGTGTACCGGATCAGGTGAGCGCGATCAGGTCCAGGTAGTCGTCGCTCCACAGGTCCTCGTCGGCGTCCGGGAGCAGCAGGACGCGCTCGGGGCGCAGCGCCCGGACCGCGCCCTCGTCGTGGGTCACCATGACGATCGCCCCCGGATAGGCGCCGACCGCAGCCAGGACCTCGTCCCGGGAGGCCGGGTCGAGGTTGTTGGTCGGCTCGTCCAGCAGCAGCACGTTCGCGCCGGAGTGGACCAGCCCGGCCAGGGCCAGCCGGGTCTTCTCGCCGCCGGACAGGACCGCGGCCGGCTTGTCGGCGTCGTCCCCGCTGAACAGGAACGCGCCGAGCACCCGCCGCGCCTCGCCGTCGCTCAGGTGCGGGGCCGCCGCCGCCAGGTTCTCCCGCACGGTGCGCGCGGTGTCGAGGGTGTCGTGCTCCTGGGCGAAGTAGCCGAGGCGCAGGCCGTGGCCGTGCACCACCCGCCCGCTGTCCGGCGTGTCGTGCCCGGCGAGGATCCGCAGCAGCGTCGTCTTGCCCGCGCCGTTGAGCCCGAGGATCACCAGCCGGGATCCGCGGTCCACGGCCAGGTCCACGCCGGTGAGGACGGGCTGCCCGCCGTACGCCTTGGCCAGGCTGATCGCGCCGAGCGGCGTTCTGCCGCAGGGGGCGGGCTCGGGCAGCCGGATGCGGGCCGTCCTCTCCGCGCGCCGGACCGGCTCCAGGGCGGCCAGCATCCGGTCGGCGCGGCGCGCCATGTTCTTCGCCGCGACGGCCGTCGCCACGTTCGCCCGCATCTTGTCCGCCTGCGCGTGCAGCGAGGCGGCCTTGCGCTCGGCGTTCACCCGCTCGCGAGCGCGGCGGCGGTCGTCGGCGTCCCGCTGCGCGAGATGGGCGGCCCAGCCGGTGTTGTACACGTCGATCGCGGCCCGGTGCGGGTCGAGGTGGAAGACCCGGTTGACGATGCCGGCCAGCAGTCCGGTGTCGTGGCTGATCACCATCAGCCCGCCCCGGTGGTCGAGCAGGAAGGAACGCAGCCAGGCGACCGAGTCGGCGTCCAGATGGTTGGTCGGCTCGTCGAGCAGCAGCGTCCCGTGGCCGGCGAACAGGATCCGGGCCAGTTCCACCCGCCGCCGCTGGCCGCCGGAGAGGGTGCCGAGCGGCCGGTCGGTCACCCCCGGGGGCAGGCCGAGGCCGGAGGCGACCCGGGCCGCCTCGGCCTCGGCCGCGTACCCGCCCCCGGCCTGGAACCGGGCCTCCGCCCGGGCGTAGGCGTTCATCGCCCGCTCCTGCGCGGCCGGGTCCGTCGCCTCGGCCATCGCGGTCTCGGAGGCGCGCAGGGCGCGTACGGCCCGATCCAGGCCGCGGGCGGACAGGATGCGGTCGGCGACGGTGGTGGACGGGTCGGCCGCGCGCGAGTCCTGCGGCAGGTAGCCGACCGTCCCGGTTCGGATGACGGTCCCGGCGGCCGGCCGCGACTGCCCGGACAGGACGTTCATCAGCGTGGTCTTGCCGGCGCCGTTGCGGCCGACCAGGCCGATGCGGTCGCCGGGGGAGATGTGGAAGGAGATGTCGGACAGCAGGAGACGGGCGCCGACGCGCAGGTCGACACCGCGAACGGTGATCATTGGATGACGCTCCGGAACGGATCGAGGACACACGGGTGGCGTGGAAGCGGGTCCTCGATCTAAGAAATGCGGGGCGTCGACATGGCGGACAGGGTAATCCGGACCGTCCGCCGACCGCATCCGATTATTCGGCCGTCACGCCGGCGGCTCGCGCTCGCCGTGGTCGTCGACGGGCTGCGCGTCAAGTCCCGGCGGGCCCGTCCGTGAACCTGAGGTTCCCGGCGCGGGCGAATCGGCCGGAACGCTGACGCCATGCCTCCTGAGTGCGAAAATGCCGACATGCCGAGGATTTCCGCCCCTAACCTCCGCGAGCACCGCGCGCAGACCGTGACCCGGATCATGGACGCGGTGGCCCGGCTCTCGAAGGATCGAGGCATCGACGCGATGTCCATGACCGACGTCGCGGCGGAGGCGGGCGTCGCGCGGACCGTGCTCTACAACTACTTCCCGGACAAGGCCGCGCTGCTGCTCGCGTTCAGCCAGCGGGCGACCGACTACTTCGTGGACCGGTTCGACCGGGATCTGCCCAAGGACGCCTCCGCCCGCGCGCGGCTGGAGTCCTTCATCCGGCTCCAGCTGCGGGGCCTCCTCGCCCACCCCCACCCGGGCGCCGCCGAGATCACCGCCGCGCTGGGCCCCTGCGCGTACCAGGCGCTCGCGGGCCACGTCGCGCCGATGCACAAGATCCTGTGCGAGATCCTCGCCCGGGGCATGGAGGCGGGGGAGTTCCGCCGGCTGGACGCGGACGCCGCGGCCCGCAGCATCCTGGCCGTCATCGGCGCGGAGCGCATCCCCCTCGTCCGCGGCGAGATCGCCCTGGCCGAGGCCGAGGAGAGCGTCATCGCGTTCGTTCAGGGAGCCGTGGCCGCGCCCGCGACGTGACACCGCCGCCCGTCCGGCCCCGCACCTCCTGACAGGCAGGGCGCTCCGGATGGGGCGCGGAGTGGCTTCCGGCGGGGTGCCGCCTTTGAAGACGGACGGCTCTGGGATTGACGTGGCCCTTCGCCCGGGCACAACACGGGCCGATCTCCGTACCGAGGCACCTCACTGCGAGGATTGCGTATGTGTCCCCCGACGAGCCGGCATCGCCCCCGGCACGAGCCCTCCAGCGCGCGAGCGACGCCCCCGTCCCGGAACGCGGGAGCGGCGATCGACGCTCGAAACGTGCGAGTGATGTCCGTGTCGCGGATCGCACGGGCGGCAGGGCCTCGGAGCCCGCGAGCGGCGGCCGAGCCATCGGCACGGCACGCGACGGGCCGGCCGTGGACCGGATCTCCGACGACGAGCGGCTGACCGGGCTCGCCCTCGCCGCCCGCGCCGGAGCCCCCGCCGACGTCGAGGCGTTCACCCGCGCCGTCTACCCCGATGTGCTGCGGTTCCTGATCTACCTGACCGACGCGCAGCAGGCGGAGGACCTCACGCAGGAGACGTTCGTACGGGCCCTCGGCAGCCTGCCCAGATTCGCCGGGCGGGCCTCCGCCCGCACCTGGCTGCGCGCCATCGCCCGCCGTGTCGTCGTCGACCGGATCCGCTCGGCCGCCGCCCGCCCCCTGATCGCCGACGTGCCCGACTGGCGTATGGCCGCGGAACGGTCCCAGCCGGGCCGGCTGCCCGGCCCGGACGACGCGGTGGCGCTGGCCGCGCTCCTCGCCGAGGTGCCGCGCGATCGCCGGATCGCCTTCGTTCTCACCCAGCTCATGGGCCTGTCGTACGCCGAGGCCGCCGAGCTGACCGGGTGCCCGGTCGGCACGGTGCGCTCCCGGGTGGCGCGGGCCCGCGGCCAGCTCGCCACGTCGCTGCTCGACGCCGAACGGGCGGCCTGACCGGGACCAACGGCTTGGGGGTGCTCGGGCCCGTGACGTCGCGTGCCGGTCCGGCCCGGGTGGGCGGGTTCAAGGTGTTCGGGGTGGCGGGGCGCCGGGCCGGAGTCTCCGGCCCGGCGCCCTCACCTCACCTCAGGACACGATGCGAGGGCGGGACCGGGACGGTCACCACTCCACGGGCAGGGCCTCCAGCCCGTACACGATCGCGAGCTTCCTGAACTCCACCTCTTCGGCCGGTACGGCGAGGCGCAGCTCGGGGAAGCGGCGCAGCAGCGCCGGGTAGGCGATGCGCATCTCCATCCGCGCGAGCGGCGCGCCCACGCAGCGGTGGATGCCGTGCCCGAACGCGAGGTGCGACGAGGCGTCGCGCTCCGGGACCACGGTTTCCGTGTCCGGGCCGAGCTGCGGGTCGCGGTTGGCGGCGGCCAGCGAGCAGAGGACCATCTGGCCCTTCGCGATCGGCTGCCCGGCCAGGACGAGGTCCTCGCGGGCGAAGCGCGGGAAGGCGACCTGCACCACGGTCATGTAGCGCAGCAGCTCCTCCACCACCCGGCCGACCTGCTCCTCGTCGCCGTCCCGGACGAGCGCGAGGTGCTCGGGGTGCTGCAGCAGCCACAGGGTGCCCAGGGCGAGCATGCTCGTGCTGGTGTCGTGGCCGCCGGTCAGCAGCCCGTCGGCGAGGCTGGCCAGCTCCTCGTCGGTGATGTCGTCGCCGTGGTCGCGGATCAGCATGCCGAGCAGGCCGTCACCGGGGTTCTCGCGCTCGCGCGCGACCAGCTTCCGCAGGTACGCCATCGAGTCGTTGATCGCCTGCAGCGACGCCTCGGGGCCGCCCGAGAAGTCGAACCGGCCGGTGCTGAGGCGCAGGAAATCGGCCTGCTCCTCGTACGGCACGCCCAGCAGCTCGCACACCACGAGCGAGGGGATGGGCAGGGCGAAGGACTGGACCAGGTCGGCCGGGGTGCCCGCCTGCTCCATCGCGTCGAGGCGCTCGGTGACGATGGCCTCGATCCGGGGCTCCAGCCGGCGCAGCCGCCGTACGGTGAACTCGGGGGTCAGGAAGCGGCGCAGCCGGGTGTGCTCCGGGGGGTCGCGGAAGCCGAGCCCGCCCGGGTCGTCCTGCTGGGAACCGGCGGCGATGACGTTCATGAAGTCATTGCTGAACCTGTTGTGGTCGCCGAGTACGGCGCGCACGTCCTCATATCGGGTGACCAGCCACACCGTGGAGCCGTCCGGCATGGGCAGCGGATAGACCGGCTGCTCGGCCCGGATGCGGGCGAGCTCGGGCACCGGGTCCATCCCCTCCCGCATGAACTGCACGAGGGGAAATTCCGTCTCTGACATCTTGTTCGGATCCTCATTGTTTCGCCCGGCGCCGGTGCGCGGGGGAGCGCGCCGACGCCGAGGTTCGTCCAAGGGCCGGTGGGCGCTGTGGCGACGGCCGGTGGCAGTCGTCCCCGCGGGATGTCGACGCCCTTCGCCGCCGACATCCGGCCGCTCCCTCCGCGCGACCGGTCCGCTGGTACGCCGACGATGAGAGCCCCCCACATAGACATGTCGTTCCAGCGCGGCGCGAAGTTCCCGACAAAGGTGGATTTCTTCTGATTTCTTCCAGATTTGCGGGACGTCTCCTGGCGCGGCGCGCGACGCCCCAGCTCAAACGCCACCCGCTGTGCAGGTAGTTGGGGTGCGCCAGCCGATGGGTGCGGTGGGCACGAGTGCGGTCAACGCGCTCGCCGAGGCGCTCAACGCTACGTTGAAGCGGAAGACGCTCCAGGGTGCCAGGTGCTGGCCTCCGCTCATGCCGCCCGTCCGGCGCTTTGCCTGGGTCACCCGCTTCGACACCCGAAGGAGACACTCCAGCCTGGCTACCTCAGCCCCATCGACTACGGGCGGTCGCCCGATCAGGTGCTGCTCGCCGCATAACAGCTGGTGTCCACACATAGGGGAACCCACAGCCGTGTCTCAGGTTCGGCTCACGGCTTGCGTGCTCAGGCGTGGCAGGCGTCGGTATTGGCTGTCACCCCCGAGGAGAGCGTCGAGGATCGGATGAAGTCGCCGGATGTCGGCACGGCATCGCGTAGCCGGATCCCCTGCCGACCGGGCGAGGCGGTCCAGTCTTCGCCGAGCACCAGCGTGAGAGTGCTGCCGGTGCCGACCTCGCGTGCAAGGGCGGGGGTGCGGGTGAGTACTCCGGCCAGGACACGCGCCGCCGCCTGGCCGGCCATGGTGGTACGGATCGTGGTGTGAGAGGCGGCTGCCGGCGGGGTGGAGACGACGGCCCGGCTGAATCCCAGGTTCCGGAGGCGGGCGGTGACCTGACGGGCCAGGCCGGTGTGCCCACTGCCGTTGACCACGCGGACCGGGATCGTCGCCAGGGCGGGCCCGGTTGATCGGTGGGCAGGTGATGCGGAGTGCGACAGGTTCGCGGCGGGAGCGTGTGTGTCCTTGCTGATGGCGGCGAACAGCTGGGCGGCCTGGGGCTGGGTGAGAACGACCCGGTTGGGGTCGACCTCCCAGTAGTGGTTGGGGACGGTGAGGAAGCCGACCTTGCCCGTACTCATTCCGCGGACGCTGCCAGCGATTGTGCGCAGGGTGCCCAGGCCCAGGTCGTCGTCCGTCGTGAGGGACTTGGTCGCGGCGTTGAGAAATCTGTAGAGACGGACAGGATTGGTGATCAGACCGGTGCTCGTGGCTTTGCGGACCATCGCGGCCATGAACAGCTGCTGGCGCCTGATGCGGCCGAGGTCCGATCCGTCGCCGAGCGCGTAGCGGGTGCGCACGTAGGCCAGCGCGGTGTTGCCGGTGACGGTGTGGCGCCCGGCGGCCAGTTCCAGGTGAGACTTGGGATCGTCCACCGCCTTGGGCAGGCACACCTCCACCCCTCCCAGCGCGTCGATCATTCTCTTGAATCCCGTGAAGTCGATCTGCATGAAGTGATCGATGTGGATGCCGGTGACGGACTCGATCGTCTTCCAGGTGCAAGCCGCGCCGCCCGCACTGAACGTCGCGTTGATCATTTCTAGAGCGGGCGGGACGGCCGCGCCGGTGGCCGTGGTGCACGCCGGGGCATTCACCATGAGGTCACGGGGAAAGCTGATCGCGGTGGCGCCATCGCGGTGGGGAGAAATGTGCAGGAGGATGATGGTGTCGGAGCGGGCACCGGCCGTGTGCCCGAACCGTGCGTTCTCCCCGGCGCGGGTGTCGGAGCCGATCAGCAGGATATTGAGGGCCTTGTTGTACTTGGGGGGCCGCGCTGTACCGAGGCGGTCTTTGACCTTCTCGTGGCTGATGTTGCCGGACAACTGGGTGTAGCCCAGACAGACCACACCTACGGTCGGCAGCAGCACCGCGGCGGCGATGGTGGCCGACCAGCGCAGTACCCGCCGCGCGGACACGCGCCGGACGGTAGGCCCGGGGACCCGGCCTCGCCCCGCGCTGGTATGGGCGCCGCCCGGCCGGTCGCCACGGTCCACCCGGCCGGCTTGTCCGGTCCGCGATGGCCTGTCGGGACCTTTCTCCAGCGTTGCGTTGTCCTTGTCCATGTTCCACTGCCCTCTCTGCACTGCGGCGATCTCCCGCGTCAGCTGGAGCTTCAGGTGAGGATCGGGATGAGCCCGAGCGCGAAGACCAGGTAGAAGCCGGCGGCCACGCCAAGTCGTAGCGGGGTCAGCTTGTGGGCGCGCATGGTCGCCAGCAGGTAGACGATCGCCGCCATGGTGACCAGCCCCGACCACAGGAGGGCGCCGTCGAACTTCCAGGAAGTGAACAGCAGCCCGAGCCCGCTCGGCACGGTGGCCTGGATCATCATGGCACCAGAGATGTTGGCCAGAGCCAGTTTGGTCTTCCCCTGCCGAATCCAGATGATCGCATTCATGGTCTCGGGAAGCTCCGTGGCGATGGGCGACAGCAGCAGCGCCGTGACGGAGGCGGACAACCCGATCAGCGGGCCGATGATCTCAAGCTGGGTCACGAACAGACGTGACGCGAAGAAGATCACCACAAGAGTGGCAAGGGTCTGGGCGATCACCGCCCAGGTGGCCGGTGAGGCGGCCTTGGGCTGGAACTTCAGCGGCTCCAACTCCAGTTCGTCGTCCTCGTCGTGCCCACCGCGGATCTCACGCCAGAAGTACACGGCGTAGGCGGCGAAGAACAGCAGACCCAGCACGGGCTTGAACGCGAATGCGACCAGGCCGAGCCCGACCTTGACGATGAAGATGGGCAGGAACCACTTCTGGTCCTTGGCCAGGCGGGCCATATCCCGCGCGGTCCCCAGGGCCTGCGCGGAGTCACCCGGAGGATCCACCTCAACCGTGCCGGAGGCTGTCACCGTGACAGCCGCGCGCCGCTTGCGCCGGTGGAGGAGCAGGACCACACCGCTCACGCCGTACGCGACGGTGGCCAGGGCCAGCGGGCCACCCATGGCCGCGCCCACCCCGATGTTCTTGGCCTCTTCCGTTCCGCCCGTGGTCACCGCGACCAACGTCACCACGGATTCGGGCAGTGCGGTTCCGAAGGCGGCCAGGATGGTGCCCACCGCCATCTTCCCGACGTTCAGCCGCTCACCGAGCCACTCGACCGCGTTGACGAACCACTCACAGGAGAAATAGATCGCCACCGCACAGGCGATGAGCAACAGGACATGTATCACGACCTCGTCCAACCTTCCCGCATCCGCAGGGTTCGAGGTCGACCGGCGTGGAGAGCGGCGGCAGGCTTCGGCCCCGCGATGCACAGACGTCATCGACATTGGGCCGAAGGTCTCGCCCGCCCGCATGAGATCGCAGGCCCGGCCACCGGGAGCCGGAGCTCCAGCGTGTCGATGACCGGTTCGCGGGGCTACTCCCCTTCGCAGCGGCTCAGCATAGCTGCTCATTCGCAGTCTTCGAAAGCGGCCGGCGGAAGCGGGTATGGAACCCCTTCTCCGGACACACCGGACGTACCCCTGGTGCTCACATGGTGGTCACGGCGTTCGAAGACCGAGCCGACAAAGGCCTTCACTTCCAGTGGATAGGCACGAGTTCCCGGTCAGGACACTGACTTTTGCCAGGAGAAGGCCGGCGCCTCGCGGGTACGGCTCGCGGAGCATGGGCCGACCACCTCACATGGGGACGAACGCCTGCCATACCCGCCATATGATCACAGCATGGCGCGGTTCGGCATGACCACGGCTCAGGTCGGCTTCAGCAGCTCGGGCTCCACAGCCTCGTCGTCCTGGTCTCCTGCGCGAATCTCCCGCCAAGGCCAGGACCAGTCGTGCGCTGTCGCACTCATCTCACGATCGGTCTGACCCCACCTACCCTGACGCGGACCCGCCTCAACCTGGCTTCCGACAGCGCCCACGCTGAGCCGCACGGAACGACGGGGGAGCGCGCTGGGACGGACCGCGCCACCTCCCCGTATCGAGGAACCGCACCCGAGGAGACAAACGTCCATCATGGGCGCCAACCACAGCCACGGCACCTCCGTTTCGCCCCCACCCGCCACCCATAAGACGGTGTGGGCGACGCTAGCCGTGCTCGTGCCCATCGCCCTGATGACCCTGGCCGCCTTGATCTGGTTGTGGCCCAGCGACCAGAAGCCCGCACGCCCGTCATCGCCCGGACTGCAGCAGGAAACGGGGATGATCATCGGCATCTACGCCAAGCCGTGCCCCGCTTTGCCGGAGGAGCTTGCGGCCTCCGAGACCGCGTCAGCGGCTCCCGATACTTGTGCCGACGTCCGGGTCCGGCTCACCAGCGGGGCCAAAGCCAATCAGACCATCATGACGGAGCTGCCCAGTGGCCCCGGCTCGCAGCGGTTCGCAGCGGGCGACGACGTCGTGCTGGTCCACATGCCACAGAACACGCGCGGTGCGCCGCAGTACCTGCTGTCCGACCACGACCGATCCGCACCGCTGTGGATGTTCGTCGCCGCCTTCGCCCTGGCCGTGGTCGCCTTCGGCCGCTGGCGCGGACTGACCGCGCTGGTCGGCCTGGCCGTCACCTTCGTCCTGCTGCTCGCCTTCATCATCCCGGCAATCCTCGCCGGAGAGTCGCCGACACTGGTCGCCATCGTGGGCTCCGCGGCGATCATGCTCACTGTCCTCTACCTCACCCACGGATTCACGATCCCGACCTCGATGGCCGTGCTCGGCACGCTGGCCAGCCTCACCATCACCGGCCTTCTCTCCGCGGTGGCCATCGACGTCGCCCCCCTCACCGGGATCACCGACGACAGCTCGTTCATGCTGGACACCGGCTACCGCATCAACGCACAAGGCCTGCTCCTCGCAAGCATCATCATCGGTGCCCTGGGTGTCCTCGACGACGTCACGGTCACCCAGGCCGTCACGGTGGGCGAGCTTGCCATCGCCAACCCCGGCTACTCCTTCGGCCGGCTTTACCGGGCCGCGGCCCGCGTGGGGCGCGCGCATATCGCCTCAGTGATCAATACGATCGTCCTCGCCTACGCCGGCGCGGCGCTTCCCCTGCTCCTGCTCTTCAGCATCGGGGAACAGCCGCTGGGAGACGTCCTGCGCAACCCGGTCCTCGCTCAGGAGATCATCCGTAGCATCGTCGGGACGCTCGGGCTCATCGCGGCGGTTCCTATCACTACTGCTCTTTCTGCTCTGACCGCCTCGCGAGGCACCTCATCGGAGGAGCAGCCGTTCTCTTCGGCGCGCCATCGTCGGCGTGGCGACTCACCTCCCTCGGACGTCTGGTCAGACAGCTCGCGCGATGCCAACGCCCCTGTGCCGAGTTCGCAAAGCCAGAGGTCTCCGTTGCGAGCATCGGGGGCGTTCGGCAGCGAGTCGGCGCCCTTGGGTTCCAAGCCCTGGCCACATGGTCACCGGTGAACTCCGCACGTGACCGAATCCCACTTCCGAAACGCCTCCCTCGCAGCGCCCCTTCGGGGTTCGCTTGCCACCTCCCGATGGTTCAGGCTGGGGACGAGCTGTCCGAGGAACAGGCCAGCGGCCATGGCGATGCCGATTCAGACGGCACGAACCGGTCGAGCATCGGCAGACCGCCGGCGGACGGGGTGCGGGTCGGGCTTGATGACATAAGGCAGCGCTTTTGGCATCTGCACGTAGCTGGCCTGGCTGTTAGAGAGCCTTGCCGGTGAGAAGAAGGGTCCAGAGGTGTGCCGCCTTGGCGGATGGGCTTGGACCGGGGATGGCTCTCCGAGCTGATCCCGCCCACCGGCTACGTCCCCGACTTCCTCAACCCGACCCCCGCCGGACCTGCCCCCGCACCGGCGGCAGAGTGGGACGCGATCCTGGCCTCGCCCGCCGACTGGGTACGCCAGGATCTCGACCATCTCGCCCGCCATCAGGGGCATCTCGGCCCCCGCCTGCGGCCCTGCACGCCGACCCGCCCTCCCGCCTGGCCAAGGTCACACAAGAGATCGAAACGTACTGGGAGCTGGCACTACTGGGCACGGATCCGGGCAGTACTGGATGCCGGCATCTTCTACCGGGCCCGCACGGTCGCCGAGCACAGTGCCGGCCGCCTGTTCAACGACCTGCACACCTCATGAGTTGGCACGACAACGCGCTGAGGCTGGTCCGTCGGAAACGAAACCTGCCCCGGGAGTCCGCAGGCGCGGGACTGCTGCTGATCCCTTCAACGTTCACCGGGCCCGGCCTGCGCACCAGGGTGAGACTTCCGGAACCGCCGCAGCTCGCTTATCCAGCACGTGGCGTCGGCACGCTGTGGGAGACACGATCTGTCATCGGAGCCTGCGTCCTCACCTCCGTCCTCGGCCGCTCGCGAACCCCGCTGCTGACCGAACTGCAGGCCCCGGCTTCCACTGCCCATGGCTCCGGGCTGGGCGTCCATCGTTACGTCGTCGAAGGCACAATCGGCCTGCTGCACTGGTTCCGTCGCCTGCGTATCCGCTGGGAGACCCGCGATGACATCCACAAGGCGTTCATGACCTTGGCCCCAGCCACCATCTGCTGGCGGGACCTTGTCCGCTGATCATGAACCCTGACCGGAACTGCCGCCTCATCCGCGGTGCCATTAATGTCTGTTTTCTGCCAGCATCGTTGCACCGATGCTTCCTACGGTTGGCGCGTGAAGACTGAATTCGCCGGTGTCGATCAGCACCGCCAATTGCCTAGTCCTGTCGTCTGGTTCATGTCGCTTGCGGCTGCGCTCGGGACAGCGACGATCTACCCGTTGCAGCCGGCGATCGCCGATGTGGCGAACTCGTTGGACGCCTCGCTCACTGCGGTCGGGGTAGCGCTTGCGTGCGGGCCGATGGGGTACATGGTTGGACTCGGTCTGCTTGTCCCTCTGGTCGACCGATTTCCTCCGGGGCGGGTGCTGTCGGCGCAGGTCGGCGGCCTGGCGGCTGCCCTGCTCTTGAGTGCTGTCGTCGGCAATGTATGGGCGTTGGGGGCGGCGATCGGCGTGATCGGGGCCTGCTCGGCAGTTGGCGCGGGCCTCAGTTCGGTGGTCGGCCGGCTCGCGTCCCCACATCGGCGAGCGGCGACGCTGGGGATCGTGACGGCCGGAATATCGGCGGGGATCCTCGTCGGCCGGATCGTCGGCGGCTGGCTTGCCGAGGTGATCGGCTGGCGTGGCATGCTCATGGTGTTCGCCGCGGCCTGTGCGGCCGTCGCGGTGGGCTTGCTGCTGGTGGTCCCGGGCACCCGAGGAGGAACCGAGCGTGGTTATCTCGCCACGCTGAGGTCGATTCCGGGCCTGTTCGTCCGGTACACGGCGTTGCGGGTGGCCGCTACCCGTGGCGCCCTGTGGTTCTTTGCGTTCTGTGCGCTGTGGGCGGGGTTGGCGGTAGCACTCTCGGAGCCCCCCTACTCGTACTCGGCAGAGCGTATCGGTATGTACGCACTTGCTGGACTCCTCGGCATTCTCGCCACCCGGGTTTCGGGCATGTGTACCGATCGCGTGGGTGCGCGCCGCGTGATCCTCGTAGGTCTGGTGATCGCCGGAGCCGCGGCGGCAATCGTCGGGTTCGCCCTCCCGAGTGCTGCCGCGGCCTTTGCCTGTCTAGCGCTATTCGACGCAGGACTGTTCGCTGCACAAGTCGCGAATCAAAGCACCATCCTCGCGATCGAACCCGCAGCACCCGCGCGGTTCAACAGCGCCTACATGCTCGTCTACTTTGTCGGCGGAAGCCTCGGGACGGCATTCGGCGCTACGGCCGTCGAGCGGTTCGGCTGGCCTGCGACAACGGCGATCACCTCAGCCGCCATCACCACTGCCGCGGCGATCACGCTGGGCGCGGACGATCGTTCGATTTGATCCACTTCCACAGGTTGCGCTCAAGACCAATTTGTCAGGAACTCTCAGCCATCAATGGTCAGTCGCTGTCGCCATCGTCTCCAGTGGTCCGCAATTCGGGAACGCTTCCTCGGCAGCTGATCACGATGTGGACCTTGCCGGATTCCGATTCGAACTCCATTGCCAGCAAACTGGATGACGACCACGACAGCCACAGCAAGTCCCACGGGCGAAGCGATCGAGACGAAAGCGAGCACGACGAGGACTGAGGCCTCCGCTCCAGTACATACCACTTCGCCTTTCCGGGGCTCGGGGCAGTTACTCCCTTGACTGACGCATCGCGTGGTTCGGCAGACGACTGTGCGGATTCCGGACACCTCGCATCGTGATAGCGGCGGTCGGTCGCCGCGGAGAGGTCGGCAAGTCGTCGGGAACGCCCGGATCGAGAGGGCAGATCGCTGCTGCGCAGGATCTGCCCTCTCCAACCGAGCAGGTCCAGCATCATGCGCGCGGACGCCTCGGCGATGACAGGAGTGCGGTCTGTGATCGGCTGGCTGGCCGTCGCGTTCCAGGATCACGGTCTCGCGCGGGGATGGCTCTGCCGGTACGGCGAGGCCAGGGCGGCGGCGCGGCACGTCGGTCAGCCGTCGCCGGACGCGATCGCCCTGCGCTGCCGTGCCCTCGTGGAGGGGGACGAGACGCACTTCAGGGATGCCGTACGCCGCCACGAGGAAGACGAACAGCCGTACGAGCGGGCGAGGACGCGGCTCGCCTACGGCGAGTGGCTACGACGGGCACGGCGGCGAGCCGATGCCCGGGTGCAGTTGCGCGCCGCGCTGGAGATCTTCGACCGGCTCGGAGCGGAGCTGTGGGCCGAGCGCGCCCGGGCGGAGTTGCGTGCGACCGGAGACGTGCCGGCGGCGCCGCGCAGGGCCGACGACCCGCTCAGCGTGCTCACCCCCAGAGAACGCGAGATCGTACGGCTGGCGGCCGACGGCGCCTCCAACCGCGATATCGCCGCGCAGCTCTTCCTCAGCCCGCGAACCGTCGGCTATCACCTCTACAAGGCGTTCCCCAAGCTGGGCATCACGGCCCGATCGCAGCTGGCGGCCGTCACCCGCTCTTCGTCGGTGCCGGGCTCCTGAGCACACCACGTCATCGGGAGATATGCCTCAGGCCGTGGTGGAAGGGGCTATTCCTCTCGCGCGTCGTCATGCCGCAGCCGGACGCCGAACGGTGGTTCGGCGCATCCATCCTGACGATGACCGACTACCTGCCCGGCCTCCGACTGGCACCTGAGCTGAACGATGCCATCGACCACCTCGAAGGACAGTTCGTCACCCGACGCCGCGTCCTTCGAGACTCGGAAGCCGAAGACATCCCCGAGCTACGTGACACCGAACCCGACGAGCCGTTGCCCGCGCTGCTCCTGACCGCCTGCTCACTGGAAGGGCACTCGTATCTGGACACGTTTCTGGGCCTCGCGTCCGGCTTCGGCATCGGAGCACTGCTGGTTGGGCGGTCAGCGTCCGGAACGACCTGTGAAGTCGGCGAGGGCCACCAGGTGACGGAGGCGTCCGGGACACTGGCCGAGAAGCTGAGAGACACCACCCTGTTCCACCTAACCCAGAGCCATCCGGCTCCTGGTCGAACTCGGTCGCACCGACGAAGCCCGCCTACGCGTCCGCCACACCAAGGCCCGCCTCGCCGCCCTTGGTGTGGCCGTCTCCTCCGAGACGCGGTTAGTTCTGGATCAGATAGGCCATTGAGAGGCGGAGTGCAGGAAGTGGCGTTAGCGCATGAGGGCCTATTTCCGCTCGGCCAAGGGTTCCCGGTCTGCGGGAAGGCGGACCTGCCGGAACGTCTGCCACAGTGCCAGGTCGTAGCCGGTTTTGGTTGCCCCGGCGATCAGGAACGGCAGCGCCAGGCCGAACGATTGCAGCAGCCCGGCCAGCGCGGGGCCGGCGGGCCGGGTGACGTAGCGGGCGGTGTTGGTGACCGCAGCCGCGGCGGTCCGCTCACCTGGTGGGACCAGCGCCATCACATATGCCTGCCGGGTCGGGATGTCCATCTGCGACAGGCAGGCCCGCGCCAGCAGAAGTCCCATGGCCGCGGGCAGGGTGGGGACGAGCGGAACGGCGGCCAGGAGCAGGTTGGACGGTATGTGGGTGAACACCATGGTGGGTAGCAGCCCGATCCGGCCCGCCACGATGGGTGCCGCCAGGAAGGACAGCGTCTGCAGGACTCCGACGGCGGCGAAGGTGATGCCGATGATCTGGGTGGTGGCGCCGAAGCGCAGGCCGAGCCAGTAAGCGACGTAGGCCTGGACGACGAATCCACCGGCCAGGCTGTCCACCGCGAACAAGGCCGCGAGGCGCGTGACCACAGGACGCGATCCGGCCGGCGTCCGCCCTTGGGCCGAGCCGGGCGGTGGTGCGGAGACCTCCACGGTGGCGGGCAGTTCAAAGGCCAGCAACGCACCGACGGTTCCGATCACGACCAGGACACCCCCGAGCACCAGCCGATCGGGAGGGAGGGTGCCGAGCAGGGCGCCGGCGGCTCCGGCCACGGTCGCGACCGCGTTGTAGAGGCCGAACCTGCGCACGATTCCCTTATGGTGCGTCCCGGTGCCGGCGAGCATGACCTGTTCCAGGGTGGTGAACGGCCCGGACTCGATCACTTCGGTGGACAGCGCGCCAGTCATCGCCACCAGCGCGAGCAGCCACAGCGGTGCGCCGGAGGCGATGACCACGCCGCAGCAAGCCAGCGCCGCGTACAGCGTGGCGTAGGCGCGGCGGCGGCCGATGCGATCACCCCACCGCGCCAGGGTGAGGCTGGCGGTGACGCTGCCGGCCACGATGGCCGCCAGCACAAGCCCGACTTCCACCGGGGCCAGGCCACCGGCGCGCAGGATCGCCCCGAGCTGTACGGCGGTCACCCCATACCCCACGGCGCGCAGCGCCTGGGAGGCCAGGACGACGCGCACGGCCCTGGTCATGCCGGTTCCCGCCCAAGCAGCAGTTCACGTCGGTAGAACTCATAGAGCCCGTCGAAGATGGGGCCGGTGATCTGGAGAGTCCGGTGGTCGTCGCAGATCATTGACAGGCCTCGAAGGATCACGTCCAGGCCAGGCGCTTCGGGTGCCTCGTAGCGTTCGTCGTCCAGGTCGGCCTCATGCACGATCTGCGCGATGCGCTGCAGCACCGGGTCGGTCAACTCATAGGTACGCAGGATCGTCTCGAAGCTGCAGTCGCCGCCGTGATGGGACAGCGCGACACCGCGCAGGTCGAAGCCGGTGGCATCGTTCGGCAGTTCGGCCGGGTCGCCGACGAACACGAACTCCGCGTCGGGGTCGATGTGGCGACGGATCAGCCATGCGCACGCGGCCCTGTCGATGTGAACCCCCGCGCGGGTACCCCACTTCATCTCTGCCGCTCCTTCGTTTCCTTGCCTGCGACACCTGGGGCGATGAGGGCATCGACCGCGAGATGGGCGGTGCGACGCTGGGGCGGGGGAAAGTAGTCGCGGCGGCCGATGCGGCGCAACTCGGCCCGCAGCCGTCGGGCAGTAGAGTGCCGGGTGGCCTCGTCCTGGCCGGATGCGAGTGCCGCCTGCTCGGTGACGGCGGCGTATTCGGCGGCCCTGGCGGCGGCCATCGACGCCGCCAGTCGCTGTTCCTGTGCCGAAGTGGACGGGTGGGCCAGCCAGATCCCGGCTGTCCCGCCGGCCTCGATCACCTCATCGGCGATCCACTCCAGTTGCTCGCGGGTGCGCGCGTCGGCCGGCAGCGCGACCAGCCCGTCGGACAGCTGTGCCACGCCGAGGCGTCTGAGCTTGCGCCAGATGCCGATACGCGGGGTGGACGGCTCGCGGGGCAGCCGGTAGGACAGCAGCACCCATTCGCCTGTCCCGCCTTGCCTCATGTTCACGGCCCATCACCTCTGCCAGGGGCCCGCCCGGGTGGCAGGCACCCCCATAGCGCGGTGGCGCCGATCAGCGCGTATGCGATCTCATGCGCGCCATATCGGCGCGGTTCCTGTACCTGATCTGGTACGGGAGGGCTGGTGACGGGTGTCTCCGGGCGGACGCCCTGGTCGGCAGCTCGAACGCCTGCCCATCCCGCTGGTCGTGTGGCCGCTTCCCCCTTTCGGGCTCACCTGTCCCGATTCGCCTGAATGATCGCGCGCACCTTCTGGGCGACCGGATCGCGTCGGGCTCCGAGCCGGACGCCCAAGCGCCGCCATTCAGCCCCGCAGCGAAGCGCCGCCCGTCCCGCCTCGCGGTCCGGGAGCAGGATCCGGCGCAGCGACTTCCACATGCCGGCCTGGCTGTGGTGTCCGGCCGTCCCGTTCATCGCGCCCCCTGTTACTGGTGGCCGTAGCTTCAGGCGGCCGGTTTGATGTCGCTCGCTGCTACCGCCTGATGCAGCGTGCGGGCGAGCTTGACGGCATCGTCGACCGCCCAGAAGTGCATGTAGAACATGCGGGGCTGATCGTCGAGGGTGTGGTTGTGCAGCTCGACGATGTCGATGCCGCCCCGCCGGAGGGCGCGGATGACGTTTTGGACCTCTGGGGCGGTCATGACGAAGTCGCCGTTGATGGCCGCCTTGCCGCCGCCGGTCGGCTGGAAGTTCAGGCCGGTGGACACGCCCATCCCCGCTGGGGTGACCCGGTTGCCGGAGGAGACGTCCTCGAGGCGGGCGAAGGTGAACTTGTAGACGCCGCCGTCGTTCGTGCCTTTGGTCCCCAGGGCGGCGTCGATCCCGGCCGTGTCCAGGTCGATCGGCGGTGGTGAGGACGGCGCGGATGCCGGTGGGGTGGCTGTCTGATCCAGAGCGGCTCGGATTCCGCGGGCGATCGTCGCCGGGTCTCCCATGGCGTGAATGTGGGTCCACCAGACTGGCGGTTCGTGGGCCGGCAGGTGTTTGTGCAGCGCGGTCTGGGAGATCCCGGCCGCTTGTAGGGCGTCGGTCACCTTGCCCACTTCATCTTCGGTGACCACGAGATCGCCCATCATCATGCTCTGGCCGTCTCCATAGCGGGCGAAGGCCGCGTACGAGCCCAGCGCGAACCCCGCCTTGACGGGAACCCCTTTGGATGTGACCTTCAAATCCGCTCGGGGGAATCCCACCCGATACACGGTGTGATCGGTTGACAGCTTGCCGGATCTTCCCAGCGCCTGCGCGGTCGCCTTCCAGTCGGCCTCGCTGGTGGCCACCGGCCGCAGGAGGCGGTCCTGATGCGGTCCGTCCCCGTCAGCTGCGTATGCGGTCGCCATGCCCGAGCCGCCCGATGCTGTCACCAGCGCGGCTATCGCCACAAGCCCTGTTGTGCGGATCCGGCCGACGCGTGGGAACGAAACAGTGTGCATCGCGTGCTCCCCTCAGCACCCGACGAAACACCTATGCAACCACGGTTACATCAGCCCGCCCTGGATGGAAGACATTCCACCGTCTTCCATGCCGATTGCTGGCAATTCCACGACCTACCTGCGGGCCAGATAACTGGTAATCGCCGTCATGGTGGTGGCCAGCGTGGGAACGGTTCAGGGAGCGGAGCCTCCTGCCACGTGACTCATGCACGTCATCTAGGTGCTCCGCACACCGAATAGAGCACGGCATCGCATTGCCCGAGGCCTCAAGCTCCACGACGGTCGACGGCTATGTCGTGAACGTGAGCGGCGATCTCAAGGCTGGTATGGACAGCGCGCTGACCATGACCTTCGCCAAGGCCGGCAAGCCTGTCACTGACCTGCAGCCCTACCTCGACACCTACGCCCACCTCACCGCTTTCCATCAGGGCGATCAGGCGTTTGCGCACCTCCACCCGGAGACCAAGGTCCATGCCGACCACGGTGGGCCGACCCTGCTGTTCCATGCCAATTTGCCGAGGTCGGGCAACTGGCGCCTGTTCCTGCAGTTCCAGACCGAGGGCAGGCTCCACACGGGCGAGATCACCGTACACGTCACCTGAGCCAGCACACGGCGCAACGAATCGCGGTCGCGCCTGAGAGAAGACGGATGAGCGGTAGACATCAAGGGGGTACAGCCAGGGGGCCGGCGGCGCCCCGAGGGGCGGGCGAAGGCGGCCGGTCCCGCCCCCGAGAACTGCACGAGTTCCGGCACTCACTCATTGACTTATCTCAGGAACGCCAGGACGGATCCTTCCGACGGTGATGGCCAAGTCCGGGCACAAGTAGCCGGAAACCTGCGGCGGTGCTTCGCAGCCCCGCCGGAGGCGATCGCGGAGGTCACCAGCCTCGGTCTGCTCTCACCTGGCATCCCGGGCGCGGCGCCAGGCGGCATCACGCAACAGGCGCAGCCCGTTGAGACCGACGATGACGGTGGATCCCTCATGACCGGCGACACCGAGCGGCAGTGGCAGGGTGCCGATCAGATCCCAGACGACCAGGCCCGTGATGAACACGGCCGCGATCACCAGGTTCTGGATGACCAGGCGGCGGGCACGGCGAGAGAGGGCGACGACCGTGGGGATGGTGGCCAACTCGTCACGGACGATGACAGCGTCGGCCGTCTCCAAGGCCAGGTCGGAGCCGGCCCGGCCCATGGCGATGCCAGCGTGGGCGGCGGCCAGAGCCGGTGCGTCGTTGACGCCGTCGCCGACCACGAGCACCTTTCGCCCGGCCTGCTGTAGTTCCCGCACGGTGGTGACCTTGTCCTGCGGCAGCAGACCAGCGCGGACGTCGGTGATGCCGACCTCGGCGGCCAGACGCACGGCCGAGCGTGGGTTGTCCCCGGTGACCAGAATCGGGGTGGCGCCGGTCAGCGTGGACAGCGCGGTGACGGTGGTGGCGGCCTCATCACGCAGCCGGTCGGCGATGCCGAGCACGCCCACCGGGGTGCGGTCGCGGATCACCACGACAGCGGTGCGGCCGTCGTTCTCCAACTGGGCCGCCACCACGGCGGCCGGATGGCCGTCACCCTCGCTCAGCAGCCGGGCGGGGCTGCCCGCCGCAACGGTGCAGCCGTCGACGGTAGCGGTCACGCCGGTTCCGGGAGCGGAGGAAAAGTCCGTCACCACGGGGATATACAGGCCACGGGTGCGAGCAGCGTCCAGGATGGCGCGGGCCAGCGGGTGCTCACTGGGGTGCTCGGCCGCCGCCGCCAACGTCAGCAGACCGTCCTCATCCAGGCTGGAGGCTGCCAGCGGGCGGATGTCCGTCACCCGGGGGGTGCCCTCGGTGAGAGTGCCGGTCTTGTCCAATGCCACAGCGTCGACCTGCCCGAGGCGTTCCATGACCACCGCGGACTTGACCAGAACCCCGTGGCGTCCGGCGTTGGCGATGGCCGACAGCAGCGGGGGCATGGTGGCCAGTACCACCGCGCACGGGGAGGCGACGATCATGAAGGTCATCGCCCGCAGCAGCGTGGATTGCAGGTCCGCGCCGAAGATCAGGGGCAGAGCGAACAGGGCCATGGTGGCGGCGACCATGCCGACGGAGTATCGCTGTTCGACCTTCTCGATGAACAGCTGGGTCGGGGCTTTGGTCTGGGAGGCTTCCTCCACCATCGCGACGATCCGAGCGATCACCGAGTCGGAGGCGTCGCGCTCGACCTTCACGGTCAGCGCGCCAGTGCCGTTCAAGGTGCCGGCGAACACCTCGTCGCCGGCCTCCTTGGCGACCGGCAGGGGTTCTCCGGTGATGGTGGCCTGATCGACCTCGCTGGCCCCGCTCAGCACCCGGCCGTCGGCGCCGACCCGCTCTCCGGGGCGTATGAGGATCACGTCGCCGACCGCCAGACGGTCGGTGTGCACCGTTTCCTCGGTGCCGTCGTCGCTGATCCGAGTGGCGGTGGCAGGAGCCAGATCGAGCAGACCGCGCACGGAGTCCGCGGTGCGGGCGGTGGCGATCGCCTCCAAGGCGCCGGATGTGGCGAAGATGACGATCAGCAGCGCGCCGTCCAGGGCCTGACCGATCGCGGCCGCCCCGAGGGCGGCGAGGACCATCAGCAGGTCTACATCCAGCGTCTTGTCGCGTAGTGCTTTCAGACCCGCCCAGCCCGGTTCCCAGCCGCCGGCGGCGTAGGTGAGCGCGTACAGGGATCCCCACATCCAGGCGGGCGCCCCGAGCAGGTGCAATGGCAGCGCCAGCAGGAACAGCACCAGGGCGGCCGCCGCCCAGCGGACTTCGGGCAGGGCAAGAACACGGGTACGGCGCCAGGGCGCTACCACCTCGCGCGTGGTCCCGGCAGGCGGGGCCGAGCGGGTGAGAGTAGACGACATCGCAGCGGTGATCCTCGGTCTGCTGGGCTCGAATGGGGCAACCCCTCCACATTAACAGGAATAGATGAACAAGAATTCATGTATTCATGGCTACGTAGGATGGGGGCATGGGTCATGGAGCAGCACCAGCCGTCGGCAGTGTGCCGCGCACTCGCCTGGACGCGGCCAACGCCGCCACGGTGGCCACCACGTTGCAGGCCCTGGCCACCCCCTCCCGACTGTTGATCCTCGCCCGGCTCCGCGAAGGACCCCTGGCCGCCACCGAGCTGGCCGCAGAGGTCGGGATGGAGCAGTCCGCCTGCTCCCACCAGCTCCGCCTGCTGCGCAACCTCGGCCTGGTGACCGGCACGCGCAACGGCCGCTCGGTGGTCTACGCCCTGTATGACAACCACGTCGCCGAACTGCTGGACCAAGCCCTGTATCACGTCGAGCATCTGCGGCTCGGGATCAGCGACGCCGCGGGCGCGGAGGCAGACGCCAGAGGCTGACTGACCTGCCAGCCTGCGGCGGCCGTCTCATCGCCCACGCCGTTGCCGACGGCTATGGCCGGATCAGTGGCGATGAAGGCGGCTCGGGGCGGGCCGTAGGTAGCGACGAGCGGTGTGCTGTCGGGGTGGGCACTGCCGCAGGGTCTTGGCCGGTCTTCTACAGCCGCCTGGACATGTGCGGTGTGCGGGTGAGGATCCCCGCGAGGATGGTGGCGCCCAAGGCCAGCGCGACAACGATCGCCGGCCAGAGGCCGGGCAGCACCCCGAGGTGCACCACCCCTCCGACAGGGGTGAGCGCCACGAGGAATCCGATGAGCACCGCGGCGGCGGCCCAGGCGGGGAAGGCGGGGTTGGTCCTCCACGACAGCCGGGGCTGGGTGCGCAGGGTCCAGGCGATCAGGACGTGCGCGGCCAGCCAGGCGAGCACCGCGCCCGCGCGGGCCTGCTCGATGCTCGCGTCGATCGCGCTGAGCAGCAGGTAGGCGGGCAGCACGGCCAGAGTGAGACTGACCGCGGTGGTGGCGATGGCGGTCAGCACGCTGGAGTCGAGGAAACGTGCGCCAGCGGGGCGGGGCGGGCGGCGCATCGCCGCGGGTGCGGCAGGCTCGGCGACGAACGCGACCGACGCCCCAAGATCCATGAAGACCTCCAGCAGCACGATGTGCACCGGACGGAACGGGTTCGGCAGCCCCGCCGCGAGCGCGACCAGCAGCACGATGACGAGGGCGAGCTTCGCGCCGAGGTAGAAGGCCACGGCGCGGCGCAACTGTGCGGTGATGTTGCGGCCCTTGCCGATCGCGGTCACCACGGTGGGGTAGGCGTCGTCGGTGAGCACCAGGTCGGCGGCGGCACGGGCGAGGTCGGCACCGCGCTTGCCGAAGGCGATGCCGACGTCGGCCGCGGCCAGGGCGGGGGCGTCGTTGGCGCCGTCGCCGGTGACTGCGACGACTTCTCGGCGGCGTTGCAGCACCTGGACGACGCGGTGCTTGGTGGCCGGGGTGGCGCGGGCGATCACAGTGCCGTGGCGCAGGTGGGCGTCAAGGTCGGCCTCACACATCGCGTCCACCTCCTGCCCGCTCAAGATGCGTCCGGCGGGCAGACCGGCGCGTTGGGCGATGGCCGTCGTGGTCGCAGGGTGGTCGCCGGTGACCACGATCGTGTCCACTCCGGCCTGCGTGAGTGCGGTCACCGCCTCGGGCACGCCCGCGCGGAGCGGATCGTCGAACGCGGCCAGCCCGGTGTAGGTCAAGCCCCGCTCGGCCTCGTCCCGGTCGGCGGGGGCGGCGGGCAGGCGGCGGCGAGCGAAGGCGATGACGCGCAGGCCGCGCCGCGACAACCGCATCAGGGCGTCCTCGATGTCCGCGCGGGCGGCGCTGGTGAGGTCGCAGCGCTCCAGCACCGCTTCCGGCGCTCCGGACACCGCCACCATGATGCCGTCATCTGTGCCGTCGTCTTCGACCAGCGCGCGGGACAGCAGCTTGTGTGCCGGCTCGAAGGGGAACACCGCGACCTCGCGGCCGTCGCGGATGATGCCGGCCCCGGCGGCGGCCTCGGCAAGTTCGGCCTCCAGCGGCTCACGGCGTGTGGCGTCGCTGGGCTGGCAGGCCAGCGCGACGGCGAGCACCTCGTGGCGGTCGCCGACGATCTCGACCAGGCGCAGCTGGTTGTCGGTCATGGTGCCGGTCTTGTCGGTGACCACAGTGGTCACCGCGCTCAGGGTCTCCCCGGCACGCAGGCGGCGCAGCAACGCCCCGCGGCGGGCCAGCTGCCGCCCTCCGACCGCCAGCAGGACGGTGACCAGGATCGGTAGTTCCTCCGGCACGGTGGCGAACGCGACGGTCAGCCCCGCCAGCAGCATGTCCCGCCAGGGCTGCCCCGCGACCAGGCCCACGATGGGCACCAGCACGCTGGCGGCGATCGCCAGGACCAGCACGGCGCGCGCCAGCTGGGACAACGCGATCTGCAACGGGGTCGGGGGCTCCTTGATGCCGGCCACCAAGCTCCCCAGGTGGCCCAGTTCGCTGGCGGCGCCGGTGGCCACCACCACCGCGTGACCCTCGCCGGCCAGTACGGCAGTGCCAGCGTGCAGCATGCTCGACCGCGCGGCGAGCTCCGCCGAGGCCGGCACAGTGTGCTCGCCCTTACCGACCGGGACGGACTCGCCGGTCAACGTGGACTCATCCACCCGCAACCCGCGGGCGGTCAGCACGCGGGCGTCGGCCGGCACCACGTCCCCGGCCTCGATGACCAGGACGTCGCCCGGAACCAAGTCGGCGGCGGGGACCTCCGATGCCCTGCCGTCGCGCAGCAGCCGCGCGGTCGGCGCGGTCATCGCCTTGAGCGCGGCGATCGCCCGCGCCGCCCGCATTTCCGTGGCCGTCTCCAGCACCGCGACCACCACGATCACTACGGCGATCGCCAGGGCATCCGACAGTTCGCCGAAGACGGCCGACAGGACCGCGACCGCGATCAGGAGCAGTTGCAGCGGCTCGGCGAGTGACTCGGCCAGTTCCTTCCACCACGGCTCCCGCTTGCGGCCGGCTACCGTGTTCGGCCCGTAGCGGGCCAGCCGCCGGGCACGCTCGGCCTCGGTCAGCCCGGCGGGGCCGGTTTCCAGGCGCCGCAATGTCTCGGCCGTATCCAGGGCGTGCCAGAGCGGTGCCGGCTCCCGCTGGAGGGAGATGCCGACGGCGGGCGCGGCCACAGCCGGGTCTCCGGCCGCCTCGCCGGGGAGAGTCATGACTCCTCCACTGCTCTCAGCCGCCGGGACGGGCTGGGACGCAAAGCCGCGGGATCCGGCGGGGCTTCGGCGCTGAGCGCGGCCTGCTCGAACTCCGCCAGCGCCTCGGCCGCCCGTGCCACTGCGTCGCGCGCCACCTGGCCGCCGGGGGCATCGAAGTAGTCGCGGGCGGCGATCTTGGCCATCCAGGAGCTGAACCGCTCCAGATCGGCCTCCGACTCCTCCACCTCGGCGTAGGTCGCCCGCCCCCGCGCCCGTTCCATCGCCAGCTCCTCCATGAAGGAGGGCAGCCGCTCCAGTACCTCGGCGTACTCGGCGTCGCGGGCCGCGTTGAGCTCGGCGATCACCTGCTCCCGCTCGGCCGGATCGGTGAAGGCGATACGCAGCACCCGGCTGCTTCCGCCGTGCTGCCGCATCCGGTCAGTCAGCCGGCGAACCTCGCGGACCACCTCCGGCCGCAGGGGAAGCAGACATACCGACTGCTGTAGATACAGCGCGCCCAGTGACCGCAACTTGCGCCACACCTGCACCCGCAGCGTCGCCGCCGCGCCCGCAGTGCTCACGCTGATCAACAACCAGCCATCGGTTTCGCTCGTCACGTTTACAGGTTACGGATGTAACAATCAGCCTGTCCACGCGTAACCGATAGGATCCGGTCGCAATGGCTCTTGACGATCCATAAGCCAACGGGTGGGCCCGGTGGTGTCCACCAAGCCGGGCCAACTTCAGGTTCGGCTACTTTGCGAGCCGGCGGCTGCCGGCAGGCGGCCCTCGTCCGGTTGCACCACCTGCACCGGCCGGGCCGTCGAGCATGATCTCGACGGCCCATCCGTACCGCCCCGGGGGCCTCAGCCCAGGCCGTGCACCCGCTTGTACTCCAGCGTGTACGCCAGCTTGCCGGGCTTGGCGTCGGAGTACGGCTTGCTCAGCTTGTCGAACTCCCCCTTATTGGCGGCCTTGCCGTCGTTCCACTGGCCCAGCGCGCCCAGTTGGGCGGCGGTGAAGCCGTTGTCGACGACGGTGTTCTTGGGCAACGCGGTCATCGCCTCGGTCAGTGCCCTGACGGTGGCCAGGTAGCTGCCGTGGTCGTTCTGGTTCCAGTCGGCCAGGTTGATCGGCTTGGCGTCGCGGACCCAGCTACCCCAGTAGAACTCCTGGAACGGCAGCCCGTTCTGTGCGTAGCCGATGTCGCGACCGAAGTAGAGCAGGCTGCGGTACTTGTCGTCGGTGAAGTTGGCCAGCCCCACGCTGGTCGGCAGTTTGTTCACGGTGACCGGGTTGCCGTTGGGGCCGCGCAGCCACACCCACTTGTGCGCCCGCATCTCGTTCCAGAAGTCCTGACGGGTGAGGGCGCTCAGGTTGGCCTGCACCCGCAGTCGCACGTGCAGGCCGGCGCCGCCGTCGGGGGTCTCGAAGAAGGAGGTGAGCGTGTGGTGCCCATCGGTGAGGAACGGCTCGCCACCGGGACCGATGACGACGGTCTTCATGGCGGCGATGCTGTCCGCTGTCTCCGCGCCGACCGGGAGTTGGCACGTGAACGAGGACGGGTCGTTCAGGCGCGCGCCGGGCGACACCGACGCCGCCGCCAGCCGGCCATCGGCCTCGCACCAGTCATCGAATTTCTTGTTGATCGCGTCCTTGCCGAGGGTGTAGCGGCCGAGCTTGTAGTACACCTCGTCATAACCCAGCGACGGCTGGGTCGGGTGCACGTCGCCGATGCGGACATCGAGCAGGTCACCGGGCTTGGCACACAGGTACTGCGCGAACGGCGTGCTGCGGTTGTCGTGCCGGCAGAACGACGGCCGGGTACCCGGCGCACCGGGCGCGGCGAGCGCGGCCGGCGCCAGGGCGGCACCGGCGCCAACGGCGACGGCGAGGGCCGCCCCAAGCGCCGAGGCCAGGCGGTACGGAGAACTGAAGCGCATATCACGTGCTCCTCGTCGGCAATGCGTATGTCGACGGCGAGGGTGCCGGTAATCAACCAACGCACGAGATCATGACCCTGACATCCAGGAGAACCAGAGGCGAACATCGTTCTTCTCCGGGGAACGAAGGGGGCGGCAGGACTTCCGAACCGATCCGCTCGCACTCGGTGCCCACTGGCGCGGCGACCCCGCACGGCTGCTACATCGTGGGGGCGCGTCAAGGGAGAGGCGAGGCATCCTGTGCCCCGTGCTGCGCTGTGCCGCCGGCGACCCATCGCGCGCTGTGCGCGGATGTCTCGCACATCCCTGTTACGGGGTGGAGAGTCGGCTGCGAGTGGCCATGGCTCGGGCTGCGGGGATGCTGCCGATCACGAGCAGGGTCAGCGCGACGTCACCGAGGACAAGGGGACGGCCCGGCAACACGAAGACGGCGACGGTCAGGGGGCTGCTGGCCAGCATGGACCAGGCCGCCCAACTCGGGATGACTCCGGCTCGGCGCAGCGCGATAGCGAGCAACACGTAGGCCACCAGATGCCCGACGATGTAGACGAGCAGGTAGCCGCCCATCACCGCGTCGTTCGCGAACCGGTCCAACAGCGTGGCGTACGAACCGCTGTCGGGGAGCTGCGCCATGGCCCTCATGAGGTCGTCCAGGGCGGTCAGGGCCGAGAACGGCAGCCACCCCACCACCGCGAGCAGCCCACCGATCGTGGCCGGCCACGGTGCCCGGGCATAAGTGAGATACGCGAGGCCGACCGCTCCGAGAGGGAGCAGAAACGAAGCGAGAACGTACGCGACCAAGTGCACCGCATTGAAGATCGGATTCGCGGCCGCGTTCGCCGCGATGCTCGTCGATCCGTTCTCGTGGACGGTCGAGTTGAGTGCGCTACCGACGTAGTATCCGAGCGGTCCGCCGACGATCGCCACCGCCAGGACAAGCCGCCATAGCCGCTCATATCCCGGCATTTTCTCGGAAGAACTCTCGTCCGGGGTGGACGAATCCAATTCGTGCTCATTCAGGGTCACCGGCCGGGATGAGCGCCTGAACGCGGAAGGAATCATTTCCGGTACCTCCTGGGAAACCGCCGACGTCGCGATGGGAGAGCTCGCGATCGCGCTGCTGCCAGTAGGTTCCCGCCCGGCCATGGGCCGCGTCGTCGGCTCCCCGGCGGCACTTCATCTACGTGCGCCCAGGTATCCGGGGATCCCGGCGTACGTCGCTGAACGTATCCAGGAGGAAACCGCGCAGGTCAGCCGGTGCGGCCGGGGTGGAGCAGGCCGGGTTCATAGGCGAAGACGACCAGTTGCGCGCGATCGCGGGCGACGACTCCGACCATGGCCGGGGAGACGTTGGTACAGGAGGTTGCGGGCTGACAGCCCAAGGCACGTCCTGCTGGGCGTGCGTATTCGCCCGAACTGTTCAGACGACGGCGAGGGCGTCGCCCGGCCGAGCGGAAGATCTATTCTTCTGCTATGCGTGTGCCCGCCTGGGATGTGGCTGCGGCGGTGATGCTGTCCGCATTCATGGTCGCGGTGTCGGCCGTGGCGCGTGTGGTCCAGCCCGAGGCCCGGTCGGTAACCGCTCTCGGGGCGGCGCTGCTGGTGCTCTCCGGGGCCGCGCTTGCCGTACGGCGGGTGGCGCCGGTGCTGTCCTTCACGCTCGCGGTGGGCGCCGCGGCGACCTACCTGGGGATGCGGTTCGCCGGCTGGCCGGTGTACCTGGGCGCGTTCGCCGGTCTGCTGGTACTGGTCTCGGAGGTCGGCAGGGCGAGGTTGTGGGTTCCGCTCGCCGTGGTCGGTGGCGCGGCGACAGCGGTCGCCACAGGGCCGCCGGAGGGCTGGGACCCGGTCAGGATGCTCACTGTGGCGGTGGTGTGGGCGGTTGTGGCGGTGGTCGCCGCACGGTTCGCACACACCCGCCGACGACTTATGGAGCGGGAGGCCGCAGCTCGGGTCGTGCAGGAACGGCTGCGGATCGCCCGGGAATTGCATGACGTGCTGTCCCACAGCCTGGCCTCGATCAGCCTGCAGGCCGGCGTCGGGCTGCATCTGGTGGACCGGCAGCCGGAGCAGGCGCGTGAAGCGTTGCGAGGGATCCGGCAGATCAGCACCGACGCTCTGGCACAGGCCCGGGCCGCGCTGGCCGTGGTCCGGCAGCCGGGCGAGGAGGCGGCACCGGGTCTGGCCGACCTGGAGGAGTTGATCGCGACGGTGCGAGCGAGCGGTTTGAGCGTTGAAGCGGTCATGGATCTCGATGAACGTGCGGTTCCCGAGGTGATCGGCTCCACCGCCTATCGAGTGGTGCAGGAGGCGCTGACCAATGTGATGCGCCATGCGGGGGACGGTGTTCACGCTCGGGCTCGTCTCAGGTGTGTCGACGGCTGGCTGGAGATCGATGTGACGGACGACGGCGTGAGTGCCGCGGGGCCGGTCGGCCCACCTGGTCATGGGTTGCGGGGAATGGCCGAGCGTGTCAGCGCGGTCGGCGGTGAGACGCGTGCGGGAGCGGCGCCTGGTACCGGGTTCGCCCTCCATGCCCGTCTGCCGCTGAGGGGGAGGGGGTGAGCGTGCTGCGGGTCGTGCTCGCCGACGACCAGGTGATGGTCCGCGCCGGGCTTCGCGCGTTGGTGGCTGCCGAGCAGGATCTGGAGGTGGTCGCCGAGGCCGGGGACGGGTGGCAGGCGGTTGCCGCCGCTCGCGCCCAGCGTCCTGACGTGATCGTGATGGACATCCAGATGCCGGTGATGGACGGGCTGGAGGCCACTCGAGCGATCGCGGCGGATCCGAACATGTCCGGTGTGCGGGTGCTTGTGCTCACCACATACGACGAGGATGAGTTGGTCTTCGAGGCGATCAAGGCGGGCGCGGCTGGATTCCTGCTCAAGGACGCGGAACCGGCCGAACTGCTGCGCGGCATCCGGGTGGCCGCGGCCGGTGACAGCCTTCTCGCTCCGCAAGCCGCGCGCAGGTTGGTCGCGGCGTTCGCGTCCGGCCCCTCGCCGAGGGGGCCTGCCGTGCGAGCCTTGGGCCTGCTCACCGGCCGAGAACGGGAGATCGTCGCGTTGGTCGGCCGGGGCCTGTCCAACGATGAGATCGCCGAGCGACTGGTGATCAGTCCGGCGACCGCCCGCACGCATGTCTCCCGGGCCATGGTGAAGCTCACCGCGCGCGACCGCGCGCAGTTGGTCGTCTTTGCCTACGAGTCCGGCTTGGTCCGCCCCGGGCGCGCCGGTTGACGCCTACGTTCTGCTCCGTATGCGGGTGCTCGCGCATACGGCGGAACGCGTAAGTGAGTGCCTGTCGGTACCGGCGTTCCGGCGGTGCTTCGAAGCCCTGCCAGAGGCGGTCGCGGAGGTCACCAGCCTCGGTCTGCCCTCACCCGGCGTCCCGGGCGGGGCGGGAGAGAGCGACGGCGGGGCCTGGCCCGGATCGCGCACCCACGGCGACCTGGGCCTGCCGCCTCGGGGCGGACCCCCTTCCCACCAGGACAGGAACCCGCCTGACTACACTGCGGCTGCAAGCAAGTCGCAGCCCAGCGCGAAGGTGAGCCATAGGAGACGACACTCCACTGGACAGCGCCACCGATCGTGCCCACGTGGATCCGCGAACGCCCTCGCGCATGGGAACTCTCTTTGGGCGCGACGCTTTGCGAGAACCCCCGGTCACGACCCTGTCCACGGACGGTCACCGGCTGCGTCGGTGTCGGTCGTCCCTGGAACGTCGCGGGCTCGAGTGGCACGGCCCCGGCGGCTGCGACTCTCACGCGCGCACGACAGGAAAGGCACAACCACAATGCTCAACCGCGACACCGCCACACTCGACGATCCGGTCGGTGAGTCGCTCCGCGGCTCCCACGTGCACCTGGGCCGTCGGCTCGGCCGGGCGGCCGGCTACCTACCGGAAGTCGCGACCTTCTCCACGGTGTCCGCCGACCCGGACCCGGCAGAGTGGGCCGACCTCGCGCGATTGCTCGGTCGCGGCGAACTCGCCGACCTGTTCAGTTGCCCGGCGACCCCGCCCGCGGACTGGGAGCCGGTCTTCGCTCTCGGCGGCTTCCAGATGATCTGGCCCGCGGACGGCCACCCCGGTCACGCCGATGCCGAGCCCGACTCGGGGATCGTCGAACTGGGCGTGGACGACGTGTCGGAGATGCTCGAGCTCACTGCGCGGACCCGACCGGGACCGTTCTGGCCTCGGACTCACGAACTCGGCACCTATCTGGGTGTCCGCGAGAACGGCGCCCTGGTCGCCATGGCGGGCGAACGGCTCCGTCCGCCTGGATGGACCGAGATCAGTGCCGTATGCACCGCCCCGGAAGCGCGCGGGCGAGGTCATGCCGCCCGTCTGGTGCGCGCCCTGGTCACACGTATCACGTCTCGGAACGAGCGACCGTTCCTCCACGTGGCCGAAGCCAACGTCCACGCGCTCGCACTCTACGAGCGGCTCGGCTTCGTGATCCGGAGGCGCGTGACGTTTCGCGGGTTCCAGACGCCGTAAACGGCCGGACCGAGCGGCGCCCGGGCAGAGCCGACCCGGGCGCGACCTGGCGAACTGCAGATCAAATAAGTCGATACTTCGTCTCGGCCCGGGCAGACTTGGCGGCGACGTAAAGGAGAGCAACCATGCCGAACCGGGTCGCCCCGAACCTGCTCTCGTGGGCAACCGACATCGAACAGGGCACCATCGAGCAGGCGGCTCGCGCCGCCCGGCTCCCGTTCGTCCCCGGCCACGTCGCGCTGATGCCGGACGCGCACGTCGGCCTCGGCGCCACGGTCGGCTCCGTCATCCCAACCCAGGGGGCGATCATCCCCTCCGCCGTCGGCGTCGACATCGGCTGCGGCATGGTCGCGACCGAAACGACGCTGACCGCCGCAGACCTGCCCGACAGCCTGGACGCGCTGATGCCGCTCGTCGAGCGGCGCATCCCGGCCGGCGTGGGCAAGGGCCACGACGATCCGGCGATCGACGAGGCGCTCGACGCGATCGGCCACCCGCACACCGAGCTCTCGGCCAAGCAGCGGAACACCACGGCCTGCCAGTTCGGCACCCTCGGCTCGGGCAACCACTTCGTGGAGGTCTGCCTGGACGAGCGCGACCGGGTCTGGACGGTGCTGCACTCCGGCTCGCGCGGCATCGGCAACCAGCTCGCGACGCGGCACATCGCCGAGGCCAAGAAGCTGATGGCGCGCTACTTCATCACGCTTGAGGACCCGGACCTGGCCTACCTCGTCCAGGGCACCCCCGAGTTCACCGCCTACATCCGCGACATGCTCTGGGCCCAGCGGTACGCCATGGCCTCGCGCGCCCGGATGGACGCGGTGCTCTCCGACGCGCTGTTCTCCGTCGTCGGCAAGGGCGAGCGGGTACGAACGACCAACTGCCATCACAATTTCACGGAGCAGGAGCGCCACCACGGCAAGGACATGTGGATCACCCGGAAGGGCGCCATCAAGGCGGACGTGGGCGACCACGGCGTGATCCCCGGTTCGATGGGCACGCGCTCGTACCTCGTGCGCGGTCTCGGCAACCCGTCGTCGTACAACTCCTGCTCCCACGGCGCGGGCCGCCGCATGTCGCGGGCCGAGGCACGGCGCAGGCTGTCGGCGGAGTCGCTCGCCGAGGCGATGGCAGGCCGCACCTGGAACGCCGACCGGGCGACGGCCCTGGTGGACGAGCACCCCGAGGCGTACAAGCCGATCGACCAGGTGATGGAGGACCAGCGGGACCTCGTCGAGGTCGAGCACACCCTGCGGCAGGTCTTCAACTACAAGGGATAGGGCGGCCGCATCGGGGATTCCCGCTTCGGGTTTCCCCGGCCGCATCATGGACGGGTGACTCCTGGCGCCGACGCGGACAGCACCGCCCTGATGATCGCCGGGCCGGCCGTCGGCGGTCCCGCTGCTTCCGGCCCGGCTGTCTCGGCACGAGGTGTCGTCGGTGAGCCGGCGGCGGTTCCGAGCGTCGTCGTTCCGGGCGTGACGGTGGCGGGCGTCGGGGTTCCGGTCACGGTCCTGGCCTGCGCCGTCGCGCTGTACGCGCTGGCCCGACGCCGTACGGCGGGGGCCTCGGCGCCGGCCGTGATCGCCGTGGCGGCGGCCACGGCCGGCGTGGTCGCGGGCGTCGGCGCGTCGCCCCGGATCGTCGCGGCCTGCGCGGCGCTGGCGTTCGGCATGGGGGCGGCGCTGTGGGCGCTGGGCAGATCGCGCCGTCGGCGCGCCGCGGTCCGGGAGGGCAGCGCGCACTACTTCCTCCAGGCCCCGGCCGTGTCGCGGCACGCCGCCCGGGAGGAGCGCACCCGCTTCGCCGCCGAACTGCACGACGTCGTGGCGCACCGCCTCACCGGCGTCGTCGTCTCGGCCGGGGCGGCGTGCAGGCTGGACGACCCGGAGCTGCGGGCCGAGGCGCTCCGGCACGCGGGCGAGGCCGGACGGGCGGCGCTGGCCGAACTCGACGCGCTCGCCGACGCCCTGGACCCGCCGCGCTCCCTCCGCGACCTCGACGTGCTCGTCGCCGATCGCCCGAGCGTCCGGTACACGCGCTCCGTGGCCGCCGCCACGGAGACGTCCTCGGCTCTGGCCTTCCGCGTACTCCGCGAGGCGCTCACCAACGCCGGGAGATACGCCGCCGGGGCGCCCGTACGCGTGACGGTGGACGCCGACGGGCGCGATCTCGTGGTCGACGTCCAGGACGGCGGTGGCGCGCCCACGGGGAAGGGGCTGGGCAGCGGCTCCGGCCTGGACGCGCTGCGGCGGGCGGTGGCCGCGGCGGGCGGCCGCCTGGACGCAGGGCCCGACGGCGCCGGCTGGAGGGTCCTCGCCCGGCTGCCCGACGCCGCACCGGCCCCGACATCGGTTGGAGAACCGCCGATCGGCGACGGTCCGGCGCGTCCCGCGCTCGGGCCTCGGGGCACGCTCGCCCTGGGTGCCGCGCTCGCGTTGCTGGCGTTCGCCCTGCCGCTGGGCGCGGGGCTGATCCCCGCCGGAGGGCCCGACGTGTTCGCGGCGTCCGGCGCCGCCCGGGGACTGCTCGCCGTCCTGCTCGCCGCGCACGCCGCTCCGCTGGCCTTCCGCCGGGCGATGCCGCTCGCGGCCCCGCTCACGGCGAGCGCCGCGCTGCTCGCCTGGCTGGCCTGCGAGCGGCTCGGCTGGACCGCGCCGCACAGCACCGACGTGCTGCTGTGGTGCTGGTGGGGCGACCTGGTGCTCGTCGGATCGGCCGCGTCGAACGCCCCGAGCGGCCTCCGAGCCCGCCGTACGTGGCCGGTGCCGGTCGTGGTCGCGGCCGTCGCGGGGCTGGCCCTGGCCGGCGACGGCGTGACGGAGCCGCTCCTGGCCTGGGCGGTGTTCACCGCCGGGTGCGCCGTACCGGCGCTGGCGATGTGGGCGCTGGGGCTGCGGGCGGGCTCCCGGCGGCGCGCCGTGGTCGCAGCGGAGGAGTCCCGCCGGGACTCGGTCGAACGGCACGCGGCGGACGCTGCGCGCGCCGAACGGCTCCGACTGATCCGCGGGCTGCGCGACACCGCCCGGGCGCGGGTCGCGGCCGTGGTCGCCGCGGCCGACCGGGGCGAGCTGCCCGCGGTCCTGGCCGAGGGGCGCGCGGCGATGGCGGTGCTGCGCGAGCTGCTCGCCGAGCTGCGTGCCGACCCCGGCTCCGACGACGACCCGCCGCCCACCCTCGCGGGCGTCGCCGGGCTGGCCGCGCGGCACCGCGCCGCCACCCGGCTGACCGGCGAGGTCCGGCCGTTCCCTCCGGCGGTCGAGGTCGCCGCCTACCGCGCGGTGGAGGCGCTCATCACCGACGAGGCGCGCATCGGGATCCACTTCGCCTCGGACGCCCTTGAGATCACGGTCACCGGCGCGCACGAGGTCGCGCCGCCGCGCGGGCTGCGCGCGATGGTGGACGCGGCCGACGGAACGGTCACGGTCGCCGACGGCGGTACGGTTCGGGTGTGGCTTCCCGGGACGGTGCGGACGTGATCCGCCTGACGGTCGCCGACGACCAGGCCGTCGTCCGCGCGGGCATCGCGGCCATCCTCGACGCGGAACCCGACCTCGCCGTGGTCGGTCAGTGCGGCGACGGTGACACCGCCGTACGGCAGGCACGGGAGCTGCGTCCGGACGTCGCGGTGCTCGACGTCCGGATGCCCGGCCTCGACGGCATCACCGCCACGGCTCGCATCACCGCCGCCGTGCCCGGCACCCGGGTGCTGGTGCTCACCACCTTCGGACTGGACGAGTACGTCTTCACCGCGCTGCGCGCGGGCGCCTCCGGCTTCCTGCTCAAGGACGCCGAGCCGGACCGGGTCATCGAGGCCGTCCGGGTGGTCGCCGCCGGTGACGGTCTGCTCGACCCGGGAGTCACCCGGAGGCTGATCGATCACTACGCGTCCACGCCCGCCGCGCTCGACGGCGGGCGGCTGACCGCGCTGACCCCGCGCGAGACCGAGGTGCTGGTCCAGGTGGCGCGCGGCGGCACCAACGCCGAGATCGCCGCCGCGCTCGGCATCAGCCCCTCCACCGTGAAGGACCACGTCGCGGTGGTGCTCGCCAAGCTGGGCGCGCGCGACCGGGTGCAGGCGACCATCGCCGCGTACGAGACCGGCCTGGTGCGTCCCGGCGTCCGCTGACCGACCGGCGCCGGACCCCCCTCCGGCGGGGGTGCGCCCCCGCCGCGTGAGGGGGACGCGCGGCCCGGCGAACCGTCGTCACGCAGGAGGAACGTCCCGTCACGCGTTCCTAGCGTGGCCTTCATGACTCCTGTTGCTCTTCTGCGCCGCCTCGGTGGCGCTGTCGTTCTCGTGATCTCCCTGGTCGCGGGCCTGGCGGCGGCGGTGGCCGGGTTCTTCGGCGCGGCCCTCGTCACCGGCGCGGTCCCCGCGCTCGCCGCCGCCATGCTCGCCGCGTTCGCCGGTACCGTCTTCCTGCTCGCCTGGGCGGCGTTCGCGCTGGCCGCCGCGCGGCGGGCCCGCCGTACGGCGCTGATCACGGCGGCGGCCGTCACCGTGGTGCTCGCCGTCCTCACCGGGGTGACGGTGTTCCGCCCGATGCCGGGCCGGGACGGCCCGGCCGCCGGTTCCGACGTCCGGTACTGGAACCTGCCCACGGGCTCGCGCATCGCGTACAGCCACGTGCCGGCCTCGGGCGCGGCGCGCCCGACCCCTGTGGTGTTCCTGCACGGAGGCCCCGGCACAGCCAATGACGGCGTCTCCCCGGCCGGCAAGGCGCTGGCCGCCGACGGGTTCGACGTGTACGCGTACGACCAGCTCGGCGCGGGCCGCTCCAGCAGGCTCTCCGACGTCACGGGGTACACGGTGGCGCGGCAGGTGGCGGACCTGGACGCGATCCGGCGCGAGATCGGCACGGAGAAGATCATCCTGGTCGGGCAGTCGTGGGGCGGCGCGCTGGCCGCGCACTACATGGCCGCGCATGATCGCGCTCGACCTGCTCGCCGGGATCAACCCGGACGCCGCGCACGCGCTGGTCGGCGACCGGGAGGCGGACGCGCGCTTCCGCGACATGCTCTCCGCGTCGCTGCCCGCCACGACCTGCCCCGGACGGCCCGCCCTGCGGATGCCCGCGAACCGGCCAGGCTTCTACGTCAACCTGTTCACCATCCAGGACGCGGCCACCCTGCCCGACCCGCGCCCCCGGCTGCGCGGTGTGCGGGTGCCGACGCTCATCATGCGGGGCGAGTGCGACTACAAGACGTGGGAGGTCACCTACGACTACCGGCGCACGCTGCCGGAGTCCTCTCTCGTGTACGTGCCGGGGGCCGGGCACGCCATCGCCATGGACCGGCCGGAGACGTACCTCGCGACGCTGCGCGGCTATCTCCTCGACCGGCCCCTGCCGCTGCCGGAGTACACCGGCTCGAGGCCGCCCGGCGGCGGCGTCAGCGCGCCCCTTCGCCGAACCGGGTGAGGAAAGCTTCCGGGCGACGAGGTGCGGATCGAGATCGACGAGATCGGCGAGCTGGCCAACCCGGTGCGGACGATCGACGAGATCCGCCTCTGACCGCGGCCGTCCCGGGACCGATCGGCAAGGGACGCACCGAGGGGTGGCCGAAGGATTACCCGGCCGTCGGCGAACTGATCAGATGTCCGGGGAAGGACCTGACCTGCGCGGACTGCCGGACGGTCGGGGAGGCGAGGCAGGGTGAGTGCGGATGGTGCGGGGGACGCTCGTACGCCGGAGATGCACCGGCGTGATTTGCTGCGGGTGCCCGCGGCCCTGGCGGGCGGCCTCGCGCTGACGGCCTGCGGGCCCGGAAACCTGAACCTGGTCGAGGGCCGCGCGACCGGCTCGCCCTCGCCGCCCGGTTCTCCCGGCGCCTCGCCGTCGGAGGCGCAGGTGCCGGTGACGCCGCCGGAGGACCTGATGCGCGAGCACGGAGTCCTCAAGCGGATCCTGCTCATCTACCGGGAGGGCATCCGGCGCGTCGACGCCGGCCAGCCCGTTCCGGCGCACGAGTTGAACGCGGGCGCGCGGCTCATCCGGAGCTTCATCGAGCAGTACCACGAGGAGCTGGAGGAGAAGTACGTCTTCCCTCCCCTGGTCAAGGCGGGCAAGCTCACCGACACCGTCTCCGTCCTGCGCCTGCAGCACCGGCGCGGGCGGGTGCTCACCGGCCGCATCATCGACGCCACCGGCGGGTCGTCCCCCTCGCCGACACCCGGCGCCGCAGGCACCCCGGGGACGCGGAGCCCCCGCGACCTCGGCGCCTCCATGGCCGCCTTCATCCGGATGTACGAGCCGCACGAGGCGCGCGAGGACACCGTCGTCTTCCCCGAGTTCCGGGACGTGGTGCCGCCCGCGCGATTCAAGGAGCTCGGCGAGATCTTCGAGGACGAGGAGCACCGCCGGTTCGGCCCGAGCGGGTTCACCGGAGTGGTGAGCCAGGTCGCCGACATCGAGAAGTCCCTCGGGATCTACGACCTTTCCCAGTTCACGCCTCGGGTGTGAGGGCCGCGACCGCCTCCGGGGGCGAGGGCGGCTCGTCCGGCGAGCGCGTTCTTCCACCGCGAGCGCGTCCGAAGGGGGCGACGGGATGTCCGAGATCAGGGACGTGCGAGACCGGTACACGGCCGCGTTCAACGCCCATGACATGGACGCGCTTCTGGCCACCTTCAGCCCGGTCGGCGTGGCGGTCAGCCCCGAGGGAGTGTGCGAGGGGCACGGGGAACTCGCTTCCTTCGTCTGGCAGTTCTGGGAGGCGTTCCCGGACGTCCGCATCGTGGTGGAGACCGCGGCCGAGCAGGATGATCTCGCGGTCGACGAGCTGGTGATGGTGGGCACCCACGACGGGCCCTACATGACCCCGGGTGGACATGTGATCCCCCCGTCCGGACGCCCCCTGCGGTTGCGCTGCTGCTACTTCGCCACTGTCGAGAACCGGCTCATCGTCAGCCTGCGCCTCTATTTCGACCAGGTGGAACTGCTCGCCCAGCTCGGCGTCTCCCTGGAACCGCCCGCCTGACTGCGGGCCGCCCGGACCCGGGGCGGCACCGGCCCCGGGCAACCGTTGGTAGATCCACAGCGCAGACGTCGTCGCAACGGCTGCTCGACGTTGTGCGTATGGCGGCTACCGTGGCCGGGCACTCAGCCTTTTCCGATCTTGTTGCCCTTCGGATCGAGCACGTACCACTTGGCACCGAAGGAGTCGACATCCTGCCCGGTGGTGTCGCCGGGCTTGACGTCGGTGACGAAGTAGTACAGCGGGTGGCCGTTGTAGGTGACCTGGGTGGTGTGGTCGGTCCTGGCGGTGGTGCCGAGCAAGGCGGGTGATGCGCCGCTGCCGGCCTGCGGCTTGCCCGTGGTGGTCAGGGGCGGCCAGGCGGTCGCGCACCCGCCGTAGCAGGTCGAGGTGGTGCCCTTGTCCGCCACGAACAGATACAGCGTGCGTCCTCGGCCGTCGACGAGGATCTTGCCGAGCTTGGAGTCTCGGACCGCGACGGTGGCGTTCGCGACGGTGGCGCCGGCGGGGCTGGCGCTGCCGGCCGGGGTCTTTCCGGTCGGCGAACTCGGGACGGCTGGGGCGAGCTTCGACTGGCCGAGCGTGTAGTGAGCGATGGCGGCGCCGAGTTCGTTGCCGGACTTGTGGTCGAGCCGGGTGTGCACGCCGCCCCAGATGCGGCTGAGCCCGGCTTCGGTCGCGGTGGCGCTCAAGCTGGAATAGGGCTTGGTGTAGGGCCGGGGGCCGCCGGCGGTGGCCGGTGAAGTGAGGGTGAAGGTGTTGCGGTCGCCGTAGAAGGCGGCGAGTACCGTGGCGGCGGCCGTGCTGATGTCGCTGTGCATGCCCGGGTAGGACGGGTCGGGAGGAGTGGCGACAAGCGGGGTCCATGTCGGGTCTCGTTTGACCTGCGGGTTGCCGGCGGCGAGGCGGATGGCGGTGATCGGCCGCCAGAACCGGTACGTGTACTTGGCGTCGTAGATGGCGATGGTGGCATCGGCGACGGTGAGGTTGAGCAGGGCGAACAGGTCCGCCGATTGGTCGAGGTCGCTGTGGCGCGCGAGGGCGATCTGTTGGGCGACGTCGTACCAGTAGTTCTGGGCGGGGCCGCCCCAGAGCTTGGCGAGCGTGGTCTGTTCCGCCGTACGCGTGAGGCTGCGGGCGGCGCCGATGGTCTTGACCTCGTTGATGGCGGCCGCGTATGGGCGGCTGCTCAGCGTCGGGGGCGCGACGGGACGGAACTGGTGGCCGGTACGGAGGAGGAACGGGGTGACCTTGCCCCAGTGGGTGAACTCCGGTGCCTTGAAGGCGGGCGGGGTCGACCGGTAGTCGCCGGGTTTGCCGGTGGTGGAGTAGCGCGGCGGGGTGGCGTCGGCCCCGTCGTGCGCGCGCAGGGCGATGATGGCGCGGGCCGCTTGGGCACCGACCTTGATGCCCTCCTGTTTGGCGCGGCCGTCGGGAATGCCGGCGAGATCGGAGGCCAACTGGCGGTCCAGGCCGGCCTTGTGTGCCGGGTACAGGGCGGTGAGGGTGTCGTGCGCGGCCGCCGCGGCCGCGGCGGGGCGGGAGGCGTCCCGCGGTGCGGCGAGGCCGGAGCCGTAGAGGGGATGAGCGCGGCTGATCGCGTTGACCGCGTCATAGACGGCTGCGCTCATGATGGCGAAGTTACGGGTGGGGTGGATGGTCGACTCTGCGTGCGGACTGCGCACGATGTCGAGCAGCGTCCGGTTCCACTCGATCACCACGTTGCCCCCGGCCGGCCGTGCGACGACGTTCGCGATCGCGAACGGGGTGGCATGGGCGGCCGGCGCTGCGGCGTGTTGGGCGCCGAGTGTCAAGAAGGTCACCGCGAGCGCGAGCGCAGGCTGCCGCCGGGTTCTCCGCGGTTCTGAAAACGCGATCCTCACGATCGTCCTCCTGTCCGGTAGCGGAGGTTGAGGAGAGAGGCCGCTCCAGCGTCTTCACGCCAACCAGCGCCCACCGTGTCAGGGACCGCCGCCCTCGACCCGGTCGGGGTTCGGCGGCCCGGCTCCCAGGGCTTGCGTTGTCAGGACTTGCTCGGCACATGGCTGGTTCGGTTGCGAAAGCCGCTCCATTCATGGCGGAAAGCGCTGCGACAGCCAACCAAGAGTTGTGACCTCGTTGTTCTCTTCATCGAGAAGAGTTTCTCTTCGTCAGGTTTATTCGCTGGTTCGAATATTGAACGCCGGAGGCTCTCTCCTGAACAAAGACACTTCCCGGTCGGGTGACCGGCTGCGAGAATTCGCTGTTCGGGCCGCCGCAACAGGGCCCTCACAACACTCTCGGTGGCCGGCACATATTCATCACCATATCCGACAGTAAGTGCTCGTGAACATTGTCGAGGCAAAGCCCTATGTAAGCTGGACCATCCATTCCGAAGCGCTGGTAAGCCCAACCCGGATGGGAAGTGTCAAGAAAATGGCTCAGGCGCAAAATTCGCGGTAACGCTGCGTCATATGATGTAGATGATTCTTATCTGTGCAGACGCTGTTCCGCTGTCGGCTCCGATCATGATCAGTGGTGAGCCATTGTCGGTGACGTCCTGTCGCCCGCGGCATCGGGCGAGACCGGCAGATGCGCCGAGTGATCAGAAAGCGTGGCATGGTGGAGGCGATCGAGCCCTCGGCCCGCCGGATATTGCCGGATATTTGCGGTGAAAGGGGAGAAAAGGGGCGAGAGTGGGGACATCTACCGGTTGTGGCCACGAGGATCGAGCACGAGGGCCCCGTACCCGTGTATCGGCAGCTCGCGGACATCCTCCGCGACGAGATCCTGAGCGGCCGGATCGAGCCGGACCGCCCGCTCCCCTCCGAGGTGAGCCTGTGCGAGCGGTACGGCGTGCGGCCCGAGGACGTTCGCGGGGCGATCCAGGAGCTCAGCGACGAGGGCCTCGTCTACGTCCTCCCTGGTGAGGGGGCGTACGTGTCCTCCCGGGCCGAGGAGACCGGCGGCGGCTGACGCCCGCAACGGTCCGCCGCCTCGTTCGCTCTCGGCCCAACGGGGGGCGACGCGGGCCCGCCTAGGCTGGAGGCATGGGAATCGAGCCTGGCACCTACACCATCGGCCCGGAGTCGGGGCGGCTCCTCATCAGGACGACCCGCGCCGGTCTGGGCGCGAAGGCCGGCCACGATCTCACCCTCGAACCCGCGCGCTGGCGCGGAGAGGCCGTCGTGGCGGACCCCGCCGGTTCCTCGCTCACCGTGGAGGTCGACGTCGCGTCGATCGAGGTCAAGGAGGGCACCGGCGGCATCAAGCCGCTCAGCGACTCCGACCGGGCGGACATCGTACGCAATGTGCGAGAAAAGGTCCTGAACGCGCGAGAGTATCCGACGATCACGTTCCGGTCCTCCCGTGTGGACGGCACCACAGAGGCGTTTCACGTCGAGGGCGATCTCACCATCTCCGGGGCCACCCGCACCGTCACGCTGGAGGGGCGGTCCGTCGGCGACCGGGTGCGCGGATCGACGACGGTGGTGCAGAGCCGGTGGGGGATCCGTCCCTACTCGGCGTTCTTCGGCGCGCTGAAACTGAACGACGAGGTGGGCGTGGAGTTCGACCTCGCCCTCACCTCCCGCGCCTGACCGGCGCGTTCGCGGACGGCGCCCACGGCCCGGCTCCGCGTCCCGGGAGGCACCACGTCCTGGGGGATCAGCCGGCCGCCGCCCAGGGCGACCGGGTCCCCGCGCGTCGCGTACGGCTCAGCCGACGGGGCGGCCCAGGTAGGCCGCGAGCCGGTCGGCGGCCGTCGCGTCGCCGGGCGCGGGACGCGCCGGGCCGAAGGAACCGCCCGGAGTGCGTGGCAGGTCGCCGTAGATCTCCCGCACGACGGGCATGATCGCCTCTGCCACGTCGGGAGCGAGGTCCGTGGGCCTGCCGATCGCCCGGGCCAGGTCCCAGCCGTGGACCAGCATCTCGATGGTGACCTGCTCGACCAAGCGCCAGCCGGGGGCCGGGCCGTACTGCCGCCGGAGCATGCCCGGACGGCGGAAGCCGGCGAGCGTGGCGCGAGCCGCCGTGCGGAACGCCGCGACATGGTCGGCGCCGAGATGGTCGGCGGCGAAGTCGGAGCGGGGCGTCCCCTCGGCGAGCCCGGTCCAGAGGAGGTTCTCCCAGACGAGGTGGTCGAGCAGGGCGCGCACGTCCCAGTCGCCGCAGGGGGTCGGGTCGCCGAACCGCTCCGGCCGGACGGCGGCGACGAGCTCCTCCACCTCGGCGAGCACCCGGGCGCACGCCTCCAGCTTCGCCTCGGGATCGACGTCCGACCCCTGGTCGAGGATCTCGCCGATGCGGTCGGCCCGTGCGCCGGGCTCGGGGTTGGCGCGCAGCGCGGTCGCGAGCCACGTGCCCGCCGCGGCGATGCTGGGACGCACCGGCAGGCCGTTGATCAGGCACATCAGCTGCCAGTACCGCTCCAGCCGGGTGTCGGCAGCGGTCTCGAGCTGTTCGAGAAGCCGGCGGCGGGCCGCCGGGCCGTCACCGTCGCCGGGGCCGTCCGGGGAGAAGCCGGCGCGGATCTGGCCGGGCAGCCAGGCCGCGACGATGCCCGCCACGACCGGCTCGGCCGCCGGCGAGTCGGCGGCGATCCCGGCCGTGACAGCGGCCTCGACGCGGGCGACCCATAGATCCGTGATCTCCTGCGCCTCCCGCACATCCTCCTCGCGGTGCTCGCGAACGCCCTGCTCGGCGGCGTACTCGCCCATCCGGCGGACCGAGGTGCGCAGCTCCGGGTCGCGGATGAGTGCGGCCAGCTCGATCCACGCCTCGACCTGCCCGGCGGTGGGGTCGGGCGGCAGGTCGGGCATGGCCAGCAGCAGCCCGTCCCGGTACGCGGACGGGTCGAGGTCGCCGAGCGCGTCTGTCACGAAGTCGTGCACGATCGCGTTGCGTTCGGCGGCGGACAGATGTGCCAGGTCGGTCATGTCGGTGAGATCCTCGCTTGTCGATCCTTGGCGGGAGAACGAGCGCAACACCGCCTGCCGCCTCCGCAGCGTACGGATCCGCGCCTCCAGCGCGTCCGCGTGCAGGGCGGCCACCTCGGCGAGGTCGCGCTCCCGGGTGACGACCTCGCGGATCACCGGCATGGCGAGCCCGAGCTCGCGCAGCGTCCGGGCCAGCTCCAGCCGGGCCACCGCCTCGGGCCCGTAGCGCCGGTAGCCGGCCGCGGTCCGCGCCGCCGGAGGCACGACGCCGATGTCGGACCAGTGCCGGATCAGTTTCACGGACAGGCCGGTCCGCTCGGACAGCTCGCCGATGCTGAGCAGGTCATCACTCACATGCCCTACCTTCGGGTCTCCCACGATGGGAGAGTCAAGTTCCTCGCGAGACGGCGATAGCCTCCGGAGTATGGCCGTCCGGCGGATACGGCTCGGCCGTACGTCCACGGGTGAGGCGGTCATCCGGAGACCGGACGGCCGGCTCCCGGACGGCGGGCCCTACTCACGCAGGAGAGGATCCGAGCGGTGACCGGAGAGGAGATCCTGCCCGGCGGCTTCGTGAACAAGGTGGTCCGGGTCGGCGACACGGTGCGGCGGGCCGTCCCGGTGCGCGCCGACTTCGCCCGGCGGTTGCTGGCGTACCTCGAACGCGCCGGATGGTCGGGCGCGCCGCGGTTCCTCGGGATCGACGAGCAGGGCAGGCAGGTCCTGAGCCACCTGGACGGCGTCGTCCCGTGGGGGAGCGGGTCGCGGGTGGACGTCGCGGCCGACGAGGGGCTGTTCCGGGTGGCCCGGTTGGTGCGCGAGTTCCACGACCTGACCGCCGGCACGTCGCTCGCCGCCGGGAGCGAGACCGTCTGCCACAACGACCTGTCACCCAGGAACACCGTCTACCGCGCGGGCGTCCCGTTCGCGTTCATCGACTGGGACCTCGCTGCCCCGGGCGCCCGGATCCACGACGTCGCCCACGTCTGCTGGCAGTATCTCGGCCTCGGCCCGCAGATCGCCGACGCCCGGGTCGTGGCACGGAAGGTCCGGCTCGTCTGCGACGCGTACGGGCTGACCGACCGGAGCCTCCTGATCGACACGATCATCTGGTGGCAGGAGCGGTGCCGCCGCGGCATCGAAGCGGCCGCCGCCTCCGGCGATCGTTCGATGATCTATCTGCGTGACACCGGCGCGGTCAGGACGGTGCGGGACGCCGCCGCCTGGGTGACCCGGCACCGCTCCACCCTCGCCGAAGCGCTCCGCTGAAATGCCGTCATCTTGGGCGCGTTCCGTGGGGTGCCATCGCGGGCAGAGCTGGAACGGCTCTTCTTCGGAGATCTGGTGGAGGGCGATCGCCGCGTAGTGGGACGTGGTCATCCGCGGGCTGTCGCTGACTTTCCTCCTTCCTTGAGGACCAGTTCGTGCGCCCGCAGCCATCGGGCGATCGTCTCGCCGATCGCGTCGGGCTGATCCTCGGGGGCGTGGTGCCCGGCCGGCCCGCAGTGCTCGATCTCCAGCGCGGCGACGTTGTCCGCGCACCAGGCGATCATTTCGGCGCCGATCAGCAGCGTGGGTGAGGAGTCGAAGGTCATGAGCAGCTTGGGGACGTCAGCGCTGCCGGCGAGCCAGACGTCGTAGTCCATCATGCGGGCGACGACGTCGGCCGGTTCACCGTCGAGCGGCATCATGCGCGGCCACGCGAGCAGCGGGCGCCGACTGTCACGCGTCGGGTACGGCGCGCGGTAGGGCCGCATCTCCTCCTCACTCAGCGGGGTCACGACGCCTCCCTTGAAAGCCGTCTCGATGAAGATGTTCTGGTCGAGCACCAGCGTTTCGCCGACCCCGGGTGTACGGAACTCCTTGAACCGGGATCGCGCGGGGGCGGGGAGTTCGTCGGAGGACATCGGCCGCAGCATCGTCTCCATGAATGCCACGCCACGGGTGCGCTCGGGATGTCGCGCCGCCCAGTCGAAGGCGAGCGCGCCGCCCCAGTCGTGACCGACCAGGATCACCTCACGCACCTTCAGCGCATCGAGGAAGGCGTCGAGATAGCGAGCCTGGTCGGCGAAGCCGTAGTCGATGTCGGGCTTGCCGGAGGCGCCCATCCCGATCAGGTCGGGGGCCAGGCATCTGGCGTGGTCGGCGACGTGCGGGATGACGTTACGCCACAGGTACGAGGAGGTCGGGTTGCCGTGCAGGAACACCACGGGCACCTCGCCCTCCCTCTCCGGGTCGGTGTCGACATAGGCGATGTGGGAGTCGATGACGTCGACGGTAGGCATGGTCGATGTGTCCTTTCGCGGTGATGCGCGTTCGGGGTCTGCTCGGACGCGTCACGGACGAGCGAGCCAAAATAATGACACTCAGTCTCGTTCGAGTACAAGTCTTAAACGAGACTGTGTATGTTTCGTTCTTGAGAGCCGTCATCTCGGCTACGATGCGGGGCATGGTCACCACCCCTGAGACCACCGGCACCGCTGCCGCCGGCGATCGAGCCCTGCCGCTGCGCGAGCGCAAGAGACTGCGCACCCGCCGGACCTTGGCCGAGACCGCACTGCGGATGTTCACCGAGAAGGGGTTCGAGGCCACCACGCTGGAGGAGCTGGTCGAGGAGGCGGAGGTCTCCAAGAGCACCTTCTTCCGCGCCTTCCCCGCCAAAGAAGCCGTCGCGATCGAGGCCGAAACCCAACTGTGGACGGCGTATGTGGCCGGGCTGGAAGAGCGTGAGCTGTCCGGGATCGTCCTGGCCGAACTGCGTGACACCCTCGCGCGGGCGGTCGCCGCACTCGATCCCGACTGGGATCAGCGGTATGTCGCGACTCGTCGCCTGATCCTGACCGCTCCCGCCCTGCTGGCCTACGTGGACTACTACCGCACCGGAGTCGAGAAGCAAGTGGTCGCCTGCCTGGCCGGCAAGCTCGGCCTGGCTGACGATGATCTACGCCTACAGGTGCTGGCGGAACTCACCACCATCGCCTGGAGCGTGGCCGCCCGCGACTGGGTCCGCCACGACGGACGCGGAGGCCGGCAGCTCCTCGTCCAACGCCTGCACGGCGCCTTCGAAGCCGTGCCCGCGAGCCTTGACCTGTCCACGTCACCCGCGGCCCCGGCGACATCGGGCTGATCCGATTGCCGAATGGGTCGCGTACCCGCCTCACCCGGTCGCCCCAGAACAGGTGCGTGACCTCGGTCACCGACGTCCCGCCCGCCTCGACGGCGCGGCGGTGGCGACGTCGGCGTCGGGGACGTGCAGGCGAAGGAAAGCCGGGGTGGGCGGCAAGCGGGAAGCCGTGTCGAACATCATCACCACCGCGTCGCCGACCCGCACCTCAGGGCGGCTGTCGTTCCGTCACCGTTGATCGGCGTGTTCTTGCTCGCCGGCCGCGGCGTAGGCGGCGTCGAGGCGCTCGAACGGGCCTGGACCGTCGTGCGGCTTCGGTGGGGCGCCGAGGTGGCGGACGCGAAGCTCGTCCATGAGCTCCTCGATGAACGCCGGCCCCTCATCGCGCATGAGCTGCTGCCGGCTCCGGAGCTCGTCGCTGCCCGGGCGCCAGTCGAGGCCCCAGTTGCCGAGGGCGTAGATGATCGGAAGAGTCTGGATACCGGTTTCGGTGAGACTGTAGCGAGCGCGCTGCCCCCGCGCGGCGGTGCCGCGGGTGAGGATCCCTGCCTCGACGAGCCGCACGAGGCGGTCGGCGAGGATGTTCGAAGCGATGCCCTCGATCGACCCGGTGAGCAGCGCCCGAAAGTAGCGGCGGTCGCCGAAGATGACGTCGCGAAGCACGAGCAACGACCAGCGATCTCCGAGCACCTCGACGGCGGCGTTGATCGGACACCCGGACCGTGGTTCCACGATTCCTCCTTGACAGGTATTTCGTCCTCAATATAGTAGTTGCAGAATGCAATCACTATAGTGGAAGAGGAGATGATGGGCCACTTCGTATATTGGATGAACGTGTCCCTCGACCTGCGGATCGAGCAGGTTCCGGGGGACAACGGCGCGGGCGAGTGGCTGCGCATCGGCGAGGAACTGCACCGCGAGTTCAATGCCCGGGCGCAGGCGCTCGCCCTGATGGTCCAGGGCCGGGTCATGTACGAGACGATGGAGGAGTACTGGCCGCGGGCGCGCGAGGACGCGTCGCTGCCAGATGTCATGCGTGAGTACGGCGAGATCTGGACCGCAAAGCCCAAGGTGCTTGTCTCTCGTACCCGCCGCAGTGCCGATCACAACACCCGGATCATCGGCGGAGACGATACGATCGAGCAGCTCGCCGCGCTCCGGGCCGAGACCGACGGCACCATCGGTGTCGGCGGCGCGGCAATCGCGACGCAGCTTCTCCGGGCTGGGCTGCTTGACGAGCTGCTGCTCTTCACCCATCCCGCCATACTCGGCTTCGGCAGGCCGCTGTTCGACGATTACGACCTGCCGATCGACCTCGACCTGCTGGAGCAGCGATCGTTCGAGCAGGGCGTCACGATGCATCGCTACGCCATCCGGGATGCATGGGAGGCGAGCTCGTGCTGAGGCAGGTCGCGGAGGGTGTGCTGGTCCACGAGAGCGAGTTCGTGCAGAGCAACGCCGTTGTGGTGCAGGGCCGGGCCGGTGTGTTGCTCATCGACCCCGGGGTGACCGGCTCCGAGATCGACTGCCTCGCGAACGACCTTCGCGAGTTGGGTCAGCCCGTTGTGGCAGGGTTTTCTACGCATCCGGATTGGGATCACCTGCTCTGGCACGCCCGGCTCGGCGAGGCGCCCCGTTACGGCACGGCGCGCTGCGCGGCCACTGTCCGAGATCAGCTGTCGGACGCAGGTGCGAAGGCCCGCATCGCCGCTCACCTGCTCGAGACGGAAATCGCCGGGCAGGTACCGCTGGACCTACTCGGCCTCATTACCGGCCTGCCCGCCGAAACTGTGCAGATTCCTTGGGATGGCCCTCAAGTCCGGATCATCGAGCATCAAGCGCATGCCCCGGGCCACGCGGCGCTGTTGATCGAGGAACGCGGGGTTCTCGTCGCCGGCGACATGCTTTCTGATGTCCTGATTCCGATGCTCGACTTGAACGACATCGCGGACCCGATCGAGGACTACCTCGCCGCTCTGCGGCTGCTCGAGGGCGTGGCGGGCGACGTCAATGTCTTCGTCCCGGGCCACGGGTCGGTCGGCGGATCCGACCAGGTACAGGCACGGATCGACCAGGATCGGGCGTACCTGCACTCCTTGCGTGACGGCCGTGCTCTCAGCGACCCGCGGGTCGGCCCATCGGCCAAGGACGGCTGGGAGTGGGTGGCCGGCGTGCACGAAGGGCAACTCCAGCGCCTCGCCCAAAGAAACGAGCGCGACGGGGCGCCCCGCTAGCGATCGGTGTGCGACACAGCCAGTACGCGCGGGTCGCCGTCGGGATCGGGGGCAGCGCCGTTCGGTCGCTGCTCAAGCCCGGAAACGCGCGCCGATCCACCCCGCGGTGCTCTTCCGCCGTCTTCCGGTCGTCACTCGGAGGCTGACCCTCCTCCCAGGCCGACCCTGGCGTCAGAGCACCACGGCAGATGCTGCTTCCAGCCTTCCGATGGTCAGTCGCTACTGGCCGTTCCCATCCTTCTCGCGGGCCTTTTCGGTTGGCTCAGGCGAGATCAGTTGGCGGGCTTGCCGAACCAGCGGGAGAGGTGGTCGTCCAGGTCCTGCTGATCGTCGCCGATCCAGGCGACGTGGCCGTCGGGGCGTAGCAGGACGCACGGGACATCCAGTTCCGCAGTGGGATCCGCGAGGTAATCGACCCGGTCTGACCAGCCGCCGACGGTCAGGCGTTCGGTGCGGTCCAGCAGTAGGCCGCGGCCGCGATGCAGCAGACCGTAGAGGTGGCCCTGTTTCGCGTCGATGTCGCGCAGGCGGCGGCCGAGCAGGTCGGGGCCTTCGCCGAAGTCGTAGCGGATGCCGATCGCGGTGATCTTCTCGATCAGATGGCGGTTCACCTCGTCGAAGTCCATCAGTTCGGTGAGCAGCCTGCGCACGGCCTGCGGGCCCGGTTCGGTGGACTGCAGTTCCATCTGGGCGCGGGTGTTGTCCAGCACGTCCTCGGCGACCGGATGACGTTCGGCCTGGTAGGTGTCCAGCAGTGTTTCCGGCGCCCAGCCGCGGATCTGTGCGGCCAGTTTCCAGCCGAGGTTGAATGCGTCCTGAACGCCCAGGTTCAGGCCCTGCCCGCCGATGGGTGGATGGATGTGTGCCGCATCGCCGGCCAGCAGCACCCGCCCGACCCGATAACGTTCGGCTAGCCGGGTGGCATCCCCGAAGCGGGACATCCAGCGCGGGGAGTGCACACCGAAATCGGTTCCGGCGATGGTGCGCAACTGTTGTTTGAAATCCTCGAGGGTGGGCGGTTCCGCGCGGTCGCTGACTCCCGCGGCGGGAACTACGACGCTGTAGACCCCTTGGCCGAAGGGCCGGAGCCAGAATCGCTGATGGGCCTCGCGGACTTCGGCCACCTTGGCGGCGATCTCCTCCTGCGGCACGCCCACTTCCATCTCGCCCATCAGCGTCTCGGTCCGCGAGGGCTCGCCCGGGAAGCCGACGCCGAGCAGTTTGCGCACCGTACTGCGCCCGCCGTCACAGCCGACGAGGTAGCGCGAACGCAGCCGTTCCCCGTCGGCCAGCTCGACGGTCACACCCTCGTCGTCCTGCTCGAAACCGGCGACCGCGCAACCGCGCCGGACCTGCGCACCCAGTTCGATCGCATGCTCTTCGAGCAGATGCTCGATGACCGGCTGGGGGATGCCCAGCAGATAGGCGTACGCGGAATCCAGGCCCTTGGGCGCGGGTTTGGGGATGGCGGCGAAGAAACCGCCGGCCGGACGCTGTCTTCCATGCTGGAGGATGCGATCCAGCAGTCCGCGCATCGCCATCAGCTCGAGACTGCGAATATGCAGACCGACTATGCGGACGAACGACTTGGGCTCGGTTTCCTTCTCCAGAACGAGTACCCGCACGTCGTGCAGCCGCAGTTCGGCGGCCAGCATCGCACCGGTCGGCCCGCACCCGGCAATGATCACATCGAAGATGAGGGGCGCGCGATCGGCGCCGGAGGCCGGCGACCGGAGAACTCCGGGGACGTCGCCCGCCGTGGAGTCACGCTCTCCCCTGTCGTTCGACGGCGGCTCGGCGGTGACCTGCTGAGAGTGCATAGGTGTTGCCTTTCGGGAGTGCCTTGTCAGCGAGGCGCTCCCGGCGACACCTACGTCAATCGCCCGACCGTGACGGGAAGGGGGAGCACCCACATCGATACAGCGTTCATGGGTCTCACCTCCTCGGGCGGTGTCACGATCAACTGCAAGCTACAAGCCCGAGCATCATCCCGTCCAATCCTTTCCCGGCCACGCGATCACGACTCCGAACGGGCCCGTGCGGCTGCGGGGCGAATCCGGCGTGGCGGCCCGGCTGGTCCCGGTCACGGTCGACGGTCTGATCCTGGCTGCCCCCGAAGCCGTCGCGATCGGCCCGGAATTTCACGCGACACTTGGTCGGGGAGGGGCGCGCCGCCGGGTCGAGGCCCTCCGGCCAGGCGGCGCGTCGGGTGCCCGTGGTCAGCGGACCCTGTCGAAGAACGCGCGGATGTCGGCGGCGACCGCGTCGGGCCTCTCCATGGCCACGAAATGGTGGCGGCCCGGGTTGTCCAGCGGCCAGTGGAGGACGGTGTTGTGCCGTTCGGCGAGCCGCCGCAATCCGGGCGGTCCGCTGTACACACCGGTCGGTACGGCCTTCTGGCCCTCCGGCCAACCGAAGCCGGTGCTGTCGTAGTAGGGCCACGACGACGAACCGAACGTCCCGGTGAACCAGTACAGGCTCGCGTTGGAGAGGATCAGGTCGCGGTCGATCAGCTCGTCCGCCGGCTGCTCGGCCGTGTTGAAGTCCTCGAACTTCTGCATCATCCAGGCCAGTGCGGCGACCGGGGAGTCGTGCCACCCGTACGCGAACGTCTGGGGCGCCGTGCGGAGCAACGCGTGATGGTCGACGTTGCTGCCGCCCGCCCACTGCTGGATCGCTTCGTACTGGGCGAGTTCCTCCGGCGTCATACCGGGGACGTCGTCCTCGGTGGGGAACCCGAGCCCGCTGATGACGTAGACGCCGACCATGTGCTGGGGGGCCGCCTTGGCCAGCTCGGGGGCGACGTACGCGCCGAAGTCTCCTCCTTCGGCGCCGTAGCGGTCGTAGCCGAGGCGGCGCATCAACTCGGCCCAGATCCGCGCCACGCGAGCGGCGTTCCAGCCGGTTTCCCGCGGCGGCGCGGAGAACCCGAAACCGGGCAGCGAAGGGACCACGACGTGGAACGCCTGGGACGGGTGGCCGCCGTGCGAACGGGGGTCGGTGAGGCGGTCCACGAGGTGGGCGAACTCGACGAAGGAGTTCGGCCACCCATGCGTGAGGATGAGCGGCAGGGCGTCGGGCTCCGGCGACCGCACATGCAGGAAGTGGATGTCCTGCCCCTCGATCTCGACCATGAACTGGGGAAACTCGTTCAGGCGCGCCTCGTGGCGGCGCCAGTCGTAGCCGTCGCGCCAGTAGTCGGCCAGCTCCTTCAAGCGGGCGACGGGCACGCCGCGGCTCCGCCCCTCGCCGGGAAGCTGCCGGGTCCACCGGGTACGGGCCAGGCGGTCACGCAGGTCGTCCAGGTCGCTCTGGGGGACGTCGATGCGGAAAGAGCGGATGTCATCGGTCATGGCTGCTTGTTCTCCTCGGGAGCTCATGCGTACGTCACCGACCGTAGGGGCCATGTAGGTCAGATCGCGGCCTATATAGCGGGGCATGATGGACGCCATGAACGATCCCTCGGCCCGGCTGCTCACCCTGCTGTCGCTCCTGCAGACCCCTCGGGAATGGCCCGGCAGCGAGCTCGCGGAGCGGCTGGGGGTCAGTCCCCGCACCGTCCGCCGCGACGTCGACCGCCTGCGCGAGCTGGGGTACCCGGTGGAGGCGACCATGGGGGCCGCGGGGGGCTATCGGCTCGCCGCCGGCACGGCGATGCCGCCGCTCCTGCTGGACGACGAGGAGGCGGTGGCCATCGCCGTCGGCCTCAGCACGGTGGCCGGCAACCCGGTGAACGGCATCGAGGAGGCGTCCCTGAGCGCCTTGGCCAAACTGGAGCAGGTGCTGCCGTCCCGGCTGCGGCACCGGGTCGGCGCCTTCCGGGCCGCCACGGTGGCGATGCTGACCGGGAACGGCCCCCGCGCCGACCCGAGCGTCCTCGCCGTGACCGCCGGAGCCGCCGCCGCCTCCGAACGCCTGCGGTTCGCCTACCGGACGAGGGACGGCGGCGAGACCCGTCGGCTGGTCGAGCCGCACCGTCTGGTGCTGGCCGGGCGCCGCTGGTACCTGCTGGCGTACGACAACGAGCGGGAGGACTGGAGGATCTTCCGCGTCGACCGGATGACCGACGTCCGGCCGATCGGCGTACGGGTCCCGCCGCGGGAGCCGCCCGGTGGAGACGCGGCCGCCTTCGTCACCGGCAGGATGTACTCGCTCGCTCCCACCTACGAGGTTCTCGCCACGGTGCGCCTTCCCGCCGCAGAGGCGGCGGAGCGGCTCGGCGCCGCCCCGGGCGAGGTCCAGCCGATCGACGAGGAGAGCTGCCGCCTGCGGGGACGCGCCGACACCCTGGAGTGGCTGGCGTCCCGGCTGCTCCTGCTGGGCTGCGAGTTCCAGGTGCACGAGCCGCCCGAACTGCGGGCTCACCTGCGCACGATCGCCGCCCGCGCCCTCCGCGCGACCGCCGCCGCGCCCGAAAAGGGAGGCGCGGCGGCGGTCGGCTGATCCGTTCGGACCGGGAGATCGGAACCGGCAGGCGGGCTCACCGTGGTCGAACGGCCAGGACCGGCCGGCGCAGGACGAGGGCGACGCCGACCGGCAATGTGGCGGGTGTAGTCAAGCTCCTTGCCCAGCACGGCGGATGCCGAGGCCGGCCGCGATACGGGCCGGTCCGAGCCGCTTGGTCACCCGGAGTTCGACGGTGCGCCGCCCGAGCTTCTGTGTGGTCAGGTCACGTTGAAGTCGAGCCTCGGGGGTGGGACGGGGATCTTGGTCATCGCAGGTTCTTGTTGGCGCGTGCACTCCAGACCGCGAGTGCGGCTGCCAGGGCGCAGACGCCGCCGAGCCACAGAACGGCCTGGAGGGTGAGCAAGTCCACGATGACGCCGCCGGCCAGTGCGCCGAGGCCGATCGACAGGTTGAAAACCGCCACCCACAGGGAGGAGACCGCTTCCACGGTCTGTGGCGCGGCCTTGATCATCCATGTCTGCAGGCTGACCGACACGCCGCCGAAGGCCAGACCCCAGGCGATCAACAGCGCGGCCCCGCTGATCGGTCCTCGGCCCAGCACCACGTAGAGCGGCATCACGGCCGCCAGGGTCACGGTGATGACCAGCACGGTCCGGTGTGCATGGCGCGCCAGCGCGGCGCCGGCGACGAAGTTGCCGACCACGCCCGCCAAGCCGAATCCGAACAGCAACGGGCCGACCAGTCGTTCGTCGATCCCCGACAGCTTCTGCAGCGCCGGGCTCACGAAGGTGTAGGCCGAGAAGTGGCCGGTCACGATGAGGAATGTCGCAAGGATGCCGACGCGTACACCCGGGTTGCGGAACTGTTCGGCCAGCAGCCGCGGACGGACGGGCTGGGAGGCGGCCAACGGCGGCAGTACGGCCAGAAGAGCGAGCAGCGCGACGAGCGCCAGGGCGCTCAGCGTGGCGAACGCGATGCGCCAGCCGGAGAACTCGCCGAGCAGCGTGCCGAGCGGGACACCGAACACGTTCGCGGCTCCGACGCCACCGAAGATGATCGCGGTGGCCCGTGGCACGTTCGCGGTGGGCACGAGTCGCACGGCCAGGCCGCTGGCGACGGCCCAGAAGCCTCCGATCGCCACCCCGACCAGCACCCGGGAGGACACCAGAACGGCGAAACTCGGTGCCAGGGCCGAGGCCACGTTGGCGAGCGTCATCACCCCCATCAAGCCGAGCAGCAGCAGCCGCCGGTCCAATCCGCCGACGAGCACCGGAACCAGCGGTGCCGCGACCGCGGCGACCAGGCTGGGCACCGTCACCATCAGCCCGGCCGTCCCTTCGGAGACCGACAGCGCCGATCCCACGGCGGTCAGCAGCCCGATCGGCAGTTGCTCGGCGGTGACCAGCAGGAATGTTCCCAAGGCCACTGCGGTGACCGCCGGCCAGCGACTCCTCTGTGGGGCCTGTTGGTCGGTCGCCTGGGCGGTGGTCTGTTCTGTGGTCGTCACCGATACCTCCTCCACTTATTCGGGAGCGATCGCTCCCATACATTGGCGAACCGTAGTATGGGAACGATCGCTCCACAAGTTCGGTAGAGTGAGGGGCATGGCACGGCCTCGACAGTTCGACGAGCAGAACGCGGTCACCAGGGCGACCGATCTGTTCTGGCGCCGCGGTTACAACGCCACTTCGGTGCGGGATTTGGGTGCCGAACTCAAACTCACTTCCAGCAGTCTGTACCGAACGTTCACTGACAAGCACACGCTGTTCCTGCGTGCGCTCGACCACTACCGGGCCACCGAGTCCGCTGAGGCCGAGCAGCGGTTGGACGCCGCCGGCCGTCCGGTCCGCCAAGTACTGCGGGACTGGATGCTGTGGTTGGTCTCCTGCCCGTCCGACGGCGAGTCCGCTCGGGGCTGCTTCGTGGTCAACACCGCCACCGAACTCGGCACCACCGACGCCCAGGTCTCCCAGCGGACCGAGGCCGCCTTCGAGGTCACCCGGCAGGCACTGCGATCGTTGTTGCACGAGGGCCGCCACAGTGGCGAACTGCCCATCGACCTCGACATCGACGCCGCCGTGGAACTGCTGTTCACCACGGTGCTCGGGCTGCGGGTACGGGAACGCGCGGGCCATGACCTCGCACGACTGGCCACCGCGATCGACGCCGTGATCCAGGCCCTGGGGTTCACCTCCACGCAGCCTTCCTGACCACCGACACCAAGGGCCCCGCACCCAATCGGAACACTTCAACTGGTCAGAAACGGGTGGAGCGTCCAGTGCGGCCGTGCGATCAAGGAAGCATGAAGGTGCCGCGAACTGACTGCCGGGCAGCTACGGCTCGCTGGCCGGGGGATGCACGCCCGGATACGCGGCGCATCCCCCGGCCGCTGCTCAGCGGGGAAGGGCGAGCACTTCCCTACTGCTGACGGGGACGACCCGGGCGGCGTGCCGACCGGGGCCCCTCGAACACGTAAAGGCCGAGAACCGCGGGCAGCTCGGCCAGTCCCGGGCCGCCCGCGCGGATCCACTCCGCGATGTCGTCGGCCGCCTCCGGCTGGTTGACCAGGGCGAGCCAGACCGGGCGGCCACCCGCCGCCCGCCCGGCGGGCGAGGGCCGCACCACGACGACGTTGGCCTGCTCGCACACGTCCAGGCAGTCGGTGACGCGGACGTCGGCGACCTGCGCCAGCCTGCGCACCTGCTCGTCGTGGTCGAGCCGCGGGACCTTGCGGCTGCTGCCGCAGCAGCAGCCGCGGCAGACGACGATCCCGGTCATCCGTGGGCGAACCCCTTGCCGGTGCGGTCCAGCGGGTCCGGCTCCAGCCCGAGGTAGGTGGCGCGCAACTCGTCCCACGCGGCCAGTCGGCCGAAGTCCGGTGAATCGAGGACCTGCTGGCGGTCGGTGAGGAACGGGTTGGGCAGCATCACGGTCATCATCTGCTCGTCTCTGCCGTTGAACAGGCGCACCCCCCAGGAGGTCGGACTGCCGTCGGCACCGATACGGCGGTACATCTCGGCGCGGGAGCAGCGGCGGATCCGGCCGAGTTCGGGGCCGCTCGCGGTGTGCTCGCCGATGCACAGGTGGAAGTGCCAGCGGCCGAAGTCGACGGTGACGTAACCGTCGTACATGCTGATCCGCTCGGGCGCGTTGGGCGCGGCCACCTCCCAGGCGGCGCCCTGGACGAGCACGCCGAACCAGATGTGGTCCCAGTACTTCTCGAAGATGTCCTTCACCAGGGACAGCAGGGTCTGCTCGTCGGTGGGCAGCGCCCACACGTGCAGGGTGCCGTTGCCCTGTTCCTCGACGACGGTGTGGCTCATCGGGCTCCTTGAGTTTCTCGTACGGCACGCGCCCACTGCGCGTGGCGGGTGTCGGGGTCGGTCAGGGCGCAGTCGCCGCACTTGCCGCCGCCGGGCAGGCGGTAGTACAGGCAGCAACTGCGGCGGACGAAGAAGGGATGGCCGGGCTCCGGCTCCGCCAGCTCTCCGGTGTCGCGCAGCGGGCCGAGGGCCAGCAGCTCGCGGCCCAGCGCGACGGCCGCTTCGGTGAGTTCGGGGCGTACGCGGGCGAGGGTGCGGACGCTTCCGCCCAGCGCGGAGGCCGCATTGCCCCACAGCAGGCCGGGCGCGATCTTCACGACCCTCTGGAACGCGGCGGCGAGCGGTTCCAGCAGGCCGGACACCACAGTGCGGTGCAGCCGTTCGGCGATCCGCGCCGGGTCGCGGACCCGCCATCCGTCCAGGTCGGTGGCGCGCAGCGGCAGCGGGCCGCCGGTCACGGCTTGCCAGTGAACCCGTCCGGGATCCAGGTCGACGAGCAGGCCGTGGGCGATCGCCGCGCCGAGCAAAGGCGACCAAAACCGGGCGGCGATCCCCTGGAAGAGGATCGAGGCGGCCACCCGCGTCTCGGTGGTCTTCAGCCGCGCGGCTGTCTCGCCGATCCTGGTCTCCAGGACCCCGGGATCGGTGAACAGGTCGGCGAGCGGCCGCCACCCGGCCACGATCGGGCCGATGTCGAGCGCGAAGTAGCCGCTGACGGTGGAGACGTCGGCGACCGCGCCGGACACGGCCAGGGGAGTGGCGGGCAGCAGTGCCGGAGGCGCCTCCCTCAGGGCGTCCGCCGCCCGGCGGCTCCACGCGGCCAGTTCGGAGATCGCGGCGAACCTCATGACGTCGCCGTCGAAGGCGGCGAGGTATCCGTCGCCCGCCTGCCGCACCGCCAGCTCGGGACCGGCGGGCGGAGGGGAGTCTCCGTCGCCCGCGGCCTCCACAGGACCGGACCGTACGGACGGCTCGCCCACCGCCTCCACAGGAGCGGACGGCTCGCCCGCGTCGGCACCGCGGACCGGGGACGGACGCCAGCCCTCTCTGGCCAGCGCGCGTTCCAGCAGCGGGCGGTGAACGTCGTCGGCGGTCACACGCACGCTTCCTCCGCTGCCCGCCTGCAGCACGAACACTCCGGAGGCGGGGTCGAAGGACAGCTCGTCCCCGTCGAACGTGGCGCCGATCATGCCCTGGGCGGTCAGCTCCTCCGGCGTCCCGGCGTGCAGGACGCCGCCGGGGGCGAGCAGCCAGATCCGGTCGGCGACCCGCAGCGCCAGCTCCAGATCGTGCGTGGAGACCACGACGGTGAGATCCCGATCGCGGGCGAGGCGGCGCAGCAGGCCCATCAGCGCCACCCGGGAGGTGACGTCCAGGAACGCGGTCGGCTCGTCCAGCAGGATCGCGGAGGGCTCCTGCACCAGGGCGCGGGCGACCAGCGCCCGCTGGCGCTCGCCGTCGGACAGCTCGGTCACCGGACGGTCGGCCAGGTGACCGGCGTGGACCGCCTCCAGCGCCCAGGTGACGATCTCCCCGTCGGCGGCCGACAGCCGTCCGGTGAACCCGGTGTGCGGGTGCCGTCCCAGCCCGGCCAGCTCGCGGGCGGTCAGCAGGGCGGGCAGGTCCCGCTCGGTCAGCACGACGGCGAGTCGCCGGGCCAGCTCGGCCACCGGCACCGACTCGACGGCGACGCCGTCGATGCGGACCCGTCCGGCCAGGACGGGCTGCAGGCCGGCCATCGTCCGCAGCAGGGTGGACTTCCCGGCGCCGTTCGGGCCGATCAACGCGGTGAGCGCGCCGGACGGGGCGGTCGCGTCCAGGCCGTCCAGCACCCGGCGCTCAGGGTGGCCGCGTCGCGCCGTGTATCCGGCGCACACGCCCTCCAGGCGCAGACCTCGTTCGTCCACGGTCACACCGCCAGTCCGGTTCTGGCCGCGCGGCTGCGCAGCAGTACGGCGATCACCACGGGCGCGCCGAGGATGGTGGTCACCGCGTTCAGCGGAAGCACGACCCCGCCACCCGGCACCTGGGCGGCCACGCAGCACAGCAGCGCGACCGCGGCGCCGAGCAGCGCCACGCCGGGCATGAGCACACGATGGTCGGCGGTGCCCAGCGCCAGCCGGGCCACGTGCGGGACGGCCAGGCCGAGGAAGGCGACCGGCCCGCAGTAGGCGGTCACCGCTCCGGCGAGCACCGAGGACACCAGCAGGGTGAGCGTGCGCGTCAACCGCACCCGCACCCCCATGGTGCGGGCGTAGTTCTCGCCGAGGAGCAAAGCGTTGAGCGGCTTGACCCCGGCCAGCGCCGCCGCCAGCGCGACCAGGCAGACCGGGCCAAACAGGGCGATATCTGCCCACGTGGTGCCGGAGAAGCTGCCCAGGCCCCAGCTGATGAACTGCTGGGCGCGCTGCGGGTCGGTGTACGTCAGCAGCACCGTGATGATCGATGTGGCGGCCGAGCCGACCATCACCCCGACGATCAGCAGCGTGATCACGGACCGCACCCGCCGCGACAGCGCGAGCACGAGGGCGAGCACCGCCGCCGCCCCCGCTGAGGCCGCGACGACGACTCCGGCCCGGCCGAGCCCGGCCACGCCCGCGGTGAACGCGCCCGCCGCCCCGCCCCAGCCGATGATGATCAGCGACACGCCCAGGCTCGCCCCGGAGCTCACCCCGAGGATGTACGGCTCGGCCAGCGGGTTGCGGAACAGCGTCTGCATCTGCACGCCCGCCGTGCCGAGGGCCGCTCCGGCCAGCGCGGCGGTGATCGCGCGCGGTAGCCGTACCGTCCAGATGATCTCGCGGACGGCGGGGTCGGCCGAGCCGTCGCCCAGCAGCGCGGGCAGCGCCCGGGACAGGGGGATCGAGGTCGAGCCGAGCGTGACCGCCAGCGCGAACGCGACCGGCACCGCGACCGCCGTGATCGAGAGAGCCACCGTCCGGCGACGGGCCGCCGCCGGAACGGTCGTCAGCGCCACTGCGGTCACTTGGTCATCTTCTGGTAGAAGGCGAACTCGTGACCGGGGGCGAGGTCGGGGTGCAGGGTCGCCACCAGATCGCCGAGGATCAGGTCCGGACGGCCGACACCGCGCTCCCAGTAGTCGTTGCCGCCGCCCGGGCCGATGACCTTGTTGGCCGACCACACCTCACCGGTCTCGTACGCGGCGAACTTGGCGTAGCGGGCGTCGGACTTCCTCACGTCGCCGAGGGTCTTCCACTCGTTGACCTGGGCCAACCACACCTTCGAGTCCTTGGCCTTCGCCAGCACCGCCTCCAGGTCCAGCGTGGAGCTGCCGGAGCCGGAGGTGCCCGCCCAGGGGTAGGTCCCGCCCGCGTCCTTGATCAGCCCGGCGACGTAGCTGCCGCCGTTGGGCATGTACCACTGGCCCTGGTACATCTGGCCGGGCAGGACGGTGACCGGCGTGGCCGCCTTCGCCTTGGCCGCCAGTGTCGTGTAGTCGGACTCGATCTTGCCGAACACCTCGTTCGCCTTGGCCTCGGTGCCGGTGAGCGCGGCCATCAGCTTGATCCACTCGGCCCGGCCGAGGGCGGTGGACTCCAGCCACTCGGCGTTGGCGACCACCTTGATCCCGGCCTGGCGCAGCGGACCGTACGACTTGTCCTCGGTGCCCTGGGTCATCAGCACGTCGGGCTTGGCGCCGATGACCTTCTCGGTGTCCACCTCCTTTCCGGAGGCGTACTCGGTGACCGTGCCGGACTTCACCCGCTCCAGAACCTCGGAGGAGTTGATCTGTCCGGCGGAGGCCACGCCTTCGAGCCGGTCCAGCACGCCCAGTTCGGTGATGAGTGACAGGTGCGTGGTCGAGGCGGAGTACAGCGACTCGATGGGCGTCTCGACGGTGACCGCGCCCGCGAGTTCGCCGGTCGGCTCGGGGGCGGGCGTGCCGCAGCGCACCAGCACGTACGTCTCGGGCTTGGCGCCGGGGGAGGGCTGCTTGACCGTGACGACCTGGTAGTTCTTGGCGTACGTGAGGGTGAAGTTGGTGGCGTGCGTCAGGGTCTGCTTGACCGGGAAGTAGTCCGTGTTCGGGTCGTAGGAGGTGACGCAGCGCCCCTCAGCCGCAGAGGCGGCCGTCGCGGGGGACGCGGACGGTTCGGTTCCGGCGCACGCGGTGAGCAGGACCGCGGGCAGGACGGCGAGCAGCGCGCCGCCGATCGGGCGGGGGATACCCATCGATGGTCTCCTGGCGATAAGCCGCGCCCGCCGTTCCTCGACGGCGTACGCGGCGGCCGAGGGTCGGATCGCCCAGGAGAGGCCCGCCTGTGCGGGCAACGCGAAGCACGCCACGCCGGTCGTACGGCATGCGCCCACCGTCCTCTCTTGGGGAGATCCGCCCCAATTCCTTCGAGGAGGCGACCGCGTGAGTCTCCTGGCTCTCGGGTCGATGCTCGCCCCGGCCTTCCCGCCCGCGTACGGGCAGTGGCGTCGTCGGGGTTCGCTCGCCGATCACAGTGGCGGGACCGCGCCGGATTCACACCGGCTTCCTCGTTCCGCCGTCGCCTTTGCGGTCATGGTCGCATACGACGCATAGCTCACACAAAAGCCACGGTTGTGGCCGGTTTCGGCGGCGGGCCTTCTCGCGCTGCCGGGGACGGCCGGTGGCGTGGTGATCGCCGGCCCTTGTCGTCGCCGGGGTGTTCCCGCTCCATAAAGGCACGTCCGCGGCGTCGTGGTAACCGCTCGCGAAGCGGGCATCGACGCTCCGTTGACATGTGACCTTTTGGTCACCTATTTTGGTGTCGTGAGCGATGACGACCTTGTGTTCAGAGCGCTCGCCGACCCGACCCGTCGCTTCCTGCTCGACATGCTGTTCGCCCGGGACGGACGGACGCTGGGCGAGTTGGAGGCGGAGGTGGAGATGACCCGGTTCGGCGTCGCCAAGCATCTGCGGGTGCTGGAGGACGCGGGACTGGTGCTCAGCCGCCGGTCGGGCCGGGAGAAGCTGCACTTCCTCAACCCCGTGCCGATCCGGTTGATCCACGACCGGTGGATCGACAAGTACTCCGAGCGCTCCGCGGCGGCGCTCGCCGATCTTAAGAGAGAACTGGAGCTATCAGCCATGATGTCGACGACCGACACCACTGAGGGCAGCACGGTCATCCAGGTCTACCAGGTGTACATCAAGGCCACCCCGCAGGCGATCTGGGACGCCATCACCAAGCCGGAGTGGACGGTGAAGTTCGGTTACCAGGTGCCCGTCGACTACGACCTCCGCCCCGGCGGCGCGTTCCGCGGGATGGCCAGCGAGGCCATGAAGGAGTTCGGCGCGCCGGACGTCATGGTCGACGGCGAGGTCATCGAGGCCGAGCCGCCCCGCCGGCTCGTGCAGACCTGGCGCGCGCTGTTCGTCGGCGAAGGGTTCACCCGGCTCACGTACGAGATCGAGGAAGACGGCAACGGGGTCTGCAAGCTGACCGTCACCCACGACGTCACCGGCGCGCCCCAGACGGCGGCCCAGACCGCCGGCCGGATCCCCGAAAACGGCGGCGGTTGGAACCAGATCCTCAGCGATCTCAAGACCCTGCTGGAAACCGGCGAGCCCCTGTACCGCTGATTCCGGCGCCCCCTCTTCCCCCCGGGCCCGGGCCGGTACGCGCGGCAGCGACCGGCCCGGCGGCCGGCCTCGTCCGCCGTCCGCGCGGAGGCCGGCCGCCCGAAACGAGCCGTATCCGACGAACGGAGAGACCATGAGTGACGAAGCCGTCGACGAGTATGTGAGAACCCGGGTCGCGCCCGCCCACCGGCCCACCGTCGCCGCCCTGCGCGACCTGATGAAGCAGCACGCGCCCGAGGCCCGTGAGGTCATCGCCTACGGATCCCCGGCCTGGCGGGGCGACAGGAATCTGGCGATCATCAGCGCGAGCACGACCCACATCACCCTCGCCTTCGACCGTGGCGCGGAGTTCGCCGACGCGCACGGCCTGCTCGAGGGCGTGGGAAAGAAGACCCGGCACGTCAAGATCAAGAAGCTCGAGGACATCGACCCCGACGCCCTGCGCGACTACATCACCCAGGCCGTCGAGCTGGACCGGGGGTGAGAGCCGCCGGACCTCCAGCCGCCGGCCCGCGCGTGCCGGCGGCGGGAGGTCCGGTGGCGGTCGCGCGCCTCGGCCCCTCAACAGCGTCGGACTGTTGAGGGGCCGGTGGTTTCGCGGGCGCACGGATGCGGGCGGAGCCGAGCCCGGTGGTCCTTCCGGAGGGGCCGTGCCCGCCGTTCGCCGGGTTTCCGGTGGGGATGGCGGGCCTGTCCGTCAGGTGATGAAGGTACCGACCAGGCTGCCCACGCCGTACGTCACGGCGGTGGCGAGGGCGCCGAGGGCGAGCTGGCGGGCGCCGCCGTAGAGGGGAGAGCGGGCGGTGAGCCGGGCGACCATCGCGCCGGTGGCGAACAGCGCGGTGGCGGTGAGCAGGATCACGGCCAGGGTCGAGGACAGGCCGACGAGGAACGGCAGCACGGGGATCAGCGCGCCGATGGCGAAGGCCAGGAAAGAGGACCCCGCGGCGACCCAGGGGGAGGGGAGGTCGTCGGGGTCGACGCCGAGTTCTTCCCGGGCGTGGACGCGCCAGGCCACTTCCTCGTTGTGGTGGAGTTGCCGGGCGACCTCCGCGGCGAGTTCGGGGGTCAGACCCCGGGACTGGTAGAGCAGGGCGAGTTCCCGTTCCTCCGCCTCCGGGTTGCGGGTGAGCTCGCGGCGTTCGATGGCGATCTCAGCCTGGGTGAGCTCCCGCTGCGAGGCGACCGAGGTGTATTCGCCGGTGGCCATGGAGAAGGCGCCGGCGGCGAGCCCGGCGAGCCCGGTGATGGCGACGCCGGTGCCGGTGGCCCCTCCGCCGATGACTCCGGCGAGGAGTGCGGCGTTGGAGACGAGTCCGTCCATGACGCCGAAGACGGCGGGGCGCAGCCAGCCGCCGGTGACGTCGCGGTGGTGGGTGTGGAGTTCCACGGTTTGGGCGGTCATCGGTCAGCTCCTGACGTCGATGACGACGCTGACGACGAAGAACAGCAGGAGCAGGACGCCGCCGGCGATCGCGGCCGTGGCGGCGGTCGCGCCCGCGAGCACGACGCCGAGGGTGAGGGCGAGGGCGGCGACGACGGCGGCGGCGATCTTCCAGTCGTCACCGATGATGAAGTCGTACCAGAAGTGGGCGAATCCCTTGATGAGCTTCATCGGACGGTCTCCGGCTTGAGGTGGGTGGACTGCGGCTTGAGGCGGGGCAGGTAGCGGACCAGGACGCGGGAGATGAGGAGCCAGCAGGCGATGAGGGCGAGGATGGCCCAGTCGCCGCCGGGCCATTCGAGGCTTTCGCCGCTGTGGGTGAACACGCCGAGGCCTTCGACGGCCCAGTAGGCGCCGAAGCTGGCCAGGAGCAGGCCGACGCCGTACTTGAGGGCGTTCTCGGGGATGGCCGCGAGCGGGCGGTGCAGGATGAGGCCGGCGAGCAGGACGAGGATGCCGGCGGCGGCGGCGCCGCCGATGGCGGCGGGCATGTTGGCGGCGCTGAGTCCGAAGGTGATGACGACGAAGACGACTTCGACGCCTTCGAGGAAGACGCCCTTGAACGAGACGACGAAGGCGAAGGTGTCGATGCCGAAGCGGCTCTGGCGGGCCGCCTGCCGCGCCGCCGCCGTCTGGGTGGCGTACTCCTCTTCTTCGTCGTGCATGGCCTTGAGTCCTGAGGAGCGCAGGACGGCCTTGCGGAGCCACTGGAGGCCGAAGATCAGCAGGAGGGTGCCGACGACGAGCTGGAGGAGTGATTCGGGGAGCCAGGTGCTGAGGGCGTATCCGGCGGCCGCGGTGAACGCGGTGAGCGCGACGAGTGCGGCGAGGGTGCCGGCGAGGGCGGAACGCCAGCCGCGGGTGACGCCCATGGCGAGGACGATGGTGAGTGCCTCGACGAATTCGACGAATGAGGCGGCGAAGGTTGAGGCGACAAGGCCCCAGGTTGCGCCTGTCACGGCGTCTCCTTGCTTTGTAACAGATGTTTCACTGCATCTAATGCTTCATTGCACATGCCGGATATGTCAACTGGGTAGCCTTGGGTGCCATGACGATCGACGAGCGTTATCTGCAGCTCGTGTACCGGGTGCCCTCCACGACGTCGCGCGCCCGGGTGGCGGTGTGGCGTGAGCTGAAGCGTTTGGGCGCCCTCTACATCCAGCAGGCGGTGTGCGTGCTGCCGGACCGCCCCGGTGTCCGGGAACGCCTGGACAAGGTCCGTGAGCGCATCGACGAGCTCGGCGGCGAGAGCATGATCTTCGTGCTGACCGAGGTCGAGGAGCGCGAGCACCGCGCGCTCGTCGAGTCGTTCCGCGAGAACTCGGCGAAGGAGTACGCCGAGATCGTGGAGGAGTGCGAGACCAAGTTCTTCAAGGAGATCGAGTTCGAGCGGTTCCGGGAGAACTACACGTTCGAGGAGGCCGAGGAGATCCGTCAGGACCTCGAGAAGCTGCGCCGCTGGCTTCGCAAGGTCGAGGCGCGCGACTGGATGGGCGCCCCTGGGAGGGAGCTGGCCCACGAGAAGGTCGCGGAGTGCGAACGGCTTCTCGACCTGTTCGAAGCCGACGTCTACGAGCGGGTCGGCGACCCCGGCACGGTCTGACGAGCCACGCGGTGCGGAGCCGGACGCCGGCGTAACGGGATGACGAGCGGGCGTCCGCTCCGCGGGTTGACGCCGATCTCCACGTCCAGCGAGAAGACCGTGCGCATGGTCTCCTTGGTCAGCACCTCCCGCGGCGTTCCCTGGCAGACGAGCTCACCCGCGGCGAGGACGAAGATGTGGTCGGCGTACTCGGCCGCCATGTTGAAGTCGTGCAGGACCATGGCGATCGTCTTGCCCTCCTCCCCGTTGAGCCGGGCCAGCAGGTCGAGCAGTTCGAGCTGGTAGGTGACGTCGAGGAAGGTCGTCGGCTCGTCCAGCAGGAGCAGGTCGGTCTGCTGTGCCAGGCACACCGCGATCCACACCCGCTGGCGCTGGCCGCCGGAGAGCTGGTCGACGTACTGGTCGCGCAGCGCTGCGGTGTCGGTCGAGCGCAGCGCCCACTCGACCATCTCGCGGTCCTGCGGGGAGGGCGCGCCCACGGTACGGCGGTGCGGATGGCGCCCGAACCAGACCAGGTCCTCCACGGTGATGGCCTCCGGGGTGGTGAGCACCTGCGGAAGGATCGCGAGCCGCCGGGCGATCTCCTTGGTGGGCAGGGACTGGATGGAGGCGCCGTCCAGCAGCACCCGGCCCCCGGCCGGGCGCAGCAGGCGGGCGAGGCTCTTCAGTGCGGTGGATTTTCCCGACCCGTTCGGACCGATGAGGACGCTCACCTGGTTGTCGGGGATCTCCAGGGAGAGGTTCCTGGCCACCACCTTGCGGTCGTAGCGCAGTTCCACACCCTCGGCGGAAAGGCGCATGTCGGGCCTACCTTCCGGTTCGCATGAGCAGGTAGAGGAAGTACGGCGCGCCGATCACCGCGGTGATCAGTCCGGCCGGGATCTCCAGGGGCGGACTGATCCCGCGACCGAGGGTGTCCGCGCCGAGCGTGAGCAGGACGCCGACGGCGGCGGCCATGGGGGTGAGCGTCGCCATCCGGCCGCCGACCAACCGCCGGGCGATGTGCGGGGCGATCAGGCTGACGAACGACAGCGTGCCCGCGGCGGCGACCGCGCCCGAGGCCAGGACGACGGCCACCCCGATGGCCAGCCGGCGGGTGCCCTCGGCCCGCTCGCCCAGCCCGACCGCCATCGGATCGCCGAGCCCCATCACGTCCAGCCGCCTGCCGAGGAGCACGACCACGGGCAGGCAGACGACGACCCACGGCACGGTGATCGCCACGGTCTGCCAGGTCCTCCCGAAGAAGCTGCCGGCCAGCCAGATCAGCGAGCCGTTCACGTCCTGCGGATAGCGCATCAGCAGGAAGCGGATCATCGCCTCGCAGCAGGCGCTCGCGGCGACTCCGACCAGAGCCAGCCGGATCGGCGTGGTGCCGCCCCGGTACGCCAGCGCGTACACGACGACGGTGACGGCCACGCCTCCGGCCAGCGCGGCGACCGGCAGCAGGCTGAGCGGCGTGGCGGGCAGGATCAGCACCACGAACAGGGCGGTCACGCCGGCGCCCCGGGTCACCCCGAGCACGTCCGGCGAGGCCAGCGGGTTGCGGATGACACTCTGCATGACGGCGCCGGAGGCGCCGAGCCCCGCGCCGACCGCCCAGCAGAGGATGATCCGGGGGATCTGGTAGTCCCACACCAGCCGGCTCAGCGCGTCGTCCGCCCGGCCGGTAAGAGCGTCCAGCACGTCGCCGAAGGGGAGCGGGACCGAGGACACCGTGAGGCTGTACGCGGTGACGACGACCGCGAGGCCGGCGGCGGCGAGGTACCACCTGCCCCGTGCGGTGCGCCGGGGCGCGACGGCCGAGGCCGGCGACGGGGAGGGTGCGAGGGCGGTCATGCGGATTTCCTGTCTCGCCGGGCCAGCCAGACGAAGTACGGCGCGCCGAGCAGCGCGGTGACGACGCCCGCGGGCACCTCGTTGGGCGGGTTGACGAAGTGGCTGACCGCGTCGGCGAGCACCAGCAGGGCGCCGCCGAAGAGCGCCGACACCGGCAGAAGCCGGACGTGGTCGGATCCGACCAGCCGCCGCGCCATGTGGGGGACCACCAGGCCGACGAAGCCGATCGGCCCGGCCACCGCGACGCAGGCACCGGTGATCAGGATCACCAGCGCGGCCCCGCAGAGCCGTACGAGCGCGACCCGCTGGCCGAGCGAGCGGGCCATCTCCTCACCGAGGGCGAGGACGTTGAGCCGGCCCGCCATGGCGAGGCAGCCCGCGATCCCGGCCAGGGCGACGGGCAGGATGGTCCACGCCTCGCGCCACTGGCTGAGGTTGACCCCGCCGACCAGCCAGTAGACCACGCTCTCCGCGTTGTTCTCGTGAAAGATGATCAGACCCTGGGTGAGGGAGAGCAGCAGAGCCGAGACGGTCACACCGCCGAGGATCAGGCGGTTCTCACGCAGCCCGGAGCCCTTGCTCCGTCCGGCGAGGGCGAGTACGGCGCAGCCGGCCGCCGCGGCGCCGCACAGCGCGAGCGCCACGGTGGACACCTCGGCGAGCCGCGGCACCACGGTGAGCGCCAGCACCACGGCGAAGCTCGCGCCCGCGGTGACGCCGAGCAGGTCGGGAGCCGCCAGCGGGTTGCCGGTGACGCCCTGCATGACCACGCCCGCCGCCGCCAGCGCCGCCCCGACGGCGAGGGCGACGAGCACGCGGGGCAGCCGGATGTCGGCCACGATCATCTCGCCGGGTGTGGACGCGTGGCCCGTCAGCGCGCTGATCACCTCACCGGCCGGGACATGTACGGCCCCCAGCGTGAGATGCCAGACGGCGGCCGCGACGACGAGAGCGAGGCCGCCCGCCGCGGCCGTGAGCCACGGCCGCGCCGGGTGCCGTCGCCGGACGGTCGCCGTCATTTCGCGCTCAGGAGGAAGTCGGCCGCCTGCTCGGCGACCATCTCGGCCGCGGTCACCCCCCGGTTGCGGGCCCACACGTCCGGGTCGACGGAGAACAGCCGGTTGGACGCCACCGCCGGTATCCCCGCGAAGAGCTTGTTGGCCCGCCACGCGGTGATCGGGTTCTGGGGGGTGTAGTTCGCGATGAACATCGCCTCGGGGGCGGTCGCGACGAGGGTCTCCAGCCCCATGTCCGCCTGCGGCTGCGCCTGGTCGGCCGGGAGCGCGGGCTCCAGGCCGATCGCCGACAGCACGCTGGGCACGAACGCCGCGCCGTTGTGCGCGGTGAACGTCTTGTCCGCGGCTACGGCGAACAGGGCCTTCGGCTTGGCGGGCAGCCCGTCGATCCTCGTCCTGATCGAGGCGAGCTTGTCCTGGAGGCCCGTCACGGCCTTCTCCATCTCGGCGCACCGGTTGAGCGCCTGGCCGAGCGCGCGCATCGCCGCGATGTTCGCGGCCAGGTCGCCCTCCTGGCTGGTCAGCGCGATCGTCGGGGCCATCGCCGAGAGCTGCGGATAGATGTCGGCGTTCCGCTTGGCGTCGATGACGATGAGGTCGGGCCTGAGCGAGGCGATCACCGGCAGGCTGGGCGACTTGCGCAGCCCGACGGAGGTGTAGTCGCCCAGACGCTCCCTGATCGGCTCGATGATGCGGTTCCTGTCGCTGTCGTCCGCCACGCCGACCGGGCGCACGCCCAGCAGGCTGGCCCCGTCGGCGAAGGAGAACTCGGTCACGACGACGTGGGACGGATCGCCCTTGACGGTCGTCGTGCCCAGCGCGTGCGTGATGGTCCTGTCTGTCTTGCCGCACTGACCGGCGTCGCCCCCGGCGCCGCCTCCCGTGCCGCCCGAGAGGCCGGCGGCCCCCTGGGAGCCCGTGGAGCCGGCGGTGCCCCCGCACGCCGCCAGCGAGGTGACGAGGAGCAGCGCGATGGCCGCCGGCCTCAGGATGGAGAACTTCATGGTGAGGGGCACTCCTCTTCGGTACGCCGAGAGTTCAGGAGTAGAGGTTGACGGGGATCAGGTCGTAGCCGTTCTCGCAGGGGTTGCCGGAGGTCAGCCAGTAGTCGCCGGTGGTGAGGTCGACAAGGCTGGAGGCGACGGTCTGGTAGCGGTCGGTGTCCGGCTTGTTCGGGTTTGGATGATTGCATACCGAATCCGGCCAGCCGAAGTGGTCGGACATCGTGTCGCGGATGACCGCCCTGACCTTGGCCGGCTCCGTGGCGTCTCGCACCGCGCGCAGCCCCTGCCGGATGCGCTGCACCCGGTAGAGGGAGTCGACGGCGAAGGGCTTGTAGGAGTCGTTGATCTGCTCGGGCACGAACGCCTCGAAGTGGTTGCCGTGGACCAGGACCCCGTCGTCGGGATACATCCAGTGATGGCGGCCGGGGGTGGTCTCGATGTCGATGGCGAAGCCGTCGCGGTGCGTGAGGAGGATGTTCGTGGAGAACCCCTGGCGTACGTGGAAGACGGCGTCGAGCGCGTCGTGCATGTTCCAGGAGTCGAGCGCCTTGCGGCGGACGAACGGGCCGGGGACGCCGAGTCCGGTGCCGAAGCGGGGACCGAGTCCGTTGGCGTTCAGGCCGATGCCCGCCGAGTTGGCTCCCTGCCGGCCCACCTGGCCGGCCTCGACCTGCATCATGATCGTCGGCTTGCCCGGCTGCTCGATGCGCAGCATCATGACCGTCTCGGCGGTCGCGCACTGCCAGTCCCAGTTCTGCCCGCAGTAGACGCGCCCGTCGCCGGACGCCTCCGCGAGCACGGCGAAGGACGAGCACTCCTCATCGGAGGCGGCGAAAGGATTTCCGTTGTGCAGCTCCCCGCGCCCGTTCAGGGCGAGGATCTCGTGGAAGGTGCGGTTGGCCCCTTCGGCGATCCCGCGCACCTCGTCGAGGATCTCGGGGTGGTACGCCTCGATGAGCGGCACCCAGCCCTGTGTCTGCTCGGTGACGGAGGCCCACGGCAGGTCCGCTTTCCGCGCGAAGCTGTGCGCGTACCATTCGACGGCTTTGTCGATCTTGTCGCGGGCGGCCTCGCCGTACTGGCGGCCGCGTTCACGAGGGGTTCCGGAGATTTGGACGAGATCAACAGCCATGATGTCTCCTTCGCATCGGCTGGTGTACGGGTAAGGTAGAGGTCACTACAAAGACGGTCAAGGGTGTGATGTGTCTACTACAGCGATACCGGTGAACGCCCTGCTGGAACGCGTGCAGGCGCGGCGCGGAGAGCTGAGCCCCGCGGCTCAGCGCGTCGTCGACTTCCTTCTGGAGAATCCCGAAACCACGGTCTTCCTCTCCTCCGCGGAGCTCGGCCGGCTCACCAGGACCAGCGACGCCACGGTGATCCGCACCGTCAAGCGGCTCGGCTACAGCGGGCTCGACGAACTGCGCGACGAGGTCAAGCAGGCGATCGACGACCGGCTGAATCCCGTCCGCCGGCTGCAGCGCAGCCTGGACTGGGCCGGAGCCGACCCGGAGACCGTGCTCGCGCACACCCTGGACCTGCACGCGACCCTGCTCGAGGACGCGCGGCGCACGCTGTCGCCCGCGCAGTTCGGGGGTGCCGTCCAGCTCCTGGACCGGGCCTCGTCGGTGCTCGTCTTCGGCATCGGCCCGCTCGGCTTCGTCGCCGACTACCTTGCGCTGCGGCTGCTCCGCGTCGGCGTTCCGGCGCACGGCGCCACCGCCACGGGTTTCCGGCTCGCCGACGACCTGCTGAACATGACCAGGCACCACGTCGTGGTGATGTTCGCCTACGACAGCATCCGGCGGGAGACCGAGGTGGTGCTCCAGCAGGCCGCCAGGGTCGGCGCCCCGGTGATCCTGATCACCGACTCTCTGGGCCGGGTCCTCGGCCCCCAGGTGCAGGTGGTGCTCAGCGCGCCGGTCGTGCGCAGCAGCATGGTCAGCTCCTACACGACGTCGCTGCTCGTGGCGGACGCCCTGGCGCTGTCGGTCGCGTCCCGGTCGCGGCGGCGCGGCGAGCGCTGCTTCGCGGAGCTGGAGCGGCTCCGTGCGCTGCTCGGCCGCCAGGAGCGTGCGGGCTGGTCATCCCTCGGCCCCGACGTCGGTGCGGCCGACGGCGAAGAACACGGTGACGAGGAGCCCCCCGGGCACGGCGAGGGTCCCCGCACCGAACGGACCTGACGGCAGGATCATGCCGATGACCACGAGGGCCGACGCCGCGGCGTCGGCCGGTGGCGGGCCGACGTCGCACTTCAGGGCGTTCCTCCAGATCGCGGCCGGCGGCCGATGCGCGACCGCGCCGAGGGGTGGGACGCCGGTCGTCGCCATCCCCGCGGACGGGGATCGCCGGCGCCCCCACGGACCCGACCAAGGAGGCCATCCCGGCGCCCGATGAAAGCTCTGACGTGTCGCCTACATTCATTACTCTCCTCATGTAGTGACTACTACAGGCTCACCGCAATAGTGCCCCGGGAACGGCGAGGGCGCAAGGGGGCGATCGCTCCGGTCCTCGGCATCCGACGGGCCTACTCGGCCTGAGGCGGCGCGGGCGCGAGGTGGACGCCGCCAGGGCTACGGGGCCCGCGGTCAGGGGGCGCAGACGTCCCGATACGACGCGCCGGGGAGGTCACGGGCCCATTCGGCCTTGGTGAGGCTGCGCCCGGCACGGGCGCAGACGGCGGCGACGAGGTCGTCCGGATCGACGGCGATCTCCCGCAGCTCCCCGTTTTCGTCCAGGACGCGCAGGACCCGGCCGCCGGAGGCGAAGGCGGCGGCGGCCACCATGTCGGCGCCTGTGCCGGGCATCGACCTCCCGAGCTTGGCGGGCGTCGCGGCGTCCCACAGCTGGACGGCCCCATCCGTGCTGACGGTGGCGGCCGCATCGCCGACCGGCGAGAACAGCACTCTGTCGGCGGGGGCGGTGGCGGCACTGAAAACCGGGCCGCGTCTGCGGCCCGTGGTCAGATCCCAGAAGGTCAGGCGGCCGGAGGAGTCGCCGATCGCGAGGATCCGGCCGTCCGGGCTGAACGCCGCCTGGTCGATGCGGACCGCACGGATGCCGATGCTCCCGGAGGTTGTCGCCGGCCCGAACGGCTGGCCGGTTGACAGATCGATGAGGCGGTTGACCGTGGAGTCGAACGGCGCGACCATGGTGCTTCCAGGGCGGAAGACAGCCTCCATCTCGCGCCGCAGGTCGATCGTCTTGATCCAGCGGTCCTGCCGCATGTCCCGCACGAGCAGCCGCTCGTGCTGCTCCTGCATCCCCTCCGTTTCGGGGTCGGCGGCTATGACGACGAGGAGACTTCCGTCGGCGTTCACGGCCAGGCTCCTCGCATACCAGTTCCCGGAAAGGGCGATACGGTCCGTCTGGACGTGCCGCTCGATGTCCCACACCCGGATGACATCGGCGCCGAGGCCGTCCACGAAGGCGAGGTGGCGCCCGTCGCCGCTGAACGCGAGCGACAGCATCGGCGCGTCCGCTTCCAGCAGCCGTATCGGCGGGCCGGAGCGGCGCAGCCGCGCGGCGTCCCACAGCACCAGGTCACGGGCGTCGGCTTCGTGGATCACCAGGAGCCGGCCGTCGGGACTGTACAGCGCGACATCGGGCGTGACCCCCGGCAGCCGCCTCCGGGCGAGGAGGTCGGAGATGTCGAGCGTCACGACCGTGTCGTCCGCCAGGTAGCGCAGGGCCGTGCCGTCGAAGCCGAATCCCTGCGCCTCCGCCCGGTACGTCAGCAACGTGTTTCCCGTCGCGATCTCGATGAGCCGGAAGTCGTTGTCCTCCCGGGCCACAAGGAGCCGCCCGTCCGGGCTGAAGAGGACCCGGCCGCCGACCGGACCCGGCTGGGCCGGGAGGAGCCGTCCGGTCCTGAGGTCGATCAGGGAGAGGCCCGACTTCGCGAAGCAGGCCAGGGTGTGGCCGTCCGGGCTGATCGCGATGGAGTAGGCGGTCCCCGTGCAGGCGTCCTTCTCGTGCCATCGGCGCACCGGGTGGCCGCCCGGCAGGCGCCACAGGTGGAAGCTGCCGAGAAGGTCCGCGAACGCCACCAGGTTGCCCGATGGGCTGAAGGACGCGTCGCTGACCCCGGATCGCGACGCGTAGGTCGCGCCGGTGCGGATGTCCCACAGGGCGGTGCCGTCGCCCTGGTGGACCTGCAGATAGCGGTCATCGGCACCGGTCTCCACGCCGTTGAACGGCACCGCGGGCTCAAGCTTGAACACCTTGCCGGTCGGCCTGCCGGTCGTCGTGTCCCACGCACGGACTTCGGTCGGCGGGCCGTCCACTCGGCCGGACGCCACGGCGAGGATCCTGCCGCTCGCGCTGAGCCCGGCGTCCAGCAGCGTGTCCCCGTTCCGAAAGCTGAGGCCGTCCCATCCGCCGACCGGTTTGCCGCTCCTGAGGTCGTAGATCCGGACACCCCGCGGGGTCACGCTGAAGAGCCTGCGCCCATCGGCGGTGATCATCCGTACGGAGTCGCCGACGGGATCGGTGAAGACGGCGCGCTCACGCTGTGCCCAGGAGTTCTGCAGTGCGCCCCGCGTCTGCGGGGTCCGGGCGAGCCGCCAGGAGGCGACGCTGAGCAGCATGGCCCGCACGGGGTCCTCCGTACGGACGCGGTCGGCCTCGGCGGCGGCCTGGCCGGCAAGGGCCTGGTCGCGCTGCTCCGCGACGACGCCGCTCTGCCGTACGGCCGTCGCGCCGGCCGCGACCGAGACGACGAGCAGCACGGCGAGGACGGCGGTCAGCAGCCTCCGGCGGCGGAGCCGGCGGCGGGTGGCCGCGTCGCAGGCGTCGAGGAAGTCACGCTCCAGCGGGCCGAGCCTGAGGTGGCGGCGGCCGGTCGCGGCCCAGCGCACGGCGGTCTCCAGCCGGCCGCCCTGCAGGACGTCGCCGTCGCGTCGCCCGTGGCCGTCCCATTGCCGGGCCGCCGCCCGGATCATCTCGTGAACGGCGAGGCCGTCACGCTCGTCGTCCACCCACGCCCGCAGGCGGGGCCAGGCGCGCAGCAACCCGGGACGGGCGAGCGCGATCTCGTCGCCCCGGAGCGCGACCAGATAGGCGAAGACGTCGAGGATCCGCTGGAGTGCCGCCACTTCGTCGGCGGGTCTGCCGTCGAACAGCTCGGCACGGGGGACCGGCCGGAGCGTGATCTCTCCGCCCTCGGCCGCGCGCACCATCCGGAGGAAGACGTCGGGCACGAGGTTGCGCTCGGTCTCGCTGAGGAACCCGTACGCGTCCTCGGCGAGCGTCGACAGACCGGGATCGGGGGCGAGGTCGAGGCCCAGCAGTCCCGCCTCGGCGCTGCCCGCCCTGAGGAGGTCGGCGGAGCTGTCGCCGGCGCCGGTGAGCAGACCGAGGAGGAGCTCTCGTGCGGTGGGCCGCGCGAGCGGGTCCTTGCTGAGGGCGGCCTCGACGAGCGGGCGCAGGGAGCCGGGCAGCACGCCGAGATCGGGGTCGGTCGCCAGCACGCGGTGCATGACCGCCCCCAGGCTCTCCGCGCGGAAGGGGTCGTCGCCGCTCGCGGCGTACAGGACGATCGCGCCCCACGAGAACACGTCCGCCGGGGCTCCCGCGCGCCGGCCCATGAAGACCTCCGGCGCCATGTAGGTGGGCGTACCCGTGACGAGCCCGCTCGCGGTGAGCGACATCTCCAGCGTCCTGGCGACCCCGAAGTCGATCACCCGCGGGCCGTCCGGCCCGAGGAGCACGTTGTCCGGCTTGAGGTCCCGGTGGATGACGCCGGCGTCGTGGATGGCCGCCAGCGCGGTCGCCACCGCCGTCGACAGGCGGTGCAGGTCGTCGCCGCCGAACCGGCGGCCCTCCACGATCGCCCTGCGCAGGCTCGGCCCCTCGACGTACTCGCTGACGATGTACGGCTTGGGCCCGTCGAGGTCGACGGCGAGGACGCGGGCCGTGCAGAAGGAGGCGACCCGGCGCGCCGCGGTGGCCTCCTTGCCGAACCGGGCGCGCAGGTCGGGGTCGCTCGCCGCGTCGCCGTGGAGGACCTTGACGGCGACACGGACGCCTTCGGGGTCGTAGGCCTCGTAGACGACGCCCTGCCCGCCCGCGCCCACACGTCCGGCCAGCCAGTAGTCCCCCAGCCGCGGAGGGTCTCCCGGAAGCAGGGCGGATGCGGGCGCCATGCGATCACTCCCTCCGGCTGATCACGAGTACGAGCGATTAGACACCGGACGAGAGGGAGAAGTTCCGCGTTCTTTCGCCGTGCGCTGGGGCCATGAGGTCCGGGCGGCGGACGCCGGCCCGCGAGAAGGACTGCCGCGACAAGGAACGTGGGCCGAGCCGCCGGCGTACCTCGAACGCCTGCGCGCCGCTCGCTGACGCCCTGCCGCGTCCGGCCGGGCCGTCCGTCGATCAATCCGGGTCAGAGCCGGTTCAGGCGTGGAAAGGCCGGTGGAGCCGCCCGGGGTGTGGGCTCACTCGGCCCCTGGCGTGCCACCCTCCCACGACCGGCGTGCGCGGGCGGCCGGTTGTCGCACCATCAGGATGTCCACGGGGTCCTCACGTTCCACGGTGAATCCGTGCCGTTCGTACAGCCGCCGGGCGGCGCTGCCGCGCAGGACGATCAGGCGGACGGCCATGCCTTCGGCGTCGGTGCGATCCAGCAGCGTTCGCAGAACGGCGGAGCCGAGCCCCCGGCCCTGGACGACCGGGTCGAGGTAGAAGTGCTCCAGCCGGCGCCCGCCCTCGGCCGGCCGTACGGTCACGCACCCGGCGAACGCGCCGTCGGCCACGATGACCGACGTGTACCGCGGCGAGAAGGCGTCCCGCAGCCGCTGCCGGACGCGGTGCTCGTCGAATCGGCCCAACCGTTCCAGGTCGGGACGCAGCACCACCGCCCGCAGCTCCGCGATCACCTCGACGTCCGCCGGTTCGGCGGGACGCAGCGCCCACCTCATCGGACGGCCGGATCCGCTCCCGGGCGCCGCCGGGCCCTGCTGGGTCTCGCTCCCCCTGTTCAGATCCACACGAGAAGTATCGCAGCGGACAATCGCCACCGACTCGGGCCGTCGGTCGGCGGAGCGGTTCGCTACCTTCGTAGTTGATTGCTGCGACACGTACGCGTCCGGTATGGGCCGAACGCGTACGGTGGCTCCCCCCGAGCGTCGCACCTCTTCAGCCCGCCTGCGGGACGCGAGCGAACGACCGCATCCAGGGCATGTCATCAGGCGGGCGGTACGGGGAACCCGGGGGGGAGACCATGACGACAGCGTTCATCTTGTGGGGAGGCGGCAGCCTCGGCGCCGTCCAGGTCGGCATGCTCCGCGCGCTCACCCAGCAGGGGATCCACGCCGACTTGGTGGTGGGCGCGTCGGTGGGCGCGCTCAACGGCGCGTACTACGCCGCGCGGCCCGATGTGGAGGGCGTGGAGGAGCTCGCCCGGTTGTGGCTGTCGGTGAGCAGTCACGACGTCTACCCGCTGAGCAGGTCGGAGGCGCTGCATACCTTCGCGGCCAACCTTCCCTTCCACCCTCTTCGCGGCGTTCTGCAGGCGTTCGGCGCGTTGAACTACGCGTTCCCCCTCAATCCGGTCACGGTCACCGAGGCGATGCTGGGCCGCCGCAACTACCTGTTCGACAACCACTCGATGCGGCGGTTCCTCCAGCGCATACTTCCGATCAGCGATCTGGAGGAGACCCTCGTCCCGCTGTCGGTGCTGACCGCCGACGTCCGTAGCGGACACGCCGTCGTCCTCTCCCGCGGATCGGCCCTGTCAGCCCTGCTCGCCAGCGCCGCCATCCCCGGTCTCTACCCCACCGTCTCCATAGAGGACCGGGTGTTGATGGACGGCGGTGTCGCGGACACGACGACTCTTGACTACGCGGTGGACGCGGGGGTCGACGAGGTGTACCTGCTCGCGCCCGGTTTCTCCTGCCATCTCCCGGCCCCACCGTCCACCGCGATCGCCATGGCGTTGCACGGATACAACCTGCTCAGCGAGCAGCGCATCAGCGCCGCCATCCGGCACAACACGTCACGCACGCGGATGCACGTGCTGCCGCCGCTGTGCCCAGTGGAGGTGTTGCCCATCGACTTCGCGCAGACAGCCGACCTGATCGACCGCGCCACGCGAGCCACGGCGCACTGGCTGGAGCGGCGAGAGCCTCACCCGGGCCTCGCCCGATCCCTGGGCGAACGCCATGCCCGGCATCCGGCCCACGCACACGCCGCGCGCAGGTGATCGACGGGGCGCGGGCCAGGACGGCCTGACCCGGACCGGTCCGGCCGTACCTCGGCGGCCTTCATCGACGCCCTGAACGTGACCGTTACCGACGGCGTGCGGCGGTCAGATCGTCGGCCGTAGGGCGATGACCAGGGCCGATATGCGATCGGATATCTGTTCATTATTGGTAGCAATATTTGACATGCTTTATCGGATATTGCTGGACTTGCTGGCCATGATGCAGACCACACAGCACCTCCGGTGCTCCCGGAGCCGCACGCGAACGCGCCGACGCCGGTGGGGCACGCCCGTGTCGGCTCCGGTTTCGGGCGCCGGGAACGCGCGGTGAATGACGAGCGGGCCGCGCTGGTGAAACGCGCGGCGGCCGCCGCCGTCATGCTGGTCGGCGGAATGGCACTGGCGTTCGCCGCGTACGGCGAGGGCGCCCTGAACATCCTCTTTCTGGTCGTCGTACCGGGACTGCTGGTCGCGGTGTTCGTCCTGCCGCTCCGGTCGGCGGTCCGCCACCGCGGCCTGCGCCGGACCGGGTGGTGGGCCGCCGCTCTGCTGGGCGGCGGGCTGCTGCTCCTGGCCGCGTTCGCGCCGAGGCTCGCGCTGCTGCCGGTGCTCGCTGCCGCGCTGTTCCTGATCCTGGGGTGGCCGTTGACCGCGACCGCCGCCTGCGTGATGGCGGTCGCGGCCGTGAGATCCCTGCGGTCGTCAGGGCCGACGGCGGCCCGGCGGGCGTGGGCGCGGCTGTCGTGGACCTGGCTGCTGGGCCTCCTGGCGACCTACGGATACGGACTCACCCGCCTGGACGCCGAGATGGTGGACGTCAAGGACCGGGTGTGCCGCTTCGACCCGTCACGCCCGGCCGGACCCCGCGGTGGGCAGAGCCTGCTGCCGCTCAGCGACACCTCATGCGGCGCCGACACGGTGCCGGGGTTCGTCAACCCGCTGCTGGCCGTCCTCGCCGCCCTCCTGCTGGTGTGCGTTGCGGGATACATCAGGGCACGGCGCCGGGCGAGATGAACCGGGTGCGCCGTGGTCGCGGGTCGAGGAAGGTCGCCGGCGGGATCGGGCCCGGGCGGCGGCCATAGCGGGACCCGGTGTCGATCACGCTCCGGTACGGACACAATCTTGATCGGTCCGCCTTGTAGGTGCCGGTCCTTGGACCGCTCGCCCGATCGGGTGAGGATCGGCGCCATGGACCTGCTGAACACTCTGGTGGACAAGGGGCTGCGGCGCGAGACGCCGACCCGGGCCGAGGCGCTGGCGGTGCTGGCGACCGGCGACGACGACCTGCTCGACGTGGTGGCCGCCGCCGGCAAGGTGCGCCGGCACTGGTTCGGCCGCCGGGTCAAGCTCAACTACCTCGTCAACCTGAAGTCGGGGCTGTGCCCCGAGGACTGCTCGTACTGCTCGCAGCGGCTGGGGTCGAAGGCGGAGGTCCTGACCTACACGTGGCTGAAGCCGGAGCAGGCGGCGGCCGCCGCCGAGGCGGGCGTGGCGGGCGGCGCCAAGCGGGTGTGCCTGGTGGCGAGCGGACGCGGCCCGACCGGCCGGGACGTGGAGCGGGTCGCCGACACGATCGCCGCGATCAAGGATCGGGACGCGGACGTGGAGATCTGCGTCTGCCTCGGACTCCTGTCCGACGGGCAGGCGGCGCGGCTGCGAGAGGCCGGCGCGCACGCCTACAACCACAACCTCAACACCGCCGAGGCGGTGTACGGCGACATCTGCACCACACACGGGTTCGCCGACCGGGTCGACACCGTACAGCGGGCCCGAGCCGAAGGTCTGTCGGCCTGCTCCGGCCTGATCGCGGGCATGGGCGAGACCGACCAGGACCTGGTGGACGTGGTGTTCGCGCTGCGCGAGCTGGACGTGGACTCGGTCCCGGTGAACTTCCTGATCCCCTTCCAGGGCACCCCGATGGCCGACGAATGGGCCCTGACCCCGCAGCGCTGCCTGCGGATCCTGGCGATGGTGCGGTTCGTCTGCCCGGACATCGAGGTCCGCATCGCCGGCGGCCGGGAGATCCATCTGCGGACGCTGCAGCCGCTCGCGCTGCACATCGCGAACGCGATCTTCCTGGGCGACTACCTGACGAGCGAGGGCCAGGCGGGCAAGGCCGATCTGGACATGATCGCGGACGCGGGCTTCGAGGTGGAGGAGAGGGGAGCCGCCACGCTGCCGGAGCATCGAAGGGACGCGGTCGCCGCCGCAGGCGGTGCGCTCGAACGCGACGGCGACGGCGGGCGGCAGGAAGCCGCCGGATCCGCCCGCGCCGACCTGGTGGCGGTGCGCCGCCGCGGCGCCGGTACGGATCTGCCGCCGAACGCCTGACGTACCGCACGTCCTCGGCCCGCCACCCAGGAGGGCGGCGGGTTCGTGGATCTATCCGTGAATCGCGTCGAGGACCTCACGGCACATGTCCGCGCAGCGACGCGTGGCGTCCGAGCACACCCGGCAGTGAGCGTGGTGCGCCGCATGCTGACTGCACAGCTCGTGGCTGCGCTCGCAGGCGAGCATGCAGGACTGGAACTGTGCGCTGATCAGCCTGTTGTCGGGGCCGCTGCCCCGGGTCAGCACGCGGCGTGTCGTCTCCACGATGTCGGCGCAGTCGAGGTCCCGGCTGATCGCCGACGCCATCTGCAGCGCGTCCTGCTCGCCCAGCATGCCCATCGCGCAGGCGGCGACGACTTCCTCGCACTCCTGGAGGGTGTCGACGACGCGGGCGAGGACCTCGCTGTTCAGACCGGCCTTGCCGGTCACGGTGTCGAACAACTCGCGGGTCTGAGCCATGGCTCCTCCTCATCGAGATGGTCGTCACCTACCACCTTCGCATATCAACATATTTCCGGAGATATCGGGCGGTTGGTGGGGTGTGTGCGGCCGGAGACGCGCCGCTGGCGTGCCGGAACCCCTTCGGCGCGGCCTCGGCTTCCTGAACGGCCCGCGAATCAAGGTCGTCCATGGCGCGTTCCAGTCCTTCACCAGCGGCGATAGCGGCGCCGGGGGCAAGGGGAAGGCCCATCCAGTGGGGGAGGACGGCGGCCGCCCGGCGCCTCGGCCGTGTTTCTCCCGGGATCCTTGGGAGGAACCGTGTCCCTGTTGTTCGGGCAGGTCGCGACCTTGGGGTGGGTGGCCGTCAAGACGCTCCTGCTCTACGTCACCGCCGTGGCCGGCCTCCGGCTGAGCAAGCGACGCATGATCGCCGAGCTGTCGCCGTTCGACTTCGTGGCCGCGGTCGCCGTCGGCGCGATCGTCGGGCGCACCGCGACGGCGTTGGACACCTCCTATCTCACCGGAGCGGCGGCCCTCCTCACGGTGATCGCCGCCCACGCCGCCATAACGCAACTGAGACTGCGCTACCCCTTGCCCCACTGGTTCGATCACGCGCCGCGCGTTCTCGTGGCCGAAGGGAAGATCCAGCCGAGGCAGCTCAGGCGTTCGGGGCTCACCGAGAGGGATCTGTACACGATCCTGCGCCGGCGGGGTGTCATGTCCCTTTCCTCCGTGCGCTATGTGATCTTCGAGCCGAAAGGGGTCATCAGCGTCGTCGGCGGCGGCACCGACGTGGGGGACGTCACCCAGGAAGCGCTGGAGCGCGCGGAACGGCCGGCCGCCGGTGAATGACTCCACGACCTGCTGACGCGGCCGTCCTGGGGACATACGCGGGACCCGGCCGGTCAGTGATCGGGGGCGCGCTGGATGGCGATCATGGCGGCGTCGTCGGTCACGCGTCCGCCGACGTGGGCGAGCAGATCGGCGCGCAGGTGGTGGACGAGCGACGAAGGGCTGTCCCCGCACCAGGAGGCGGCACGCTCGGCGAGCGGGTAGAAGACGCCCCCGGGACTCCGGGCCTCTATGACGCCGTCGGTGTACAGCAGGAGCAGGTCGCCGGGTTCGAGCGCGAAGGTGTCCGCGCGGTAGTCCGGGGTGGTCAGCTCGCCCAGGCCCAGCGGCGGCGCGGGAGACGTGGGATGAAGCGTGGTGACCTGCCGGCCGCGTATCAGCAGGGGCGGCGGGTGTCCGCAGGTCACCATGCGCATCAGCTGCGGCGTGTCCGGGATGTCGACGACCGCGGCGGTGATGAAGCACTCCCCGGCCTTCTCCGGTTCCGAGGATTCGGCCAGGTTCCAGCAGACGCTGCGGTCCAGATAGGTGACGAGATCGGACAGGGAGGCCTGGCGGTGGGCGGCCTCGCGGAAGGTGTAGAGCAGCAGGGCGGCGTCGCTGATCGCGGTCAGGCCCTTGCCCATCACGTCGCCGACGATCAGCCTGGTGGCGTCGGCCGTTCGCGCCGCCGCGTACAGGTCGCCGCCGATCTGCGCCTGTTCCTGCGCCGCCAGATACACCGACGCCACCCGCAGCGGTCCGAGCCGCTGCGGCAACGGCCGGAGCACCACCCGCTGCGCGGCCTCCGACACCGTACGCACCTGCGCCAGTTCACGAACGCGCCGATCTCGCAGGTAGCGGAACGTCGTCACGATCACCGAGACCACCACCAGCGAGATGATCTGCGACTGGAAGTACATCGTGCTCAACAGGTGCTGGTCCAGGATCACCCCGACGGCCACCAGGCCCACGACGGCGATCGCGGCGACCATCGCGGTGGCGAGGGCGCCGGCGAACGACGCGGTGATCGCGGGCGCCACGACCAGCAGCGGTCCCATCGGGATGCCGATGGGGGTCAGCAGGTCGGCAACCACGATGGCCGCGATCAGGCCGAGCGGGAACGCCAGCAGGGCGTCGCTGGCCTGCCAGGGGCGATGCCGGTGCGGTATCAGCCGCCGGGGGCGCATACTTCCTGCTTACACCCGGCCCTGCCGTGCGGTCGCGGCAGGTGCCACGGCGCGGTCCGGAGCGGCGGGATGGGCTGACGAGGTGGGAGAGGCCGGCTGCGCGGTCACGCCGGGGGGCTCGACTGCCGCAGGATCTCTCGGACCGCTCGCCCCGACAGCCCCAGCTTGGGCAGGAACGCGACGGCGGCACTGGCCGCGGTCATGTCCGCGAAGTCCTGCCCGTCGTGGACCGACATCAGAATGACGCGCGGTGGGGCGCCCGTCGCCGCGTCCGCGAGCTCCCCGGCCACGTCGAACCCGCTCTCCTCGCCGAGATCGACGTCGACCAGGACGACATCCGGCCTGAGCTCGGTGTACCGGGCAAGGGCCTCGGCCGCCGTGGCCGCCGTCGCGACGACGGCGATCCCCTCGGCGTCGAGCAGACGGCGAGCGGCCTTCGTGAAGTGATCGCTGTCATCGACGATCAGGCAGCTCGGACGCATGAATCAAGCATCGCAACCGGAGCGGCGAAGGACATCGCAGCCAGCAGGAATCCTGGGGTGCCGTTGCCGCCAAGCCGGGACGGCGGTTTCCCGCAACGAGGACGGGACCTTCGTCGCCCGCCGAGACCCGGGCGGGGCGCCGCGCAGGGACGGCCTCGGGCATCTGCTCGTGGACGGGGGCACCCGTCGTAGCCGGGGACCGGCGGAGGGCATGTTGGCCCGATCAAGTCGATCGAAATTGGCTCTGCCATTGGGCCAAGCGGGACTTTACCTTAATGGTGTCGGACTTCGCCCGCCTGAGGCGAGACCTGGTGACACGAACGAGGAGACGGCGACGTGACGATCGCGGACATGTGGTTCGACCCGAAGTGCCCCTGGGCCTGGATCGCGTCGCGCTGGCTGCTGGAGGTCGAGCAGGTACGCGACGTGAGGGTGCGCTTCCACATCATGAGCCTGGCGATGCTCAACGACGGCCGCGACGACCTGGAGGAGTGGTACCGCGAGTGGCTCCGCGACGCCTGGGGCCCGGTGCGGGTCGCGATCGCCGCCGAACAGAAGTACGGCAGCGAGGTGCTGCGCGATCTCTACACCGCGCTCGGCACCCGGATCCACCTGGAGAAGGCGCCGATCGGCCGCGAACTCTACACCGCCGCGCTGGCCGAGGTCGGCCTGTCCACCGCTCTCGCGGACGCCGCGGACGGCACGGAGCACGACGAGGCGCTGCGGGTCAGCCAGCGGGCGGGCCTGGACCCGGTGGGCGAGGACCTCGGCACGCCGGCGATCCACGTGCCGGGGCCGGACGGCCGGACGATCGCGTTCTTCGGGCCGGTCGTGACGCCGACGCCCCGGGGCGAGGCGGCCGGACGGCTCTGGGACGGCGTGCTCCTGACGGCGGGCACCGAAGGGTTCTCCGAGCTGAAGCGCGTCCGCACCCGTCCGGTCGTCGGCTGAGGGGGGCGAGGGGACCGATGCTCCGCCGGATCCTCCCGCCGCAGGGACCCCCGCGCCTGCTCGCGCTGGCCCAGCTCGCCAGCGCCGTGGGCGACGGCGCGTTCATCGTGTGCTCGGCGCTGTTCTTCACCCGGATCGTGGGGCTGTCGCCGACCCAGGTCGGCTTCGGCCTGACGCTCGGCTGGGGCGTCGGCTCCGTGGCCGGGATCCCGCTCGGCCACCTCGCCGACCGGCGGGGGCCCCGGGGCACGGCGATCCTGCTGGCGGTCGCGACCGCCGCGGCGGTCGGATCGTTCCTCCTCGTCCGGTCGCCCTGGGCGTTCGCGGTGGCGGCCTGCCTGTACGCGAGCTGCCAGTCCGGGCTCACCGCCGCCCGGCAGGCGCTGCTCGCCGGGCTTGTGGACCGGGAGCGGCGGACCGAGGTCCGCGCCTACCTCCAGTCGACGGTCAACGGAGGGCTGGCGATCGGTGCGGCGCTCGGCGGGGTGGCCCTGCAGCTCGACACCCGCGAGGCATATCTCACGATCTTCACCATTGACGCGGCGAGCTTCCTGGTGGCCGCCCTGGTGCTGCGCCGGCTGCCCGCCGTGGCGGTCCCCGCCGCTCCGGCGCCGGGGGCATCGCCGGTCGTCGCCGCGGGTCCGAAGCTCGCCGTGCTGCGGGATCGGCCGTACGCGCTGGTCACGTTCCTCAACACGATCATGATGCTGTACATGCCGCTGCTCAGCCTGGTGTTGCCGCTGTGGATCGTGGGGCACACATCGGCCCCGCACTGGACGGTGTCGGCACTGCTGATCGTCAACACGGCGAGCGTCGTGCTGTTCCAGGTGCGGGTGGCCCGCGGGGTGACCAGTCTGCGCACCGCGTCGCGATTCGTCCGGCGCTCCGGCGCGGTCATGCTCGCCGCGTGCGCCGTCTTCGCAGTGTCGGCCGCGGGCACCTCGGCCTGGACGGCCGCGGCCGTCCTGCTCGCGGGCGCCGCTCTGCAGGTGATCGGTGAGATGACGCTGTCGGCGGGCGCGTGGGAGATCGGCTTCGGCCTCGCGCCCTCGGACAAGCAGGGCCAGTACCAGGGCTTCTTCGGCAGCGGCGCGGCGATCGCCCGAATGTTGGGGCCGGTGCTGCTGACCACGCTGGTCATGGGCCATGGGACGACCGGCTGGCTGCTGCTCGGCGGCCTGTTCCTGGCGGCGGGCGCGGCGATGGGTCCGGCCGTCCGCTGGGCGGAGCGCACCCGGGCGACAGAGCCGCCCGAGCCTGGCGACGCACCGGAGACCGCCGGACCGGAGCCCCTGCCGGCGCGGGGCTGCTGAGTCCGGCGGCCACGAAGCCCCGGGACGATCAGAAGTACAGGGGGGCGCGGAGTCTGGTCCGCTTGGCCGGCAGGTCGGGCTCTCCGTCCCTCCAGCCGGTCTGCTCGATCGCACGGAAGGAGAAGACGTCCCCCGCCCGCTGCTCGTCGGTGGTCGTGCCGGCGACCAGATCGAACGAGAGCGGCTTCCCGGAGCCGGGATCGATCACCAGCCGCTCCTTCCTCGGCACTCCCTTCTCGATCCGGGTGATGGCCTGACCGGTACGGCCCAGCGGGTCCACGACCTCGCCCGTCGCCGTCACCCCGGGCAACGAGGCGAGCATCTCGTAGACGGCGGACGTGACCTCCGGCGAGATCGGGGTATTGGTGACGAGGTTCGTGCCGATGTCGAACAGGTACTGGCCGATGTCGGGGTCGGCGTCGTTCGTCCGCTTGATCTCCTTCGCTACGAGGGGCTCCAGGTAGGCGCGGAGCTTCTCGCCGGTCGTCGGCAGCTTCTCCAAATCGGCCAGCGTCATCGGGGTGGTGGGCAGGAGACGCCCGACCGAGCCGCCGCTGGGCCACTGATACGCCTGTGGTTCGCCCGGCTCGGCCCGGTACTCCTCGCTCGGGGTCCTGACGGTCTTTCCCCCCTTCACGATCTCTTCGGAAGGGTACGTCCAGACCGTCGGCGCTCCGGCGGCGCGCCACGCCTCCTCGTCCGCCGGCGTCGCGGGCGCCGCGCCGAGATACCGCGTGATCACCCAGGTGGGCTTGTCCGCCGCCCGGGGAACCCACATCTCGAAGGAGTACGTCAGGAGCAGCGTGTAGCGGCCGGTGGGGTCCTTCTCCAGGCTGCCCCGGCGGATGCGCTGCACCCAGTGGTCGCCGTCCGCCGTGTTCCTGATCGCGTTCGCGGCGGTCAGGAGGATCTGCCGGGCCGACAGCCGCTCGGCCGGGGCGGTGGCGGTGATCGGCGGCCGGAGGTGCTGTGGGGACACCCCTGAGGCGATCACCACGGCGGCCGCGGCGGCGACGCCGAGGAGCCCGGCGGCCAGGGCCGTCCATCTGGCGGTTCTGAGCCCTGTGCGGCGTACCCGGGCAGGCGCCGGGGCGTCGCCGAGGGCGGCCAGCAGCCGGGCGCGGCCGGCTTCCACGACCTCCTCGCTCGGCGGGGACGCGGACAGCAGGTCGCGGACATTCGTCAGGTCATCCATGGGTCTCTCCGAGCATGGGGTTGACGTCGCCGAAGCGGGCCCGAAGCTTTCTGCGGACCCGGTTGAGCCGGGACCCGACCGTCCCGAAGGGGATGTCCAGCGCCTGGGCCACCTCCTCGTAGGTCAGCTCGGCGAGCGCGACGAGCACCAGCACGTCGCGGTCGCCGTCCGGAAGGTCGCCGATGGCCGCCGCGAGCTGTCCCTGTGCGCTCGCCGCGGTCACCCGGGTGGCGACCAGGTCCTCGTGGCCGTGCTCCGCGGTGGTGTCCCGCGGTGTCCGCCGGAGCGCCTCCAGCCTCCGCGTCTCGCTCCTGCGGTGCTGCGCCACGAGATTGGTGGCGATGCCGTACAGCCAGGGCCGTACGGATCCGCGCGCCGGGTCGAAGCTGTCCCGTTTGCGAAAGGCGACGAGGAAGACCTCGGCGGCCAGATCGTCGGCGATCTGGCCGCCCAGCCGCCCGCTGATGTAGGCGTATATTTCCCGGAAATATCGGTCGTACAGCTCCGCGAAACGGTCGGGACGGCGGCGGGACTGCGCGATCAGGGCCGCGTCGTCGATCACGGCGGACAGCCCGTCTCTCTCCGATGTCACGGGCCCTCCTCGTCCGTCCGGCGACCGGGGCCGCGTCTACTCGTGCCGTCGGGCAGGGGGCGCCCCTTCAGTGTGATCACACCCTGTACTCCGCCGCGGAGCCGATTTCCCTTCACGCCTTCTCCGTCAGGCCCCGTCAGGTTCCTGAACACGGATGCCTCTGCGCGCACGCCACCCTGGCCGCGGTCGGCCTCGCCGCGCTGGTGCTCCGCTCCTCCCAGGCGCCCGGACATTACCTTTTGATGCAGGTCAGCGACGACTACGTGCGTGATGTCATCCACGCCGTCAACGAGAAGGGGTTCGACGCGCTGGACCCAAAATGGAACGGGGGCCGTCCACCGTCGATCAGTCCTGAAGTGCGTGAGCACATCTGCCTGATCGCCAAGACGGTCCCCGCCGAATGGGGCATCACCGGACACTCCACCTGGAGTCTGCGCACCCTGGCCGAGCACCTCATCACCCGCGGGGTGGTGGCGGCGATCAGCCGTGAGCACCTGCGGCGGATCCTCCGCAAAGGCGGGGTGACCTGGCAGACCACCACGACGTGGAAGTCCTCCACCGACCCGCACTTCATCGCCAAGATGCAGCGCGTCCTGGACCTCTACGATCACCTGCCCGGCGATGGGCGGGTGATCTGTCTTGATGAGTTCGGGCCGTTGAACCTGATGCCTCGAAAGGGCAAGCGGTGGCGGCCGGCGGGTTCGCCGGCCCGGCTGCGGGCCACCTACCACCGCTACAACGGCGTCATGCACATGATCGCCGCGCTCGATCTGGCCACCGGCAAGCTGTATTACCGGATCCGCCTGCGCAAGCGCTGGCGGGAGGTGTTGTCGTTCCTCAAGACGCTGCGGGCTCGCTGGCCCGGCGAGAAGCTGTATGTGATCGCCGACAACCACTCGCCCCACAAACACCCCCCGGTCCGCGCCTGTGCAGTCGGCAATGATGTTGAGCTGGTGTTCCTGCCGACCTACGGTTCCTGGTTGAACTGGATCGAGTCGGAGTTCGCCGCGCTGCGCTACTACGCGCTGAACGGCACCGACCATCGCAGTCATGACGAGCAGAACGCGGCGATCGGTGCCTACGTGCGCTGGCGCAACGCCCGCGCATGGCGGCCAGGTCGGCGAGCGCGGCACATGCTCGGCAGAGGTCGGGACCGGCGTCGGTGCGGGCGATGATGGTGTCGACGGCTCGTCGTGCGGAGGTGGCGACCTGCTCGGCCAGGTGGTGCGCCGGCGCGGTGGCGGTCGCCGGCGCGCTGCGGATCCGTAGCCGCGCTGGCGGCATGCCTGAGAGCAGAAGCGGGCCCGGCGGCCGGTGCTGGTGCGCTGGAGGAGGCCGCCGCATCCCTCGCATTCCCCGGGTTCAGGGCCAAGCTGCGTCGCTGTCGGGGTTTCGTCACGCTCGTCGGCTCAGCTCAGCGCCGCCAGCCTCGGCGGCCCATCCTGGGCGGGTGGGCGCACCCCGTGATGGACTTTGCCCTCGCTCTCATAGAGGTCACGCTCGTGGTCTCGGTCGTGTGGGCCGCACTCTTCGGCTCGACGACGGTGTGCGAGCGAGCGTTCCGGCTGCTGCGCTGGGTGGCCGACCGGCCAGAACCCCGCACTCCCCGGCGTGGGCCCAGCTGAGGTGACCGCCGGCCGGGAATCGTTGATCACGGGTTGGTCGCTGGATCGAGACCTGGGAAGCGATCAGGCGCTCGTCGATGACGCGCGGCGTGATTGGCCGGTTTCGTGTGCCCAGCGTTCGGTGAAGAGCTGGTCAGTGGGCGGGTTGCCGGGTAGCGGACGCGAGTGGCAGGCGCGCAGGCCGTCCACGGCGATGGCGAGAACGCGCTTGTGAGCGTCGGCGGCGGCTTGGATGAGGTCCTCGCGGCCCTGCTTGCGCAGCTGGTCCAGGGCGGGCGATCTGCCGAACTGCTCGATCAGCAGCGAGATGTCGACGGCAGTGACGTCCGGCCTGAGCACGCGGGCCTGGTGGGCGCGCGCGACGAGCGCGGCGAGCAGTTCATCCGAGCGGTCGGACTTGGCCCGCATCTCCTTGGTGACCTCGATGGTGCCGGCGATCGGGGCGAGCGAACCTTGGCCGAACTCGGCGCAGGTGACGATGAAGGAGGCCAGCCCTTCCCATGGATCGTCCTCGGCGAGACCTCGTTCGGCGGCTTGATTCCAGTTGTCGAGGGACAGTTCGGCCAGCCGCTGGAAGAGCTCCTCCTTCGTGCGGTAGCGGCGGTAGAGGCTGCCTATGCCGACCCCGGCGGCCGCTGCGATGGCTGCGACCGAAGCGTGTCCCCCGTCGGCCGCCAGCACCTGGCGCGCCGCCCGCAGGAGGGCCCGGTCGTTGCGCTCGGCTTCCGCCTGCCGGGGACCGCGGCGCTTGGATTCGGTCATGTCGGCAGCATACCGAACTTGCGGAGCGAATTACTCCGGTTATAAGGTCCTTCCAATCGGAGCATTTTGCTCCTATTGAGGAGGCAGTCATGCATGCTGTGGTCATGGACCGCTTCGGCGGGCCGGAGGTGCTGCGCATCCGGGAGGTCGAAGACCCGGTGCCGGGGCCGGGGCAGGTGCTCGTGGCGGTGGACTATGCCGGGATCACGTACGTCGAGACCCAGGTGCGGGCCGGTCGCGGTCCCGCGGCCCACCAGCGGCCACCGCTTCCGCGCATCCCCGGAAACGGGGTGGGCGGGCGCGTCTCGGCTGTCGGCCCGGGGGCGGATGCCGCGCTGGTCGGACAGACCGTGGTGACCACGACAGGCGGCACCGGCGGCTATGCGGAGCTGGCCGTGGCCCGGGCGCAGGACCTCGTCCCCGTCCCGGCGGAGGTGACGCTACGGGATGCGGTGGCGCTGCTGGCCGATGGGCGGACAGCGGTGCTCCTGCACCGGCAGGCCGAGGTGCGTCCGGGCGAGTGGGTGCTGGTGGAGGCGGCCGCCGGTGGTGTCGGCAGTCTGCTGGTCCAGCTGGCCGCCGCCTCGGGGGCGAAGGTGGTCGGCGCCGCCCGCGGTCCGGGCAAGGAGGCGTTGGTCACCTCGCTGGGTGCTCTCGCTTACGTGGACTACTCCACGCCGGGGTGGGAACGCGAGGTCGCCGAGATGAGCGGAGGCGTCGATCTCGTCTTCGACGGAGTCGGCGGCATCGTGGGCGCGCAGGGCATGCGCGCCGTGCGGCCCGGCGGCCGGGCCAGTGTGTACGGCATGGCCTCCGGCTCCTGGACGGAGCCGGCCACTCATGTGACGGTCGTCCCCGACGGTGGCGTGCCCGCTCCGGCCGAGATCCGGGCGCTGGCCGAGGAGGCGCTCGCGCACGCCGCGGCCGGTCGGCTGCGCCCGGTCGTCGGCCAGACCTACCCTCTGTCCGAGGCCGCCGAGGCGCACCGGGCGATCGAAGCCCGCGCCACGATCGGCAAGACCCTGCTGATCCCGTGAGCACGCCGAGCGCAAGCCTGGCCTCCTCTGCCACGACCGTCCGCGCGCTCCTGCCGCTGACCGCGACGGTCCTGGTGGGCGCGATGGCAGCGCTGCTGGACACCACGATCGTCGCGGTGGCGCTGGACGAGCTGGCCAGGGACCTGGCCGCGCCGGTGACGGTGATCCAGTGGGTCACCACCTCCTACGTGCTGGCGATGACCGCCGTCATTCCGCTGGTGGGCTGGTCGGTCGGCCGCTTCGGCGCCCGCGCCGTGTGGCTGACGGCCCTGGGGCTGTTCCTGCTCGGGTCGCTCCTGTGCGGCGGCGCGTGGTCGACGGGCTCGCTCATCGCCTTCCGGACGCTGCAAGGGCTGGGCGGCGGCATGATCCTTCCCGTGACGCAGCTCGTCCTGGCCCGGGCCGCGGGACCGGAACGCCTGGGCCGGGTGATGGGCAAGGTCGGTTTCGTCGGGCAGATCGCCCCGATCTCCGGGCCTGTGCTGGGCGGCGTGCTGATCGACGCCTGGGGCTGGCGCTGGGTCTTTCTCGTCAACGTGCCGCTCGTCCTGGTCTCGCTGGCCATGACGTGGCGGTGGTTCCCCCCGGATGAGGAACGCGACGGACGTCGTCTCGACCTTGTCGGGCTGCTCCTGCTGCCGGCCGGAGTGGTCGCCCTGCTGCACGCGCTGACCGGGCTGGGGACGCAGGCCGGGATCGGGGCCGCGACCCTGACGGCGGTGGCAGGGGCCGGGCTCCTGACCGCGTTCATCACACGCTCGCTCCGCCGGACTGGGGCGAGCCTGCTCGACCTGCGGCTCTTCGCCGACCGCGCCTTCCGGTCGGGGACGGTCATGATGTTCGTCCTCGGCGTCACGAACTGGGGGCCGATGTTCCTGCTGCCGCTGTACTACCAGCGCCTGCATAGCCTCTCCGCGCTCGACGCGGGGCTGGCGCTCGCCCCTCAAACCCTCGGTATCGCACTGGCGTCCCTGCTGGTCGGGCGGTACGCCGACCGTCTGCCGCCGCGTCCGCTGGCTCTCGCCGGGATGGCCGCGGCCACGGTGGGCACCCTTCCGTTCGTCCTCGCCACCCCCGGCAACGGCACCCTCCCGCTGAGCGTGGCGTTGCTCCTGCGCGGAGTCGGATTCGGCGTCGCCAGCCTGCCGGTCAGCGTCGCCGTCTACCGCACCCTGCGCCCGGCCGCCATGCCGCACGCCACCAGCGCCAGCACCATCGTGCAACGGATCGGCGCCGCCACCGGCACCGCGCTGATGGCCGTCGTCCTCCAGGCCGGCGGCTTCACCCCAGCCCTCGCCTGGATGTTCATCCTCACCGTGACCGGCCTGGTCATGGCCGCAAGCCTGCCCGGCCGCAAATGATCGGCACTTGTCGAACCCACCAAGGACGTATTCATGATCAAAGTAGGCATCATCATCGGCAGCACCCGCCCGGGACGCAACGGCGAGGCCGTAGCACGCTGGGTTCACGATCTGGCGGCCGGACGGGACGACGCCTCGTTCGAGATCGTCGACCTCAAGGAGTTCCACCTGCCGCACCTGGACGAGGCGCTGCCACCGGCGACGGGCCGCTACGCCAACGCGCACACCAGGGCCTGGGCCGACAAGATCGCGTCCTTTGACGCGTACGTGTTCGTCACCCCCGAGTACAACCACTCGACGTCAGGCGTACTGAAGAACGCCATCGACTTCCTGTACGCCGAATGGAACAACAAAGCCGCCGCCTTCGTCGGCTATGGCAGTGCGGGAGGTGTCCGAGCTGTGGAGCACCTGCGCCTGATCATGGGTGAACTGCACGTCGCCGACGTACGCACCCAGATCGCGCTGTCCCTGGCCACGGACTTCGAGAACTTCCACGTCCTTACCCCAGCGGCCCACCACGCCGATACGGTCACCGCCATGCTGGACGAGCTCCTCGCCTGGGGCGGTGCCTTGAAGACACTGCGTGACACGTGGCAGGCGAAAGGCATGTCGAGGACCGCGTAGGAACCGCGCCCACTCCAGGCCCGGTCCGCCAGGTGTGTGCGGCCGCCCCCGAGCACCAGGCCCGTTACGTCCTACCCCGGGCCGGGGTTTACCGGGTGGCTGCGCGGTGTGCCGCCGCCATCCCGCCATGGCGGGCAGCGCCTGGGCGGCTTGTCCGGCGCGTCCGCGCGCTGCCGGGCCGGCCGGTGCGATTCCGCTCGGCCTCGGCGTCCGTACCACGCTGGAATGACAGACCGAATCACCGGTCAGCCACGCCATCCCTCGCCGGGGCGTCAGGCGGCGGACGCCACCGGCGGTGGGACGCTCTCAGTGGTCGTGGCGGGTCTCCGCTTCGACCAGCCACCGCGGTTTCGCGCGGCGCGGCGGCCGGTACAGCCGCTTCACCGCGATCCCGCCGAACACCAGCGAGGCGAAGATGAACAGGCCCATGAGGGCGTCGAGCGTCTCCTGCCCCGAGACCCAGGTGTAGGCGGACATGATCGCCCACATGGACAGCATGATCGCACCGGGTAGCTGGGCGAAGGGCAGGTTGCGCCACTCCTTCGCGTTGTCCTCGTCGAAGTAGCGGCACGCCCAGGAGCTCTCCGGCCCGCCGCGGACGAACCGGACGTGGTTGACGAACCCGATGATCGCCAGCAGGGCGGTGACGAGCACCACCCACACCGGCGCGTGCGGGTACCCCACTGCCACGCTGCTCTCATCCAAAGAGACGGTGCCATCCCTTCTTGATTCCGGAGCCGACCGACTTGGCGACGCTGATCGCCGGGCCGCGCAGCTTGTCGTAGCCTGCGATCAACGTGTCGCCCGCCAGGCCGCCGACGACGCCGCCGACGTAGGCGCCCGCGGGCTCCGCAGACGGCGGCGAGCACGACACCGGGGCTGCGCGGCTGCCACGATACTGGCCCCGGCGTAGGAGCCGCCGGCCACGGCCGCTCCACGGATCCCCGCCCGGACGACCTTCTCGCCGGCCTCCGTAGGCGGCGACGAACGATCCGTGGTCGAGCTCACCGCCGACGTCGCCGTCGGCGGTGCCGCCTCACCGGGACCGGACGGGGTCATCAGGTGTCGTCGCCCGCGTTCCCGGATCGCCGTCGATCCGCCGGGCGCCCGAGGGGGAGCGGCACCCGGCCGAGCCAGCGATCGACGCTGTCCCGCAGCGCGATGACGGCCGAGGTTCCGGCGGAGCCGGCCAGCATCCCGCCGATCACGTCGGTGGGGTAGTGGACGCCGAGATACACGCGCGCGAACGCCTGCGCGACCACCAGGACGGCCCCGACGGACACGACGAGGGAAAAGCGGTGGGTGCCGGCGGCGAGGAAGGCCGCGGCGACGACCAGTGAGAGCGTCAGGGTGACGTGCCCGCTGGGAAAGCTGTCGTGACCGATCAAGTGGACGAGCTGGCCCGCCGCCGGCGGGCGGGGCCGGGCGATGATCCGCTTGAAGACCGAGCCGGTGGCCCAGCCGATCGTGACGATCAGGGTGACGAGCACGGCCGTACGGGCGCGTCCCATCAGGGCGAGCGTGACCGCGAGGAGCACGACGGTCGCGAACCCGGCCAGGGGGATGAAGGCGTAGTTGAGAGCGTCGGCGATCAGCGTCAGGGCCGGGGTGCGCAGCGTCTTCACGGCCTCGTCGGCGCGCAGGTCGTGCTCGGTGACCAGCGGCGTACGCGCGGCGACCCCGAGCAGGCCCGTCGCGACGACGAGGACCGCCGGCACACGCAGACGCTTGACGAGCACGGAACTCCTTGGTCGCGGATCGGGCCGGAGACGCCTCGCCCACGCCGTCACGACACCGCGTAGGTCCGTCGGGACGGCTTCATGGCAGAGCGCGCTCGGCGGAGAGCCGACGTCCCTGGTCAGGACAGGGACGAGCATATGTGACGGCCGTCACGCGGCGAGGGAGCCGGGGCCACGGTCGCGACTTCGGCCAGGAAGGCCGTCCGAGTGCTCGGCACGGCGCGCGGCCGGGACTCTCACCTCACCCGGGGCAGGCATTCGGTTCGCCCGGTGGTCGCGATGTTCCGGCCGGCCATGTCGAGGCGGGCGCCGGCTCGTACGCCGTGCGCGGCTCGCCCGAGAATCGCTCGGCCGGGCCCGCCGTGGCATCCAGGGACGCTGCCCGCCCACTGCCCGTGTGGCTCACACGGGCCGGGCTTGATCGATAAGACGGCCTCCGGTTGTCGTGGAGAAATCGTCACGACAATCGGAGGCCGTCGCGGTTCGTCTCACGCGCCCGACCGGCCGCGCCTCCCCCAGAGGGCGTCGAGGGCGAGCGTCCCGCCTCCGCTGAAGCCGATCGCCAGGGCCGCCACGGCGAGGGCGAGGACGAACTCGTAGCCGCCCTTGTCCACCGTGAAGCCGTTCCCGCCGTGGACGAAGGCGATCGCGCCGAGCATGTCGAGCGCGAGCAGGGTCCCGACGACCGGCAGGGCGGCGCCGAGGATGAGGGCGGCGCCGCCGGCCAGCTCCAGCACGGTGACCGCCGGCGCCGCCAGACCGGGCAAGGGGATTCCGATCTGCTCGAAGAACGCCGTGGTGCCGGACAAGCCCATGGTCGTGAGCTTCTGCCAGCCGTGGACGAGGAAGATGATCCCGATGCCGACCCGGCCGATCAGCAGGGCGACGGGTCGAATCCGCGCGAGCATGGAGGTCCTTTCGTTCGAATTTGCACCAAACCTAGCGGCTGGTTCAAATTTGAACAAACCGTAGACTGGGGGAGTGACGGAACCCCCTTGGCTCAACGCGCGGGAGATGGACGCCTGGCTGGCCTACCTGACCGCGTCGCACCTGCTGGAACGCCGAATCGAGGAACAGCTCAAGGCCGACTCGGGGCTGACCCACCCGCAGTACGAGATCCTCGCCCGGCTCTCGTCCGCCCCGGACCAGCGGATGCGGATGACCGAGCTGGCCCGCCTGGTGGTCGTCTCCAAGAGCGGGCTCACGTACCAGGTCGGCCAGCTCGAGAAGATCGGGCTGGTCGAGCGGGTCGCCTGCCCCTCGGACGAGCGGGGCGTCATGGCGGTGCTCACCAGTGAGGGAGTGCGCTGCCTGGAGAAGACCGCGCCGGGTCACCTGGCCGTCGTCCGCGCCTTCCTGATCGACCACTTCAGCCCGGAAGAGTTGACGTCCATGACGCGGATCATGCGGAAGGTCGCGTCGGCGATGGGGGCCGCCGTGCCGCCCTCCGGAACATCGGTCGGACCCGGGCAGGGATGAGCCGGCCGGCTCGCCTCCCGGAGCTGCTTGCGATTCGCCGTCGGTAGCCGCCCGCCAAGTCATCCGATGGCGGATTGCCGGCAGGTCGGATCGCCCGGCGCCGCCCCGGCGCCGACCGCTATGCGGTGGGAACGCCCGCCACGCGCCGCTCGCCGCCGTTGCGCTCCTGCCACAGGCGGTAGACGTCCACGGCGGCCTCGTGCGGCTCGTAGCGCATCGGCAGGCGCCGCTCGTCCCAGTCCTTGGCGAACTCCGCGTAGAAGGTCCCGAGTTCGAAGTACTTGCGGTCGTCCACGTAGTGGGGCTCGTAGGCGTCGCGCGTGGTGAGGAAGACGACCTTGTCCGGAGAGCAGTAGTACAGCGCTCCCAGGCACATCGGGCAGGGGTGGGCGAGGACGTAGACGGTCGTGCCGACCAGGTGCTCGGTGCCCAGCTTCGTACACGCCTCGCGGATGGCGAGGATCTCGGCGTGCGCGGTCGGGTCGGAGGTCTGGGCGACCTTGTTCGCGCTCTCGGCCAGGATCTCGCCGTCCTTGACGATGACGGTCGAGAACGGACGGCCGCCCTCGGTGACGTTGCTGCGGGCGAGGTCGATGGTGCGCTGTGCGAAGTCCATGGGACGTCCTCCATGTGGGAAACGGGGCCCGCCGACAGATGGCGGAAAACGAACGGTGGGGTGGGCCTGATGGATGTGAAGGAGACCCGCCCGGCCCGCCCCGGTCTCGGAGATCGGGTCAGAAGGGCTTGGTGGGCAGGTATTTGCCGTCGAGGGTGATGACGGCGCGCTCGCCGCCCTCGGGATCGGCGACCTTCTGCACGTCGAGCCTGAAGTTGATCGCGCTGATGATCCCGTCACCGAACTGCTCGTGGACGAGGGCCTTCAGGGTGGTGCCGTAGACCTGGAGCATCTCGTAGAAGCGGTAGATCGTCGGGTCGGTGGGGACGGCGCCGCCGATGGAGCCGCGGGTCGGGACGGTCTGCAGCAGCGTCACCGCGTCGTCGTCCAGGCCGAGCAGCCCGGCGACCGCCTTCGCCGCGTCCGCGGGCAGGGCGTGCTGGCCGAGCACGGCGGCGGTGACGAAGGCGACCGACAGGCCGGCGGCGTCGGCGATCTGCTGCCAGGTCAGATCCTTGTTCGTCTTGGCCTCGACGGCGACGGCGGCCAGAGCCTGACGGGCGCCGGGGTCCAACTGGGCGTGTGCCATGGGAGTGGTTCCTTCCGTGTACGGGTGGTGGGTGTCGATCCCGAGGCGCCGGACGGCGGCGGGACCTCATGCGTGGGGCGGGTCAGACCGCGAGAGCGGAGGGGCGGCCGGTGGCGTCCAGTTCCTCCACGGTCCCGGTGCCGATGTCGTAGATCCAGCCGTGCAGGGCGACCGTCTCGCCGGCCAGGGCCCGTGCCACCGAGGGGTGGGTGGCCAGGTTCGCCAGTTGCGCGAGCACGTTCTGGCGAACCAGAGCGGCCACCGTGCCCGCGCCGCCCTCCGCGGTGGTGCGCGCCCGGGAGGCGTCCGCGTGCCGCAGCCACCCGGCGACCGCCGGCAGCGCGGCGGGGTCGAGGCCGTCGGCCACGGCGGTCATCGCGCCGCAGCCGGAGTGCCCGCATACCACGATGTCCGAGACGTCCAGTACGGCGACGGCGTACTCGATGCCGGCGGCGACGCCGTCGGCGGAGCCGGGGGCGTAGGCGGGCACGAGGTTGCCGGCGGTACGGATGACGAACAGTTCGCCGGGCTCGCTCTGGGTGATCAGCTCGGGCACCACGCGGGCGTCCGAGCAACTGATGAACAGGGTCGCGGGTCGGTGGGTGGTCGCCAGGCGCGTGAACAGCTCCGTTTTGGCGGGGAAGACGTCCCGCCGGAAACGCGCGACCCCCTGTTCGAGGTCCTGCACGGTCCCTCCCTTCGGTTGGGGCAGGTCTCCTTGTCTGACGTCATCCACCATGCATGACGTGCATCGATAGTGTCCAAGACGAAACAGCCATGACCTCTATAGGTCGCGCCTATAGTTGGTGTCGTGGCCCCAGAACTGCGTCATCTGCGCTATCTGATCGCCGTGGCCGAGCACGGCAACTTCACCCGCGCCGCCGAGGATCTGCGGGTCTCGCAGCCCACCCTGTCTCAGCAGATCAAGCAGCTTGAGCGCGTCGTGGGGGTGCAACTGCTGGACCGGAGCGGCCGCAGCGTACGGCTCACCGACGCCGGCGAGGCGTACGTCCACTATGCCCGGCGCGCCCTGCGGGACCTGAGCGCGGCCGAACGCGCCGTCGTCGATGTGGCCGACCTCTCCCGCGGCAGCCTGCGGCTGGCGGTGACCCCGACGTTCACCGCCTATCTCGTCGGGCCGCTGATCGCGGAGATGCACGCCCGCCACCCCGGCATCACCCTGGACGTCAAGGACATGACGCAGGACCACATCGAATCGGGGTTGCTGGCCGACGAGCTCGATCTCGGGATCGCGTTCGACGGCCAGCACCTGCCCGGCGTCAGCGGCACGGCGCTGTTCACGGAGACGCTCAGTCTCGTGGTCGGCGCCGACCACTCCGACGGCGAGCAGGTCCGGCCGATGCCCGCCCATGATCTCGCCAAGCGCCGGCTCGCGCTCCTCAGCGGCGAGTTCGCCACCCGAGGGCACATCGACGCGTACTTCAGGCGGCAGCGCGTCAGCCCGCGCGTCGTGGTGGAGGCCAACTCCGTCCAGGCCCTGATCGAGATCGTCCAGCGCGGCTCCGTCGCCACCGTCCTCCCCGACGCAGTCACCCACGACCACCCGGCCCTGCGCCCGATCCCGCTCGCGCCGGCGCTGCCCACCCGCACCGTCACCCTGCTCCGGCGCGAAAACGCCTACCAGAGCGCCGCCGCCCGCGCCTTCGCCGCGGTTGTCGCCGACCACGTCCGCGCCCGGGGCTACGCCCCCGCCTGAGTGGAGGCGGCGGGAGATCCACATGCCGCGCGTCCGGGTGGTGACCGGTCGTCCCGGGGACCGGCTAGCCTGGATTTTGGTATACCAGTAACAGGCGTTCGCGATCCCGCACGCCCGAATCGCCCACCCTCACGCCCCGGGAGAGCCCCTATGCAGAGCAGCCGTTCTCGCCCTTCGGTGCTGGCCGACGTCACGCTCCCGGACGGCCGGCGTGCCGACGTGTTCCTCCGCGACGGCCTCATCGCGTCCATCCACGAACGCGCCTCGGATGGCGGGGCGCCCATCGAGGGCGTCCGGGCGGCCGGAGATGTCGGCGACGGTCGTGTGGACCTAGGCGGCGCGCTGCTGCTCCCCGCCTTCGTGGATGGCCACTCCCACCTGGACAAGACGTTCCTCGGAGCGCCCTGGCAGCCGCACATCCCCGGCGGCACGATCCGCGAGCGGGTCGAGGCGGAGCTGCGGATCCGGCGGGGGCTCGCCGTCCCGGTCGCCGAGCGCGCCCTGCGGCTGGCCCATCGCATGGTGGGGCACGGCACCGGTCACATCCGGTCCCACGTCGACGTCGATCCCGAGGCCGGCCTGGCGAACCTGCACGCGGTGCTCGAGGTACGCGAACGCGTCCGCGACCTGATGACCGTACAGATCGTCGCGTTTCCGCAGAGCGGGGTGACCACCGCGCCCGGCGTGCCCGATCTGCTGGACGCGGCGCTGCGCGACGGCGCCGACCTCGTCGGCGGCCTCGACCCGCACGGCTTCGACGGCGACGTGGACGGGCAGCTCGACGTCGTCTTCGGGCTCGCCGAGCGGCACGGCGTCGGCGTCGACATCCACCTGCATGATCCGGGGGAGATCGGGGCCGGGCAGCTGCGGGACATCGCCGCCCGCACCGCCGCGCTCGGCCTGGGTGGCCGCGTGACGGTGAGCCACGCCTACTGCCTGGGCGAGGTCGCCGACGCCACGCTCGCCCGTACGGCCTCGGCGCTCGCGGCCGCGGGCGTGTCCATCCTCACCAACGGCCCCGCCGGGTCGATGCCGCCGGTGCTGCGACTGCGCGAGGCGGGCGTCCGGGTCTTCGCCGGGTCCGACAACATCCGCGACGCGTGGTGGCCGTACGGCACGGGCGACATGCTGGAGCGGGCGACGATCATCGGCCTGCGCGGCGATCTGATGACCGACGACGAACTGCGCGTCGCGGCCTCGCTCGTCACCACGGAGGCCGCCGCCGCTCTGGGCCTGGACCGCTATGGGCTGGAGCCGGGCAGCCGCGCCGACCTCGTCGCCGTCGCGGCGGCGAGCGTCGCCGAGGCGGTGGCCGCGCACCCCCGGCGCCTGATGGTGATGCACGCCGGGCGGGTCGTGGCGACCGACGGCTGCCCGGTGGCGGGCCTGCCCGCCCCCGAGCCCGGCGTCCAACAGGCCTGGTAGCCCGCGATGCTCTCGCCGACCGGCGGGCGCGGCCGCACGGCGCCTTCCCCTGAACGGGTTCGCGGTGCCCGCGCGCCGAGCATCAAGGCCGCGGCCGCCGGCGGCGGGTCAGTGTGCCCCGGCGGCGCGGAGCAGGCCGGCCACCGCGGTCTGCCCCTTGGCGACGGCGTGGCCGAGCGGGGTGACGCCGTCGCGGTCGGCGAGGTCGACGTCGGCGCCCGCGGCGACGAGCAGCCGGACGATCTCCTGGTAGGGCGGGCCGCCGTCGCCGAGGATGACGGCCTCGAGCAGGCCGGTCCAGCCGAGGTCGTTGACGTGGTTGACGTCGATGCCGGTCTTCAGCACCTCGCGGACGTAGTCCACGTGCCCGCGCTCGCAGGCGGGGATGAGGGAGACGCCTCCGTAGCGGTTGCGTACGGTCAGGTCGGGGTCGGCGGGCAGGAGGGCGTTCAGCATCGCGACGCTTCCGGTGACGCCGGTGACCAGCCAGGGCGTGTCGAGCCGGGAGTCCCGCGCGTTCGGGTCCGCGCCGGCCGCGACCAGCACGTCGGCGACCTCGACGTGGTCGGCCGCCGCGGCGAGCAGCAGGGCGGTACGGCCCAGCCCATCGCGGGCCTCGACGTCGGCCCCGGACGCGAGCGCGTCCCGGACGCCCGCGGCGTCACCGCGCCCGGCGCGCGCCAGCAGTTCCTCGTTGAGCACACTCTCTCCTCTCACCGTGCGGCCGCCACAGGCCGCGAGCAGCAGGCCGAGCCCGGAGACCAGGATCGCCCGGCGCTTCATCCACATCGTTCTTCCGCGCTCCCACCATCGGACGCGGCGCCGGACGACCCGTGTCGTCCGGCGCCTCAACGGTGTCATGCGTGACCGTTCTCCCACTCGCCGACCGTTCGCGGCGGGCTTCTCAGCGGAGCCGGCCGGCGACGGCCTTGAGGCCCGCCTGGGCGATGGCCTCGTCGATGTCGCCGCTCGGCGCTCCGCCGACGCCGATGCCCGTGATGGGGGCGCCGCCGGAGGCGACGGGCACGCCGCCGCCGAGGAAGAGGGTGCCCGGGATGTCGGCGATGGTCGGGCCCCCGCCGGTCACGCCCTTGCCCAGCTCGCTGGTCGTCCTGCCGAAGGAGACCGCGGTGAAGGCCTTGCGCCGGGCCGACTCCTCCGTCTGCGGGCCCGCGCCGTCGCCCTTCAGCACGAGCCGGGTCGCGCCGGATCGGTCGACGATCACCACCGTGACGCGCTGCTTCTGCTTGACGGCCTCCTTCATCGCGGCGTCGGCGATCGTCAGCGCGGCGTCGGCGGAGAGCCAACCGGTCTGCACGACGGCCTGCGCGGCGCGACCGTTCTCCGCGGGGGCGGCCTGGGCGGGTGCGGCGCCGATGGCGCCGGCCATGACGGCGAACCCCGCGAGAGAGCCGGCGATCAGGCGGGTGCGGAGGGAACCAGTCATCGTTTCTCCAGTTCAGCGTGGTGAGGTCGGGTGCACTCAAGGCTTCCAGGGGTGTCGCCGCAGGGCATCGCGAGCATGGGCGATTCCCTGGCGCCGGTCGGCTGAGACGGCGGTCAACCGATCGGTTGACGCGCCGCCGCAGCGGCGGGGCGGATCCTCGGTGGCGGAAAGTGTCGGAGCGAACCGATAGGGAGTGCGATGAGGGAGCGTGGCTGGCTGAACCGGGCGATGCACGCGGGGTTCTACCTGCTGCTCGCCGCCTCCGCCCTGCGGCTGGTGTCCCGGCACGACATGGGACCGCGTACGGTCGCCTCGCTGGCCGTCGCCGGCCTGCTCGCTCTGGCCTACGCGCTCGGCGTCGCCCTCTGGAGCCGCCTCGGGCGGAGGCGTCTCGTCTGGCTGGGAGGAGTGGCGGCGGTCTGGCTCGCGCTCGTGGTGCTCGCGCCGTCGTTCAGCTGGTGCGCGGTTCCGCTGCTCTTCCTGTGTCTGCGGTCGCTGAACGCACGCGGCTTCGCGGTGGCCGCCGCCGCCCTGACGCTGGTCGTGATCGCGGCCCAGCTCGCGATCGCCCGGGAGGTGGATCTCAGCCTGGTCCTCGCGCCGATCGGCATCGCCGCCATGACAGCGGTGATCTTCTGGGAGCTCCAGCGCGAGAGCGCCGCCCGGCAGCTCCTCATCGACGACCTGATCAGCACCCGGGGGACGCTGGCCGACTCCCGGCACCGCACCGGCGTCCTGGAGGAGCGCGAGCGGCTGGCCAGGGAGATCCACGACACCCTCGCGCAAGGGCTGACCAGCATGGGCATCCTCCTCCAGGCCGCCGACCGGGTGTGGGCGTCCGATCCCGAGCTGGCCCGCGCCCACATACGGCGGGCGGCCGCGGCCGCCGCGGAGAACCTCGACGAGGCCCGGCGGTTCGTCCGCGACCTCCAGCCCCCGGGCCTGGTGGACGTCTCACTGCCCGAGGCGCTCGCCCGGCTCTGCGCGAGCGCCGGCGACGCCGCCGGGTCGCGGGTCCGCTTCCGCCAGGAAGGCGGGCCGTACGCGCTGGAGCCGGACGTGCAGGCGGCGCTGCTCCGGGTGGCGCAAGGGGCGCTGGCCAACGTCCGCGACCACTCACGCGCCGGCACGGCAACGGTGACCCTGTCCTACCTCGACGGCGAGGTCACGCTGGACGTCTTCGACGACGGCGTCGGCTTCGCCGCGCCGACCCCCGCGCCGGGCCGGGGATACGGGCTGCGGGCGATGCGCGACAGGCTGGCGGAGGTGAACGGCGTCCTGGTCGTCGAAAGCGTCCCCGGCGAGGGGACGGCGGTCGCGGCCACAGTCCCCACCGAGCGCCGGCACAGCGGACGAACAGGCGTCGCGGACGGTGCGACGGGTCGGATGGAGACGCGATGAGGCTGTTTCTGGTGGACGACCACCCGGTGGTCCGGGCGGGGCTGGTGGCGCTGCTCGGCGGCGAGGACGACATCGAGATCGTCGGCGAGGCCGCCGACGGAGGCGAGGCGCTGCGCGGCATCGCGGCGCGGAAGCCGGACGTCGTCCTCATGGACCTGCAACTCGGCGACGGCGTCGACGGCGTGGAGGTCACCCGGCGGATCCGGGAGCTGCCCTCGCCGCCGCGGGTCCTGGTGCTGACGACGTACGAGAGCGACGCGGACATCATGCGGGCCGTCGACGCCGGTGCCACCGGCTATCTGCTCAAGGCGTGCCCGCCCGAGGAGCTGTTCCAGGGCATCAGGGCCGCGGCCAGGGGCGAGACGGTGCTGTCCGCCAAGGTGGCGACCCGGATGATCGAGCGGATGCGCGACCCGGGCTCGGCGCTGAGCGCCCGTGAGGTCGAAATCCTGGAGCTGCTGGCCGGCGGCGCGGGCAACCGGGAGATCGCCCGGCGGCTCTTCATCACCGAGGCGACGGTCAAGACCCATCTGGTGCACATCTACGGGAAGCTCGGCGTGGACACGCGTACCGCCGCCGTCACGGCCGCGGTCGAGCGGCGTCTGATCCGGCTCCTCTGATCCGGCGTCCCGCCACTGTGGCGTCCCCCGACCGGCCCCCTTCCGTGTGGGGCACGCCAGCCGCGATGGAGTTCAGGACGCGCGGGCGCGTCGAGTCGACCGGTCCGGCGACGCTTCCGGCCGGGCCCGGACGGCCGGGGGATACGATACTGGTATACCAAAAACCTTCGAGGGAGATCGCGATGACGAACCACGCCGCCGATGCCGACACCCGTACCGTCGCCGGTGCTTCCGCCACCGTCTTCCGCGACGTACGCCCCTTCGGCGGGCCCGCCGTCGATCTGGTCGCCGTGGACGGTGTGCTGGCGGACGCCGTCCCGGACGGTGCCGTGGTCGAGTACGTCGACGGGGGCGGGCGGCTGGCCCTGCCCACGCTCGTGGACGCGCACATCCATCCCGACAAGACGGCCTGGGGCGAGCCCTGGCACAGCCGCCGGCCGGCCCGCGGCATCGCCGAGTACGTGACCGGGGATGTGGAGCTGTACCGCGACCTGCCCACTCCGGTGGCCGAGCGCGCGCGGCGGCTGATGGCGCACGCCGCCGCGCAGGGCACGCGCGCGATGCGCGCCCACGCCGACGTGGCGCCCGCGTACGGGCTGGACGGGGTCGCCGGCGTGGCCGAGGCGCGTGAGAAGCTGCGCGGCGTCCTCGACGTGCAACTCGTGGCGTTCCCGCAGCACGGGGTGGAGCGGACGCCCGGCGCCGCCGAACTGCTGGAGGAGGCGGCCGCAGCCGGCCTGATCGACGCGGTGGGCGGGATCGACCCCGCGGGCTTCGACCGCGTGTCAGGCGGCGGCGCGTCCGGGGAGAACCGGCAGCTCGACGTCGTCTTCGGGATCGCCGAGCGGTACGGGCTGGCGGTCGACATCCACCTGCACGACGTCGGGGAGCGAGGGCTCGGCCCGCTGCGCGAGATCGCCGCGCGGACCGAGGCACTCGGCCTGCGGGGGAAGGTCACGGTGAGCCACGCCTTCGCGGTCGCCGCCCTCTCCGGAGAGGAGCTGGACGCGACGGCCGACCTGCTGGCCTCGGCGGACATCGCGCTGACCACGGTCGCGCCGTCGGCGAGGACCGTGCTGCCCTTCCGGCGGCTGGCCGAGCGCGGCGTGCGGGTCGGTCTCGGCTCGGACGGCGTACGCGACAACTGGAGCCCGTACGGCAACGCGGACATGCTCCACCGCGCCTGGCTGCTGGGCTGGACCGTCGGCGTGCGCCTCGACGAGGAGCTGGAGGCGTGCTTCCGGCTGGCGGCGGACGGCGGCGCCGAGTTGCTCGGGCTGCCGAAGGCGGATCTGCGGCCGGGGGCGCCCGCCGACTTCATGCTGGTCGAGGGCGAGTGCCTGCCGCAGGTCGTGATCGACCTGCCGCGCCGCGACGTGGTGGTCCGGGCGGGACGTGTCGTGGCCCGCGACGGCCGGCTCGTCTGAGTACCCCCGAAGGGAGGCGTCCTCGGTCAGGGTTTGGGGCCGCGCCGCCGGGTTCGGGTGGCCGTGATCGGGTTGAAGCGCGGATCGCTCCATTCCTCGGCCATGCGCATCGACAGCTCGCGACCCGCGGCGGCGTGCGCGCGGGCGAGCGTGCCGGCTTTCTCCGCGTCGCGCGCGGCGATCGCCTCGTAGAGCTGGGCGTGCTCGGCGCACTGCCGGCCGGGGTCGCGCACGGACGTCAGGCGGAAGAGCCAGCGCAGCTTGGTGGCGAGCGGATCCATGATCGACTGGAGGAGCGCGTTGCCGGAGGCGTTGACGACCTCGGTGTGGAACGTGGCGTTGGCGAGGGCCAGGCCGCGCTCGTCCCCGCGCTCCCGTGCGTCCTCCGCCGCCTGGAGGGGTTCGCGCAGGCGGGACAGGATGGTCTCGTCGGCACGTTCGGCGGCGCGGCGGGCGGCCAGTTCTTCGAGGTATTCGCGGATGTCGAACAGGTCGGAGACGTCGGCCGGGGTGAAGGGGCTGACCAGCGCCCCCTGGCGGGGGACGAGGATGACGAGCCCATCGTCGTGCAGCCGCCGCAGCGCCTCGCGCAGCGGGATGCGTGAGATGCCGAGCTCGGCGGCCACATCGCGTTCGACGATCCGACGGCCGGGGTGCCACACGCCCTCGACGATCCGCTCGCGTATGGCCTCGTAGGCGAGGTCGCGCAAGGAGCCGGGAGCGGGCGTGGGCTGGTTCATCTCCCGGCCGATTGTGCCCGCGCCGAAGGTATACCGCAAGGTGGTGGCATACCTGCCGGGCCGTCGGCGAGCCCGAGACGGGGGCTGCCGGACGTGCCGGTTCCGGTGTACGGCCGCGGCCGGCTCAGCGGAACGCGCGCCGGTAGCTGTGGGGGCTGACGCCGGTGACGCGCTTGAAGCGGTCGCGGAACGCCGTGGGGGAGCCGAAGCCGACCTGGGCGCCGATGCGCTCGACGGTGTGGTCGGTGGTCTCCAGCAGGTGCTGGGCCTGGCGGATGCGGGCGCGGTGCAGCCACTGAAGCGGGGTCGTGCCGGTCTGCTCGCGGAAGCGGCGCATCAGCGTGCGGGGGCTCATGCCGGCGTGGGCGGCGATGTCGTCCACGGTCAGCTCGCGGGCCAGGGAGGACTGCAGCCAGGTGAGCAGGGGTTCGAGTGTGGCCCCTCGGGGCGTCGCGGGGAGCGGCTGGACGATGAACTGGGCCTGCCCGCCTTCCCGCTCCAACGGCATGACGGACAGGCGGGCGGCGTCGGCGGCCACCGCGGAGCCGTAGTCGCGGCGGATCAGGTGCAGGCACAGGTCCAGCCCGGCGGCGGCGCCCGCGGAGGTGAGGATCTGCCCGTTGTCGACGTAGAGGACGTCCGGGTCCACCTCGATGTCCGGGTACGCGGCGGCCAGCAGGCCGGCCCCGGCCCAGTGGGTGGTGGCGCGCAGGCCGCTGAGCAGCCCGGTGGCCGCCAGCGGGAATGTGCCCGTGCAGATGGAGGCGATCCGGGTGCCCTCGGCGGCGGCGGTCTTGAGGGCGTCGTGGACGGCCGGCGACAGCGGGGCCGTCGGGTTCGCGACGCCGGGGACGATGATCGTGTCGGCGCCCTCCAGCCCGTCCAGCCTCCAGGGCGCTCGCAGGGTGAAGGCGCCGGCGTCCACCTCGGGGTCCTCGGCGCAGACGCGCACCTGGTAGCCGGGACGGCCGTCGGGCAACCGCGTACGGGTGAAGACCTCGATCGGTGTGGACAGATCGAAGGGGATCACCTGGGGGAGGGCGAGGACGGCCACGGTGTGCATGGCGGAACCTTACGCGCCCGCGTATATCCCGCCAAGGCCGTGGACCTGCAGCTATGTGAGACATTCCCCGGCTGAGCCGTGTGGCGTGATCTCGTTGACAGGTGTCGAAAACGCCGCCCGGACAGCGTCTCCCGACGGCCGCCCCGGGCGATCCGCGGCCCACCGAGCGGGGGTACACCCGGAGGAAATCTGAGTGCGGTGGCCGCTCAACCACGGGCCCGACCGACCTTCCCCGAGGCGTCAGGGAGGGCCCGCTGGTTTGACACTCCACTACAAATCGAGAAAAGTAGATGTGATGTCCGACCTGGTGCCGACCGGAAGGGGGACGTCGTGGATCCGCTGACCGTGCACAAGGCACTGGCCAACCCCGCGCGCCTGCAGTTCCTGCGCTGGCTGAAGACGCCCGCGGAGTACTTCGACGAGAGCGCCTACCTGCGGCAGGGGCTGGGATTCCACATCGGGGTCTGCGTCGGCGACATCCAGGCCCGGTCCGGCCTCTCCCAGTCCGTGGTCTCCGGCTACCTGCAGACGCTCAAGGACGCCGGACTGCTGGAGTCCGAGCGGATCGGCAAGTGGACGTACTACCGGCGCAACGAGCAGACCATCGCCGCCTACGCCGCGTACGTCCGCGACGAGCTCTGACCTCGGGACGCCCCTCGATCCGGGTGGTGCCTCCTGCCTGATTGCGGCGGTGCGGCGCACCCTTTCATATCTAGAAAAAGCGATACGTAGATCAATGGTGGCCGCGGCCGCTCCGCACGAAAGCTGATCATGAGAAGAAGTTCCCTGTCCCTCCTGACGCTCGCCCTGGGCGTGTTCGGCATCATCACGACCGAGATGGGCATCGTCGGAGTGCTCCCCCAGGTCGCGGCCCGGCTGGACGTCAGCACGTCCACGGCGGGGCTGCTCGTCGGCTCCTTCGCGTTCGTCGTCGCCGCCCTCGGCCCCTTCATGACACTCGCGGCCTCCCGCATCGACCGCAGGACCGTACTGGCGGCGACCATGGCCGTCTTCGCCGTCTCGAACGCCGTCTACGCGCTGACCGCGTACTTCGAGGTGATGCTCGCCTTCCGCGTCATCCCCGCGCTCGTCCACCCGGTCTTCTTCTCGGTCGCCCTGGCGGCGGCCGTCCGGCTGGCCCCGGCCTCGGACCCGGCCCGCGCCGCCGCGCGGGTCTTCGCCGGAGTCACCGTCGGCTTCGCCTTCGGCGTCCCCGTGACGTCCTACCTGGCCGGGCATGTCACTCTCCAGGCCGCGTTCTGGTTCGGCGCGGCCGTCAACCTGGCCGCGTGCATCGGCATCCTGTGCTTCCTTCCCGCGATGCCCGCCGACGAGCGGCTCTCCTACCGTGCCCAGCTGGGTGTGCTGCGCAGCCCAGGGATGTGGTGGTCGCTCCTGTCCGTCGTCTGCGTGTTCGCGGCGATGTTCTCGGTGTACGGCTACTTCGCCGAATACCTGGGTGCCGTCACGGCGATGAACGAGTCGTGGGTCAGCGCGATGCTGCTGGTGTTCGGCATCGTGATGATCTTCGGCAACTTCGCCTTCGCGGCGCTGCTGCGGTCCGGCGTCGTCCGCACCGTGCTCGCCTATCCCGTCCTGTGCCTCGCCGTCTTCGCCCTGGTGTTCGCCCTCGGCCCGCGGTTCGCCCCGATGATCGTGGTTGTCCCGCTCTGGGCGGCCATCCACTCCGGAGGCCTCATCGTGTGCCAGATCTGGCTGGGCCGCGACGCGCGCGACGCCCCCGAGTTCGGCAACGCCCTGTTCGTCTCGTTCTCCAACCTGGGCATCACCGTGGGTACCGCGGTCGGCGGCTGGACCCTGGCCTCCTTCGGTGCCCGCCTCCTTCCCTGGACCGGCGCCGCGTTCGCCCTCGCCGCCGTGGTGGCCGTCCTCGCGCGCCTGGCGTTGGCCAAGCGCGCCCAGGAGCGCATCGGGCCCGAGATCGGGGAACCGGCACCGGCACGGTGACGAACCGGCGCTGGTGCCGCGGCCGCTCGTCGGCGGTGGAGGGCCTCGTCGTCCGGGCTCGAACGCGACTTCGACTGGTTTGCCGGGGAGCACCCACGGGCCTCGCGCCGGCACCGCGGACCGGAAACCTCCGTCGAATGCGGGGTTGGTCACGGACCGTGCGACGCGTGCCGGATTTTGTCGGTCCTCTGCGGCAGGATGCCGCATCAGGGGCCTACCGGCCGCCCCGTCCCTGATCAGGAGAGGCGACGATGGACACGACCGGACCGCAGAAGATCACAACGTTCCTCATGTTCCACGGGGACGCCGAAGAGGCGATGACGTTCTACACGTCACTGTTCGACGACTCCCGGATTCTCAGCGTCGATCGCTACGGCGCCGGCGAGTCCGGAGCCGAGGGCACCGTGCGGCACGCGGCCTTCTCCCTCGCCGGTCAGCGCCTCGCCTGCATCGACAGCTCGGTGAAGCACGACTTCACCTTCACCCCGGCGATCTCGCTCTACGTCCGGTGCGGGACGGAAGCGGAGATCGACCGCCTCTATGCGGCGCTCTCGGAGAAGGGGGCGGAGTTGATGCCCCTGGGCGACTACGGCTTCAGCGCCAAGTACGGCTGGGTGGTCGACCGGTTCGGGGTGGCCTGGCAACTGGACCTCGTGCCCGAGTCGTGACGGGCCATCCCCGCCCGGTTCCCGGGGGTGTCAGCGCATGCGGCAGATCTTCTCGCGCAGGACGATCAGGCCACGGCCCGGCGTGAGCCGGAACTTCCACGTGCCGCCGCGGTTCGTGGATCCGGGCAGCCCTCGACCACAACGAGAAGGAGACCGCGGGTGAGTGACGCCGGGGGAGACCCCGGTTCGATGACCGCCCGCCGCCGTGAGCGTCGCCGCCGCGCCCGATGGTCGCCTCAGGAAGGGGCTTCACGCGGGGGCGAGGCGGGCTTCTACGATTACCTGGCATGACGGATAACGAGGTGGCATTCGACGATCTCGGCCGGGCCGTCCCCGTCCCCACGCGGGTACGGCGGGTGGTCTCCCTTGTCCCTTCGCTGACCGAGGCCGTCGCGGCCACCCGGCAGGAGGTGCTCGTCGGGGCCACCGACTGGTGCAGCCATCCCGCAGACCTCGACGTCACGAGGGTCCGGGGGACCAAGAACCCCGACCTCGCCACGATCACGTCGCTTCGCCCGGACATCGTGCTGGCCAACTTCGAGGAGAACCGGGACGTCGACCTCGAGGCGCTGCGCGGCGCGGGCGTCCCTGTCTGGACGACCGCGATCCGCACCGTGGACGAGGCGCTGACCTCGCTGGAGCGCATGCTCACCCTGGCGTGCCGGCTTCCCCGCCCCGCCTGGCTGGAGGAGGCGGCCCGGGCATGGGCCGCACCGGCGCCGACCCTCCGGCGGCGTGCCGTCATCCCCGTGTGGCGGCGTCCCTGGATGGTCGTCGGCCGCGACACCTTCACCGGAGACGTGCTGGACCGGCTGGGGATCGACAACGTCTTCGCCTCGCACCCCGAGCGGTATCCGAAGATCCCCCTCGCCGACATCATGGCCGCGCGGCCCGAGCTGGCCGTCCTGCCTGACGAGCCGTACCGCTTCACCGCGGGCGACGGGCCGGAGAGCTTTCCCGGCGTCGACGCGGCCCTGGTCAGCGGCCGCCATCTCACCTGGTACGGCCCCTCGATGGCCGACGCGCGCCGCGTCCTCACGGAGCAGTTGGGGCTTCCGCTCGCCGACGCCTGATCGCGCGCGTGTCACCTGATCCGGCGGCCGCGTCCCCTGCGAGGCGCGCGTCCCGGCCGGGCTCGGCGGAAGCGGCCCGGGAGAAGGCTCCGCCTCGGCGCGGGCCGGAAGCCGGCATCAGAGAAGGCCGGCGTCGCGCACCTTCATCGCGACGCGGACGCGGTTGTCGGTGCCCAGCTTGGCGAAGATCCGCGTGATGTTGGCCTTCACGGTGGCGACGCTCATGTAGAGACGCTCGGCGATCTCCGCGTTCGAGCTGCCCCGCGCCACTTCGACGGCGACCTCACGTTCGCGTTCGGTGAGGCCGGCCAGCTCCCGGCGTGCGTCCGAACGGTCCGGCTCCTGCCGGCCGGTGGCCGCGTCGATCACCTGGTTCATGACGCTCGGGGATAGCACCGGCTCACCGTTCGCCGCCGCCCGCACCGCCTCGATCATCTTCGGCGGAGGAGTGTCCTTCAGCAGGAAGCCGCAGGCGCCGAGCCGCAGGGCGCGGAGCACCATGTCGTCGGCGTCGAAGGTGGTGAGCACGAGGACCCGGGGCGGGTCCGGCTCGGCCATCAGCGATTCGGTGGTGGCCAGACCGTCCTGGACCGGCATCCTGATGTCCATCACCACCACGTCCGGCCGCACGTCGCGGATCAGCGTCATCGCCTGCCGCCCGTCCCCGGCCTCGCCGACGATCTCCAGGTCGGGATCCCCGCCGAAGATGAGGCGCAGCCCGGTGCGCACCATCGGATCGTCGTCCACGATCATCAGTCGGATCACGGCGTCATACCTCCCACGGCAGCCGTACGTCGAGCACGAAGCGCCCGTCCCGGACGGCATGGCTGATGGTGCCTCCGGCCATCCGGGCCCGTTCCGCCAGCCCGACCAGGCCCAACCTGCTTCCGGGGCCGGCTGACGTCCCCGGTGGCACCGGATTGCTGACCCGGATGTGCAGGCCACGCCCCGGCCGCCCGTGCAGCCGGGCCGTGACCGGGCTGCCCGGTGCGTGCTTGCGCGCGTTGGTCAGGGCCTCCTGCACGATCCGGTACGCGTGCCGGGTGGTGGGGCCCGGAAGCAGATCGGCGTCGCGTATGCCGTCGTCCACCTCGACGTGCTGCCCGGCGGCGCGTACCTCGTCGAACAGGTCGCCCACCCGGGCCAGGGTCGGCTGCGGCGCCTCCACGGGGCTGTCACGCCGGAGCGCGCCGAGCACGGAACGCAGCTCGTTCAACGACTGGTGCGCGTTCTCCTGGATCGCCAGCGCGATCTTGCGGGTCTCCTCGGGACCGAGGTCCGTCCGGTACGCGAGGCCGCCCGCGAGCATCGACAGCAGCGAGACGCGGTGGGCCAGGACGTCGTGCATCTCCTGCGCGATCTTCGCCCGTTCCGCGAGCCTGGCCTGTTCGATCCGGTGGAGCTGCTCGCGCTCCGCCGCCAGCGCCGCCGCGCGCTGCGACGCGGCGAGATCGCGCCGTCCGCGCAGGTACAGGCCGAAGATCGTCAGCCCGCCGAGGAGCGCTGTCCCGGTCGCCACGGAGACGACGGCCGCCTGGCCGATGCCGTGCCAGACGGCATGCCCCGCCAGGCACAGCCAGGAGACGGCGGCGGCCAGGACGATCTGGCGCGGGCGGCGGTGCGTGCACAGGGACACGTACGCGACCTGGGCCGGGCCGGTCGCCGTGGTCGAGAACACGGTGAGCAGGGCGGTCGCCAGCGCGACCGGCAGGGGCCGGTGCCGCCGCCAGCGCATCAGGACCAGCCCGAGCACGCCCATCGCCACATCGATCGCGGCCGGCAGGAGCCGGTCGGGCTCCCGGAGGACGAGCCAGACCAGGACGACGCCGTAGAACAGCATCGGGACCACGGCGCAGAGATAGCGCAGCGCGACATCCGTCCGGTCCAAGGGTGGCTGGTCGTCCGTACGGTCGTGCACGCGCCACAGCCTACGTAGCCCGGCGGCCGGCGCGTCAGCGACCATGGTCGACATCACCATGGCCTCAGGTCGAGATCGGCGCGGCGGAACCGGCCTCGAGGACGGAGCGGACTCGCCCCGGGGCCGATGACGGGTGACGGCCCCTCCGCTGGACTGGACGGGTGATCGAGTTCAACCATGTCAGCAAGCTCTACAAAGGGGTGAAGGCGCTCGACGACGTGTCCTTCACCGTCGGGGCGGGCAGCGTCACCGCGTTCCTCGGCCCCAACGGCGCCGGAAAGTCGACGGCGCTGCGCATCCTGGTCGGGCTGTCCCTCGCGACATCGGGGGCGGCCACCGTGTTCGGCCGCGCGTACGCCGAGCTGGACGGCCCGGCCCACCGGGTGGGCACGATGTTCGACCCGAACGCGTACCACCCGGGACGCACCGGACGGGAGACCCTCACTCTGGGCGCGATGACGCTCGGCCTGCCCAGGCGGCGGGTCGACGAGGTCCTCGACCTGGTCGGGTTGACGCACCGGGAGAGCCGGCGCGCCGTCAAGGGCTACTCCCTGGGCATGCGGCAACGGCTCGGCGTCGCGCACGCCCTCCTCGGGCGGCCCGGCGTACTGGTCCTGGACGAGCCCGGCAACGGACTGGACCCCCAGGGCATGCGATGGATGCGCGGGCTGCTCCGCGGCCTCGCCGACTCCGGATGCGCGGTGCTCCTCAGCTCCCATCTGCTGCACGAGGTCGAGGAGGTCGCCGACCGCGTCGTGGTCGTCGGCCACGGCCGGGTGCTCGCCCAGGGCACGATGGACGAGCTGAACCGGGGCCGGAACCTGGAACAGACCTTCTTCGACCTGACCGCCGGCGCCGACCGGAGCACGGCATGAGCGATCACGTGGTCCCTGTCACCGAAGACGGCGGCGCACCGGTCCCGATGGGGGAGCCGACGCCGTTCCGACGCCTCGTGGCCGTGGAGGCGCGCAAGCTCGTCGACACCCGCAGCGGCCTGATCCTCACCGCCGTCCTGGTCGGCCTGACGGTGGCGTCGGTCGTGGCGCGCGGCGTCGTCGTCGGCCCCCGCGCGCTCACCGCGCTGGGCACGGCGGGCATCGCGCTCGGCACGCTGCTCCCGGTGCTCGGCATCCTCACGGTGACCGCCGAGTGGAGCCATCGCACCGCCCTGACCACGTTCGCCCTGGAACCCCGGCGGGTGCGTGTGCTGGCGGCCAAGTGCCTGCCGCCGCTGATCGCCGCGGTGGCCGCGTCGCTGCTCGCGCTGCTGGCGGCGGTGCTCGTCACGGCCGTCGTCGCCGAGGTCCGGCATGTCCCGGCGACCTGGGACGTCTCCCCGCTCGTCCTGCTGGGCTGGACCGGGGTGAACGTCCTCGTGGTCGCGGAAGGGCTCGCCCTGGGCATGCTGCTCATGAACGCCCCGGCCGCGATCGTCGTCTGCCTGGCCGGCCCGCTCATGTGGGGGGTCGTCGCGAGGCTCGGCGCCGCCGGGGAGGCTGTGGCCGGGTGGCTCGATCTGAACACCACCGCGGCACCCCTGGCGTCCGCGGAGATGACGGGCGGTGACCTCGCCCGGCTGGTCGTGTCCGTGGCCTTCTGGATCGCCGCGCCGATGGCGGCGGGTCTCGCGCGCGCCGTCCGCAGAGAGGTGACCTGAGCACGGAGCTCGCCGGACGGACGCTCCTCGACCCGCTGCTGATCGCCGAGGCACGTCGCCGGGTCAGAGGTCGAGCTGGCCCCGAGGGCCGTGGAGGAACTCCAGCCCGAGCGGTGTGAGCCGGTGACAGACCCGGTTGCCGCGGCGCTCGCTGGACACGAGCCCGGCGTCGCGCAGCAGCGAGGCGTGCTCGCTGGCCGAGGCGGGGGAGATGTCGAGGACGCGGGCGATCTCGCCCGTCGTGCGCACCCTTCCCTCCAGTGTCCGCAGGACCATGGCGCGGGTGCGCCCGAACAGGCGGTGGGGGCCTGCCGGGCCGCTGTCTTTCGGTTCCCCTCGCCGTCGGCCGGGACGGCGGCGGCCCTCGCGCGATCTCCGCGCGGGAGCCGCCGCCTCATGCGTCGCGGCGGTGACCGTTGGTTCCGCGTACTCGTGACCGGGGAATCCCGGTCCGTGCCGCGCTGATGCCGGCCACCCCGTCGCGTGGCTGATCAGTCGAGGCAGAACTCGTTGCCCTCGGGGTCGGCCATCACGATGTGCCCGGCGCCGAGCGGGGGAGCCGGCTCGTGGCGCCGGAGCCGGGTGGCGCCGTGGGAGACGAGCCGTTCGGCCTCCGCCTCCAGGGCCGCCATCCGCGCGTCGCCCACGAGCCCGGGGGCGGCTCGCACATCGAGGTGCACACGGTTCTTGGCCTGCTTGTGCTCCGGCACCCGCTGGAAGAACAGCCGCGGCCCGGAGCCCTCGGGGTCGACCACCGCTGAGGCGTCGTTGCGCCTCTCAGGCGGCACGCCCATCGCCTCCATGGCCTGCTCCCACGACTCGAAGCCCTGGGGCGGGTCCTGCAGCCGGTAGCCGAGGGCCTCGGCCCAGAACGCCGCCAATCCGGCCGGGTCGGCGCAGTCAAAAGTGATCTGGACGTCGCGCGCCATCTCAGCTCGCCTCCCGACGGCTCTGGTGGTGGGTGTGCAAGTGGAGGTCGCGGAGCCGGGGGCTCCGGGTCTGGTCGATCATGGTGCCACCCTCGCACATATAGCGGACAGGATCGTTCCGTGATCTGTGGAACGATGAGCACGTGACTGTCGAGGCGACCACCGAGCGGGTGTTGCGGTTGCTGGGGCTGCTGCAGCGCCGGCCGTCCTGGACCGCAGCGGAGCTTGCCGCCGAGCTGGGGGTCACCGACCGCTCGGTGCGCCGCGACGTGGAGCGGCTGCGCTCGCTCGGCTACCCCGTGCACGCGACGGCGGGCGTCGGCGGCGGCTATCAGCTCGGCGCGGGCACCCGGCTTCCCCCGCTGCTCTTCGACGACGACGAGGCGATCGCGACGGCGGTGTCCCTGCGGCTGGCGGCGGGGGGCACGGTCACCGGGGCGGGCGAGGCGGCACTGCGGGCGCTCGCGAAGCTCGACCAGGTGATGCCGCCCCGGCTGCGCGCCGAGGTGCGGGCGGTGTACGGCGCCACCGAGACCCTCGTCGGCCCCGGGATCGAGATCGACGCGGAGCTGCTGATGACGCTCGCGCGGGCCTGTCGCGACGCCGTGCGGGTCCGGTTCCGGTACGCCGGCCGCGTCGGCGGGGAGCGCGAGCGCACGGTCGAGCCGGTGCGGATGGTCACCACCGGCCGCCGCTGGTACCTGATGGCCCGGGACGTCGACCGCGACGACTGGCGCACCTTCCGGCTGGACCGGATGCGCGATGTGGTGGCGACGACCTGGCGCTTCCGGACGAGTGAGCATCCGGACCCGGTCGCCTACGTGCAGCGGTCCGTGACCGAGGCGGCGTACCGGTATCTCGCCCGGGTGCGGGTGCACGCCGACCCCGAACGGGTGCGGGAGCTGGTGCCGCCTCAGGTGGGGCGCGTCGAGGACGATCGCGACGGGTGGTGCGTGCTCGTCGTCGGCGGAGAGGACCTGGACTGGCTCGCTCTGCACGTGGCCCGGCTGGGCTTCGAGGCGGAGGTGCTGGACCCTCCGGAGCTGCGGGAGGCCGTCGCCCGGCTCGCCCACCGCCTCACGGCGATGGCCGGGATCGGTGACGGACCCGGTCTCGGCAGCGACCGGCACCGCCGGGTGGTGTGGTGGCCATGGGAATCCTGACCCCACGACCGGACCTGTCGTCAGCGGCACCCCACGTCGGCCGCGACCTTGTTCAGAACGGTGCCGCGAGCAGTGCCACCGTCCCCAGCGTGACGGCGGTCCACAGGGCTTTGGTACGTCGGGTGCCGCGGTCCATGTCTCCCCATTGATCGTTTTGCGTAGAAACGTGAACCCAGCAAGCGCGGGGCCTGTCGCCGGTACTGGCCACCCGTGACGAGCGCTCCTTGGTACGGACGCGAATTCGGTCCTCCGGCCGCCGCTCCGGTACGGCTGCGCGGATTTTGCTCAATCCGATGAAATCAAGAGCGGGAATCTCCCCTGATTTTGCGGAGAGTTAATAGGCTTCACTATTGCACTGAATCGGGTAAATGCTGCCATACCTGCATGGAATGCCGTAATTTGCCGCCATTGGGGGGAGTGGTCGTGGTGACGGTCGAGTGGAGCGACAACGACGCTCTCGCCGACGCCCGTGAACGTCTCCTCGCAGGCAGGCCGGTCGGCGCGGGTGTGCGGGCATCGGTGCTGACCTCGTGGCACCGCTGTCAATTCCTGGGTATTCCGGCCGATCGCATCGAGGTTCCGTACCACCGGGATCTGGATCTGGAAAGCGATCTCGTCCGCGCCGCCACCCCCGTGCTCGATCGGCTGAACTCCGGGTTCGGCGACATGCGGATGAGCGTTTTCGTCTGTGACGAGCAGGCACGGATAGTCGGGCGGCGCGTGGACGATCCGTCGTTGTGCAAGATGCTCGATGCGCGGGGGATCGCCCCGGGATTTACGTACGCCGAGGAGTTCGCCGGCACCAACGGCATCGGCACCGCGCTGGTCGAGCGGGGGCCCGCCCTCGTCCACGGACGCGAGCACTTCGTCGAGGCCCTGCAGGTGTTCACCTGCGCGGGCGTCCCCATCCGCGACCCTCTGAGCGGACAGAGCCGCGGTCTGCTGGACCTGACCTGCCTGCGTGAGGACGCCGACCCCTCGATGGTGGCCCTCGTCCGCGAGGGGGCCCGCGACATCGAGCGGCGCCTGCTGGCGCAGACCGCGGAGCGCGAGCGGGCACTGCTCCAGACGTTCGTCCAGGCCCGCCTCGCGGCGGGCGGCGCCCCGGAGGCCGCCCTTCTCCTGCCGGACGCGGGCGAGCTCGCCGGCCCGGGAGCACTCGGTAGCGACCCGCTCGACCGGACCGACCGGCTCATTTTGGAGGAGAAGGCCGCGGAGCTGATCTCCTCGGGACGCGCGGCCGTCGTCGAGGTGGCGCTCCCGCACGGCCGGGTGGCCACGCTCCTGAGCCGGCCGGTGACGGGCTCCTCAGGGGAGACCGGCATCGCCGTCGAGGCGGTCCTGCCCGGCGGCGCGCTGCGCCGTCTCGCCACCGCTCGCTCCGCCGTGCCGTACGAACGGGTCGCGAACGCGGTCGTCCTGCCGCCGCCGCGCGCGACCGTCCCCTTTGCCCGGACCGCCGTCGCCGAGCCGCCCAGTGTCACGGACGAGTGCCTGATCGCGGTGGGTGAGCCGGGAGTCGGCCGGCTCGCCCTGCTGGCGCGGCAGCGTCTGGAACTGCTCACCGAAGCCGGCGTCCGCATCGGCACCACGCTCGACGTGACCCGGACCGCCGAGGAACTGACCGAGGTCGCGATCCCGAGGCTCGCGGACTTCGTCGCCGTCGATCTGCCGGACGTCGTGCTGGTGGGGGAGGAGCCGGCCGACGTGAACGGGGCGGCGATGCGCCGGGTGGCGCTCGGCGCCGTCGACGCGGACTCGCAGCTGTACCCGGCGGGCCATCTGGTCACGTTCGTCCAGGCGACGCCGCAGGCACGGTGCCTGGCGACCGGGCAGTCGGTGCTCTCAGCGCTGCCGACCCCCGCGTCCGAGTGGATGCCGGAGGATCCCGGGCGCGCCCAGCGGGTCCGCGCGTCGGGGATCCACTGCGCCATCGCCGTCCCCCTGCTCGCCCGGGGCGTCATCCTGGGCGTGGCGACCTTCTTTCGGCTGGAGCACCGGGGCCCCTTCGAGGACGACGACCTGTCCCTCGCCGAGGAGCTGGCCGGCCGGGCCGCCGTGTGCATCGACAACGCCCGCCGGTTCACCCTCGAACGCTCGACGGCCCTGACCCTGCAGCGCAGCCTGCTCCCGCACGGCCTGCCCGAGCAGAACGCCGTCGAGGCCGCGCACCGCTACCTGCCCGCGCAGGCCGGCGTGGGCGGGGACTGGTTCGACATCATCCCGCTCTCGGGCGCCCGCGTGGCGCTGGTCGTCGGCGACGTCGTCGGCCACGGCCTGCTCGCCTGCGCCACGATGGGCCGTCTGCGCACCGCCGTCCAGAACTTCTCCGACCTCGACCTGCCCGTGGACGAGGTGCTCGCCCACCTCGACGACCTCGTCGGCCGTCTCGACCTGGACGAGGACCCGGACGGCGCGGGCGGAGCCGGGATCATCGGCGCCACCTGCCTGTACGCGGTCTACGACCCGGTCTCGCAACGCTGCACCATGGCGCGCGCCGGCCACCCCGCGCCGGCGCTGGTCCTCCCCGACGGCACCGTCGAGCTTCCCGAGGTGCCCGCGGGCCCGCCCCTCGGGCTGGGCTGCGTGCCGTTCGAGACCGTCGACATCGCGATACCCGAGGGCAGCCAGCTCATCCTCTACACCGACGGGCTCATCGAGCACCGCGACCGCGACATCGACGACGCGCTCGACCGGTTGCGACGCGTTCTCACCCACCCCCTCCGCTCGCCGGACGAGACCTGCGACGCGCTGCTCGGAGCGCTCCTCCCCACCCAGCCGAGCGACGACGTCGCCCTGCTTGTCGCCCGTACCCGTGCGCTGAACGCCGACCGGGTCGCCCAGTGGGACGTGCCCGTCGATCCGGCGGCCGTCTCGGGCATACGTACGGAGGTCACCCGGCAACTGGCCGACTGGGACCTGGAGGAGCTGGCGTTCTCCACGGAGCTGGTGATCAGCGAGCTGGTCACCAACGCCATTCGGTACGCGGGCGCCCCCATTCAGGTGCGGCTCCTGCGCGACCGCGCGCTGATCTGCGAGGTCTCCGACGGCAGCAGCACCTCACCGCGCCTGCGGCGCTCCGCCACCACGGACGAAGGGGGACGCGGCCTGTTCCTCGTCGCCCAGCTCGCCCAGCGCTGGGGCACCCGGCACACCGCCGGCGGCAAGGTCATCTGGACCGAACAGTCCCTTCCCGCCGTCGCTCCGGCGAAGTGACCCCGCGGCTCGGCACG
>NZ_BBYK01000049.1:127870-218866 GCF_001570365.1 Microtetraspora fusca | reverse complement strand
CGACGGCTGGGGATTCCCGCAGGTCGGCCAGGTAGGGAGCGTGCCCCATGCGTGCCCTTACCTGCGGTCAATCAGGGGGAATCATGGGTACTCGCGGATCAAGAAACGAAGAAGCCCCCGACCGGCATCTCTGCTGGTCAGGGGCCCTTTTCCCTGCTAGTGGCAGGTCCAGGGTTCGAACCTGGGTAGGCTGAGCCGACGGTTTTACAGCGGATGACCTTTCCTGGTTCTCCTGTGCTCTTGACCTGCACCGAAGCCTTGCCGTGGGCACCCCGCGAGCAAGATCATTGCACGGATATTGCACGGCGAGACGAGCAGGCTTTCGGTCCATGCGACGCCGCACACTCCGCCCTGTCCGCGCATGTTTTCTGCCGTGGACCCATCGCGATGCGGCAGCGGACCGACGACTGAGGGCAAGCCGGTCTTTGGGTGTACCTCTAGCCAGTCGCCGTTCCTCGACAAGAGGACGCCGAGGGAAACGGACAGGCTTGAGAGCACTGGAAGAGGCGCGGCAGCCTGATCCGCCTTCCGCTACACACCTCGGTTGCTGGACCGGCAGCGCCGACGGAGCACCGCGTCCGTCACCCGCGATCTCCGACAGCCCTCGATCCGGTGTACGCACCGCCTCGGCCCACGAGCACGGCTGCGCCCACGAGGCCCTCCGCTTGGGAGGGCCTCGTGGCATGCGGGTTGTTACGCGGCAACGTCACACGCCCACGCATTCCCTGATTCAAAGGTGCAGTCCACAGCGCCCAGGGAGTCGGACCAGCTCGCAGCGGCCAGAGCAAGCGCCAGGCTGAGGATCACATGCACCGCCCTCGCCCGCAATAGAAGTCTGGCCGCCAGTGCACCAATTCCATCGTCCCACTGCCATGACCTGCTCTGATGTCGCGAACCGGACTCAAGACTCGAAATCCTGGGCGCTGCTCACTCCTGCATCAAAAGCACTTTCAGGCCTTGATCAGCTTTGCTGGCGACTTCTATGCAGTGAGACGATCGACGACACATCCAGATGGGACGGCAATCCCTCTAGACGTAGTTGTGCAGTCCGCAGTGCTCTGGCTCGCGACGAGCCGTAGGCCCACCAAGAAAAAGGAGTCGCCATGTCCAGGAAGGCTCATAACCGGTCAACATCCATGTGTGCCCGGACGACACCTACCCCTCCGCACACTCTCGCCCCCCTCGAAATCGTTATTATCGTCGTGATCTTCGCCTTCTCCGGCGCTCTGATGGTGGCTGGACTGCCTATGGAGGAAGTCGTCGGCCTCGTCTGCACTGGCGGAGCAATCGGCTATAGGCTGATGCGGCTCGGCAGAAACACAACCACCGCTGCCGTTCCGCGATGAAGGCAAACACGCATGGGGCGTCGGGAGATTTCGGTCGCCGCATCTAGCGAGCCCCTGCAGCAGCTGGCGCTGTGGCTTCGGTCGCAGCGCCAGCAGGCAGGTCTCACTTATCGGCAAATGGCCAAGATTACCAACATCAGCGGCAGCACTCTTTCTCGGGCGGCCAGTGGATCTACCGTTCCGAATCTCAAAGTCGTTGCTGCCTACGCGCGCGCATGTGGAAGTAGCGTAGAAAGGGCGAAGTCGCTATGGGAATCGGCGCGGCGAGCTGATCCACGGGTCCCTAAAATGGATCGACCCGTTCAACGTCTCGAACTGATCGAAGATTTTTTGCAGCTGCGCCTCTCTATGTCCCTTCTTCGTTTCAAGTCTGGCTTTCCATCGTTGCGCGAGCTGGAAAGACGAGCCGGCAAGTATGGAGAATTGCCATGCAGCACATTGCGCCTCGTACTTAAGGGTGAGGCCATCCCTTCTTATACCCTTCTGTGCTCCTTTGTAGAAGCATGCGGCGTAGACGGCGACGAGCTGACCTTGTGGAAGTCTGCATGGCAACGCGCCTACGCCAAAAATTTCGGGTATCGACCTCCGATAGATCATCCGCAACCGACGATAAATCGATCGATTTGGGGTGACGATAACCGAACGAGCGCGCATGGAGAGCAGTCGCTTGCAGCCCTGGAACAGCAGCTTGAAAGTCAAATGCTGATTCGCGATCCCTCGCATCCAAGTGTTCTCGAAACTCGCCATGGCATCGCCCGTAAGTTAATGCAAGAACGGCGATGGGATGAAGCACTGGTCGCACTGGACGCTCTATTGCCTGATTGCCAGCTAACCTTTGGTGATGATGTGTTTAGGGTTCGGGCAATAAGGCGAGAGATTTCGCTCTGCAAGCACCGTCAAGGCCATCACCAAGAGGCGGCAATAAGGCTAAAAAGCCTTCTCGAAGAACAGATCCGGATCCTCGGCCCAGAAGATCCGGAAGTCTACAAAACGCGCCACAATTTAGCTCATTTCCTTGCCGTTTCGGGCAATCTATCGGAAGCGGTGGTCCAGATGAAATCGTTTCTTGAATCCCGCCTGAATCGCTTCGGGTCTAATCATCCATATACGGAAAGAGTTCGGGATCAGTTGGCCAATTGGCTCGAGAGGATCGAGAAAGAGCGGGGTGCTGAGTAGGACCTGCGATCGCTGCCGGAGGCGAGGTATACCCAAGCTAGCGTGTTGACCACGGAGGGCGCGGCTCGTCGTGAGCAGGGGCGGATGCAGGCGGGTGATCGATTCACTCAGGGTGTCACGGATGCGCAGGTGGCCGCCGAGTTCCGGGTCAGCCGGATGTCGCTTAGTCGCTGGCACGAGGCGTTTGAGTGGCGTCCGCCACGCCGGGCCGCCATCCTCACCTGAGCAACGTAGCGTCTCCTCGGCCAGCGAGGGCGCTGTTGGGTGGGCCAGAAGCGCCCACTCAGCTGTGATCTCCGTCGATGGCCGGCTGATCTGTGTTGCGAGCATGGACTTTGGACCGCATCCGCGTGCAGTGACCGCACATCTTCCAGTGATCTACCTCGGTAGCCACGTGTGTTGGTTAAGATCTCAGTGCACTCCTGGTGCAGGAGGACGGTGCAGCGAGAAGGTCCACCAGGAGTGCTCATAGAGCCGCAGTAGAGCAAGGATGCAAGAGATGGTCGGTGAACCGGACGGGCGGGAAGTTGCTTATTTGGACTACAACGCCACCGCGCCGTTGCGCCCGGAAGCCCTTGAAGCAACTCTTGGGGCCCTTTGCAACGTCGGCAATGCCTCCAGCGTCCATCCCCTGGGACGTGACGCCGCCACCCGGGTCGGCACGGCCCGCAATCAGCTCGCTGACCTGCTAAATTGCACTCCCGGTGAGATTATTTTCACATCTGGAGCCACAGAGGCGAACAATCTGGCACTACGCGCTGCCTACGCTCGAGGTGGAGTGCTGGTGACCACCGCCGTTGAGCACCTGGCGGTGCTTGAAACAGCCCGTGTCATTACAGCAGGCATCCCCGATGCCCTTGCAGTGTTGCCCGTCGATGAGGACGGTGTCGTCGACCTGGAGTCTTTGTACACAGCACTCCACGACGGCGAGGTGGTCATTGTCACGGTCATGCTCGCGAACAACGAGACCGGCGTCCTGACCGACCTGAAGCCTATCGTCAAGGCAGCCCACGAAGCTGGGGCCTTGGTCCACACCGACGCCACGCAGTATGTTGGTCGGCTCCCTCTGGATCTCAACGAGGTTGATGTTGACCTATTGTCCCTCTCGGCCCACAAGTTCGGTGGTCCGCAGGGCGTGGGCGCACTCTTCGTGCGTCGTGGCACGCCTCTACAGCACCGACCATTGCTCGTTGGCGGTGGTCAGGAGCGTGGGTGGCGGGCGGGCACGCTGAACGTGGCAGGGATTGCGGGGCTCGGCGCAGCTGCTCAGGCCGCGCGACTGCAACTCAAGCAGGAAGCCGCTCGTACTGCTGAGCTACGTGACAGCTTGGAGACAGGGCTGATCTCCAACGTGCCCGGCTGTCGGATCAACGGTGCCCGTGTACCCCGTCTGCCTGGCGTCACCAGTGTCACCTTCCCTGGCATACCGGCGGATGCCGTCTTGGCCACCATGCCAGAGGTGGCCGCTTCCGATGGCAGCGCATGTTCTTCTGGGGCACCGAGCCCAAGTCACGTACTGCTCGCCATGGGATGCAGTCGTGAAGATGCCGACTCCACAGTGCGATTCTCACTCGGCTACGCCACCACCAAGCGCGACGTCGAGCGAGCTGTGGACGCCACCACGCGCGCTGTGACGTACATCCGGTCGGTGATGGCCGCCACGGCCGAGCCTTGATCGGTGTCACCTCTGCGTAGCCGCCCTCGTTTAGCCCCCCTTGTTCATCGAAAGGTTTTACCGCATGTCAGATAGCCGGCTCGCTGAAGCCGCTGAACCGAAGTTTGCACGGCACGAAACCTTCGCCCCGCGCTTCGGCTGGCTACACAAGGCATACATGCAGGTCAAGGACAATAGCGAGATCTTCCACCGCGAGGACGCGCCAGTCCTTCTCGGCGTGGGCAAGAACATGGTCAATGCCATGCGGTACTGGTCACAGGCTTTCAAGCTCACTCAGGAACACCCCCACGAGGAGCCGTCCTACCGCGCCTACGTTGCCTCCCCTACCTGGCGGGCCCGCTGGCTGCTTGATGAAGACGGCGCTGACCCCTACCTCGAGGACACGGGCAGCCTGTGGCTGCTGCACTGGTGGCTGCTCTCGTCCGAGCCCCATGCCAAGTGCCTGGCACCGACCTGGTACGTGATGTTCCACCTCGCCCCCTTCTCCAGGGTTACCGCGGCTGAGATGGTCACCGTCGTCACCCGCCACATCCGCGAGAACTTTGACGAAGACAAATGGCCCGCACCAGAGTCGATCAACCGTGACGTGGACTGTCTGATCAAGATGTATGCCCTCGACCAGGAGTTCAACCCGCTCTCTCCCGGCAGCTTCGAGGACTTGTTGGCCTGCCCCTTCCGCGAACTGGGCCTGTTGGAAGGCCAAGGCAAAGGCAAGGAGCGGACCTGGCGCTTCACTAGTGGCTCCCGGTCTAGCCTGCCGGCACCGGTATTGGTCTATTCCTGTCTGGACTACGCCTCCCGGTTCTCAGTGAACGCCGGTTCTATCTCACTGGCGCGGCTCGCCAACGAACCCGGCGCCCCGGGACGCGCATTCCGCACTCGGGAACCGGAGCTAACCAAGGCCATCGAGTCACTCGTCAGCGAACACCCCGATCTGCAAATCGTCGAGGCTCTTGGTCAGCGGAGTCTGGCCTTCACCAAGGCTCCTCAGCTCCTTGCTTGGGATGTTCTTGACGAGCACTATGGGCGGGTTCAGGAACGTGAAGGATTTCCGACGCCGCAGGAGTGGGCTAAGCGATACCCCGGCCTTGACGGTGGCAACCACAAGCGCTCGCGCAAGAAGTTGTCTCAGCAGTCCGAAGAGCTGGAACTGATCGAGGAGAACGTGTGACCACGGCGACAAAGAGCCCCCGGAGTGCTCGCCAGGCCAAGGCCACCGCTCAGATTCCGGCAGGCATCGGCCTGGTCGGTTCTGAACTGCGCTCCACCAACCTTGAGCGCGATGTTCGCGAAAAGCACCTGAACTCCCCCTACGTGGGAACGCGTGCCCTGGACGTGCTCGAACGCGTCACCAATGCCGTCGCCGATCGTAAGCGCACCCGCTCTTGGTCCTTCACCGGTCCGTATGGCTCCGGCAAGTCAACCTTGGCGAACCTGTTCGATGCTTTCCTCGGGCATGACCCCTCTCGCCAGGCTGAAGCTCAGGCGGCAGTGACCGCGACCAGCCCTGGTCTTGCCACACGGTTGGCCCGGGTCCGTGATGAACTCGCCCCGAGTGGCTTCCTTGGTGCGATCGCAACCGCACGCCGGGAGCCTCTAGCGGCAACAGTCCGCCGAGCCTTGCAAACCGCCGTGGAGCGCAAGTGGAAGAAGCGACCCCCGAAGGCTGTCGCGCAGGCCCTCGCCGCTTGTGCGGAGCGCGAGCTGCCGACGACGGAAAACCTTATCGAGGCTGTCACCGCACTGTGCACTGAGGCACCTCTTCTGCTGATCATCGATGAGTTCGGCAAGACACTTGAGCATCTCGCCGTCGATGGAGATTCCGGCAGCGCTGAGAGCGACGTGTTCCTGCTGCAGGTGCTCGCTGAAAGGGGCGCCGGACGTTCGGGGCTGCCGCTGTTCATGTTCACACTGCAGCATTTGGCATTTACTGACTACGCAGCACGATCGAGCACCATCCAGACCCAGGAATGGGCCAAGGTCCAGGGCCGCTTCGAAGACATCACCTTTGCGCCGAACCTGGGCGACGCCGTTCACTTGATGCGGCGACGCCTAGACCCGGCAGCTGTCCAGGAGCCGGGCCATGAGCTCATCCATAAGCAGGCACAAGCCTCAGCAGAAGCATGGCGTGGACACGCTCTGAACGCCGTTGTGGACATTTCCACGGAGACATTTTCTGGCCTGTATCCGCTGCACCCGATCACCGCCATCGCCGCTCCGCTTCTCGCATCCCAGATCGGTCAGCACGATCGCAGTCTCACTGGTTTCCTCGCAAGCGACGAGCCGAACACGGTCCGCCGCACCCTGGAGACACTGTCGGTAGATACACCCGAGCGGGCCTCCACGATCCGCCTGCCGCAGTTGTACGACTACTTCTTCGCTTCCGGCCGCACCACCATCCTGGCCTCGACCAATGCCAGCCGGTGGCTGGAGGTCGATAACCGCCTCAACGAGGCACATGGGCTCCCGCCCGAGGACCAGGACGTTCTCAAGACGATCGGCGTCCTGAACCTGATCGACGCTGACGGCGTACTGCGCGCCACTCCCTCCATGATCCAGTTCGCGCTAAACGATCCAGTCGATGCCCCGGATCCGGAGCGCTTCGCTGCCCTGCAAGAGTGTCTGAAGAAGCTCGTGGATGATGGTTTCGTCGTCCATCGCGCGTACAGCAATGAGTACCGCATCTGGCAGGGTACCGACGTCGACATTGACGCGCGGGTCCGGGAAATCGCTACCCGTATCGACCCAACCGATGTCGTCCAGTACTTCAATAATCACCTAGGGACGGTACTTCCCGCGGCCGTAGTTGCCGGCGGGCACAGCCAGCGCACTGGCATGCTGCGCTACTTCGTCACCGCAGTCAGCCACCAGACCGAGAAACTGGACGGGCCCGAGGTCGTACAGGACGCAGCGGACGGCCTGATTGTCTATCACCTTGGGGGGCTGGAGAACCGGCCCGTGGTCAACTCCCAGCTGCCTGTACTCATCGGCACTACCAAGAATCCCGCGACTGTCCTGCAAGCAGGCATCAACCTCGTAGCATTGGAGGAGCTCCTCGAGGATGATTCCCTCGACCATGTGGCCGCCCGAGAGATCGCGGAACGTGCTACTGACATCTCTCGCAGAATCGGCATACTGCTGGGCGAAGCATTTAATCCCCTGAGCCCGCAGTCCACGTGGCACATGTGGGAGAAGGGCACCGAAACCAACAGCGAGCCGAGTGAGCCCATCAAAGCCCGCAGTTATGCCGGCCTGGCTTCCAAAGCCTGCGATCAGGTCTACCCGTTCACCCCCCACATCCGTAACGAGATGGTCGGGCGCCACCAGCTCACCAGCAATGCCGCCCGCGCACGCCGTGAGTTGCTCACCGCCATGTTGCAGCGCTCGGGCTACCCTCTCCTCGGATACGGGAAGGATAAGTACACACCCGAGCGGGCGATGTATCACGGCGTCGTGGAGTACCTCGGACTCCACCGCGCCGCCGGAGAGTCCAGTAGCGGCACTCAGGTTGACAGCATTCTCACCCATGGCATCTCACGTCCAAGCCCACAGAAGAACGCCAGCGTCATGGCTGTCTGGGAAGCTCTCGAGGAAGCGCTGACCAACGCGAAGCAACTCACACCCATCGTTGACATCTACCACCGCCTCATGGCTCCCCCTTACGGGGTCAAGGCAGGCGTCGTCCCGATCCTCGTAGTTACCGCGCTCATTTTGCGCGCCCAGGACATCGCCCTGTTCGAAGACGGCAACTACTGCCAGCGGCTCACCCCGGAGATCGTGGAACGGCTCAACGTCCCATATCCGGAACGCTTCGCTGTCAAGGCTGCGCCGGTCGGACGTGGCCAGCGCCGCCTCGTGGTCGACGGCCTGGCCTCGTCCCTAGACGTGGACGCTCCCCGCTCCCACACAGCGCGCAACCCTAAGCTGCTCGCCGTCACGCGAGCGATGCTGGAGCGCGTCATGGTCCTACAGCCCTACGCACGACAGACTCGACGCCTTAGCCCAGAGGCTCTTGCCATCCGCGAAGTTCTGTCCACAGCGACCGACCCGGATGAGCTGGTCTTCGCCTCCCTGCCCAAGGCCCTAGGCTTCGAGCCGATCCGGACGAGCACCCCCGAGGACGAACAAGCCGCCAAGGCATACGTCTCACGTCTGGTCACCGCCCTTGACGAGCTTTCCGGTGCTGGCGCTGCCCTCCGGCAAGAGGTTGTGGCGACGATCGGCCGTGAGTTCCGGCTGCCGACGAACCTCAAAGAGCTGCGATCCGGCCTGTCAGAGCAGCTTCGTGGATTCTCCAACGCCTCACTTGAGGTCAACCTCCAGGGATTCATCTCCCGTGTGCTCAACGAGAACCTGCCGGATGATGACTGGCTCGACCCGATCATCATCCGCCTCACGAACAAGGCACTCGGTGACTGGACTGATCGAGACGTCGAAAGCTTTCCCCGTCAGGTCAAGGAGGTGGAACGTGCCCTCAGCCGCGTCAGCCACCTCTATGAAATGGGCGAGGCTACGAGTCTTGATACGGAGGTGGCCAAGCCTCGGCAGATTGAAACCCACCTACTGACACTCACCACCCCCCAAGGAAGGGAGGAACGCACCCTCATCCACATGCCGAAGCAGTCCCGCCAGGTCGCTGATGAGCTCGTTGTCAGTGTCATCAGGCAAGCTGAAATAGCACTAGGCCCCGACGGCGCGCGCATCCTGCTCGCCGCCTTGGCCGAGCGCCTCGCCGCAACAGACACCAATGCGGTCCCCCAGAGGAAGGAGAAGCTGTGACTGATACCAACAGCTCCAGCGGGAAGAAGCGTCACGTCCTCGGTCTGTCCGGTGGCAAGGACTCCTCCGCCCTCGCCGTCTATATGCGCGACCGTGTGCCCGACATGGAGTACTTCTTCTGTGACACCGGCGCGGAACTACCGGAGACATACGAATACCTCAACCGGCTTGAGGCCGCAGTGGGTAAACCGATCTTGCGGCTCAACTCAACGCGTGACTTCGATCACTGGCTTGAGGTCTATCAGGGAACGCTTCCTAGTCCTCAGATGCGCTGGTGCACCAAGAACCTGAAGATCAAGCCTCTGGAGGAGTGGGTCGGTAACGATGAGGTGATCTCCTACGTCGCGATCCGCGCGGACGAAAACCGGCTCGGTTATGTCAGTACCAAGCCGAATATCACGGCGGTATTCCCGTTCCGAGAGGACGGCATCGACCGTGCCGGAGTTGATCGCATCCTCGACGAGGCAGGCATCGGCCTACCCGGCTATTACGAGTGGCGAACCCGGTCAGGCTGCTACTTCTGCTTCTTCCAGCGGAAGCACGAGTGGGTCGGTCTCAAGGACCGCCACCCAGAGCTCTTCGAGCAGGCCATCGCCTACGAAGAGAAGGTCAACTACAGGCGCACTGCCATGCAGGACCGGCAGTACACCTGGTCCCAGGGCGAGTCACTGCATGAACTGATAGAGCGACGGGACGACATCGAAGCGAAACACAGCGCAGCTCTCGAGCGGGCTGCGAAGCGCGCAAAGCCAAACCGCCCACTGCTGGAGATCCTTTCTGATGCCCATGATGAGGAGGACGATCAGGCGGGTTGTGCGGTATGCCACCTCTGATGCAGCCGTGCTGAAGAGGCTGGATAGTCAACGCGCATGCATGATGAGCCGCCTGGGTCCGATAATCAACCCAGGCAGTTCAGTCCATGCTTGGGAGCTGCAAGCATCAAGTAAGCCGGGCTTTGGTTTCGCTTGAGCTCTGTTTCAGTGAGCTGGTCGCTATAGACCGCACCCAGCTTCAGACCATCACGTTGCTTTAGCAACGTTGCAGGATAGCACCAGCTGCGTCGGGCAGACTGTTCTCGTGGAGACACCGATGACAGCACAGCTGTGGGCTAGCGAGCGTCAACGGACCGCGATCGGCCGCGTTGGACTCTCCGCCCCTGCCCGTCAAGCCGTGACCGATCTGCAGCTAGGTTCGGGAACTTCAGTGCTCGACTACGGTTGTGGTCGGGGCGCGGACGTAAGAGCATTGCGACAACTCGGCCTAGAGGTCTCCGGATGGGATCCCGCTCATCACCCTGGTGGACAGCTCAAACCCGCTGAAATTGTGCTGCTCACCTACGTCGTCAACGTGATCGAAGATCCAGCCGAACGACGTCAGACGCTTCGACACGCCTGGGACAATACAAGGACAGCACTCGTGGTGTCAGCGCGGCTGCGCTGGGAGCGGAACCAGATCAAAGGCCGGGAGCACGGCGATGGCATCCTCACTAGCCGCAACACTTTCCAACACCTATTCGCCGCCAGCGAGCTTCGAGACTACGTTGACGAGGTAACCGGAGCTCGCTGCCTACCTGCAGCACCTGGGCTTGTCTACGCCTTCAGAGACGACGAAGCTCGACTGCGCTACATCGCCCGCCGGATAAAACCTGACGCCAAGTGGCTGACGTTCGAAGACACAGCTTCCGCCATCGCCGCCATCGTTGACCATCTGGAGCAACGCGGTCGCCTCCCTCGCCTAGAGGAAATGCCTCAGCAGGTTATCGCCCTCCTCGGACACCTGCGGCCAGCCGAACTCAACCGTCTTGCACAGCAGGCCGCCGATCCAGTCAAGGTCGAAGAATCTGCGAATCGATCTGCGCTAGACACCCTCCTTTTCCTTGCCCTCGAACTGTTTCATGGGCGCGGTCCCGTCAGCAGCCTCCCTCTATCGGTTCAACTCGACGTCCGGACATTTTTCTCGTCTTACGCGGAAGCGTGCAAGCGCGCAGACCAGCTTCTGTTTAAACTCCGCGATGGCGCCTATATCCGCCATGCGATGGCTGGGTCGCCTGCCGGGAAGTTCACCGCGACAGCCTTGTACGTGCACCGCCGAGCCGTCCACCGGATGCCCACCGTACTTCGTCTGTATGAGCATTGCGCAAGCATCGCAGCTGGCCGACCGCCCGAGTGGACGGTCGCGAAGCTGCGCCATCAAGGCCGCGGCGTGAGCTGGCTCAATTACCCCGACTTTGACAGCGACCCACATCCTCGTTTGGTCTCGTCGTACACCGTGGACCTTCAGACGCTGAAGTCTTCGTTCCTGTCTTACGCTGACTCCACCAACCGCCCGCTCCTTCACCGCAAGCATGAGTTCCTTGCGCCAGATGATCCTCACGTGCCCAAGTACCTTCGCCTCACAGAGGCGGAGGTACGAGCAGGGCTCTACGAACAACCGCATCTGATCGGGACAGAGGAAGGGTGGGAGAGAGAGCTCCATCGGTGCGGGCGATCCCTTAAGGGACACAGGCTGGTACGCCGCACTGATAGTTAAGGCCTCTTGACTCAAGCAACCTAGCAGGACGATGAAATCCCGACTGGGCCAAAATCCGTCCGCCTGTCCCACTATGGGTAAGCTGCCCTGTCCGGCGAAGTCGAGCGCGTCCCCGGCGCACCCGTAGGGAGCCGAACCCGGACGCTCAACCTCGCCGCCTGGAAACTCGGCAAACTGATCGCCCCGTAGCATGCTCCCGCGCGAGGTAGTCGAGCACGCCCTACAGGACGCCGCCGAGGCAGTGAACGCCCAGGCGACCCAATACGGTACCGCCCCATGCCCGGGGCGCGCGTAGCAACGATCTCTCTTCGTTCGAGCGCCCGTGGGCCGAAGCGATGCGTGCACCGGATCGAAGGCTGTTGGAGATCGACCTTCCAGGGGGCGGCCTCAGTCTCGTCCGCACCCTTGCCACCGTCGTCCCCGGCGGGGCCGGTCAGCGCTGCATGCAGTGCCGGTCACAAGGGAAGCTCAGGCTGGGCCATCTAGCCTCGCGTGCGCATCTACGTCAACATGGCTATTCGCCCCATGCACTCGCCCTTGCCTCTACAGCCGGCGATGACCTCACACGCTTCCGGCAGGACGGCGCAATATGCATGCCCCAAGCCTTGCCAGCTCATAACCTTGCCATATCGAGAAAGTTCATTAGAGCCAAAGTGGGTTCGTTCTGCCCTGTCAGCGTTTCGACTAGAACCTCAAGGCCGTAGTTCGCGTGCTCAGTGGCAACTTGCACGACATCACGAGGACGCGTGAGGATGTCCTCGCCGTGCAAGCCGAGGGCGATCAGTTCCAGATGGACTATTCGCCAGGGATCGCTGCTCAGGATTGTTCCATCCATGAACTTAGTGCGCTTTTCCGGCAAGATTCGCTTTTCCTTGTGTCGGACCCCGAGGCAAAATGCAATCCACCAGGCATCGACCTGACGGGGAAACGGTTGCCCCTGACCGACATGCTCGCGAATTACTCGATGAGAATCCTCGGGCATATACAAGTCAATGCCGGCGTACCGATTGATGATATCTACCACTAGATCGCTGCCTCCATATCACGAAACGCGAGACCATGCGCATTATCGATGTTGCGTGCGCAAATCCGGCACGCCTGCTCGTGCGTACAGGAACACGCTCGGACTTCCGGCTCTTCGCCGGGCCACTCGTAAACAAGGTCAGTGGGGTAATCCTTGCTACATGAGATCGTCGCGAAGGCACCAGCATGCTGGCTCAGCAGCTCACCGACCTCCATGATCTCGGACCGGGTCAGAAGAAGGATGACCTGGTACGGCGGCTGGTCACCGGTTGGAGGACGGGTGATGGTATTAACCATCCGCTGCTTTACTCCCCCTGACACCATACCTAGAGGTGTGTCGATCAGGCGCGGCGCGGTAATGCCGGCGACCTCCATAAGCGACCAAATGAAGGCGAGGGTTAGTGCACGCTGTGATGCCCCATTTAGCTCATAGTCTGTATCGAGATTCGTCCCATGCTGGCTCTCGACCACGATATCGAACTTCTCCGTGATAGAGACGCCTCGGAAAACGCCGAGCTGGGCGTCCGGTTCGGCGCCGACGATCGACAGGAAGATTTCCTGTAGGCGAGCAGACACCTTCTGCACATACTCACCCTCCAGTCGGCTCTGTACCCGTTCTGCTAGAGCTCGCAGCTCCTCCGCCACATCACGTTTGATAATAAGGTCCCGGTTGGCCCTGTTCCTTTTCGTGACACTTGCCAGCTCTTGGTCGCGCTCTCCCAGCTGGGTTTCATAGGACGATATACGCTCCTCAATGCGCCCTAGCTCGAGAACTCCATCACCGATCTTCTTGCCCACAGCTGCGAGTTCGTCAGTAAGGGTGCGCACACGGGTGTCATCGATACGGCTGCGCCTAGTTTCAGCCTGCTTTAGCTCTACATCAGCACGTGCCAGATCATCCCGTGCTGCTGTATAGGCCATAAGCGTCGCCTCGCGCTTAGTAGCGAAGTCTTCGCTGTCCGTAGTAGCAACGGCCAGGCCTCGCGCGTCATAGCGCAGCTCCGTCAGGCGATGAGCCATTTCAGAGTTCTCGCGCTGCTCGTCAAGCAGATGCTGAACGTGGTCCCTCAGGACGGAACCAGGACGCAGGTCTCCACCGCAGATGCACTCGCCGTCTTCTAGACGGTCTTCGAGGACCTTCAGGGACGTGTTCGGAATCACGCGTCGGTCGGCGAGTTCTTCAAGTTTCGACCGGCCCTGATCGATACTCATTGCCGCAAGCGCCAAGGAAAGTGCCTGACTCTTGAAAGCAGTTCGCATATCGGCAAGCGCAGCTTGCACTCGATTTCGGCATCCCTCGATGCGCTTCTTGAGCGCGTCAATTTGCATATTCAATTCGTCGAGGTCGCCGATGCCGCGCAGCTGGTTGAGTTCACGATTCCACTCGTGCTGCTGAGCTTCCATCGATTTTTGACGGGCTTCGATGAGGGCGCGTTTTTCCTCTTGCTCAGTAATCTGGCGGCGGAGGGTATCGCATATGTTCTCCAGCTCTTCTGCGTCCTTACCGCTCTCCGCAGAAACTCGACGTTTAATGTTGCCGTGAACATACTTCAGATCGGCAACCGAAGACGTCAACTGATCGATGCCAAGGAGTTCTCTAATTGCCTGATGAACTTTGCTCTGCCGCTCGTGCGAATGGACACGCCCAGAGATGAACTTTTGGATGTCGTCGCCGTTTGTGAAGAATAGATCCGACAGACGCTGCGGGATTAGCCGCTCGATCCAGGCTTCCGCAGGATGAACTGGCTTGTCACCCTCTGGAGTGAGCCGGAATAGGGTAACTTGGTCTTGTCCTCGCCGCGGAAGAGCATCGACCATCGGAGTATCTAGAACCATACGACGCAGGCGGTACTCGCTACTCGTACCTAGATCGTCCGTGTGCTCGAAAACAATCTCCACCTCTACGCTTACAGGTACGCCAGGAGGGCGGAATGTGGAGGTAAGGCGAGGTGTGTCGACGTTTGCTATCTTGGCCAAACCATGCATTCCATACAAGCCCCATAGCATCGCGTACAACAGAGTCGTCTTTCCGGAACCATTCTCACCGCGAATAACTGTAAGGGGTTTGGCAGGGTCGACAGAGAAGTGGATCGTAACGTCACGCATCAGCTTGAAGCGGGCGATGTGCACGGACTTGATAAGCATTAGGCCTCTCCGCCCTTGGCGATGACTGCCGATCGACCGAGTACTTCAACTACCTTGGTTACCTCTTCTCGACGCTGAGTGGCGTGCGCCTTTGACTGCAGGCCGACCACGTCATCGAGAGCTTTCACTAGCGCTGTCCGGTATCCGGGATAACGCTCTTCTACCGCGCACACCTCTTGCTTGGCGACATCATTGATGCGGGGGGTGACTGCCATTCTAAAACCTCTGCTTTAAAGGATGCGCTCCAGCCTATTAATGATCGTCCGGGGACCATCCGGATCGTATTCGTTCTCAGCTGCACCAGCAAATTCACGAGCGCGCAGCAGCTCGCCGGTGAGAATCGTGCGTCCTTCACCTGTTTCGTCATCCGGCGGCACCACGATGAAGTCATGGAGCGCCGCATGCGTCTTACCTTCTGCCCGTCGAAGAATCCGTCCGCGCCGTTGAACCCATTCCCGGCGAACAGTGCTCGATGCCAAGAGATAGGCCGTATCAGTTTCTGGCAAGTCGATGCCCTCGTCGAGCACCTTCATTGCTGTCAGTGCCTGATACTCTCCTCGACCGAACGCTTCGAGATAGCGCTCTGATCCACTACGACCGGTTTCCGTACTTGTGAATTCATGAAACCGGATCCCGAGTCGACGCAGAAGGGAATTCGCTTGCTCAAGCTGCTTTACCTCCCCAAGAATTTGTTGCTTGGCAGAGGCATATATGAGAGTCCGAGAGACGTTGCGAACTCCAGTCTCGACAAGAAGAGCCTCAAGCGCTGCAATTTTCCCTGACGCTTGTTCGAGAACAGCACGTCGCTTACGCAATAGGTGCTCGATCTGATCGTCTTGCCCTTCGGAAGAGCCATCGTCCTGCCTGGAGAAACCCTTGCGCCGGAGCTGCCGACTCAAGTCAACATACGCCGCAAATTCGTCCGGCGTCATGCTCACTTCGTGCAAGTAGTATCGATACGGCGTCAAACATCCGACCGCAATTGCATCAGCAAGCGTGAACTCGTAAATTGGCGACCCGAAGTAGTCGAACAATTGAGCGCTTCCAGTTTCGTCATACTGACGCGACGGCGTCGCCGACAAGCCGAGACGTATATCGAAGCGTTGAGGTGCCACGCGCAGGAAAGTGGGTGCACCCAAGTTATGCACCTCATCACCAATGAGCATGGTTAGGACATGCGGCGCGAGCTCATCTATTGTCTCTCGCAATGCAGTGTCGTTAGTAAACAGCTTCTGGGTACACAGAACGACAGCCGTGTATTTTGCTTTAGTTGCTAGGCTCGCTTTGAGCTCTTCGAGCCACACGCGTCGTTTGGGAACAGTCATATTGCTCGGCACAGCAGGTTCGACGCCGAACCGACGGACCACCTCTACCCATTGCCTCATTAGCGGCGCTGTCGGCACAACTAGCATCAAGAGCATCGGACCACTATGGCGATCCTGCTCAACTACTGAGGCAATGAGTGATGTTTGAGTCTTGCCACCACCAGTGGCAATGGCAAGAATTCCACGGGAACCGGCGCCAAGAAATGTCCTAACCGCGACTCCCTGATGCCGATAAAGACCGGTTTCCCATTCGAGCCCATCCGGTATCCGCAGGAGACGAGGAGGTTCTATTGTGACTCCGGGCGGAAGGTCTGGCTCAAGCCCACGCATGTGATCTACCTGCCAGGCTTTCCAGAAATCCTCGATCGTGGGAACGGTTTGCAGCGCTCCTCGTTTGCCGATTATTCGCAGGCCGTCCACGATTTCAATGGCGAGAACATGCGGGTTCTGGTTACTCCAGTCGCGTTCCCAACCTGTGATTAGCTTAGATACCCGTGCCTTAGCTGCCCGACCATCGACCCATGGCCGGTCAACAGTCATCTGCTCACCATTTACAAGGAGGCCACGCGCGGTGGCATTGCCCGAGCCGTGCACAGCAAGCCACTCAGTCCCACCGCGTAGCAGCCATTTCTTCTTGTGATACTGACCGCGCGACATCAAGGCGAAACGGACTCTCAAGCGTTTCTTAGCTACGAGGTATGCAAGGCAATCCAGAGCGTGTTGCACGAGAGCAGACGACGAGACTACCGCTTCAGCAAACAACCGCTGTTCGAGGTCATGGATGACCTGCTCAGGAGATTTCGCACCCCGTTCGAGCGCCTCACGCTCTGCATTGTCGATCTCTGGACTGATCAGGAGACTCAAGCGACGCTCGGGATGAGCTAGAAACTCGGCCAGTCCGGGCGCTATCTGCGCAAAACAGCGAGAGCTGAAGAAGCCAGCTCCAATGCGGGCCTCGTCAGCTGCCGCCATAGCCGGCATCAGGACATCGCCGACCAAATCGTCTTCAGGAATCTGGTAGAGGGGTTCTGCTTTGGCCATCGCCGCGATGAGAGAGGAGCTCACGCTATCTCCTCCCTTCTTCCCCGCCCGCGGGGCACTCGTGCAGCCCTTAGGCGTCTGGAGAGCTGCTTGTCTCTGTAGACATGTCCGGTCCTGTACTAAAGGGCAGCATAGTCGCCTCTCCGTGTGACTGCGCGGCTGTGAGCCTTCACGTTTCGGCTCAGGGATAGCCGCTGCCCGATCGAGTCACCCACTGGATGCTAATCTTCACAAATCGCCTGAAATTGGCACGGATCCTGCGGGTTAGCCGACCGTAGGCTCGGTGGTCGAGGTGGAGGTGTTGCCACCAGCGACGCCGCGTTCGCCATAGTCATTGACCTTGATCGGCAGGTCACCGTGCAGATGGTCGTGTTTTCGGTATAACGCCCCCGGGGCGACCTTCTCTCGAGCGACTTGACGAGTCGGATTGATCATTTGAGAGTCATCTCTGTCGGGGTCGCTCCCTGTGAGCACAGCCTGGTACTCGTTGCGGGTGGAGGCGTGTTCTATATAGGTCGCGCTGAGCGGGCAGGCTCCTAGGTCCGCCCGATAGAACCTGACTGACGGAGCGTGGGATGTGGAGACTTGCCCTGCGTAAGACGCGGGCGCCCGTGTTGTATGTGGTGCCGAACTAGAAGTTCGGGTATGTGCACAGGTAGGTCACCGGCATTGTTCCGCTGGCCTGCCAGGTCTGCTCTTGCAACGTGCAGCCCTTGAGCACGTCCAGGTCGTTGCGCACGTTTGAGCGCATTTCGACAACACTTTCGATTGCTCCGAACGCAATTTAGATGCGGGCTACCCATCAAGGACCTAACCCGGCTCTTTGCGCGGGACTTCGCTACACGTGTCGCCGGGGTCATCTCCTCGTCGGGCAGGCGTAGCCATGCCGGGCCGGACGCCTGGGGTCAAGCCGTCGTTCCCGTGTACATGTCTCCCGGTGACCTTCCGCGTCTGCTGGTTGCCCTGCCCGAGCTCGACGGCTTGACCTTGGGCGACCGGTCTGGCATCCCTTCGGGGTGGCCGGCGAAGAGATGCCCGCACTCCCGCCCACGCCGTCCCCAACTCATCTCCGAGGAGGGCCGGGGGGTGCAGGGGGCGGAGCCCCTTGCAAGTTCTTCCTCCGGGCCCGACGAGCTGGACCGGCGTTGCCCTGGTCGCCATCTTGGTCCTGATGCTCCTCGATCGTCTGGCGTTCCGTCTCGGTGGCTTGGAGCGCGTGGGCGGCGTCGGCCGGGACCGGCCGGAGAGCCGCATGCCCGGCCGGCTGGCCGACCGGCGCGCGACGCGGGCCGCCGTAGGCGGGCCGCTTTAATAACGAGAAGAAAAGTTGCTTTCGATCATGGATCCCAGGGCGGCTCAGCACATGCTGTCGGCTGGTTCCGCGGTCGCCCAGACGCGTTCCAGGCTGGTGACGTAGACCGCTGCGGTCCCCTCGTTCTCGGTGACTCGTGCGTGGATGACAGGGGCTTGCGCAGCGGGGGTGCCGTAGGCGTGGATGTTGACGAGAAGGCCGTCGTCGGCACGGTAGATCGAGTTGTAAAGCACTGTCCGGTGTAGCCGGATCTCGACGCCCTCGACGTCTTGGAGCTGCCGATAGAGCGCAAGGGCGTTCCTGATCCTGGCGGCCATGACGTCGGGGCCGATGCCCTCGTCTACGCCACGGGCGGCTACCTCAGGGCTGTCCGGATCACCGAGGAGCAGACGGACATGCACGCCTGCGTAGGCTCGCTCGGCGAGTAGGCGGACCATGCCCGCGTCCTCCGCGAGGAACAGGCCGCTATAGGTCAGGATGTCGATCCTCTCCGCAGCTTCCTGGAAGAGACGTCGCCACGCGGATCGCGGCACGGCCCAGCGGTGCGGGTAGACGCCCCGGACGTCGTCGGAGATCGGCCGGCCTGACGCGACCTCGGGCCACAGCTCGGCTTCGTCGACCTGGAGGAGATCGGCGACGGCCCAGCGATGGCGTGGGTAGGGGATGCGGCCTTTCAGCCAACGGTTCACGGTCTTGGGATCGACGGCGAGAGCGGCGGCGACGTCGACGGCCTGGAGCCTGGCAGCGGCAAGGGTGCGGCGAAGGTTCTCACTCACGGGGGCGTACCTCCTGAGAGATCGGCTCTGCGCGCGACGCTAACACGAGACGTCCCTAGACGTCCCCTATTCGTGGTGTAGAGATTCCGGACCGTGACGGAAGCTCGTCGGCACAGGGAAGCGGCCACGACCGCCCATCTCCGAGCCGAAGGAGCGTCACCCATCGTGAACGTGATCAAGATTCAGCAGCGCGCCTACCAGCAACAACTGTTGGAGGAGCTGCGCTACGAACTCAAGCGGAGAGGCATCATCACGGTCCTGCTCGTCGATCAGAGCGGGCGTCCCGCGCTGGACGTGCCGGACAGCCGATTCCGTCCCCGCCGGGTCTACGTCCACCTGGCGTTCCTGTGGTTCTACTGGGGCGACCAAGGCGACGAGCGCGTGTCGTGCCTACGCCTGGTGCCCGCAGCCGACCGGATCGAGCGGGCCGCGCAAGAGGGCTGGCGCGAGGGGGAACAGGGTGAGATCGGCTTCGACCTGGACAAGGCCATCGATGCGCACTCCTAATCAGCCCGCAAAGCCGCTGACCGGCTGGCGCATCTACGCCCAGATCGCCGAACGGCTTCGCCACCGCATCGCCTCCGGCGAGTACGCCCCAGGATCGACGCTGCCGTCAGAGGCGGTCCTGTCGGCAGAGTTCTACGTAGCGCGGAACACGGTCCGTCGGGCGCTGACGGCCCTGGAAGAGGGCGGGTTAATCCTCACGGTCCCGTCCAAAGGACGGATTGTGCGGCCCGCCGCTCAGGAGGCTGAGGTCTCGTATCGCTATCAGGAGATCGCGCGGAGCCTGCGTGGCCAGATCAAGCGGGGCGAACTCGGGCCGGGTGACGCCCTTCCCAGTGAGGCCGAACTTCGCTGGCTGTTCTCTGCGGCTCGCAGCACGGTACGGCAGGCGTTCGCGGAGTTGGAGAGCGAGGGGCTGATCGTGTCCCGGCACGGCAAGGGCCGGTTCGTACGCTCCTCGCAGTGACGTTCAGGGTGAGACGTCCTAGGACGTCTCACCGGACGCTCTGGGCGCGTTCGGGGGTTTGGTGCCTATTGTCGTGGGCGTGACACAAGCTGAGTGGGCGCGCGACCTGGCCAGACAGCTTCTTGAGAAGCCCCTCCCTCGCCGGTGGGCGCATACGCAAGGCGTCGCCGCACGCGCGGTCTCGCTGGCACCAATCCTCGGCGACGACACCGACACCCTGACCGCCGCCGCGTACCTGCATGACATCGGGTACTCGCCCGAACTCGTCGACACGGGATTCCATCCCCTCGACGGGGCACGGTACCTGCGTGACGTCGTCCAGGCCGACGAGACGCTTTACCGCCTGGTGGCGCATCACTCTTGCGCGGTCAACGAGGCGACCGAACGCGGCCTGTTCGACGTCTTGAACAAGGAGTTCATGCCCGAGCGGCCGGACCTCATGGACGCGCTCACCTACTGCGACATGACCACCGGCCCCGACGGGCGACACCTCGACGTCACAGAACGACTCGCGGAGATCCACTCGCGCTACGGCCCCGAGCACCTGGTGAGCCGCTCGATCACCGCTTCGACCCCGTGCATCCTGGCCGCCGTCCGAGAGACTAGGCGACGGCTAGAACAGGGGGAGTAGCAGGTGATCGACCAGTTCGACTGGACGCAGCTTAGGCACGCCTATGGGCCAGCGACAGATACGCCCAGGCACCTGGCCGCGTTGACTTCCTCGAACGAGGAAGCGCGCATGGATGCCGTGATGCACCTGGACGTCGCGATCTTGCATCAGGGGTTTCCCGAGTCGGCGACGGCCCCTGCGGCTCGGGTCATCAGCTGGTTACTCGCTACTGGCGCTGTCGCCGCTGACGCTCGTGCCGCGCTTATTGAGTTCCTCGGTGGCGTGGCTAGCGCCACCTTCGAGCTGCGGGACCAGCCATATTTCTCCGCGTTGATTCCCGAGCTCGAAGGGTCGGTGATCGAGGCGTACCAAACCATCTCCGGCCTGTTGGACGCTGACCTGCCGGGCTTGCGAATACCCCTGGCGGAGACGGCTGTCGAGCAGCTACGCCTTCCACAGCTCGCATCACAACGCCCGGCAATGGCATCCAAGCTTCGCGACTGGATCAGTTGGGGAGACGAAAACCGGTACTTCTGGGTGCTGTTGCTCGGTGAACTCGGTGAGGACGTGCTGAACTTTCTTGACGACCCCGACCCTGCTGTTCGGATCCGCGCTGCGCTCGCACCGACTTCTCAGCACAATGACCACGCCACCGGCATCGTGATCGCCGCGTTGGGCGAGGACCTCCCACCGGGCGTGCACCGTGGCGAACTCGTGAGCTCGATCGTTTCCAGGGTCGACGACTTTGAGCGCATCGCCGAACCGGCAGCAGAGATAGCACGGCAGGCTGAGTGGACCGGGTTTGGTCACGACTGGGGACCGCTGCTGGAGTTCGCGTTCCCGCAGCCCTATCGCCCCGGAGCCCCCTTGTCCTCGGCCCAGAGGTTGTACTTGGACGCCCTCGTCAGTAACGAGCAACTGTGGAACCCTCGCAACGGGAGTGTCGCGCTTGTCTTCAAACAAACGGGACTGCCCCATGACCGACGGCAATGCCGACGCATCGTCACGGCGGCGGCAACACAATGACACCGCTGCAGCCTCAAGATCTGAAGATGCCTGTTATCCGATGTAGGGCAGGGCGGTGCTGGTGAGGTAGTGGCTGATCCGCATTCGCATTGACCGGTCCATCGAGAGCGTCTCGACCTGGTCGCGGGGCACCCAGTGGACTTCGCGGGACTCGTCGCTCGGCGTCGGCTGCCCGTCGACGGCTCGGGCGGTGAGCACGATGGAGAACTCTTGCCGGGCCTCGCCATTGGACGTGTAGAGGATCACGTGCTTCGGGTCGGTGTACGTCCCGACCAAGCCGGTGATCTCGCAGACGATGCCTGTCTCTTCGAGGGTCTCCCGTACGGCGGCCTGCGGAAGCGACTCGCCCAGGTCGATCGCGCCGCCGGGGACGGCCCAGTTGTCGTTGTCCGAGCGGCGGATCATCAGGATGTCCCCTGCGTCGTTGGTGACCACGACGTTGACGGACGGGACGAGGCTGTTGGGTTTCGGGGCCTGAGGGTCGTCGTAGAAGTCGATCCGGCGCGCCATGGTCAGGACTCTACCGGTGTGGCCTGGTCCCACACCCGCTCGAAGCTATCCGCGTATGTGCTGACCATGTCGCCGCCAATAACCTTGCGCAGGTGCAGGACGGGCGCGTTCCCGGCGGGCACCCCGTAGACGTGGGTGTTGACGAGAAGCTGATCGTCGCCGCGGTAGATCGAGTTGTACAGCACCGTCCTGTGCAGCCGGAACTCCACCCCGGCAAGGCCGCGGATCGGCCGGTACAACACGAGAACGTTGCGGATCTTGGCGGCCATCCCGTCGTCTATGCCCTCGTCCGCGCCGCGCTGGGCCACCTCCGCACAGTCGGGGTCACCGAGCAGTATCCGCACCCGCACTCCAGCGCCAGCCTTTTCGCCGAGCATCCGCACAATGCCCGCGTCGTCGGCGAGGAACAGGCCGCTGTAGACGAGCACACCGATGTCACTTCGCGCCTGGGCGAACAGACGTCCCCATGCGTCCCTTGGTACAGCCCAGCGGTGCGGGTAGACGGTGACGATCTCGCTCTCCGACGCTGAGGCAACCTGTTCGCGGCTGAGAGCCTCGGGCCACAGGTAACTCTCGTCCATCCCCAGGTGCGTGGCCACTGCGTATCGGTGCTTTCGGTACGGTGCGCGGCCTTTGGTGACCCACCGTTCGACCGTCTTGGGGTCCACTTCGATGGCGGTCGCCAGATCGGCGATGCTCACCCCGCGTTCCAGAAGTGCCGCGCGTAACCGCTCGTTCGCCATCTCACCTGCCACGTTCGAGGACGTCCAGGGACGTGGCAATCGTAGACGGGACGTCTTGAACATGTCCCGTCGTGTAGTGATCTCGTCCTGCCCTTTCGCCGCAATCTCGGTGTCACAACGCAGCACCGACCGCGACGAAAGGAGCCGTGATCATGACAAACACCACGATCAACCCGCCCGAGGAGACCCCCGGCTGCGCCTGCGGCGCGTTCCTGGAGCAGGGGCAGGTCCGGTGCCGTAAGTGCCTGGCCCGTGACCGATGGGCCCGCCGTCAGACGGCCCGGCGCAGGGAGAACAAGCGGCGCGCCGCGACCCGGCGTCCCCCTCGCGGCCCGATCGGCTTCGCGCAGGCGGGGGTGATCTGGTCGTGAGCACTCTGCCGCTGATCCTGGCGCTGCTGCTGTCCGGCGGCGCGGGTGCCGGCTACGTGACGGTCCTGATCGGCATCCGGCGCGAGGACAAGGCGATGAGCCTGGGTGCTCCACCAGATGGGCGGGCAGCGTCACTGGCCCGCCGGGTAACCGGCTGCCACACCCGTGGCGGCTCTACTTCGGGGATCTCCTGGACTCAGACAGCGTCGACTCGACCCGGGCGAGACGTTCCGACAAATCCTGTATGGCGGTGCGTAGCTCGATGACCTCGCTCGCCAGATCTGTGGCCGGCCTTTTCTCGGGCTGCTCGTCCTCTCGGACGAACACGCCCTTGCCCTGCTGGCCGATGACCAGGCCCTCGTTCCGCAGGATCCCGACGGCCATCTTCACGATGCTCAGCGAGGCGTCGTACTGCTCGGCGAGCTGGGCGGTCGACGGCAGCGGCGCGCCGGGCGCGAGAGCCCCGCCGCGGATCTGTTCGCGCAGATCGTCGGCGATCTGGAGGTAACCCGGTCGTCCCGTCTTCTTGACCATCACTCCTATCTCAGCACAGGAGAACGACCAAGCCAACCGAGAGAACATTGACAACCAAGCCAACTAGGTTAACTATGTTGACCTACGAATCCTAAGGAGGTCACCACCATGCGCGCCATCCCGATCCCGGTCGACACCGCCAAGCTCACCTTCACCTGCGTCAAGGACCCACGGCCCCGCCTGCTCAACCAGCACACCGGCGAGGTCAAGACCGACAAGAACGGCCAGACCGTCTACGAGGTCGTCACCTCCGTCGAAGACGACTTCGGCCGCATCGAACTCGTCAAGATCGGCATCTCCGGAGAGCCTCCAGTCACGCGTGGGCAGCAGATCAACCCCGTCGGGCTGATCGGCTACCCCTGGGAGCAGACCCGCGACGGCGAGGTGAAGTGGGGCATCGCCTACCGCGCCTCCGCGCTGCTCCCGGCCGAGGAGGGCGCCAATGCCTGACACGCTCGCCCAGACGCTCGGAGCCTTGGCCGCCCTGGTGGCCGGGCTCTGGGCCTGGCGACGCTTCCACTACCGCTCGTACTGGCTGATCATCGGCTTCCCGCTCGTCGCGCTGACCGTCCGGGCGACCTGGCGCAAGGTGGCCCTGGGCTGCGGGCTGACCAAGAAGCGGCAACGCTGGTGGTTCACCACCGTCCCCGGCGCGATCGCCTCAACCGGCATCGTGAAGGTGCGGCGGCGCTTCCAGCGAGTCGCGGTCGACACCAAGCCGTGGATGTGGCTACCGCGTCCGACCCGGCACGGCTGGCGGGTCACCTTGTGGACGCTTGAGGGCCAGATCCCCGCCGACTACGCCCAGGCCGCCGAACGGCTCGCGCACTCCTGGGGCGTGCATGCGGTCCGCGTCTCCTCGCCCCGGCCGGGGCGGGTGGTCCTGGCCGCGACCATGCGCGATCCGCTGGTGCGGGTCGACCACATCCCACCATCGTCGGAACTGCTCAAAGTCTCGGTGGGGCGGCTGGAGACCGGCGGCCTGTGGTCGATCGACTTCCGTACCGTCCCGCACTGGATCAACGCGGGCGCGACGCAGTCCGGCAAGTCGAACCTGGCGAACGCGCTGATCGTAGGGCTCGCCCCGCAACCGGTGGCGCTGGTCGGCTTCGACCTCAAGGGCGGCGTGGAATTCACCCCCTACGCTCCTCGGCTATCGGCGCTGGCCACCACACGGGCCGAATCGGTCGGCCTGCTGGATGACCTGGTCGCGCTGATGGTCGACCGGATGGGCCTGTGCCGTACGGCCGGAGCGCGGAACATCTGGCAGCTCCCGTCGGGAGTGCGGCCGGTGCCCGTCGTGGTCCTGGTCGACGAGCTGGCCGAGCTGTACCTGATGGCCGACAAGTCCGAGAAAGACGAGGTCGCCCGTACCTCCACGGCGCTGCTGCGGGTGGGGCAGCTCGGGCGGGCGTTCGGGATCTATCTGTTCCTGTCTGGTCAGCGGATCGGCTCCGATCTTGGCCCCGGCGTGACCGCGCTGCGGGCGCAGTGCTCGGGACGGATCTGCCACCGGGTCAACGACCCGGAGACGGCCACGATGACGCTCGGCGACCTCGACCCGGCCGCCCTCGTCTCCGCGCGAGCGATTCCGGCAGAGACACCGGGCGTCGCGATCGTCGCTTCGCAAGACGGCCAGTGGTACCGCGCCCGGTCCTTCTACGTCTCCGAGCTGGCCGCCGAGTACGCGGCTCGTACCTGGTCGCACCTTGCTCAGGAGTGGTCCGAGGTCATCCGGCCCGGCCACTCCTCCGGCCTGGATGAGGCCGACCTGTCCGAACTCCTGTCCGCCTGAACCTGATCACCTGAACCGACAGAAAGGGGGTAACGATGCGACGCCTCGCCTCATGGCTGCTCGACTCCGGGCCGGTCCTGATCCTTGCTGCTATCGCGGGTGCCGGATCGTTCACCCACATCCGTGACACCGCCACCGCCCACGGGCAAACCGGCTGGATGTCCTGGGCGGTGGCCGTCTGCCTCGACCTCACGTGCGTGATGGCGGCTCGGGAGCGTCAGCGGGACAAGAAGACCGGCCGGGTACGGCAGGGCTGGGCGTCATGGCCGACGCTCGTCCTGGTCGCCGGGATCGTCCTGTCCCTGGCCGCCAACCTCCACCAAGCCGAACCGACCATGTGGGGCTGGCTCACCGCCGCAACTCCGGCAGGCGCGTTCCTCATCGCCGTCTCGATGCTGGAGCGTCGCGCTTCCGGACCTCGTCATGAACCGTCTTCCGCCTCTGTCCCGGCGTCCTCGCTGGTCATGGCGTCGCCGTCGGGGTCGCCAGCCCTTACACCGCCCGTCGTCCCGGCGTCGTCCTCGACCGTCCCCGGCTCGTCTTCGTCGTCCGGTGACCCGTCCGCCGTACCGGTGTCCGTCCCTGCTGACGAGGACGTCGCTCCAGAACCGTCCCCGGCGCTCGTCGACTACGCCCGGCGGGTGGCCGACGAACACCACTCCAAGCACGGCAGGCCGATCACCCGCGACCTACTGCGCGCCCGCCTGGGCGTGTCCAACCAACTCGCCTCAGACCTGCTCCGCACCCTGCGGACCGCATCTGAACCCGCCTGACGAAAGGAGAACTGATCATGCGAATCCGCCTCGATGGCACCCGCGCCGAGATCGCCGATGCCCTGTTCCGGCTGCGCCAGACGTTCACCGTCTCCGGCGTCTCCCGGGCCTACCTCGACCGGACCCGGCCGCATCACTGGCGGGTCTTCGTCACCACTACACCCCGCGAGAGGAGATAACCCGCGTGAACGACGCCGAGCAGGCTCCCGCCCCGGAGACCACGGAGATCACGCCTCTGCGCTGGCAGTGCTGCCACTGCGGCGGGGGTGGCCTCGACTCCTATGGCGACACCTGCCGCCACTGTGACGGACTCGGCCTCTGCTGAGCCGTCAGCGCCCCCGGCCTGGCCGTACATCCGCCAAGACGCCTGCCAGGTCGGGGGCCATCCCCTCACCCGCAACGAGTGAAAGGAGGTCTCCATCTTGCCCGCATCTCTCACCAATGCGCACGCGATCCGCGGGGCGATCGCCCGGCTCGATGACCCGAACTACTCCCGGTGGGAAGCCCAGATCCGCCGCGCGGGCGGCTGTCGACAGCCGATCCACCTCCGGGGCCGAGTCGAGCACTGGGACCAGGCCACCGGCGAACTCCTACACCGCTACAGCACCCGGACCGAACCCGACGGCGTCCTTCGCGTACCGTGCAAGACCCGCCGCGCTTCCCGCTGCCCGTCCTGCGCCGAGACCTACCGGGCCGACACCTACCACCTGATCCGCGCGGGCCTCGTCGGCGGCAAAGGCGTCCCCACGACGGTGACCGGTCACCCGTGCCTGTTCGTCACGCTCACCGCACCGTCCTTCGGCCTCGTTCACACCCGCCGCGAGAAGAACGGCAAGATCCACCCATGCCACGCCCGGCGCGACGCCACTCGATGCCCGCACGGGCGTGTCCTGGCCTGCATGGCGCGGCACGGGGCTGATGAGGAATGCCTTGGTGAGCCGCTGTGCCCCGACTGCTACGACTACACGGGCTCGGTGCTGTTCAACGCCACGGCCCCGCTGCTGTGGAAGCGGTTCGCTGAGGCGCTTCGCCGGCACCTGGCCAAGAGCGGTGGCCTCACGCTCGCCGAGATGCGCGCGCAGCTCGTCGTCTCTTTCGCCAAGGTCGCCGAATACCAGCGGCGCGGCGTCGTCCACTTCCACGCCGTGATTCGACTCGACGGCCCGGACGGGCCGACATCGACTCCCCCGGCCTGGGCGACCCTTCCTCTGCTGGGGCAGGCCGTTCAGCACGCCGCTTCGGTGGTTACCGCCACGATCCCGGCCGTGGAGGGGGAGCCGGCGCGAGTCCTGCGCTGGGGCCGCGAGATCGACGCCCGCCCCATCACCCTCGACGGCGACCTGACCGAACAGGCCGTCGCGGGCTACATCGCCAAGTACGCCACCAAGGCCGCCGAATGCGTCGGCACCCTCGACCGGCGCGTCTTCCCTACCGAGGACCTGGCCGCGCTGCCGGTACGCGAGCACGCCCGGCGGCTCATCGCCGAATGCCTCCGCCTGGGCGCGCTCGACGACCTGGCCGACCTCCGGCTCACCCAGTGGGCACACATGCTCGGCTTCCGCGGCCACTTCTCCACAAGGTCACGCCACTACTCCACCACCCTCGGTGACATCCGGGCCGACCGCGCCGAACACGCCATCGGCCAGGACATCACCACCGGCCGCCTGCCCCTCTTCGAGGAAGACACCGTTCTCGTCATCTCCGAGTGGCACTACGTCGGGCGCGGCTTCACACCCGGTGACGCCCTCCTCGCCGCCTCGTTGACAGGCACGGCCTTACCGTCGCCCTCGGCTGCCCTTGGAGGTGACGCCTGATGACGCGCAATGACCGGCTCCTCACCCTGCCCGAGGTGCTCGACGAGCTCGGCGGCGTCTCCCGCCGGACCTTCTACCGTTGGCGCGAAATCGGCCACGCACCCAAGTGCATCAAGCTCCCGAACGGAGAACTCCGCATCTGGCGTAGCGAGCTCATGGCGTGGCTTGAAACCCTGCGGGAGGCTGCGTGAGCACCTCCTATGACGTGAAGTTCTTCGAGACCTACCGGAACAAGTCCAGCAAGACGCCGTCCTACGTCGTCCGGTGGCAGGTGGCTAGAAAGCGGTCTTCGAAGACCTTCCGGACCAAAGCACTCGCCGAGAGCTTCCTCTCGGATCTGCGGCAGGCAGCCAAGCGGGGTGAGCTGTTCGAGGTCGAGAGCGGGCTACCGGCCTCGATGATCAAGGCGAAGACCGCGCGTTCCGTCTTCGACTTCGTCCGGGCGTACATCGAAATGAAGTGGCCTCACGCGGCGGCCAAGACCAGGGACAGCATGTCTGACGCGCTCTCCACGGTGCTGCCCGCACTGACCAAGGATCGTCCTGGCCGTCCCGATCCGGACACGCTGCGAACGGCCCTGCGCAAGTGCGCTCTCATCCCCGAGGACAAACGGCCAGACGCATCTCCGGAGATCGCCAAGGCCGTCCGCTGGCTCGAGTCAGCCTCCCTCGACCTGACCGAACTCAACGAGACCAAGACCGTGCGGCTCGCCCTCGACGCACTCGCGCTCCGCCTCGACGGCAAGGCGGCCAGCGCGAACACGGTCAGGCGCAAACGGGCCGTCCTGCATGCGGTCCTTGAGTACGCCGTAGAGCTGGAAGAGGTGCCGTCCAACCCGCTGCACAGGGTCAAGTGGAAGCCACCCAAGACGACGGAGACCGTAGACCCGCGTGTGGTCGTGAACCCTCGACAGGCAGAGGAGTTGCTGACGGCGGTCACCTATGTGGGCAAGCGGGGCAGGGGCCGGCGGCTGATGGCCCTGTTCGCCTGCATGTACTACGCGGCTCTCCGCCCTGGTGAGGCCGTCGCCCTCCGTCAGCAAGATTGTCACCTGCCGGAAACCGGCTGGGGCCGGCTCCTCATCGATGTCTCTCGCCCGGAGGTCAACACCCAGTGGACCGACACGGGCGACGCCCACGAGGAACGCGGCCTCAAGCACCGCGGCCGTGACGACGTTCGCCCCGTGCCGATCCCCCCGGCGCTGGTCAAGATTCTTCGGCAACACATCGCAGAGTTCGGCGTCGGCCCGGACGGCCGGATCTTCCGCAGCGAACGCGGCGGAGTGGTCGCCTCGACGGCCTATACCGAGGTCTGGCAGGATGCCCGGCTCCTCGCGTTCACACCAGCCCAGGTCGCCTCTCCGCTCGCTCGACGGCCGTACGACCTTCGGCATGCGGCCGTCTCCCTCTGGCTCAATGCCGGAGTCTCCGCCCCCGACGTGGCCGAGCGAGCCGGTCACAGTGTTGATGTCCTTCTACGGGTCTACGCGAAGTGCCTCGACGGCCAGCAGGATATCGCCAACCGGAGGATTGATGACGCTCTGGCGGCATGAAAGATTGAGCCTTTCAACCTGGCGTCCAGGTCGGTCCATGAGATCGCCGGCGACGTGGGGCGGCTTCCGGCCCAGCGCCGTGGCCTACCGGTCCGGGGCGTGTCCGCAGCCGGGACGAGCGGAGCCCATCCATCGGTCCGGCGTCGTGCCGGGAGTACTGCCAGGCCGAGGTGGCGGAGGCTCGGCCTAGGACTTTCGACGGAGTGCGGAGGGGTCCCTCGCCCGATGCCGGGTCGATCGATGCGTCCCTACCGTAGCCCGCATGGAGATTCCCGAGCATTACAAGTACGCGGTCATCCCCCACATCATGGTCGACGGGGCCGCAGAGGCGATCGAGTTCTACGTCAAGGCGTTCGGTGCCTCTGAACTCTTCCGGCTCGACGGGGATGAAGGGCGGATCGTCCACGCCGAGATCAGCGTCCAGGGCTCCACTCTCATGCTCGGTGACGCCGACGCGCGGTTCCCGCCCCCTGGTGAAGGCGGTGCATCCGTTGTCCTGCACGTCTACGTGCCGGACGTGGACGCGCTGACCGCCCAGGCCGTGGCCGCCGGGGCCGAACTTCTCTCCTCTCCGGCCGACATGCCCTACGGGGCTCGGCAGTCAATGCTTCGTGACCCGTTCGGCCACGTCTGGATTTTCCTGACCCCTATCGTCGCCTGAGCCAGGGTCCTGCGAGGCCGCGCTGCGGCGCGCCGCCCTCGCCCTCGGCCGGCCTGGTCTTTTTCAGTGAGCCCTTTCCCCACCTGATGTGAGTCTCCCGGCACGAGGCCGGACCGATGGGTTCCACTCGTCCTGGCTGCGGACACGACCCGGACCGGCAGGCCGCCGCGCCGGGCCGAAGTCCGCCACCGCTGACCAGCCCGGACGGCTCCATCAGCCCTGTGGCGCTTAAGACCGCATTCTCCATGGAGGCATCCTGACGTACGGATTGCGGCTTTATGGATCGATTGCCAGGTTTTCTAGCGTGACTTTGGCGTGGGAGAGGGGGCATCAGAGAGCGCCGAGGTCCCGAGGGGAGGTATCAGATCCGCAAGGAAGTCGCGGGTGGCCTGGTCGGCTGCGTAGATGATGGTTCCGCGCATTCCTCGTGTGAGAAGTACTTTGTAGACGTTGCGAGCGAGCTTGTCGAAGTCGGCATCCGGTACTGCCTTCTTGCTTTTGAAGGCGGGGTCTTTGTTCTCAGAACGAACTGTCACGAGGGAACCATCGCGAGCCACCAGGTCGGGGCCGATGATGACGCCAGACCAGTCGTACTCGAAACCTTGGGCGGTGTAGATGCATCCGACCTGGCCGAAGCCGCTCGGTTCGGTCGCCCACAGCATGCTGGGCGGTGCGTCGCCCACGGCTCGGTCCTTCTTGACGTTCCAGGGCCGTGACCAGTCGCCGATGACGACGTCATCCACGAGGGAGTCGTCGGGGCGCGGCTCGCTCCACGGCCAGCAGAAACCGGCGGTCATGCGAGCGGTGCCAGGCTTCGCGCGTAGGGCTGCCTCGAGTTCCTGAGGGGAGTTCGCGAGCCGTACCTCGAAGTCCTCGTCGCCGCCCCATGCCGCCGGGCCTTCCCCGTCGAGTCCGAGCAGGTGCAGGACCCATTGCTCGTACTTGCGGCTGCCTCCGCAGCGGAATTGTTCGTCCAGGGAGACGCGGTTGATCGCGTAGCCGCGTGACCGCGCGTACTGCTCGATGGCGTGCACGGTGCCAAGTTCACCGGGCCGTACGACCTGGTGTTCGTCGAGCAGGAACACCGGCACCCGGGCGGCGGCCATCAACTCATCCAGTTGGGGTCGGCCGGTGCGCTTCGCCGCGGGGGTGAAGCGGTTGGTAGATGTTTCGCGGATGCGGTGCGCTTCATCGCAGATCAGGACGTCCAGGCTGTTCTGCTCGGCATCGGTGAAGCTGTTGAAGTACATGAAGAGGTTCTTGATCCGCGTGCTGCCGCGGCCCGGATAGCGGCGCATGGTCTGGGTGAACGATTGCGAGCCGGTCGCGTGCAGCGCGGTCCTGCCTTGCCGGTAGAGCTCACCGAGCAGGGAGAGGGCGATCACGCTCTTGCCGCTTCCGGGGCCGCCGGTGACGACGACGACCTGTTTGGAGTCGGCGCGGCGTGCCTTGTCGACGGCGCGCATGACCATTTCGTAGGCGACCTGCTGCTCGTCGAGGAGGGTGAATTGCTCCCGCTCGCGAATCTCGTTGGCGGCGTACGCCATGAGCTGCTTGCTCGGCGCGACCGGGCTGCTCAGCAGCCGGTCGGCGGCTTCGGCGCCCGGCTTGTCGGCCAGACGTTCGCGTAGGTAGGTGTGAAAGTCGCCGCGGTGCTGCTTAGTGAAGAGCCTGCTCCGCTCATCCCGCACCTGGTCATGCAGGCCGTCGATATCGAGGTCCATGGCATTGTGCAGGTAGGCGGCACCGTGGACGGACTGCGGCCGCTCTCTGAGCACGCTCAGGAAGTCGGTCATGTACTCGCAGTAGCGCCGGACCTGCTCGGCGGGATTGAGCAGTTCCCTGCCGGGCATGCCGTCCACGATGACCAGATGCTCGCCCTGGTCGGACGGCTCCGCCCGACTCCATTGCTTGAGCTCGATGACGACGTAGGAGTCCTCGCCGGTACGCGGGTGCACGCCGGCCAGCACCACGTCAGCGCGCTTGCTGGTCAGCGGAAGCTTGTACTCGACAAGCATCTCGACCTTGCTGAGCCCTGCGTCGGCCAGGTCTCTGGCCAGTGCGGGAAGGCTCCGCTCCCATGATCTGGCCTCGGAAGGAGAGGGGCCGTGGCCGGTTGTCACCCGCAGATGCTCGCTGATCTGCTCAGCAAGCGCCGCTTCGTTAGGCGAAACAATCAGGCTCTCCACGGATAGCCGTAACGCCGTCACAGGCTTCCCCCAGGCAGCACGAAAGAATTCGTGCGGTGTGGGGGCGTATCCGCTTCGGCGTCAGCCGTACAAGCGCGGAAGCCCGTCGGGCCGCATCACATGGTCATCACGAGGTTAGTGGAGGCGCTTTTCTCGCGACACCGCGAAAGAGATCAGGATCGTAACGACGCTCACTCTCGTCCAGTTCGGCGTTGGCCAGCTCGACAAGGTCGACGTCTGGGAGATCGACCAGGCGAATTGGGCATGCGGTCACGTCAGCGAGTGGAGACCGCACGCGGGCGAAGGTTTCCGCGTCTAGGCTTCTCGAATCTTCCGGCGTCAGCCACTGGAACTCTGCTACCAACTCGCCGACCTCACCTGCAAGGGCCATCACCAGGATTAGCCGGGCTACCGCGTCTGGCGGCCATCGCCTGCGCCCTCGGCGCAGTGGCACTGTCGGTGGGCTCCCGGCGCGCACAGCGCCGCCGATAAGCCATCCGGGACCCTGCGGCCTTCCTGCGTCCTGAGCCATCAAGCCATCAAGCCATCAAGCCATCACCAGCCCGTCATGCGCCGGTGCCACCACGCAGCCGCGGGCGCTGCTCTCGGGTCGGGCAAGGTGCGGTTACGGAACTGATCGTCCAGTCGATCCACAACCAGGCGTAGCTCAGAGCGAGCAGCGGCGGGAAGAGCCTGCAAGGCGTCTTCCAAGCGATCACGAGCCTCTACCGGATCACAGCAGGGGCAAGACCAGTTCACGTAGACGTACCGGCCTCGACCTCGGAGAAAGCTCGCGTAGGTATCCAGGGCGTCGGCTATGGCATTGGGCCAGAAACGTTGATCTTCCAGTAGTCGTATCGCGCCATTGGCCTTGGCTGAGAGCCCACGTATGTGCTTACGCGGCGTGCGCTCGGATGACCTGCTCCACCGCACTCGCAGAGCACCGGGGGGCTTACGCGGCATGGCCCTTTCGAGTCAGCATGATCCACATCATGTCACGTCGTCGCAGACAATGGGAGGGTCGCTCCCGTGTCACGCATGTGCCACAACGAGGTCCGTGACCTGCGGAAACACCACCAAGATCATTGCACGCATATTGGTGGACCGGTGACAGACGATCGCTCAGAGCGGCACATGGCTGCATGGGCCGGGAAAGCAAAAGAGCCCCCGGAGGGGGCTCTGAGCTGGGAAAATCCCTGGTGGCAGGTCCAGGGTTCGAACCTGGGTAGGCTGAGCCGACGGTTTTACAGACCGCTCCCTTTGGCCGCTCGGGCAACCTGCCTTGTCTTCCGCTTCTCGCGGCGACAGGTAGAAGAATAGCGGACTTCGGGCGTGGACGTGACACCGGTTTGTCCCGACCCCAGACCGTACGGCTGGGCGGCGTCGGGCTCGCGAGATGATGGACCAATGATCAGATGGGCTGACAAGGAAGATCTCGCCGGGCTGGTCCAGGTCGAGCTCGCGGCCGACCAGACGTTCGTCCCGTTGGGCATCGTCTTCCCGCCCGGCACGACGATGATCGAGGAGTGCGACGACCCTGGACGTGTGATCGTCGCGGGCCGGCCGCCGGTGGGGTTCGCCCTCCTCGGCCAGGTGGACGGCCTGACGCATCTCGACCAGCTCGCCGTACATCCGGACCACCAGGGTCAGGGCGTCGGGACGCGGCTGATCGAGGCCGTCTGCGACGCGGCCGCGGCCACGAGCGACGCGATCACTCTCACGACGTTCCGTGATGTGCCGTGGAACGCCCCGTGGTACGCCCGGCGCGGTTTCGAGGTGCTGCCGCCGGAGAGCTGGGGGCCCGAGCTGCGGGCCCTGGTGGAGCACGAGCGGGCGCTCGGCCTGGAGATCGCCCCCCGCGTCGTCATGCGCAAGACCCTCTGAATCTACGGACCGCAAAGGTCGCCAAGATACGAGCGGAGCCGACAGCGGCTTGAGGATCGGCGCCTGACACGCCCCATATGAATCGCTCGTCTCCCAGTGCTCCGAGCTTCCACGGCTCGGGGCACTGCGTCGTTCCAGGGGCGGATCTCCGCGGTGGCGGCCGACCAGGGCCAGGCGGCGCGCCCGGCCTTCTCGACCGCGCTCCGGCATCCCGAGCGCGACAGCGCTTCCTATCGGTCCACCGGTCAGGTCGGTAATGCTGCCGATATTTCGGACATGCAGGTGGTGACCGATGATCCAACGAAGGAGGCCGGATGGGATCCGATCCCCATGGCCGGTTCGTGCAGATATACGAACATGCCTACCGCCCGATACTCGGGTACGTCCTGCGCCGCTGTGAGGATCCCGACGACGCTGCCGACGTGGTGGCCGAGACCTTCGCCACCGCGTGGCGGCGCATCGACGAGATCCCGTCGGGGGACGAGGCACGGCTCTGGCTGTACGGCGTGGCACGCAGGACCCTCGCCAACCACCGGCGCGGCGAACGGCGACATGAGCAGCGCACCGCCGCGCTGCGGGAGCAACTCGCCGCCTCCCCGGCACTGGCCGGCTCACCGCCGGGCGAGTACACGCAGCTCGGCCAGGCCTTCAGGACGCTGAGCGACGACGACAGGGAGCTGCTCTCACTGGTCGCCTGGGAGAAGCTCGACACCGAGCAGGTGGCGCGCACGCTCGGGATCACGCGCAACGCCGTACGCGTCCGCCTGCACCGCGCGCGCAAGCGGTTCGCCCGTGCCCTGGCCGATGCCGGGATCGACCTTCCGCTCGTGGAGAGGACCGCACTGTGAACCTGACCGATCTCGCCAGAGTGCACGACGACGACCTGGACGGCGACCCGGCCGGGCAGGCGTCCGGAGCGGGGGCCCGGACGCTGCTGGCCTCGATCATGTCCGAGCCGCCGGGGCAGAGTGGCAGGCCGCGCGCGAAGCGACTCCGCGTGCCGGTACCGTGGCTGGCGTCCGCGGTGGGCCTGGCCGCCGCCGCGACCCTGGTGGTCACCTTGGTGGTGACGCCGGACGGGCAGATCCCGAACCCGTCGCAGACCACGGCCTCGCCGGAGATCCAGCCGTCGGCGCGCCAGATCCTGCTCGCCGCCGCGACCGCCGCCATGAAGGCGCCCTCGTCGGGCGCGTACTGGCGTACCGTCACGATCACCGGCATGGACGCGACCTCGCCTGATCGTGGCTACATCATCAGACGACGGTTCTCGAAGGAGCAGTGGCTGGCGCGGCGGCAGGGCGGGCAGAGCTGGTGGATCACCCAGAACCTCGGCGCGAAACCGTTGACCGGCGAGGACGAGGCCGCCTGGCGTAAGGCCGGCTCGCCCACCCAGTGGAAGTATCCGCTCGACATGACCGGACTTGTCGGGGTCAACTCCTCGGAGGTGGTACGAGCCGCCGCGGAAGAGAAGGTGGCCCAGCGGCTGCGCGGCAAGTGGAAGGGCTCAGCCGGGTCGTTGACGGCGGAGCTCGTCACCTGGGATGAGCTCCGCCGTATACCGAGCGACGAGCGAGAGCTGCGCGCCTATCTCGAACGGCGCATCACCTCCCAGGCCAAGAGCCACGGCTACGAGAACGACCCAAAGGATCTGGAGCTGGCTCTGCAGGGGAACTGCATGGAGATCGTCTTCAGTCTGCCGGTCTCCCCTGCCGTCCGTGCCGCCGCCTACCGCCTCCTGGCCACCCTCCCCCAGATGACAGCTCTGGGCAGGGTGAAGGATCCGCTCGGCCGCACAGGTGAGGCTCTGGGCTACCGGGTGAACGGCAGGGAAGGAGAGGGGGTCTACCAGATCGTGCAGGTGATCGACCCCGAGACGGGTCTGCCGCTCTCGCAGTCGTCGACGAGCACGATCGAACTCGCCGACGGACGTACCGCGAAGGTCGAGAACTTCACGGCCTACCGGCAGATGGGCTGGACCGACGAGGAGCCGTCCCTGCCCACCAAGCGCGATTGACGGCGGAGGGGGCGAATCCTGCCTGCATCCCAGCATCGGATGATGCTCGATAGGCTGATCCATACGTGAAGCTGTCACGGGTCGGTCCCGTGGAAAGCCGCGCGCATCGTGGTGACACCTGTGTGGGCGCCTCCCGACGATGAGCCGGACCAACAGTGAGAGAGGTTTGTGCTTTGGCAGATTCGTCATTCGACGTGGTCAGCAAGATCGACCGCCAGGAGGTGGACAACGCACTGAACCAGACGGTCAAGGAGGTCGGGCACCGGTTCGACTTCAAGGGAACCGGAGCGAGCATCTCCTGGTCCGGCCAGAACGATGTCGAGATCAAGGCGAACAGCGAGGAGCGCGCGAACGCCGTTCTCGACGTGTTCAAGGACAAGATCGTCAAGCGCGGCCTTTCCCTCAAGGTCCTGGACGCGGGTGAGCCGAGGCTGTCCGGCAAGGAGTACCGCCTGATGGTCGGCCTCAAGGAGGGCATCGACCAGGAGAACGCCAAGAAGATCTCCAAGCTCATCCGGGACGAGGGCCCGAAGGGCATCAAGGCGCAGATCCAGGGCGACGAGCTCCGGGTCAGCTCCAAGAAGAAGGACGACCTTCAGGAGGTCATCTCCCTGCTCAAGGGCAAGGACCTCGACATCGCCCTGCAGTTCACGAACTACCGTTGACCGAGCGGTGATCCGGACGGGTCACCGCTCCCGTATCGCGGTGCCCCGTCCGGGTCGCCGGTCCGGCCCCCGGCGTCCCCACGCTCCGGTCCCCGTTGCCTCTGCGGCTGTCGATACCGCCAGGGCTCAATCCGGGACCAAGCCCTCAGCCTCGCTGTGTCCCGCCAAATCACCAAGATTGGCATAATCTCGCTGGAGGACTCCACCGCAGGGCACATCGAGGGCACGTGAGACCACGAGAACGGCGAGAGCCACGGCCACCGGCGACCGCGCTCACGGCTCGCCGGGCGGGACACGCGTCTGACCTGCCCACCCCTTGGGCGGAGACCGTACGCAAGCCGACGCGACGACCCCTGTCACGGGCGGTCACGCCACCACCGGTCGTATCGACAACAGCGGCCTTCCGGCCAAGGCTCGCAGCGTCGAAGGCAGCCACACCGCGGGCTGCCGTCCCCGAAACGGCCGCGCCAGGCGCGGCAAGGCCCGTGGCCCCGAAACAGGCCGCGAGGCCGGGCCAGGGCGGCGGGAGGCCCGGCACCTCGCCACGGCGGCCCGAGCACGGTCGCGCACGATCGTGGCCACCGCGCCGAGCCGTGGTGCCCGCGTCTGCCCCCGCGCCACGACCCACGGCGGTGAAAGCAGCCGTACCCGAAACGGCCGGAGCACGAATGGCGGCGGTGTGGCGGTGACCAGCCTGTCGGAGCAGGTCCGGGCGGCGATCGCCGGAAACGTCCGGCACGCCCGCCGCACGCGAGGGCTCAGCATCCGCGATCTGGCCGACCGATGCGGGTTCAGCAAGGCTCTGCTGTCGCAGATCGAACGCGGCCTGGCCAACCCCACGGTGGAGGTCCTCTCCGGCATCGCCGAGGCCCTGGATCTCTCGTTCGCCGACATCACCAGGACCCCGCTGTACGAGCCGCAGGTGATGCGGCGGACGGCGGCCGACGCGGCGGCGCGCACGCTGCTGAGTTCGATGGATCGGCGTCGCTTCGAGATCTACGAGTCCCTGCTGCCGCCCGAGCACGCCCATGAAAGCGCGCCGCACGGCCGGGGGTCGGAGGAGTTCGCCTACGTGCTCTCCGGCGCGGTGACACTGGAGATCGAGACCTGGACGGTCCGGCTGCGCGCCGGGGACGCGGTCCGGTTCTCGTCGGAGGCCGAGCACAGCTACCAGACCGGGGCGCGGGCCGCCCGCCTGCTGACCCTGGTCTCCATGCCCGCCGACTGATCCGCCGCGGCGCCCGTCGAACCCGCGTAAGCGATCTCCCGCCCCTGTAAGTGACGCCGATCCAATGAGCCACGCCCAGCGCCGAAGCCCCGCCGCCGATCCCGCAAGCCGAGCGGCCAGGGCCTCCTCGGGCGCAGACGAGTCAACCCCTCCCTCTGTACGGCCGAACGGGTCCCGCCTGCCCGTACGGCCGCTCACGCCCAACCCAGGCGCCAGGTGATCGCATGACCTCCACACCCCCCGAAGCTCCCCTGCCCATGACCGCGCGGCAGGTGCCGCCGGAAGCCGTACGCCCCGGCCTGCTGACCAGGTTGAGAGCCGCGTCGGCGACCTCGGAGACCACCCCTGAGACCGACGGCACCGGCGTCGTCGACCTGCTCGAACGCAGCGGCTCGGTCATCCTGCCGATCGGCATTGCCCTGTACGCGCTGCTCTATCTGGGCATCCAGCAGGTCTACGGGGTGTTCAACGTCAGCCCGGAGCAGGCGGGCATCGACCAGGCGACCATGTTCGGGCGGCTGGTGGGCACGCTGATCCTCCTGGTGATCGGCGGCACCCTGGTCGTCGGGACCCTGGTGGCGGTCGGCTGGCTGGTGAACAAGGCCACCCTCGGCTGGTCCGCCTGGCTGTTCCATGCCGTACGGCGACGGCCCTGGCTGATCGCGTCGCTGGGCGCGCTGTGGTGCGGTCTGAGCTACTGGGGGTTCCTGGGCTACCTGGACCTGGACGAGGGCGCGACGGTCGTGTCCGTCGTGCTCGTGGCGACGATCATCGGCGTTCTGGCCTTCCTGGTGCCGTTCCGGCTGCTGCGCTCGCGGCCGGTGGGCCGGTCCGGCATGAAGATCGTGGTCGCCGGGTTCACGGGGATCGGTCTCGGATTCGCGCTCATGGGCCAGATGGAGAGCGACGCCACCGAACTGGCCACCACCGGGCGCTCCAGCATCCTGCTGTCCATGGTGGGGTTCCAGGACCAGTGGGCCGTCGCCGTCGACCGCGCGTCGGGCAAGCCGTTGCGCGGGGGCGAGGAACTGCTGCTGCTGGGCGAGCGCGAGGGCTCCTACACGTTCTACGACTGCGCCAGGAAGGAGACGTTCCGCATCTCGATGGAGGCGACCGTCCTGCGCCAGATCGCCCTCGATCCGGACCGCCCTGAGGGGTACCAGTGCGAGGCGCCGAAGTCGGCGTCCTGACCTCCGTGCGAAAGAGCCCGGGCCCGAGCCACCGACGGTCGTGTGGAACGCCGTTGGGTCGGGCCGTGGGCATCCGGCGCGCTGCCGGGCCCGGCCAGGCCGTAACGGCTCTGACCGGGCACGGCCTCAGGCCGCGCGCAGCACCACCATGCTGCGATAGCTCGGCGTGCCGTACCAGGCCAGCCGGTCCAGCGTCGCGGAGGGCAACGGCAGGTCCAGGGCGTCGAGGTAGGTCTCACCCAGGTCCGCGTCCGTCCACGGGTCGTTGGCGTAGAAGATGTCGCCGTCCACGCTGTGTACGGTGATCCAGTGCGGCGAGGGCTCGGCGTGCATGCCGAGCTGCTCGATCAGCACCAGGGCGATGGCCCCGTCGGCCAGCACGGCGCGCAACCGGTCGAGATCGAACACCGTCGTCTCGACCGTGATCCCGCGCTCCGCCAGGTCCGCGCGGAAGCCCGACTGGATGAACCGCCGCAGGTCGCGTTCCTCGTCCGTGGTGCACAGTTCGAGCAGGGTCGGCTGTTCGGTGGAGAGCAGCACCTCGGGCACCGCGCCCCGGTCCGCCGCCGCGAGGGCCAGCCCGAGCGGGTCGCAGCCGGCCACGGTCGTGGCCTGGCGCCACATGCGCATCTCCTCGCCCCGGTCCGGCTGATCCTGCAGCCCCAGCCCGCACAGCGCGAGCTGCAGCGCCACCGGCCCGCAGGTGAAGTCCGTGGTCTGCCGCATGTACGGCAAAGCCCGATCGGGAGCCGCCCCCCGCCATCGCACCTGTCCGTACCCGGTGTCCGCAGGGTCGGCGGTGACCGGCGCGGCCCATACCGGAACCGGTGCCTCTCGGTAGCCGCGTTCCAGGGACCGTCGCCAGGCGGATTTCCCGGCGGCAGCAGGGTTACCGGGGTCCGCGGGGTCCCCGGCTGGACGGCCGGTGGAGCCGTCGAGATCTTCCAGGGCGCCACCGAGTTCGTCATGCTCGGAGTCTTTGGCGGCGAACCACCGCTTGACGGCGACCGCGCCCTCCCGCCAGGCCCGCTCCTCGATCGTCTCGACCAGGAGGTCGGCGACCCGCTCGTCCGGGGCCCACACATCGACGATCTTCCGATAGGCGGTCAGCGGCCGGTGCACCTCGAAGGCCGCCCCGACCAGCACGCCGTCCACCCGCGCCGTGACCAGGGTGCGTACCTGGATGCCTCCGGCGAGCCGCCAATGGCGCAGCGTCTCCTCGGGCACGTGGTCGAGGAGCCCCTCGGCGACCTGACCCACGTCCCCGTGCACGGGCAGAACGGCGATGTCGAGCCCGTCGACAGCCCGCGCAGCCACAACCAGACCGTCGCCGTGTCCCGCGGCGATCCGCCCGGGCTCGTCCAGCCGGGCACCGGCGTGGGTCGGATGGACAACACGTTCAGACATGTACGCGCAACCTCTTCAGTCCGCTTGGTCCGCCGCCGGGATCGAGGCCAGCAGCCGTTGGGTGTATTCGTGTGCCGGAGCGCCCAGCACGGAGTCGACAGGGCCGGTCTCCACCACGCGCCCGTGGTGCATCACGTAGACGCGATCGGCGATCTGCCGGGCCACGGCCAGGTCGTGGGTGATGAACAGCAGGGTCAGCCCGAGCCTGCGCCGCAGGTCGGCGAGCAGGTTCAGGACCTGCGCCTGGACCGACACGTCGAGCGCGGAGACCGACTCGTCGCAGACGAGCAGGTCGGCGCGGGGCGCGAGGGCGCGGGCGATGGCGACCCGCTGGCGTTCGCCGCCCGACAGCGCCCGCGGCCTGCGCCGGGCGTACGCCGCCGGAAGCCCCACAAGCTCCAGCAGCTCCCCCACCTCGGACTTCGGCCGGCCCGCGGCCCGCAACGCCTCGGCCAGCGAGGTGCCGACGGTGAGCCCGGGGTTGAGCGCGGAGTAGGGGTCCTGGAAGACGATCTGCACCCGCCTGGCACCGGTGGCGCTGCCGAGGAAGGTGATGCGACCGGCGTCCGCCCGTTCCAGGCCGACGACGCACCGGGCGAGGGTGGTCTTGCCCGACCCCGACTCCCCGACCACCGCGACCGCCTCTCCGGGCGCGATCTCCAGATCGACCCCGTCCAGCGCCGGTACGGCAGAGCCGGGGAAGCGCTTGGCCAGCCCCTCCACGGTGAGCAACAACGGTGACGCCGCCCCCCTGTCCGGCTCCACCGATGGAGCGGCCGCGGGCACGGCGGCCTTCTCAGGAGTGCCTGCCTCGTCGGTTGCCTCCGGTCGCAGGGCGAGCGCATCGGCGGACGCGGCGGGCACGGGCAGGACAGCCGTTTCGGGGCGCACGCAGGCGGCCCGGTGACCGTCGGCCACCTCGGCCAACGACGGCTCTGCCGTACGGCAGGCGTCGATCGCGAACGCGCACCGCTCCGCGAAGGCGCACTCCGCGCCGACCGACCACGGCCGGGGAACCGAGCCCGGGATCGTCGGCAGCACCGTGAGCCGATGGGTGAGCGGCGGATCGCAGGCCGCGAGCCGGGCGGTGTACGGGTGCGCGGGCGCGTCGAGCACGCGCGCGGTCGATCCCTCCTCGATCAGCCGCCCCGCGTACATCACCATGACGCGGTCGGCCCGGCTGCGGGCGAGGCGCAGGTCGTGGGTGATCAGGATCAGCCCCATGTCGCGTTCGCGCTGGAGGCGGGCGATCAGCTCCAGGACCTCGTGCTGCGTGGTGACGTCGAGTGCCGTGGTCGGCTCGTCGGCGATCAGCAGCTCGGGGTCGGCGGCCAGCCCGGCGGCGATCGCCACCCGCTGGCGCATCCCGCCGGAGAGCTGGAACGGGTACTTGCCGGCGACCTCGGCGGGCAGCCCTACCTCGGCCAGCAGCCGCGCGACGCGCTCGTCCCGGCCCGACCCCGAGATCGCCCAGCCGATCTGCTCGCCGCAGCGATGCACCGGGGACAGCGAGGTGAAGGGGTCCTGGAGCAGCAGCGCGATGCGCCCCCCGCGCACGTCGCGCCACGCGCCTCCGGGAGCGGCCAGGTCGATCTCCAGGCCCGGCCGCCTTCCCGTGCTGTTCCGGCTCGAAAGCCCGTCCTGGCCATCGGAACGCCCGGGATGCCCGGGGTCGCGGGCGGGGAGGTCCATCCTCCCGGTGGCGTGCACTCCCTCGGGCAGCAGCCCGGTCAGTGCCTTGACGGTCATCGACTTGCCGGACCCGGACTCCCCCACGATCGCGACCGTCTCGCCCGGCGCCACGGTGAGATCGAGCCCGGCGACGACGGCGCCGGCGGCCGACATCACGCGCAGATCGCGTACGGCGAGCAACGAAGCACGTTCCGCCGCCGTCGATGTCGTCATCGGGCCACCACCCGTCGGTCCAGCAGATCGGAGAGCCAGTCGCCGAGCAGGTTCACCGCCGTGGCGGTCAGGATGATCAGCACACCCGGGACGACGGCTGCGAGCGGGTTGTCCCCGAGGAGCTGCCTGCCGTCCGCGAGCTGCCGCCCCCAGTCGGGCGCTCCCGGCGGGACGCCGAGGCCCAGGTACGACAGCGAGGACAGCGCGACCAGCGCGAACGCGACGTTCAGCAGCAGGTTCGCCACCACGATCGGCACGATGTTGGGCGCGATGTGCCGGAACATGATCCGCGACGGTCGGATGCCGAGCACCCGCGCCGACTCGATGTACGGCCGCGGGGCCTGCTCGATGACCGCGCCGCGCACCAGTCGCACGTCCGACGGCGAGAAGAGCACGATCAGCACGGCGACGGTGACCCAGTAGCCCCGGCCGACCAGTCCGGCGACGACGATGGCCAGCAGCACCGCGGGCAGCGCGAGCAGCAGGTCGGCGTAGCGACCGGCCAGCATGTCGACGATGCCGCCCCGGTAGCCGGCGTACGTGCCGAGGAAGAACCCGATGAGCATCGACCCGACCGCGACCACCAGCGGGCCGGCCAGGGCGGACCGCGCGCCGGCCAGCGAGAGCTGGAGGATGTCGCGCCCGAGCTGGTCGGTCCCGAACAGGTGGCCCTCGACGCCGCCGCCGACCACTCCGAGATAGATGTCCTGCTCCAGCGCGTTCGGCGCGATGATCTCCTGCGCGAGGGCGCAGATCGCGACGAAGGCCAGCAGGGCGGCGGACAGGATCGCGACGACCGGGACGCGCCTCCGTCCGGCGTTCGACTTCCGGCTCATCGTCCCACCGCCCCGGCCCGCGGCTCGATCGCCCTCATCGCCGCACCGTCCGGGCGCGTACGCGCGGATCGATGATCAGGTACGACAGGTCCACCAGGAACGCGGTCGCGGAGACCACGAGGGCGACGGCGAGCGTCAGCGCCTGCACCACGGGGATGTCCTTGAACAGCACCGACTCCTCCATGAGCGACCCGAGACCGGGCAGGGCGAAGGTGACCTCGATGAGCACGGTGCCGCCGAACAGGTAGGCGACCATCAGGCCCAGGCTGGTGACGATCGGGATCGCGGCGTTGCGCAGGACGATGCGCAGCGTGGCGGCCTCCGACAGCCCGCGCCCCCGGGCGAAGGTCACGTAGTCCTGGTCGAGTTCGCGGATGACGGCGGCGCGGGTCAGCTTGACGACGAAGGCCCCGAGGCCCAGGGCCAGCGCCACGGCGGGCAGCGCGAGGTGCCAGAGGGCGTCGAAGAATCCCTCGCCGGTGCCGTAGATCGGGAACCAGCCCAGGCCGAGCGCGAAGACGTACAGCAGCAGGAGGCCGACCGCGAACCCGGGCGCGCTGACCCCGACGACGGAGGCGGTGACCAGGACCCGGTCGAGCCAGCGGCCGCGGCGGACGGCGGTGAGGACGCCCGCCGGGACCCCGACGAGGACCGACAGCAGGAACGCCAGCCCGGCGGTGGCCGCGGTGATCCCGGTCTTCTCCAGCATCAGCGGTCCGATCGGGCGCCCGGTACGGATGGAGGTGCCGAAGTCGCCGGTGACGGCGTGGGTGAGCCACCTCCAGTACTGCTGCAGGAACGGCTCGTCCAGGTGGTGCCGGGCGCGGATCTCGGCCAGGGCCTCCGGGGTGACGTTGCGGGTGCCGAGCAGGTTGCGGGCGACGTCGCCGGGGGCGAGGTACAGCAGCGCGAACACCAGCAGCGAGAGGGCGAGCAGCAGCAGCACCGTCGCCCCGGCCCTGCGCAGCACGAAGGCCGGCACCGGGCCGGTCACCAGCCGCTTCACGGTCTCCTCACCGGCCCGTCCACCCGCCCGTCCGTCGACGCGGAGTCATGCCGATCACTTGGCCGCGTAGAGGTGGTCCGGCCAGTTGGCCAGCAGCGTGTAGGAGGTGTAGTCCCGCACGCCGACCGCGCTGCTCAGGGCGATCGCCGACTGCCCCCACCACAGCGGCAGGTACGCCACGTCCGCCGCCTGGGCGCTCTGCGCCTCGACCAGCAGGGCGGCGCGCCGGGCCGGGTCCGACTCGGCGCCCGACTTCGCCATGGTGGCCGCGACGCCGTCGTTCGCGTACTTCGCCGGGTTGCCCTCGCCGAGGAACCAGCTCGCGAGCTCGGCCGGGTCGCCGGTCGTGTTGAAGTACCACATGTAGCTCAGCGGCGGGAAGGTGTTCAGCTCGGCGAGCCACTGCTCGATGGGCAGCTCCTTGACCTCGAGCGTGATGCCGATCTTCTTCAGGTCCGCGGCGAAGGCGAGCGCGGCGGTGCCGAGGTGCGGGCCGGTGTTGGGGTACGACAGCGACGCGGTGAAGCCGTTCGGCACCGATGACTGGGCGAGCTCCTTCTTCGCCTGCTCCAGGTCGTAGGCGTACTGCGGGATCGCGGCCAGCTCCTTCGTCGCCTGCTCGGGTGTCCACAGGCCGCCGAACTGCTCCGGAGTGGACAGCGCGGTCGCGACCTGGCCGCGGCCGTGCAGGATGTTCTTCACGATCGCGTCGCGGTTGATCGCGTGGGCGACGGCCTTGCGCACGTGGACGTCGTCGAACGGCTTGGCCGTGACGTTGAAGGTGAGCCCCGCGTACGAGCGGTCGGCCGCGTACACGACGCGGGTGCCGGGGGCGGCCTCCCACTGCCGTGCCTGGGCGAGCGGCACGTTGAGCGACATGTCGGCCTTGTTCGCCTGCCACGCCAGCAGCCGCGTGTTGTCGTCGGCGATGAACTCGAAGCGGATCTTGGCGACCTTGGGCCGGGGACCGCGCCAGGTGTCCACGCGGGTGAGCTCGACGTGCGAGTCCGGGGCGAACTCCGTCACCTTGTACGGCCCGGAGCCGACCAGCGGGGACTGCGCGGTGCCGATCTGGTTCTTCGCCTTCTCCCAGACGGCCTTGGGCGCGATCCACAGCGCGTCGACGTTGGACGGGATCCAGCCGAACGCCTCGTCGGCGGTCTTGCTGGTCAGCGTGATCTCGTTCGCGCCCGACTTGGTGGCCTTGTCGAGGTTGGCCCAGTAGCTCGCCGTGCTCGGCGACACCTTCGCGTCCCTGGCCATCTCGATGGAGTGGAGGATGTCGTCGGCGGTGACGGGGCTGCCGTCGTGGAACTTCGCGTCGTCGCGGATCGTGTAGACGTACGTCGTCGGCGACGCGCGCTCGACCTTGGAGGCGAGCGCGGGGACGATCGCGCCGGAGGTGTCGACGCCGACCAGGCCCTCCATGCAGATCCCGGCGACGTAGTAGTTCAGGATGCCGGACTCCTGGCCGGGATAGAGGTTCGACAGCGACCCGGGCAGCGCGACCCGGAGCAGTTCGATCTCCTTGCCGGTGTCCGTGCCCGCGGCGGCGCTCCCGCCCGATCCGGACGTCCCGGACTCGCGCGCCGGCGCCGCTCCGCACGCCTCAAGCAGCGTGGCCGCGGACAGGATGGTCACACCGGTGACGGCCGCCTTGAGCAGCCCGCGACGGCTGAATGCGCCGCGCTCGTCGATATCCGCCATGCCACACCTTCCCGGCACCGTGATCTGTCTACTCAAACGCCCCAAATGGCTAGAAGCAGTAAACACCATCCATATGCGGATCTTCCACCGCTTTTCCTACTTGAACAGTAGGAAAGGAAGTGATGTGCGACACATCGTGGCCGATTCGTAACGCAACCTTTCGCCCACGATCCGCATCTATCAGGTGACGAAAGGAGCAAGCGATGACAAGGAAAACGGCGATCCTCGCCGCCGCGGTCGCCGCGACGGTCTCCGTCCTGACCGCCCCCGCCGCCGCCCAGGCGCGTACGGGCGCCGCCGCAACCGCGGAGACGAGAACGGGAGCCTCCTCCGCCGCGAAGGGGGAGGTCCGCTACGCCCGGGTGAAGGCGTGCCTGAAGAAGGGCGAGGAATACAACATTCCCTGCGGGCAATGGACGATCGTCATGCGCGACGGCACGATCCGCACGCTCACCGACGCCCGGGTCAACCCTGTCACCGCCGCCGGCAAGGTCGACAAGGAACTGGTGTCCGAGTTCGCCCTCAGCGGCGACGGTCGGTACGCGGCCTACTTCCGCAAGTCGGACAGCAAGCTGGTGGTCCGCGACTTCGCGACGAACCGGGTTCGGGCGCTGCCCGGTACGACGGCCCGCCTGCCCAAGGGCGTCGGCATGGGCGACGTCGATGCCAAGCTGTCGCAGGACGGCCGGCGCATCCTGCTCGACTACTCGGACGCACACGACAAGCTCCCCACGCTGCTCGTCGACCTCAAGTCGGGCAAGGTCAGCAAGATCTCGCCGAAGCTCTCCCCCCAGGGCTTCAGCCCCGACGGCCGCCGCATTCTGGCGACCCGCTACACCGGCGAGAACACCACCGAGTTCGTCGTCCTCGACGAGAACGGCGCCACGACCGCCCGCCGCGTCGTGCCGCAGGTCGTCGCCAACAACATGCCGCAGGCCGTGGCGGACGACGGCAACAGCGTCGCCGTCATGATCAGCACGTCGTCGAACAAGCTGCGCCTGCGCGTCTACGACCTGGAGGCCGACAGTGTCGGCGCCGCCGTGGACGTGAAAGTGCCGAAGACCGAGTCACCCCACCAGATCAGCTGGGACGCCTCCGGCGCGCTGACACTGTGGGATCTGCGCTCGAACAAGGACGGCGACACGACCGGCATCGTGCGTCGCTCTCTCGACCCCGAATCGGGCGCCACGAGCACGATCGACACGATCAAGCTCGGCTCCAAGGTTTACGTGTGGTGGCTGCCGGGCGAATGACCCCACGCCCCACGGACCCGCGTACGAACGACAGACCGGTCACGCACCCTCGCCTCGACGTGACCGGTCTAGTGCTGGGAGGGGCACTCCAGCTCACGCGTCCCTCCGAGGAGGAGGTCAGCGACGGTAGCCGGCCATCCGCTCCAGCCGGGCGACCCGCTCGGCGGTCGACGGGTGGGTCGAGAACAGCTTGCCGACGCCCGCGCCGCGGAAGGGGTTCGCGATCATCATGTGGCTCGCCGAGGCCAGCCGGCCGTTCTCCGGCAGCGGCAGCCGCCGGGTGCCCATCTCTATCTTGCGGAGCGCCGAGGCCAGCGCCAGCGGGTCGCCGGTGAGCCGGGCGCTCGACTCGTCGGCGGCGAACTCGCGCGAGCGGGAGATCGCCATCTGAATCATGGACGCGGCCACCGGGCCCAGGATCATCATGAGCAGCGCGCCGAGGAAGCCCGGGCCATCGTCGTCGTCCGAACCGAAGAACATCCCGACGTATCCGAAGTACGTGATCATCGTGGCCAGCGCTCCGGCGACCGACGAGATCAGGATGTCCCGGTTGTAGACGTGGGACAGCTCGTGCCCGATCACTCCCCTGAGCTCCCGCGCGTCCAGCATCGTGAGGAGGCCGTGGGTGACGCAGACGGCCGCGTTGCGCGGGTTCCGTCCCGTGGCGAACGCGTTGGGCTGCATGGTCGGGGAGACGTAGATCCGGGGCATCGGCTGGCGCGCGTCGTAGGACAGCTCGCGGACGATGCGGTAGAGGACCGGCTGCTCCACCTCGCTGACGGGGCGCGCCCGCATCGCGGAGAGGGCGATCCGGTCGGAGAAGAAATAGGCGATCCCGTTGGTCAGCAGCGCGATCACGAGGGCCAGCCGCACACCGGAGCCGCCTCCGAGCCAGGCCCCCGCGACCAGAATCAACGCGGAGAGAGCCCCCAGAAGGATCGCGGTACGCAGGCCGTTGTGGTGCACGCCCCCTCCTCACGAGCTCCCGATTTGGTGCGTTCACCCTTCCCAACGTGTGTGGCCAGGCAGAACGTTCCCCTTGGGAAACGATCATCCGGCGACGGAGAGCACCAGTTGCGGAGCGACCGAAAAGGCCAGAGTGACCAGGACCGCGATCCCCACCGCGAGCACGGCCGACACCGGCGCGGACACCCGCCCGGGCCCGGCCGGGGCGGGCGTGAACAGCCGGGCCGTCCAGGCGATGTAGTAGTAGAGCCCGATCACCGTGTTGACCGCCATGACGACGGCGAGCCACCCGAGCCCGCCCTCCACGATCTGGCGGAACACCACGACCTTGGCGAACAGCCCGGCGAGCCCCGGCGGCAGGCCGGCCAGGCAGAGGAGGAAGAAGGCGAGCGCGACCGCCGCTCCGGGCCGCCGGAAGGCGAGCCCGCGGTAGCCGTCCAGCTCGCCCCGCGCCGCCGTACGGGAGACCGCCATGACCACCGCGAACGCACCGAGGTTCATCGCGGCGTAGATGACGAGGTACACCACGGAGGCGTCGCGGGCGCTCCCGGCGATCACCGCGAGCGGGGCGAGGATGTAGCCGGACTGGGCGACCGACGACCAGGCGAGCAGCCGCAGCGCGGCGCGCTGGCGCAGGGCGAGGACGTTCCCGGCGGTCATGGTCAACGCGGCCACGACCGCGATGAGGGGCGCCCACAGCGCCGCCTGCCCGGGCAGCCCGACGGTCAGGACGAGGATCAGTCCGGCGAACCCGGCGGCCTTGGAGACGACCGAGAGCAGCGCCGCGACCGGCACGGGCGCGCCCTGGTAGACGTCGCCCGCCCAGAAGTGGAACGGCACCGCCGCCACCTTGAACGCGAACCCGGCCAGGACCAGCACGACCGCGACGGACACCGCCCCGGGAGCGGGAGCACCGGAGAGGGCCGTCGAGAGCGGCTCCAGATAGAGCGTCCCGGTCAGCCCGTACAGCAGCGAGACGCCGAACAGCATGACGGCGGTGGAGATCACCGACACGAGGAAGAGCTTGAGCGCCGCCTCGGAGGCCCGGCCGTCGTACCGCTTCAGCGCGGTCAGCGCGAACACCGGCAGGGAGACCAGTTCGAGCGCCACGACGAGCGTGGCCAGGTCGCGCGCGGCGGGCAGCAGGACCGCACCGGTCAGGGCGCACAGCAGCAGGAAGTACCACTCGCCGGGCGGGATGCGCCGCTCCGCCAGTTCGGTCATCGACAGCAGCACGACCACGACCCCGGCGCCGAGTACCAGCCCGGACAGCACGAGCGTGAACCCGTCCACCACGAAGGAGCACCCGCCGCCGCCCGTGCAGAACGTGCGCCGCTCCCCGCCGCCGAGGGCCTGCGCCGCGACGAAGCCGCCCGCGACCACGACCCCGGCCAGCGTGACCAGCCCGAGCGGCCCCGGCGTACGGCGGGGCAGGAAGGCGTCGAGCAGCAGCACCAGCCCGGCCGTCAGCGCGAGCGCCAGCGGCGCGCCGATCGCAACGTAGTCGATGGACTGGATCACGCGCCCACCCCCCGGAGGATGGCCTGCACGGCCGGCGTTGTGGTGGCCAGCAGCGCCTTCGGCCAGAGGCCGAAGATCAGGATCAGCACGACCAGCGGCACCCAGGCGGCCAGCTCGTACGCGGTCACGTCGCGCCGTTCAGGCGGCTCCCCGAGCCCGCCGAAACCCGGAGCGCCCGGAGCCGCGACGGCGGCCACGACCGTTCCCGTGGCGACCGGTTCCACCGGCCCCTCGCCGCCCAGGACCTCGCGCACCTCCTCCGCCGACGTGACCGGCGGCCCCTCCGGCACCGCCGGGCTCCCGTGCGTCACCCGGGAGAGCATCCGCAGGAAGTACGCGGCGGTCAGGACGGTGCCGACGCCGCCGATCACCATGAAGACCAGGAACAGCGGCCGGGACAGCTCGGCGGCGGGCCGGAACGCCCCGAACAGCGCGAGCATCTCCCCCCAGAACCCGGCCAGGCCCGGCAGCCCCAGCGACGCGACGCAGGCGAAGGTCAGCAACGACCCGATGTACGGCAGGCGGCTCAGCATCCCGCCGCCCAGCCGCGCCATGTCGGCCGTGCCGTACCGGTCCTTGACGGCACCGGCGATGAAGAAGAGCAGCCCGGTGATCAGGCCGTGCGCGACGTTGCCGAAGAGGGCGGCGTTGACGCCGACCGGGGTCAGCGTCGCGAAGCCGAGCAGCACGAACCCCATGTGCCCGACCGACGAGTACGCGATCATCCGCTTGAGGTCGCGCTGCGCGAGACACGCCAGGGAGCCGTAGACGATGCCGATCACCGCGAACGCGCCGAGCCAGGGGGCGAGCGCGGCGGCGCCCTCCGGCAGGATCGGGATCGCGATGCGGGCGAAGCCGTACGTGCCCATCTTGAGCAGCACCCCGGCGAGCAGCACCGAGCCCACGGTCGGCGCCTCGGTGTGCGCGTCGGGCAGCCAGGTGTGCAGCGGCCACATCGGCGCCTTGACCGCCAGGCCGACGCCGATCGCCAGGAACGCCACGATCTGCGCCGAACGCGCGATGCCGTGGCCCTGGGCGAGGGCCACCATGTCCAGCGTCCCCGCCTGGGCCCAGACGACCAGCAGCCCCAGCAGCATGACGGCGGATCCGAGCAGCGTGTACAGGATGAACTTGACAGCCGCCGCCCGCCGTCCCGGCCCGCCCCAGACGGCGATCACGAAGTACATCGGGACGAGGACCACCTCGAAGAACACGAAGAACAGCAGCAGATCGAGCGCGAGGAACGTGCCGATCACGCCCGTTTCGAGGACCAGCAGCGTGAACACCAGCGCGCGGGGCCGGCGCGACGGCCGACCGGCCAGGTGGACGAAGCACAGGAACGTCAGCAGCGCGGTCAGCACGACCAGCGGCAGCGAGACGCCGTCCACGCCCAGGTGGAACCGCAGGGCCAGCCCCGGGATCCACGACAGGTCGGTCTCGAACTGCATCCGGGCCGCGTGGCCGTAGTCGAAGGTCGCGGCCAGCACGACCGCGAGGGCCAGTGTCACTCCGGAGACGGCCAGGCCGTACCGGCGGGGCGTCCGCCCGGCGAACCCGGGGAGGAGCAGCACGGCCGCGCCGACCAGGGGGACGGCGAGCATCGCGATCGGGAGCCAGCTCATGCGCGGGGCACCTCCGTCATCCCAGCACCACCACCGCCACCGCGATCAGCAACACCCCGGCGAGCAGGCCGGTGACGTAGAGCTGGGCGTTGCCGTTCTGCGCGAGGCGCAGCAGCCCGGACAGGCCGACCGCCGCGCGCCCGGACCCGCGTACGGCGCCGTCGACCACCCGGTCGTCGGCGCGCACCACGCCGCGCGCGAGCCGCAGGACCGGCCGGGCGACCAGCCGGTCGTAGACGGCGTCCAGGTAGAAGGCGCGCTCGCACGGCGCGCGGAAGGGGCCGAGCATCCGCGCCGGGTCCAGCTCCGGAGCGCCGCGCCACAGCGCGTAGACGACGCCCGCGCCGAGCAGCGCGATCACCACGCTGGTCGCGGCCGACTCCGCGTCGAGGTCGCGGACCCCGGCGAAGCCGAGCCCCAGGGCGGGTACGGCGAGCAGCACGACCGGCCACAGCATGGAGCGGGGCACCCGGCGGTGTCCATGATCACCCGCGTGCGGCAGCACGGCCGTACGCGGCGAGCCGAAGAACGTGCGCAGCCAGGCGCGGGCCGCGTAGGCGCCCGTCACGCCCACGGTGACGAGCGCGCAGCCGTACAGGAAGGGCTGCGCGGGGCCGTGGGCGCGCTCGATGGCCGCGATCACGGCGTCCTTGCTGAAGAAACCGCTGGCCGGCGGCAGTCCGGCGAGCGCGGCGAATCCGATCGTCATCGTCCAGAACGTCACGGGCAGGGCGGAGCGGAGGCCGCCCATGTGACTCATCAGGTTCGACTCGACGTGGTGGATGACCACGCCCGCGCAGAGGAACAGCAGCGCCTTGAACGCGCCGTGCGTCACCAGGTGGAAGATCGCGGCGTGCTCCGACCCGGCCGCCAGCGCCCCCGCCATGAGCGCGAGCTGGCTGATCGTCGAGTACGCCAGCACCCGCTTGAGGTCGTCCTGCGCCAGGGCGGCGAGCGCCGCGCCCAGCATGCCCACGGCGGCGATCACGCCGAGCACGTCCAGCGTCGGCTGGGCCGCCAGGAAGGCCGGGTAGAGCCGGGCGACCACGAAGATGCCCGCCGCGACCATGGTGGCCGCGTGGATGAGCGCGCTGATCGGGGTCGGGCCGGCCATGGCGTCCGGCAGCCACGTGTGCAGCGGCACCTGGGCGCTCTTGCCCGCGACCCCCGCGAGGAGCAGCATCGTCGCGGCGACGAGCGTGCCCTTCGGCAGGTCGGCGGCGAGGATGTCGTCGATGCGGAAGCTGCCCGCCGACAGCCCGAGGGTGAAGATCCCGAACAGGAATCCGACGTCACCGAGCCGGGTCACGAGGAACGCCTTGACCGCCGCCCGCGAGTTGGCCCGGTCCTCCCACCAGTGCCCGATCAGCAGGTAGGAGCACAGGCCCATGATCTCCCAGCCGACGTACAGGACGATCAGGTCGCCCGCGTAGACCACGAGCAGCATGGCGCTGGTGAACAGGCTGATGAACGAGCTGTACGACGGATAGCGCGGGTCGTCCCGCATGTATCCGACGGAGTAGACCTGGACCGCGAGCGCCACGACGGTGACGAGGACGCCGACGAGGGCCGCGAGCCCGCCCACCTGGAGCCCGACGGAGATGGGCACGGAGCCGGTCTCGATCCGGACCGGCCACGCCGCCACCTCGCCGCCGCCGGTGGCCTGCCACCCGGCCAGCCACACCGCCGCCACCGCCGCGAGCGCGACGGGCGCGACCGCGAACCACGCCGCCCGCCGCCGTGCCGTACGGGCGGAGGTGCGGCGGCGCGGGACCCGCGAGCCGAGCAACCCGGCGGCGGCTCCCGTGAACGGCAGCAGGACGGCGAGAGCGGCCAGGACGATCATCCGGCCTCCGAGAGGTCGAGCGCTCCAGCGGAACCCGAGCCTGAGGGGGCCGGCCGCGGCCCCGCCGCGCCGGGACCGGATGGCCCGGCGGGTCCGGCTTCGGGTGGGGCGGCAGGGCCCGATCCGGGCGGCCCGGCGGTCGCGGGGCTCATGAGATCGCGCTCGCTCAGGTCCCGGAGCCGATCGACGTCGATGGTCCGGCGGTTCCTGAAGACCGAGAGCACGATCGCCAGGCCCAGCCCCACCTCGGCCGCCGCGATCACGATGACGAACAGCGTGAGCACCTGACCGCCGTGCAGCCGGTCGCGTAACCACACGTCGAAGACGACGAGATTGAGGTTGACCGCGTTGAGCATCAGCTCGACCGACATCAGCACGAGGATCGCGTTGCGCCGGGCGAGCACGCCGTAGACGCCGATGGAGAACAACAGTGCGGAGACGATGACGGGATAGACGACGTGCACGTCAACCGCCGTCCTGGGAGACCCGGCCGGAGCCGGTCTCGCCCGAGGTCGCGCCGGAACCGTCCGCGGAGGACGGGTCCGGATCCGGAGGGTGCGGCGGTGTCTTGGGGGCGGCCGGACCTCCGGCGCCGGAGCCCGCCGCGTCGGACGGCGCGCCCGGATCGGCCGAGCCGGCCGCGCGCGAGGATGGCCCCGGGTTCGCCGGACCCACAGCGCGAGAAGGCGCACCGGAGGCGTCGGTGGCGGGACTCGCCGGGCGGATGTCGGTGCGGGAGAGGACGATGGCGCCGATCAGGGCGGCCAGCAGGAGCACGGACAGCGCCTCGAAGGGAAGGACCCACGAGCGGAAGATGCTCGCCCCCAGCGTGGCCGCCGCGCCTCCGCCTGGCTCCAGCGGCGTGTACGCGGCGGCGAACCCCTGGACGACCACGGTCACCAGGACGGCCGCCGTCGCCACCGCCACCGTGGCGGCCGCGACACGGTTGCCCGAGTCGAGGTCGGCGCTGCGGCCGATGGGCGCGCGGGTCAGCATGATGCCGAACAGCAGCAGGACGACGATCGCGCCCACGTAGATGAGCACCTGGACCCACGCGACGAACTCGGCGGTCAGCACCAGATAGCCGCCGGCGAGCGCGCCGAAGCAGACCACCAGCCAGAGCGCGGCGTGGACGATCTGTCTGGTCGTCACCACCAGCAGGGCGGACCCGAGAGCGACGACGCCGAGCAGCAGGAAGACGACTTCCTGCCCGCTCGGCGGCCACAGGTCCGGCACCTGCGATGTCACGCGTCGTCGCCTCCCCGATCGGGTGGCGCGTCCTTCTTCGGAAGGGAGCCGGGCGGCCGGATCGAGCGGACGTTCCGCAGGGCACGCGGTGGCTCGCGGCGAGCCGGGGCCTCCCGTCCGGCGGACGACTCCGCCCCTGTGGACGGCGCCGGCCCGCCTGCGGATCCGGAACCCGCGGACTCACGATCCGTGGATTCGGGACCGGACGGCCCACCGCGTGGCGGTTCGCCGTGTCCCGTGGGCTCCCCGGTGGACGCCCGACCGGCGGAGCCGCCCCCTGCGGAGTCGGGGCCCGGAGATTCAGCAGGCCCGGCGGCCCCTGGGGACTCCGGTGGCCGGGACGGCTCAGGCCGGGGTGTCTCGGGGGCGCCGGGCGGGCGGGATGCCTCGGGAGACTCGGGTGTCCCGGAAGGGCCGGGCGCGGACGGCCGCTTCGGCAGCGCTCCCGGCGGGCGGATCGCGCGGATCGCGGCCGGGCCGCGTGGCGCCTCCCGTCGGGCCCGCGTCCCTCTGTCGGCCCCGGGCCTGCCTGCCCCCGTCCTTCCCTCGGCGTCGGGCTCGCGCGTACCGGCCGCCGAGGTCTCCGCGGGGGCTCCTGCCTCGGCGGCGCCCGGGGTGGCCGCGACATCGGCGGGACCGGAGCCGCTCACCCCGGCGGCGGCACCGGGGCGGGCCGTCTCGTCCGAACGTCCGGAACCGCCCTCGGCGCGCGAACGCCCAGGTCCGGCAGCCTCCCCGTCGGTACGGCGAGCCGGGCGGGACGCGGCGGCGGCCTCCTTGGGCGGCTCCGCGCCGACCTCGTGTGGGGGCGGAGGCGGCACGCTCTCCACCCACTCGCCCAGCCGGTCCTTTTCGTGAAGCAGGTCGCGGATGTCGTATTCCGCGTACTCGAACTCCGGAGCCCAGAACAGGGCGTCGAAGGGGCACACCTCGACACAGATGCCGCAGTACATGCAGAGCGAGAAGTCGATGGCGAACCGGTCGAGCACGTTCCGCGCGCGGGGACGCCCGCCCTCCGGGGCCGGCAGCGTCTCCTTGTGGGAATCGATATAGATGCACCAGTCGGGACACTCGCGGGCGCAGAGCATGCAGACGGTGCAGTTCTCCTCGACCAGGGCGATGACGCCCCGGCTGCGAGGAGGCAGATCAGGGTGCACCTCGGGGTACTGCTGGGTCACTGATTTGCGCACCATGTGCTTGAACGTGACCGCCAGCCCCTTGGCCAGCCCTTCTCCTGGTATGCGTGCCACAATTCCCCATCATCGCGCAGGATGGACGACACGTGAATGCGCCGATCCATCCCTCTGTGTTTTCCACAGTTTCCACAGGCTCCTCCACTGGTTGTCCACAAGTGGAGCGGTAAAAAAGGACCTATTCTGCCACTATGCGGCCCCCACACCCCGGTCTTCCTCCACAGTCGCCGTACGGGCAGGTGCCGTACGGACCCACACCGCACGGGCAGGCGCCCGGGTCTCCACAGCCGTCGCCGGACGGCGCGAGGAGGCAGATGCCGTACGCGCCAGGGTCCCCGGGCCAGGCCACCCCGCCCGGGCTGGTGCCGGACGCGCAGCGGCCCGGCGGGGAGGTGGACCAGGCGCCCACGGCCCCGGTTCGGCGCCCGGGAGTCCCGATGCCGCAGGGGCACACACCTGCGATGCCCGCGGCGCCTCCCCAGCACCCCGCCTACAACCGGGGGCCACACGGGCCGACGCCGTACCGCCCGATGCCCGGCATGCCCGCCCCGATGCCGCGCCCGCCGGGCGACCGGGCGTTCCTCAGCGTCCTCTGGTCGCTGGTCCCGCTGGGAACGATGGGGCTTCTCACCCCGGTCTCCTTCCTCTACGCCGCGCTCAAGCTGCGCACGCAGACAGCCTGGGCCGCTCTGGCGCTCTATCTGGTCGGCACGGTCACCATGGTCGCCAGCGGTCCCAGCGGTGCGCTGGGCGAGGCGCTGTTCATCGCGAGCGTGCTGCTGAACTCCCTCGGCGCCACCGTCCATGCCTTCACCATCCGCCGCCGTGTCTTCCCCCGCCCCGACCCGGTGGCGTACGGGAACGACCAGGCGATCCAGTTCGCGCAGCACCGCCGCGAGCTGCGCCAGGAGGCGCGCGAGCTGGCCGAGCAGGACCCCGGGCTCGCCATGGAGCTGCGGATCGGCCGTCCCGACCTGCCGCGACGGTACGACGACGGCGGCCTGGTGGACGTGAACCACGCACCGGCCGCGGTGATCGCCACGCTTCCGGGGATGACCAAGGAGCTGGTCGAGCAGATCATCCAGGCCCGGCAGACGGTCGGCACGTTCAGCTCGGCCCTGGAGGTGTGCGTCACGGCGAACCTCCCCGCCGACCTGACCAGCACGCTCACGGAGTACACCGTCTACCTGCCCTGAGGGAGCGTGGCCGCCCGAACGTGCTCTCGGCCACGCCCCTCAGACCCTGATCACCTCGACGCCGGGCATGTCGTCGTAGTCGGCATCCTGGGTGACGAGCGGGACACCGGAAGCTATCGCGGTCGCCGCGATCCAGCTGTCGGTGTCAGAGGGTCAGCTTGACCACGCCGGTCAGTGCGAGCTGGAGCAGGGCGAGCGGCACCAGGCCGACCCAGGCGAGCTTCTGGAGCTGGTCCTCACGCAGGCGCGGGTAGCTCACCCGCACCCAGATCACCACGAACGCCAGCGCGAGCACCTTCAGAAGCGTCCACACCGGGCCGGGCAGCAACGGCCCATGCCAGCCGCCCAGGAACAGCACGGTGGTCAGCGCCGACAGCACCACGATGCCGGCGTATTCGGCGAGCATGAACAGGGCGAACCGGAGGCCCGTGTACTCCGTCATCGGCCCCATGATGATCTCGGACTCGGCGATCGGCATGTCGAACGGCGGCCGGCGCAGTTCGGCCAGCCCGGCGACGAAGAACACCACACCGCCGATCGCCTGCCAGGGCAGCCACCACCAGCGCCACTGCTCGACGATGCCGTGCAGCGACAGCGTGCCGGCCGCCATCGCCACGCTGGACGCCGCCAGCACCAGCGGCAGCTCGTACGACACGAGCTGGGCCGCCGCCCGCATGCCGCCCAGCGCGCTGTACTTGTTGGCCGACGCCCAGCCGGCCATGATCGCGCCGAGCACGCCGACGCCCATGACGGCGAGGACGAAGAACAGCCCGGCGTCGAGGTCCACCCCGAACAGCCCCGGCCCCACCGGGATCACGACCAGCACGATCAGGTACGGCACGAGCGCCACGGCCGGGGCGAGGGCGAAGACCCGCCGGTCGGCCGCCGCCGGGATGACGTCCTCCTTCTGGACGAACTTGACGCCGTCGGCGATGAGCTGGGCCCAGCCGTGGAACCGCCCGGCGTACATGGGGCCGAGGCGCGACTGCATGTGCGCCATCGCCTTGTGCTCCATCTGCCCGACGACCAGTGGCAACGCGAGGAACACGACCACGATCACGACCAGGCGGACCGCGACGTCGAGCACCTCACTCACCTCGCCGTTCCTCCTGGTCGGGTGCGGCGCCCCAGCCGGACGGGACGCCCGGCGGGAGCATCTTGCGGCGGCTCGGCGACCCGTGGCCGGACTCGCCGGGCTCCTTGGCCCCGGGCCACGCCTTGGCGACCCGGGCGGCCAGCACGAAGTCCTTGCGCAGCGGATGCCCCTCGAAGCCGTCCGGGAGCAGGAGCGGCCGCAGGTCGGGGTGCCCGTCGAAGACGACGCCGAACATCTCGAACGTCTCCCGCTCGTGCCAGTCGGCGCCGCGGAAGACGCCGCTGGCGGTGGGCAGCCGCGGGTCCTCCCTCGGCACCCGGGTGCGCGCGATCAGGTGGGTCTTCGCCGCCGGGTCGAAGACGTGCGCGACGACGGCGAAGGCGTCGGGGGGCTCGTCCACGCCGGTCAGCCAGTCGAAGAACACGAACCCCTCGGCCCTGGCGAAGGCCAGCAGGTCGACCCAGTCCTCCGGCGCCACGTCGGCGACCGGCTCGCCGAAGGAGTCGGACAGCCGGACGCGCGAGCCGTACCTGGTTTCGAGGGCGGCCCGGATGCCGGTGCCGGCCTGCGTGGAGTCGGTCACGCCTCACCGCCCTTGTAACGGTCGCCGAGCGACTCGGCGGCGATCTTCTCCTGGAGCTTCATGATCCCGTGGAGCAGCGCCTCGGGCCGGGGCGGGCAGCCGGGGACGTAGACGTCGACCGGGATGATCTGGTCCACGCCCTTGGTCACGCAGTAGGAGTCCCAGTACGGCCCGCCGCAGTTGGAGCAGGCGCCGAACGAGATGACGTACTTGGGGTCGGGCATCTGCTCGTAGAGCCGCTTGACGGCGGGGGCCATCTTGTCGGTGACGGTGCCCGAGACGATCATGAGGTCTGCCTGGCGGGGGCCGTTGGCGAACGGGATGACCCCGAACCTGATGAAGTCGTGCCGGCTCATCGACGTCGCGATGAACTCGATCGCGCAGCAGGCCAGCCCGAAGTTGAACACCCACAGTGAGTATCGCCGGCCCCAGTTGAGCACGAACTTCATCGGCTTGGGGGCCAGCCGGGAGGCCGGGCCGACCGTCGGCATCGGAAGGTTCACCGCCATACCGGCCATTCTCCCCCCGTCTTCGCCACCGGTACAGCCGTCACCGGCCCGGCGACCCTTCGTACGGCCCCGCGCCGGGCGTCCCGCGGCCCGAGGATCACTCGTAGAGCGCCGCCCGCGCCCGGTCGGCGATCTCACGGGCGATCCGGCCGGCCGCCGCGTCCAGCTCGGCCTGGACGCGCTCCATCTCGTCGTCCGTGGTGACGATGGCGGCCTCGCCGTACGCCCGGGAGAGGGCGAACGCCGCGCGCAGGTGGGTCGGCGGATGGGTGGCGTCCACGCGCGCCCGCTCCAGCCGGGCCAGCCGGCGCAGCCGCTCCCCCTCCGTCTCCGGGAACGCGGCCATGTACTCCCGCAGCCCCTCCCACAGGTCCCCGCCGCGATGCGCCGCCGACTCCAGATGCCTGCAGGCGGCGGGCCCCCTCGTGATCAGCTTGTCCATCAGCCCGGCGACCGCGACCGGGGACGCGATCCGGGCCGCCCTGTCGTCGGCCGCGTACTCGGCGAGCTGCGACTCCCGGTACGTCAGCGACTCCAGGACCATGATCAGTCCGACGACGAGCAGCCGGACCAGCCCCGTGAGGATGTTGACCACGATCGAGATGGCGAGGGCGCGCAGGCCGCCGTGGACGTGCACGCGGGCGGCGGCCCCGTGGATCTCGTACAGCGTGGCGATCGCGCTGTCGACGTACCGCATCCGGCGGACGTCGCCGTTGCTGGAGTGGCCCAACTCGTGGGCCAGCAGCGCGATGCGTTCCCGCGGCTCCAGGATCTGCCACAGCGGCAGCCCGATCGTCAGCACGCGTGTGCCGCGCAGTCCGACGGTCCCGAACGAGGCGTTGACCTTGCCGTCCACGAGGACGACGTCCACGGGCGGCGCCCCGGCCTCGCGCGCGACGCGGTCCAGCAGGTCGTACAGGGCCGGGGCCTCCTGCCGGGTGAGGGCCGGCGCGTCACGGTCGAGGCGTCCGAACCGCGGGCGGGCCAGGTAGGCGAAGCCGACGCCCGCGATCCCGAACACGGCGCCGAAGGGGCTCGGCCACGTCGCGGCCAGCAGCCACACCCCGCCCACCAGCATGGACAGGGCGAACAGGTGGACGGCCGAGGCGAGCGCGTACGCCGCGATCCTGCCGCGGTCGCGGAACGGCGTGCCCACCCCGGAATCGAGCACCTGCCGGTGGAGGCCGGCGGCGAACCGCGCGTCGAGGCGGTCCCTGAGCCGCGACAGCGGGCCGGGGCGGGTGGACGGCGTGTCGTGGTCCGGGCGGCGCAGGTTCCACTCGCACTCCGGACACCACATGACGAACCGGCTGTCGCCGGTGATGGACGCCGCACACTGCGGGCATTCCTGCACGATCGCTGAGGGGGCCATGGAGCGAGGAGCGTGCCACAGCGCGGCGATCACGTCCAGGTGAGCACGCGCTTGCGCCAGGCGTACAGGATGCCGAGGGCGATGAAGGCCAGGAAGACGAACATCTCGACCAGCGTGGCGACCCCGAACCCCGGAGCGGCGAAGATCGTCGCCCACGGGAAGAGGAAGACCGCGTCCACCGCGAAGACCACGTACAGGTACGTGAAGACGTAGTAGCGGATCTGGGACTGTGCCCAGCCCTCGCCGACCGGATCGACGCCGCACTCGTACGTCAGCAGCTTCTCGGGGGTGGGCCGGTGGGGGCGCAGCAGCCGGTTGAGGAGCAGCGCTCCGGACACGACGGCCAGGCCGATCGCGAGGAGGACGGCGACGGTGAGATAGGAGCTGAAATATCCGTTCATGCTCGCCTCCGAGCCCGTACAGCTTCTGCCACGATCATAACCGCGTCACCCTCTTGTCACCGTTCGCAGCCAAAAGATGCGCGGTGATCACACAAAGAGCCGGTAAAGCCGACATATCCGCTCATACGCTCCAGGCATGCCCCCACTTGGTTTGGCCGGCGTCGTCACGCTCCTGGTCGTCGTCCTGGCGAGCTGCGGCCTCCCGCTGTTCAACGGTCAGAAGGACAGGAACGTCGACGTCGAGTCGGAGCCGACGGTCCTCGTCTTCGCCGACCCGGCCAGGGTCGCGGGGCTCTCCGTCGCCACGATCTCCAGCGGCACGGCCAAGCCGCACGTCCACGCCAGCTATCCCACCCTCCCGGACGCGCCCGCGCTCACGCGGCGGCTCAAGGACGAGCTGGCCGCCAAGGCGCGGCGGTTCTCCGAGAAGACGCAGATCCGGGAGGGGCAGCCCGTCCCGGAGTACAACGTGGACTGGGATCTCACCGCCGCCACCCGGGACGCCGTCGCCGTCCGGCTGCGGGAGAGCCGGTTCACCGGCCGCACCTGGGTCGATTCCTACCGCACCCTCTGGTACGACCGGAAAGGCCAGAAGGTGGTGGACTCCACCGGCCTGGTGGTCAACATCAAGCAGCTCTCGGCGATCGTGCGCAGGCACCTGCCCGCCGACTCGCCGGTCCACGCCCAGAGCGTCGTGGTGGACCCCCAGCTCTACGACTCCCTCAACTTCAACGCCAGGGGCGATCTCGTCGTGGAGTTCGACGGCCAGGAGTCCAGCCCGGGATCGGTCGGCCGCGTCGCCGTGGCGATCCCGCGCAAGGAGGCCGACGAGCTGCTGACGCCGTTCGGACGCCTGGCCCGCGCGGCGGTCGCCGCCACGGCCACCCGCCCCCTGTCCAAGACCATGGACGACAACCCCGTCGCCGTCAGTTCCATGAACGGCTCGGTGAACTGCGCCGTGGCCCGCTGTGTGGCCCTGACGTTCCAGGGCGGGCCGGGGCCGTACACCGAGCGGCTGCTGGAGACGCTGTCCGCGCACGGCGCGCGGGCGACGTTCTTCATGGTCGGCACGAACGCGGCGGCGACGCCCGGCGTGCTGCGCCGGATGTGCGAGCAGGGCGACCTCGTCGCCAGCCAGACGTGGACCCACCGCGACCTCACCCTGCTGTCCGGCAGCATGATGTACGACCAGATCCGGCGCGCCCAGCACGCGATCGGCGTGGCGAGCGGCCAGACCCCGTCGCTGCTCATGGCGCCGTACGGCGCGGCGGACGCCAGGGTGGCCGACGCCGCGCGCGAGTTCGGCCTGTCGATCGTGCGCGGCGACGTGGACCCGGGCGACGTGGCCGGCGCGGACCCGAAGGAGGTCGCCAAGCGCGTCGTCGCCGACACCCGGCGCGGCTCCGTCATCGTGATGCGCGACATCGACCGGGTGACCGCGGACGCGCTCCCCCAGGTGCTCGACGAGCTCGGCAAACGCGGCTTCGTCTTCGTGACCGTGCCCGAGCTGTACGGCACCACCCGGATGGTGGCGGGCCGTACCTATTCCTCCCCGCTCGTGCCGGCGGGCGCCGTGTCCACCGGCGGGTCGCCGAGCCCGCAGGCCGCGCCTTCCGGCGGGTCGCCGAGTCCGCAGGTACCGTGAAAGGCACGGGGACATATAGTTGGACCTCGTGACCCGCAACATCCTCTTCGCCCGCTTGCACGTGGATCTGTGCCGGGTCGCTGCGGGGTTGTGTCGAACGAAGCGTCGCCCACGTTCGTGACAGCGCCGTCGATCCGACGGCCATGGATTTTCCGAGCGATACGCGCATCGGCGGGCGCCCCCGTGGGCGGGCCCCTCCCGCCGCCGGATGCGACGCAGGTCACACCTTGGGGATGAGCGGTTCGCGCGACAATCGACGCGTGCGCCCGGTGACTTCTTTGCTCCCCGCAGAGAGCGTCCTCTCGCTTCCCTCGGTGGAGGTGGGGCGACGACCGACCCCTGACCGCTTCGAGACACGCACCACGACAGGGAAGCGATTCGCCAGCCGGGTGAAGCCGGCGGCCCGTCGCTGGAGATGATGGATCTAGCATGGAGAGAACAACGTGCCACGAGCTAAGACGCCCTGGCGCGGCGAGGAGGACTGAGCAGCTGTGACCAAGCAGGTTCAGCAACTCGATCGCGTGATCATCCGGTTCGCCGGCGACTCCGGTGACGGCATGCAGCTGACCGGTGACCGATTCACCGCGGAGACGGCGAAGTTCGGCAACGACCTCTCGACGCTCCCCAACTTCCCGGCGGAGATCCGCGCCCCCGCAGGGACCCTGCCCGGCGTGTCGAGCTTCCAGCTCCACTTCGCCGACCACGACATCCTCACCCCCGGCGACGCCCCGAACGTGCTCGTGGCGATGAACCCGGCGGCGCTCAAGGCGAACCTCGGCGACCTGCCGCGCGGCGCGGACATCATCGCGAACACCGACGAGTTCACCAAGCGCAACCTGCAGAAGGTGGGCTACGCCGCCAACCCGCTGGAGGACGACTCGCTCGCGGAGTGGCGGGTCCACTCGCTGCCGCTCACGTCGCTGACCGTCAAGGCGCTCGAAGGCTTCGAGATCTCCAAGAAGGACGCCGAGCGCGCCAAGAACATGTTCGCGCTCGGCCTGCTCTCCTGGCTGTACCACCGGCCGACCGAGGCGACGATCAAGTTCCTTGAGGCGAAGTTCGCCAAGAAGCCCGACATCGCCAAGGCCAACGTCGCCGCCTTCCAGGCCGGATGGAACTACGGCGAGACCACCGAGTCGTTCTCCGTCTCCTACGAGATCAAGCCGGCCACGCTGGCCCCCGGCGTCTACCGGAACATCTCCGGCAACCAGGCGCTCGCGTACGGTCTGATCGCGGCGTCGGTGCAGTCGGGGCTGCCGCTGTTCCTCGGCTCCTACCCGATCACCCCGGCCTCCGACATCCTGCACGAGCTGTCCAAGCACAAGCGGTTCGGGATCAGAACGTTCCAGGCCGAGGACGAGATCGCCGGGGTGGGCGCCGCCCTCGGCGCCGCGTTCGGCGGCGCGCTCGGCGTGACGACCACGTCCGGCCCCGGCGTCGCGCTGAAGGCCGAGACGGTCGGCCTCGCCGTGGCGACCGAGCTGCCGCTGATCGTGGTGGACGTGCAGCGCGCCGGCCCCTCGACCGGCATGCCGACCAAGACCGAGCAGACCGACCTGCTGATGGCGATGTTCGGCCGCAACGGCGAGTCGCCGGTCCCGGTCGTGGCCCCCTCGACGCCGTCGGACTGCTTCGACGCGGCCATCGAGGCGGCGCGGATCGCGCTGAAGTACCGCACGCCGGTCATGCTGCTGTCCGACGGTTACCTGGCCAACGGCTCCGAGCCGTGGCGGGTGCCGGAGGTCTCCGAGCTGCCGGACATCTCGATCGAGTTCACCACCGAGCCCAACGGCGAGGACGGCACGACCTACCTGCCGTTCAAGCGTGACCCGGAGACGCTGGCCCGCCCGTGGGCCGTCCCCGGCACCCCCGGGCTGGAGCACCGCATCGGCGGCATCGAGAAGGCCGACGGCAGCGGCAACATCTCCTACGACCCGAACAACCACGACCACATGGTCCGGCTCCGCCAGGCCAAGATCGACGGCATCGACGTCCCGCCGCTGGAGGTGGACGACCCCGACGGCGACGCCCGGGTCCTGGTCCTCGGCTGGGGATCGACGTACGGGCCGATCGCGGCGGCGGTGCGGCGGGTGCGCCGGGAGGGCGGCAAGGTCGCGCAGGCCCACCTGCGGCACCTCAACCCGTTGCCGGCCAACACCGGCGACGTGCTGCGCGCCTACGACAAGGTGCTGCTCCCGGAGATCAACCTCGGCCAGCTCGCGCTGCTTCTGCGCGCGCGCTTCCTCATCGATGTGATCAGCTACAACCGCGTGCGCGGGCTTCCGTTCAAGGCCGAGGAACTGGCCGGTGTCATCCAGGACGTGATCAACAGTGACTGAGAGCCTCAACGGCAAGGGCCTGGCGCTGGTGCCCAAGGCCGACGGCAAGCAGACCCTCAAGGACTTCAAGTCCGACCAGGAGGTCCGCTGGTGCCCCGGCTGCGGTGACTACGCCATCCTCGCGGCCGTCCAGAGCTTCCTGCCCGAGCTGGGCCTGCGCCGGGAGAACATCGTCTTCGTCTCCGGCATCGGCTGCTCGTCCCGGTTCCCGTACTACATGAACACGTACGGGTTCCACTCGATCCACGGACGGGCTCCGGCGATCGCGACCGGCCTGGCGGCGTCCCGCCCCGACCTGTCGGTGTGGGTGATCACCGGTGACGGCGACGCGCTCTCGATCGGCGGCAACCACCTGATCCACGCGCTGCGCCGCAACGTCAACCTGAACATCCTGCTGTTCAACAACAGGATCTACGGCCTGACCAAGGGGCAGTACTCCCCCACCTCCGAGGTCGGGAAGATCACCAAGTCGACGCCGATGGGGTCGCTGGACAAGCCGTTCAACCCGATCTCGCTGGCGATCGGGGCCGAGGCCGGATTCGTCGCCCGGACCATCGACTCCGACCGCAAGCACCTGCAGAGCGTGCTGCGTGAGGCCGCCGCGCACCGCGGCACGTCACTGGTCGAGATCTACCAGAACTGCAACATCTTCAACGACGGCGCCTTCGACTCCCTGAAGGCGCCGGAGACCCGCGACGAGATCACCATCAGGCTGGAGCACGGGCAGCCGATCGTCTTCGGCACCGGCGACAACGCCAAGGCCGTACGGCTCGCGCCGTACGGCGGCGTCGAGGTCGTCAACCGGTCCGAGGTGGCCGAGAGCGAGATCCTCGTCCACGACGCGCACCGGCCCGACCCCTCCCTGGCGTTCGCGCTGTCGCGGCTGGACGAGCCGGCGTTCCAGCATGTGCCGATCGGGATCTTCCGCTCTGTGGACCGTCCGGCGTACGACACGCTGATGAACGAGCAGCTCGAACAGTCCGTCGCCGACAAGGGCAAGGGGCAGCTCGCCGACCTGCTCCTGGGCGGCGACACCTGGCGCATCAACTGACGCCGACCGCGTTCGAACGGGCCTCCGGAAACGGGGGCCCGTTTGTCGTTCTCTGTCCGCTATCGGCCACGTGATAGGCAGGGGCACGGCGACGCTCCTACGATGCGCGTGACGGAACGAAGCCGAGCGCCGGGAGCACCGGGATGCCCGACACCCCCCGCATCGCGATCGTGATCGTGACGTACAACAGTGCCCGCGTGCTGCCCGACTGCCTCTCCTCGCTCACGGCGGGCGCCCGGGGCATACGGCTCAGCCGGGTCGTGGTGGCCGACAACGCCTCGAAGGACGACTCCGTCGCGCTGGCCGTGCGCGCGGGAGCCGTCCCCGTACAGCTCGGCCGCAACGCCGGGTACGCGGCGGCGATCAACGCCGGGATCGCCTCGCTGGACCTGGAGGAGCTCGACGCCGTCCTGGTGCTCAACCCGGACTGCAGGCTGCGGGACGGCGCGCTCGCCGCCCTCGCCGCCGCGCTCCGCCCGCCCGGCCGGGGCATCGCCGTACCGCGGCTGGTGAGCCCGGAGGGGCACACGCACGCGTCGCTGCGCCGCGCCCCGACGGTGCGGGGGGCGGTGGCGGAGGCCCTGGTGGGCGGGCGCCGGGCCGGCCTCCTCGGTGAGGTGATCTACGACCCGCGCCGGTACGAGCGGCCGGGCCCGGCCATGTGGGCCACCGGCGCGGCGATGCTCGTCGCGGTGCCCGCCGTCCGGGACATCGGGCCGTGGGAGGAGTCGTTCCTGCTCTACAGCGAGGAGACCGACTTCGCGCTGCGCGCCGCCGACCGGTCCTGGACGCTGTGGTACGAGCCGGACGCCGTGATCGAGCATGTCGGCGGCGAGGCCAAGACCAACACGATGCTGGCGGCGCTGCTCACCACGAACCGGGTCCGGCTGTTCCGCCGGAGGCGGGGGCGGCTCGCCTCGGCCGCCTTCTACCTGGCGGTCCTGGCCGGTGAGGCGCTGCGCGCGGCGGCGGGCCGCCGTACCTCCAGGGCCGCGGTGGTCGCCCTGGTCCGGCCCTCGCGGCGGCTGCGCGCCCTGCCGGAGTGACGCGGGCGACCCGACGCGGACCGGCGCGACCGCGTAACAACGGGCGATCTTCGCGCGACTATCCGAGGAGCGGACCGGGAGGCGGCGGATGCGGGTCGAGCGGCTGGCGATCGAGGGGGTGCTGCTTTTCGTGCCCACCCCTCACCACGACGACCGTGGTCTCTTCACTCGGACGTTCGACACGGCCGTCGCCGCCCGGCACGGAATCGACCCCGCGTCCTTCGTCCAGGACAGCCAGTCGCGGTCGCGGCGGGGCACGATCCGCGGACTGCACGGCCGGTCGGGGCGGGGCGAGGCCAAGCTGGTCCGCTGCGCCCGCGGGGCGATCCTGGACATCCTGGTGGACGCCAGGCCGCACTCCCCCACCTTCGGCGAGCGGCTCTCGGTCCGGCTCGACGACGAGACCTTCGCCCATCTGTACGTGCCTCCGGGGCTGCTGCACGGCTACCAGGCGCTGTCCGAGGCGGACGTGTGCTATCGCATCGACCGGGAGCACGACCCGTCCGAGGACGTCTCCGTGCGGTACGACGACCCCGACCTCGCGGTGCCCTGGCCGCTGCCGGTCGCCGCGATCAGCGAGCGGGACCTGGCCGCCGGGTCCTGGGCGGCGCTGTGCGCCCGCCACCGATAGCCCGGAACAGCCCGCCACCGACAGGAGAGGGGTGACCGACCGGTGACCATGCCAGGAACCGGGCCACTGACCATGCAGCGAGCGCGCCGGGGACAGAGCCGGTGACCGGGCCCGAGCGGCATGACTGGGAGGGGACGCGGGTCCTGGTGACCGGCGCGACCGGGTTCCTGGGGTCGCGGCTCGCGCTGCGCCTCGACTCGCTCGGCGCCGAGGTCCACGCCACCAGCCGCCGCCCGCCCGCGAACGACGAGGCCGGGGACAGCGGGATCGTCTGGCACACCGCCGACCTGCGGGATCCGGACGAGATCCGCCGGGTGATCCACGATGTGCGGCCCGCCGTCGTATTCCATCTGGCCAGCGAGGTCACCGGCTCGCGGGACATGGCGGCCCTCCTTCCGACCCTGCACAACACCGTGCCCAGCGCGGTCAACGTGCTCACCGCGGCCACCGGGGTGCCGGGCGTCCGGGTGGTCGTGGCCGGTTCGGTCGAGGAGGCGCGGCCGGAGCTGGGCGAGACGCTCACCTCGTCCCCGTACGCCGTGGCGAAGTGGGCCGCGACCGGGTACGCCCGGCTGTTCCACCAGCTCTGGGGGCTCTCCGTGACCGTGCTGCGGGTCGCCATGGTCTTCGGCCCTGGCCAGCCGGACACCACCAAGGTCGTCCCGTACGTCACGGTCGGCCTGCTGGCCGGCGAGGAGCCCGCGCTGACGGCCGGCAGGCGCCGGATGGACTGGGTGTACGTCGACGACGTCGCCGAGGCGTTCGTGCTCGCGGCGCGCTCCGAGCGGGCGGTCGGCCGGGTCTTCGACATCGGCTCGGGCACCGGGGTGGCGGTCCGCGACGTGGTGGAGCGGCTGTTCGCCATCGTGGGACGCGAGACACCGCCGCGCTTCGGCGCCCGCCCGGACCGGGTGATGGACGTCGAGCGGATCGCGGACGTCGCCGAGGCCGCCGAGATCATCGGCTGGCGGGCGACGACCCCGCTCGACGAGGGCCTGCGCCGCACCGTCGAGTGGTACGCGAGCCGCCGGTGACCCGGCGACGTCGTCCTGCGCCGGCCGAGCGGCGCCGGATCCAGACGCCCTACCGGTACTTCCCGGTAAAGCCACACCGCTCTTTCCCGGTTTCCCGTTCCCGGCCCGTCGTCGTACGCGCCGAAATCCGGCCTGAATGGCCGCTCATCCACGCGCCGACCCCGGACCGGAACTCGGCGCCGGACATCGCGCTGGAGATCGAACTGCTCAGCGTGCCCGAAATACGACGGCACTTTCCGCACTCCCGGCTCTATTTCGAACGTCTCGCCGGTCTGGTCAAATCCATCACCGCCGTAGAAGCCGAATAGGGCCGTCCCGGATCCTACGGCGCTCTCCCGAAAGGCGAACCCATGACGTCCTCCTTGCGGAACGGATTCGAACGATTACTGGTCCGCGTTCTGCGGCTGCTCGTCCACCCCGGCCTGGCGGCGCTCGCCATGATGCGGCGGCTGCCGTTCGGCTCCTGGGAACTGCGCTGCGCCCTCGACCTCCACCCCCGCCCCCACTACGCGTACGGCGTGCAGCAGGCGGCGGAGCTGGCCCGCAGGCTCGGCGTGGACCGGATCAGCGTCATCGAGTTCGGCGTGGCGGGCGGCAACGGCCTGGTCGAGCTGAGCCGCCTGGCGCGCGGGGCCACCGCCGCCACCGGTGTGCGGATCGACGTGTACGGCTGCGACCGGGGCGCGGGCCTGCCCACGCCCGTCGACTACCGCGATCTGCCGTACATCTGGCGCGAGGGGGACTTCTCGATGGACCTCGACGCGCTGCGGGCCCGGCTTCCCGACGCGAAGCTGGTGATGGGGGACATCGAGGACACCGCCGACGGGTTCGCGGAGCGCGAGCGGCCGGCGCCCATCGGGTTCGTCTCGATCGACGTGGACTTCTACTCGTCGGCGGCCGCGTCGCTCAGGGTGTTCCGGGGCGACCACCGGTTCTTCCTGCCGCGGGTCTTCTGCTACCTGGACGACACGGTGGGCGACGACGACCAGATCCTGCACAACGACCGCGTCGGCGAGCTGGCGGCGGTTCGCGAGTTCAACGAGGCGAACCCGGTGATGACGCTGGCCCCGATTCACGGGCTCCGCCACAAGCGCGCCGTACCCGCTCCGTGGAATGACAACATTTATGCCCTGCACCGATTCGAGCATCCAGATTACGGCCGATATGTGGGCCGCGCGGAGAGCGAGACCGAACTGCCGCTCCATGCGGGCAAACCGTAACGTCCGGCATTTCCCCGGACGATATTCAAAGTGAACCCCAGGCCCGCCGCCCACCCGCGAGGGGCGCGGCGGTGTCTGGACTGAGGAGCGAGTGGGGAGCGAGGGACGAGCGACTCCGAGCGACGAGGGAAGACATCGACTGAGGGCGCCCCGAGCCCGCGCGAGCGGAGCGAGCGCAAATAGACACGGGCGCGGCGGTGTCTGGACTGAGGAGCGAGCGGGCCTGCGAGGGGCGCGGCGGTGAAGTAACCGAGGAACGCCCGGAGCGACGAAGGAGTGAGGACGTGACGAGGGCACGAGCCGACTTCGGGCGCCCCGAGCCGCCGAGCGCAGCGAGGCAAAGTAGACACAGCGAGGGACGAGCGATGCCGGATACCCAGACGTTCACCTTTCGCCGGGATGATCTGCTCCCGATGGCCGATCGGCTGCGCCCGCGGTTCCAGGCCGCGACGCCCTTCCGGCACGTGGTGATCGACGACTTCCTGCCGCCGGACGTCCTGGAGCCGGTCCTGGACGAGTTCCCCGAGCCCCGGGACCGGAGCTGGCAGCAGTTCGACAGCTCCCGCGAGATCAAGCTCGCGCTGGCCGACACCGAGCGGATGGGCCCGGCCACCCGCCACCTGCTCGCCGAGTTCAACGGCCAGGTCTTCGTCGACTTCCTGGAACGGCTGACCGGGATCGGGCGGCTCGTCTCCGACCCGCACTATGAGGGCGGCGGGCTGCACCAGATCAGGCCGGGCGGCTTCCTGAAGGTGCACGCCGACTTCAACCGGCACCGCAGGCTCGGCCTCGACCGCCGGCTCAACGGCCTGCTCTACCTCAACAAGGACTGGGAGGAGGACTACGGCGGGCACCTCCAGCTCTGGAACCGGGAGATGACCCGCTGCGAGCACAAGATCCTGCCGGTTTTCAACCGCTTCGTGGTGTTCGCGACCACCGACGACGCGAACCACGGGCATCCGGACCCGCTCACCTGCCCCGAGGACCGGGCCCGGCGGTCGATGGCGCTCTACTACTACACGAACGGCCGGCCCGGCGAGGAGACCGGCGAGGACCACACCACGGTGTTCAAGCAGCGGCCCGGCGAGGAGTGGAAGAGCACGCTGCGGCAGGCGGCGAAGCGGTGGACGCCGCCCGCCCTGGTGGACCTGGTCAGCCGGCGCGGCCGCGACCGGTGACGGATCTCCCGATACCGGCCCCCGGAGCGCCCTCCCACGCGCACGATGGGGCGATGGAGCCGTACCTCCTGGAGCCCGCCGCAGAGCCCGCCACAGAGCCCGCCACAGAGCCCACCACAGGGGCCACCACGGTCGCGCCCTCCTCCCCGCGTTCCCGCGTCCCGGCGCGTCCCGTACGCGGCGGGGCGACGGCATGGATCGCCGCCGTCTCGGCCCTGCTTCCCCTGGTGTCCGGCTGCCGCGCGAACCCGCCGGGCGACCCGTCCGCCGCCACGCCGACCGGCGTCCACGCGTCCGGACGGCCGGGACACCGGCCCACCCCTACCGTGCGGACGCCCACTCCGCCCGCACCGGCGCGCGCCTGGCCCGGCCCGGACGACACCGGCGTTCCCCCCGGCGTACGGCTGCGGCCGTCCACGTCGTTCACGGTGACCAGGGACGGCATGGTCGTCGACGGGCTGGAGGTCACCGGCTCCATCACCGTCGAGGCCGACAACGTGACGATCCGGAACACCCGCGTCCGCGGCGTCTCCGACTACTGGGGCATCCTCCAGCGGAAGGGGCACACCGGACTGACCGTCGAGGACTCGGAGGTCTTCGGTAACGGCAGGCGGCGCACGCAGTTCGGCATACTCAACCAGGGCGTGATGATCACTGTGCGCCGGGTGGAGATCCACACGATCTCGAAGGGCGTCTCCACGGACCAGGGACTGGTCGAGGACTCCTACCTCCACGATCCCAAGTACTATTCCGGCGACCACACCGACATGATCATGAGTAACGGGCCCGCCGTCGAGGGCACCGAACTGATCATCCGGCACAACACCATCGTCAACACCCTCGACCAGACCGGCGCCGTCTCGCTGTTCCAGGACTTCGGCGTCGTGCGTAACGTCACCGTCCAGGACAACCTTCTCGCCGGAGGAGGCTGGACCCTGTACGCGGGGGCGGGCGGCAAGGGCGCCTCCTCCAACGTGAAGATCGTCGACAACGTGTTCAGCCGGAGGGTGTGGCGGAACGGCGGCTCCGCCGGTCCGGTGGCGTACTGGGACGCGCACGGCAGGGGCAACGTCTGGCGGGGCAACACCTGGGAGGACGGCGGAACGGTCACGCCCGGCTGACCCCGCCACCGGCGTCGCCGACGCCTCCGCCGCCGGTGACGCCGTCCCGCGCCATCCGCAGCATCGCGCCCGCCGCCCCGATCAGCAGGAACATCAGGGCGGTGACCCCCGGGTAGGACAGCAGGTCGAAGGTGGCCGCCCCGACGAGCGGCACGAGCAGGCACGCGGCGATCGTGAGGGCGAGGTTGCGGACGTTCTCGTCCGCGCTGAGCGCGCGCGCCCGCAGCGCGACGACCAGCCCGCACAGGATGACCGCGACGAACGCCACCGCGCCGACCACGCCCGTCTCCACCAGCGACAGGAGGTACTGGTTGTCGAACACCTGGTGCTTGTACGCGTACCAGGTGCCGGCGCCTCTGCCGAAGATCGGGTGCTTGGCCGCCTCCAGCATCGCGAACGGATAGTCGTGCGTCCGGTAGAGGATGCTGTCGTCCGAGGCCGCGTTGGCGAACAGACTGAAGAACGTGCCGAGCAGCCCCGGCGCGGCGACCTTCACGGCGCCGAGGAAGGCGACGAGCGCCGCCAGGGTGACCAGCCAGCGCCGGACCGGCCAGCCCACGAACAGCACGCACCCGATGGCCGCCAGGCCGAGCACGGCCGACCTGGACACCGAGAACATCAGCCCGGCCGCGATCAGCACGGTGCACAGCCACCAGCGGAGCGCCGGCTCTCCCCGGCTGCGCGCCTGGAAGGCGAAGTGCGCCCCGAACGGGATGATCATCGCGCAGACCACCCCGAGCTCGATGGGGTGCCCGAGGGTTCCGGCCACCCGCCGCAGGTCCGCCCGGGACATCACGGCCGTGGTGTCCGTCACCGACGTGTGCCGCAGCCCCGGGATCACCATGTGGGTGGTCAGGTCGATATTCAGCAGGTACTGCAGCGACGCGACGACGGAGACGATGGCGCCGGCGACCACGACGGTCTTCAGCACGAGGTCGAGCCGGTCCGGGGCGCGCACTCCGTCGCAGGTCGCCAGCATCAGGCCGACCGCGCCGACCAGCAACACCAGCGAGTGGTCCGCGAGGTTCAGCTCGTCCGACGGCAGGTACGCGAGAACGGCGAAGCCGTAGCAGGTCAGCATGACCATGCCGTACGTGAAGATCCCGGTGCGGACCGGGTTGCGGCCCTTGGCGACGCCGAGCGTGGTGGTGAACTGGGCGAGCAGCCAGAGGAGCAGGAGGAGCAGCGCCACGATGTCGGCGACCGTCAGCGACATGGGCAGCCCGCGCAGCACCAGCCGGGCCGGGATGACGAACTGGGCCAGCACGAACAGGGCGAGCAGCGTGGCGCCGTCGGCCGAACGCGCTCCGGGGCCGCCGACCGCCACGGCGCGTCCGGCAGATCGGAAGGCGGGCCGCGAGGCGGGCAAGGGGCCGGGCCGGGAGGGGGTGCGCGCCACGGCTAGCCGTGCCCAGGCGACGCGACGGGCCCGTGGGCCGGAGGCGCGGAGGGTGCCTGTCCCAGAGACGCGACGGGCCCGTGGGCCGGGGGCACGGCGGGTGCCTGTCCCAGAGACGCGACGGGGCCGTGGGCCGGGGGCACGGCGGGTGCCTGCCTCAGGGGCGCGGCGGGTTCGAGCCCTGCGGAGGCGGCCGGCGCGGTCGGCGCGTCGGCGCGGCTCGGCGGCTCCCCGTCCTCGTCCCGGTGCGCGCGACGGCGGAACGCCCAGTTCTCCACCGCGAAGGTGGCGGCCAGGCTGAGGAAGCAGCCCATCGCCAGCGCCACGACGAGGGCGCGCAGTCTGCTGCCCGTCTTCTCCACCGGCGCGGTCGGCGGCACCGCCTGCAGCGTGGTGAGGTAGGTGGCGGGCGGCGCCTGGAGCGCCCGCTGCTGCCGGACCAGTTCCTCCTTGGCCAGCTCGTTGATCCGGACGACGACCCGGTGGGCCTCCTCAGGAGTGGGCGCCTCCGCGGTGACGACGATGTACGGAAGACTGATCATCAGCTCCTGGTTGGTCGTGCCGTTGCTGATCGTGTAGGTGGTCCGGCCTCCGGGGGTCACGCCGACCTTCGCGGCCACCTCGGCCGTGCTGAGCGCCTGGATGAGCAGCGAGGCGGACAGGCCGAGTCCGGCGTCGAAGTTGACCAGCGGGTTCGTCAACGGGTTGGGGAATTCGGGGTCGGTCGGAAGGCTCCCACCCGACGGCGGGATCATGAGCACGAACGCCGAGGTGGAGGTGTAGGTCTTCGGGAACCGGGCGTACACGCCGGCCGCCCCGGCGAGCACCAGCAGGAAGGCGGGAAGGGCGACGTACCACCGCCGGAACAGGACGCCCACCGTGCCCCAGAAGTCCATGCGCTCAGTCCCCGTCGTCGCCCGAGGTCGTCGCGACCTTCTCCGCGGTCTCGGGAATGGCGTTCTCGGCCCTCTCGAACTCCTCGGCCGTCTCAGGGGTGGCGGCCTCGGCCGGGGTCTCCTGCCGGACGCGGCGTGCCTTCCGGCGGGCCAGGCCGTACGCGACGCAGAGCCCGCCGGCCAGGACCAGCAGTCCGGCGCCGGCCGCCGCCTGCCACCTCGCGCGGGTGACCGGCTCCGGCATGGAGGGCGGCACGATGGTGGCGACGGTCAGGAAGGTCGCGGGCGGCGCGCCGAGCTCCTTCTGCCAGTCGACCACCTCGTCGACGACCCGCTGTCGCGTGGCCGTGAGCACCTCGGACGCCGTCTTCTCCGAGGGCGCCTCCACCGCGATGTAGACGTACGGCCCGGAGATGTCCAGAACGCGCGGGTTGCTGCGCCCGTCGTCGATCACGAGGTCCACCGGGCCGTCCTTGGGCGCGCCGACCCGGGCCCTGGACTCCTCGGTGTTCAGCGACTGGATGACGATGCTCGCCGCGGTCCGCAGCGCGTCGCTGAACTGCAGCAGCGGGTTGGCCTGCCCGGTGGGCCGGTTGGGGTCCCTGGAGAGCACGCCGCCGTTGGTCGGCGTGGCGAGCACGAGCGACGTGTCCGTACGGTATCCGCCGGGGACGGCGAGGAAGGCGACCACGCCGGCCACCAGCGCCAGCGCCAGCAGGGGCGGCCCGACGAACCGGTTCCTGGCGAGTGCGGCGACGGCCTTCCAGAACTCCATCCGCCCCCCGATCGCCCCTCGCCTCCGATGGCCGCGAACCGTGTCATCGCCCGGCCGTCGCCCGGGGGTTATCGTCGCCGGCTTCCCGCCTGTTACAGCAGGTCGGAGGACCGAAATCGCGCCGGAAACGACCGTAATCCGGACCGGCGCCCGCGGTGTTGCGCCGGGCCGCGCCGGAGCGATAAACCCTCCGGCCGGGTCCGTACCGGCCGTCCACATCCGGAGAGGGCCACGGGGGCGCTGCGCATGGAGTCCGCCGAAGGACGCACCACCGTTCCCGCGACGCCTCCGGGCGCCGCGGCCGCGCCGCCCGCGCGGATCGCCGGGCTGGACGGCATCCGCGGCCTGGCCGCCCTGTTCGTGGTCCTGCACCACTGCTGGCTGCTGTCCTTCCCCGGCTTCCCGTCCGCCGCCGCCCCGGCCTGGTCCGGCTGGCTCGCCTACGGGCACCTGGCCGTGGTGGTGTTCATCGTGCTGTCCGGCTTCTCCCTGGCCGTCTCGCCGGCCCGGGCGGGGTGGCGGCTGGACGGCCTGCGCCGGTTCGCCCGGCGCCGGGCCTGGCGCATCCTGCCGCCGTACTGGGCCGCCCTGGCGTTCAGCCTCGTCGTGGCGTGGACGCTGGTCCCCCAGCCGGGGCAGGGCCCGCCGACGGCCAAGTCGGTGGTCGTCTACGGGCTGCTGGTGCAGGACCTCTTCGGCGCGCCGAGTCCCAACGGCGCCTTCTGGTCCATCGCGGTGGAGGCCCAGCTCTACCTGGCGTTCCCGCTGATGCTGCTGGTACGGCGGCGGGCCGGAGCAGCCGTCCTGCTCGGCGCGGTCACCTGCCTCGTCGCCGCGATCGGGCTGGCCGCGCCGCACGTGCCCGCCGTGGACCTGTTCATGCGGCTCACCCCGCAGTTCGCCGTGCTGTTCGCGATCGGCGCGGTCGCGGCGGGGGCGGCGAAACCGGCGGAACGGGTGGAACCGGCGGGGGCGGTCGGCGGTGTGCCCGCGCCGTGGACGCGGGCGCTGCCCTGGGCGGCTCCGGCGGCGGCCGTGCCCGTGCTGCTGCTGATCGCCCTGGCCGGAGCCGCGTGGACGGTCGAGCACTATTTCTGGGTCGATCTGGCGGTCGGGCCCGCCGTCGGCCTCCTGCTGGCCGCCGTCGCGCGCGGACGCCCGGCGCCGCTGGTCCGCCTGCTCGACACGCGGCCGCTGCGACGGCTCGGCTCGTTCTCCTACAGCCTCTACCTGATCCACGCGCCGATCGTGGTGGCCCTGGCCGAGCTGCTGCTCGCCCCGCGCCTGCCGTCCGGCGTGCCGCTGTTCCTCGCCATGTCGGCCGTGGCCGCGCCGCTCTCCGTGCTCGCGGCCTGGCTGTTCGCGTCCGTCTTCGAGCTGCCGTTCCAGCGGCACCGGAGCGTGCGGGGGATGCGGGCCGCCGTGGCGGCCGCGACGCGCCGCCGTACCCGCTCGGGGCGGTGACCGGCGCGCGTCAGCGGATCAGGCCGGCCGCGAGCCTGACGAGCTTCCTGCTCCGGTGCGCGAGCACCTGCCGCTGACGGCGGCCGTAGATCCGCAGCAGCAGGGCGCGGGCCCGCCGGAGCTGCTCGGGGGTGAGGTCCACGTCCCGCAGGCACCGGTTCATCGCGCGGAACTGCAGCGTCGTCGCGAAGTGCGCGGTCCAGGCGGGGACGCCGAGCGCGCGGGCGATGTGCGACAGGCGGCGGCCGCGCAGGTTGCGGTGCGCCAGTACCTCGGGCACGTGCCCCCAGGGCGCGGCCAGGCACAGCATCGTGGCGTACACCTCGTCCTCGCGGATCATCACGGGCCTGCGGATGCGGGCGACCGCGGCGCGGCGCATCATGCCGTACAGCGGGTCGAGCCCGTGGTGCTGGGTGGTCACCGTCTCCCACAGCTCGGTCAGCCGGTCGACCGGGTCGTCCGAGAGCATGCCGGTGCCCCGGTAGCTCGGCCGGAGGACCGAGCCGTCCACGTCGGTGTACGACATCCCGGTGGTGACCAGGATCAGCCGGTCGTCCGCCGCGAACGGCCCGAGCGCGCCGGAGACGTACCGCGGCTCCAGCCGGTCGTCGTCCCCTATCCAGCGGAAGAACTCGCCCCTGGCCAGCCGCAGGGCCGTGGTGAAGTTGCCGATCACACCGACGTCGCGCGGCTGCCGGTGGTAGACGATCCGGTCGTCCTCCCGGGCGAGCGCCCGGCACAGCTCCTCGGTGCCGTCGGTGGACGCGTTGTCGGAGATGACGAGCTCCAGCCGCTCGTGGTCCTGGGCCAGCACGGACCGTACGGCGGCCTCCAGTTGGCCGGCCCCGTTGCGTACGGGAAGACCGACGGACACCAGGGTGTCGGGGCCGGGCATCATGAGCCTCCTCGGCGATCGGCGACGCGCAGGACCGTCCTGCTCACGGTCTTGAGCCGCTCCATCGGGACGACGGCCAGGGCGTAGACGAGCACGCCCGCGCCGCCCCCGAGCACGAGCTGCGGGAGGGGGCTCTCCCCGGCGAGGGCCGCGACGGCCAGGGTGACGCCGAGGGCGAGCGCCGCGCCGCCCAGCGGCCGGGCGAGAGCCGCGAGCATCGGAGCGAGCCGTACGCCCGCCCGCCGCACGGCGAGCGCCGCGAGCGGCAGCGCGACGACGAGCGCGGCCGCCGCCTGGCCGACCGCCGCGCCGCGGATGCCGTCGAGCCGGGTACCGACGATCACCGCGGGCACCAGCGCGGCGGCGTGCCCGAGGTTCATCCAGACGGTCGAGCGGGTGGCGCCCTGCCCGTTGAGGATGTCCAGGGCGAAGGAGGTGAGCATCCGCGCCACCATCAGCACCGCGAGAAAGCGCAGCACCTCCGCGGACGGTATCCAGGCGTCGCCGTACAGGAACCGGATCAGCGGACGGGCGAGCACCCCCATCAGCACGGCGAGCGGCAGCACGGCGGCGACCAGGATCGGCACCGAACGCTGCACGCCCACGGACAGCGCGTCCGGGTCGCGCTCGGCCAGCCGCGAGAACCCGGAGATCGACACCGACCGGACGGCGGTGCCGACCAGGCCGGGCACCCAGCTCGACACGTTGAAGGCCATCAGGTACAGGCCGGTCCACGTCGGCCCCATGTTCGCGCCGACGATGACGTAGCCGACGTTGAGCAGCGCGGCCTCCAGGGCCATGCCCGCGGCCGAGGGGACGCCGAACCGCAGCAGCCGCGCCGCCGTCCGCCGGTCGAACGCCATCCGCCAGGGCAGGCGGGCGTACCCGAGCATGGAGACGCCGGTGACCACGGCTCCGGCGACCTGGCCCCAGGCGAAGCTGGAGGGTCCGGCGCCGTGTGCGGCCAGCGCGATCGCCACCGGGGCGTTGACCGCGAAGCCGGCCAGGACCGCCCTGGACGTCTTGGCGACCTGGAACCCGCGCAGCAGCGCCGCGGTGCGGACCGCGGTCACCGCCTCGATCAGGATGACCGCGGTGAGCAGCCGGACAACCGGGACCGCCTCCTCGCTGCCGGCCAGCCGGGAGAAGTACGGCGCGCCCACCCAGAAGACGCCGTACAGGGTGACGGCGGAGATCATGGCGAGGGTCGTGGCGGTGGGCGCGACCTCCTCCAGCCTGCCCCGCCACTGCACGACCGCCGCCATGACGCCGATGTCCTTGACCACCATGACGAGCTGCGTGGCGGCCAGCGCCACCGCGTAGACGCCGAAGTCGGCCGGGGACAGCAGGCGGGCGAGCGCCAGGCCCATCACGAAGGATCCGGCCCGCGTCGCCAGCGTCCCCAGCAGGCTCCAGCCCAGGCCGCGGCCGGCCTTGCGGCCGATCTCCGCGACGTGCCCGGCGCTCCCGTCCGGCGACTCGCCGGACGGCTCGGCCGTCACCGGCTCCGCGCCCCCGTGCTCCCGCATGTGCCGCCCTCCCGGAGCCTCATTCCAGCCCGCCGTCCCGGCCGCGTTCCAGCCCGCCGTCCCGGCCGCGTTCCGGCTCGCCGACCCGCTCCAGCCAGATCTCCCGCCAGAACGGGAGGAACTCACGCGGGCAGTTCGCCTTGTAGACGCCCGCGCACACGACCCGCTCCAGCACGATGCACGGGTTCCGCATTTCGAGCATCCGGCCGGTCTTCTCGTCGATGCACCGTTCGACCCGCGCCTGGACGCGGGCCACCTTCCCGCAGTAGCGCGCCATCTCCTCCTCGAACCCCAGGCCGCGGTTGAACCGTTCGCCGTTCAGGGTGGCGACGATCTCCTCCTTGCTCCTGACCCGGACCAGCTCTCCCGGCTTGAGGTCGGAGGCGGCGGTCGGCGTCGCGCCGCTGTTCGGGCCGGGACCGACGAAACCCCAGCTCAGCCCGCCTCTGAACCGCAACCGCCGGGGCAGCCGGCGGGACGCCGCCTGTACGCGGTTGAACAGCCCGAAGAAGAGCGTGCGCGCGGTGGAGAGGACGCCCGCGTTGCCGGTCCGCACGTCCGTGACGTACTGCTCCAGGTTCTTGAACGGCAGCCGCTCGGGGGCGGCGCGCAGCAGCTCGGTCGCCTGGCAGCGGAACCGCTCCTCGCCTCCGGGTCCCGGCTCCCGCCTGGTGTTGACCTCCAGCAGGGGCAGCGAGCGCCGCGGCCGGTCGGGGACCGGCGGCTCCGGCTCGCCCGGCTCGGCCCGCCGCAGCCACGCCTCCTTCCAGTACAGCGAGCACGCCGTCTGGCAGCCGCCGTGCGCCGCGCCGTCGCACCGTGCCTCGGCGAGGTGGACCGTGTCCTCCATCCGCCGCATGCCTGTGCCGCTGATCGTGTCGCAGAGCTTGTGCGCCACCTTGTGCACGACGAGCCTGCGCCCGCAGAACCGCCGCATCTCCGGCATGAAGGGCAGGCTGTCCAGCTCGCCCTTCTCGTCCAGAGTCGCGAGGATCTCCTCCTCGCTGCGAACCTCCACAACGTCGCCCACCTTGAGCCGCGTCATCGCCGCTTACTCCTTCACCAGTCCCGCGCCGCGCAGGGCGTCCGCCGCGTCCGCCACCGCGGCGAACGGAAGTCCGGACCGCTCGGCGATGTCGAGGAGGTCGTGGTCGCCGTCGGAGAGGTTCAGTACCCACAACATCGCCATCTGCCGGCTCTCCGCGTCGCTCCGCCCGCCGAGGGAGCCGTACAGGCCGCGCCGTCCGAGCTGGGGCTCGCCGTACGGGCTCAGGTTCCGGTAACGGCGGTTCCGCTCCAGCACCTCGACCGCCCGTTCGAGCGCGTCCAGGGTGTCCTCCATGGCCTCGGCCGACACGAAGTCCGGATCGTCGGCCGAGGTGTGGTACTCCGGATATCCGGCGTACGGCGTCCGGGTCAGCGAGCCCACCGGCAGGTCGAAGCCGGGCGAGCAGTACTGCCGCTCGTCGTAGCCGTAGGGCGTGAAGTCCCGGATCGTGTGCTCGCGCCCGCGCAGGACGTGCGCGAACACGCGGTCGATCTCGGCGTCCCCGCGCCTGCTCCGCTTGTAGGTGAGCGCGCCCCGGTCCCCGGCGCAGGCCAGGACGACGCCGTGCCTGATCCGGGAGACACGGTCCCGGTTGCGTGCCAGCCAGGTGATCGCGCCGATCGTGCCCGGCGCGAAGACGAAGCGGTAGGTGTACCGCAGTTCCTTACCGGCCAGCCGGCGGGCCAGCCGGGCCGCCACCGCGATCCCGGCCAGGTTGTCGTTCGCCAGGGACGGGTGGCAGACGTGGCACGAGATCAGCACCTCGTCCGCGCCGCTCCCCGGGATCACGTGCTCGCCGTACGTCAGGTGCCCGTCCGCGAGCGTGGAGTCCACCCGCACCTCGTACGGCCCCGGCCCGAGCGCGGCCAGCGTGTTCTCGCTCAGGCAGAAGCCCCACGTCTCGGCGTAGTAACCGGTCCGGTACGGCACCAGGTCGGGCTGCGCGGGCAGGGTGTGGAGGTGCGGGCGCAGCTCGTCCAGCGTCATGGTGGCCGACACCGGCACGCTGTAGCCGACGACGTGCAGGTTGAGCCGGGCGAAGTCCACCACCCGGTTCCCCGCCGGGTCCTTGATGTAGGCGTCGCGGATGTTCCACTCCTTGGGGACCGTCCAGTCGAGCACCTCGGTCCCGGTCGGCACCTCGCTGATCTCCAGCGGGATCGACTCAGACACGATCTCCAGCGTGCGCCGGACGCCGTCGCCGGTGATGCTGCGGCACAGCGGATAGAGACGGCGCACCAGCGCGTGCATCCGGGCGCCGTCGGTCACGGGCGCAGCGACGCGTCGACGGTGCCCGCCGCCCGGCGTTCGGAGAGCCTGGCGAGCCGGGTGAAACGGCGGTCGAACGCCTCCCGGGTCAGGCCGAACCCCCGGTAGGCGTCGATCAGCTCCACCGCCCCGTCCTTGACCGTCCGGCGCGCCTCGTAGCCGGGCAGGGCGGCCCGCACCCGGGAGAAGTCCACCCGGTAGGACCGCGGATCGGCGCCGGTCTCGCCGGTGATGACCAGCTCGGCGCCGGGCACCGCCTCGACGACCTCGGCGGCGATCTCCGCGACCGTCAGGTTGTTCCGCTCGGTGCCGACGTTGAACGCCCTGGTGTGCACCGCGTCCCTGGGCGCGGTGAGCGCGGCGCGGAAGGCCTCGGCGATGTCCAGGGCGTGGACCAGCGGCCGCCACGGCGTGCCGTCGGACAGCACCCGCACCTCTCCGCTCAGGTACGCGTGGCCGACCAGGTTGTTCAGCACGATGTCGGCGCGCGGGCGGGGCGAGAAGCCGAACGCGGTGGCGTTCCTGAGGAACACCGGGCTGAAGTCGCCGTCCGCCAACGCGACGAGGTCGTCTTCCACCCGGACCTTCGACTCCGCGTACGGCGTCACGGGCCGGAGCGGGGCGTCCTCGTCCAGCAGGTCGTCACCGCCGGAGGCCCCGTAGACAGAGCACGTGGAGGCGTACAGGAACCGGTGCACGCCCGCGTCCCTGGCCAGCCGGGCCAGCCGTACCGACGCGTGGTGGTTGATCTCGTAGGTCAGCTCCGGCGCGAGCGAGCCCAGCGGGTCGTTGGACAGCGCGGCCAGGTGGACCACCGCGTCGAACCCGGCGAGATGGCGCGGCTCGACGTCGCGCAGGTCCACCGTGTACGCCTCCGGATCGGCCGGCGGCGGCCCGAGCACGCAGTCGGCGAACAGCCCGGAGTCCAGGCCGGTGACCTCGTGCCCGGCGGCGGCGAGGACCGGCGCCATCGCCGTGCCGAGATAGCCCTGGTGCCCGGTCAGCAGTACGCGCATCAGTTCTCCAGGTCGAGTGTCAGCTTGGTCACGTGGAAGGCTTCGGCGTAGCGGGCGTGGCACTCGATCCCGCGGAGCCGGGCGAGACCGAGGAACGCCTCGCGGTCGTACCACGGGCGGTGCCGCTGGGAGGGGTAGTGCCGCAGCAGCAGCGCGACCTTCTCTTCGGCCATCTCGTCGGCGAGCGGCTGGTAGATCGAGGGCCGGCCGAGGTCGGCGTCCCATTTGGCGATCTCGTAGCCGAGCGCGAGGTGGTTCCGGAACGCGGTGGGCACCAGCTCGGCCAGACCCCGGTGGTCCTGGTGGGCGTCGGCCCGGTTCGGGGCGAGCAGCAGGTCGGGATCGCCGCAGGCCCGCAGCTCCTCCACGGCCGCCTTGGCCTCCTCCCAGTGGGCGGGCAGCCGGCCGTCCGGGAGCTTCCCGACGGTGAGCCGCAGGTCCGCCCCCGGGCAGAAGGCGGCCAGCGCGGCCCGCTCCTCCTCCTCGCGTTCGGTGCCCCCGCCGGACAGCACGAGCGCGTCCACCCGCAGGCCGGGACGCGCGGCGCAGATCGTGAGAAGGGTCCCTCCCGCGCCGATCGCGATGTCGTCGCAGTGCGCGGCGAGCGCGGCGATCCGGGTGAGCGGCCCGGGCCGCAGCGCGATCACGCGTGCTCCCACAGGGCCCAGGGGCGGTCGCCGCGCGCCCAGGCCCGGTCCAGTTCGAGCCGCTGGTTGACGGTGTCGCTCGGCCGCCAGTACCCCCGGTGCGGGTAGGCGAGCAGCCGGCCGCGTTTGGCCAGCTCGGCGCAGCCGTCCGCGACGAGGTCGCCGTTCTCCGGGATGTGATCGAAGATCTCCTGCCGGAGAACGAAGAAGCCGCCGTTGACCCACAGCGGCATCTCGCTGACCAGGGTGATCCCGCCGACCCTGCCGTCGCCGCCGACGTCGACGCAGTGGAACGTGTTGGACGGCGGCACGACCACCATCGAGGCGCCCGCGTCCGCCGCCTCGAACCGCTGGACGATCTCCGGCAGCGGCGCGTCGGTGAGCACGTCGGCGTAGTTCGCCAGGAAGATGTCGTCGCCGTCGAGGTAGGGCCGGATCCGGCGCAGCCGCTCCCCGATCGGCGAGTCGAGCCCGGTGTCCACCAGCGAGATCGTCCAGTCGGAGATGTCGGTGGAGAGCAGGCCCACCCGGCCGCCGCGCAGCACGAAGTCGTTGGAATCCGTCTCCCGGTAGCTCAGGAAGAAGTCCTTGATGTGCTGCGCGCCGTATCCGAGGCAGAGGATGAACTCCTTGTGCCCGAAGTGCGCGTAGTACCGCATGACGTGCCAGAGCAGGGGGCGGGGGCCGACGACCTGCATCGGCTTGGGCAGGTCGCCGCCGGGCAGGGCGCTGCGCATCCGCGTCCCCCTCCCCCCGCAGAAGAGGACGACCTTCACACGACCTCCAGGGCCGGGATGGGGAACACCAGCCGGCCGCCCCACTCGCGTACGTACGCGAGCTGGCCGGTGATCTCCTCGCGCAGGTTCCACGGGAGGACGAGGACGTAGTCGGGCCGGTCGAGCGCGATCCGCTCGGGCGGCAGGATCGGGATCCGCACGCCCGGGGTGTACCTGCCGTGCTTGTACGGGTTCCGGTCCACGGTGTACCGGAGCAGGTCCGGGCGGATCCCGCAGTGGTTGAGCAGGGTGTTCCCCTTGCCGGGCGCGCCGTAGCCGACGACGGTCCTCCCCTCGGCCGCGGCGTCGACGAGGAACCGGAGCAGGTCGCGCCGGAGCGTCGCGACCCGGTCGGCGAACTCCACGTATCCCGACATATCGTGCAGACCGGCGGCTTTCTCCCGGTCGAGCACCTCGACGACCCGGTCGCTCGGCTCCCCGGCCGCGTCCTCCGGCCTGGCCCACAGCCGGATCGAACCGCCGTGGGTCGGCAGCAGCTCGACATCCACCAGGGCGAGCCCGCCGGTGGCCAGAGCCCGCCGCGCCGAGGCGACCGTGTAGTACTGGAAGTGCTCGTGGTAGATCGTGTCGTACTGGTTCAGCTCGACCAGGGTGAGCAGGTGCTGGACCTCGATCGACACCCAACCGTCGTCGGCGACCAGTGCGCGCAGCCCCTCGGTGAACCCGACGACGTCCGGGACGTGCGCGTAGACGTTGTTGGCCACCACCAGGTCGGCCGGCCCGTGCTCGGCCCGTACGGCGGCGCCGGTCTCCGGACCGAGGAACGCGGTGCGGGTGGGCACGCCCGCCTCCTTGGCGGCCCGGCCCACGTTGGCCGACGGCTCGATGCCGAGGCAGCGGATCCCGCGCTCGACGACGTGCCGCAGCAGGTAGCCGTCGTTGCTGGCGACCTCCACCACGAACGAGGGCCGCAGCCGCTCCACCGCGTCGTCCACGTACGCGCGGGCGTGCCGCACCCACGAGGTCGAGTACGACGAGAAGTAGGCGTACTCGGTGAAGGTCTCCTCGGGAGTGATCAGCGGCGGGATCTGGGCCAGGCGGCAGTCGGCGCAGATCCGGAGGTGCAACGGATAGGTGATCTCCGGCTCGCCGAGCATCTCCTCGGTGAGGAAACGCTCGCAGGGCGGCGTGGCTCCAAGATCGAGGACCCCCGCCAGGTTGGACGAGCCGCACAACCGGCACGTTGTCATCAAAAGGCTCCCGGACCCTTCACTGGCATCTCTCGCGGCAGTTTCACGTACGCGAACGACGTGGGACCGGCGGATGGCGCTCCGGAATTTCCCCACAAAGCATCAAAGCAACCAGTCTGATATTCGGGAGAATCCCTACAAGCGTTACAACTCCTATGCCATGCTTTCAGTCATGGACCGGCTCGGCATCGACGGCGCATGGCTCCATACGCCGCAGATCCATCATGACCATCGCGGCGATTTCCTGGAATGGTTCCAGGGCGACCCGTTACGGAAGGCGACCGGGCGCACGATGCCCCTCGCGCAGGCGAACTGCTCGGTATCGAGAAAAGGCGCGCTGCGGGGTATCCATTTCGCGGATTTCCCGCCCGGGCAGGCGAAATACGTCACCTGCGTCTCCGGGAGCGTGTACGACGTCGTCGTCGATATCCGGGTGGGGTCGCCCACCTTCGGACGGTGGGAGGGGGTCGTGCTCGACGACGTCTCCCGGCGGGCGGTCTACCTCGCCGAGGGGCTCGGCCACGCGTTCCTCGCCCTCACCGAGGGCGCGGTCGTCGTCTACCTCTGCTCCCAGCCGTACACGCCGGGGCGGGAGCACGGCGTGCACCCGCTCGACCCCGAGGTCGGCATAGCCTGGCCGGGCGGGGTCGAGCCCGTCCTCTCGGAGAAGGACGCGGCGGCGCCGACCCTGGCGGAGGCGCTGCGGGCCGGGCTGCTCCCCCGGTACGCCCCCGAGCACTCCCCCGAACTCGCGTGATCAGCGTCGTGATCCCCGCGCACAACGAGGCGCGGGTCATCGGCCGCCTGCTCGACGCGCTGCTCCGCGACGCCCGGCACGGGGAGTTCGACGTGGTCGTGGTGGCGAACGGATGCACCGACGACACGGCGGACGTCGCGGAGCGGCACGCGGGCGGGGATCCGCATGTCCGCGTGCTCACCACACCGGTCGCCTCGAAACGGGAGGCGCTCCGGCTGGGCGACGCGGCGGCGCGCGGCTTCCCCCGGCTCTACGTGGACGCCGACGTGACCCTGGACACCGCGGCCGCCCGCGCCCTCGCCACCCGTCTCACCGGCCCCGGCGCGCCGCTCGCCGCCGCCCCCGAGCGGCGGCTGGCACTGGCCGGCCGTCCGTGGACCGTACGCGCCTACTACGAGGTCTGGAGCCGCTTGCCCCAGGTCAGGAACGGCCTGTTCGCGCGTGGGGCCATCGGGGTGAACCGGGAGGGCAACGACCGGATCCGCGCGCTGCCCCTCGTCATGGCCGACGACCTCGCCGCCTCGCTCGCCTTCCGCGACGCCGAGCGGGCGATCCTCTCGGGCGTGTGGGCCGTCATCCATCCGCCCCGAACGTTCGCCGACCTGCTCCGCCGCCGGATCCGCGCGGCGACCGGCGTCGGCGAGCTGGAACGGGTGGCGGGCGCGGGCGCGCCCTCGGCCCGGACGGCCCCGCGCGACCTGGTCGCCGTCGCGGCCCGCGAGCCCCGGCTGCTCCCCGCCGTCGCGCTGTTCGTCGCGGTCGCCGTGCTGGCCAGGTTCGGGGCCCGCGCCCCCCTGCGCGCCGGCGACTTCGACACCTGGCTGCGGGACGAGAGCAGCCGGACCGGCCCGTGACGTGCGGGGCGGTCAGGACCGCCCGCGCGCGTGCGGCTCGAACAGCCAGGCGTACAGGAGCCACCCCAGCTCGTACGGCCGGCACTCCCGGTCGACGACGACCGGCGGGTACAGCCGGTCCAGGACCGCGAGCCGGCCGCCCGGCACGGCCCTGGTGCTCGTCGCCCGGAGCCCGCGTACCAGCTTCTTCGGGTCGTTCCTGGCGGCCTTGCGCCAGGTGAGGGCGAGATGGGGGTCGATCAGGGACTCGGGCGTCTCGGGCCGCCCGGCCATCCAGGCCAGGCCGAGGGCGATCTCGTCGAGGTGCGCGGCGCCTCCGGCGTCGGCGAGGTCCAGCAGGGCCATCGGCGCCATCGCGAGCTGGTGGACGCTGTACACCGGATAGCCCTCGACCACGCCGCCGGTCCTCGCGTCGTAGTGCCACCACCACTGCCCCTGCGCGCCCTGGGCGGCACAGATCCCCGCCGCGACCCGGTCGGCGGCGGCCAGCGCCTCGCCGTCCCCGGTCGCCGCGTGCAGCCGGGCCAGCGCCTGCAGCGGATAGACCTGGTCGGCGAAGCAGCCGACGTGCGCGCGGTACCACGGGACGAGGGGACCGGACCGCTTGCCGAGGACGTGCCGGTACAGCCGGTCGGCGGACAGCCCGGCCAGCAGCCGGGCCCGCGCGCGCTCCAGCCGCCCGTCCGCGCCGGGGCCGGATCCCCCTACGGCACGCGCGGCGACCAGCGCGGCGAGCGCCCAGGCGGCCTCGACCGTGTAGATCTGGGGCTCCCCGGCGCAGCCGTCGTCCAGCTCGGCCAGACGGTGCAGCGCCGCCTCCAGGCCGGGGTGGCCGGTCTCCGCCGCCGCCCAGCAGATCAGCGCGGCGTCGCCCAGGCCGGTCACCCCGGGCAGCCGTGCGACCAGGCGGCCGGTCAGGTCGAGCGCGGTGTCCCCGGCCAGCGCGGCGCGCTGCCGCTCCTCCGGAAGTGTCGCCACGCCGAGCGCGACGATCGCCGAGTAGCGGACGCTGCGGCCCTCGGGCGCGGCGCTCCATGAGCCGTCCGTCGCCCGCCGTCCTCGGCGGGTGAAGGCGAACTCGCCGTCGGCGTACGCGGGCGGCAGCCCGCGCACCGCCAGTTCCAGCATGTCTTCCAGCAGGTCCTCCACCGGGCCCGGCGAGCCCAGCAGGGCGATTCTGCGGTGCGGCGTCACGTCGACTCCTCCAGAAACTTCGGGTCAGGCCCGGCGGCGCCGCAGCAGTTCGGCGACGACCAGGTAGACGAACCTCGCGTTGGTCCTGACGTACCGGGGACCGAGCCGCAGCGGCTCCTGCAGCATCCGGTACAGCCACTCGATCCCGAGCCGCTGCCACAGGCGCGGGGCGCGGCGGGTCCGCCCCGCCAGCACGTCGAAGGAGCCGCCGACGCCGTGGACGAGCTTCGCCCCGGTCGCCGCGCCCCAGTCCCGGATGAAGATCTCCTTCTTGGGTGAGCTGATCCCCAGGAACAGCATGTCGGCCCCGGACCGCGCGATCTCCGCGGCGACCTCGGCGGACTCCTCCACCGGGAAGTAGCCGTCGCGGACCCCGGCGATCCGCAGGCCGGGGAACCTGCGCCGGATCACCGCCACCACCAGGCCGAGCACCGGCGGCGTCGCGCCGAGCAGGTAGACGCCGTACCCGCGCCGCTCCCCCTCGGCCAGCAGTTCGGCGAACAGGTCGATGCCCGCCACCCGCTCCGGGAGCCGGTGGCCCAGGGCGTACGCGGCCCACACCACCGCCTGGCCGTCGGCGAGGACCAGGTCGCAGTCGAGCACCGACCGGCGCAGCTCGGGGTCCGACCGCATGTTGACGACTTTCGCCGCGTTCACCACGCCGATGGTCAGCCGCCCGCCGGCCTCGACGGCCTCGACGCAGCGGGCGACCGTCTCGCGCATGCTCAGCGCGTCCAGCGTCGTCCCCAGGACCGTGCTCCTCCGGGCCCGCTCGGGCAGCGGCGCCGTCATGCGACCACGACCGTTCCATCCGGCCCCTGATCGCCGACATCCGCGGCATATCGGGCTCTCATCAGAAGACGTGACACGACACCACACCCCTCAGGTAGGGCCAGGCCGTGTGCAGCGCCTCGCGCCAGTCCCGGATCGGGGCCAGCCCGCACCCGGCCCACGCCGCGTGCCCCAGCACGCTGTTCGCCGGGCGCGCGGCCGGCCGGGGGAGCTCCGCCGACGGGATCGGCCGCACCCGCTCCGGGTCCGCGCCGAGCAGCGCGAAGACCTCCCTCCCGAACCCGTGCCAGCTCGTCCGGCCGCCGCTCGTGCCGTGATAGACCCCCGGAGGCGCGCCCGCCCGCACCATCCGGACGATCTGCGCCGCCAGATCCCCCGACCAGGTCGGCTGGCCGAACTGGTCGGCCACCACGGAGACGGTGTCCCGCTCGCCTGCCAGCCGGACCATGGTCTGGACGAAGTTCGGGCCGTTCGCCCCGTAGAGCCAGGCCGTGCGGACCACCCGGCCACCGCCCTTCAGCGCGGCCCGCTCCCCTGCGAGCTTGCTCCTGCCGTACGCGTTGATCGGGCGGGTCGGGGCGTCCTCCGGGTACGGTCCGGGCGCGGCGCCGTCGAAGACGTAGTCGGTGGAGATCTGCACCAGCCGCCGCCCGCAGACCGCGGCGAGGACCTCCACGGCGTGCCCGTTGACCGCCGTGGCCTCGGCCTCCCTGACCTCCGCGTCGTCCACCGCCGTCCACGCGGCGCAGTTGACCACCACGTCGGGCCGGACGGCCCGTACGACCGAGGCGACGGCGGCGGGGTCGAGCAGGTCGAGGTCGCGCCTGCCGAGCGCGACGACCCGTTCCCCGGCCAGGGAGAGCACGCCGACCAGGTCGGAGCCGAGCATCCCGGTCGCGCCGGTCACCAGCCAGCGGGTCACGCGCCCTCCCGGGGGATCGTCAGGTCGGCGACCACGGCCCGGTGGTCGCTGCGCGGCAGGTCCACGGTGGCGAACCCGCGGACCCCGATCCGGGAGTCGGCGAGCACGTGGTCGATCGCCGCCTTCGGGAACCATCGGGGGTGGTCGCGGTAGGGCCACGTCATGGCCAGCCCGTGTCCGGCCGCGTCGGCCGCGTCGCGGTAGCCGGTGGCGACCAGGTCGCGCAGCACGCGGTGGTCGAGCGTCGCGTTGAAGTCCCCGGCCAGCACGCGCAGCCGTCCGTTCGCCGCGGGCAGCCCGCGCACGCTCCCCGCCCAGCACCGGGCCCGCCAGCCGCCGGTCGGCGCGCAGGTGTGCACCCCGACCACGTCGAGCCGCTGCCCGCCGGGCAGCGTCACCACGGCGGGCACGGAGAGCGGGCCGGGGCCGGGCAGCGGCGGCCCCTCCTCCTCGATCGGCAGGCGCGAGTAGATCGCGGTCCCCTTCGACCGCGCCCCGGCCAGCCCCGCCCGGTACGGCAGCAGCCCGGCGATCCCGGCCCGGTCCAGCTCGGCCACGGTCCCGGACTGGAGCTCGGACAGCACGAGCACGTCCGGCCGCCGCCGGCGCACCTCGGCCATCAGCGCGTCGGACGGCGTCGAGCTGTAGTACAGGTTGGCCGCCATCACCCGCAGCTCCGTGCCGGTGACCGGCGGCCCGCCGTCCGGCAGCGCCCTGGGCAGTACGGCGGAGGCCAGCGCGGCGGCGACCGCGAGCGCCGCGACGGCCGCCGCACGGCGGCGCAGCGCCAGCGCGACGAGCGGCGGCACGACCGACCCCGCGGCGGCGTACGGCGTGAAGGACACGAGCTGGGACCACCGGAACGCGGGCTCCCAGCCGGTGAGCCGCAGCGCGGCCCAGCTCGCGAACGGCGCGAGCGCGAGCCACAGCGCCACGGACACGACGGCGGAGGACCGGCGGGTCC
>NZ_BBYK01000049.1:0-127827 GCF_001570365.1 Microtetraspora fusca | reverse complement strand
GGTCGTCACCGTCTCGGTGGCGGCGGCGGACGAGGTGCCCGTAATCGGCATGGCGAGCCTTTCGGCGGAGGGGGGAACGGGGTCAGCGGCCGCGGGCCGGCAGCGGTTTCCACCAGAACGGGTGGTCCTGGTACCAGCGCACGGTCGCGGCCAACCCCTCGTCGAACGGCACCTCCGGCGCGTAGCCGAGGGCGCGCAGCCGGCTGTCGTCCAGCGAGTAGCGGCGGTCGTGGCCCTTGCGGTCCGGCACCCGCTCCACCAGCTCGGCCGGCGCGCCCAGCAGGCCGAGCAGCCGCGTGGTCAGCTCCAGGTTGGTCAGCTCCGCCGTACCGGCGATGTGGTAGACCTCGCCCGGCTCGCCCAGCTCCGCGACGAGCTGGATCCCCCGGCAGTGGTCCGCCACGTGGATCCAGTCCCGCACGTTGCCGCCGTCGCCGTACAGCGGGACCGGCCGCCCCTCGATCAGGTTCGTCACGAACAGCGGAATGATCTTCTCCGGGTACTGGTACGGCCCGTAGTTGTTGCCGCACCGGGTGATCGACACCGGCAGCCCGTGCGTCACCGCGTACGCGCGCGCGATCAGGTCCGCGCCCGCCTTCGACGCCGAGTACGGCGAGCGCGGGGCGAGCGGGGCGCTCTCGTCCCAGGAGCCGTGCTCGACGCTGCCGTAGACCTCGTCGGTGGACACCTGCACGACCCGGCGCACCCCGGCGGCCAGGCACGCCTCCATGAGCGTCTGCGTGCCGAGCACGTTCGTGCGGACGAAGTCGGCCGCCGCGCCGCCGATCGAGCGGTCCACGTGCGACTCGGCGGCGAAGTGGACCACCACGTCGTGCCCGGGGACGACCTCGGCCAGCAGCCCGGCGTCGCACACGTCGCCGTGGACGAACGCGAACCGGCCCTCGACCTCGGCCAGGTTGGCCCGGTTCCCGGCGTACGTCAGCCGGTCGAGCACCGTGACGGACGCCCCGGCGAAGGCCGGGTAGCCGCCGCCGAGCACGGTCCTCACGTAGTGCGAGCCGATGAACCCGGCCCCTCCGGTCACCAGAAGTCTCAACGGAACCTTCTCCCGTACGCCAGGGTCACGAGCTGATCTGGACCTTGCTGTGGTCGCCGAGCACCAGCCGGTGCGCGCGGGGCGCGGCCGGGGCCGGGGTCACCTCCACGTCGTGGCCGATCAGCGACGCCTCGATCCGGCGCACACCGCAGATCGACGCCCGGGGCAGCACGATCGAGTACTCGATCTCGCTGCCGCTCACCACGCATCCGGCGGCGATCGACGTGAACGGCCCCACGTAGCTGTCGGAGACCCTCGCCCCGGGGCCGATCACGACCGGGCCGACGATGCGCGACCGCTCCACCACCGCGCCGCGCTCCACGACCACCCGGCCGATGATCTCGCTGTCGGTCACCCGTCCGTCCGAGCGCGGCACGAGCGACTCCAGGACGAGCCGGTTGACCTCCAGCATGTCGGCGACGTTGCCGGTGTCCTTCCAGTAGCCGGTGATCACCGTGGAGTCCACCCGCCCGCCGGAGTCGATCAGTTCCTGGATGGCGTCGGTGATCTCCAGCTCCCCCCGCCAGGACGGCTTCAGCCCGGGCACCACCCGGTGGATCTCCGGAGTGAACAGGTAGACGCCGACCAGCGCGAGGTCGCTCTTGGGCGCCCGCGGCTTCTCCTCGAGCCCGACGACCCGCCCCGCCGCGTCCAGCTCCGCCACGCCGAACTGGCGGGGGTCGGCCACCCGGGTCAGCATGATCTGGGCGGCCGGTCGGCGGGCGCGGAAGCCGGCGACGACCTCGCTGATGCCGCCCACGATGAAGTTGTCGCCGAGGTACATGACGAAGTCGTCGTCGCCCAGGTAGTCGCGGGCGATCAGCACCGCGTGCGCCAGGCCGCGCGGGGCGTCCTGGCGCAGGTACGTCACGTCCAGCCCGAAGGCCGAGCCGTCGCCCACGGCCGCCTCGATCTCGGCCTGCGTGTCGCCCACGACCAGGCCGATCTCGGTGATCCCGGCGGCCCGGACGGCCTCCAGCCCGTAGAACAGCACGGGCTTGTTCGCCACCGGGACGAGCTGCTTGGCCGAGGTGTGCGTGATGGGACGCAGCCGGGTGCCGGAGCCGCCCGCGAGCACGAGTGCCTTCACGGCTAATAGGCCCCTTCCCCGGTGCGCACCGCGGACCACGTCTTCCACAGGATCTGCAGGTCGAGCATGAGCGACCAGTTCTCCACGTAGCGCAGGTCAAGCCGTACGGACTCCTCCCAGGACAGGTCGGAACGTCCGCTCACCTGCCACAGGCCGGTCATGCCGGGCTTCACCACCAGGCGGCGGCGCACGTCCGCGCCGTACCGCGCCACCTCCGCGGGGAGGGGCGGGCGCGGGCCGACCAGCGACATCTCGCCGCGCAGCACGTTGACGAGCTGCGGCAGCTCGTCCAGGGAGTACCGGCGCAGGACGCGGCCGACCCGGGTGACCCTTGGATCGTTCCTGAGCTTGAACAGCACGCCGTCGGACTCGTTGGCACCCGCCAGCAGGGGCTTGATCAGCTCGGCGTCCGCCACCATGGTGCGGAACTTCAGCACGTCGAACTCGCGGCCGTGCCGGCCCACCCTCCGCTGCCGGAACAGCGCGCCCCCGGGGCCGGTCGCCCGGATCGCGACGACGATGGCGAGCATGGGCAGGGCGAGGACGAGCAGCGCCACGCCCGCCACGACCCTGTCGAACACGCTCTTGACGAGCTGCCGGGCGCCGTTCAGGTCGGGATGCTCGACGTGGAGCAGCGGCATGCCGGCGACCGGCCGGATGCTGGTCCGCGGGCCGGCCACGTCCATCAGCGCGGGCGCCACGAAGAGGTCGGTCGCCTGGTCCTCCACGCTCCAGGCGAGCCGGCGCAGCACGGCGCCGTCCAGTTCGGGACAGGCCAGCACGGCGACCGCGTCCGCCCCCACCTTGGCGACCACACCCGCGACGTCGGAGAAGTCCCCGTAAACGGGGACGCCCTGCACGTCCGGTGGCCCGTCGCGGTGCTGCTCGGCGGTGAGGCATGCGGCCACCACCCGCATGCCGTGGTGCGGCTGCCGCCGGAACTGCAGCACCAGGTCGCACACCGAGGCCCGGTGCCCGACCGCGACGACGCGGCGCATGTACTCGCCCCGGGCCCGCCGCCGGTGCAGGCGCTTGCGCATCCGGTGGCGGAAGCCGAGCGTGAAGACGGTCGCCACCGGGAGCATCGCGATCACCAAGCTCCTGGCGGGTGTCGTCTGCGTCGCGTACGCGCCGACGGCCACTGCCCCCATGAACCGCACCCCGCCGTTGAACACACCACGAAACTCCTCGCTGCCCTCGCCGTGGGCCCGCTTCCGGTACGCGCCGCCCAGCGACATCGCCAGCGGCCAGGCCAGGATCAGCACGAGGCCGAACGCGATGTCGAACGCGGGCACGTACGCGCCCAGCGAGAGCCGGACGGCGGCGGTCAGCACAACGGCCGCCACCGCACATGTCACGTCTCCCGCCATCAGATTTCGGACATACGATCGCGACCAAATAGTCGGAGACGACCACGAATCAATGTCCGAATCCGCGGAATCCTCCTCCGCCAAGTCCGCCTTCATGCATCACCACCGCACGTCGAACGTAACGATCACATGCAAAACAGACGCACTTTCGGTCCCATCGGGGCACTTAGGAAACTTGAGCGATACCGCGATTGAGACCCGTCACGATCTTAGGGAGCGAGACTTCGCCAGAAAACCGTTCCAACATGTCCACATTCGGCCAATAGCAGCGAAGTAGAATATATTGACAAGTGATCGGAAAAATGCCCAACGAGCCGGGTAATTACGATACGAGAAAACCGCTAATGGCGAATGAAAAGACCGGTGACTATCCGCGAATACAAGCGATCCGCAATCCGGTGTCAGTCGTATTCGAAATCCGGCAGCGGTGACGGCGGCTCGGGGCTGCGCCAGACCACGACGTAGTCGTCGGCCGCCGCCTCGACCGCAGAGCTGAGCCGGTCGAGGTCGAAGTCGGGCAGGTAGCGCAACCGAGCCAGAAAGGACGCGTCCGTCGCCGACGCGGGGACGACGCACCCCTCACCGTCACGGGACAGCAGGACGATCAGGACGTCGTCCTCCTCGTCCCCCCGCCGCTTCTCCCGCCCGTCGCCGGAGTCCGCGCGCGGGTCGGCGGGGCCTCCCACGCGCACCTCGACGACGTCCTCCCATGCGAGGGCCTCGACGCTGCCGTCGGCGTAGTGACGGGTCACGCCCTCTTCCGTGACGTACACATAGGACTCCGGCACTGCGTTGGCGTGCATGGGCGGATTGTGACTACATCCACCCGCTCCGTGCAAGAGCGCGTCAGCCGCTCCGCCAGTGGAGATGCTCCCTGACGGCCCGCCGCGCCGCCTCCCGAGGCCCCCGCGCGATCGTCTCCAGCAGCTCGCGGTGCTCGGCCACCAGCTCGTCCCGGTCCGGGTAGACGTCGCGGAGCCGCACCATGCCGAGGCGGGTCTCGGTGGCGAGCGCGCCGTAGAGACGCTCCAGGCGAGGGCTGCCCGCCGCCACGACCAGCGCCTCGTGCAGCGCCATGTGCTCGCCGACCACGGCCGCCCACGGCGCGTCGGGCGGGAGGGCGGCCAGCCGCTCCAGCGCGGCCTCGGCCGCCGCCACCCGGCGGCCCGCGACGGCCTCGGCCATCAGGTCCTCCAGGGGCCGCCGCACGTACATGAGGTCGGCGAGGTCCGCGGGCGTGACCTCGGGCACGTACGCGCTGCGATTGGGCTCGCGCCGCAGCAGCCCCTCGTGGACGAGCGTGGCGAGGGCCTCGCGCACGGTCGGGCGGGCCACGCCGTACCGGGCGGAGATCTCCTGCTCGGGCAGGGACGCGCCGGGGCGGATGTCGCCGGAGAGCACGCGCTCGCGGAGCGCCGCGGCCAGGGCCTGCACGGTGGAGACGGGTCGGAGGGACGTCACGCGGACGAGCTTAGGCCGGTCACCGGGTCCAGGGACGCCGGGTGGGACCGGCCCCGGTCGGGCAGCGCCACGACGACCAGGCTCGCGGCCAGCAGCGCGAGCCCGCCCCAGGAGATCGCCGACAGGTGCTCGTGCAGCACGACCAGGCCGAGGATCGCGGCCACCGCGGGCTCGGCCAGGGCGAGCGTGGCGGCGGTCGCGACGGGGGTCGTGCGCAGGCCCCTGCCGTACAGGACGTAGGCCAGGGCGGTGGTGGCGCAGCCCAGGTAGAGGGCGGCGAGCAGCCCGCGCGGCTCGGCCAGCCAGCCGGAGCCGCTGACGACGAGCACGGGCAGCATGATCAGGCCGGCGATCCCGAAGAGCACGCCCATCACCGTGTCGGACCCCATGCCCGCGCCGATCGCCCGCGCCGCCGTGACCGCGTAGAACGCGTAGAGCAGGCCGCCCAGCAGGGCGAGCGCGATGCCGCCCGCGTCCGCGCCGCCGGCCCCTCCTCCGGTCACCAGTACGGCACAGCCCGCGATGGCGGCGGCCGTCGCGACCGCCCACCGCCGGCTCGGCCGGTTCCGGTCGAGGAGCCAGGACAGCAGCCCCGTGAAGACCGGCCCGCTGCCGATGGCGACGACGGTGCCGATCGCGACCCCGGTCCTGGCGACTGCGGCGAAGAAGCAGAGCTGGTACGCCGCGACCGCCAGCCCGCCGGCCGCGAGCAGCGCCCCGGGGACGCGCCGGGCGGCCCTTCCCGGGGCGCTCGGCGTCACCCGCCCGGCGGCCGCACGGGCGGCGCGCGCCGCGACGGCGGCCAGCACGGCGCCGCCGATCACGAGGCGGGCCGCGGCGAGCGGGATGGATCCGGCGGGGGCGAGCGCTCCCGCGGTGCCCGCCGTCCCCCACAGGACGGCCGCGGCGACGACGGTCAGCGAGCCCGAGCGCGAAGTCATACGACGATTGTCTGACAACCAGACAAAGATTGTCCACCGGCGCGGTTCCGTGCCCCTGAGCTGGGCGATCGTTAGCCTGGCCCGCATGACGCAGTCAAGGGTCGCGGGACAGTTCATCAAGGCGCCGACGGGGATGGGAGTCGCGGCGGCGATCAGACAAGTCCGGCTCCGCGGCGCGACACCGCACGTTCTGGACGGCTCGGGCGCGCAGAGCCCGGCCACGATCCTGGAGCTGATCGCCCGCGCCCTCGACTTCCCCGAGGACTTCGGGCACAACTTCGACGCCCTCTACGACTGCCTCACCGACCTGTCCTGGCTGCCCGCGGGCGAGCACGTGCTCATCTGGTCCAAGCCCTCGGCGCTGCGGCGGGCCGACCCCACCGCGTACGACGCGCTGGGGAGCGTCCTGTCCGACGCCGTCGCCGACGGAGCGTCGGGCAAGGTCGCGTTCTCGGTGACGATGCTCGCCAACTGAGCGCGGCTTCCGCCCTCCACACAGGTCGGCCGCACAGGTCGGCCGGCGACCACGGGCGCAACGATCAGGAATGCCGCTCTTTCGTTAGATGTCGCCGGTGGTAACCACATCTCGGTCGTTGCTAATGTTTCGCCCCAATTGACACAGCGGTTCGTGGTGGGCGAGGTCACATGGCAAGACGCAGGCGTTCGGTACGCGCCAAGATCTTCGCCATCATCCTGGTCCCCGTCACGGCGCTGGTGGCGGTCTGGGCGTACGGCTCGGTGATCACCGTACAGAACGGTACGGAGCTCCTCAAGATCCGTACCGTGTACGACGACGTGGTGGTCCCGACCCAGGGCGTCATCGACGCGCTCCAGGCCGAGCGCGCCCTGTCCGCCTGGTACCTCGGCTCCAAGGCGATGGTGGCCTCCCCGGAGCTGCGCAGCCAGCGACAGAAGACCGACAAGGCGGTCGCGGACCTGGAGCAGGCGTCCGCGCAGGCCAGGGACGACACCCCGGACGAGATGTGGGGGCGGCTCCGCGAGCTCGTCACCTACGCCCGCGGCCTGGACGGGGTGCGCAGGCAGGTGGACCAGCGCCAGCTGACGGCGATGGAGGCCGTGGAGCACTACAGCTCCGTCGCCGAGGTGGGCTTCCAGGTCTACGACCGGCTGATGATCGCGGACGACCTGGACATCATCCAGCAGGTCAAGGCGGTCATCCTGGTCAGCCGCGCCCGCGAGGTGATGAGCCAGCAGTCCGCCGTGGTCACCGGGGCGCTCGCGGCGTCCCGCATGACCAAGGCCGAGTACGACGCGTTCGGGAAGATGACCGGCAAACGCAAGCTCCTCTACGAGCTGGGCGTCGGCCAGCTCGACGCCGAGCTGGCCGCCCCGTACCTGACGTTGAACGCGTCGGCCACCTACCGGGCGTTCAGCTCGATGGAGACCGAGGTCACCGACAGCGTCACGCCCGGCCGGGCCCTGGGCCCCGGCGCGCTCCCCTGGCGTACCGCGGGCGAGGCCATGACCGTCGCCCTCGGCGGGCTGATCGGCGAGGCGAGCCAGACGATCGCCGACCGGGCGGTCCCGCTCGCCGAGAAGGCGCTCTGGCGGATGGGGATCGCCGCGGGCGCGGGCCTGCTCATCGTGGCGTTCAGCGTCCTCTACTCGATCAGGTTCGGACGGCGGCTGACCGCCGAGATGGTCGGGCTGGAGCAGGCCGCGATCGAGCTGGCCGACCGGCGGCTGCCCGCCGTCGTCGGCCGCCTGCGGCGCGGCGAGGACGTGGACGTGGCCGCCGAGACGCCGCCGGTCACCATCCCCGGAACCACGGCGGAGGTGGACCACGTCGCCAACGCGTTCACCTCCGTGCAGCGCACCGCGATCGAGGCGGCGGTGGACCAGGCGCGGATGCGCGACGGCGTCAGCAAGGTCTTCCTCAATCTGGCCCGCCGCAACCAGTCGCTGCTGCACCGGCAAATCGCGATGCTGGACAGGTTGGAGCGGCAGGTCACCGATCCGGACGTGCTGGACAAGCTGTTCGGCGTCGACCACCTGACGACGCGCATGCGCCGCCACGCCGAGGGCCTGATCATCCTGTCCGGCGCCGCTCCCGGGCGCGGGTGGCGCACCCCGGTCGCCCTGTACGACGTCGTACGCGCCGCGACCGAGCAGGTGGAGGACTATCTCCGGGTCGAGATCGAGGTGCCGCACGGCCCGGCGCTGCTCGGCCCGGCCGTGACCGACATGATCCACCTGGTGGCCGAGCTGGTGGAGAACGCGACGATCTTCTCGCCGCCGCACACCCAGGTGCTCGTGCACGGCGAGGTGGCGGCCAGGGGGTTCGCCCTGGAGATCGAGGACCGCGGCCTCGGCATCGGCGCCGAGGAGATGGCGCAGATGAACGCCAGGCTGGCCGAACCGCCCGAGTTCGACCTCGCCGACAGCGAGCGACTGGGCCTGTTCGTCGTCGGACGGCTCGCGCGGCGGCACGGCGTGCGGGTCTCCCTGCGCGCCTCGGCGTACGGAGGGACGTCCGCGATCGTGCTCATCCCCGCGAACCTGATGGCCGACGACGCCACGCCCGAGTACGCCGTCGGCGCCGCGGCGGTGGCGGACGACGGCAGACCCGGCCGGGAGCGCCCGCAGGAGGAGTCGTGACGGAGCAGGAGTACGGCCCGCTGCTACGGCCCTACACCATCACGCGCGGCCGGACCCGGCCCACCGGCCCGGAGTTCGACCTGGTGACGATCATCAGGACCGCGGCGCCGGAGTCCGACCGGTCGGGTGGGCTGTCGCCCGAGCACCTGCGCATCCTCGACATCTGCCGCTCCCCGACCACGCTGGTGGACCTGGCGTCCGAGACCGGGCTCTCGGTCAACGTCCTGCGGATCCTGCTCGGGGACCTGCGGGACCGCGGTGTGATCACCGCGCACGCGCCGGCCACCGCGGGCCGGTTGCCGGAGGAGCGCATCCTGCTCGAGGTGATCCAGGGGCTCCAGGCGCTCTGACCCAGGGAGTGTCTGACAAATGCTGCCCGTCGCGGGCGTGATTTGTCAGACATGACCCAGGCGGATCGGGTCAGTTCCAGCGCTTCCCGTAGAAGGCGTAGCACTCCACCTCGGCCCGCCGGAAGGTGAGACCGCTCTTCACGGACTCCCGTACGCACGCCCTCTGGCGGGGGCTGAGCGTCAGCCTGCCGCACACGGTGACGCTGGAGTATGTCCGGCAGTCGAGGTTGGGGTTGGCCGCTCCGATGGTGTAGGTCCGCCGGACCTTGGCGCGGCACTTCTGCCGGGCGGCCTTCGTGTCGGCGTACCTGCACTGGTTGATGAGGATCCGATATTGACCGCGGCTGACCTGTTCCTTGCCGCCGGTGCCCCCGCCGGTCACGCCGTCCATCGCGTATCCGGCCCCGGTCGTCGCGAACACTGCCAGGGCGGCGGTCGCCGCAACGCAGATGATCTTATTCATAGCGTCCCCCCAGTGCTACATAACGTTACATTCCGCCCATAAGGTGCGACCAGGTGGGATGTCTGATGTGCCCTGGCCGTGCCGAGTGAAACCGGAGGTCCATGTCGCCGCTCAGCGCGTCGCGTGCCGTGCCGTACGGACCGCGAGGGCGACGCCGACCAGCAGCAAGGCGACGGCGGCGACGGCGAGCGCCGACAGGCCGGCGGGCGAGCCGCCGGAACGGACCACGCCCATGTAGTCCACAGCAGCCACCCCGTTGACGGCCAGGTACCACACGACCAGGTAGACAACCTGGAACACCCGGTGCGTACGGCAGGCCACGCCGAGCGCCAGCGCCAGCGACGGGACCAGGATCGCCCCGCCCGTCCAGGCCCCGACACCGGGCCAGTCGGCGGCGACCGCCATCCGGACCAGCGGCGCGACCCCGGTCACGGCCGTGAACACGACCCCGGCCGCCCACTCCGCCAGGAGCCCCCTCGACGGCGTGGGGTAGGCGCCGAGGAGCCCGTCCAGACCGTGCTCGACCCGCTGGGTGCCGAGCCGGGACCAGATCAGGACCGGCCAGATCCAGGCGACCGGGAGCAGCATCGTCGGCTCCGGCGTGACGAACCCGGCCACCGTCACCGCCGCCGCGGCGAGCCACCACCAGCGCGAGACCCCCTGGGCGAGGATGCGCAGCTCGCCCGCGAGGAGCCGCCAGAACGGGAACGCCCGCCCCCGGCGCGCGGCGCTCGCCGGAACGCCGCCGAACAGGGCGGGCACCTGCGGCTCGGCGGCCGCCGGTCCCGCCGCTCCGTGCGCGCTCCCCGCCGCCTGCGCGCCCTCGGCCGCGGCCGCCGCTCCGTGCGCGCTCCCCGCCTGTACCCCCTCCGCCGGCGCACCGAGCAGGCGGCGTGCCGGGTCGAACCGGCCGAACCACAGTGCGGGCAGCAGCGCGAGGGCGAGCGCCAGCACGAAGAAGAGCAGCCGGCCGCCCAGGAAGGCGCCGTCCGGGGTGAACCCGTCCCAGCGGAAGGTGCGCAGCGGCTCGTCCACCATGGTCAGTCCGAGGCTGAAGTCCCGGCTACGTACGCTGATCCCCTGGTCGGCCATGGCGACGCGCATGGAGTCGGCCGCCTGCCGCACCCCGAAGCCGCCGAGAGGGGCGTGGGGGCCCTGCCCCGCCATCATGAACGCCATGGAGACGCCGAACCAGACGACGTTCCCCACACCGCTCCGCAGCAGCGGCACGGTCTCGAACAGCACCGCGGCCGCCGCCGTCAGCGCCAGCGGAGGCAGCGTCATCACCGCGAACGGCACCAGCAGCGCCACCGGGTCGACGGCGAAGGACTCGCCCCGCGCGAGCTGCATGAGCGGGGCCGTCAGCGCGAGGACGCCCGCCATCGAGGCGAGCACCAGGAAGTTGCTGAGGAACTTCCCCAGCAGGTACGCCGGCGTGCTCAGCGACGTGGCGGCGAGGAGCCGGCCCACACCGGTGCGCTCGTCCCGGCCGATCGCGTCGCGTACCACGTAGAACCCGCCGGTCGTGAGCCACAGGGCTCCGGCGAGGGCGGTGGCCGTCCCGATCCAGGCGCTGGTGTAGACACCGCGGTAGCCCCCGACGTCGAGGATCGTCCAGTGGGACGCGGCGCTCGGGACGGCCAGGCACGCCAGGCCGACCGCCGCGAGCAGGGTCGCCGCGTACGCGGGACGCCGTACCCGCTCGCGGAAGTCGGCGACGGCCAGCGCGATCAGGGCCCGCGCGTTCATCGGCCCGCTCCGGCGCCGGCCTGTCGCAGGGACTGCCCGGCGGACCCGTTGACGACGGCCAGATACACGTCCTCCAGGTCGGGCGTCACCCGTACGGCGCCGCCTCCCGGCGGCGTGGCGGACAGGAGCCGGAGGCGGACGCCGTCCGCGGTCCGGACCGTCCGGCTGATCACGTAGCGCTCCCGCAGGGCGGCGACCTCGGCCGGTCCGGCGACCGTCTCCCAGACCTGGCCGTCCACCTCGCGGAGGAGCTCCTCCGGGGCGCCACGCCGCAGGAGCCGTCCCCGCGCCACGATCGCGATGTCGGACGCCACCGACTCGATGTCGGACACGATGTGCGTGGACAGCAGCACCACCCGGTCCTCCGCCAGGTCGCTGAGCAGGGTGCGGAACCGCACCCGCTCCTCGGGGTCCAGCCCCGCCGTCGGCTCGTCCACGATCAGCACCTTGGGGTCGGCCAGCAGGGCCTGCGCGATGCCGACCCGGCGCAGCATGCCGCCGGAGTACTTGCCCAGCGGCCTGCGCCCCGCCTCGGTGAGGTTGACGAGTTCGAGCAGCTCCTCGATGCGGCGGCGCGCCGAGCGGGCCGACAGCCCCTTCACGGCGGCGAGATAGGAGAGGAACTCCCGGGCGGACAGGTGGGGGTAGACGCCGAAGTCCTGCGGCAGGTAGCCCAGGACCTCACGAAGCGCGTTCGGCCGGGACACCACGTCGGTCCCGTCGAAGAGGATCTTTCCGCTGGTCGGGCGGGTGACGGTCGCCGCGATGCGCATCAGCGACGACTTCCCCGCTCCGTTCGGGCCGAGGAGGCCGAGCAGCCCCGCGCCGAGACGCAGCGACACCGCGTCCACGGCCCGTTTCCCGCCCTTGTAGACCTTGGTGACGTGCTCCAGTTCGAGCGTCGGCGTCCCCTGAAGTGGTGTTCGATTCATCGTGTTCTGGCGCGCGACCCCACGGCGTCGGCCTCTTGCCTGGGGAGACGCGCTTCCATGCCTTCCGCAGATTGTTCGTGGAATGGTGGTCTGGTGCCGGGCTTTCAGCCCGCCGCGGGCGTGCCGCCCGTGTCCGGGGACGGCGTGGCGCTCCCGACGAGCTTCGTCTTACGCCCGTCGCGCAGGACCCGGACATGGCGCGGCACCTCCACCCGGAACCGAGCCTCGCAGTTCGCCCACCCGTTGCACCCCGCCTGCAGGTTGAGCGTGTTCCCGTCGAGGGACCAGCTCGACTTCGGGTTGGTTCCCTTCACGTCGAACCACATGGTGACCTTGACGTCGTCCCTGTCCGCCACGACCAGGTCCGTCGGGTTCTCGTGCGCTCGCACGTCCAGCGTCGTGCCGCTGAACGGGAAGGTCGTGGACCGGGGCGTGGCCTTCGACGCGTCCGCGCAGCCGCCGAGGGCCGTCGCGGCCGCGAAAAGCATCAGAACGGACATCGCCGTCTTCCGCGTCATCATCGGGTCCTCCGGATCGAATGGGCGTCCGGAGCAGGATCGGCCCTCACCGGCGGCCACGGCATCTGCCGTTCGGCAGATATCGGCCGATCTCTTCCTGGCGTGTATGGGCGTGGGGGCCTGGTTCAGGGCCGCGCCCAGGCCCAGGGGTACCGTCACGGTCTCGCGCGCCCGGCTCAGGACCGCGCCGCGGCTCCCGCGCCCTCCAGGACCGGCAGAACCGCCGTGACCTTCCACCCCTGCTCGTGGCGGCCGGTGCGCAGGGTGCCCCCAAGCGCCTCGACCCGCTCGGCCAGGCCGATCAGCCCGGTGCCGCCGCCCTGCCGCCCGCTCCCCGACAGCCCGGACGGCCGGCCCTCCCCGCCGTCCGGTCTCCTCCGGCCGGTACGGCCCCGGCCGCCGTCGTCCACGACGGACACCTCCAGAGCGGGACCGGCGGCGCGGGCGACCGCGACCACCACCCGGCTCGCCGAGGACGCGTGCCGCCGCACGTTGGTCAGCGCCTCAAGGACGACGGCGTACGCGGTGCTCTCGATCTCGCGCGGCAGCGGATCAGCCGGGACGCCGTCCGTGTCCCCGGGCATGTGGATCTCGGCCGGGATCCCTCCGGTGGCGGAGAAGCGGCCGACGAGGTCCGGAAGGTCGGCCAGGCCGTACAGGCGGGTCGGCGGCGGCTCCGCGGCCGCGCGCTCGTCCGGGTCGCGCAGCGCGCCGACCATGTGGTCCATCGACGCGAGCGCCCGCAGCCCGGCCTCCTCGACGCGGAGGGCGAAGGCCCGCGCCTGCTCCTGGTCGAGGTCGCCGAACTGCGCGGCCTGGGCCTCCAGCACGATGCCGGTGACCTCGTGCGCGACGAAGTCGTGCAGGTCGCGGGCCACTTCGAGCCGCTGGGCGCGCCTCGCCCGCGCCACCGCGCGTACCCTCCGGTCGTCCTGGATCCTGAGGTACAGCGCGACGCCCGCCACGCAGGCCATGGACAAGAACGCCAGAAGGCACCCGGCGACCGACGCGTCCAGCGAGGGGCGAGGCATCCGGAGCGTGAGCCGCAGGGGCAGCTCCACCGCCGCCGCGACGGCCAGCGCCGTCCCGATCACCGCGGCCTGCGCGCCCGGCAGCCGCCGGATCACCCGTCCCAGGAGGAGCAGCACCGCGCCCAGCTCGATCGGCAGCCACAGCCCGACGAGCTGATGCCGTCCCTGATAGAGGAAGGCGACGGCGAAGGAGACCGCCGCGACGACGCTCGCCGCCGTGGCGAGGCCGACCCGCCGATACGGCCGGCGCGTCAGCGCGACCGCCGTGGCCAGGGTGGCCGAGAACGCGACGACGAGCCCGCTCGGAGGAGCGAGGACGGCCGGGATCGGCACCATCGCGACGACCAGGGCGCACAACACGTCGCGGAACCGGAACCTTCTCGCGCGTCCCGCGCCGCCCGGCGGGAGCGGCTCCGCGCCGTTCCCCTTTCGCGCCGGCCCCCTCCGCACCAGCCCCCTTCGCACCGGCCCCCTTCGCACCATGGCCACGAGCGTACGCAGCCCCGCCGGTCCCCCGGTTCCGGCCGCGTTCGGGTCAGAGCGCGCGGGCATACCGTTACCTGAAATGTGATCGAGTGTGAGCACAGGTCAGGCAGCCGTGGCCTTGCGGCCCGGCATTCCCCGCATCGGGGGTTCCCGCTTCACGGCCGACCGCCCACCAATGGTGGGTCTTACACCGACTCCACCGGGACGGCGGTTGCCGTCCCGCCCGGTCTCCCGGGGGGCGTTTTCCGTCTCCCCGCAACTCTGGGCGACGTCGGCCGCGAGGGCGGCCAGGTTACGTGCGGCGTTCTCGTCCCGATCCATGACCAGGGGACATTCGTCGCAGTCGAAGACTCGGACGTGCAGCGGCAGCTTGGCTTTCACCGCGCCGCATGCCGAGCAGGTCTTGGAGGAGGGGAACCAGCGGTCGGCCACGATCAGCCTGCCGCTGTTCCAGGTGGTCTTGTAGGTGAACTGCCGCCGCACCTCGGCCATGCCGGTGTCGGCTATGACGCGGGCCAGCGAGCGGTTGGCGAGCATCCCGGACACGTTGAGGTCTTCGACCACGACCGTGCCGTACGTGCCAGCCAGGGCAGTGGTGAGTTTGTGCAGGCCGTCACGCCGCTGGCCGGCCACCCGCGCGTGTGCCTTGCCCAGGGCGGCCTTGGTCTTGTGCCAGCGGGCCGACGCATCCCGCTTTCCCCCGCCGGGTGTGCGGGGACCATGGCGTCGGGCGAGTTCCTTGTTGAGTTTGCGGAGTTTCCGCAAGGCCGCCCGGTGGTGTTTCGGGTTGGGGACCACCTCGCCGGTGGACAGTACCGCGAGGTTCTTCACCCCAAGGTCCACGCCAACCACGGCGTCAGAGCGTGCAGGGGAACGGTCGGCCCGGTCGATCTCGCAGGTGAAGGACACGAACCACCGGCCGCCCTCGTACCGGACGGTGACCGCCATGATCCGGCCCGTGCCACGCTCCAGGTGCCGGGCGAGTTTCCGGGTCGACTCAGCCGTGCGGATCGTGCCCAGCCGGGGCAGGGTGACGTGGCGGCGGTCGGCCTCCAGGCGGATGGTCCCGGTGGTGAACCGGCACGACAAGGCGGCCCGGTGCTTGGACTTGAAGCGGGGGAAGCCGATCGGCTTGCCCGCCCGCTTGCCCTTGCAGGAGGCGGCCCAGTTCTTCAGCGCCCGCGCCAGGCCGTCCAGCCCGGTGTTGTACGCCTCCTTGGAGTTCTCAGCCCACCACGGCGCAACCTGGCCCTTGGCGGTGTTCCACGCCCGGCGTAAGGCGTACAGGTTCCACGGCGCCTCGGTCAGCAGTTCGCTGGGGATGCCGTAGGACTGCTCGGCTGCCCGCTGATCGAGTGCGGCCTTGACCAATCCCAGACCCCAGTTGAACGCGAACCGCGCCGCACCACAGTGCGACGCAAGCGCTTCCACCTGGGATGGCGCGGGATCGAGCGCGTACCGGTACGCCTGAACGACCTTCACGAGCCGTCCCCGCCGGGGTCGGCCTTCGTGGCGGTGACTGCTCGAAGTGCCCGGTTGCGCGCCCCGCGCCGCCCATACAAACGTGCGCACATCGACGTCAACACCTCGATCATGTCGCGCACCAAGTCATCGGCGGTCTCGCCGGGGTCGGCCACGACCAGGCGGCGGCCCTGGGCAGACAGGGCGGCCTCCACGTACTCCACGCCGAAGCGGGCCAGCCGGTCGCGGTGCTCCACGACGATTACCTGGATGGACGCATCCGACAGGAGCCGCATCAGCTTGGGCCGCCGCCCGTTCAGTCCGGAGCCGACCTCGGACACCGATGCCGTCACGGACAGCCCAGCGCTGGTGGCGAAGGAGGTCAGGAGGGCGATCTGCCGGTCCAGGTCGCCGCGCTGATCGTGAGAAGACACCCGCGCATACAGTGCGGCCCCGCCCGAGTCCGCCACAACCGGGCCGTCCACGACGATCGTGCCGGTGGGCAGACGACGGGCCGGGACAGGCATCTTGCCTTCCCGGAACCACCGGTAAGCGGTCTGCGGGTGAATACCCTGCGACCGCGCCCACTCAGCGAGCTTCACGCACTCATTAAAACGTACGTTCGCTCACATTCGCTCATGTTTTAGCGAGCAGTTCTTATCCCCATCTCCCAGGCCCGTACGGCGATGCCGACCCGGTTCCGCACGCCGAGCTTGCGCTGGATGCTCGCGACGTGGGTCTTGACCGTGCCGGGCGAGATGAACAGCTCGGCGGCGATGTCGGCGTTGGTCTTGCCCTCGGCCACCTGGCCGGCGATCTCGATCTCGCGCTCGGTCAGCGGCTCGGGCAGCGGCGCGTGCCGGGGGCCGGAGCCGGTGACGTGCTTCAGCAGCCGCACGGTGACGGAGGGGCTGATCAGGCTGTCCCCGGCCACCGCCGCCCGGACCGCCTCGATGAGGAGCGCCGGTCCCGACCGCTTGAGCAGGAAGCCGGAAGCGCCGTACTGCAAGGCCGGGTAGACGTACTCGTCCAGATCGAACGTCGTCACCACCACCACCTTGACCGGGGACGCGACGTCGGGACCGGCGAGCAGGCGGGTCACCTCCAGCCCGTCCATCCGCGGCATCCGGATGTCGACCAGCGCCACGTCCGGCTGGAACCGCCGGGCCATCTCCACCGCGGTCACGCCGTCGGCCGCCTCGCAGACGACCTCGATGTCCGGCTGGCTCTCCAGGATGCGGCGCAGGCCGCGCCGTACCATCTCCTGGTCGTCGGCGATCAAGACTCGTATGGCCATCCGCTCATTCTGGCCGGTCCCGCCACCGCGCGCGGCGGCCGAGCCGTACGAGGGGACACGCGGGGGAACGTCCGGCACCGCCGCGACCACGGGTGGAAGCATCGGACGGGTCTGTGATCACCGCTCGGGGGATGCGCTATGGGGAGGCTCCGGCCCGGAACGGGCGTGCTGCGTCGCAAACCGATCGAACTCGTCGACGAGACGCCGGGTGAGGAGTCGGTCCGGCTCACCAAGGTGCTCGGGCTGTGGCAACTCACCGCGATCGGCGTGGGCGGCATCATCGGCGCGGGCATCTTCACGCTCGCGGGCACCGTCGCGAACGGGACGGCCGGGCCGGCCGTCGTGGTGTCCTTCCTGATCGCCGGGGTTGCGAGCGCGGCCGCCGCCTTCTCCTACGCCGAGTTCGCCGGGCTGGTGCCGAAGGCCGGGTCGGCCTACACGTACGGATATGTCGCCCTCGGCGAGCTTCCGGGCTGGTTCATCGGCTGGGACCTGCTGCTGGAGTACACGGCGATCGTCGCGGTCGTGGCGATCGGGATCTCGGGCTACCTGTCGTTCCTGCTCGGTAACGTGGGCGTGCACCTGCCCGCGTGGATGCTGGGCGCCCCAGGGACGGGTGAGGGGCACCGGGTGGACCTGTTCGCCGCCGCCCTCTGCCTGCTGATCGCCTACCTGCTGACCCTCGGGATCAGGAACGCGGCGCGGTTCGAGACCGTCGTCGTAGTGGTGAAGGTCGCGGTGGTGCTGCTCGTCATCGTCGTCGGCTTCTTCCACGTGGACGCCGCCAACTACACGCCGTTCTTCCCGTACGGCGTGGGCGGGGCGGTGACAGGCGCGGCGACGGTCTTCTTCGCCGTGTTCGGCTACGACGCCATGAGCACGGCCGCGGAGGAGTCCAGAGACGCCATGCGGCACATGCCCCGGGCGATCGTCTATTCGCTCGGCATCGCGATGGTGCTGTATGTCCTGGCCTGCCTGGTGCTGACCGGGATGCAGCGCTACACGGAGATCGATCCGAGGAGCGGCTTCTCCTCGGCGTTCCAGTCGGCGGGCCTGCACCGGCTCGCCGACGTCATCGCGGCCGGGGCGATCATCGGCATTCTGACCGTGATGTTCACGTTCATGCTCGGCGTCACCCGGGTGTGGTTCGCGATGAGCCGGGATGGTCTGCTGCCCCGCTGGTTCGCCAGGACGCACCCGACCCGGCACGTGCCCACCCGGGTGACCTGGCTGGTCGGCGCCGGTTCCGCCGTCATCGCGGGGCTCGTGCCGATCGGCGAGGCCGCCGAGCTCACCAACATCGGGATCCTGCTGGCCTTCGTGGTCGTGTGCGTCGCGGTGATCGTCCTGCGCTACCGGCGACCGGATCTGCCGCGCACCTTCCACTGTCCGGGGATGCCCGTGGTGCCAGCGCTCGGCGCCCTCTTCTCCCTTTGGTTGATCACGTATCTGGGCGTGACAACGTGGGCCCGGTTCGGGGTCTGGTTCCTGATCGGGCTGGCCATCTATTTCGGCTATTCGTACCGGCATTCGGCCCTGGCCACCACCAGCGAGTCCGGCCCGCCCTGACCTCCGCCCCCTGCCGGAGAGCGAACCTGCACAACCGGCCCATCGCCCCCACGCGCTCGTACGGGAGAGCGGAGCGGGCGGGAGCGAGGACCGGAGCTTCCGGACGGCGCAGCGAACCCCCAACCCGCGCGCCCAGACCCACGCGCCGACGTCAGTCCTGCTCGACGCCCAGGTGCGTACGGTGGTGCTTCGGGGTGTCGATCTCGTCGAGCAGCGCGATCGCGAAGTCGGCGTAGGAGATGCGGCTGTCCATGTCCGCCGGGGCGATGCGATAGCGCCCGGTGCGCCCGCCGCCGTGGTCGAAGTCGCCGGACGGGCTGATCACCAGCCAGTCCACGGGCGTGTCCGCGGAGCGCAGGGCGTCCGTCCCCGCGCCGTGCCCCAGGCAGAAGTCGCGGTACTCCTGCGGATAACCGGGCGTGTCCATCAGGCGCACGCCGGAGGAGGTCTCCAGGACGGAGGCGAGGCCGACCGACAGCAGCCGCGCCACGCCCGCGCGGGCCAGGCCGTCGAGCAGGGCGCGCGTGGCGGCGGGGAAGAAGACGTCCGACGGGGTGGCCAGATCGGCGGCGGCGTTGACGACGGCGTCGTGTCCCGCGGCGAGCCGTGCGACGCCGTCCGCGTCGGTGACGTCGCCCGCGACGAGTGTCACACCGTCCCACAGCCCGTCGTCCGCCTGGTCGCGGTGCTTGGCCGGGTCGCGGACGACGGCGGTGACGTCGTGACCGCGTCGGCGAGCCTCGTGGACCGCCGCCCGGCCGGCCCTTCCGCCCGCGCCGAAAATGATGATTTTGCCCATCCGAATCACCTCGTCCGTGGAGGCCGGATCGGATCTCCGGCCGCTGCGCGGACGCTATCCGGTGACGTGGTTACCACCGGGATACCGGTTAGCGTGGGGACCGTGCGAGAGCCCCTCGATCCGGACATGTTCGATCCGGTCTGCCCCTCCGATCTCACGCCGATCCGCTTCGGCGACAAGTGGTACGGCATGATCGTCCGCTGCCTCGAACACGGGCCGCGGCGCTTCTCCGAGCTGCGGGTCCCCCTGCGCGGCATCTCCGCGAAAGTGCTCACGCGGACGCTCCGCGCCCTCGAACGGGACGGCATGGTCGTCCGCACCGAACATCCCGGGCCGGTGCGGCAGGTCGAGTACGAGCTGACCCCGCTCGGCCGCAGCCTCCTCGAACCGATCGCGGCCGCCTGCGCCTGGGCCGAGGAGCACTGGGAGGAGCTGCTCGACGCCCGCGAGGCCGCCGTCGGCCCTCCACGGTGACGCCGACCGCCCGCGGCCAGGGCGTCCCCGGCACCAGGGCGGCGGCCCCGGATCACCCGGCGAGCAGACCCGATCGGACGAGCAGCGGGACGACCTGGTTGCGGATCGCCGGGGCGAGCAGCGGCGCGTACCGGTCGGAGCCGCTCGTCCAGCCGAGCGCGGCCAGTTCGGCGGCGGCCCGGGGAGCCCGGTCGATCCCGGCGGTGAAGACGATCAGCCGCATGGGCACGCCCTCAAGCACCGCCACGTCCTGCACCTGGGCCAGCGGGGCGAGCTCGGTGGGCGTGACGCCGAGCTCCTCGTCGAGCTCTCGGATCAGCGCCTCCTCCGCGCTTTCGCCCGGCTCCGGCTTGCCGCCGGGCAGGTAGAAGACCTCCGGGGCGGCCTTCTTGCTGACGATGAGAAGGCGGCCCTCTTCGATGATCGCCGCCGCCGACACGACGATGCCCCGTGCCGGGTTCCCGGCGACGCTGTCCGTTTCCTGCCACACGACGCGCCATCTTCTCAGACGGCGCCGATGGGGACAGAACAGCGGGATCCGGCCGGTGCGAGCGGCAGGGGTGGAGGCGCCGGTGGAGGGATTGGAGGGCCGCGGACGGAAAACGGGTTGCCCGGGCGTACAGGGAGCGGATAGAACTGCTGCCGGTTCTCCGGCCGGCGACCACCGGCCCCGCTGACGAGAGGAGGGATAAGCCGATGCGTGCCATGACCATCGTGCCGGTCCCTTCCCTGGACACGGCCGCGCGCTGACCCAGGGGCGACCCGGCACACCTCACCGAGGGAACGTGCCGTGATTCACAACGACCTGACCATGCGCCCGATCAACGGGCGTGAGGAACTCGACCTCTTCACCCGCCTCTCGTACGTCTTCGACCACGAGCTGGCCGACGACCTGCACGCCGGCCGCCGCCGACCGGAGTGGATGTGGATGGCCCTGCGGGGCGACCGCCTTCTCGCCAGGCTCGCCTGGTGGTCCCGGGGCGCGGGTGAGCCGCCGTTCATGCTGGACGTCTTCGACCTCGACGACACGCTGCCCGAAGCCGAGCGCCTCGACCTCGGGGTCCGGCTGCTGGAGACCGCCACGGCCGCGGTCATGCCGCCGGGCGCCCCACAAGCGGAGTACAGCCGGTTCGTCCCGCCCGCCTGGCGCGACGACGAGACCACCCGCCGCGCCGTCGAGAGTCGCATGACCGTCCTCGAACGGACCGGCGCCCGGCTGCTCGTCGAACGGCTGCGCCTCGAATGGCGACCGGGGACGCCGATCCCCGAACCGAGCGGGCGGCTCCGGTTCCGGCCGGTGCACGGCCGGGACGAGCTCGTCGAGCTGATGACCCACGTCCTGGAGGGCACTCTCGACGCGCACAGTCACGCCGACCTGGCGCGGATGACCCCCGCCCAGGCGGCGGCCGCGCAGTACGACGACGAGATGGCGCGGTACAGGAGCCCGCGAGAGTGGTGGCAGACGGCGACCACGCCCGACGACGATCCCGTGGGCTTCGTCATCCCGGCTCGGAACAGCTACAACGCGATCATCGCCTACATCGGCGTGCTGCCCGCGTACCGGGGAAACGGCCACATCGACGATCTGCTCGCCGAGGGCACGCGGATCCTCGCCGCGCACGACGTCCCGCGGATCCGCGCGTCCACGGACCTCGCAAACGTCCCGATGGCACGGGCCTTCGAGCGGGCCGGATACGTCAACTTCGAACGTGAGATCAACATGACCTGGAGCTGACCCCCGTCCGGGCTGGGCCGGACCGTCGCGTTCGTCCCGGTCCGGCCGGTCCGGTGAAAGTGCGGGTGACGAGGAGTCGGAACTGACAGCCTCCGGCTCCGGCGCACCGCTCTTGAGGCGGCGGCGGGCGGCGAGGATTCCGAGCAGTGTCATGTCCAGCGCCGCCGGCGGTTCAGCCGCCACCTCCGGGCCTTCCGATGGAGATCTCGCTCCGGAAACTCACGCCTGGAGCGTTGAGCGGGAAATCGCGGATGCGATGCGATTTCCCGGTGCGCACGTCGACCGCGTAGAAACCGAAGGACCCGGCTCCCTCTGGGGCCTCGGCCTTGACGACGTATTCGTGGTCGTCGAGCCAGCCGTATCCGTAAGGGGTGTTCTCCTCCGACAGCAGGCGCAGCGGATGTCTTTCCATGACTCGCCCGGTGCGGGCGTCGTGGACGACGAGGACGTTCTTTTCGCTCGTATCCTCACTCCGGATCTCGACGATCACCCGGCCGTCCGGAGAAAGGCCGTCGGCGGCGTAGTCGCCCGTCCATTCCCCGAGGACTTTCCCCTGTTTGTCGATCAGGGTGACGATGTCCTCATCCGGGTCGTCCCGCTCGACTGGCGAACACCCGAGAACGCCCATCGCCTGCCTGCTCATCCCGATGACGCCGCAGAATCCCTGGATGGTGGTCGTACGACCCGAAGACGTTTCCGTGAGCATGACGCGGGAATTGGGCTCGCCGAAGGCGACGGCGAAATAGCCGCCGTCCGGAGACACGTGCAGGCTCCGGAAATCGCCGAGCGCCCGCGCGTCCAGTTTCGGGGAAAGGTCGAGCAGCCGCGCGTCCGGCAGGTCCCACCCCACGAACCGACGGCGCGTCTTGCTGAAATAGGCCAGGTGGTGTCCGTCCGGGCTGACCAGGAGCGGCAACGGGCGCCCTCGGCCGTCCTCCACCTGAGTCATGCTCACCGCGTCGAAGAAGTCGACGTCTTCCCAACAGGTCCCGTCGTCGCCGCACCCGCCGCCACCGTTCAGCCCAGAATCCCGTCGCCCCTCGCCCTCCTTGAACACGGAGCGCAGGTGCCATTCGGCGCACATCACCGGTTCGGCGTCCTCGTCGTCCGCCTGCGGGAACGGGTCGCATGACGCGTCCGCCGGCACGTACGCGTACTGGATGGGCGGGTCGAAAGGGCGGGGCCTCCATTCGATGGCCACCCGAGTTTTGGACGCAAGGACCGAACTCAGGCCGACCACCAGCAGGGTGCCGAGAACCATATACGGAAGCCACATGAGAAGGACGCGCCACCGTATCGATCCCCTGGCTCCGGACGGGTGAGCCGGCTCGTCCGGAGTGATTCCCTGCTCTTCCGCCGCCCCGTCCATTTTCTCTCCGCGAATTCTCACCGGCACGCCGGAGGCCACCGTAAGCGAGGGCCGTCACGGCGGGATAACGCAAAACGGCACGGGCGAAATGCGCCGCGGAAGACGAGCGGTCGGAATACGACGCCGAGAAGAGGGATCAGAGGCGGAAATCCCAGTCGATCCGGCCGGCGCGCAGCTCGTCGATGAGGCCGCGTATGTACTCGAGTTCGGCCGCGAGCACGCACCGCTGGTATTCGGTCTCCACGAGGAAGACCCGCTTCAGGAACTTCCCTACCACCTCCATCTCGGCGTCCGCCGCGTCGAGCCGTTGCTCAAGGGCGGCGACGCGCTCCCGCAGCGCGGCCTCGACCTCGTCGGGCGTGAGGACGGGCAGGAAGGCGAGCGCGGCGGGGAACTCGGGGAACTCCCGGGCTGGGGTGGAGAGCATGGTCCGCATCCACTCGCGCAGGGTCTCCCGGCCCGCGTCCGTGGGCTCGTAGACCGTGCGCTCGGGGCGGTTCTCCTCACGTGAGGTCTCCCGTACCGCGATGAGTCCGGCCCGGAGCAGCCGGTCGATGGTCTGGTAGACGCTGTTGCGCTGCGCGACGTTGACCACGTCGTCCTTGTGGCGTTCCTTGATCATCTGCTGCATGCGGTACGCGTGCATCGGCTCTTCACAGACCAGGGAGAGCAGCGCCATGGCCAGGGGAGACCGCCTCGTCGACATGCCGGACATCGTATCGGTCTGGCGGCAGCTAGTCATGTTATGTATATTCAAACCATGACTAAGGCACTCATCATCGGCGGCGGCATCGCGGGCCCGGTCACGGCCATGGCCCTGCGGCAGGCGGGCATCGACAGCGACGTCTTCGAGGCGTACGACCACGGCTCCGACGGCGTCGGCGCCTTCCTCACCCTCGCGGTCAACGGGCTGGAGGCCCTGCGGGTCCTCGACCTGCACGACCTCGTCTGCGACCTCGGCATGGACTCCCCGCGGATGCGGATGAGCAACAGGCGCGGGAAGGAGCTGGCCACCATCCGGCAGCCCGCCCGCACGCTCAAGCGCGCCGACCTCTACCGGGCGCTACGCGACGAGGCCGTACAGCGCGGCGTGCGCATCCACTACGGCAAGCGCCTCGTCGACGCGCAGATGACTCGGGACGGCGTGCGCGCCGTCTTCGCCGACGGGAGCACGGCCGAGGGCGATCTCCTGATCGGCGCCGACGGCCTGCGGTCGCGCACCCGCGCGATCATCGATCCCGACGCCCCGCGCGCCCGGCACGTCGGGCTGCTGAACACCGGCGGCTTCGCGAGCGGCGTCACGGTGCCGGGCGAGCCGGGAACGAACCACTTCATCTTCGGGAAGAAGTGCTTCTTCGGTTACCTGATCCACCCCAACGGAGAAGTGTGGTGGTTCGCCAACCCGCCGAGCCCCAAGGAGCCGACCCGGGAGGAGCTCGCGGCGATCACGCCGGCACAGTGGCGCGCCCGGCTGAGGTCGCTGTTCTCGGACGACGTCGGTCCGATGCTCGACATCATCGACGCCACCGAGCACATCATCAGCGGCTGGAACACCTACGACTTCCCGACCGTGCCGAAGTGGTTCAACGATCGCATGGTGATCGTCGGCGACGCCGCGCACGCGACCTCGCCGTCGTCCGGCCAGGGCGCCTCCATGGCGATCGAGGACGCGGTGGTGCTGGCCAAGTGCCTGCGGGACGTCCGCGAACTCCCCGCCGCGTTCGCCGCCTTCGAGGGGCTGCGGCGGGAGCGGGTCGAGCGCATCGTGGCCCAAGGCAAGCGAAACGGGGACGGCAAGGCGCCCGGAGCGTTCGGCGCGGTCGTCCGCGACCTCGTCCTTCCGGCGATCATGCGGCAGGTGGACAAGAAGAACGCGCTGGCCTGGATGCACGACTACCGGATCTCCTGGGACGACCGCGTCCCCACCCCGTCCCGGTGACGACCACCAAATCGAGAGCGCTGGAGTAAATAGAGAGCACTGCTCTTGACGAGATCGGCCAGAAGAGAGAGCATTGCTCTCGCAACGTAACGCTGATCCAGAAGGAGTTCGCCATGGCGAGCACGCTGTTCTACTCGGGCCCGGCGCTGACGGTCCTGCACGACGAGTACGCCCGCCACGGCCGCATCGACCCGAACGCCCAGCTCGTCTCCTCGTCCAGCGTCGTCGTGGACGCTCCCGTGGAGCGGGTGTGGGCGGTGATGGCCGATCTCGCCACCTGGTCGCGGTGGGTCTCGAACCTGGAGATCATCGAACTCTCCGACGTCCGGCCCGGGGCTCCCTTCCGGTGGAAGCTCAACGGCGTCACGCTGCGGTCGCGCTTCGCCGTCGTGGCCCCGGAACGGGAGCTGACCTGGACGGGCACGTTCTTCGGCTACAAGGCGGTGGACCGGCACGTCCTGGAGCCGCTGGACGGCGGGCGGACCAGGGTCACGGTCGAGGAGTCGCTCGCCGGCCCGCTCCTGCCGCTCTTCTACAGCGAGCGCAAGCTCCGGGCCAACCACGAACGCTGGCTCACCGAGTTGAAGGCCGCCGTCGAGAAGCCGTAGCACCACTCGGCGGCGTGTCACGGGCGGGTCCGGGGCTGCTTGGATGGCGGGGTGCCGCACCTGCTGGTCGTGAGCTACACGGGCTCCGAGGAAGACGCCGCTCCCCTTCGTCGCCGCGCTCGCTACCGCCTCCCCGTGCCTTCTTGGGCTCCCCGCTCGCGGAGGGCGGCCACGCGGGCGGTGAAGAGCGCACGCTCCTGCTCGTTGCGGGTCAGCCCGACCGCGCGCTCGAACTCCTCGCCCGCCTCGTCGAGGCGGCCCAGCCTCTCCAGCAGATCACCCCGTACGGCCGGCAGCTGCGGATAGTTCGCGAGCGCCCGTTCCGTCACCAGCCGGTCCGCGATCTCCAGGCCGCGTTCCGGGCCGTACGCCATGCTCACCGCGACCGCGCGGTTCAGCTCGACGACGGGCGAGGGCGCGACGTGGGCCAGCAGCCGATAGAGCGCGGCTATCCGCTCCCAGTCGGTGTCCTCGGGGGACAGCGCGCGGGCGTGACAGGCCGCGATCGCCGCCTGCAGCCCGTACGGCCCGAGCCTCCCGAGCGCCTCGGCGCGGCCGAGCGCCTCCAGCCCCCGGCGGATGAGCAGCCGGTCCCACAGGCGCCGGTCCTGGTCGAGCAGGGTGACGGCCGCGCCGTCCGGACCGATCCGCGCGGCGGCGCGGGACGCCTGGATCTCCATCAGGGCGACGAGGCCGTGCACCTCGGCCTCGTCCGGCATGAGTCCGGCCAGGACGCGGCCGAGGCGCAGCGCCTCCTCGCAGAGCGACGTGCGCATCCAGTCGGCGCCAGCGGTCGGCGAGTAGCCCTCGTTGAAGATGAGATAGACGACCTCCAGGACGGACGAGAGCCGCTCGGCCAGCTCGTCCGGCGCGGGCATCTCGATCTTCACCCGCCGGTCCGCGAGGGTGCGCTTGGCGCGGACGATCCGCTGCGCGACGGTCGGCTCGGGCACGAGGAAGGCGCGGGCGATCTCCTCGGTGGTCAGGCCGCCGAGCAGCCGGAGGGTGAGCGCGAGGCGCCCCTCGGTCGAGAGCACGGGATGGCAGGCCGTGAAGAGCAGCCGCAGCAGGTCGTCGCCGATGTGATCGTCGAGCGCGTCGTCCAGCTCTGCCTCGGCCGCCTCCTGCCGGATCTCCATGTCCCGGCCGAGCTCCACGAGCTTCTGGTCGTACCGGGACCGGCGGCGGAGCAGGTCGATGGCACGGTGCTTGGCGGTCAGCATGAGCCACCCGCCCGGATTATCCGGAACGCCGGACTCCGGCCACCGCTCCAAAGCGGCGACCAGGGCGTCCTGCGCCAGCTCCTCGGCCAGCCCGACATCGCCGACCATCCGGGCCAGCCCCGCGATCACCCGGGCGGACTCGATCCGCCAGACCGCCTCTATCGCCTGCCGGGGGTCGCCACCTGTCATGACGACCGATTCAAGCACAGCACCTCGTCGCCACCCAGGCGGCTTCTTCTCATGACATGTCGTCACAAGGTCCGTCTGGGCGGCGAACGGCGCCGGCCGTCAGGCGCCGGGGGCGAAGTCCTCCGGGCCGAAGACGCGCCAGATGTCGGCCTCACCCTCCCAGCCGTCCCACAGGTCGCGGTGGAGCTTCAGGAAGCGCGAGGTCCACTCGATCGCCTCCTCCTTCGACCTGACCTGGTACAGGGCGTAGCTGATCAGCTCCTTCGCCTCGGCGAACGGGCCGTCCGTGACGCTCAGCTTCCCTCCGACGAGCTCGACCCGCGCGCCCTCGGCGCTCGGCGCCAGCCCGTTCGTGTCCAGGAGGGCGCCGGCCGCGGTCGCCTCCTGCCCCAGCGCGGTGATGGCCTCCATCAGCTCGGCGGGCGGCGGGGTGGTGGGCTTGGCGGTGGCCTTAAGAGTGATCATGTACCGCATCGCGGGGTCCCTTCTCGGTGAGGTGTCGTGCGCCGGATCTCTCCGGCCCTTCGACTACGCATCGAACGGAGGGCGGCCGATTCGACACGGCGGCCACACTTTTTTCAAGATTTTTCCGCCGGCCATTCTCCCAGGTCAGGACGTCACACGAGCCGGGCGCGCGGCGCACGCGGGGCCGCGCGCCCGGGGGCGGCGTCAGCCGCAGTGCTCGAACGAGCTCTCGTACCGGGCGGACCCGATCGAGCCGCCCCACTTCACGCAGGTGCGGGCCGCCGCGGCGCGCAGCGGTCCGGCGTAGTACTGGTAGCTCCCGGAGTCGCTCTGCCGGCTCTTGCCCTTGACCTCCAGGAAGGCGCTGACGTTGTCCCTGCCCGTGCCGCCGGCGCGCAGGGTGACGACGCAGTTCTTTCCGGTCGCCGCGGAGTACATCAGGACGACGCGGCCGTACGACGCCAACGACGCGGAGTCGATCTCCTTGAAGCCCGCGCCGCACACCTTGCCCGCACTGTACGGGTTCGGGCTGCCGGCGGGCTTGGGCGGCGGGGACGGCTTGGAGGGGGTGGAGGAGCCACCGCAGTTGTTGGACTTCACCTTCTGACCGGGGTACTTGAAGGTGACACCGTTGAAGACGGCCGGGACGATGGCCCCGGACGACGAACGCTGCTCGTAGTGGAGGTGGGCCGCGACCTTGTACTTGGCCGAGCTCTTGCCCACCGCGCCGATCTTCTGCCCCTGCGCCACGGTCGCCCCCTGCGCGACCGAGCGCGTGTTCAGGTGCGCGTAGAGGGTCGCGCTGCCGTCCGAGTGCCGGATCTTGATCAGGTTCCCGTAGCCGTTGCCGGTCTGGTACGCGGAGACCTCGACGGTGCCGGCCGCCGCCGCCACGACGGTCCTTCCGAGGTCGCCGTCCCCGTCGTTCGCACTGCCGTTGAAATCGATCTCGTTGCCGGTGTGCGCGTAGCTGCCGCTGCTGCCCACCCAGGTCTCCCCGCAGGGGAAGGGCAACTGGAAGTTGGGAGCGGCGGCGCGAGCCGCCGCGCTCGCCACCCCGGAACTCCCCAAAGCCACCATCGCACCGCAAACACCGACCGTAATGATCTTCATTCGCATAACGGGTAAGGCTGCCATTCCGCCGCCAACCCGTCCAGATCATTCGACGGATGTTCAGCCACTCCACAGCCCTCCGTCGTCCCGCGGCCCCTGAACCGGCGGTCATCGGCGGACAAGCGCGCGATAGTCCTTGAGCGTGATGTCGGTGGCGTACTTGTCGGTCATCTTCATCATCAGCGAGAACAGGACGCCGGACCGGAAGAGCCGGTTCCGCATCCGGATCCCGCGCCGGGTGCGCGGTGCGAGAAAGCGGCCCGCGTTACCGTTCTTGGCGATCTTCGCGTAGTCGCGGAACCCCTCCTCATAGCGCCGGAAGGCGACCTGGTGATTTCCACCCGCCTCGGCCAACTCGCCGGCCAGCACGTACGCGCCGACCATGGCGAGCCCGGTGCCGAAGCCGCCCAGCGTGTTGCCGTACGCGGAGTCTCCGAGCAGCACCACGCGGCCCTTGGAGTAGTGGTCGATCCGGACCTGGCTGATCGAGTCGAGGTAGACGTCGTCCGCGTGCCGGACCGCTTCCATGATCTCGGACGTCCGCCACCCCATCCCGGCGTAGGCGTCCCGCAGGATCCGCTTCATCTCCTTGGCGTCGTAGCGGTCGTAGTCCAGACCCGGCGAGGCGAAGGCGAAGAAGGCGGCCGCCGCGGGACCGCCGGTGGAGACCAGCCGGCCGGGCTCGTTGTACATCGTCGGCATCGACCCGAAATCTCCCTGTACGTCGACGAGGCCGTAGTAGTAGCCGAGGAAGTGGACATAGTCCGACTCGGGGCCGAACACCAGGCGGCGGACGTTGGAGTGGATGCCGTCCGCGCCCACGACCAGGTCGAAGGTACGCGGCGCGCCGCGCTCGAACGTCACGTGCACCCCGCCCGCCGTCTCGGTGATCGAGGTGATGGAGTCGCCGAAGACGTACTCGCAGCCGGCGGCGACCGTCCTTTCGTACAGCAGCCGGGACAGCTCGCCGCGCCGGATCTCCAGCTCACCGCCGGTGAACTCGCCGGGCATCACCGCCAGCCTGCGACCGTTCGCGTCAACGATCTCCTGGTCGGTGCCGCCGGTCTGCAACCGCCGTACATCCTCCAGGATGCCCATCCGCTCCAGCACGGTCAGGTGGGTCTCGCCCTTGAAGTCGACAGCCTGGCCGCCGAGACGCAGCGCGGGGGCCTTCTCGACCACGGTCACCGTGAAGCCGTAACGGATGAGCCAGTGGGCCAGCGCCGGACCGGCGATGCTCGCGCCGGAGATCAGGATGTGGGTGTTCGTCAGGCCGTTCGTCCCGGCCACGCGGTTCGTGAAGTTCATGCGTTCAGCGTCGCCGGGAGCGCTGACAGGCCATGGACACTCCGCTGACAGCCCGGGACCGCCGCCGTCAGCGCTCCGCGCGTGAACCGCCGCCGTCAGCGTTCCGCGCGTACGGCGGGCCGGGTCAGCCGAGAGCCGCCCACACCCTGGCGCGGTCGAGCGCGGCCCCACGCGCGTACACCGCCGCGAACGCCTCCGCGCCGATCGCCTCCGTGGCCCGCGCCGCGACCCCGGCCACGTCGGGGTCGCCCGTGACGGCCGTGCCGCGCAGCGCCGTACCGGCTCCGAGCAGGAACGCGGCGCGCTCCGCCGCGCCCTCGAGCAGGGCGAGCCCGGCCTGCCCCTCCACGACGTCCGCGAGGTCCGTCGCCGGAACCGCGGACGCGAGGGCGAACGCCTCGCCGTGCCGGAGCCGCGCCTCGGCGAGGTCGCCCTCGGCCTGGGCCAGCCATCCCAGCGCGGTGAGCGTGCATATCCGCGTGGTGTCGCCCACGTAGGTGCCGGGAACGACGCCGTCCAACGCCTCCATATAGCGGGCGCGCGCCTCGGCGTGATCGCCGCGCAGCCGGGCGAGGTCGCCCCAGCCCAGCGCGACCAGGGCCGGCCGATGGGAGCGGCCCGCCTGGCGGGCCAGCTCGGCGGCGCGCCGCAGGTCGGCGGCCGCTCCGTCCGCGTCACCCTCGCGAAGCACGGTGCCCGCCCGCCGGCAGAGCACGTCCACCATCTCCTCCAGCGCGCCGAGCTGCTCGTGCAGATCGAGGGCGCCGGCCCACATCTCCCGGGCTCGCGCCCGGTCGCCTCTCCAACTGGAGATCGTCCCCAGCCACTCGAACCCCTGCGCCATCCCCCAGCGCTCGCCGGCGGCCTGGAAGCCCGCCAGGCTCGCCGCGAGCAGCCGCTCGGCCTCGGCCACCTCGCCTCCGAGCAGGCTCATCGTCCCCTGGCCCAGCAGCACGACCGCCCGGCCCCACGGGTCGGAGCCGAACTGCCGGGTCCGGACCGACCCCGGTTCCGGCGGCCCGGCCACCATCCCCCACATGACCGCCGCGAACGGATGCCGCAGTTCGTGCCCGAGCGACCCTATGATCTCGGCGGCCCGCGCCCACTGCTCGGGCAACACGTCCGGCACGACGGCGAGCACGCAGAGGACGTACTCCTCCTCCAGGCCCGGCGGTGGTTCCGCCGCCGCGCCGCCGAGCCGTACCAGCAGGTCGAGGGCGGACGCCGTCGCCTGCCCGCGCCGCCCGCTCAGCCACCGGTACGCCGACAGGGCCGCGATCAGCCGCAGCGCCGTCTCCGGATCCGCGGGTACGGCATGGCGCAACGCGGCGTCGAAGTTGCTGTGCTCGGCGGAGAGCCGGGCCAGCCAGTCGAGCTGCTCGGCCCGCCGCAGCCAGGGGTCGGCGCGCCGTGCCAGGTCGAGGAAGTACGCGGCGTGGGCGTCGCGCAGCCGCCGCTCCTCCCCCGCCTCCGCCAGCCGTTCCGCGCAGAACAGCCGAATCGTGTCGAGCATTCGGTAGCGGCCGCCGCTCGCCTCGACGAGGGACTTGTCCACCAGGTCGGCCAGCACCTCGGCGGGCCCGCAGATCCGCTCCACCGCCTCCAGTGACGCGCCGCCCGAGAACACGGAGAAACGCCGGGCCATCGCCCGCTCGTCGGCGCTGAGCAGGCTCCAGCTCCACTCCACCACCGCGTGCAGCGTCCGGTGGCGTTCGGACGCGGTGCGGTCGCCGCGCGACAGCAGCGCGAACCTGCCGTGCTCGCCCAGCCGCGCGGCGATCTCCGCCACCGTGAACGAGCGGACCCGCGCCGCGGCCAGCTCGATGGCGAGCGGCAGCCCCTCCAGAGCCGCGCAGATCTCGACGACCTCGGGCGTCATCGTGAAGCCCGGCCGTACGGCGGCGGCCCGGTCGGCGAACAGCCGTACGGCGGGGTAGGCCGCGGCCCGGTCGAGGTCCGCCTCCGGCGGAGCCACGGCCAACGGCGTCAGCGGAACGAGTGTCTCGCCGGTGAGCCCGAGCGGCTCGCGGCTGGTGGCCAGGACGGCGAGCCCCGGGCAGTCGTCGAGCAGGCGGCGGACCAGGACGGCGGCCGCGGCGATCACGTGCTCGCAGTTGTCCAGGACGATCAGGAGCTCGCGCTCCGCGAGCGCGGCGGCGATCCGGTCGGCGGCGTCGAGGCGCTCGGCGTCGGGCGACCGCAGCCCCGTCTCCCGCAGGCCGAGGGCACCCAGGACGGCCTGCGGGACCTGGCCGCCGTCGTCGAGCGGCGACAGATCGACGAACCGGACGTCCCCGCCCCGGCGGCGGGCCGTCTCGATCGCCAGCCTGGTCTTGCCCGCGCCTCCGGGACCGGTCAGCGTGATCAGCCGGGCGTCCCGGAGCCCGCCGAGCCGCTCCAGCTCCGCCACCCGGCCGACGAAGCTGGTGAGCTGTGCGGGCAACCCGCGGCCCGCCGCCCGCTCCGGGCGCTGCTCGGCTCCCCGCAGGATCGCCAGGTGGATCTCGGCCAGCTCGGGCGAGGGGTCGGCCCCGAGCTCGTCGGCGAGCAGCCGCCTGGCCTCCTCGTACACGGCCAGCGCCGCCGCCTGCTGCCCCGACGCGTGCAGCGCCCGCATGAGCTGTCCGCGCAGCCGCTCACGCAGCGGGTACGCGGCCACGATCTCCCGCAGCTCGGCCGTCGAGGTGCCCTCGGGAAGGGCCAGCTCGGCCTCGACGAGGTCTTCCCGCGCCTCCAGCCGCGCCTCCTCAAGGCGGGTCACCCGCGGTGGCGCGAAGGGGGCGTCGCCCACGTCGGCCAGCGCGGGGCCCCGCCACAGCGCCAGCGCCTCCCTGAGCGACTTCGCCGCGCGTTCGTGGTGACCGGCGGCCAGAAGCCGGCGTCCTTCGCGGGCGAGCCGCTCGAAGCGGTGGGCGTCCACGTCCTCGGGATCGACGGCGAGCCGGTAGCCCCCGCCGTGGAACTCGATCAGCCCGGACGGCAGAGCGCGCCGGAGCCGGGAGACGTGCGCCTGGATCGCGTTGGCCGCGCCCGCGGGCGGGTCGTCACCGTACTGACCGTCGATCAGCCGGTCGATCCCGACCGGCCGCCCCGCGTCGAGCAGCAGCATCGCCAGAAGCGCGCGCGGCCGCGACCCGCCGACGGAGACCGGTTCCCCTTCGGCCGTCCGAACCCGTAGCGGCCCAAGGATGCCAAACTGCACAACGCCGATTCTGACGCATTCCACCCGTTTCCCGGCGAACGGCTTCCCCCTCGGCCCCCTTCACGGGCCCACCTTCCCGCGGGCCGCCGGGGCCGCGGGGCCGAACTCCTGGCGGCCGCGAGGAATCGCTGCATCTGCCGATATGTCAGGACGGACGGAAGCGGGCGGACTACGCTCCCGTTCGTGAGCGCTACATGGGACTCCGCGGCGGCAGGTGTGCTACGGCTTCCCTCGGGACGACTTGTTCGCGGCCGGGGGCTCCGCCGCTCACTTCCGGACGGTCCGACACCCGACTTCGCCCTCTACTTGCTGGGCCATGAGCCGCCTCCGGTGACCTGGGAGACCCGCTGGCTGCGCTGGCCGGACTTCTGGCTGCCGTCCGACCGTACGGAGACCGCCAAGGCGCTGCGCGAGGCATGGGAGCGGGCCGAGACCGAGCGCGTCGAGATCGCCTGCGCGGGCGGCCACGGGCGCACCGGCACGGCGCTGGCGTGCCTCGCCGTACTCGACGGCGTGCCCAACGGCGAGGCGGTCGCCTACGTGCGGGCGCACTACGCGCCACGCGCGGTGGAGACTCCGTGGCAACGCCGCTTCGTCACCCGCTTCCACGCCCGGCCCGGCGGGGCTTGATCCCCCGAGCCTTACCGTCCCCGCCCGGACCGTGACCGCGCAGGATGACGTGACTCCGTGCCGGCGGCTTCGCCGGGCTCGAGCGACGCGACGATGCCGGTCGAGAGTCACACGTCAGAGGGCACGCAGGCGGCGGGCGAGGTCGGGGATGTCGTCCAGCTCGCCTTTGGCCAGCGCTATGACCAGGTCCTCCGCCACATCCACGTCGTGGTACTCCAGGATCTCCCCGTTGTCCTCCAGAAAGGCGACGGCGGACGCCCAGCCGAGCCGCTTGTTGCCGTCGACCAAGGGGTGGCCCAGGACGATGCCATGCATGAGCGCGGCGGCCTTCTCCCACAGGTCCGGGTAGGCGTCCTCGCGCAGCACCGACGTCCGCGGCCGCAGCACGGCCGCGTCCAGAAGACCGCCCTCACGAATCTCGACGGCGGGCAGCACGACTCCCGCCAGGGCGAGGATGTCCGCCGTCGCCGGAAAGGCGGTCACCGCGCGAGCCGATCGAGCAGTTCCCCGTCGCGCCGGGCGATCTTTCGGCCCATGGCCGCGTAGCGTTCACGCCGCCGCCGTGCCACGTACTCCTCCCCCATGCAGGGCGACAACTGGTGGGCCGAGAATCCTCCATCGCTCACGCAGCACGCGTAACCCACGCAAATGTCCGCGGCCGGGCGCTCGTCCGGGGTCGGCGCCGGCTCGATGCTGGCGGCAGCGCGGCTGGACCATCCCGGCGCGCGATGCCGGCGGGGTTGATCGCGAACACGGTGGCGGCGATGCTGTGGGCGTGGAGTACGTGTCCAGAGTGCCGCGACCGCCGCTGGACGGGCTGATCGACGACCTTTACTACCTGGAGGGTGCGCCGCCGTACGCCCGGCTGACGCTGCCGCCGATGCCGTCGGCGTTGCTCATCGTCAACCTCGGGGCGCCGTTCCGCATCCGCGCCGGCACCGACATCGAGACGGCCGAGTACGCCGACGGCTGCGTGGTCACCATGCCCACCCGCGCGTTGGAGTTCGGCTACCCACTCCGGACCCGGTCCGTCGGCGTGCACTTCAAGCCGTGGGGGCTGGCGCCGTTCCTGCCGATGCCCGCGGCCGAGCTGTGTGACCGGCCGGTGACGGTAGAGCAGGTTTGGGGCCGGCCCGCCATTGCTGAGCTGCGAGACCGGCTGGCCACGGCGGACGGACCGCACGAGATGCTGACGCTGCTCGAGGAGGAGCTAATGCGACGGCTGTGCGAGACCGCCGGCCTGGGGCTGGTCCGCCATACGAGCAGTGTCATCGCGGCGACCAGCGGGGCGGTGGCGATCGGCGACCTGAGGGTGGCAGCCGGTGTCAGCAGCACTCATCTGGCACAGCGGTTCAAGGAGCTCATCGGCGTCACGCCGAAGCGGCTGGCCCGCACCTACCGCTTCGCCGCCACCGTTTTCGCGATCAACCCCGCCGGACCGATCGACTGGGGCGACCTCGCCGGTGGCGCAGGCTACTTCGACCAGGCCCACTTCGGCCACGAGTTCCGGGCGTTCACCGGGCTCACGCCGACCCGGTACGTCGAAGTACGGCGGCGGTTCCTGCGCGAACATCCCGGCCACGTGCTGGACAGCTGGCCGCTGCCGGCCGATTGATTTCTTACAAGAAGCGACAGCTCACGACACGCTAATTTGTGGGCACCCCAAAGCAGAGGAGAGCCCCGTGGGCAAGGTGGTCATGTACAGCTCGGTGTCGGTGGACGGCTTCGTCGCGGACGAGAATGACCAGCCCGGACCGCTGTTCGACTGGTTGTCCAGCGGTGACGTCCCGTTGGACGAGAGCGGCGAGGTGAAGGTGTCGCAGACGTCCTACGACTACACCCGGCCGTACTGGGACCAGATCGGGGCGACAGTCGTCGGCCGCCACGTCTTCGACATGACGGACGGCTGGGACGGGAAGCCTCCGGGCGGGATCGATCACGTGGTCGTCGTGACGCACCGGCCGGAGCCCGAGGGCTGGGACCCCGAGGCGCCGTTTCACTTCGTCGACGGCGTCGAGGCAGCCGTGGCCAAGGCGCAGGAGCTTGCGGGTGACCGCATGGTCGAGGTCGCCGCTGGCGACGTCGGTGGCCAGGTGCTTGCCGCGGGCCTGATCGACGAGGTGCGCATGGACGTCGTACCCGTCGTGTTCGGGTCCGGCAAGCGCTACTTCGGGTCGGTCCACGCGCAGCACATGTTGGAGGATCCTGAGGTGGTGATTCAGGGCAACCGGGTGCTTCACCTGCGCTATCGGGTGCGCCGTTGACCGATCTGAGCGGGTACGCGAACAAGTCCACTGCGAACGGTGACACAAGATCGGGCCTCCGGCCGCGTTTGCGCATCGCTGTCCCTGGTTGGGCAGCCGACGCCGATCCGCCCCAGCGCCTCACCTGCGGCAAGTTCAACTCAAGATCACTGGTTGCCGGTTTCCGTCGTATCTTTGGCCGACCCCCAGGAATATCGCCGACATGGCGGCAAGAGGATTTCGCCTCCGAGAAGTGGACAGGGTGTGGCCGCTTCTCCGGGTAGATTGCGGCTCATGCCGAAGACGTCCGCGCGACTGCTGGCGCTGCTCTCCCTGCTCCAGAGGCGCCGGGACTGGCCGGGGCAGGAACTGGCCGAGCGGCTGGAGGTCAGCCCGCGCACCGTGCGCCGCGATGTCGACCGCTTGCGCGAGCTCGGCTACCCGATCGTGACCACCAAAGGCCCGGACGGGGGCTACCGGCTCGGTGCCGGCACGGAACTGCCGCCGCTGCTGTTCGACGACGACCAGGCCGTCGCCCTCGCCGTCGCGCTCCAGACCGCGGCCGCCACCGGGGCGGGAATCGAGGAAGCCGCGGCACGCGCGCTGAGCACCGTTCGGCAGGTCATGCCGGCACGGCTGCGCCATCGTGTCGACTCCCTCCAGGTCACCGCCGTCGAACGCCCGGGGATCCGGCCGAACCCGCAGGCCGACCCGCAGGTCCTCGTGGCCGTCAGCGCCGCCGTCCGCGCCCGCGAAGTACTGCGCTTCGACTACGCCCCCGTATCCCCAGCGGAAGCCGACGCCGACCCCGCCGGTCCCCCGCCCCGCCGGGTGCAGCCGCACCACCTCGTCACCTGGGGCGGGCGCTGGTACCTCGTCGCCTGGGACCTCGACCGCGACGACTGGCGTACCTTCCGCGTCGACCGGATCACGCCGCGCACTCCCACGGGACCCCGCTTCACCCCGCGCGAGCTGCCCGGAGGAGACGTCGCCGCCTTCGTCGCCGCCAGGTTCCACCGCTTCGACGGCCCCGGGGAGTGGCCCTGCCGGGGCGAGGTGATCCTCGACCTCCCCGCCCGCGTCGTGTCCGCCTACACCCGCGACGCGGTCGTCGAAGAACTCGGCCCGGACCGCTGCCGCCTCGTCATGGGCGCGTGGTCATGGCCCGCACTGGCCGCCACCATCGGCAGATTCGACGCCGACATCCAGGTCGTGGGGCCGACCGCGCTCAAAGACGCCTTCGCGGACCTGGCCCGCCGCTTCGCCGACGCGGCGACCGGCGAACCGGGCTGACCGCGTCATGACGGCACGGGACGCGGACTCGTCTGCTCGCGGGTCCGCGATGTGGCAGCGGTCGGTCGCGCGGATGCGGCGTAGGTGGCGCTCAGCGGGGAGAGGCGGTGACCTGTACGCGGTGGCTGCCATCGTCGGAGAGGAACGCCGCCAGTGCCCGGCCCCGCTCGGCCACCGTGTCGCGGTCGGCGCGGGAGAAGCGGCGCAGCGGGGTGATGACCACGGTGTCGGCCTGGACGGTCCAGGTCGCGGCGACCCGGCCGTCAAGGAGGACGACGCGTTCGCCGGCCACCGACAGGCCGCGGTGGGCGTCGTCGATGATGCGGGTGCGGTCGTGGTAGCCGAGGATCGCGTTGTCGAAGGCCGGCAGGAAGCGGACCGGAGCAGGGGTGTCGGGGTCGGGGCGGGGCGCGTCGGGGAGGTCGAGGAGTTCGCGGCCGCGTTCGTCCCGGAAGGAGATCAGCTCGTCGCGGATCGCGGCGACCGCGGCCGGGAGGCCGGTGAGGCCGGACCAGGCTCGGAGGTCGGCTGTGGCCGCGGGGCCGTAGGCGGCCAGATAGCGGCGTACCAACTCCTGGCCGACCGGGTCGGAGCCGTCCGGGGCGGGCGGGTCGACCTCGCGGCCCAGCCAGAAGGAGATCGGGACATTGCGCACGCCCGCCTTGGTGCGCCACAGCCCCCGGGGCGGCAGCTGCACCATCGGGATGAGGGCGGCGACCAGCATCTCGCCCAGCGCCCGCGGGCCCGGCCCCGGCCAGCGGTCGGCGAGCGCCCGCGCGAGTTCGCCCATCGAACGGGGCTCGCCGTCGCTCATCACCTTCAGGCCCGCCGCGGCGAGCTCATCGAGGTCCACCCCGTCGAGCTCGCGGCGATAGGCCCCGAGGACCCGCCCGCGCAGCATGCCGTCGTGGCGGGCGCGCCAGGCCAGGACGTCGTCGGCGCTCAGCAGGTGGACGGTGCGGCGCATGAGGTGGGTCCGCACGACGCTTCGGCCGATCAGCAGCTTCGAGAGGTCCGCCGCGTCGAAGGCGCGAAGCCGCGACCAGAGCCCGACGAACGGCTCCTGCGGCTCCTGGGCCTGCAGGCCGCACAGGTGCGTGACGGCGTCGAGGACCGGTATGTCGGCCTGGTCGAGCAGCAGCTGGCGGGCGAGCGTGGCGCGGTTGAGCGCCCGGGTGTCCAGGACGGTCATCGGCTCACACCGCCGCGTACTGGCTGGCCGACCATCGGCATGATGTCGTCGTGGTCAGGGTTCCCGGCCTGGCCGGACATCGTGGTGCCCTGGATTCCGGTCCGGCCCAGTGGGCGCGTCTTCACTGCTACGTCCTTGCCTTCGAGTCGCGTGGTGGTCTGGTGGGAGCCGCCAGCGTCATGACGGAACGCATGATGGCGGCTCCACGGGCACGCTCCTGGCCATACCGGCCACCGACCGGAGTTGAACGCCGTCGTCGGAGCGTCGGCCGGGCGACGGTCGCCCGCCGCCCGGGCTCTGATCGTCAGGACGCCTGGTACTCGCTGACGACGTCCAGGACCCAGGTGACGCCGAACCGGTCCTTCAGCATCCCGTACAGGGGCGCCCACTGCGCAGGTCCCAGCGGCTGCAGGACGGTCGCGCCGTCGGAGAGCTTCTCCCAGTACGCGGTGACCTCCTCGGCCGCTTCGCCCCGGACCGAAACGAAGAACGCGTTCTCCCCCTGGTTCCACGGCAGGCGCGAGGGCACGTCGTAGGCCATCACGCGGAAACCACCGGCGGCGGCCACCTGGCCCCACATCACCTGGTCGGCCTCGGACGGATCCTGGACGTTTCCGGCGTCCTTGTAGGTGACCACGGCCACGTCCCCGCCGAACACCGACTGGTAGAACGTGAGTGCCGCGCGGGCGTCACCTCGGAAGTTCAGGTGGGTCACGGCGTTGACGGACATGATGGCTCCTTGTTTCTCGATTCACCTTGTCTGGGCGGCCGGACGGATCCTGGTCTGACGGCCCGCACGACATAGCGCAGGAGCCGGTTCGCTGTGATGGCGGGAGCCTGGCCCCGGCCACCGACGACGATCAGGAGGATCAGCTCGCCCAGCCCTGCTCAGGGAGCACATTGGCAGGAGAAGCGGCCAGGTAGTGGCCGCTTCTCTGCGCGATGTTGCGTGACCGGCTTTCAATGCCGATGAGCTCGCGTAGTCGCCGGACGCGCATTGGTGTCCGATTGGAGCGAGCGGGGCGGTTCAAGGACGGGACGACGAGGTGTCGCCGGGCCACAGGTAACAGCTGGGCGAGGTCGGCGGGGGGCGTTCTGCACCGAGGTCTTGTCAGGAAGACGCGGACGCAGGCGCGTCCGATCTCCCGTATCCGCGTTTTACGGAACGCCGTCAGTGGCGCTGACGCAGGTCAAGGACATAGGTGATCCCGGGTCGGCCGTCCAGCAGGGTCTCGCCCGTCGGCACGAACCCCGTACGCTCCAGGACCGCCCGCGACCCCGCGTTGTCCAGCGCCGCGGCGGCGCGCAGGGTCGTCAAACCGTACGTCGTGACCGCCAGGTCGCACACCTGACGAACTCCTGTCGTCGCCAGGCCGCGACCGGCCGCCTTCTCCGCGATCCGGAATCCCAGCTCGGCGGTACCGTCCGAAACATCGACGAGATTCACTCGTCCCAGCACTTCACCGTCATCGCCGACCAGAACGTGAAAGAGGATCAGCCCCGTTTCCTGCTCGGCGAGCAGAGCCTCGTGCCTCGCCGCGAAATTCTCGAAATAGTCGTCGCCACGCTCGGGTACCGACGCCGCGAAATACGCGCGGTTCTCCATCTCGAACGCGAGCAGGGCCGAGGCGTGGTCAGGCCGCAGGAGTTGGAGTTCGGGCATGAAAGGACCTTACTGACGTGGCGCGGAGAGCGGTGCCGCCGCCGGGGACGCGGCGGTCTTGCGGCTTGTGGTGACGCTCAGCGGGGATTCGCCACCGGGACTGCGGCGAGCGCACCGGCCAGTTGGTGCAACGTGGAGACGACGACCGAACCGTGGATACCGGCAAGGTGCTTACGGCTGCCGTGTTCGCCCACCACGCCGATCGCCTGGACGCCGGCCTCCTCCGCCACGTACATCCCCATGACCGACATGCTGACCAGGGTGCAGACGGACGGCTCCACATCCAGGACCTTCACCGCCTGCCGCGCGAGGTCGGTCCCCGGTGTCTCCGACAACGCCGGTCGTCGCTCGCGCCCGATGACCGGGCCCACCAGGTGACGTAGACCCTGCGCATCGAGGTAGGTCTCCACGGCGGCGGAGCAGGTGTCACCCATCACGGCGACGAGCCTGCCGCCGGCCTGGCAGGCCTGCAGCACCTCGTACGCCCCCGGCGCGGGCGTGGCCGTCACGACGGCGGCGGTCTCGACGTCACGCACCATCTCCTCCGCTTCCACGCCGTACTCCGGTCCGACGCGGTAGGCGTACGCCGTCATCGACAGCGGATCGTCGTTGATGGCCGTAAGCAGCGACATCCGGTGTCCCGCGGAGAAAAGCCTGTCGCGGATCTTCTGGGCGATCGCCGCGGTGTCCACACCGGCGAACAGGTCGCAAAGTGTGCCGTCGAAGGCGAACAACACGGCATGCGTCCGTTGCAGGACACGCGCGACATGCGGCCGCACTCTTGTGCTTGTCATCGGAAGCCTTCTGATCGTGACTCGTTCCGTTGGCAAAAAATCGGCGGAGGCACGTCCTCAGGACCCGCTATCCTCGCGCAATGGATAGGATCTTCCCCCCAAAGCTCAGCAATGGCGACACAATACGAATAGTGGCGCCCGCCATATCCCGTGCGATGGTGACGGAGCACGACCACACCGACATCATCGAACGTCGGTTCGCGGAGCTCGGCCTGCACGTGTCCTATGGCCGTCACGTCGATGAGCGGGATCCACTCGACTCCTCCAGCGTCGCCTCACGAGTCGCCGACCTCCATGACGCCTTCGCGGACCCGTCGGTGTCGGCGATCCTGACGGTTATCGGCGGCTACAACTGCAACGAACTCCTGCCTTTCCTGGACTGGGATCTCATTCGCGACAACCCGAAAATCTTGTGCGGCTACTCCGACATCACCGCTCTGCAGAACGCCATCCTGGCCCGCACCGGTCTCGTCACCTATTCGGGGCCGCACTGGTCGACGTTCGGAATGCGCGACCACTTCGAGCAGACCCTGCGATGGTTCACCGCCGTCATGTTCGATACCGCCCCGGTCGCTCTCACCCCGTCGGCGACCTGGAGCGACGATCTCTGGTTCCTCGACCAGGACAAGCGCGAACCGATCCCGAACGAAGGATGGTGGCCCATCCACCCCGGCACAGCCGAAGGGCGGATTGTGGGCGGGAATCTCTGTACGCTCAACCTGCTGCAAGGCACCCCTTACATGCCGTCCCTCGATGACGCGATCCTGATCGTGGAAGACGATTTCGAATCCCACCCCGGGAACTTCGCGCGAGACCTGACATCTCTGCTCCAACTTCCCGGCGCCGTCAACATCCGGGGACTGGCGATCGGACGCTTCCAGAGGGAGAGCCACATGACTCGCTCGCTGCTGGAGCAGATCATCGCCACTCAGCCGTTGCCGGCGGGCATCCCGGTCCTCGCCAACATCGACATCGGGCACACCCACCCCTTGGCCACCTTCCCCATCGGGGGCGAAGCCCAGTTGACCGTCACCGGCGACAAGACGAGCCTCATACTGCGACGCCACTGATCACGTCGATCAAAAGTCGATCGGCCCGATACGGCCCGGTACGGTCCGGCGCGGCTCTACGCCGGAATGCCGCCCCCAGTGCACGAGACTTCGTACGTCGACGCCCGGACGATCTGGCTGGTGGCGCCGCGCAGGGCCAGGCTGGATCCGCCGATTCCGGCGACCATTGCCGGCGATCCTTCATTTGTTCGCCCAACCGGCCGGTGATCCGCCAGTCACAAATTGTGATTGCGTCCGTCCTCCTGAGAACAGCGAATTCCAACCATGAAGGCTCTACCTTCAGCACGCTCAGGAGACATCTGTGCCGTCTCGGCGGAGACGGTGACCGACGACCGGAATGCTTGGATCCATGCGCGAGTATCTTCTCCTGACGCTTGTCACGGCCGCGGTCACGTACCTCCTCGTCCCAGCGGTCAGGAGCTTCGCGTTACGAATCGGGGCGGCTCCCGAAGTGCGAGACCGAGACGTCCACACGACCCCGACGCCACGCCTCGGAGGACTGGCGATGTTCGGCGGGATGGCCGCGGGGCTGTTGTTCGCGACTCACCTGCCGTACGTGGGCTCCGCCCTCACCAGTAAGAGCATCGGCGGAGGGCAGGCCGTGACCGCGCTCATCCTGGCGGGCGGCCTCCTCACGCTCATCGGGTTCCTGGACGACTGGCTCGGCATGAGCGCCATGGTGAAGCTTCTCGGCCAGATCGCGGCGGCTGGAATACTTGCCTACTTCGATGTCGCGCTGCGGTGGATTCCTCTGCCCGGGAACTACACGATCAGCCTCGACGACATGTTACGGCCGACCCTCACCGTCCTGGTGATCGTCGTCACCATCAATGCGGTGAATTTCGTTGACGGCCTTGACGGCCTGGCGGCCGGCATAGTCGGCATCGGCGCGATGGCCACCTTCGCCTACTCCATCGCGCTGTCATGGGATGTGATGGAATCGCGCATCAACATGACGGCGGCGGTATGCGCCATCCTCATCGGCATGTGCCTGGGATTCCTGCCTCACAACTTCAATCCCGCGAAGATTTTCATGGGTGACACCGGCGCCATGCTGATCGGAATGCTGCTCGGCACATCGCTGATTACGATCACCTCATCTTTTCCCGGTTCGTCGCACACGTTCAATCGGTTCCCCCTGGTGCTTCCGCTGCTGCTTCCGGTGAGCGTGATCGTCCTTCCCTTGATGGATCTCATCATGGCCGTGATCAGGCGCACCTCCGCCGGCATGTCCCCCTTCGCCCCCGACCGTGGCCATCTCCATCACCGACTCCTCGACATCGGCCACTCACACCGTCAGAGCGTTCTGATCATGTATGCGTGGAGTTTCCTGTTCGCCTCGGCGGTCGTCGGACTGGCGCTCGGAGGCGTCCCCGTGATCGTGCTCATCCTGACAGCGGTCGCCGCTGTCGGCGTTTTGACGATTATGGCCATGCCCAAGGTCCGCGCACGCCGCTCACGCCAAACTCACACTCGGTCGCCACACACCAGGAAGACGGAATCCATTCCATAAACAAAGCACACGGCCGAAGGCCGTTCCCGGTTAGGTCAAATCGCCTGCCGAACAACGGAATTCCTAACGCACCTACTGGGTGCTATCAGTCGGTCCGACGCCCTAAACGCCTCAAACCAAGCGCCGCCCAGGACCATCAGGTGGGTCGTACTGCACGCCCGCCACTGGTGACCTCGAACTCCCATTGCTCAAGACCCTGCCCATTGTGGCGATGAGTAACGAGGTCGCCACGAAGCCGATGTCGACGCTCATAATCCGCTCGTGAGCGTGAATTGGCGCGCAGCGTCTCCAGGCATCGGTGTGTGTCAGCCAGCGCATGACGGAAAAAAAATCAAGCCACTTCGGTTCGAGAGGTTCGCTGCAGCATGAGCATCATCACCGCCGAGACCATCCGTACCGACCGACTGCTGCTTCTGCCGCTTCGCGTCGAGCACGCCGAGGAGATGGCCGCCGTCCTGTCCGATCCGGACCTGCACATCTTCATCGGCGGGTCACCGGTCGGCGTGGACGCGCTGCGTTCCCGTTACCAGCGCATGCTCGCCGGCTCGCCCGACCCCGCGATCTCCTGGTGCAACTGGGTCATCCTCCTCCAGGAGCAGGAATGCCTGACGGGAACCGTCCAGGCCACCATCGCCCCCTCTGCCGACGGCCTCGTCGCCGAGATCGCATGGGTAGTGGGAACTCCCTGGCAGCGCCGGGGCATCGCCGCGGAGGCGGCCAGAGGGCTCGTCGCCTGGCTCGGCGGGAAACCCGTGCGAAGCGTCATCGCCCACATCCATCCGGACCACGAGGCGTCCGCCGCCGTCGCCACCGCCGCCGGGCTCACGCCCACGGACCAGTGGCAGGACGGCGAGATCCGATGGCGCCTGGACCTCGAGCGCTGACCCCGCGTTCATCGGACTCCCGCTGACATACCGGATGAGACAGGGTCACGGGGGCGTTCGACGCACTGTCCCGGTGGGCGCCCCTGAGCACCGCGCCGGAGCCGGGCTCGACACGGCCGGGGGCATCGCCGACGCGAGGGAGCCCTTCTCCCCCGCGCGGGGGAGCGCCGAGATCGCTCTTCTCGGCGATTACTCTCGAGCCCGGGAAATCCAGGATTGGACGCAACCGATCCGAAGGAGACCCCCTGATGAACCCCCGTATCGCGTTCGTCGCAGCACCGCTCCTCGTCCTGGCGTACGGAGTGATCCGGATTCTGGACGGACTGGACGGTGTCCGCGGTCCCGGCCTCGCCTGGACTTCCGGCCATCTCGCCTTCATCGGGGCCCTGGCCCTGTTCGTCCCTGTCTCCTGGCACATGCGCCGTCTGGCGGGGCGGGGCACCCTGTCAACCGTGAGCACCGTGATCGGATTCGCCGGATCACTGGCGCTCCTCGCGCAGTTCGTCATCGACATCGCGGTCAGCTTCATGGCCACTGACCGCGCGGGCATGGACGCCATCTTCACCCGGGTCCAGGCCGTCCCCGGCGTCCTCTTCGTGGTCTACAACGTGGTGCCGGTCCTCTTCTACGTCGGTCAGCTCGCACTCATCGTGCAGCTCACCGTCCAGCGTCACGTCAAGATCTGGGTCCCCTTCGTGTACGTGCTCAACGTCCTCATGCCGCTCGTGGACAAGGACCTCATCCCGGTCGGGGCGATCCTGATGCTCGTGTCCTTCATCCCGATCATCGGTCAGGTCACCCGTACCGCTGAGCCCGTCGTCGCCGTCCCCACCGCCGCCTGAGCGCGCCATGCGGCGGATTCCCCGGACCGACGGGTGATCGTCAACGACGATCATCCGTCGGCGCTTGCCGAATCCTCGGGCGGGCTTGCCGAATCCTCGGGCGGGCTTGCCGTGCCGTACGGCGAAGAGTCGGTCCGCCTGGTCGAGCATGAACACGTTGGCGCCATGTATGCCTCAGAGGTCGACGCGACGAAATCGAGTCGGTGCCCCCTGCCCGCCTGCCTGACCAGCGCGTCGTCCACGCTTCCGGGGGCCTGGGACCAGACAGGAGAACGGCGGTGGCGTGGTGGGCGTGTGGTGTCACGTGGGGACCGGACCCGGGAAGTGCGGGTTTTCGATCACGCCGATGAGGCTTCCGTCCGGTGCGGTGAGGGTAGCGGTGCGGATCCCGCCACCGTGGTCCGTTGCGGGGGCATGGACTGCTGCTCCGGCCTTGGCGAGCGCGTCCGTGGCCTGCGCGATGTCCTTGACGCCCCAGTAGACGACCGCGCCGGAGCCGCTTTCGGCGTGCCCGTTCGGATCGAGGGCCAGTTCGTAGCCGTTGATGTTGAAGCCCACGTAGAAGGGCTGGTCGAAGTAGAGATCGATGCCCATGACCGCATCGGTCACGACCGACTGAATTCCAGCTGACAGGCCCGTGGTGTAGCGGCGCAGCCGCCGCAGCCATGGGCCTGACCCATGGCTGCCCGTGCAGGCGCCTTCAAGGGCCCATTGCCCGATCTGGGGACGTCCCGTTCGCCTTCAGCGCCGAAGTCAGCCGGCCAGGTTACGTTGAAGATCCTGATCAAGTCGTTCATGCAGTGGCTCAGCGGTCATACGCCCAACGTAACTGGGTGAGAGGCGTCGCTGCCCGCCGTTCACCCGAAGGTCAAGCTCTCCCGATGTCAGGCCACGAGATCAGCTCACGCCAGTTCCGCCTCCTCTCCTGATCGCCCCCACCTGTACGTACGGACTCCGTCCGCGGGGCTGTCTGAGCCGGCCTCGGCGGGTCTCAGGCAGCCTCAGGAGTCGAAGGGCTTGGCAGGCCGCAGTCGGAGATCAGTTTTTCGGACAGTGCCCACAGGCGGTCGGCGTTGCCCGGGTTCACGGCATACGGGAAATAGCAGCCGGTGGGCGGCGCCCCAGCCCCCGTCCAGGGCGCCGCGATCGCGCAGTCCTCCAAACATTCGCCGCCGATGCCCTCCAGTTCGGGAGCGACGGCCGCCCAGACCGAGGTGGCCGCGCCCTGCTCCGGCGTCTTCCAGCCCTGAGGACGCTCCACATTCCAGCCCCGGGAGGCGAGGTCCTCTCGCGACATGTGGCGCTGCAGGTTGGTCTTGATCCCGCCGGGCATCACCGCGTTGGCGGTGACACCGTGGTCGCCGTAACGTGCGGCCAGGGCGACCGCCAGGAGCGAGCAGGCGCTCTTGGACTGGCCGTAGGCCTCCCACGGGTCGTAGGGACGGCGCTCGTAGTTCGGGTCCTCGAAGTGGACGTCGCTGTAGCGATGGGCGCGCGACGACAGGGACACCACCCGCGCGTTCCCGGCCGCTCGCAATGCGGGCAGCAGCCCTACGGCGAAGGCGAAGTGCCCGAGGTAATTGACGCCGAACTGCGACTCGAACCCGTCCACCGTCCTCGACAGCGGGACCGCCATCACACCGGCGTTGAGCACAAGGATGTGCAGCGGCCTTCCCGTGGCCACGTGCCGGCTCGCCCAGGTGGTCACGGACTCCAGCGAGCCGAGGTCCAGACGCCGGTAGACGACCTTCTCGTTCCCCGTCTGGTTGCTGATCGCCTGCGCCGCCTGGGCACCCTTGGCTTCGTCCCGGGCCGCTATCACCACGCGGGCGCCCGCGGAGGCCAGCGCCCTGGCGGTCTCGTAGCCCAGCCCCGACGCGCCGCCAGTCACGATCGCTTCCTTGCCGCTCAGGTCGTGGCCCGCGATCACCTGCATCGCGGTGGAGCCGGCGCCGAACAGATGCGCGGTCATCGGACGAGCCACCCCCTGAAAAGCCTGGTGAGCGTGGGCATCACCAGGGAGATCAGTAGTGCGACGGCGGCGGGCACCATGATGAGGAAATGCGCGAACACCGGCAGGTCGGGAGTGGTCGCCTGCAGGAGATAGCCGAGCGCCGTGATGATCGGGTAGATCGCGACGCAGGTGAGGACCCACATCTTCCAACGCCTGGGCTGCGCGACAGGAGGGGCGGAAACCGCCATAGTCCGGTCCCTTCACGAGGTTGCCTTGAACGGATCCACCTTTTCGAAGCGCTGCCATTGCGAGGAAGATCCCCGTGAAGCCGGGCCGGCCGGCGTGGTAGTGACACTGCCACCTGCCCGCTCTGGCCGGCGTGGCAGGCCGTGTCACACTGAAACCCGTGGTCAGTTCTTCCGCCCAAACGGCTTTAGGGGAGTTCCTGCGAGCCCGCCGCGCCCAACTGGATCACACCGACCTCGGCCTGCCCCTCGGCATCGGCAGGCGACGCGCACCCGGGCTACGGCGCGAGGAGATGGCGGCGCTGGCGGGGATCAGCATCGACTACTACATACGCTTGGAGCAGGGCAAGGAGACCAACCCCAGCGTCAGCGTCCTGCGAGGCCTCGCCCGTGCCCTGTGCCTGGACGCCGAAGGCACCGAGCACCTGTTCGCGCTGGCCGACCGCGCCTCCGGCCGCAGCGCACGACCGGCCACCGGCCCGAGCGTGCGCCCCGGCATACGGCAACTGCTGGAGAAGCTGCGGCCCTGTCCCGCGTACGTGCGCAGTCGTACCAACGACATCCTGGCCAGCAATCCGGAAGGGCTCGCGCTGCTGGCTGGAATCGACGAATGGCCGGCCGAGCGGCGAAACACCACACGTTACGTCTTTCTGCATCCTGCGGCCAGGACGCTGTACCCCGACTGGACCGAGGCCGCCGCGGCCACCGTCACCCAGCTACGCGAGGCCGTCGGCGCCGACCCCGACGACCCGAACCTGACCGCGTTGGTGGAGGAGCTCACCGAAGCCAGCCCGGAGTTCGTGGCACTGTGGAAACGCCACGAAGTACGGCGCCGCCGCACCGACCGGAAAACCTTCTGTCATCCCGTCGCCGGGGAGATCACTTTCCTGTACGAGAGCCTGGAAATCGAACCTGGGGGACAGCGCCTGGCCATTTACCAGACCCCTCCGGGAAATCCTGCTCATGATGCTGTGCACTTGCTGGCGCTGACGGTGAAGAAGTCGTACATGTAACTCGAACCTCTGCGGATACCCGACTCAGGTATGCCCGTCCTGGGAGTGGCTTCGGCACTTGGGAAGGGGAGCGGCAACGTATTTCGCCCACCGCCCACGCTTCGCAGATCTCGATCGGCTGTCGTCAGAGACGCGATGGACCACCAGCGGTCAGTACTTCACGAGAAGGCTCATCTGCGAGCCGAACTCCCGGAAACCGAGGGCTCGGGCGACTCGTCGCGACGGCTCCGGACGCGCTCTCCACTGCGGCAGCAACCCGTCGGCCAGGGCGTCAGCTATCGCCGCCGAGGCCACCAAACGGGCCAGACCACGGCCGCGATACTTCACGGCGGTCAAGACGGACAGATGCGCGGCTGTGTTCAGCCATGGGCGATACCCGGCGGCGGCGATCACATTCTTGCCTTCACGGATCACCCAGGCCGCCGAAGTGACCTCCTCCATCCCGCTTTCATCGGCATCCTGCTTGTCCACCGCGGCCACCAGGCCGTCGATGTCGCGATGACCCGCTGACAGACGTTCGACTTCGGCATCGACGTGGATGGGAGCGAAGTCATCGGCATCGAGGTACGCAAGCGTTGCCGGGCCCAAGACGTCGTGGACCGGCAGCTGGACGGGGAGTCGCGAAAGATCAATGCCGGTTTCGTCGAGATCGCCAAGCAGGACATGACGCAACGGCTCGATCAAACTGGCGTCGGGCACCGTGACCAAAGCGGCCCCATCCAACGTGACGACGCCTGTCCATCCCGACGGACACAACCACGACTCGGGAGAGACGACCACGGTCACGCCTCCACGCACGGGGAACGTGACAGGGACACGAGCCAAGCTCGCCCACAGCCGACACGCGCGATCCAAGGAACTCCGCGGCACTCCCCCATGATCCCGACGACCAGGCCCCCGTCCAACCTGTTTACCTCGCGTGCCAACCCGAACGTTCGGCACGCTCATATCGAGGGCTGGGTGACGTGCAAACCACGCGTCGGAGTGGCCCGGCCGGTGGACTGCCGAAGGCACCTGAACCCAGTGCCTTCCCACGCCGCAGCCCGTCCCGGCCCGGCCGGTCGTCATCGTCGGCTAGGCCACGCGCTTGGCGGATGCCGCCCAGGTGTTGCATGCTCCCGGGTCGCCCGTGGTGAACCCCTGGTTCATCCAGTAGGCAATGCTTGTCCTTGCCCCGTTGTCCTTGTCGGTCCATTCCTTGACGTACGAGAGCAGCAGCTTCCAATCAGCCGAAGAGCGGTCGAGGGACTTCCAGACACTCGCGAGGAAAGCAGCGCCGAAGCAGTCGTTCTGCAGCTCGTAGCGGCGGCTGTGTTCGCTGTACTCCTTTTTGTTGCGGAAGCCGAGGTCCTGCCAATCGCTGTAGATGTCGGTGAGCGTCTGAACGTGCTGGCCGTATTCCATGCTCACCAGGTTGAAGAGGTACAGATCGGAAGGGTCGTCGAGCAGATTGTTGCTGAGCACGATGAATATCGTTTCGGACTCGTCGCAGTAGTACGCGTCCTGCTCGGACTGATCCCACTTGAGCGCGCAGAACTTGGTGGGCGGCTTTGTGGCCAGCTTTAGTTTCGGGCCCCTGAAGCTCTGGCCCGACTTCTCGAACTGGGCAGCCCACGTGGTGTTGAGACAGCCCACGACGGCCTTCACATATGTTTTGGCGAGCTTCACATTGCGCCGCCTGATGGGCTTCTCCGGGCACTCAGTGGTGTCGAGCGCCCCGCTGCTGTAGATCGCGTTGGCGGTGAGCGTGTTGTTCTTTACTGGATACGCATGGGCTGTTCCGTAGGGGAGTAGGGCGGCGACTATGCTGGTAAGAATGATCGGAATTAGTTTCATGGCGATCAAGGCTAGGAGGATGCGAAGCCGCATGTAAGGGCCACTTGGTAACGGTTCACTACACCGACATGGGGCCCACGAACCTACTGCGTCGAACGAAGGCGGTTACCCGACTACCCGACGCATAGGCAGCCTCACGGTGCGCTGGCGAAAGCCCAAGGCCAGGAGCCACCTCGCAGCCCAGGGCGGTATCCGACAACGGTCGCCGCAGGCGCCAGCCAATCACCGCGTCAAGGAAGCACACGAGTTGCTCGGTCTCCCGGCCGTTGTGGAGCGGAGACCCTGACATATCAGGAGTGGCGTTACGTCGGGAGCCGCGTAAGCAAGGAGTTCGAAGGCCGGGTACGGATGACGCCTATGAGCAGGTCACCGGCGAGGCTGCGGGCAGTCTCCATGCCGCTGTCGAAGCCCGAGGAGTCCGGAGTAGGTTTCCGCTTCTGGCGGTCGAATTCGGCGGGGAACACTGGGATATCGCCGATGATGCGGAGGTCGCCCGTAGACTCCTCCAACTGCCCCTCGGAGGTCTTCTTCTTTCCTGAGCGATGAAGGAGGCAGCTTCCCTTGGAAGGCAGATCGAAGCAAGGGGAGGAGCACGGGAGGCGGTTGTTTCATAAACTGAAACATAGCTTTCAGCTTACGCAAGTTCCAGCCGTCACGCAGTGCAAACGGCCACTGTCCTGCAAGTCCATCATCCGTGACTACCCGCAGGTGACCGACAAGCTCCGACGAAGACGGCCTCATCTTCACCATCCCAAGCACAGGCTCCTTCGTCAGGAATGAGAAAGAAGACCTCCGAGCAGACCTGAAGTCACCCGGAGGTCTCAGCGATTCCGGCTATTCCTCGGAAGAAGTCATCCCCGTCGGGCACCACGCCGAGGGCCACGATGCCGCAGTAGCCGCCCGGGTTTCGGTACAAGTACTGCTGGTGGTAGCACTTGGCCTCAGACAACAATTCTTGCTCGACTTCCGCCTCAGATCAGGACGCCCGTTCCGGCGAGCATGCGTCTGCGTGAACCGATCGGCGATTGCGGTGAGGTCAGGCGAAGTCCGCTGCCGGCATGCCGGATGTCAACGCCGCCTCGACGATGCGGATCGCCTCGTTCGTATCGATGCCGACGCCGGCGATCACTGCCGCGTACTCGGCGGCAGCACGGCGGGCACGTTCTCGCCCCTCCTCCCCGGTAGACGACACGAACGACCCTGCCCGCCCACGGGTCTCTATCAGGCCCGCCTCCTCCAGCTCCCGGTACGCCCTGCCCACCGTGTTGACGGCCAAGCCCAGGTCCGCCGCCAGGTGTCGGATCGTCGGCAGCCGAGTGCCCACCGCGAGCGTGCGGTCCTGGATCTGCCTGGCGAGTTGGGCGCGCAGTTGCTCGAACGGCGGAACCGGCGAGGCCGCGTCGATGACGATCATGCGGCGCTCATCGCTCGCCGTGCCACGGCGACACTCGGCGGCGTCCTGACCTGGATCACGACGCACGCCACCACGCCCAAAATCACGAAGGCGAGCGCGGCGACATTCCACCATCCGGGCGCGGATCCGAACAGAAGCACCACGGGCAGCGCCCACAACACGGCCGGCGCTGTCAGCTCGCGTGCGTCCTCGACACGCATGACGACATCGGCCGTCAGCGAGACCTCGTCCTCGGCCACGACCGGACGAACCAACAGCTCACGCAGCCGCAGGGCAGCGCCGACGCCCACACCGAACAGACCGACCAGCAGCACGACGGCCGCGTACCGCACGGCGGAGTCTTGGACGGTCAGAGCACTCACCGCCAGCACCAGCGCGCCGCAGAAGGTTACGACCGCGAAGGCCGCGTACGGCCTACCGAGCACGGCTCGCCAGCCGGGTGGGACCGGGTGTGCCGCCCGCCGCGACAACGCCACACCGGCACGCCGGTCGACGCGCCGCACCCACAGGTCGAGCAGCGACTGAGCCAGCAGCAGCCCGGCCACCGACACCGCCAGAGCCAGCAGCGGCATCGGCTGGTGTGTTGGCTGGAACCTCCCTAAGGCGGAGGTGGCAGGCCGGTCGTAAGCCAGCGCGAACGCCGCGGCCACGATCAGCAGTGCCAGCGCCATATTGCCGGCCAGGCGGGCCCGTCGCCGTACCTTCAGACGCACGGCCAGCAACGGGGTCGGCCGGACACCGGCCAAGTCGTGCCGTACCAGCCATGCCTCCGCTCGCCGTAGGTCCTCCGGACGCGCCGGCAGGTAGGCGGCCGATGAGGATGTGCGCCGCATGACACCTCCTTTGTCGCAATCTTTGTCTCACTAGAATGAGTCATAGGTTGCGACAAAGTCAATGCCGGGCAGCCCAGAGCGTGCACCACGGAGGTCCCACCGAAGCCATGTCGGTCGCCTTGACCTTGTAGCGACAGCGCTTCAAACGGCTCTGGCCCCTGATCGTCACCGGACAAGCCGGGCGACCAAGGGCCAGGTTCAGTCAGTTACCGCAGGTCTACGCCTCACCGGACGTGAGGCCGACCGGACATGCGACACCCGTGCCTCCGATGCCGCAGTAACCGCCCGGATTCCGCTCTAGGTACTGCTGTAGCGGTTCACGTCGGGCGATAGATCGGCAAGCAACGGATCACGTATCCGTGTCTTTCGGATGGCGGGGCGAGGCGTAGATCAACCACACGGTACGCATCCCGTCGTCGATGACGTACCGGACGCGACCTCCACTTGTGACCTCGAACTCCCACTGTTCGAGATCCTTGCCGTTGTGACGGTGAATCGCGAGGTCGCCACGGAGACGATGCTGGCGCTCGTGATCCGCGCGCGAGCGTGGATCCGCGCGCAAGACTTCAAGACAGCGCCGTGCGTTGGCCAGGGCGTGCCTGCACAGTTCCTCCCACCCCCTTGCCGCATCACTGGTGGCGAAGCGAACGTCCCACTCATCGTCAGGAGGGGGAACGGTGACACGATCCCCGCGTTTGGGACTCATACAGAGACCTCAACCGGTCCGAAGTCTCCGCTCGTAGGCTTACGCGCGTCCGCGTACTCCGCTGGGTCCGCCTTGATCCGAGCCGTCGCCCGCCAGCCCACGATCACTTCTTCGGCCCTGTTGTCCAAGTCCAGCTCTGCAGCGTCAGACAGAGCCTCGACCAGTTCGAACGTAAAGTTCCGTAGTTCGTCCGTGGTGAGGTGGCGAACCCAGGGGAAAACCTCAGGCATCGCGATAGCCAACGTCCTGGCCGTCGGATCGTGCTTGAGAAGCGCAAGGAACAAGCGAGACGCCGTCGCGAGCGTCCGGTCTCGCTGCTCCTCGCGGTCCGCAGCCGTCAGATAGAAGTCCGGTGCATCCCGATGAGTGACACGTACCCGCCCCAGACGTGTCGCCCGCTCCGCGACCGCTCGCGGGTTCCTCGACAGGTCTGAGAACGTCACCGACTCTGCGTGGCTCGCGCTCATATCTCAATCATAGTCAGAACGTATTCTGATATACATCCTGATTTGCTGGAGACGGCTCTGGCCCTTGATCGTCACCGGGCAAGCCGGGCGACCAAGGGCCAGGGTCGATCAGTTACCGCAGGTCTACGCCTCACCGGACGTGAGGCCGACCGGACATGCGACACCCGTGCCTCCGATGCCGCAGTAGCCGCCCGGATTCCGCTCTAGGTACTGCTGGTGGTAGTCCTCGGCGAAGTAGAACGGGCCGGCGGGGGCGATCTCGGTCGTGATGTGGCCGTAGCCGGCCTCGTTCAACACCCGCTGGTACGCGTCACGAGAGGCGAGGGCGGCCTTCTCCTGCTCGGCGCCGTGCGTGTAGATGGCCGAGCGGTACTGCGTCCCGACGTCGTTGCCCTGGCGCATGCCCTGGGTCGGGTCGTGAGCCTCCCAGAAGACCTTCAGCAGTTCCTCGAACGACACCCGCTTGGGGTCGAAGACCACCCGGACGGCCTCGGTGTGACCGGTCAGCCCGGTGCACACCTCCTCGTACGTCGGGTTGGGCGTGTATCCGCCCGCGTAGCCGACGGCGGTGGAGACGACGCCGGGCGTCTGCCAGAACTTGCGTTCGGCGCCCCAGAAGCACCCCAGCCCGAAGTCGGCGATCTCCAGCCCCTCGTCGTACGGCGGAGCCAGCGGCGCCTCGAGCACCAGGTGCCGGGACGCCACCGGCATCGGCTCGGATCGGCCGGGCAGCGCTTCCGAGGGAGCCACCATCGATGTCTTGTCATGTCCGAACAGCCAGCCCATGTCGCACCTCCATCGCCCCAAACCGGGGCGTCGCGCCGATTGTTCCCTTTCATAAGCATCACTAAATATGAAGGCAACCATTGCTTATTTGTATTAAATCCCGTAAGGAGTCACACTGGGTGTCATGCCTGAATCACGCCGAGGAGTCCTGTACGGCATAGCCGCGTACGCCATGTGGGGTCTGTTCCCCCTGTACTGGCCGCTCCTGAAGCCCGCCGGAGCCGTCGAGATCCTCGCGCATCGCATGGTCTGGTCTCTCGTCGCGGTCCTGGCCATCCTGGGCGTCCGCCGCCACTGGTCGTGGATCCGCTCGATCACGCGCCGCCAGCTCCTCCTGCTCACCCTCGCCGCCGTCGTCATCTCCACCAACTGGGGCATGTACATCTACGCGGTCAACACCGGCCACGTCGTGGAGAGCGCGCTCGGTTACTTCATCAACCCGCTGGTCAGCGTCCTGCTCGGCGTCGTCATCTTCCGCGAGCGGCTGCGTCCCTGGCAGTGGGCGGCGGTCGGCCTCGGCGCCCTCGCGGTGCTCGTCCTGACGCTCGACTACGGCCGGCTGCCCTGGATCGCGCTGGTCCTGGCCGCGTCCTTCGGCACGTACGGGCTGGTCAAGAAAGCCGCGCAGGTGGACGCGGCGGAGAGCCTCACCATCGAGACGCTGGTGCTCCTGGTGCCCGCGCTCGGCTACCTCGTCGTCCTCCAGGCGAACGGCAGCGGCACGTTCGTCGACCACGGGGCCGCCCACATCGCGCTGCTCGTGGGCGCCGGGCTGATCACCGCGGTGCCCCTGCTGTTCTTCTCCGCCGCCGCGATCCGGGTACCACTGACCGTCGTCGGCCTGCTCCAGTACATCGCCCCGGTGCTGCAGTTCCTGTGCGGCGTCCTGGTCCTGCGCGAGACGATGCCGGGCAGCAGGTGGATCGGCTTCGCGATCGTCTGGCTCGCGCTCTGCGTCTTCACCTGGGACGGTCTGCGCACCGCCCGCGCGGCCCGGCGCGAGGCGCGCACGGCACCCACACTCGAAGCGGTCTGACCTCTGGGCCCCTTGGGAGGAAAGCCACTCCAGGGGGCCTGAGCGGCTCGCTGGGCCCCGGCGGTCGCCGGGGCCGTCTCTCAGCCCGAACGCTCGACCACGTAGTCGCAGAGGCCGATCAGAGCCTCGCGGGCGGGGATCGCGGGCAGGCCGGCGAGCGCCTTCTTGGCCTTGTCCGCCCACCGCAGCAGCTCCTCGCGGGCCTCGATCATCGCCCGGTTGGCCCGCAGCAGCTCCAACGCCTCGTCGACGTCCTCCTCGGCGACCGGCCCGGAGAGCAGGGCCCGCAGCCGCGCGTCCTCCGGCCGGTCGGACGCCAGCGCGTACAGCACGGGCAGGGTCTGGACGCCCTCACGAAGGTCGGTGCCCGGGGTCTTGCCCGAGTCGGCCGTCGGCGCGGCCACGTCGATGAGGTCGTCGCCGAGCTGCCAGGCCACGCCGATCGCCTCGCACGCCTCGGTCAGCCGGGTGGTCACCTCGGCGGGCGCGCCCGACAGCAGGGCGCCGAAGCGGCCCGAGGTGGCGATGAGAGAGCCGGTCTTGTCGGCGAGCACCTGGATGTAGTGCGTGATCGGGTCGACGCCCTCGGACGGCCCGATGGTCTCGCGGATCTGTCCCCGGACCAGGCGGGAGAACGTCTGCGCCTGGATGCGGATGAGCTCTGGCCCGAGATCGGAGAGGATCTCGGACGCCTGGGCGAACAGGTAGTCGCCCGTCAGGATGGCCACCGTGTTGTCCCAGCGGGCGTTCGCCGAGGGCGAGCCGCGCCGCACGGGCGCCTCGTCCATGACGTCGTCGTGGTACAGCGTGGCCAGGTGGGTCAGCTCGATCACGACGGCCCCGGGCACCACGCCCGGGGCGTCGGGGTTGCCGAACTGGGCGGCGAGCAGGACGAGCATCGCCCGGAAACGCTTGCCGCCGGCCTCGATGAGGTGCCGGGACGCCTCCGTGACGAAGGCGTCCTCGCTCTCCACCGAGGCGCGGAGCTGCTTCTCCACGGCCGCGAGCCCGTTCGCCAGGTCCGCGGCCAGCCGCTCGTCGACGAGAGGCAGGTCAACAACGGGCGGCGCGGCCATAGAGGGAAGCTCCTATCGGACGAACAACGACTGGGCAGCCGTGTGCGCCAGGTCGAGCACGGGCTGCGGGAAGACCCCGAGGACTACGGTAGCCAATACCGCCGCGGCTCCGACCGCCCAGGTGCCCCCAGGAATCACCACGGAGGGTCCGTCGGCCGCCGGATCGCTGAAGAACATCAGCACGATGACCCGGACGTAGAAGAACGCGGCGATCGCCGAGGACACCACGCCGACCACCACGAGCGGGGTCGCCCCGGCCTCCACGGCAGCCTGGAAGACCGCGTACTTCCCGAAGAAACCGCTGGTCAGCGGGATTCCGGCGAAGGCGAGCAGGAAGAGGGAGAACACCACGGCGACCAGCGGACGGCGCTTGCCGAGACCGGCCCACCGGGACAGGTGCCACGCCTCGCCACCCGCGTCCCGCACCGTCGTGACGATCGCGAACGCGCCCACCGTGGTGAACCCGTAGGCCACCAGGTAGAACAGCAGCGCGGACAGCGCCGAGACGTTGTGCTGCTGCTTGTCGCCGAGCGCGACGACGCCGATGAGCAGGAAACCTCCGTGCGCGATCGACGAGTAGGCGAGCATGCGCTTGATGTCCGTCTGGGTGATCGCGAGGATCGCGCCGACGACCATCGTGAGAATCGCCACACCCCACATGATCGGGGTCCAGCTCCACTGCAGGCCGCCCAGCGCCACCCAGAACACCCGCAGCAGCGCACCGAACGCGGCGACGAGCGTGCCCGAGGCCATCAGCGCGGTGATCGGGGTCGGCGAGCCCTGGTAGACGTCCGGCTTCCACGCCTGGAACGGCGCCGCGCCGATCTTGAAGAGCAGGCCGACGCCGAGCATCGCGACGCCGATGTAGAGCAGGGTGTCCTGCCCGCCGACCGAGCCCAGCGCGCTACCGATCTTCGCCAGGTCCACCGAGCCCGCGTAGCCGTACAGCAGGGCCGTGCCGTACAGGAAGAACGCGGAGGAGAAGGCGCCGAGCAGGAAGTACTTGACCGCGGCCTCCTGCGAGAGCAGGCGGCGACGGCGGGCCAGCCCGCACAGCAGGTAGAGCGGCAGCGACATGACCTCAAGGGCCACGAACATGGCCAGCAGGTCGTTGGCCGCCGGGAAGAGCAGCATGCCGCCGACCGCGAAGAGCACCAGCGGATAGACCTCGGTGTGCACGGCGCCCTCGGTGAGCGCCCGCTCCTCCTCGGCCGAGCCGGGCACGGCGGAGGCCGAGGCGACGAAGTGGCCCTCGTCGTTGATGAGCAGCACGCTCACGAACGCGAGCACGAGGATCGTGCCCCAGATGAACAGCGCCGGACCGTCGATCGCCACCGCGCCCATCGCCGAGGGCCTGGTCGGGATGTTGGTGCGCGCCTGCCAGATCGTGATCACGAAGGCGCCGGCCAGCGCCAGCAGCGTCAGCGGCTTGTGGATCGCCGAACGCAGATAGCGGGGAGCGAACGCCTCCACGAGCACGCCGATGATCGCCGCGCCGAAGACGACCAGCATCGGCGCCAACAGGGCGTATTCGATGGTCGGCGCTGGGATGGTGCCGTTCACTGGCCCTCCTGTGCAACGGACGCCTTACTGGCCTCCTGGACGTGCTGGACCTGGGAAATCGAGTCCTTGACGGCAGGATTGATGACGTCGAGCAGCGGCTTCGGGAAGAAACCGAGCGCGATGATCACCGCGATCAGCGGGGCGAGGACCCACTTCTCACGGCCGTTCAGATCCTTCATCTCCCGGACGGAGTCCGCGGTCGGACCGTTCATGGTGCGCTGGTACATCCACAGGATGTAGATGGCGGCCAGCACCACGCCGCTGGTGGCGATGATCGCGTAGACGGGCTGCGTCTCGTAGCTGCCGATCAGCACCATGAACTCGCTGACGAACGAGTTGAGGCCCGGCAGCGCGAGCCCGGACAGACCGGCGACCAAGAACGTCCCGGCCAGGAGCGGGGCCACCTTCTGCACGCCGCCGTAGTCCGAGATGTACTGCGAGCCGCGGCGGTGGATCAGGAAGCCGGCGATCAGGAACAGCGCGCCGGTCGAGAACCCGTGGTTGACCATGTACAGCGTGGCCCCGGACGCCGCGTTCACGGTGATCGCGAACACGCCCAGGGTGATGAAGCCGAAGTGCGAGATCGACGTGTACGCGATGAGGCGCTTCATGTCGGTCTGCCCGATGGCGACGATCGCGCCGTAGACGATGCCGACGACCGAGAGCACCAGCACCAGCGGCGTGAAGTAGTGCGACGCGTCCGGGAACAGCTCCAGGCAGAAGCGCAGCATGCCGTACGTGCCGACCTTGTCGAGCACGCCGACGAGCAGCACCGCGGCGCCGGCGGGGGCCTGCGCCGCCGCGTCGGGCAGCCAGGTGTGGAACGGCCACAGCGGCGCCTTGATCGCGAACGCGATGAAGAAGCCGAGGAACAGCCACTTCTGGGTGCCGACGTCCTGGATGCTCCCGACGAGGTCGGAGAACATGAACGAGCCCTTGCCGGCGATCGTGTAGAGCGCGATCACCGCGACGAGCATCAGCAGGCCGCCGAAGAGCGAGTAGAGCAGGAACTTGACGGCCGCGTAGGACCGCTGCGCACCGCCGTACGACCCGATCATGAAGTACATCGGGATCAGCATGGCTTCGAAGAAGACGTAGAAGAGGAAGACGTCGGTCGCCGCGAAGACGCCGATCATCATCGCTTCCAGCACCAGGAGCAGCGCGAAGTAGGTCCGCGCCGACCGCTTGCCCTTCTCCGCCTCATGCCAGGAGGCGAGCACCACGATCGGCACGAGCACGACCGACAGCAGGATGAGAACCAGCGCGATGCCGTCCACACCGAGACCGAAGTGGACGCCGAACGAGGGCACCCAGTTGTACGTCTCGGTGAACTGGAACTTGTCGCCGTTGGGGCTGAACTGGACCGCCATGGCGACGGCCAGTGCCAGCACCAGCAGGGAGATCCCGAGGGTCGCCTGCTTGGCGCGTTGGTCGTTCTTCACGGCCGCGACGCCGATGGCGCCCACCACGGGCACACCTATCAGGGTTGAGAGCCAGTAGTGCATCACAGGTTCCCTACGACGAACCAGGCACCGACCAGGATGGCGGCGCCGACGAATATCGACAGCGCGTACGAGCGGACGAAGCCCGTCTGGACTCGCCGCAGCCGGCCCGACGTGCCACCGATGCCCGCGGCGATCCCGTTGACGAGGCCGTCGATCCCGCGGTTGTCGAAGAACACCGCGAGGCGGGTCAGCCACTGGCCGGGCCGCATGAACAGCGCCTCGTTCAGCGCGTCGCCGTACAGGTCACGCCGGGCGAACGTGGTGAGGAACGAGCCGCGCGGAGCGGTGACCGGCACCTCGGCCGCGCCGTACTTGAACCATGCGAGGGCCGCGCCGGCCGCCACGAGCGCCAGGGTGACCAGCCCGGCCACGCTGAACGGGTGGAACGAGGGCAGGTGCTCCGGCCGGCCGACGGCCGGGGCCAGGAACGTCATGAACCGGTTGCCCAGGATCAGGAAGCCGCCGAGGAAGATCGAGCCGACGGACAGGATGATCAGCGGCCACGTCATGACGGCGGGCGACTCGTGCGGGTGGGCGTCCGCCTCCCAGCGCTTCTGGCCGAAGAACGTCATGAACACCAGGCGGGACATGTAGAAGCCGGTGATGCCGGCGCCGAGCACCGCGAGCCAGCCGAGGGTGGCGTTGTGCTCCATCGCGCTCTCGATGATGCCGTCCTTGGTGAAGTAGCCGGACAGCAGCGGGAACCCGATGATCGCCAGGTAGCCGATGAGGAAGGTCGCGAAAGTGATCGGCATGACCTTGCGCAGGCCGCCGTACTTGCGCATGTCGACCTCGTCGTTCATGGCGTGCATGACCGAGCCGGCGCCGAGGAACATGTCGGCCTTGAAGAAGCCGTGCGTGATCAGGTGCGCGATCGCGAAGGCGTACCCGGCGGGGCCGACGCCCGCGGCCAGCATCATGTAGCCGATCTGCGACATCGTCGAGCCGGCGAGCGCCTTCTTGATGTCGTCCTTGGCGGTACCGATGATCGCACCGGCGAGCAGCGTGGCGACGCCGACGATCGTGACCGCGATCGCCGCGGTCGAGCCCTCCGGGAAGAACATCGCACCCGAGCGGGTCACCAGGTAGACGCCGGCGGTGACCATGGTGGCGGCGTGGATGAGAGCCGAGACCGGGGTCGGGCCCTCCATCGCGTCCAGGAGCCAGGACTGCAGCGGGAGCTGGGCCGACTTGCCGCACGCCCCGAGGAGGAGCAGCAGGCCGATCGCGGTGAGCGTCCCCTGGCTGGGGTGCGCTCCGGACTCCATGACCCCGGCAAACGAGACCGTGTTGAACGCCGTGAAGATGGTGAAGATGGCGATCGCCAGGCCGAAGTCGCCGACCCGGTTGACGATGAACGCCTTCTTCGCCGCGGTGGCCGCCGACGGCTTGTGCTGCCAGAACCCGATCAGCAGGTACGACGCGAGACCCACGCCCTCCCAGCCGACGTACAGGCCGATGTAGTTGTCGGCGAGCACCAACAGCAGCATCGCCGCGACGAACAGGTTCAGGTAGGCGAAGAACCGCCGCCGGTTCGGGTCGTGCGCCATGTAGCCGATCGAGTAGATGTGGATCAGCGAACCCACACCGGTGATCAACAGGACGAACGAGATCGACAGCGGGTCGACCAGCAGCCCCATCTTCGTGAGACCGGGGATGAAGTCGTACAGCGGGACCGTCCGGCGGCGCTCGGCCGGGTCGAACCCGAGGAGCTGGAGGAAGACCAGCACGCCCACCACGAAGGAGGCGACGGCGGTGGCGACACCCAGCAGGTGACCGAACCTGTCGGTCTTGCGCCCGCCCAGCAGCAGGACGGCGGCGCCGAGCAGTGGCAGAGCGATCAGCAGCCAGGAGACGCCGATCACTCCCCCGGAGTGCTCGATGATCTTTGCGGGTTCCACGGCCACCTCTTAGTACTTCAGCAGGTTCACGTCGTCGACGGACGCGGACCTGCGGGTTCGGAAGATCGTCACGATGATGGCCAGGCCGATGACGACCTCGGCGGCGGCCACGATCATCACGAAGAAGGCGATGATCTGGCCGTCGAGGTTGCCGTTCTGCCGGGCGAAGGTGACGAACGCCAGGTTGCAGGCGTTGAGCATGAGCTCGACGCACATGAAGACCACGATGGCGTTGCGCCGTACCAGCACCCCGACGCCGCCGATCACGAAGAGCAGCGCGGAGAGCACCAGGTAGTGCGTTGTCATTTCGCCTCCTCGCCCGTCTCCGGGCCCGTCGCGGGCGACTCCTCATCCGGAGCGGCCGAAGCGGTCGGCGCGGCTCCGTTGGACGCGGCTCCGTTCGGCCCCGATCCGTTGACGCCGCTCGCGTGGTGGACCAGCTCCTCGCGCCGGGCGGCCGCACGCTCCTCGGCGGCGCGCGCCTCGGCCTCCAGCGCCGCGGCGATCTCGGGGGCCAGGGTGCCCTCGGCGGCCTCGCGGCGGGCGAGTACGCGGTTGACCGACAGCGACGAGACCGAGCCGTCCGGCAGCAGCGCCGGCATGTCGATGGCGTTGTGCCGGGCGTAGGTGCCGGGGCCGGGCAGCGGCGCCGGGTTGGTGCCGTGCTCGGCGTACTCGACGAAGCGGGCCCGGGACAGGTCCTTCTGGGTCGGCTTCGGCGCGGTGCGCTCGCGGTGCGCCAGCACCATCGCGCCGAGCGCCGCGGTGATCAGCAGCGCCGACGTGACCTCGAACGCGAAGACGTACCGTGTGAAGATCAGCTCGGCCAGCGAGGGCACGTTGCCCTTCGCGGTCACCGCCTCCAGCCCCTTCGGGGCCGACAGTACGGCGTTGCCGACGCCGAGCCCGAGCAGCACGGCGAACGCGAGCCCGGCCACGATCGCCCAGAACCGTTGACCCCTGATCGTCTCCACGAGCGAGTCGGAGGAGTCCACGCCCACGAGCATGAGCACGAACAGGAACAGCATCATGACCGCGCCCGTGTAGACGATGATCTGCACGGCGGCCAGGAACGGAGCGTCCTGGACGGCGTACAGCACCGCCAGCGACAGCATGACGGTGCCCAGCATCAACGCCGAGTAGACCGCCTTGCGGCTGAATACGAGTCCGAGCGCGGCGGTCACGGACACGACCGCCAGCACCCAGAACGTGATGGTCTCACCCATTGCTACGACCCAACCGGTAGTAGTCCTCTTCGGTCTCGCCGAGACGCATCGGGTGGGGCGGCTGCTCCATGCCCGGAGCCAGCGGCGCGAGGAGCATCTCCTTGGTGTAGATCAAGGATTCGCGGCTGGAGTCGGCGAGCTCGTACTCGTTGGTCATCGTCAGCGCCCGCGTCGGGCACGCCTCGATGCACAGACCGCACAGGATGCACCGCAGATAGTTGATCTGGTAGGTGCGCCCGTACCGCTCCCCCGGGGAGAAGCGCTCGGTCTCGGTGTTGTCGGCACCTTCCACGAAGATCGCGTCCGCCGGGCAGGCCCAGGCGCACAGCTCGCAGCCGACGCACTTCTCCAGCCCGTCGGGCCACCGGTTGAGCTGGTGCCGTCCGTGGAAGCGCGGCGCCGTCGGCCGCTTCTCCTCCGGATAGTTGACCGTCACCGGCTTCTTGAACATGTGGTGGAAGGTGACGCCGAATCCCTTGATCGGATTCAGCCAATCAGTTGCTCCCACTGGTCACCTCCTTGACCGCAGTGCTTGCTTGGCCTGCCGGCAGGACGCCGTGGTAGTGCGGGAGGTCCAGCGGCGGAACCGGGAACCCGCCCGCCTCCGGCTCCTCGCGGAGCTGCTCGAACTCCCTCTCGATCTGAGCGGCCTTGGCCTCCCGCCGCCGCTGCAGCAGCGTGTCGAACCGGAACCAGATCGCCAGCCCGCCCACGACGATGATCGCGCCGAGGGTGAGGATGAACGCCTTGTTGCTCTCGGGCACGCGCAGCGCCTTGAGCGTGGCGTAGAGCAGGATCCAGGCCAGGTTGAGGGGGATGAGGACCTTCCACCCGAACGCCATGAGCTGGTCGTACCGTACGCGCGGCAGCGAGGCGCGGACCCAGACGAAGAACGCGAACACCAGGACGAGCTTGATGAAGAACCAGAGCATCGGCCACCAGCCGGTGTTCGCCCCCTCCCAGATCGAGATCGGCCAGGGGGCCCGCCAACCGCCGAGGAACAGCGTGATCGCGACGCCGGAGACCGTGAACACGTTGACGTACTCGGCCAGCATGAACATCGCGAACTTCAGCGAGGAGGAGTACTCCGTGTGGAAGCCTCCGACCAATTCGCCCTCACCCTCGGGGAGGTCGAACGGCACGCGGTTGGTCTCGCCCAGCATCGTGATCGCGTAGATCAGGAACGAGGGCAGGAGCGAGATCGCGTACCAGGACGGCTGCGGGACCTCCAGCCCGAAGACGTCCCACGTGCCGCCGCCGGCCTGCTTGGCCACGATCTCCGAGGTGGAGAGCGTGCCCGCGGCCAGGAAGACCGCCACGAAGGACAGACCCATCGCGATCTCGTACGAGACCACCTGGGCGCTGGAACGCAGGCCGCCCAGGATGGCGTACGGCGAGCGGGAGCCCCATCCGGCGAGCACGATGCCGTACACGCCGATCGAGGCCATCGCCAGGACCAGCAGCACCGCGACCGGCAGGTCGGTGAGCTGCAGCGGCGTCTCCACGCCGAAGATCGACACCATCGGGCCGAACGGCATGACCGAGAAGGCCAGGAACGCGGGCACGGCGATGATCACAGGCGCCAGCAGGTAGACGATCTTGTCCACCGTGCGGGGCATGATGTCTTCCTTGAGCCCCATCTTCAGGCCGTCGGCCACCGACTGGAGCAGGCCGAACTTGCCCGCCCGGTTGGGGCCGTACCGGTGCTGCATCCGGGAGATGAGCTTGCGCTCGAACCACACGCCGAACAGCACGCCCAGCATCAGGACCACGAAGATGAACACGGCCTTGATGATGGACAGCCACAGCGGATCGTGGCCGAAGTCGACCAGCGTGGGACCAGTTGTCGGGTTCATCGGTCGGTCTCCACTTCCTCGTTCACGGTCTCGAGGACGGCCTGGTCGCCGGAGATCGTCACCACGTCGCCGGCGACGGCGCGCAGGTCGCGGGTGACCGAGACGCCGGCGGAGTTGGCCGGCAGCCAGACGACGCGGTCGGGCAGGTCGGCGATCCGCACCGGCAGGGTCACCGAGCCGCCGACGGTCAGCTTGTCGCCGTCGGCCACACCGACCTCCGCGGCGGTGGCCTCGGACAGCAGCGCGACCGCCTCGCGGGCGGTGCCCGCGAGGTACGGCTCGCCGTCCTGCAGGCTGCCGTCGTCGAGCAGCAGGTGCCAGGTGGCCAGCACGGCCTCCCCCGCCTCCGCCTCCCGGGTCTGCCGCCCGCCGGTCACGTTCGGCGCGGCGGCACGCGGCCCGCGCCACGATCCCAGGGCGCCGAGCTCGCGCCGCGCGGCGGCGGCGTCCGGCAGCGCCAGGTGGACGTCCATCCGGTCGGCGATGGCCGAGACGACGCCGAGGTCGCTCATCACGCCGGGAACGCCGGTCGCGACATCGAAGGAGCGGCCGCGGCCCTCCCAGTCGACGAACGTGCCGGACTTCTCGGCCACCACGGCGACCGGGAGCACGACGTCGGCCCGGTCGGTCACCGCGCTGGCGCGGATCTCCAGGCTGACGATGAACGGCGTGTTCTCCAGCGCGGCGAGCGCCCGGCCCGGGTCGGCCAGGTCGTACGGATCGACGCCGGCGACGACCAGCGCGTCGAGCTCTCCCTCAAGGGCGGCGGTGAGGATGCCGTCGGTGTCGCGGCCCTCGGCCTCGGGCAGGGCCGAGACGTTCCACGCCTTGGCCACCTCGGCCCGGGCCGCCTCTTCGGCGACCGGGCGGCCGATCGGCAGCAGGTTGGGCAGCGCGCCCGCCTCGATCGCGCCCCGCTCACCGGCCCGGCGCGGCACCCAGGCGAGCTTCGCGCCGGTGGTCTGCGCGAGCCGCAGGACGGCGGAGAGCGCGCCCTGGGCGGTGGCGAGCCGCTCGCCGGCCAGGATGATCGAGCCGGCGGGCAGCAGATCGGTGCCCGAGTTGATCAGGTCGCCGATGGCCTCGGCCTCGCCGCCGGGCACGGCTCGCAGGAGCGTCCCGCGCATCTTGGTCAGGCCCGGGGTGGCGAACGGCGCCAGGGAGTAGACCTTGAGGCCCTTCTTCCGCGCGGCCTTGCGCAGCCGCAGGAAGACGATCGGCGACTCCTCCTCGGGCTCGAACCCGGCGAGGAGCACGGCCGGGGCCTGCTCCAGGTCGGCGTAGGAGACCTCGATGCCCTTGCCCGCGACGGCGTTGGCGAGGAAGCGGGCCTCCTCGTCCGACAGCGGGCGGGCGCGGAAGTCGATGTCGTTGGTGCCGAGCGCGACCCGGGCGAACTTGCCGTACGCGTAGGCGTCCTCGACGGTGACACGGCCGCCGACCAGCACGCCGGCCTTACCGCGCGCCGCCGCGAGGCCCTTGGCCGCGACCTCGAGGGCCTCCGGCCACGAGGCGGGCACGAGCTTGCCGTCCTCGTCGCGGACCAGCGGCGTCCTGAGCCGGTCGGACTGGGTCGCGTACTGGAACGCCCAGCGGCCCTTGTCGCAGTTCCACTCCTCGTTGACCTGCGGGTCGTCCCCGGCCAGGCGACGGGTGACCCGGCCGCGGCGGTGGTCCGTACGCAGCGAGCAGCCGGAGGCGCAGTGCTCGCAGGCGCTCGGCGTGGACACCAGGTCGAACGGGCGGGAGCGGAACCGGTACGCGGCGCCGGTCAGCGCGCCCACCGGGCAGATCTGGATGGTGTTGCCCGAGAAGTAGGACTCGAACGGCTCACCGTCGGCGACGCCCACCTGCTCCTTGGCCCCGCGCTCGAAGAAGTCGATGAGCGGGTCACCGGCGATCTGGTCGGAGAAGCGGATGCACCGCGCGCACTGGATGCAGCGCTCGCGGTCGAGCAGCACCTCGGTGGACAGCGCGATCGGCTTCTCGAATGTCCGCTTCTGCTCCACGAACCGGCTCTCGCCCTGGCCGTTCGACATGGCCTGGTTCTGCAGGGGGCACTCGCCGCCCTTGTCGCAGACCGGGCAGTCGAGCGGGTGGTTCAGGAGCAGCATCTCCATCACGCCGCGCTGGGCCTTCTCGGCCACCGGCGAGGTGAGCTGGGTCTTGATCACCATGCCCTCGGCCACCTCGATGGCGCAGGACGGCTGCGGCTTGGGGAAGCCGCGGCCGTTGCCGGCGTCGGTGATGTCCACCAGGCACTGGCGGCAGTTCGCCGCGGGATCGAGCAGCGGGTGGTCGCAGAACCGGGGGATCTGGATCCCGAGCAGCTCAGCGGCCCGGATGATCAGGGTGCCCTTGGGCACGCTGATCTGGAAGCCGTCGATGGTCAGGGTCACCATGGTCACGACGGGCTGTTCCGGCTGCGTTGTCTGAACCGTCACTTGGACCCCCACACAGTGGAAGCAGCGGGATCGAACGGGCAGCCGCCGATCTCGAAGTGCTTGAGATATTCGTCGCGGAAGAGCTTCACCGACGAGTGGATGCAGCTCGTGGCGCCGTCGCCCAGGGCGCAGAACGAGCGGCCCAGGATGTTGTCGGCGATGTCGGTGATCGTGGCGAGGTCCTCCTCGGACCCCTGGCCCTTCTCCAGCCGCTTGAGCACCTGCTTGAGCCAGAAGGTGCCCTCGCGGCACGGGGTGCACTTGCCGCAGGACTCGTGCGCGTAGAACTCCGTCCACCGGAGCACGGTGCGGACCACGCAGGTGGTCTCGTCGAAGATCTGCAGCGCGCGGGTGCCGAGCATCGAGCCCTTGGCACCGACCGACTCGAAGTCGAGCGGCACGTCCAGGTGCTCGGCGGTGAAGATCGGCGTCGAGGAGCCGCCCGGCGTCCAGAACTTCAGCTCGTGGCCGGCCCGGATGCCGCCCGCCATGTCGAGCAGCTCGCGCAGGGTGATCCCCAGCGGGGCCTCGTACTGGCCGGGCCGGGTGACGTGGCCGCTCAGCGAGAAGATGCCGAAGCCCTTGGACTTCTCGGTGCCCATGCCGGCGAACCAGTCGGCGCCGTTGGCCACGATGCTCGGCACGCTGGCCACCGACTCGACGTTGTTGATGACCGTCGGGCAGGCGTACAGGCCGGCGACCGCGGGGAACGGCGGCTTGAGTCGCGGCTGGCCCCGGTGACCCTCCAGCGAGTCGAGCAGCGCGGTCTCCTCGCCGCAGATGTACGCCCCGGCGCCGCTGTGGACGACGAGTTCGAGGTCGTACCCGGAGCCGAAGATGTCCTTGCCGAGGTAGCCCTTCTCGTACGCCTCGCGGACCGCGGCCTGGACCCGGCGGATGACGTGGAGCACCTCGCCGCGGACGTAGATGAAGGCGTGGTTGGCCCGGATCGCGTACGAGGTGATGATGACGCCCTCGACCAGCGCGTGCGGGTTGGCCATCATCAGCGGGATGTCCTTGCAGGTCCCCGGCTCGGACTCGTCGGCGTTCACCACGAGGTAGTGCGCCTTGCCGTCGCCCTGCGGGATGAATCCCCACTTCATGCCGGTGGGGAAGCCGGCGCCGCCACGACCGCGCAGGCCGGAGTCCTTGACCATCTGGATGATGGCGTCCGGGTCCTGGCTCAGGGCCTTCCGCGCCGCGGCGTAGTCGCCGTACCCCTCCAGGGTGAAGGAGCCCGGCTGGTCCCAGTTCCGGGTGAGGACAGGGGTAAGGGTCGTCATCGGTCGCTCACCGCTCCTCCGGGCGCCTCCCAGCCGTTGGCCTTGGCGACCTTCAAACCTTCCAGGGACGGTCCGGCGGCCGAGGGACCCTCGCCGGCCAGGCCGTCCGGCAGGCCGGCGAGGACCCGCGCGGCCTCCTTGAACGTGCACAGCTTCTTGGGGCCGCGGGTCGGCACGATCTCCTTGCCGGCGCGCAGGTCGTCCACGAGCTGCTTGGCCGACTCCGGAGTCTGGTTGTCGAAGAACTCCCAGTTGACCATCATCACCGGGGCGAAGTCACAGGCGGCGTTGCACTCCAGCCGCTCCAGCGTGACCTTGCCGTCCGGCGTGGTCTCGTCGTGGCCGACGCCGACGTGCTCGGAGAGCTCCTCCCAGATCTGGTCGCCACCCATGACCGCGCACAGCGCGTTGATGCAGACGCCCACGTTGTAGTCACCCGCGGGCTTGCGCTTGTACATGGTGTAGAAGGTCGCGACGCCCACGACCTCGGCCTTGCTCAGGCCGAGCATCTCGGCGCAGAACTCGTAGCCGTCGTCGGAGACGTAGCCGTCCTCCGACTGCACCAGGTGCAGCAGCGGCAGCAGGGCCGACCTGGCCTTGGGGTAGCGGCCGATGATCTCCTTGGCGTCCGTCTCCAGACGCTCGCGGACCTCGGGTGAATACGTCACTTGGCCACCTCGCCTACCGGCTCGTTGGCCAGTGCCGTAAACGTGCTGTGCTTATTGGCTCGCTCGCTGCGCTCGCTCACCTGTCCACACCTCCCATGACCGGGTCGATCGAGGCGACGGCCGAGATGACGTCGGCGATCATGCCACCTTCGCAGGTCGCCGGCACGGCCTGCAGGTTCGTGAAGGACGGGTCGCGGAAGTGGACGCGGTAGGGCCGCGTCCCACCGTCGCTGACCACGTGCGCGCCCAGCTCGCCGCGCGGCGACTCGACCGCCGCGTACACCTGGCCGGCCGGCACCCGGAAGCCCTCGGTCACCAGCTTGAAGTGGTGGATCAGGGCCTCCATCGAGCTGCCCATGATGTGCGCGATGTGGTCGGGCGAGTTGCCGAGGCCGTCGGGGCCGAGCGCGAGCTGCGACGGCCAGCCGATCTTCTTGTCGTCGATCATCACCGAGCCGCCCTTGAGCGGGCCGGTCAGGCGGTCGAGCGCCTGCTCGACGATCTTCAGCGACTCCTCCATCTCGGCCATGCGGACGAGGTAGCGGCCGTACACGTCGCAGGTCTTCTCGGTCGGGACGTCGAACTCGTACGTCTCGTAACCGCAGTAGGGCTGCGACTTGCGCAGGTCCCAGGGCAGGCCCGCCGCGCGGAGCATCGGCCCGGTGACACCGAGGGCCATGCAGCCGGTCAGGTCGAGGTAGGCGACGTCCTTGGTCCTGCGGGTGTAGACCGGGTTCTCGTCGAGCAGCTTGCGCATGTCCTTGATGCGCTTCGGCATGACCTTGAGGAACTCGCCGATCTTGTCGACGGCCCCCGCCGGCAGGTCGACGCTCACGCCGCCCGGCCGCACGTACGCCATGTTCATGCGCAGGCCGGTGATGTACTCGAACAGGTCGAGGATCATCTCGCGCTCGCGGAAGCCGAAGATCATCGGCGTGGTGGCGCCCAGCTCCAGGCCATAGGTGGCGAGCGCCACCAGGTGCGAGGAGATCCGGTTGAGCTCCATCATCATCACGCGGATCGCCTGGGCCCGCTCGGGGACCCGGTCGGTGATGCCGAGGAGCTTCTCGACGCCCAGGCAGTACGCCGTCTCGTTGAAGATCGGCGCGAGGTAGTCCATGCGGGTGACGAACGTGACCCCCTGGGTCCACGTCCGGAACTCCATGTTCTTCTCGATGCCGGTGTGGAGGTACCCGATCACCGTCCGGGCCTCGGTCACCGTCTCACCGTCGAGCGTCAGGACCAGCCGGAGCACGCCGTGCGTGGACGGGTGCTGCGGGCCCATGTTGATGACCAGGCGCTCTTCGGCCGACTCGGTGACCGTCTCGACGAGCTCGTCCCAGTCCTGGCCGGCGACGTCGTAGACCTTGCCCTCGGTCGTCGTTGTACTCATGCGTACGACCTCCTCTGGTCCGGCGCGGGGGTCTCGGCGCCGCGGTACTCCACCGGGATGCCGCCGAGGGGGTAGTCCTTGCGCTGGGGGTGGCCCTCCCAGTCGTCGGGCATCTCGATGCGGGTCAGCGCCGGGTGCCCGTCGAAGATGATCCCGAAAAAGTCGTACGTCTCCCGCTCGTGCCAGTCGTGCGTCGGGTAGACAGAAACGGTGGACGGGATGTGCCGGTCGGAGTCGGGGCAGGAGACCTCGACGCGGATCCGCCGGTTGTGCGTGATCGAGCACAGGTGGTAGACCGCGTGCAGCTCGGCGCCCGTCTCGTCCGGGTAGTGGACGCCGGAGACGCCGAGCGAGAGCTCGAACCGCAGCGCCGCGTCGTCGCGCAGGTGGCGCATCACCTCGACGAGACGCTCACGCGCGATGTGGAAGGTGACCTCGTCGCGGTCCACGACCACGCGCTCGATCGCGTCGCCGGCGACGGGCTCCAGCGCGTCGGCCACCTCGTCGAAGTACGACCCGTACGGCCGCTCGGTGGCGAGCCGGGGCGCGTGCCGTACGACCAGGCGGCCGTAACCGGAGGTGTCGCCGGTGTCGCGGGCGCCGAACATGCCCCTGCGGGCGACGCTCTCGGTGGCCTGCTCCGCCGCCTCGCCCTGCGGCACGCCGGGGAGGTTGTCGCTGCTCATCTGGTGGCTCCGCTCCACGAATCCCGCACGAAGCGCTCGTTCCTCACGTTCGCGCTCATCTGTCCGCCCCCTGGTCGATCAACGGCAGCGTCCGCAGTGCCTGGAGCTCGAGCTCCTCGATCTGCTTGGCGCGGTGGGCGCCGAACTTCATGTTCTGGATCTTGTCGTGCAGCTTCACGATGGCGTCGATCAGCATCTCGGGCCGGGGCGGGCAGCCCGGCAGGTAGATGTCGACCGGCACGACGTGGTCCACGCCCTGCACGATGGCGTAGTTGTTGAACATGCCGCCGCTGGACGCGCAGACGCCCATCGCGATGACCCACTTGGGCTCGGCCATCTGGTCGTAGATCTGACGCAGCACGGGCGCCATCTTCTGCGACAGGCGGCCCGCCACGATCATCAGGTCGGCCTGACGCGGTGAGGCGGAGGCCCGCTCCATGCCGAACCGCGCGAGGTCGTGCTTGGAGGCGCCGGTCGCCATCAGCTCGATCGCGCAGCACGCGAGACCGAACGTCGCGGGCCAGACCGAACTCTTCCGCGCCCAGCCGGCCACCTGCTCGACCGTCGTCAGGATGAAGCCGCTCGGCAGTTTCTCTTCAAGACCCATGGCTAATCCCAATCAAGACCGCGGCGGCGCCACACGTAGGCGTACGCCACGAGGACGGTGACGATGAACAGCACCATCTCGACCAGCCCGAACAGGCCGAGACTGTCGAACGCGACCGCCCACGGATAGAGGAAGATGATCTCGATGTCGAACACGATGAACAGCATCGCTGTGATCATGTACTTGAGCGGGAAGCGCCCACCGCCGACGGGCTGCGGGGTCGGCTCGATGCCGCACTCGTAGGCGTCCAGCTTGGCGCGGTTCCAGCGCTTCGGCCCGGTGAAGGGGGCGATGCTCACGGAGAACACGGCGAAGCCCGCCGCGAGGACCGCGAGCACCAGGATGGGCACATACAGCTCCATGGCTACATGTCCTCGTTTGCTCGGTGGAAAAGGGTGATCAATCTCATGCGGACGGAGCCACCTTGGAGAGTGCGTTGATGATCCGGTCGGACGCGTCGCCCCGCGGATCGGTGAGGTTGCCCAGAAGCTTCAGGGCGAACCTCATCAACCGCGGGTGCGGCATGGCGTGCCGCGTCGCGAAGTTCATCACGCCGGGCCTGCCGATGGCCTCGACAAAATATCGACCAAGCGTGAAATAGCCACCATAGGCGTCCTTGAGGACCTGCGGGTAGGCCCGCAGAACCCGTTCCCGGCGGGCGGGCGTGGGCTGGGAGAGCGCGGTGACCACGGTGTCGGCCGCGGTCCGGCCGGTCTCCATGGCGTACGCGATGCCCTCGCCGTTGAACGGGTTGATCATGCCGCCGGCATCGCCGACCAGAACCAGGCCCCGGGTGTAGTGCGGCTGCCGGTTGAAGCCCATCGGCAGCGCCGCCCCCCGGACGGGGCCGGTCATGTTCTCCTCGCTGTACCCCCACTCCGCGGGCATGTTCTTCACCCAGCGCCTGAGCAGGTCGCGGTAGTCGATGTTCTTGAACGCGTCATTGGTGTTCAGCAGCCCGAGACCGACGTTCGAGGTGCCGTCGCCGACGCCGAAGATCCAGCCGTAGCCGGGGAGGAGCCGGTCGCCGTCCCACAGCTCCAGCCACGTCTCCAGGTAGTCGTCGTCGTGCCGCGGGCTGGTGAAGTAGGTCCGTACGGCGACGCCCATCGGGCGGTCCTCCCGCTTGTGCAGCCCCAGGGCCAGGGAGAGCCGGGTGGAGTTGCCGTCGGCCGCGATGACGAGGCGCGAGCGGAAGGCGACCTCCTCGCCGTCCTGCTTGGCGGTGACGCCCACGACGTGGCCGCTGCGCTCGTCGAGGATCGGGCCGGTGACGTTGACGCCCTGCAGCAGCGTGACGCCGGCGCGCACGGCGTTGTCGGCCAGGATCTGGTCGAAGTCCTTGCGGGTGCGCACCAGGCCGAAGTCGGGGAAGCTGGACAGCTCGGGCCAGTCGAGCTCGAAGCGCAGGCCGCCGCCGACGACCCGCAGGCCCCGGTTCCTGGTCCAGCCCGGGGCGTCGATGTCGATGCCCATGTCGATGAGCTGCTTGACCGCCCTCGGCGTGAGCCCGTCGCCGCATACCTTCTCGCGCGGGAACCGGGTCTTCTCCAGGAGGAGGACGGTCAGACCGGCCTGGGCGAGGTAAAAAGCAGTCGTCGATCCCGCGGGGCCGGCGCCGACGACGATGACGTCGGCGTCCCGTCCGCTCTCAGAGGCCGATGTCCTGTCGGACGTCGCCAATCTCGGCCGCGCAGGGGCTGACTCGCTCACGGGGGACCTGATTCCTGTCCTCTGACGAAGATCTCACTGGTACGGGACCTTCGTGCCTTTGTGAACAACTTCACAAACTGTCGGCGGAAGTCTAACCCCTATTGCGTGTTCCATGTCAGAGGGGTGTTGCTACCCGTCGGTAACTTGGGGTTTCACCGCGCGGTGGAGCGCGACGATGCCGAGCGAGAGGTTACGCCAGGCCACCTTCCCCCAGCCCGACTCCTGGATGATGCGCGCGAGCGCCGCCTGGTCCGGCCACTCCCGGATCGACTCCGCGAGGTACTCATAGGAGTCGGGGTTGGAGCTGACCACGCGCGCGACCGGCGGGAGCAGCTTCATGAGGTACTGCGAGTAGACCAGCTCGAAGGGCTTGATCTCCGGCCTGGAGAACTCGCAGATCACGAGGCGGCCACCCGGCTTGGTCACGCGCAGCAACTCACGGAGCGCCTCGTGGGTGTCGGCCATGTTGCGCAGCCCGAACGAGATCGTGACCGCGTCGAACGCCCCGTCGGCGAAGGGCAGCCGCAGCGCGTCGCCCGCGACGAACGTGACGCCGCGCACCCCGCCGCCGGAGAGCCCGGAGCCGCCGCGCCGCTCCACGCCGGTGCGCAGCATGCCGAGGGAGAAGTCGCAGGCGATCGCGCGCGCGCCCAGGAGGGTGAAGGCGTCCGTCGAGGTCCCGGTGCCCGCGGCCAGGTCCAGCACCAGCTCGCCCGGGCCCGCGTCGATCGCCGTGGCCGTGGCCTTGCGCCACAGCCGGTCCTGCCCGAGTGAGAGGACGTCGTTGACCAGGTCGTAGCGCCGGGCCGTGCGATCGAACATCGCCGCGACCTCGTGCGGCTGCTTGTCCAGGGAAGCGCGCGTCATGGAGGCAAGCCTAGGCCGCGCCAGGGGCACCATCTTCACACCCGCACCGAATGCACGGAACGTAGCACATTGATTACGAAGGGTGTGCTAAAACTTCGGGAATGCTTGCCAGACACTCCACCGCGCTGCTCATCGCGGCGCTCGCCGTAGTCCCCGCGCTCCCCGCCGGCACAGCACAGGCCGGTGTCCGGCAGCCCGCCGTCGTCTCGCAGAAGCCGGTCGCCAACACCCCCCACGTGCTGGACGGCATCGTGAACGCGATCGCCCTGGTCGGCGGCACGGTGGTCGTCGGCGGCGACTTCAGCGCCGTGAGCGACGCGGGCAGCAACGTGCGGCTCCCTCGGCAGAACCTCTTCGCCTACGACTTGCGGACCGGCCGGGTCCTGCGCGACTTCACCCCCGAGGTGAGCGGCCCGGTCTACGCCCTGGCCCCCGGGGACGACGCCACCGTCTACGTCGGCGGCTCGTTCGACTTCCCCGCCAGCGCGCTGGCGCTGGTCAGCCTGGCCGACGGCTCGGCCGTCACCTCCTTCGACGCACCCGCGTACGGCGGCGGCGTCTCCGCCCTCGTCCGCCAGGGCGACCGGCTCTACGTCGGCGGCGACTTCGCCATGATCGGCGGCACGCCCCGCACCGCGCTGGCCCGCCTCGACGCCGCCACGGGGGCCGTGGATCCGACGTTCGCCGTCGAGCCCGGCAATCCGCGCGGGGCGACCGTCAAGGTCTACGCCATGGCCGCCACCGGCGACCGGCTCGCCATCGACGGCTCGTTCACCACCGTGGACGGGCTGCGTCGGCCGCAGGTCGCGCTGATCGACCTGGTCCGCGGCCGGGTGGCCGACTGGCACACCGAGGTGTACGCGCCGTCCTGCATGTCGGTGTTCCCCTGGTACGTGCGCGGTCTCGACTTCTCGCCGGACGGCAGCTTCTTCGTCGTCGTCACGACGGGCGGTCCGGCCCCGGGCACCGGGAAGCTGTGCGACTCCGCCGCCAGGTTCGAGACGTACGCCAAAGGAAACGACGTGCGGCCGACCTGGGTCAACCTGACCGGCGGCGACTCGCTCTACTCGGTCGCGGTGACCGGCGCGGCGGTCTACGTGGGCGGCCACCAGCGCTGGCTCGACAACCCCAAGGGCTCCGACAGCGCCGGTCCTGGAGCGGTCCAACGGCCGGGAATCGGAGCGATCCACCCGACCACGGGCAAGGCCCTCGCCTGGAACCCCACACGCACCCGAGGAATCGGAGTAAAGGCGTTCCTGACGACAAAGAGCGGCCTTTTGGTCGGAAGTGACACGACGAAGCTCGGGCATGAGTACCATGCCCGGATCGGTATGTTCCCGTTGCCCTAGTTTCCGACTGGCGGGCGTTTCTGCGCCATCTGGGCGCTGACCGCGTCCCGCTGCTTGGACAGGAGCACGTAGCTGGCCAGGCCACTGACCAGGAAGGCCGCGATCAGCAACCAGAACGTGCGCAGCCCGAGCAGATAGAGGACCGCGAGGGCCACGGCGAACAGGCCGAGGCGGGAGAGCGTGTAAACGACAACCGGACGCACACCGTCGAGGTTACGTCACGGAGGCGAGTGACTCTCTTCGCATCCCGTGCGACCGCTGCTAGTGTGCCCAACAGGGGCCTTTTGTAAAGAAACACCCATGAGCACCCCAAAGAGGCTCTATCATATAACAATCGGGCACTGAGCCGATAACAACCCGTGATCTTCTACGAAAACCACGGATAAATCAGGCTTCGCTCGGCACACTGGTTACCTGTCCGCCCGCTGCAGGACGCGGGATGCGAGGGGGAGAGATTGTGGAGAGTAGCAGCGAGCGACTGCTGACCCCTGGAGAGGTTGCCGCCCTCTTCCGGGTCGACCCGAAGACCGTGACACGTTGGGCCGCGGCGGGACGAATCAGCAGCATCCGTACCCCCGGGGGGCATCGGCGGTTCCGAGAGTCGGAAGTGCACGCCCTCCTCCGTGGAGAGGACGTTCTGACGGCCGACCGGCCGAACGGCGACTCACCTCGGGTCTGATACACCGACCAGGTGATCCTGCGTGCCACCCGGATGCCGCAGGGTCACCCGAGTCAGATGGTGCCACATTGCCGGGCCGCTCTCCCGGGCCCGCATCCCGGCGCCGTTCTCATGGCATCGTGCCTCGCCCTTGTACGCCACGCGGCGCCTCGCATCTCTCAGCGCGCGTCCTGCCCGTCCGCGTGGCCTCGGCCCGTGTTCTCGGAAGGCGCGGGTCGGGTCCCGTCGGGGTCGGCGGTCTCCTGCTCGTCGCCGCCGGGTGACGCCTCGGCGCCGGCCTTGAAGGCGAGGAACTCCCGTTCCAGATCGTCGTTCTCCTCGCGCCACCGGCGCCGCCGTTCGGCGTCCTCCTCCTCGGTGACCGACTCGGCGAGCCACCGTTCGTAGTCCGGCTCCCCCGGGACGACGTCGACGTACGCGTTGCCGATCAGCCGGCCGTCGTCGCTCGTCAGTGATTGCGGCACGCGCAGTGTCCCGTCAGTGAGCCGGATCACGTACATCCACGATCACCTAGATTCCGTAGCGCCGGTTGAAGAACAGCATCACGTTCAGCGCCGCACGCGTGTCACCGCCCAGCATGTCGACCAGGGCCGGACGCTGCCGGGATGCGATCGCCGCGAACGCGTCGGCGAAGAACTCCTTGCGCCCCAGCCCACCGGGCTGCCGGTGGAACGCCGAGGCGAACAGCGGGAAGCATTCCTCGTACAGCGCGGCGAACTCGGGTGAGTCGGAGACCCACTCTCCCGGATGCGCGTCCACGTCGTCCAGAGCATGTCCGACTTCGTGCATCATCACGTCCGGCGTCGGTGACGGGCGGTCGCCCACCACGATCTTACGATCGCCGTACGCGCCGGCGCAGACGTCCCAGGTGGCCCGGCCGGACGGCAGCGGGGCCCCGCGCAGGTAGCCCATGTCGTCGAGGTCGGGGACGCCGCCGCGGCCCACGTAGATGCCGTCCAACGTCGCGGCGAGCATCAGTTTGAGGTTCTCCGGCAGCCGGGCGAGGCTGTCCACGGCCCGTACGGCGTCCGCCGAGGGCGGGCCGTCCGCGGCGTCCCACTCGCGGTGGAGCACGCGCTCGAGCGGCCCGCAGTGCCGGCGGCCGTCCCCCAGGTCCGGGGCGTCCGGCCGGTGCGGTCGCGCCCTGGTGGGCGCGTCGTCCAGCTCGAAGTCTCTCCATGTGTACTGGGGCCGGTCCACGACCGGGGCGGTGACCGCGTGGACACGCTCCGCCAGCCGTTCGGGGAAGCGTTCCTGCACACGCTCCCGCCCGTCCTGGATGCGCTCCTGCAGGCGCTCGCGCACGCGCTCAGGGGAACGCTCCGGCGCGTCCGCGCCCCGCCCCTGCTGGGTGTACCCGCCGCGCTGCCACCATCGCGGGCCGCGCCGGTGGCGGCCCCTATCTCCCGGCTGCGCCATGGCCCCCACCCGTCGCCTCGTCGGGAGCGGCGGTGTGTAACGCCCTCCCCGTCTCGCGCCCCGGCGGGATCCGTCCGCCTACGGTGCTCATGTGCTCACCCGTCCCTCGCTCTGGGCGGTGCCACCGCCGCGCCGGGACCCGGGCGTGATCCGGGGGGCGCGGTACCGGTCCACCGTACGTTGCGGGTCCGCGCCCCGTCATCCCCCAGTAATGCCGTCCGTGGCGCGCGGAAACCCCTACCGCTGGGGCGACGCGGCCCGATCAAGCGGTGGCATGGCTTAGCGTGTGGGCATGCCTAGCGTGATTCTCGGTTTGGCGCTGCTGGCCTTCTGGCTCTACTGCCTGTTCGACGTGATCACAACACCGGAAGACGCGGCGCGCAACCTCCCCAAACTGCTGTGGGTGCTGATCGTGCTGTTCCTGGCCGCGCTCGGTGGCGTGTTCTGGCTGGCCCTCGGGCGTCCCAGGAGCGGCGACGCCGTGCTGGGCGGGGCGATGCCGGCCGGAGGCCGGGACGAGACATGGCAACGGCCCCCGCGCGCCGAGGCGCCGCGGGGGCCGGACGACGACCCGGAGTTCCTGCGCGCGCTGGAGCGCCGGCTGCGGAACGAGGACTGACCCGGGTCCGGGTGAGCTGCGCGGGAGCCGGGCCGGGCGGCCCTGCTCCCGCGTACGTGCTTACTTCGGGACGTCGGCGTAGGAGTGCAGCCCGCTGAAGAAGATGTTGACGCCGACCAGGTTGAACAGCAGGCAGCCGAACGCCACCAGCGACACGATCATGGCCGCCTTGCCGCGCCATCCGGCGGTCGCCCGGGCGTGCAGGTACGCCGCGTAGGCGATCCAGGTGATGAAGGACCAGACCTCCTTGGGGTCCCAGCCCCAGTAGCGGCCCCAGGCACGGTCCGCCCACAGCGCCCCCGCGATGACGGCGAACGTCCAGATGGGGAACCCGATCACGATCGCGCGGTGCGCGATGCGGTCGAGCTGCTCCTTCGACGGCAGCACCGACAGCCGCCCGTCGTTGCGCACCAGGTAGAGGACGGCGCTCACCCCGGAGACCAGGAACAGCCCGCCCGCGATGACCGCGGCGGTCACATGGATCGCGATCCAGTAGGAGTTCAGCGCGGGCATCACCGGACCGGCCTGGACGTGCAGGAAGAGGACGGCGAAGCCGAGGCCGAGCGCCGCCGCCACCGTCACGAACGCGCCGAGGAACCGGATCGGCTGCCTGGTGAGCAGGACGAGGAACACGGTCACCGAGGCGAAGCACAGCGCCACGACGAACTCGTACATGTTTCCCCACGGCCAGCGGTCCACCGCGATGCCGCGGGTGAGGATGCCGCCGAGGTTGGTCGCCCAGCCGAGCCAGGAGACGACGACCGCGGCCGCCCCGGCCTTGAGCGCCCAGCCCGCGGGCGGGACCGGCGTGGCGGAGCTCGCGTCCTCCTCCGCCGACTCGGCGGGGGCGGAGGAGCCCGCTCCCGCGCCGACGGCGACGAGCCGACGGCTCTTCGCCGGGGCGACGGCCGTGCGGGCCCTGCCGAAGGCCAGCTCCAGCGCGTAGGCGATCATGGCGGCGAGGTAGAGCAGGACGGTCACCAGGATGAGCTGGTCGCTCAGCGTGGCGAGGCCCTCGTTGACCTGGGCGGGCGGCATCTTCTACTCCTCGGACGAGCGAGTGCTCGGCGAAACGGGTTCGCGGTCGGACGCGGAGGCGTCCTCGGACCGGTCCTCGGGCTGGGAGTGCCCGGAGGGCTCGGCGGGGGCGGCACCGCGAAGCTTGGTGAGGATCTCGGCGAACTCCTCCGCGAAGCCCGCTCCGCCGCCTTCGGTGCGGGTCAATCCTCCCACCGTGACCTGTCGGCCCTTCACGCGCACCCACACCCGGCGGCGCTGTACGGTCAGCGACAGCACCAGGCCGATCACGGCCAGGGCGGCGGCGATCAGGGCGGGCAACCGGCCCGGGTCGTAGGCGGTCTGCAGGCTGATCCACTCCTTGACGCCGGTGAACTGGATCGACCCGGCGCCGTCGGCGAGTTCCTTGGTGTCCCCCACGTTGAGCGGGGTGGGATCGGCGGACATCTTGCCCAGCGGCTTCAGGCTCTTGGTGTCGAGCTGGTAGACCGACTGGGGCTGCCCGGACTTCAATCCGAGATCACCTGAGAACGGGAAGATCTGTACCGTCGGGTTGGCCGCGCCAGGGAAGATCGACACCCACGCCTTGCCGTTGGGGACGGTGGTCGGCAGGAAGCGGATCAGGAAGCCGAGCTGGTCGGGCTGGGCGTCCGGGGCCTTGATGACGCATTCGGACGTGTAGGTCATCTGGTCGCCCGCCAGGCAGGGGACCGGACCCTCGAACGCCGTGTTGCCCTTCCCGTCGACGACCTTGAACGTGGGCGCGTAGCCGTGGCCGAGGAGGTAGGTCAGCGTGCCGTTCACGTCGAGCGGCTCGTTGACCTTCAGCTCGACGTCACGGGGGCGCGAGGTGGGCGTGTCCTGCACCGACAGCGTGGCCGAGTAGTCGAGCGGCTGGCCCCGCTTCTCACCGGACGCGATGTATGTCGCCTGGAAGTCCTTCACCGTGAACGAGAACGGCTGGAGCGACTCCGCCGACACCTGCTGTCCCGGCATGAACCGGTCGTAGGCGGCGACCGTGTTGGAGAAGCCCTCGCCCTCCACGACCAGGACGTTGCCCCGGTAGCCGAACAGCGCGCCCGCGCCGACCGCGAACAGCAGCGCGAGCAGCGAGACGTGGAAGAGCAGGTTGCCCGTCTCACGCAGGTAGCCCTTCTCGGCCGCGACCCAGTCGGGGCCGGTGACCACGCGGAACCGGTCGCGACGCAGCCGCGCCGCCGCCTCCTCGACGGTCAGGTCGCCGTCGAAGGCCGCGTTCTGCGGGAGCCGGTGCAGGTTGCGCGGCGCGGCCGGCGGCTTCCTGCGCAGCTCCTTGAAGTGGGCGACCGCCCGCGGGAAGACGCACCCGGCGAGCGAGAGGAACAGCAGCAGGTAGATCGCGGCGAACCAGGGCGACGTGAAGACGTCGAACATCCAGAACCGGTCCAGCCACTTGGCCTCGGTCGGACTGTTCTGGAAGTACTGCGCGACCCGGCCGGGATCGACGCTCCGCTGCGGGTAGATCGACCCGGGCACCGAACCGAGCGCGAACAGGAACAGCAGGATCAGGGCGGTGCGCATGGACGTGAGCGTCCGCCAGCCCCACCGCAGCCAGCCGACCACGCCGAGCCCGACGGGCCGCGCCTCGCGCTCCTCGGTGGCCCCGGTGGCCTCGGTCGTGTCGTTCTTCTTGGTCATCTCAGATCACCGGCTTGAATCCGCCCACCCACACCTGCAGGCCGGCGATGAGGTCACCCCAGAGCCCGGTCACCAGGAGGATCCCGACGGCCACGAGCATCGCGCCGCCGATCCTGGTGATCAGCCGTGAGTGGCGGCGGACCGCCTTGAACGCGTGAAGCGCGCGGCGGTAGGCGAGCCCGGCGAGCACGAAGGGCAGCCCCAGCCCCAGCGCGTACGCGAAGGCGAGCGCGGCGCCGCGGGCCGCGCTGCCCTGGTCGACCGAGAGCGCGAGGACCACGGCGAGCGTGGGCCCGATGCACGGGGTCCAGCCGAGGCCGAAGACGACGCCGAGCAGCGGCGCTCCGGCCAGCCCGGCGGCGGGCGCCTTGTGGATGCGGATGTCGCGCTGGAGGCCGGGCACCAGCCCGATGAAGGCCAGCCCGAGAACGATCGTGACCACGCCGAGCACCCGCGTGATCAGCTCCATGTTGCCGAAGAGGACGCCGCCGAGGCCGCCGAAGAGCGCTCCCCCGAGCACGAACACCGCGGCGAACCCGAGGACGAACAGGGCGCTGCCCAACACCATCCGGCCGCGCCGGGGATCGCTGCTCATGCCCGTGACGTACGACAGGTAGCCCGGCACCAGCGGCAGCACGCACGGCGACAGGAAGGACACCACGCCGGCCGCGACCGCGATCGGCACCGCGACCAGCAGCGAGCCGGTCGCGACGGTGGAGGCCAGGTCAGCCCCGCTCATCGGTGACCTTGTCGATCGCGGCGAGCAGGTCGTTGTACTTCACCGCGCCGAGGGCTCGGGCGGCGATCCGGCCCTGCCCGTCGATGATCAGCGTGGACGGGATGGCGGCGGGCGGGACCGTGCCCTGGAAGGAGAGCAGCACCCGGCCCGCCTGGTCGAAGATGCTGGGATATCCGGGCTGCAGCGAGCGGTCGTACGCCTGGGCGGCCGCCTTCTGGTCCTTGAAGTTGACGCCGAGGAACTGGACGCCCTTGTCCTTGGTCTTGGTCGCGATGTCCTTGAGCACGGGCCCCTCGGCGCGGCACGGCGCGCACCAGGACGCCCAGAAGTTCAGGACGTAGACCTTGCCGTTGCCGAGCTTCTCCGTCGCGCCGTCGAGGGTCGTGCCCTCGACGGCCGGCGCCGTGGTGCGGCTCGCGGCGTCGAAGACCTGAACCTTGCCGTCACCAGGGACGAAGCGGGTGTCACCGGACTGCGGCTGCGCCTGCTGGTTTCCGGCACAGCCCGCGAGGGCTGTCACGGCCAGAGCGGTGCTCGCCGCGATCAGAGACAGTCTCTTGGCGGACACGCGGGAGTATCTCCTAAAACTACAACCGGTAGAGCTGTAAGCCTACCCAGCGGATCCGATGCTCCCGTCGCGGGGCTCACGCTCCGGGAACGGGATTGCCGCGCAGCAGGGCCCCGGCGGGCTCGCTGTAGCCGATGCTGGCCAGCCGGTCGCCCTCGAAGGTGAAACTGGTGAGGCTGGCGAGGGAGCACTGGCGGCGGCGCGGGTCGTGCCACAGCCGCCGCCGCTCGGCCGCCAGGCGGATGATCCAGATGGGCAGCTGGTGGCTGACCAGCAGCGCCTCGTGCCCTCGGGCCGCCGCCCTGGCGTCGTCGATGGCCGCCCTCATCCGCAGGACCACCTCGTCGTACGGCTCGCCCCAGGACGGACGGAACGGGTTCACGAAGTGGCGGTAGGCGCGCACGTCGCGGAAGACGCCGTTGCCGCCGGCCACCCGCAGCCCCTCGAAGACGTTGGCCGCCTCGATCAGCCGCTCGTCGAGGACGACCTCCAGGTCGAGGACGGCCGCCAGGGGCGCCGCGGTCTCCTGGGCCCGTTCCATCGGGGAGCTGCGCAGGACGACGATGTCGCGCCCGCCGACCGCCTTGGCGACGGTCTCGGCCATCAGGTGGCCGTTCTCCGACAGGTGGTAGCCGGGCAGCCTGCCGTACAGGATGCCCTCGGGGTTGTGAACCTCGCCGTGACGGAGCAGGTGGACGACGGTGGTCTCGGTCATGGCAGGTGAGCCTACCCGCCGGTCACGCGGCGCACGCGGCGCGCATCAGCGCGTCCACGGCGGCCCTGATGGCGGGGCGGCGGGCGGCGTCGGTGCGCCACAGGGCGTAGATGCGGCGCTGGAGCCGGGGCGCGACGGGGATCGCGCGCACGCCCTCGGGCAGCCGGCCGCGCCCGAGGCGCGGGATCAGGGCGCATCCGTGGCCAGCGGCGACGAGCGCGAGCTGTGTCGGGTACTCGTCGGCCATGCACACGATCTTCGGCTCCTTCTCGGCGGACCTGAGCAGGAACATCAGGAAGTCGTGGCAGACCGTGCCGGACGCGCTGCTGATCCAGCCCGCTCCCGGGAGGTCGGCCAGCTCGACCTCCCGCTTGTCCGCCAGCGGGTGGCCGACGGGCACCGCCACGTCGGCGATGTCGTCGAGCAGCGGGGCGCGCGACAGCCCGTCCGGGATGGCCATCGGCCGGTTCATCCAGTCCTGGACCACGGCGAGGTCGATCTCGCCCCGGGTCACCTCGCGCATCTGCCGCTCCGGCTCGCGCTCGTACAGGACGACGTCGAGGTCGGGGTGTTGCTGCTTGATCGTCGCCAGCGCCTGGGGCATGATCCCCCGGGCCGCGGTCGGGAACGCGGCCAGGACGAGCCGCCCGACCACGGCGCCGCGCAGCGCCTCGAAGTCGGCCTCGGCCGTCTCGACCAGGGCGAGGATCTTCTCCGCGTGGTCGGCGAGCAGCCCGGCCGCGTCGGTGAGCTTGACGCCGCGCCCGTTGCGTTCGACGAGGACCGCCCCCGTCTCGCGTTCGAGCTTGGCGAGCTGCTGCGAGATCGCCGACGGGGTCACCATCAGCGCCTCGGCGGCGGCCGCCACGGAACCGTAGACGGCCACCGCGTGCAGCGCCTTCAACCGGTTCAGGTCCAACATGTAAGTCAGTCTAAACGGTTGAGGCGGTTTGATCCCGGTATCGCTGAACTGTCGCTTTACAGCGTGGCAGCGGCGGCCTTGGCGGCGAGCGGCAGCGCCTCGACGACCCGAGTCAGCGCCTCCTCGTCGTGGGCGGCGGACAGGAACCACGCCTCGAACGCCGACGGCGGCAGGTAGACGCCCTGGTCGAGCATGCCGTGGAAGAACGCCCGGTACGCCTCCGTGCTCTGCACCTTCGCCGTGGCGAAGTCGTGGACCGGCCTGTCGGTGAAGAAGATCGAGAACAGGTTGCCGGCGCGCTGGAGGCGGTGCGGGACGCCCTCGGCCGCCAGCGCGTCGGACGCGGTCTGACCGACGGTCAGCGCGGCGGCGTCCACCCGCTCGTACACACTCGCGTCACAGGCCCGCAGCGTCGCCAGACCGGCGGCGGAGGCCAGCGGGTTCCCGGCGAGCGTCCCCGCCTGGTAGACCGGCCCCTCCGGCGCGAGCAGGGCCATCACCTCGGCCCGGCCGCCGAAGGCCGCGGCCGGCATCCCACCGCCCATGACCTTGCCGAACGTCATGAGGTCGGCCTCGACCGGGTCGAGGCCATACCAGCCGGCGGCTGAGACGCGGAAGCCGGTGAGCACCTCGTCGATGATCAGCAGCGCGCCGTGCTCGGTGCACAGCTCGCGCAGCCGCTGGTTGAAACCGGGCAGCGGCGGGACCACGCCCATGTTGGCCGGGCACGCCTCGGTGATGACGCACGCGATCTCGAACGTGCGGAACGCCTCCTCGACCGCCTCGACCGAGTTGTACGGCAGGACGATCGTGTCGGCGGCCGACGCGCCGGTCACGCCGGGCGTGTCCGGGAGGCCGAACGTCACCAGCCCCGAGCCCGCCGACGCCAGCAGGGCGTCCACGTGCCCGTGGTAGCAGCCGGCGAACTTGACCACCTTCGCCCGGCCGGTGAAGCCCCGGGCGAGCCGCACCGCCGACATGGTGGCCTCGGTGCCCGAACTGACCAGCCGGACCTTCTCCACCGGGGCGACCCGGGAGACGATCTCCTCGGCGAGCAGGACCTCACCCTCGGTCGCCGTACCGAACGACAGCCCCCGCGCCAGCGCGCCCTCGACGGCCTCCATGACGGCCGGGTGACGGTGGCCGAGGATCATCGGCCCCCACGAGCACACCAGATCGACGTAGCGGTTGCCGTCCACGTCGGTGATGTAGGGCCCCTGGCCCGAGGCCATGAACCTCGGCACTCCCCCGACCGCGCCGAACGCGCGCACCGGGGAGTTGACACCACCGGGCACGATCCGCCGCGCCCGCTCGAACAGTTCCGCTGACTTCTCCGTACGGCTCACGCCTCCCAGCCTACGGGCGGCGCAGGCCGGCCTCTTACTGGCAGGCGTCTTACTCGCAGGCGTCGACGAGCAGGTCCAGGACGCGGAGCGGGTCGGGCAGGGGACGCCCGTCCGGCGGCCGCAGCCAGCTCACCGTCGCGCCGCTCAGCAGCGTCGAGGGCGGGGCGAGCACATAGCTGTCCCGGCAGTGCCAGCGCAGTCCCGGGGAGGACTCGATCGTCGCGGGGTCGCAGTCGAGGTGGCAGGACCACCACTCGTCCTCGTCCTCGGGGGCGCCCCTGGTGGCGACATAGAAAAGGACCCGGTCGCCGTTCTCGGCGACCGGGCCCGTGGCCTGTCCGGTGGCGTCCATGGCGGCCAAGGCCGCCATCCCGGCGACGGACGGTACGTCGAACACGTCGAACACCCGGCCCGTGGGCAGGATCACGTTCGCGTCGGGGTTGTGCTCCCACCAGCGCGTGAGGCGGGCGGAGTCCACCGTCGCCTCCATCTGCCACGCCGGGGACAGCGGGTGCGCGCCCGGGTCGGGACAGCCGACCCGGTCGCAGGAACAGGCGCGCCCACCCTCGCGGAGCGGGTGGGCGCCGAGGCAGCTCGCCCAGCCGAGCTGGGCGTATTCAAGTACAGATGTGATCTTCCGTGGCTTTCGATGCGCACGTCGTTTCGTACGGCGGACCAGCGGTGCCCCCACCATCGTGCTCCTCCCCCACGGATGCTCTTTGCTGTACCTGATAATGCCCTTTACGGATCAGCGCGCGCAGCGCCACCCCCGTGGAACGCGCTACGCCCGGAGGCGGCGCGCGACCTCGGTGGCCCAGTAGGTCAGAATCATGTCGGCGCCGGCCCTGCGGATCGCGACGAGCGACTCCATGATGGTCCGCTCGCGGTCGATCCAGCCGTTCGCCGCCGCCGCCTCGATCATCGCGTACTCGCCGCTCACCTGGTAGGCAGCCACGGGCACCTCGACCGTGTCGCGCACCTGGCGGAGGATGTCCAGGTACGCCAGCGCGGGCTTGACCATCACCGCGTCCGCGCCCTCGGCGAGGTCGAGCCGCACCTCCCGCAGCGCCTCGCCGACCGGACCGGCCGGGTCCTGCTGGTACGCGCTGCGATCGCCGAACTGCGGCGCGCACTCGGCGGCGTCGCGGAACGGCCCGTAGAACGCGGAGGCGTACTTCACCGAGTAGGCGAGGATCGGCACGTCGGCGAAGCCCTCGGCGTCGAGCGCCCGCCTGATCGCGGCGACCTGGCCGTCCATCATGCCGCTCGGCGCGATCACACGCGACCCCGCCCGCGCCTGGGCGACGGCCGCGGAGGCGTACCGCTCCAGCGTGGCGTCGTTGTCCACCTCGCCGGAGTCGGTCAGCAGGCCGCAGTGGCCGTGGTCGGTGTACTCGTCGAGACAGGTGTCGGTCATCAGGACCAACGCGTCGCCGATCTCGGAGGCGAGGTCGGCGAGCGCGAGCTGGACGACGCCCTGCGGGTCGTCGGCCGCCGAGCCGCGCGCGTCCTTGTGCAGGGGGATGCCGAACAGTATGACCCCGCCGACGCCCGCCTCCGCCGCCTCGTGGACGGCCTTGCGCAGCGAGTCGCGGGTATGCTGGACGACCCCCGGCATGGACGCCACCGGCTGCGGGTCGGTGACGCCCTCCTTGACGAACACGGGCAGGATCAGGTCGGCCGGGTGCAGACGCGTCCCGGCGACCAGACGGCGCATCGAGGCGGTACGGCGCAGCCGACGCGGCCGGGCCGCCGGAAATTCAGCGTTCACGATCGTCTTCTCCACTCGGACTGGACGGACCCGGACCGGCGCCGGCGCGCGTCACCGGCGAGGTGACCTCACTTGAAGCGCCGGCGCGCCCCTCTGCGGTTCTGCGAGGGCCTGCGCGGCATCTCGCCGGCCGAGATGGCCGCGTGCCGCTGCTTGGCACCGTACTCCGCCAGGGCCGCCGCGAGCGCGGAGGCCGACGGCCTGTCGGCCATCACGTCGACCCGCAGCCCGAACTCCTCGGCGGTCTTGGCCGTCTGCGGCCCGATCACGGCGATCACGGTCACGTTGTGCGGCTTGCCGGCGATGCCGACCAGGTTCCGCACCGTGGACGACGAGGTGAACAGCACCGCGTCGAAGCCGCCGCCCTTGATCGCCTCGCGGATCGGGGCCGGCGGCGGCGCCGCGCGCACCGTGCGGTACGCGGTCACGTCGTCGCACTCCCAGCCCAGCTCGGTGAGACCCGCGACCAGCGTCTCGGTCGCGATGTCCGCCCGGGGCAGCAGGACGCGGTTGATCGGGTCGAGCATCGAGTCGTACGGCGGCCACTCCGCGAGCAGGCCCTCGGACGACTGCTCGCCGGTCGGGACCAGGTCGGGCTTGACTCCGAACTCGACGAGGGCCCGGGACGTCGCCTCGCCGACGGCCGCGACCTTCAGGCCGGCGAACGCCCGCGCGTCCAGGCCGTACTCCTCGAACTTCTCCCGCACCGCCTTGACCGCGTTGGAGCTGGTGAAGGCGACCCACTCGTAGCGGCCGGTGACCAGGCCCTTGATGGCGCGGTCCATCTGCTGCGGCGTCCGGGGCGGCTCGACGGAGATCGTCGGGACCTCCTCCGGCACCGCGCCGTACGAGCGGAGCTGCTCGGACAGGCCCTCGGCCTGCTCCTTGGTGCGCGGCACCAGGACCCGCCAGCCGAACAGCGGCTTGGTCTCGAACCACGACAGGCGGTCACGCATGCCGACCGCGTCACCGACGACGATGAGCGCCGGCTCGGTCATGCCCGCGTGCTTGAGGTCGGGGCCGAGGCGGCCGAGCGACGACACGACGGTGAACTGCTCGGTGGTGGTGCCCTCGCTCGTCACGGCGACCGGCGTGGTGTCCGGCTTGCCCGCGGCGATCAGCGCCTTGGCGATCGGCACGGCCTCGGCGACGCCGTTGTAGATCACCAGGGTGCCCTCGCACCCGGCGTGCCGCGCCCAGTCGTCCACCTGGGCGGCGTCGACGATGCGGAACTCGGGGACGGCCACCGCCGGCGGGATGCCCGCGTAGGTCAGCACGGCCGTCGCCGGCGGGACTCCGGGCACGATCTCGAAGTCCACGTCGGCCTTGGCGCAGGCCGCGACCTCCTCCACCACGGAGGAGAAGAACGACGGGTCGCCCGGGCACACCCGCACGACCGTCCGTCCGGACTTGGCGTCCTGCAGTGTTTTCAGCGAGATCGAGTTCTCCGCGACGTCGGCGGTGATGTCCACCACTTCGACGCCTTCGCGGCAGTGCCGCAGCAGCGGGGCGTGCGCCTGCTGGTCGAGCACGACGACGTCGGCCCTGGACAGCAGGTCGGCGCCACGCAATGTGAGCAGGTTCTCGTCACCGGGGCCGGCGCCGACGAAGGCGACGAAACCCGATCGGGGCTCTGGAACGGTATTTGTGGGGCTCAATGGGCCTGCTCCCCCATCAACGTGCCGGCCCCCTCAGCGATCATGGCGGCCGCGAGATCACGACCGAGCTCCATGGCCGCCAGACGGGGTCCGGAGGTGGACTTGCGCACTGACCGCACGCCGTCGATGGCGACGACGGTCGCGGTCAGGTTGAGAATGTGCCCGTCATCCGAGGCGAAAGCACCTACCGGTGCCGCGCAACCGGCTTCGAGGGCGGAAAGCACGGCGCGCTCCGCAGTAACCGCCGTACGGGTTCGCGGGTCGTCGAGGACGCCCAGCAACTCGATCAGGTCGGCGCGGTCGGACGAGCACTCGACCGCGAGCGCTCCCTGGCCGGGCGCCGGCAGCAACTCGTCGACCTCGAAGATCTGCGAGATCTCGCCGTCGCGCCCCAGGCGGCGCAGGCCGGCGGTGGCCAGCACGACGGCGTCCAGCTCGCCAGCGGCGATCTTGCCGATCCGCGTGGGCGCGTTTCCCCTGATCGGGACGTAGTGGAGATCCGGCCGCAGGGCGCGGAGCTGCGCGACGCGGCGCGGCGAACCGGTGCCCACCCGGGCGCCGGGCGCCAGGTCGGCCAGCTTGGCGGAGCTCACCAGCGCGTCGCGCGGATCGTCCCGCAGCGCCGTGGCGACGAGCGTGATCCGGGGGTCGTCGGCGGTCGGCAGGTCCTTGAGCGAGTGGACGGCGAAGTCGATCTCGCCGTCGATCAGTTTGTTGCGCAGCTCGCTCACGAACACGCCCGTGCCGCCGAGCTGGGTGAGGTTCGCTCGGGAGACGTCGCCGTACGTGGTGATGCCGACGAGTTCCACCTCGCGTCCGGTCAGCTCGGTGAGCCGCCTGGCCACCAGACCCGACTGGGTCGTGGCCAATTCGCTCTTGCGGGTGCCCATCCTCAGGGGAGCGGTCATGACTCGACCTCCATCCGCGACACGGCCTCGGGCTTCAGCGGGTCCAGGTTGAACAGCTCACGGAGCGCGTCCGCGTACTGGTCGCCGCCGGGCGAGGACGCCAGCCGCTTCACACGTACGGTGGGCTCGTGGAGCAGCTTGTCCACGACCCTGTTGACGGTCTGCGCGACCTCGTCGCGCAGGCGTCCCTCCAGCTCGGGGACGCGGGAGATCAGCCGGCCCATCTCGGCCTCGACCACCTCGGCGGCCTTGCTGCGCAGCGCCACAACCGTGGGCGTCACCCGGGCCGCGCGCGCGGCTTCCAGGTAGGCGGCCACCTCCTCGGTGACGATCGCCTGGACCGCCGCGATGGCCTCCGCCCGGCCCCCGTCGCCGATGTCGTCGGCGACCCCGGCCTGCTGCATGGACTCCAGGTCGACCAGCGTCACGCCGGGCAGCGCCCGTACGCCGGGGTCGATGTCGTGCGGCAGGGCCAGGTCGAGGAGGAACAGGTCGCGGCCGCGGCCCACCGCGCCGGCGACCGTGTCAGCGGTGATCAGGCACATCCCGGCGCCGGTGCAGGAGATGACGAGGTCCGCCTCCGCGATCTCGGCGGCGACGTCGTCCAGGCGCACCGCGCGCCCGGCGACGGTCTCGGCCAGCCGTACGGCGCGCTCGTAGGTGCGGTTGGCGATGACGATGTCGGTCACGCCGGAACGGACCAGGGTGGCGGCCGACAGCGCGCTCATCGAGCCCGCGCCGACGACCAGCGCCCGCATCCCGGCGATCGGGCCGAGCTCGCGCTCGGCGAGGGTCAGGCCGACCCCGACGAGCGACGCGCCCGCCCGGTCGATGGCGGTGTCCGCGTGCGCGCGCTTGCCGACGCGCAGGGCCTGCTGGAAGAGCTCGTTGAGAACCGACCCCACGGTGTCCTGGTCCTGGGCCAGCCTGAGCGCCACGCGGATCTGGCCGAGGATCTGCCCCTCGCCGACGACCATCGAGTCGAGGCCGCAGGCCACCGAGAAGAGGTGGTGGACGGCGCGGTCCTCGTACTGCACGTAGAGGTGCGGGGTGAGCTGCTCCTGCGGGATGCCGCAGTGGGTGGCGAGCAGGTCGGTCACGGCCGTCACCGCTCCGTGGAAGCGGTCCACGTCGGCGTAGACCTCGACGCGGTTGCAGGTGGAGACGACCATCGCCTCGGACACGGTGGCCTCGTCGCGCACGTCGCGGAGCAGCTTGGCGAGAGCGTCCCCGCTGACGGAGACGCGTTCGAGGAGGGCCACCGGAGCCGTGCGGTGGCTGAGGCCGACGACGAGGATGCTCATTGGCTCGCCTCGCCCAGCGCCGCCCCGCGCTCGCTCACTACGACCACCCCATCGGGCCACTCATCGCCCATCATGGGCCCTCCACTCGCCTTACGCTGCTCGTGGAACGCAAGAATCTGCAGTTCAATGGACAAATCGACTTTACGGACATCAACGCCATCCGGCACCGTCAGCACCGCGGGGGCGAAGTTCAAAATACTGGTGACCCCCGCGGCGATGACGCGGTCGCAGACCTGCTGCGCCGCCGTCGCCGGCGTCGCGATCACCACTATGGACACCCCGCGCTTCCTGATCACTGACTCCAGGCCGTCGGCATGTTCCACCACGAGCCCGGCGATCCGCTCGCCCACCACTGCCGGATCGGCGTCGAAGAGGCCCGCGACCCGGAAGCCGCGGGACACGAACCCCCCATAGTTCGCGAGCGCTCGCCCGAGGTTACCCACCCCCACGATGGCGACGGCCCAATCCTGGGTGAGACCTAGCTCACGGGAGATCTGGTAGATCAGGTACTGGACGTCGTATCCGACCCCGCGCGTGCCGTACGAGCCGAGGTGGGAGAGGTCCTTGCGGAGCTTCGCCGAGTTCACCCCGGCCGCGACCGCGAGGTCCTCCGAGCTCACCGTGGCGATGCCGCGCTCGGCCAGCCCGTTCAACGCACGCAGATAGAGCGGCAGTCTCGCGACCGTCGCATCGGGAATGCCACGCTCACGCGCTTGAGGGATACGGCGGGTCACTTGCCGGTGCTCCAGGGGGGACGGACAGCCGGAGGACGCCCCCGGCCGTACGAACGGATGTAACCGATTTCGCGTTCCTACAGGTTAGTGCCTTTGTGAAGAGATGCACAAAGTCGGTGTCCCGTTCACTGTCCCAAAGCGGGTGCGTGGTCACCAACTCGCCCCAAGGTCGCCTCTGCCCCCTCGTATGTACCCCGCCGTCGTCGGGCGCGGCACGGCATCGGCACGGCATCGGCAAGGCATCGGTACGGCTTCGCGAAAGGACCGCGGGGAGCGCCCAATAGGCTGGCCGCATGGCACCCCGCGAGCATCGGATCACTCTCCTCGGCAAACCCGGCTGTCACCTCTGCGACGACGCGCGCGCCGTCATCGAGCGCGTGGCCGCGGAGCTCGGCGTGCCGTGGGAGGAGCGGGACATCACCGCCTCCGAGGAGGATTACGCCAAGTACTGGGAGATGATCCCGGTCACCCTGGTCGACGGGGTCCAGCACGACTTCTGGCGGGTGGACGAGGCCCGCCTGCGCGCCACGCTGACCGCCTGACGGTCGCGGCAGTGTTCGATCGTCGCGCCTCCGGCACGACCGTTCAGGGCGCCCCTCAGGCGGCTCGCGCCCTCCTCGCTCGGAGTCGCTCCGCTCCCCGCTCGCTCCTCAGTCGGTTCCCCGCCGCGCCCCTCACCTGAAGGCGGTGGGGAGGGGGACCACCTTGGCGGCGTTCACGCTCAGCTCGATGACGTTGGCGGCCAGGACCAGCGCGGTGCGCTCGGTGGCGAACCGCTCCATGTGCGGCTGGCGCTGGTGCTCGGTGTACCCCACCTCGTCCCGATAGAGCTCGTACACGATGCGCTGGAGCGGCGCGGACTTCACGCTGTGGCAGACGAAGATGAGCGTGTCCGGCTCGTTGCGCAGCACGGCCTCGACCGTCTCCTCGGCGAGCTTGTCGAACGCGTCGCCCGCTCCGTCCATCAGCGTGAACACGGTGAGCAGGCCGTAGATGTTGGGCGACGGCCGGACCGATCCGCCCTGTCCGCGCGAGGCGGCGGCCGCGCCCGCGAAGCCGACACCCATGCCGGCCGCCAGATCCGCGCCGGGGATCATCGTGCCGGTGGCGGGCATGGTGTAGTCGGGGCGGCCGCCCTGCGGCCGGCCGGGCTCCGCGGGGCCCTGCGGCATGCCGTAGTCCGGCCCGCCCTGGGGCGCCGGGCGGTCGGCCTCCGCCGCCGGGGGAGGCATCGTGTACTCCCGCCCGTGCGGGCCGCCGTACGCGTCCTGCCCGGCCGGAGGGCCGGCGGGCCGGGCGGCGAACCCGTCCGACGGCTGCATGCGCGCCGCGTAGTCGACGTCGCCCTGCTCGCCCGCGCGATATTCGGCGACGAGGTCCCCGAGCCCGGCGCGTCGCGGAGCAGCCTGCGTCGGCGGCTCGGCCCGGCTTTCGACCCCGCGTCCGGCCCGCCGCGACCAGCCGTCCTCCGGTTCCTCGGCCCCGGCGTCTTCTTCCTCGTCCTCGTCCTCGTACGGCGCGAGCGGCCGGGCGAGGGCGAACCAGACGCCTCCGACGGTGGCGGCCATCGCGGCGACCACGACGATCCCGGGGAGCGTGAACTCCAGCGCGGCGGCGACGGCGATGCCGCCCGGCGCGAGCGCGACCGTCGCGTTCATGTTGTCGAGGTCGTAGTCGTCGCCGTTGCGCCCGCGCAGCACCGCGATCACGAGCCAGATCACCAGCATCGCGATGACGACGATGTGGACGCCGCGCAGGAGCCATTCCGGCCAGATGTCCCAGAAGCGGTCGGACGCCGGGAACTCCTTCGTGAACGTCTGGGTGATCGGGTCGATCAGCATGATGACCGCGCCCAGGCCCGTCAACGCGCCGCCGAAGAGCCACGCGGCGAAGCGCGGGAACGGCTTCCTGGCGATGAGCTGGGCGATGCCTACGGAGAGCCAGAGCGGGGCGACGAGCGATCCGGTGATCTGGAGCAACCGGAAGATCACGGTCCCGTAGCCGAGCAACTGGCCTACGGCGATCAATCCCAGCGAGAGGCACGTCGTCGCCGTGGTGACACCCCACGCGACCAGCCATCCCGACGGCTTCTCGCGGATGCGACCGACGACGACACCTGTGGTGATGGCGGCGATAACGGCACCGGCGAGCGCGATGACAGCGACAAGGACTTCCATGGTGGACCTTATGCTGCCGGACTTCGCGCGCCGACCGGTAGCTGATGGCACGCCCCGTTACGCGAAGTGATTACGGTACGCGGCGGATTGTGTTATCTCGCGATGATTTCTAGAGTGTTCGAGCACGCCGACTCCCCTCCCCCCAATGGGATCACCGGATGCCGACATCGTGGCCGTTCGCCGGGCTCTCCCCTCCAGCCGCTGGAGTGGTGCGGCAGGCGCCTCCCGCCGCCCCCGCGGCGGCGCAGCTCGAGCACGACGAGATGCGCACGCTGGTCCTGCGCGCCAAGACCGGCGACACCGAGGCGTTCGGCGTGCTCTACGACCGTTACGTGGACCTCGTCTACCGCTACGTCCTCTTCCGGGTGGGCTCGCACGCGCTCGCCGAGGACCTGACGAGCGACACCTTCCTGCGCGCCCTGCGTGGTATCGCGGATTTCACCTGGCAGGGGCGCGACTTCGGCGCCTGGCTGGTCACCATCGCCAGGAATCTGGTCACCGACCACTTCAAGTCCGGACGGAGCCGACTCGAAGTGTGTACGGCCGAGATCCTCGACACCCCCCTCGACGGCCATCACATCCCGGAGAACGCCGTCGTCGCCAGCATGGTGAACGAGCACGTGCTCCGGGCGATCAAGCGACTCAACCCCGAGCAGCAGGAGTGCGTCGTGCTGCGCTTCCTGCACGGTATGTCCCTCGCGGAGACCGCCATGATCATGGGCAAGCAGAGCGGCGCGATCAAGGCGCTCCAGTTCCGCGCGATCAAGGCCCTGGCCCGCGCCCTGCCCAAAGATCTCGGTTAGCTCACGTGCCGTAACCCTGGCCCGGTCACCTCGTTGGGCAGGGCACAGGCGTGGATCGGCAGCGGGGGATCTCGGGAGCGTTCATGGGCTGGTGGCGGCCGGGGCGCCGGCGACGGGCCAGGGGGACGAGGCGTGCCGCCGACCGGGTCGCCGCGCGGATCGCCGAGGCCGGTTCCCGGTCCGGCGCCGGCCCCCGCCCCGACTTCCGCGCCCGCCTCCGTGCGGACCTGATGAAGGCGCACGCCGCCGAGCGCGGGCCCGCCGCCGAGCCCCCCGCCGAACGGCCCGAGCCGCGCCGCCGTCCCTCCCTCCTCGTACGGCTGCGCCCGCTCGCGGTGTTCGCCGTGCTCCTGGGGGTGATGTTCGCCACCGGCGCCCGCGCGTACGACTCGGTGCCCGGGGACCTGCTCTACCCGCTGAAGCGGACGGCGGAGGCGACCGTGCTGCGGTTGGCGGTGAGCGACGCCGAGAGGGCCAGGCGGGAGATGACGGCCGCGCGGGAGCGGGCGGCGGAGGCGGCGACGCTGGCCGGCGCGGAGGGACCCGACCGGGACCGACTCATCACCCAGGCCCTCGACGACATGGCGCGTACGACCCGGTCCGCGCTCGGCCGGGTCAGGCGGCGCGGCGACAAGCCCGACAGGGAGGTGGGGCGGTTCGCCCGCGAGCAGCGGACGATGGTGGAGCCGTTGCTCCCGAAGCTCGACCAGGAGAACCGCGACAAGGCGACCAAGTACCTCACCTATATCGACACCTTCAGCACTCCGGTCCAGTGACCACGGTCGCATGGAATCACCATGGAATACGGTCACTCGGTGCTAACGCCGCGTACACCGTCATCCGGCACCCGGCCGGTTAAGCTGAGGCCCTATGAGGCGGCTAATGCGACGGCGGGAAGCGGCGGAGATCGCGGGTGAGGTGGCGGCCGCGGCGGTGGTCCCCACGCCGAGCGTCGAGCCGGACCCGACGGCGGCGGCGTTCTTCGATGTGGACAACACGATGATGCGCGGCGCCTCGATCTACCACTTCGCGCGGGGCCTGGCCTCGCGCGGTCTGTTCACCACGAACGACCTGGTGCGGTTCGCCCTCGGCCAGGCCTGGTTCCGGGTGCGGGGCAACGAGAACCCCGACCACATCGCCAAGGCGAAGGAGACGGCGCTGGCCTTCGTCGCCGGTCTCAAGGTCGACGAGGTGGTGCACCTCGGCGAGGAGATCTACGACGAGGTCATGTCCGACCGCATCTGGGCCGGGACCCGCGCGCTGGCGCAGGCCCACCTGGACCTGGGCCAGCGGGTGTGGCTGGTCACCGCGACCCCGGTCGAGCTGGCCCGGGTGATCGCCCAGCGGCTCGGCCTGACCGGCGCGCTCGGCACGGTGGCCGAGACGGCGGACGGCGTCTACACCGGCAGGCTCGTCGGCGACCTGCTGCACGGCCCGGCCAAGGCGGAGGCGATTCGGGCGCTGGCCCGCAGGGAGGGCCTCGACCTGTCCCACTGCTCGGCCTACAGCGACTCGGCCAACGACCTGCCCATGCTGTCGCTGGTCGGCAGCCCCTGCGCGGTCAACCCCGACAGCGAGCTGCGCGAGCACGCGAAGGAGAACGGCTGGCGGATCCGCGACTTCCGCACCGGGCGGAAGGCCACGCTGATCGGGCTGCCGATCGCCGCGACGGCGGGCGCGGTGGCGGGGGGCATCGCGGCCGGCATCGCGCTGCGCAAGCACTACCGCTCGTCCTGACCCTCGTTCAGGGGCGGAGGGTCACCGGGACGCGAGCCGGGCGGTCCGGTGGAGGAAGTCGTCCAGCGCCTGGTTGACGACGTCCGGCCGCTCGAATCCGATCATGTGACCGGCGCCGGGGACGATCGTCAGCCGCGCGCCGGGCAGCGACTCGGCGATCCTGCGGCTGTGCGAGGGAGGGGTGACGCGGTCGTCCTCCCCGACCAGGACGAGCGTCTCGATCTGACTGAGCGCCGCGAGCGCGGCCAGCTTGTCGTGGACGCAGAGGCCGCGGAAGAAGCCGACCATCACCTCGGTCGGCGTGGCCGCCGCGATGTCGCTGACGAACCGCACATGGTCGGGGCGCGCGCCGCCGCCGAACGCGATGAACCGCGCGACCGGCGTGTGGGTGCGGGTCTTCAGCGCCACGCTGCGGTCGATCCAGTCCGCGCGGGCGAGCATGCCCTCGAACACGATCGGGGTGATCAGCCCGGCGATCCGTCCCACGGGCCAAGGGAGGCCGAACGTGTGCCGGGACAGGCCCCCGGACGACGTGCTCAGCAGGGCGACGCCCTTCACCCGGGAGGCGAGCAGCTCAGGGTGCCGGGCGGCGAACGCCATGATGCTCATGCCGCCCATCGAGTGGCCGACCAGCACCACCGGCACCCCTTCGGGTACGGCCTGCTCGATCACCGCCGCCAGGTCGTCACCCAACCGGTCGATCGTGCAGTCGTCGATCGGCCCGTTGGAGGAGGCGCCGTGCCCGCGCTGGTCGTAGAAGACGAGCGTGGCCGGGCGGCCGGCCAGGGCCTCGCGCTGGATGTGCCAGCAGTGGCGGTTCATCACCCAGCCGTGCGCGAACACCACGGCCACCTCGGGATCCGGGTGCTCGTCGACGTCGACGGCGAGGTGCACACCATCATCGGTGATCACGGTCATCGGCTTACCCACGAGGCAGCCGAGCCGGGGGGCGTCCACCACGTCCGGCACGGTCTCCGCGCGCCGCCGGACGACTCCGGCGGCGTACCCAAGCGCCATACCGGCGAGCAGCACTTTCCGTTTTATCCCGCTTTGGTGCATGATGTACTCCTCTTGGTGAGGTACACCATAGCCACCAATAGCTGCCATTGTTAGACCCGGAGACCGATATGCCCAGGTAAAAACCGTACGGCGCCGGTCGTTACTTCACCGTGCGCCGAAGCGGCTAGAGGGGCCTCTGGTCTGCCGCGATGTCGGAGAACGCCGGGAACGCGGGGCCACGGCGCAGCCGCAGCGCGTCGAGCCGGCTCTGGATCGTCTCGCGTACCTGGTCGGTGAGGTTGAAGACCAGCATGGGGTCGTCCGCGTCGATGGGGTCGTAGTCGTTCGTCATGATGGGCTCGCCGAACTCGATCAGCCACTTGGACGGCAGCGGCACCAGCCCGAGCGGCCCGAGCCACGGGAAGAACGGCGTGATCGGCAGGTACGGCAGGCCGAGCAGCCGGGCCAGCACGGGCACGTCGCCGATCTTGGGATAGATCTCCTCGGCGCCCACGATGGCGCACGGGATGATGGGCACGCCGGTCCGGATCGCCGACGCGGCGAAGCCGCCCCGGCCGAACCGCTGCAGCTTGTACCGCTCGGAGAACGGCTTGCCGACGCCCTTGAACCCCTCAGGGAAGACGCCGACCAGTTCGCCCTTGCGCAGCAGGCGGTCGGCGTCCTCGGGGCAGGCGAGCGTGTGCCCGGTCTTGCGGGCCAGATGGCCGAGGACGGGGAGCTGGTAGACGAGGTCGGCCCCGAGCAGCCGGACCGGCCGGCGCGCCTCGTCGTGCAGCGCGACCTGCAACATCAGCGCGTCGACCGGCAGCGTCCCCGAGTGGTTCGCGACGACCAGCGCCCCCGAATCGACGGGGATGTGCTGGAGACCGCTGGTCTCGACCCGGAACCAGTGCCGGTAGAACGGCCGGAGCAGTTCGAGCAGGACCTTGTCGTTGAGCTCGGGGTCGAACCCGAACTCGTCCACCTCGTACTCGCCGGTGAGGCGGCGGCGCAGGAAGGCCAGCATCTCGGCGAGCCTCTCCTCGCCGGACCGTTCCCGTGCGTCCCCGGGAACGCCGGGTGAGCCCTCCTCGGAGGTACGCGTCACGTCACACACGCCTTACTGGTCGTCCTTGAACGGAGCCGGGCGCCCCGGCGCGAGATCGGACAGCCGGTCGGCCACCGCCGCGGTGAGGCCGCCGGAGATGCCGCGCGAACGGAGGAAATCCTCGAAGGCCGCAGCCGTGCCGAACTTGGGCTTCCATCCGAGCTCCCGGACGAGCCGCCCGCAGTCCACGACCCGGCCGTGGCACATCAGCGCGAGGTGCTCGGGTGAGAAGTCCACCCGGCCCGCGGCCCGCGCCGCCTCTCCCAGGAGACGGAAGAGCGGCGACGGAACGGGCAGCGACAGCCGCCCCGCCCGCCGCAGGCACTGGGACAGCAGGAGCACGCCGTCGCCGGCCACGTTGAACGTGCCGGGGTGGTCCTCAAGGGCCATCCGGCGCAGCACCTCGACCCCGTCGTCCTCGTGGACGAACTGCAACCGGGGGTCGAACCCGAGCACGGTCGGCGGGACCGGCTGCGTGAAGTACCGGGTGAGGGGCGTGTCCACCCCGGGTCCGATGAAGTCGGCGAAACGCAGCGTCGAGGTGACCACGTCGGGACGCCGCCTGGCGAGGCCCCGGACGTAGCCCTCGACGTCGCCGGCGTCCTTGGCGTACCCCGAGGGCGGCGCCTCGGAGGGCTCGCCGTCCTCGGTGAAGACGGCGGGGTCGTTCGGCGCGGAGCCGTAGATGGCGGTCGTGGACCGCACCACCACCCTGCGCACGCTCGTCGAGCGCTGGCACGCGCCGAGCAACTGCATCGTGCCGATGACGTTGTGCTCTTTCGCGGCGGAACGGCTCCGCGAGGAGCCGCTCATCAGGCTCACGTGCACGACGACATCGACGTCCGCCGCCGCGATGACCTGCGCGATGTCTGGACTGCGCAGATCGACGCGGACGAACTCGGTGCGACGGGCGTGGGAGCCGCCGTCTCGGGCCGCCGACGGCGGCGGAACCGTGTCCACCCCGATGACCCGGTCGACGCCCGGTTCGGCGGCGAGCGCGCTCGCCACTCGTGCTCCGATGTGGCGCGAGACCCCGGTGACCAACACGGTGTGGGTCATCGTCGCCTCACTGGGGGACTGGTGGGGAATGGCGGTTCACGGTCGCCCGGCCCCGCGGGACCGGTGCGCGCTCCGTACTTCTGCTACTTCTTGTTACGCCGCTGGATGCGGGTCTTCTTGAGCAGCTTGCGGTGCTTCTTCTTGGCCATGCGCTTACGGCGCTTCTTGATCACAGAGCCCACGGGACCCCCAGGTGAAGGTAGAGAATGCCAGACCGGTGCGCGAGCGCACACCGGCACAACAGACTACCGGCGATCCACGGTCGATCGCCCCCTGGGGGACACCGCGTGGCCGACGCCGGATCCCGCGCCTGGTCAGCGCGGGTCCGCACCGCCTCGGCGTGTCATCCAGCCTCGATGAACGCATCCCTGAGGTAGTCGTGTACCGCCTGTTCGGGCACCCTGAAGGATCGGCCGACACGGATGGCCGGCAGCTCACCTGAGTGGACGAGCCGGTACACCGTCATCTTGGACACTCGCATGACCGTGGCGACTTCCGCCACCGTCAGGAACTTCACCTCGCTGAGAGGTCTTTCGCCTGCACCCATCGGACGCCTCTTCCGCACGTGTTTCCGGGTTATCCCCACTGGTGCCATCGCTCACGCACGTGTACTGCCGTCAGCGTAAGTCGGGACTGCGAGTAGGCAAACCCCCCATTTCATCAGTCACCGCGACCCTATGCCGTCAATATGGAGAAAGTAGCTGGTAGGGGACGGCGGCGTGCCCCTGGCCCCGGCGGTGGAACGAGCCAACTTCTCTCCCACAAGAGTCGCCCCGGCACACGAAAGAGTCGGCAAAGGCCCGGCAGGGCGCGACAAAGGGCAGTCCGAAATACGTGAAACGGACGGTCCGCAGCGCGATCAGAGGTGAGACGCGATCCTGGCCACCAGGTAGTCCGTCAGCGGTCCGTAATATCTCGGCAACACATTGTCGTCGAGCGGGACCGCGACGGCGATCTTCCCCTCCGCCTGGCCGATGAAGAGGGCGGGGTCGTTGCTGTCCGCGAAGCCCACGGTCTCGACGCCCGCCTCGCCCGCGGCGCCCGCCCAGCCGTGGTCGGCGATCACGAAGTCGGGCCGCTCCTCGGCCAGGATGGCGCGCATCGGGTCGGGGTCGTGCGTGTGCACCAGGGCTGCGCCGTCGTCCAGCATCGCGACGTCGTCGAGATAGCGGATCCGCCGTACGCGTCCGAGCCCGTTCCCCATGTAGCTCCACGTCTCGGCCGGAGTGAGGAGGGTGGCGCCGTGGGAGCGGGCGAACCGGGCGAGGACGAGGTGGACCGCGAGCAGGCCCGTGGGGTGGCCGGTGGCGATGACGATGCGGGGATTCCCCCTGGCCAGCACCTCACCGATGCGGTCCCCCATCGCCTCGATCGCGTCGATGGTGAGCTCGGGGTCGATGGTGTCCCGGCCCTCCCGGTGCTCCGGGTCGGCCACGACGCCCACCGACTTGGCCATCTGCTCCAGCACGTCCCGGAAGGTCCACTCGCCGGAGAACGAGAGGCCGAACGTGTAGCGGGGGTCGCGGTTGGCCAGGGAGCGGTAGTTGTCGAGGTTGTTCTCGCGCGGCGTGGCGACGTCGCCCGCGATGCGCGTCCTGATCAGGTGGTCACGGAGGTCTCTGCGGGAGGGAGCGTTCACAGGTGCCACAGCGCTCCTCGCGCGGCCGGGATTCCCGTCATGGCAGAGGGTCCAATCCGTGGAGGGGGAAGACGGCCTTCCTGGTGGCCACGATGGCCCGATCGATCGCGTCGGCGGGGTCGTAACCGTCGCAGAAGTCGGAGTACGCCGGGTGGCGGCCGTCCGTCATCGACAGCGGAGGCACCTCGCCGGTCCGCTCGGTGACCAGGGTCCGCCAGCTCGCGGGCGTCGGCGTGGACGGCTCGACGGGGTACCCGGACGCCTCCGCGATCAGGTGCGTCCACGCGCGCGGCACCACCTGGACCAGCTCGTATCCCCCGCCGCCGGTGACGACCCACCGGCCGTCCGCCGTCTCGTGCGCGAGCCGGTGCAGCGCGGCGTAGGCCGTGCGCTGGCCGTCCAGGCTGAGCATGAGGTTGGCCAGCGGGTCGAGGGCGTGGCTGTCGCATCCGTGCTGGGTGACGAGGATCTCGGGGCCGAACTCGCGCAGCAGCGGCGGCACGACCGCGTGGAAGGCGCGCAGCCAGCCGGCGTCCCCGCACCCCGCGGGCAGCGCCACGTTGACCGCGCTGCCGTTCGCCCCGGTCTCGCCCGGGAAGCCGGTGCCGGGGAAGAGCGTGCGCGGGCTCTCGTGCAGGCTGATCGTGAGCACCCGGGGGTCGTCGTAGAACGCGGCCTGCACGCCGTCGCCGTGGTGGACGTCCACGTCCACGTACGCCACCCGCTCCGCCCCCTGGGAGAGCAGCCAGGCGATCGCGACGGCCGGATCGTTGTAGACGCAGAACCCGCTGGCCATGCCCGCCATCGCGTGGTGCAGGCCACCCGCCACGTTGACGGCGTGGTCCGACTCTCCGTCCCACACCGACCTCGCGGCCTCGATGGACGCCCCCGTGATCAGCGCGGACGCCTCGTGAACCCCGGTGAACGCGGGATTGTCGGCCGTGCCGAGCCCACAGCCGAGGTCGGGCCGGCCGGTCTTCGACACCGCCTTGACCGCCTCGATGTAGTCGCGGCGGTGGACCAGCGCGATCTCGTCGTCGCTCGCCGGGGCGCATCCGGCCATCTCGACGCGGTCGAGCACGCCGAGGTCGCGGGCGAGCGCCATGGTCAGCTCCACCCGTACGGGGGCGAGCGGATGGCCGGGGCCGAAGTCGTACGACGTAAGCGCGTCGTCCCAGAGCACGCGGACGGAGCCGCATTCTTGTCCGCCGGTACGCTCGATCATGCCGCCGCCTCCTCGCCGCACGATCGTGACGCTACCGTACGGGCCTGGGCGTGGCTCCGCCCCCTCGTGACATACGCCACTCATCCCGCGCACGTACCGAAATATCGGCAAGTGTCGTGGAGGTCGGCCTCCTCCCCCAGCGCCTATGGGCGGGCGGCCTCCCCGACCGGCGCGACGCGACGGAGGCCGCGGATCGCGGGGATGCCGAGCAGGAAGGCGATGCCCACCAGCCCGACCACGAAGCCCGCCGCCAGCACGTTCTCCGCGCCGACCCGTTCCGCCGCCGGACCCGCCAGCGCCTGGCCCACCGGAAGGCTCAGCACCGACCCCGCCACCTCGTACGCCGTCACCCGGTTCAGCACGTCCTGGCTGACCTGGGTCTGCACGCTGGTCGCCCACATCACCGACCAGAACCCCCACACCGAGCCGGTGAGCGCGAACGCCGCCGCGAGCACCGGCAGCGGCATGTGCAGAGCGAGGGCGAGCGGCTCGAAGAAGTACAGCGTCATCGCGATCGCGCCGGCCATCAGCGGGCGCGACGGCCGGAACCAGACGGCGACGAGGCCGCCGACGACCGTTCCCGCGCCGGCCGCCGACATGATCCAGCCGTACGCGCCACGGCCGTGGCCCTCCGTGATCAGCGCCGCGCCCAGGGGGATGAGCGGGCCGAAGACGAGCACGCCGTAGACGGACCAGATGATGATGACGCTCCACATCCAGGTGCGGGAGCGGAACTCGTCCCACCCCTCGCGCAGGTTGCGCAGCATCGACGAGCCCGCTGTCGTGCTCGGCAGCGGCCGTACACGCAGGAGCAGCAGGCAGACGGCGCTCACCGCGAACGTCGCCGCGTCCACGACGAAGACCAGCCCGGCGCCGCCGAGGCCGACGAGCACGCCCGCCAGCGCGGGGCCGAGCAACTGGGCGATCGCGTCGGCCACGCGCAGCGTGGCGTTGGCACGCTGCAGGTCCGACGCCACATGGGGGACCATGCTGCTCACGCCCGGCTGGAACATCGCGGCGGCCGCGCCGCTGATCGCCGACAGGGCCACGATCTGCCACAGCCGCGGCGTCCCGGCCGCGAAGGCCGCGGCCATGACCGACTGGCTGACCAGCCGCACCAGGTCGGCGGTGATCATCATCCGCCGGGCGGTGAACCGGTCGGCGAAGACGCCGCCGAAGAGGATCAGCGCGGCGAACGGCGCCATCCACGACGCGAGCACGAACCCGACGCCGGACGGGCCGTACCCCGCGCCGAGCACGGCCAGCGAGATCGCGACGGGCAGCATGGTGTCGCCGAGCATCGACACCGCGCGCCCGGTGAAGTAGAACCCGAAATCGGGCGTCCAGAGCGGTCGCCGCCCCACCCCCGCCACGGCCTGTACGGCTCCCGCCACGTCACCCTCACCGATCGCGCCCCGATGCCACCAGCGGAATGATGCCGTTCGGAACGGAAAGTTTCCTAATGGTTTTCGCGGCGTGTTTCGGTAAGGGCGGTCACGAGGCGTACAAAATCAGCCGGAGGCGAGCTGCCTGCTGCGGTCCCTGGCGGCCTCGATGGCGTCGAGGAAGGCGGCCCGGACCTTGTGGCGTTCGAGCTCGGCGATCGCGGCGATGGTCGTCCCGCCCGGCGACGTGACCGCCTCGCGCAGGATCACGGGGTGCTCCCCCGAGTCGCGCAGCATGATCGCGGCGCCGACGATCGACTGGGTGACCATGTCGAGGGCGGCGGCGCGCGGCATGCCGAGCAGGATCCCGGCGTCAACCATGGCCTCGACCAGATAGAAGAAGTAGGCCGGGCCGCTGCCCGACAGCGCGGTCGCGGCGTCCTGCTGCGACTCGGGGATGCGCAGGACCTTGCCGACCGGCCTGAGCAGGTCCTCCGTGCGCTCCAGGTGGCGCTCGCCGGCGTGCGCTCCGGGCGAGATGACGCTCATCGCCTCGTCGACCAGGACCGGCGTGTTGGACATGACACGGACCACCGGCACCGCCTCGCCCAGCCGGGACTCCACGAAGGCGGTGGTGATGCCCGCCGCCACCGTGATCACCAGCCGATCGGCCGGGACGTACGGGGCGATCTCGGCGAGCAGGCTCCCCATGTCCTGCGGCTTGACCGCGAGGATGATCGTATCGGCGGCCTTGGCCGCCTCGGCGTTGGAGACGACGCGCACGCCGTAGGTCTCACGCAGCGCCGCCGCCCGGTCCCCGCGCCGCGCTGTCACCATGATCTCGTTCGGCGGCAGCCCGGCCCGGACCAGCCCGGAGAGCAGCGCCTCGCCCATCTTGCCGGTGCCGAGAATCGCGATCATGACCATTCCTCGCTGGTAGGGACATCCGCCCGCAGCTTACCGACGACGGCGGCGCGTACGGTGCGCCCAGGTCACGGCGTACGGCGGCGCAGCGTGGCGGCGCCGAGGACGAGCGCCAGGACCGCGCACCCGGCCACGATCAGGATGTCCCGGACCAGCACGCCGGTGACATCGCCGGTCCGCGCGACCTCCTGCATCGCCTCCACCGCGTACGTGAGCGGCATGACGTCGGAGAGCCGCTCCAGCCAGGACGCCATGGCGTCGCGGGGGACGACGAGCCCGCACAGCAGCGACTGCGGAAGCACGACCGCGGGCATGAACTGCACCGCCTGGAACTCGGTGCGGGCGAAGGCGCTGAAGAACAGGCCGAGCGCCATGCCCAGCAGCGAGTCGAGCACGGCCACCAGGACCAGCAGCCACACGGAGCCGGCGATCTCCAGACCGAGCCAGGTCAGGGAGATGGCGAGCACCACCGCGACCTGGGCCGCCGCCACCGCCCCGAACGCGAGGGCGTAGCCGAGCAGCAGGTCGAAACGGCCGAGCGGGCCGGCCATCAGCCGTTCGAGCGTGCCGGTCGCCCGCTCCCGCTGCGTCGTGATCGAGGTGACCATGAACATCACGATGAACGGGAAGATGCCGAGCAGCGTCGGGCCCAGCCGGTCGAACGACGCCGCGTCGTCGATGACGTACCTGAGCAGGATCATCAGCACGGTCGGCACGCCGACCAGCAGCGCGAGCGTGCGGCGGTCGTGGCGGAGCTGGGCGAGGATCCGGCCCGCCGTGGCTAGGGTGATCGTCGGGCTCATCGGACGCGCTCCGCCTTCTCCTTGACCAGGCGCAGGAACGCCTCTTCCAGATCCGTGGTCCCGGCGCGCTCACGCAGCCCGTCGGGGCTTCCGTCGGCGAGGATCTCGCCCTCCCGAAGGATGATCAGCCGGTGGCACCGGGCCGCTTCGTCCATGACGTGGCTGGAGACGACCAGGGTCACGCCGCGCTCCGCGAGGCTCTGGAAGAGCCGCCAGAGGTCCTGGCGCAGCACGGGGTCGAGGCCGACGGTCGGCTCGTCGAGCACCAACAGTTCGGGCGAGCCGAGCAACGCGACGGCCAGGCTGGCCCGGCCGAGCTGGCCGCCGGAAAGCGCGCCGGCGAGCTGCCGGCCCGTGCCGGCGAGGCCGACCTCCTCCAGCACGCGCTCGGCGTCGTCCTTGCCCGCCCCGAGGACCGCCGCGAAGTAGCGCAGGTTCTCCAGCACCGTCAGATCCCGATATATGGCGGCGCTCTGGGTCGAGTACCCGATCTTGCGGCGGAGGGCCGGGCTGCCCGCCGGCTCGCCGAGCACCGCCACCTCGCCGCTGGTGACGATCTGCACGCCGACGATCGAGCGGATCAGCGTCGTCTTTCCGCATCCGCTGGGCCCGAGCAGGCCGGTCACCTGTCCGCGCGGCACCTCGAAGGTGAGGCCGTGCAGGACCTCGGCCCCGCCCCGTACGACCCGCAGGTCCCGTACGGCGATCGCCGGTCCGGATAAATTCATCATGCGTTGAAATTAGACCCGCGTCGCGGGCACCGTCAACAGGGCGTCGAACCAGACGGACGGCCACCTCGTTTAATGAGATATGCGAAGGTTCTGCGCCATAACGCTCCTGCTCATGGCGGCGGCGTGCGGGCAACCGCCGTCCACGCCGCATTCACGGTCCGCGCCGCCACCTGGAGGACACGGCGCGGAGCAGCCGACCAGTGCGCCGGCGAGCACGGAACCCGGGCACGGGAGGCCTGCGCCGCAGACGCCCGTGGGGCACACGCTCAACCCCCGGAAGATCGCCTGGACCAGCGTGACGCCGTCCGCGGACGGCCGGTCGCTCGCCGTCGTCTGGTGGTCGGGCGTCGCCCCGTGCACCGTGCTCGACCGGGTCGAGGTGGAGGAGAGCGCCACGCGGGTCACGGTCACCCTCTACGAGGGCCGCGACCTGCGCCATCCCGACACCGCCTGCATCGACATCGCGCTGGAGAAGACGACCACGGTGCGGCTCGCCGCCCCGCTCGACGGCCGCGAGGTGGTCGACGGCGCCAAGTGATGAACCGGCCGGAAGACCGCTCCGTCAATACGGTTATGCGTACGATTCGACGAACCGCGGCGACGGTCGCGACTCTCCTGATCGCCATCGCCGGAACGGCCTCGGCCTCGGTGGCGTCCGCGTCCGCCGGCCCCGTCTCCGGCACGCCCGCGTCCCACCTCCCCGCCTCCTTCGCCGCCTCGGCCGGCGCCCCGGCCCCGGTGAAGCCCAGGGGCGGCACCGTCGACCCGCACAAGGTCAAGTGGACGTCCGCCAAGCCGATCCGGAACGGCGGATATCTGCGGGTCACCTGGTGGTCCGGCGTCGAGCCCTGCACGGTGCTCGACCGGGTGCGCGTCAAGGAGACCAGGAGGAAGGTCACGGTCACCCTCTACGAGGGCCGGGACAAGGACGCCCAGATGTGCGTGATGATCGCCGTCCAGAAGAGCACGATCGTGAAGCTCAGGGCCCCACTCGGCGACCGCAGGGTCGTCGACGGCGCGGCGCGCTGACCGCAGGGTTCACGCCCTCGACAGATCGGAGCGGATCCGGAGCGGATTCAGGGCGCTCCACCCGCACACCATGAGGTTGAGTCCACTAGGCTCAAGTCGTTTGACAAAGCTCGTTGGGCGACCCAATATTGAGTCGTACCGACTCAACTTTGACCACAAGGACGAACTCATGGCACGTGCGGTAGGTATCGACCTGGGGACGACCAACTCCGTCGTCTCGATCCTCGAGGGCGGTGAGCCCACCGTCATCGCGAACGCGCAGGGCTCGCGGACCACCCCGTCCGTGGTCGCCTTCGCGAAGAACGGCGAGGTGCTGGTCGGCGAGGTCGCCAAGCGTCAGGCCGTGACCAACGTCGACCGGACGATCCGCTCGGTCAAGCGAGAGATGGGCACGGACTGGTCCGTCGAGATCGACGGCAAGAAGTTCACTCCCCAGCAGATCAGCGCCTTCGTCCTGCAGAAGCTCAAGCAGGACGCCGAGGCCTACCTGGGTGAGAAGATCACCGACGCGGTGATCACCGTCCCCGCGTACTTCAACGACGCCCAGCGGCAGGCCACCAAGGAGGCCGGCACCATCGCGGGCCTCAATGTGCTGCGCATCATCAACGAGCCGACCTCGGCCGCCCTGGCCTACGGCCTCGACAAGGAGAAGGACCAGACCATCCTGGTCTTCGACCTCGGCGGCGGCACCTTCGACGTGTCCCTGCTCGACGTCGGCCAGGAGGACGGCCACGGCTTCGTCGAGGTCCGCGCCACCAGCGGCGACAACCACCTCGGCGGCGACGACTGGGACCAGCGCGTCGTCGACGAGCTGGTGACCCGCTTCAAGAACGCGCACGGCGTCGACCTGTCCAAGGACAAGATGGCCCTCCAGCGCCTGCGTGAGGCCGCGGAGAAGGCCAAGATCGAGCTGTCCAGCCAGACCGAGTCGACGCTCAACCTGCCCTACATCACCGCCTCGGCCGAGGGCCCGCTGCACCTCGAGGAGAAGCTGACCCGCGCCGAGTTCCAGCGGATCACCGCCGACCTGCTCGAGCGCTGCAAGCACCCGTTCCACCAGGTCATCAAGGACGCCGGCATCAAGGTCTCCGACATCGCCCACGTGGTGCTCGTCGGCGGCTCGACCCGTATGCCCGCCGTGACCGACCTGGTCAAGGAGCTGACCGGCGGCAAGGAGCCGAACAAGGGCGTCAACCCGGACGAGGTCGTGGCGATCGGCGCCGCGCTCCAGGCCGGCGTGCTCAAGGGCGAGGTCAAGGACGTCCTGCTGCTCGACGTGACCCCGCTGAGCCTGGGCATCGAGACCAAGGGCGGCATCTTCACCAAGATCATCGAGCGGAACACCACGATCCCGACCAAGCGGTCGGAGGTGTTCACCACCGCCGAGGACAACCAGCCGTCGGTGCAGATCCAGGTCTACCAGGGCGAGCGCGAGATCGCGGCGTACAACAAGAAGCTGGCCACGTTCGAGCTGACCGGCATCGCCCCGGCTCCGCGCGGCATCCCGCAGATCGAGGTCACCTTCGACATCGACGCGAACGGCATCGTCAACGTCAGCGCCAAGGACCTCGGCACTGGCAAGGAGCAGTCGATGACGATCACCGGCGGCTCCGCGCTGGCCAAGGACGACATCGAGCGCATGATGCGCGAGGCGGAGTCGTACGCCGAGGAGGACAAGAACCGCCGCGAGGAGGCCGAGGTCCGCAACAACGCGGACGCCCTGGCCTACCAGACGGAGAAGTTCCTGCACGACAACGACGACAAGGTCCCGGCCGACGTCAAGACCGAGGTCAACGACGCGCTCGCCGAGCTGAAGAAGACCCTTGAGGGCACCGACTCGGCCGCGATCCGCGCCGCCGCCGAGAAGCTCGCGACCGTCAGCCAGAAGATGGGGTCGGCGATCTACGCCCAGTCCCAGGCCGCGGGCGGCGCCGAGGGCGCCGCGGCCTCCGGTGACGGCCAGGCGAAGGCCGACGAGGACGTCGTCGAGGCCGAGATCGTGGACGACGAGCCGAAGCGGGAGGGCGGCAACAAGTGACCGCGCGCGAGAACGGTTCCGAGCAGGAGCCGGTGATCCGCGACAACCGCAAGATCGACCCGGAGACGGGGACGGCGCGCACCGGCGCGGCTGCCCCGGACGCCGAGGCGCCCACGGCGGAGGAGGCGCCCGCCGCGGTGGGCAGCGACAACGGTGCGGACCTGCTCGCGGAGCGCACCGCCGACCTGCAGCGGCTGCACGCCGAGTACGCCAACTACCGCAAGCGGGTGGACCGGGACCGGTCCGTCGTCCGGGAGCAGGCGGTGGCCGGTGTCCTCACCGAGCTGCTGCCCGTGCTCGACGACATCGGCCGGGCCCGCGACCACGGCGAGCTCACCGGCGGGTTCGCCAAGGTGAGCGAGTTGCTGGAGGCGACCCTCGGCAAGCTCGGCCTGGTGCGGTACGGCGCGAAGGGCGACCCGTTCGACCCGAACGTGCACGAGGCGCTTCTGCACAGCTACTCCGACGACGTCTCCGAGCCGACGTGCGTGGAGATCCTGCAGCCCGGCTACCGCATGGGCGAGCAGGTCCTGCGCCCGGCCCGGGTCGCCGTCGCTGAGCCGGACGAGACCGCCGCGGCCGAGGCGGCGGGCGCCGACTCCGACTCCGCGGATTCCGGTGAATCCGACCAGAACTGAAACCCCTGGTTTCTCTCCCGATCCGGCAGGATCGGGAGAGAAACCGAGACACACCCCCTTGCGCGGAGGAAAGCGATAGATGAGCACCAAGGACTACCTGGAGAAGGACTATTACGCCGTCCTTGGTGTGCCCAAGTCCGCCACCGCCGCCGAGATCAAGACGGCGTACCGGAAGCTGGCCAGGCAGTACCACCCGGACGCCAACAAGGGCAACACCGAGACCGAGGAGAAGTTCAAGGAGGTCTCCGAGGCCTACGACGTGCTCTCCGACACCAAGCGCCGTAAGGAGTACGACGAGGCGCGCACCCTCTTCGGCTCCGGGCTCGGCGGATACGCCGGCACGGGCGCGTCGCGGGGCGGCGGCTTCAACTTCGACTTCGGCGACCTGTTCTCCGGCACCGGGCAGGGCGGCAGTGCGGGGGACCGCATCGGCGACCTGTTCGGCGGCCTGTTCAACCGGGGCGGCCGCACCACGGCGACCGGCGCCAACCGGCCGCGCCGCGGGCAGGACATCGAGTCCGAGGTCACGATGTCGTTCGGCGAGTCCGTCGAGGGCAGCACGGTCTCGCTGCGGCTGACCAGCTCGTCTGCGTGCGGAGCGTGCAGCGGCACGGGTGCCAAGGCCGGCACCACGCCGCGCGTCTGCCCGACCTGCGAGGGCACCGGCGCGGCCAGCCGCAACCTGGGGAACTTCGCCTTCTCCGAGCCGTGCCGCGACTGCCGCGGCCGGGGTCTCATCGTGGACGACCCGTGCCCGGTCTGCGAGGGCAGCGGCCGGGGCAAGAGCACCCGCACGATCCAGGCCCGCATCCCGGCGGGGGTCGCCGACGGCCAGCGCATCCGGCTCAAGGCCAAGGGCGCGCCCGGCGAGAACGGCGGTCCCGCCGGCGACCTCTACGTCCAGGTCCATGTCAAGCCGCACCCGGTGTTCGGCCGAACGGGCGAGAACCTGACCGTGACCGTGCCGGTCACGTTCCCCGAGGCGGCGCTCGGCGCCGAGATCAAGGTGCCCACGCTCAAGGGCATGCCGGTCACCCTGCGCATCCCGGAGGGCACGCCCAACGGGCGCACGTTCCGCGTGCGCGGCCGGGGAGCCCCCCGCAAGGACGGCACCAAGGGCGACCTGCTCGTCACCGTGCAGGTGACGGTGCCGCCGCACCTCGATGACAAGGCGCGGGCAGCTCTGGAGGAGTTCCGCGACGCCACCGAGGGCATCGACCTGAGAGAAGAGCTGATCAAGCAGGCCAGAAGCGAGTGAGCATATGGATGCCAACTTCTTCGATCTGTCCGACGACACGCCGGTCTACGTCATCTCGGTTGCCGCCCAGCTCTCCGGCCTTCATCCGCAGACACTCCGGCAGTACGACCGGCTCGGCCTGGTCAGCCCGGGACGCACGGCCGGTCGCGGACGGCTCTACTCGACGAGAGACATCGTGCTGCTGCGCGAGGTGCAACGGCTCTCCCAGGAGGACGGCATCAACCTCGCGGGGATCAAACGCATCCTCGAACTCGAAACCGAGACCCTGCGCCTGCGCGACGAGGTGGTACGGCTCCGCAGCGAGCTGACCATGATCCGCGCGCTGGTCAGATACGAACTTCCACCAGCCTGATCCGGGAATTCACGGGCCCGCGTGACGCGCGGCGGTGACCACGTCGAGCGGTTCGGGGAGCGCAGCGCCCCTCGACCCGCCGGCGTGGCGGAGACCGCCGCCGCGCCGGTCGCGCGTGCCCGCTGAGCGAAGCGAGGCCACGAACCACCATGGACTACAAGCTGACGCAGAAGAGCCAGGAGGCCCTGGCAGGGGCGGTCCGGCGGGCGGCCGCGGAGGGCAACCCCGAGGTGGCCCCCGTTCACCTCCTCACCACGCTTCTCGCCCAGACGGGCGGCACCGCCGTCCCCCTCCTGGAAGCGGTGGGCGCGGACTGGAAGCAGCTCCGGACCAAGGCCGAGGAGCTGCTCGCCGCGCTGCCCAAGGCGCACGGCGCCACGGTGAGCGCCCCGTCGAGCTCGCGGCAGCTCCTCACCGTGCTGAACACCGCGGCCCAGCGCGCCAAGCAGCTTGAGGACGACTACGTCTCGACCGAGCACCTCCTGGTGAGCCTCGCGGCCGACGGCGGCCAGGTGGCCGACCTGCTCAAGGCGCAGGGCGCGACGGCGAGCGCGCTGCTCGACGCGTTCGAGAAGGTGCGCGGGCACGCCCGGGTCACCAGCGAGACCCCCGAGGACACCTACCGCGCCCTGGAGAAGTACGGCGTCGATCTCACCGAGCGGGCCCGGGCGGGCAAGCTCGACCCGGTCATCGGCCGGGACACGGAGATCCGCCGGGTCGTCCAGGTGCTCTCCCGCCGCACCAAGAACAACCCGGTGCTGATCGGCGAGCCCGGCGTCGGCAAGACCGCGGTGGTCGAGGGCCTGGCGCAGCGGATGATCGCCGGTGACGTGCCGGAGAGCCTCAGGAACAAGCGGCTCGTCGCGCTGGACCTCGGCTCGATGGTCGCCGGCGCGAAGTACCGCGGCGAGTTCGAGGAGCGCCTCAAGGCCGTGCTCAACGAGATCAAGGAGAGCGACGGCCAGATCGTCACCTTCATCGACGAGCTGCACACCATGGTGGGCGCGGGCGCGGCCGAGGGCGCGATGGACGCCGGCAACATGCTCAAGCCCATGCTGGCGCGCGGCGAGCTCCGCATGATCGGCGCGACGACGCTCGACGAGTACCGCGAGCGCATCGAGAAGGACCCCGCGCTGGAGCGCCGGTTCCAGCAGGTCTACGTGGGCGAGCCGACCGTCGAGGACACGATCGCGATCCTGCGCGGCCTGAAGGGCCGCTACGAGGCCCACCACCAGGTGCAGATCTCCGACAGCGCGCTGGTGGCCGCGGCGACGCTCTCCGACCGCTACATCACCGCGCGGTTCCTCCCGGACAAGGCCATCGACCTGGTCGACGAGTCCATGTCGCGGCTGCGCATGGAGATCGACTCCCGGCCGGTGGAGATCGACGAGCTCCAGCGCATCGTGGACCGGCTCAAGATGGAGGAGCTCGCCCTCGTCAAGGAGACCGACGAGGCGAGCCGCCAGCGGCTGGAGAAGCTCCGCGAGGAGCTGGCGAACCGCCAGGAGGAGCTCAACGGCCTCGTCGGCCGATGGGAGCGCGAGAAGGCCGGGCTGAACAAGGTCGGCGAGCTGAAGAAGCAGCTCGACGAGGCGCGCGGCGCCGCCGAGCGGGCCCAGCGCGACGGCAAGTTCGAAGAGGCCTCCCGCATGATGTACGGCGAGGTCCCCCGGCTGGAGAAGGAGCTGGCCGAGGCGACCAAGGCCGCGGAGGAGGCCGAGGAGGCCGACGAGCCGCCGATGGTGAAGGAGGAGGTCGGCCCGGACGACATCGCCGATGTCATCTCGTCCTGGACCGGCATCCCGGCCGGCCGGTTGCTCGAAGGGGAGACCGCCAAGCTGCTGCGCATGGAGGACGAGCTCGGCCGGCGCCTGATCGGCCAGCGCGCGGCCGTGCAGGCCGTGTCCGACGCGGTACGGCGGGCCCGGGCGGGCATCGCCGACCCGGACCGCCCGACCGGTTCCTTCCTCTTCCTCGGCCCGACCGGCGTCGGCAAGACCGAGCTGGCCAAGGCGCTGGCCGATTTCCTGTTCGACGACGAGCGGGCGATGACCCGCATCGACATGAGCGAGTACGGCGAGAAGCACAGCGTGGCGCGGCTCGTCGGCGCCCCTCCGGGATACGTGGGGTACGAGGAGGGTGGCCAGCTCACCGAGGCCGTCCGCCGCCGGCCGTACACGGTGGTGCTGCTCGACGAGGTCGAGAAGGCGCACCCCGAGGTCTTCGACGTGCTGCTCCAGGTGCTGGACGACGGCCGGCTCACCGACGGCCAGGGCCGCACGGTGGACTTCAGGAACACCATCCTGATCCTCACGTCCAACATCGGGTCGCAGTTCCTCGTCGATCCCAAGATGGAGAACGGCGCCAAGCGCGATGCCGTGATGACCGCGGTCAGGAGCGCTTTCAAGCCCGAGTTCCTCAACCGGCTCGACGACGTCATCGTGTTCGACGCGCTCGGCACCGAGGAGCTGTCGCAGATCGCCGACCTGCAGGTGTCGCGTCTGGCGGCGCGGCTCGCCGAGCGCCGACTCACGCTGAGCGTCACTCCGGGCGCCCGGGAGTGGCTGGCGCTGACCGGCTACGACCCCGTGTACGGCGCGCGCCCGCTCCGGCGGCTGATCCAGTCGGCCATCGGCGACACGCTGGCCAAGGCGCTGCTGTCCGGGGAGATCCGCGACGGTGACGACGTGGTCGTGGAGCTCGACGAGGCCGGGGACACCCTCGCCGTGCGGGCCGTTCGGTAAGGAATCCCCCACCATTGCGGCAAGCGTGCCCCTTGGAATCCCCCCGCCGGTACGTTCGGTGCTCAGAGAGACACCGAAAGTAATCGGGGGGATTCGATGTCAGGAACATCGCGAAGCGTCCGAGCGCGACATGCCGCGCTCGCCACCGTGACCGCCGGCGTGAGCTGGTTCGCCGGCGGTCAGGCGGTCGCGGCGGCGGGACCGTGCACGGGCACGACGGCGGGTGCGACGACGCGCGCCGCCTGCGAGGCCGTCACCGCGAACGGCCCGGCACGGGGCGCGCGCCTCATCACGATCAACAGGCTCGCCCGTGCGGCCGGACTGCCCGGCCTCTCCTCCGCGACCGGGGTGCTGAGCATCGCCGACCCGGGCGGCGCGGCCGCGGGCCAGGGCTACCCCGGCCTGCCCGGCATCCCGCAGGCCGCCGCGGCGACGTCCGGCCTGCCGAACCCGCTCGCCGTACCGGTGCGGCTCCCGGAGCTGCCGGACGTTCCGGCGCTGCCCGCGATCCCGGCGCGGCCCGACGCCGCCGCCGACGGGTCCACCCAGCCGGTCACCCAGCCGCCCGCCCAGCCGGTCCCGGACGCCGCTCAGTCGGTCCCGGACGCCGCTCAGTCGGCCCGCAAGAAGCCGGGCAAGACGGCGAAGCGGGCCGAGCGGGCGAAGGCCGTGCCGGCGACCCCGCCGACGAAGACGCAGAACGCGCCGAAGGCCCCGGAGACGCGGCCGGGCAAGAAGGACGGAGCGGTCGCCAGGATCGCCAAGGATCTGATCGACACCACGGTCCTGCCGTAGCGGGGCCGTACGCGCCCGCTCGCCGGTGAGCGGGGACGACGAAACGAGAAGGGGCCGCGGTCGCGGCCCCTTCGTCATGTTCCGGTCATCGTGCGATGTCGAGCGAGGCGTCCAGGTCGTCCTCGGGCAGCCCGAGATCCACCCTGATGCGGTACCTGGTGCGCAACAGGGCCTCCCGCACCGTGCTGCCGGGCGGGCAGGCCGCGGCCCCCTCGGTCGCCCACTCGTGCGCGCCCTCCAGGTCCCCGTACGCGACCAGCGTCTCGGCGACGGTGAGCGCGGTGGCGGGGTTCCAGACGCTGTCGCGGATATCGGCGATGACCTCTCGCGCCTCGTCGGGGCGGTCGAGTTCGAAGAGCGTGTCGGCGACACCGGAGCGCGGATCCACGAGGACCTCTCCGCCGTCTCGCGCCGCCTCGCGGAAACGATCGAGGGCAACCTCGGGTTGGCCCGCCTGCCGCCACTCCTCCGCCGCCATGACGAGGATCGCCGCCCGTGACATCTCTCCGGACTCGTAGAGCCGGGCCAGCGTGTCGAGCCGGCGCGCCAGAGCGCCGTGGTCGTCGAGCAGCAGAGCTTGTTCGAGCAGTCGATCGAGCTGCTCATGTGTCACATGCGCCACAAGGCGAGGCTATCGAGGCGGCCCGCCTGTTCGCCGGAGATCCGCCCGCATTCCCCATATCGCGAATTGTGTTCGATTAACTACGAAGTGTGTTTGGAGGGGGATAATCGGGCATATTGCCATGGCACGTGGGCAATCTGGGAGCGGTGATGCCGGTGTTCAGGCAGGTGAGTATGACGTTCGCTTCGGCGGTCGCACTCTCCGCCGTGATCCCCGGCCTCGTCGGTTATGCCACAGCGAGGTCCGAGGCCCTGGAGCGGGCGAGCGCCGAGCTAACACGGCTGCAGTCCGAGATGTACTCCACCGGAGCCTCGATGCGGCCGGTCGCCGCCTCCTGCCTGGTCGCCCGGCCGCTGAAGCGGAAGCACGCCGTCCCCGTCCAGGTGCGCTATCGCCTGATGCCGCTCTCCGACCCCCTGTCCGACGATCGGGACCGGCTCCGCCCGCACCAGGACGACTGACGGCCGGATCAGCCCGCGCGGAGCTGGCGGGAGAGGTAGCCGCGTACCAGTTGCTTGGCTTCGGCCACGATGTCGGGAGCGCCGTGGGGATCGCGCCGGAAGGCCAGCTTCAGCACCGCGTCGCCCGCCTCGACCGCGACGAGCATGGCGCGGTCCAGCTCCTCGCTGTCGGCGAGGCCGAACTCCTTGAGCAGCAGCGCCCGGAGCCGTCCGGCGATCACCGTGTTGTTGTCCGCGACCGAGTCGAGGAGGTTGAGATCCACGATGTCGCCGAAATGCAGCGACCGGAACCCCGCAACGGCCCGATGCATCTCGACGTACTCCTCGATGATGGCGTCCACGGCGTCCCACCAGCCGGTGTAGTCCTCCGTGATGAACCGGCGGCCCACGCGGGCGACGAAGAGCTCGACGTGGCGCCGGGTCAGCGCCTGGGTGATCGCCCGCTTGTCCGGGAAGAACTGGTAGACCGAGCCGATCGCGACACCGGCGCGCTCGGCGATGCGGGTCGTGGTGAGCGCCTCGTAGCCGATCTCGTCCAGCAGCTCGGCGCACGCGTCGAGCATCCGTTCGACGCGTCGGGCGCTCCGGCGCTGGGACGGCCGACGGCGGAGTGGGTCGGGATTGGCGGGGTCGGCGTCCTCTTCAAGCTGAGTGGACATCCCTCCATATTGCCCGTTCAGCGCCTTCCGGTCAGTCCTCTCCCGGACAGTCCCTTGATTTCCTCGGCCGCGCCTCGACCTGGAGCGCCGGCGGGCGTCTCACTGCTCCCCGGACGGGCGGGCGGTCAGCCCCGTGCACTGGCGCAGCGAGGCGTACTCGGTCAAGGCCTGCTTGCCGGCCTCGCCGGTCAGCGGGATGGGCACGCCACCGTTGATGCGGGCCGGGGTCCACCGGTCCTTGAGCACCTTCCTGCCCTTGATCGTGAGGGTGAGCACGCCGGTCTTCCCGGTCTCCGGTCCCCAGTTGTAGAAGACGAAGTTGCCCAGGCCGTAGTGGACGTAGCTCCGGCCCGAGTAGCCGCCGCCGAGCAGGATGTGGGCGTGGCTACCCACGATCACATCGGCGCCCGCCTCTGACAGCTTGGTGGCGAGATCGCGCTGGACATCGGTCGGGCACTTGACCAGCTCCGCGCCCCAGTGCAGGAACACGATCACCGTGTCGGAGTTCTTGCGGGCCTGCCGTACGGCCTGCAGGAGGCGCGGCTCGTTCTTGGCGGAGGCGAGGCCCGCCTTGTCGTCGGTGGCCGTCCAGGACTGGATGAACTCGGAGTCGAGCACCTGCGTCGCGCCGATGACCGCCACCCGGTTGCCCTTCACGGTGGCCCGGAACGGCCGGTACGCCTCGGCGGCGTCCTTCCCGATGCCGATGACGGGGAACTTGGTGCGCTTGATCGCGGCGAGCGAGTCCCGCAGCCCGCTCTCCATGTAGTCCATGCCGTGGTTGTTCGCCATGGTCACGGCGTCCACGCCGGCGGCCTTGAGCGCGCTGAAGGCGGTGGGGGGCGCGCGGAAGGTGAACTGCTTGCCCGGTGCGGGCGTGCCACCGGTGGTGATCGCGGTCTCCAGGTTGAGCAGGGTCAGGTCGGACCGGCGCAGCACGTTCGCGATCGGGCCGAGGGCGGTGCGCGGGTCGTTGTCCAGCCGGGTCCGCAGCACGCCCTCGAAGTGCACGTCGCCCGCGAACGAGATCGTGTACGGCTCGGGGGCCGGCTCCGGCTTCGCCCGCGTGGGTGAGGCCGCGGCGGCACCGGTCTCTTTGGACGACTCCGGGATCTGCTCACCTTCCGCGGCCGTGCAGGCGGCGACCAGGAGGGTAAGGGCGGCCAGAGCGGCGACGCGAATCTTCACGGGATCCGAGCATGCCATCTCTTGGCGATATCTGGGGAATAGGTCATCTTCCGATCCATCAAACTGGCGCACCTCAAAAAGCTGAATACATCCACTCTGCGAGGCATCCTGGGACGCCGATCGCTTCGCGAGGTGGGACTGCGGGTGGCCGCCATCTGCAAGTCGTCAGGGAGGCGACCACCTCGACGTAGACGCCATTGCACCGCGAGGAGGGGTCAGTCGTGGGAGGAAGTCAACGCACCACGAAAACCAGAGGTCCCCGGCGGATGTCCGCCGGGGACCTCGGTTTCGTGCGGCACGACCACCCCGGGCGCCGGTCGTTTGCTCGGCGGCGCTTCGGGGCGGGCCGCGTCAGCCCGTCCGGTTCACCGGAGGGGCGGGCACCCGCAAAGGTGTCAGAGGTCGAACTCGCCGTCCTTGACGCCCCCGATGAAGGCGTCCCACTCGCCGGGTGTGAAGACGAGGACAGGACCATCCTGGTCCTTGCTGTCACGGACCCCGACATGGCCCTCGGGGAGCGCCGCCACTTCGACGCAGTTTCCGTTGCCGGCGCTGCGGATGCTCTTACGCCATGCCGCGCCTGAGAGATCGATCGAGTACATTTATGGTCTTTCTCCTCAGACAAGGCGCTGAGGCGATATAGGGAAGCGATTCACTTCCAGCGTTCGATTGATTTTTGGATCAGCTCCCGACTGGCGTCGACGTCGAGGGCCTCGGCCTGCAGTTGGCCGAAGGCGATCTCGTAGCCGTACACGGTCTCCTCCTCTTCGACGAAGCGTGCATCGAAAAGGGACTCCAGGTACACGACGTCGTGGAACTCCGGCAACTTCAGGTGAAGAAAAGACCCGGTGTTGACCGGATGTCCGGCGTCGAGCGGAAGCACTTGAATCCGGATGTTGGGCCGCTGGGAGACGGTCACCAGCCGGTCGAGCTGGCCCCGCATCACCGCGGCGCTCCCGAAGCCCCGGAGAAGGACGGACTCGTCCATGACCACCCACAGGGTGAGCGGCTCCTCCTCGCGCAGGATGATCTCCTGTCGGGCCATCCTCGTCTCTACTCGGCTGCGCACACCCCCTTGCGCGAACCGCGTGATCGACTGGACCGCCTTGACGACCTCGAGAGCGTACTCCTCGGTCTGGAGGAGGCCGGGCACCACCTGGGGTTCCCAGTTGCGCGCTAGGGTGGCCTCCACCTCCAGCCCCAGCAGAGTGGTGTACTCATGGGGCAGAGAGCTCTGGTAGTCCTCCCACCAGCCCTTCCGCACGGCGTCCCGATGCAGGTCGAGCAGCTCTTGGCGCTGACCCGAATCGACCTCGTACGCCTCCAGGAGCGCCTCGACGTCCGCCTTTCGCGGCGACGTCTTGGCGGTCTCGATGCGGCTGACCTTCGCCGCCGACCAGCCAAGCTGCGCGGCGACCTGGTCTCCGGTGAGCTCGGCACGCTCCCTGAGGCGGCGAAGCTCCTGTCCGAGCCTGCGCCGACGGAGGGTAGGACTCCCGCGTTCGGACAACTCGGCCGACCTCCTCACCCGCAGTGGAAGGCATACGGGGGCGGACGCCCCTACTCGGGCATCGTAATGCAATTTGCACCGTTACATGCGGCGCATCTCCGGAAGATTGTTGCAAGTTTCCTTACTTTGAGTATTGCAAGGAAATCGCTCCGGCGTCACGATCGAACCAACAGGGGTACTCAGGGGAGTGATCGAGACACAGAAGAGCCGGGCCGGAAGGCTGCCACCGCCCGACCCGGCGGACAAACGAGAGCTCCTCATCGAAGCGGCGAAAGGGGAGTCTCTTATGCATTTCCACGGTACCAATCGGCTCTTACGAATCAAGGCCCGGATCGGCGGCATCGCCGGGCAGGCCGACCGGGATCTCTGCGTCGACCAGGATTGGTGGGCTCACCGCCTCGGCTGGACGGTCACCCGTACCGGCTTCGGCGCCCGCCACTACCGCGACCCCCGGTTCGACCTCGTGCTCGAACTTGAGGGGGCCATGCCGAGCGCGTAACAGGGTCTGACGAGCCAGCCCCGGAGCTTGGGGGGCCTCGCTTCGGGGCTTTCCCGTGTCCACGCCCACACCTCGCCGCCGCCTCACCCCGCGCCGCCTCACCCCACGCCCACACCGCGCCGCACCCCGCACGACACACCGCCGGCGACGCACACCGCCCGGCACGCCGCAACCGGACGGCGCATCTATGCACCGCCTACCGCCGAGGCACCGCGACGCCGAAATACCTTGACGCGACCGGCCTCGTGACGGCCCGTCCCAACGGATTCCGTAGAGCGCCACGCCCGGACGCCAAGTGGCAGTCGGATCGTCATCCCACGTCATCAGGTCCCGAGACGCAAAGGGTCACCATACGACCGCGATATGTAAACAAGCGCTTGAGGGCCGGGCGTACGTTGATCACGAAGGTTAGGCTTGCCCAGGTGACCATCGCAACCCAAGAGGATCGCCTGCACGCACAGATCAGCTTCGCCATGGAGATCGACAAGCTCAAGCGCGTCATCCGCCGCAACACGCTGATCGACGGGTCGCGACGGGAGAACGGCGCCGAGCACTCCTGGCACGTCGGCATGCTGGCGATGACCATGGGTGAGCACGCCCCTCCCGGAACGGACCTGGAGCGGGTGGTCGCCCTGCTGCTCGTCCACGACCTGGTGGAGATAGACACGGGAGACTGCTTCCGTCACGACGTGCCCGGCGAGACGCGGCCCGGCCTCCAGCAGGACGGCCCCGGCCCGGACACGCTCGCCGCCGCGACCCGCATCTTCGGCCTGCTCCCCCACGACCAGCGCGTACGGCTCCGCGCGCTGTGGGACGAGTTCGAGGAGCGGCGGACGCAGGAGGCGCGGTTCGCCAAGGCGCTCGACCGGCTCGCCCCCATCCTGGCCAACCACCACAACGAGGGAGGGACCTGGGCCCTCTACAAGGTCACCGCCCGCCACCTGGCGGACAGCGTACGGATCATCCACGAGGGCTCGGCCACTCTGGGCGCCTACGCGGCCCGGATGATCGAGTCGTCCGTCGCCCGGGGCCACCTCGCTCCCTGAGCGCCCACCGGTGTTCGCCTCTCCAGGCCGGGGGTAAGTGCTGGTACAAGGGGGCGAAAATGGACAAGACGACCAGGTCGCGACGGGCGATCCGGCTGGCGCGCAAGATCCCGCCGGGGAACATCCTCGACGGACTTGAGCACGTCACGGCCCTCGACCGCCCGATCCGGGTCATCGCGAAGGCCGTACGCCGCAAGCTGGGCCCGGGGCCGGTGCGCGACCTGCTGCACGGCGTCCCCATCGGGCATCCCCTCCACCCCTCGCTGGCCACGATCGCCATCGGCTGCTGGGTGGGGGCGGCGGTGGTCGACTGGGCCGATGCGGACGAGCGGGCGTCCCGGGTGCTGGTGGCCGCCGGTCTGGGCACCGCGGTGCCGACGGTGGCCGCCGGCCTGACCGACTGGTCCACCCTCCACCGCGAGCAGCAGCGCGTCGGCTTCGTTCACGCGCTGACGAACGCGACCGCGACCGGCCTCTACACCGCGTCGCTGCTCCTGCGGATGGCCGGTAAGGAGCGGGCGGGCCGCCTCTTCTCGTTCGCCGGACTCGGCGCCGCGTTCGGAGGCGCCTATCTGGGCGGGCATCTCGCGTATCGGCAGGCCGCCGGCGCCAACCACGCCGAGTCGCTCAGCCACCTCGTACCGCTCGGCTGGCACGACCTGTGCGCGCTCAAGGACCTGCCCAACGGCCGGCCGGTGACCCGGCGGCTCGGCTACATCGACCTGTTCGTGCTCCGGCTGGGCGACGGCGTGAGCGTGCTGGCCGACCGCTGTGCCCACCTCGCCGGGCCGCTGCATCAGGGGCGCCTCGTCATGGAGGAGGGCGAGGCATGCGTGGTTTGCCCCTGGCACGGCAGCGTCTTCCGCGTCTCCGACGGCACCGTGGCGCACGGCCCGGCCACCGCGCGGCAGCCCGCGTTCCAGACCCGCCTCCGCCGGGACGGCATCGTGCAGGTACGCCCCGCGCCGTGACGGCCGGGCCCCTCAGTCGCCGGGACGGCGCTCGTCCACGGGATGCTCGACCAGCGCGATGACACGGTTGGACATGAAACGCGCGGTGCGGACGGGGGTACCGGTCCGCGTGACCTCGCTGACCTCGACGATGCCGCGGCCCGTGGTGACCTCGACCCGCCTGCCCGCCCTGGTCGCGATCACTTCGTAGGTGCGGGGGGTGCCACCCGCGTCGATGACGATCTCCACTCGGTCGCCCTTCACAAAGAAGTACATACCCGGCGAACAACCATCGATCACCTGTGCGATCCGGCGGAGCGGAGCGGCGACCGTCGACAGGAAATATTCTGGATGACAGGATGCTGTCTCGCAAAACGCAACGAACGACGAATCGCACCGACCGGGGTGAACCGACATGGGTGATGCCGCCAGGCCCGTTCACGAGGACTCCGCCGACGCGAAGGCGGCTCCGGCGATCCAGACCGTCCAGCGTGCCGCACTGATCCTCAGCGCGTTCACGGTCAGCCGTCCGCAGCTCAGCCTGAACGAGATCACCAGCAGCCTGGGCACCAGCAAGGCGACCGCGCATCGGTACACGAAGGCGCTGCGCGAGAGCAACCTGCTGCGCTACGACGATCGCGAGGCGCTGTACTCCCTCGGCCCGCAGATCCTGACGCTGTCGGCCGCCGCGCGGGCCGGGATGCCGGTCATCGGCATCGCCGGGCCGTACATGCAGCGGCTGGTACGCGAGATCGACGAGACCGTGGTGCTGAGCGTCTGGGACGGCGACACGGCGGTCGTGGTGCGGGTGGACGACAACACCGACCGGATCATCCGGGTCAGCGTCCGCACCGGCTCTCGGCTGTCGCGCACCGAGTCGGCGCAGGGCCGGGTCTTCTGCGCGTTCCTGCCGGAGGAGGAGGTGCCGGGGCTCGCGGAGGACGTCCAGGCGAACGCCGAGCTGCGCCGCGAACTGGAGAAGATCCGGCGGAACAACATCTCGGCCAACACCCCGTCGGTCAACGGGGTGCGCAGCATCGCGGCGCCGCTGTTCCGCGGCAACACGCTCGTCGCCGCCATGGCGATCGTCGGGACGACCGCCTCCGTGCCCGAGGGCACCCGCTCACCACTCGCGGAAGCGCTCAAACGGACCGCCGTCGAGGTCAGCACCGAGCTGGGCCGCGAGGCGCGCTGACCCCTCGCCGGCGCGACCGTGATGCGCCCGGCGAGCCTGGTAGGCGACGCGGCGACGTACGGCAGGAAGCCCGCCGAGCGGTACGGCGAGCGCCCGCCGATCAGGTGAGCAGCTTGACGATCGCCACGATGCCGATGCAGACGATCACGGCGCGCAGCACCGGGGCGGGCAGCCTGCGGCCCAGCCGGGCGCCCAGGTACCCGCCGACGCCGGTGCCCAGCGCGACCAGGAGCGCGGCGAGCCAGTCCACATGGGCGACGAGGGAGAACAGGATCGCGGCCGTCAGGTTGACCAGCAGCGACAGGAAGTTCTTCGCCGCGTTGATCCGCTGCAGCTCCTCGTCGAGGAAGATCCCGAGCAGGCCGATCAGCACGACGCCCTGGGCGGCGCCGAAATATCCGCCGTAGACGCCGGCACCGAGCACGGTCAGCCACAGCCAGGGGCCACCGTGCGGGTGCGTACGCCGTCCGGCCAGCCAGCCGTTGAGCTTCGGCTGCACGATGACCAGCACGCAGGCCGCCCCGATCAGGACGGGGACGATGACCTGGAAGGCTCTCTCGGGCAGCCGGAGCAGCAGCACCGCGCCGATGAGCGAACCGATGACGGACGCCACGCCGAGCCGCAGCAGCCGGGAGCGCTGTCCGGTGAGCTCGGGCCGGTAGCCCAGCACGCCGGTCACGCCGCCGGGGATCAGCCCGACGTTGTTGGAGACGTTCGCCACGACGGGAGGCAGGCCGACCGCGAGCAACGTGGGAAACGTGATGAGCGAGCCCGATCCGACGATCACGTTGATGCCACCGGCCCCGACCCCGGCCGCGAAGACCGCGACCGCCTCCAACGGCGTCAAGTCCTGCTCCCTCGAACGGCTATCGCCCGATGGTAGATGGAGGTCCGCCGCAAACGTCCGGCCGGGGTACGGCGAAGCCGACCGCCGGCCGGGAGGCGATCTCCGACGGCTGCTCGGGGACGCCGCAGGATCGGCGGCGGCGCCGGTCAGCCCGGCCCTGGCGGTCGGCCGCGGCGTCAGAACTGACGGCCGGCCATGACGGTCAGAACGGGCGGGCGTACCAGCGGTCGCCGGATCCGCGGTCGAGCCGCAGCGGCACGCCGAAGGTGCGGGACAGGTTGTCCGCGGTCAGCACCGACTCCACCGGCCCCTGGGCGACCACGGAGCCGTGGCGCAGCAGCATCACGTGGGTGAATCCGCTCGGGATCTCCTCGACGTGATGGGTGACCAGGACCATCGTCGGCGCCTTGGGGTCGCGGGCCAGCCCGCCCAGACGGCGGACGAGGTCCTCGCGCCCCGCCACGTCGAGCCCGGCCGCGGGCTCGTCGAGCAGCAGCAGCTCGGGGTCCGGCATCAAGGCGCGGGCGATCTGCACCCGCTTGCGCTCCCCCTCGGAGAGCGTGCCGAAGCGCCGCCTGATCAGGTGGGCGCAGCCGAGCTGGTCGATGAGCTCGACCGCGCGGGTGACGTCGTGGGAGTCGTACTCCTCGTTCCATCGGCCGAGGATGGCGTAGGACGCGGTCAGCACCAGGTCGATGACCTTCTCGTCCGGCGGCACCCGCTCGGCCAGCGCCGCGCTGGCGAGGCCGATCCGGGGGCGCAGGTCGAAGACGTCGGCCTGGCCGAGCCGCTCGCCGAGGATCTCGACCGCTCCCTCGGTGGGGAAGAGCAGCGCTGCGGCCACCTGCAGCAGCGTGGTCTTGCCCGCTCCGTTGGGGCCGATGACGACCCAGCGCTCGTCCTCGCGGACGGACCAGTCGATGGCGCGCAACAGCGCGGCACCGTCCCTGCGAACCGTGACGTCCCGCAGCCGCAGAACCTGACCGCCCATGTGGCCCCCTCCTGAGGTTACTCAGATAAAACTATTGCAGCCGGTCGGCATATCGTGGATCGGGTGCGTATGGATTCACCGATCTCAGCCGTCCTCGTCTCGTGGGGAAACGCCTGGCTGGGCGGGCACGTCGGGCTGGACGAGGCCGTGGACCGCGTCGAGCGGGCCGGCGGCCCCCAGGTCGTGGCCGATGGCCCGAGGGAGTCGACGCTCCGCGCCTTCCTCGCCGGGCTCCGCTCCGAAGGGCTCGGCTCGTTCCGGCTGGCCCTGCCGGTGGCCGGCGACCCGCTCGGGCTGGCCGGGCCGCCCGCCTTCAACATGAGCGCCATCGACGCCGGCCAGGCCGTGATCGCCGTGCTGCGCGGCCGTCGCCTCGGCCTGGTGCCCGCGCCCGACCGGCGCGGCTCCTCGTACGCCGGGGTGCGCTGGACGGCCGTCGAGTCGGCGGACAGCGAGCCCTACGTGCCGTCGCTGGCGGAGGCCGAGCAGGCCCTCACCGGCGCGATGCGCGCCGCCACCGACGCCCTGCGCGGCGTGGCCGGTCCCGGCCCCGGCGCTCCAAGCCTGAAGGACCCCGACGAGCCGCTCGCCCCGGGCTACCCGGGACGGGCGCACCGGGTGGGCGCGCTCGCCGCGCGGCTGTCCGAGGCGCTCCGCCTCGCCGGGGAGCGCGGCCTGACCTCCGGCCAGCTCGCCGCGCGCGGCGAGGCCCTGCGCGAGTTGGACCGGGCCGTACGGCGGGCACGGGTCGCCGCCCACCACGCCATCGTGGAGGGGCAGCCGCAGGGCTGACCCCTCAGCCGAGGCCATGCCGTACCGCGTAGAGGGCGGCCTGGGTGCGGTCCTGCACGCCGAGCTTCATCAGGACGTTGGAGACGTGGGTCTTCACGGTCTTCTCCGCGACGAGCAGCTCTCTGGCGATCTCGCGGTTGGACCGGCCTCCGGCGATCAGCCGCAGCACCTCGCGCTCCCGCTCCGTCAGTGCCGCGCCGACGTGGGCCGGGGAACGGTCGTCGCCGGAGATCATGGCCTCGGCCGCCTCGGGGGCGAGCAGCACCTGCCCTCCGTGGACCGCCCGGATGGCCTGGATGAGGGCGGTGGGGTCGACGTCCTTGTACAGGAAGCCGGCCGCGCCGGCCCGCATCGCGGGTGCGACGTCCGCGCGGTCGCTGACCGAGGTCAGCACGATCACCCTGGTGCCGAGGGCGCCGGCGGAGCCGAGCCGGGTCAACGCGCCCAGGCCGTCGAGCACGGGCATCTTCAGGTCGAGGAGCAGGATGTCCGGCCGCAGCGACTCGGTCAGCGCGACCGCCTCCGCGCCGTCGGCGGCCTCACCCACGACGACCAGGTCCTCCTGGATCTCCAGGAAGGTGCGCAGACCCTGGCGGACGACCGGATGGTCGTCGGCGATCAGGACGTTGATCATGCGGGCACCACCAGCCGTACCGTGGTGCCCGCCCCGGGCGCGGACACCACCTCGAGCGATCCCCGTGCGTTCTCCGCCCGGTCGCGCATAGAGGCCAGACCGAGCCCCTTGACCGGGTCGGCGTCCGGATCGAACCCCTTCCCGTCGTCGCCGACCTCCAGGACCAGCGCGCCGTCGCGGCGCGAGAGCCGTACGTCGACGTGGGCGGCCTCGGCGTGCCGTACCGCGTTGTGCAGGGCTTCCTGCGCCACCCGCAGCACCGTCACCTCGGCCGTGACGTCGACTCTGGCGGCGGACGGGTCGCCGTCGAAGGCGAACCGGGCCGACACCGGATGCAGCCGGTCGAGCAGGTGGACGTGCTTGCGCAGGGTCTCGACCAGGCCGTGCCGGTCCAGCTCGGCCGGGCGCAGCTCGACGATCACCGCGCGCAGTTCCGCCAGGGCCTCGCCCGCCAGGCGCTGGACCTGGTCGATCTCCCGGGCGGCCCGGCCGGGATCGGCCTTCAGCAGCGACGCGGCGGCCTGCGCGGTCAGCCGCAGCGAGAAGAGCTTCTGCGAAACCGCGTCGTGGAGCTCGTGCGCCATGCGCGTGCGCTCCTCGATCACGGTCAGCTCGCGCCCCCGCTCGTACAGCCGGGCGTTGGTGATGGCGATGGCGGCGTGCGCCGCGAACATGGTGAGCAGGTCCTCGTCGGCCGCCGTGAACCCGCCCGGCGTCCGCTTGTTGGAGAGGAAGATGATGCCGAGGACCTGGTCGCCGTCCCGAATGGGCACACCGAGGAAGTCCTTGAGCACGGGATGCGCCCGCGGCCACCACTCGAACCGGGGATCCCTGCGGATGTCGGCCAGCCGGACCGAATCGCCGTCGCGCAGCATCGCGCCGAGCATCCCGTGCTGGCGCGGGGTGGGGCCGATGGCCTCCCACTGCTCCTCGGAGATGCCCTCGGCGACGAACTCGGCGAACGCGCCCTGATCGTCGGGGACGCCGAGCGCGGCGTAGCGCGCGTCGAGCAACCGGCTCGCCGACCGGACGATGACCGCCCGCGTAGCGCTCCGCCTTCGCCGCCGTCTCCACGCTGGGCCACCGACATCGCCGAGCCCGCCCGCGTGACGGCCGGCGCGATCACGTTCGTCTCGAACAGGTCGCGCAGCCCGTCGAGCGGATATCCGGCGAGCGCGGGAAGCGGTACCGGCCCCAGCCCGCTCGCGTTGTTCACCAGGAGATCGAGCCGGGGTACGGCTTTCGCCAGGCGGGCCCGGTGGGCGGGGTCGGCCACGTCGCCCGCGATGGTCGTCACGTCGGCGGAGGCGTCGAGGTCGAAGGCGGCGCAGTGGAGGTCCTCCTCGCCCCGGGCGGTGAGGGTGAGGGCCCAGCCCTCCGCGGCGAGCGCCCTGGCGAGCGCCAGCCCGAGACCGCGGGAGGCGCCGGTGATGAGTGCGTGCTTCATACCGCCGACGCTAGGAACCGGGCGGTCGTCGCACATCGGGCGAGAGGCCCTGCCCCGCCTCGGCAGTTCGCCCTAGGACCCCGGGCTCGCGCCGGGG
>NZ_BBYK01000048.1 GCF_001570365.1 Microtetraspora fusca | reverse complement strand
TTGATCGACTTCTGCACCCGTGTTGTGGACTGGTTCCAGACGCACATGCCGGCCCGCGGCTGACACCTTGTCCGCCGATTACGGGGCGAACGTCGTAACCTTTGGGCGTGGCGTTGGAGTTGCAGAGGTTGGTTGACAGCCTGGGCGCGCGCTTGGGCAGGTCGGTCGCCATCGACGATCCGAACATCCGCCTGCTCGCCTACAACTCCCACACCGGCGCTGTCGACAACGCGCGGCTCGAGTCGATCATGCGCAGGAGCGTGTCGCCCGAGCTGGTCGGCCACATCCACAGCGGCGGCGCTCTCACGGCTCGCGATCTGTTCACCGTTCCCTCCCGACCCGACCTGGGCTTCGACGTGGCGCGGGTGGGCATGCCGATCCGTTACGACGACACCCTCCTCGGCTTCCTGTGGCTACTGCTGTCCGACGGCCCCGTCACGGACGAGCAGGCTGCCGCCGTACGGCAGGGGGCGGAGAACGCGGCGCACACGCTGCACCGTGACTTCCTGCTGGGTGAGATCAGCAGGGGGCGCGAGCGGGAGCTGGTGCGCGACCTCGTCTCCGCGGACGCGAAGCTGCGTGACGAGGCGGCCCGGTGGCTCATCGAGGAGGAACTCGTGGTGGCCGGCCCGATCCGGGTGCTGGCGGCGACCCTCGCGCACGCGCCGGGCGAGCCGCTCGGCGAGCAGGACCGGCTGGCCCTGACCGTCGGCCTCGAACACGCGCGCCGCCGGCTGCCGCCCCGCAGAGCCCTCCATCTCGAACGCCCCGACCACGGCATCCTCGTGGTGGTCCAGGAGGTTCTCTCGCGGGCCGAGATCGACGACCTGGCCGCCGCCGTACACGCGCGCATCGCCAAGGAAAGCGGTAAGGAGTGCTGGATCGGCGTCGGCGAGCGCGGCCCCGGCCTGTCGGCGGCGCACGAGTCGTACGGCGAGGCCAGACGGGCCGCCGACGTGGCCAGGATCGTCAAGGTGCTCGGCCCGGTGGTGTGGAGTGCGGAGCTCGGCGTCTACGGCCTGCTCGCCGAGCTGCCCGCCGAGCGGCTCGGCCACAACCTGCACCCGGGGGTACGCCGGCTGCTCGACCACGACGGCGGCAAGGGCGCGCTGGCGGAGACCCTGGAAGCCTTCCTGGACAACGGGGGAGACGTCCGGCGCACCGCGGCCGAGCTGTGCGTCCACCGGGCCAGCCTCTATTACCGGCTACGCAAGGCGGAGGAGGTCGCCCGGGTGGACCTGGCGAGTGGCGACGACCGCCTCGCCCTGCATCTGGGATTCAAGGTCGCCAGGCTCATCGGCCTGAGGTGAGCCCGGTGCCCAGGTCGGCAGGCCACGCCCGGCAGGTGACGAACCGGGAACAGGGAAGCCTTGACAGTCGTCGGTGGGCTCCGCGTCGACGCGAAGGAAGACTGTGCACATGAGCGTGACAGCAGACGTGGTGGTGGTCGGCGCCGGCGTGATCGGCTCCTCGATCGCGTTCGAGCTGGCCAGGACGGGCCGCTCCGTGGTGGTGGTCGACAAGGCGAGCGGACCCGGGCAGGGGTCGACCGGCGCGTCCAGCGCGGTGATCCGGTTCAACTACTCGACCTGGGACGGCATCGCGCTGTCCTGGGAGTCCAAGCACTGCTGGGAGAAGTGGGCCGACCACCTCGACGGCGTGGACGACGCCGGGATGGCGAAGTTCCACCGCGTCGGCAAGGTGTTCATGGACGTCGACATCGCGCCGATGGACCGTGTCCTCGAGATGTTCGACCGGGCGAGGATCCCGTACGAGGTCTGGGACGCCGACGAGCTGGCCCGCCGAATGCCCGGGCTCGACCCCGGCCGGTTCTGGCCTCCGAAGCGCATCGAGGACCCGGCCTTCTGGGAGGAAACGGACAAGCGCCTGGGCGCGCTGTGGACCCCGGACGCCGGCTTCGTCGACGACCCCGGTCTGGCCGCCGTCAACCTCGCCAACGCCGCGAAGCGGCGGGGTGCGCGGTTCCTGTTCAGGCGTCAGGTGATCGCCGTGCTCGGCGAGGGTGCGGTGAACGGTGTCCGGCTCGACGACGGCACGACCGTGAGCGCGCCCGTCGTCGTCAACGCGGCCGGGCCGTGGTCCGGCAGGCTGAACGCGCTGGCGGGCGTCGGCGCGGGCTGGTCGGTCACCGTCCGGCCGATGCGCCAGGAGGTGCACCACGTGCCCGCGCCGGCCGGCTACAACGGCGAGGGCATCGGCCCGTGCGTCGCCGACCTGGACCTCGGCATCTATATGCGGGGCGCCCCGGGTGACGGGCTGTTGGTCGGCGGCACCGAGCCCGAGTGTGACGAGCTGCAGTGGGTCGACGACCCCGACGCCATCAACCCCAATCCCACCGCGCAGGTCTTCGAGGCGCAGGTCACGCGCGCCGCCCGCCGCCTTCCCGAGCTCGGTGTGCCCGGCAAGCCGATCGGCATCGCCGGCGTCTACGACGTCACCGAGGACTGGACCCCGATCTACGACGGCACGGAACGCGCGGGCTTCTACGTCGCGATCGGGACCAGCGGCAACCAGTTCAAGAACGCCCCCATGGTCGGGCGCCTGATGCGGGCCGTGATCGACGGTGAGAGCAGCGTCGTCGGTGAGCACACCCGGTTGGAGATAGGGCTCGCGGCCTTCGGCCGTCACCGCCCGCGCAACGCGGACTCGACGGGCACGGTGATGGGGTGACCGAGCCCGGCCGCACCGGTCGCGACACGGCCGCCCCTGTCACCGACGGGGGCGGCCGCGTCGCCGTTCAGCCCGGCAGGAGGGATCCGTGCCCGGAAGCGGCCGGGGCGGGTACCTGCTGGGTGATGCAGTGGATCCCGCCGCCGCCCAGGGCGACGGCGCTCGCCCGCACACCGACGACCGCGCGGTCCGGGAAGGCCGTGGCGACGGCCTCCAGTGCTCGCGCGTCGTCGGCGGTGCCGGCCGTTGGCACGACCACGCCGCCGTTGGCCACGTAGAAGTTCACGTAGCCCACCCGGGCCGGCCGTCCCGCGACGGTGACGACCTGCTGGGGCGGCACCTCCACGATTTCCAGCCGGCGTCCCCGGGCGTCGGTGACCGCCTCCAGGACGGCCCTGTTGGCGCGCAGCCGCGCGTAGTCGGGACTTGCCGGATCGACGCAGGACTCCACGACGACCCGGCCCGGCCCGGCGAAAACGCAGACCCCGTCCACGTGCCCGTCGGTCACACCGGCGGCATGGCCGTACGGCAACCAGATGACCTTCTCGATGCCGAGCAGGGCGGAGAGCTCGGCCTCGATGTCGTGACGGTCCAGGTGCGGGTTCCGATTGGCGTTCAGCAGGCACTGTTCCGTGGTGATCAGCGTGCCCTCGCCGTCCACCGTGATCGCGCCGCCCTCCAGCACCGTCGATGAGGCGCGCCGCGGGGTGCCGAGCAGGTTGAGCAGCCGCCTGCTGACCTTGTTGTCCGAGTCATAGGGGAAGTACCGCTCGCCCCAGGAGTTGAAGGCGAAGTCGACCCCGACCCGGCGGCCGTCGCCGGTCAACGTGAAGATCGGCCCCGAATCGCGCAACCACGAGTCGTCGATCGGCACCGCGATCACCTCGACACCCTCGCCACAGGCCGCGCGGGCGTCCTCGACCTGGTCCGGCCGGGCCACCATCGTGACCGGCTCGAACGCCGCGATCGCCCGCGCCACCGCCGCGTACTCGGCCCTGGCCTCGCCCAGCATCCCGTCCCACAACTCCGCCCGGGTCGGCCAGGCCATCAGGCACCCCTCGTGCGTCTCCCACTCCGCCGGCATGCGCAGCTTGCCCAAGACTCCTCCTCCGATCCGTGTGGTCATCCGACGCAGAGGCGTTCGAGGACGCCGGTGAGCACCGACAGCCCCGCCACCATGTCGTCGTCGGCGGTGAACTCGCGCTCGTTGTGCGAGATCCCGTCCTCGCTGGGGACGAACAGCATCACCGTCGGCGTGATGTCCTTGACGTTCGTCGAGTCGTGGCCGGCGACCGTCAGGACCCGGCGGCTCGCCAGCCCCAGGTCCGCGCACACGCCCTCGGCGAGCGTGACGCCGTCGGCCGAATAGTCGTTGCGGTCCCAGTGGTGCGTACGGTCGAGCCTGACGGACACCCCGTGGGTGCGCTCGATGTCGGCGGCGGCCTCGCGCAGGAGCCGCTCCGCCGTTTCGAGCGCCTCCGGGTCGGGGCTGCGCAGGTCGAGATTGCAGACGACCCGCCTCGCCACGACCACAGGGGAGTTCGGCCGTACGTCGAGCTTCGACACGGCGGTGTGCAACGGCGCGTGTGCCAGCTCGTCCGCCAGTTCCCGGGCGCGCACGACGAGCAGGGAGGCGCCCAGCAGGGCGTCCCGGCGGTCGGCCATCGCCGTGGGTCCGGTGTGCGCCTGCTCTCCGTCGACGATGACGAGGAACTTCCGCGCTCCCCAGGTGCCGGTCACCACCCCGATCCGGGCGGCGCCGTCCTCGAGTTCCCGTCCCTGCTCGATGTGGATCTCGGCGTACCCGGCGAGCGGAAGTTCGGGCGCCGAGCCGATGGCGCCGATGCGCTTCAGCGCCTCGCGCACGCTGACGCCGCGGCCGTCCTCGACGTCGTAGGCGCTCTCCAGCGAGAGCTTGCCGGTGAACACCGAACTGCCCATCATGCTCGGCGCGAACCGGCTCCCCTCCTCGTTGAACCAGTTCACCACCGCGAGGTTGTGCCGAGGTGTTATCCGCCCTTCACGTGCTCGCCGCGCCACCGCGTGCGCGGCGTGGGCGGACGCGGCGACGCCGTACGCGCCGTCGAACCGGCCGGCCGTCGGCTGGCTGTCCAGATGCGACCCGGTGAGAATGTACGGCGCTCCTGGAACCAGTTCGAGGAGCCCGAACTGGTTCCCGATCGCGTCGACGCGCACGTCGAATCCGTGGGACGTCAGCCAGCCGCCGAGCCAGGCCCGCTGCATGGCGTCCGGGAGGGTCGCCGCCTCCCGGTCGACGCCACCGCTCGGCGTGGCGCCGATCGACGACAGGTAGGCGAAGTCGCGCAGGAACGCGGAATCCGCCGGGCGGTGCCGTTCACCAGTCACGACGGAGCTCCATCGTGCTGCAGTGGAGGCTGCCGCCGTTCTTCGTGATCTCGCTGTAGGCCACGGGCACGACCTCCACGTCGTGCCGGCTCAGCAGGTCGGCGGCGGCGGTGAGGTGGTCGGCGACCATCACACGCCTCGGAGCGACGGTGAGCGAGTTGACCGCCCACTCCTCACCCGGAGGCACCTCGACGGTCTCGATGCCGAGCGTCCGCAGGGTCGTCAGGAACTCGTACGGCAGCAGCGTGCTGTTCACCATGGCGAGGTCGTGGTCGATCATGACCATCGCACCGTCGATGTGGATGAGATATCCGGGGAGCGGCACTTCGATGACGTTCACACCCGCCGGTTCCACGAGGCGGCGGATCTGGTCGAGCCCCTCCCTGTTGCAGCGGATGGAGGTTCCGTAGGCCGCGACGTCGCGGTTCAGCTTCACGAAGCTGCCGCCTTCGGCGATGCCCGTCCCGGTGACCGTTCCCAGAACGGGCATCCCCGCGGAGGCGACGGTCGCGGTGATCGACCGCTCCTCGCCGCGCCGCATGCGCGGTGCGAGGCGGGTGATGACCGCGCCGCCGGGAACGGTGATCAGCGGGTCGCGGGTGTAGATCGACTTCGTGAAGCTCTCTGGGAGTTCCGGCGCGAAGACGACTTCGACTCCCTCGGCGCGCAACGCCGCCACGTAGCCCTCGTACTGCTGGTGCAGCAGGTCGAGGTCGGGGGCCTTCCGGTCGAACCAGTACCAGTTCTTGCCCGGATCGACCAGGGCCCCCAGCTCGTCGTCCCAGGCGTCGGCGCTGATGCGGGCGAGGCCGGGGTTCGGGCGACGCATCAGAACGGTACGCAGCGGGCCGACCTCGTCGGCCGCGCCCCACTTCGCGCCCCAGTTGCGGGTGAGCTCACCGGTGTCGTGGAATCCGGGTTCGGGCTCGGGGCCGAGGATGTCGTGGACTCGTGATTTGCCGAAACCGCTCATGTGCGGCGGGTCCTTTCCTGTCGTGTGCTGTGGTCAGTCGACGGTGGTGTCGAGGTCGGGGAGCCTCAGACGGCGGGCCGCGACGGTGCTGCCGAGGGTGATGAGGGCGATGACCACGAGGAGGCCCGCGGTGGCCCAGAGCCGGGCGTCCCCGGCCGCGTCGATGATGACGGTGGCGATGAACGGCACGAACCCGGACACGGCGCCGGCCAGGTTGTAGGCGAGGCCGATCCCGCTCTGCCGCGTCGCGGTCGGGAAGAGCTCGTTGAGGATCTGGCCGCTGGCCGCGAACGAGATCGAGACCAGCGTCGACCCGGTCACCATCGCGACGGCGACCGCGAGAGCGGAGCCCTGCCCGACGAGGACGAACATCGGGTACGCGAACAGGACGGTGGCGATGCCGCCGATCACCGCGATCGTGGTGCCGCCGACGCGGTTCGCGTAAAGGCCCCACAGGACGAAGAGCGGGATGTTGAGCACGGACGCGACGAGTCCGGCGTTCAACAGGAACGAGATGTCGATCCCGAGTTGGCGGGTGCCGTAGTTCAGCAGGAACGTGTCGGAGAAGTAGTAGCCCGCGATGCCGAGGAAGGCGACGCCGATGCCGGCGAGGAGGCGCGTCTTCTCCGCGCGGAAAACCTGAACGAGCGGGATGCGACGCTCGGCGACCTCTGCCTCGGCGCCCCCGGCCTCCGCGGCGAAGTGGCGGCTCTCGTCGATGGCCGTCCGGATCCACAGCGCGACGATCGTGAACGGCACGGCCAGCAGGAACGGGACGCGCCACCCCCACGCCTGGAAGGACTCGGGCGACTGGATGTTGGTGAGCAGCGTGAAGACGCCGACCCCGACGAGGATGCCCACCGGGTTCCCGAGCTGCGGGAGCATGGCGTAGAAGCCGCGGTTCCGCTGCTCCGAATGCTCGGTGATCAGCGCGGACGCTCCGCTCCATTCGCCGCCCATGGCGATCCCCTGCAGGAAGCGGAGAACGATCAGGAGCGCAGGGGCGGCCAGCCCGATCGTCTCGTAGGTGGGCAGGATGCCCATGGCTCCGGTGACGGCGCCCATCATCACGATGGTGATCAGCAGGCTTCGCTTGCGGCCGTAGCGGTCGCCGACGTGTCCGAAGACGGCGGCGCCGAGCGGTCGCGCCACGAAACCGATCGCGAAGGTGGCGAACGACGCGAGGGTGCCGGCCAGCGGATCGAGGTCGGTGAAGAACGCGGTGTTGAAGACGAGGGCGGCGGCCGTGCCGAAGAGGTAGTAGTCGTACCACTCGAGCGCGGTGCCGGTGAACGACGCGGCCGCGACTCGCTTCAGCGAGGCCGGCCGGGCCACTGTCGTGGGCATGGGAGTCCTTCGGGGGTCAGGGGGGATTGCCGTAAAACTAGGGCGGCCGGGTGCGCGGCAGAAGGGGCGGCTGTCGCGGCTTCCAGGCGAAATACTGTGCTGCCGTCCAAGGAACGGTCGCGTGCGAAGGAGAGGCGAGGCGAACACGGACGCGGTGCCGAACGCCGGTGGACTCCTCGACAGCCCCGTCGTCGCCCCACGCGGGCTCCGCCGTACGTGAACCGGAGACGGTCTCAGTCCGCCGCTTCCCGGCAGAGCAGGGCGAGGTTGATCAATGCCGCGTCTCGCGGGCTCGACGGGTCGAGACCGGTGAGGGTGCGGAAGCGGTTCATGCGGTTGAAGACGGTGTTGCGATGGCAGTACAGGCGCGCCGCCGCCGCGGGGACGCTGCCGGTTTCCAGAACCGTGCGCACCGCCTCGACGGTCCGCTCGCGATCCGCCGCGGTGAGGCCGCGCAGCGGTCCGAGGAGGTCGTGCGCGAGGTCGCGCCGGAACTCTCCGATCGAGGCCGCCGCGAGTTCCAGCCACGAGTCGCGGACGAGCCGGGGGCCGTCGACTTCGCCGAGCGCTCCTCGGCACGCCTGCGCGAGCCGGATGTGGCGGGGAGCCGCGGCGAGTCCCTCGAAGGGTGAGCTCAGCACGCAGGTCGTCCCGGCGAACCACCGACGCCACTGATCGTCGCCGGTCCCGTTCGGCAACTGGACCAGCAGCGTGTCCGACTCCGCCTGCGTGTGCAGGTGGCACGAGGCACCCCGTGCCAGGACGTCGGCGCGTACGTGGGCGAGGGCCGACTCCCCGCGACGGGCCACCGCGACGACGAACCTGCGCTCGGGCACGAAGTCCAGCACGTTCGCGGCCCGTTTCACGATCTCCGGCCGCTGCCCGTCCGTCGCGAGGAGGCGGGCGAACCACTCCCGCCGCTCGTCCTCGAGCGCCCGGGTGATCTCCGCCAGCCGCGCCTGGTATCCGATCAGAACGGCGTTGGCGTGCTGTTCGACGGCCTCCCACACGTCGGCGCCGCCGGCGACGAGGACCGCCATCTCCGACGGCCTGATCTCGTCGGACAGCGCCGACCAGACGAGCCGGAAGTCCAGGCGGACGGCCTGCATCAGCGACTCGAGCGGCACGCCGGAATCGACCCGGGCGCGGCCGATCTCGGCCGACGCGCGGCGCAGGCGTTCGTCCAGAGGAAGGCCCGCGACGCGGCGGATCAGCAGTTCGATGCTGGCTCCGGCGCCGCTCCTGAGCTCGTGGTCGCCGACCTCGCCGTTCGCGTAGCCGGGTATCGCGAGCACCTGGGTCACGAACGCCTCGACGAGTTCCGGCAGGCGATCGAGCGTCGCGGCGGCTATGGCACGGAGGCCCCGCCGACCGTCCGCGGCCGGTGCGGGCGGGCCGCCGTCACCTCGGCTCTCGTCCGACGTCGTGGGGTCTGTCGATTCCACGGCCGCTGCTCGCCTTCCTCGCGAGGGTGGTCGACGGCCGGCGGATCGTCATGCGACGTCTCAGGCCGTGTGGAGGGTCTCGCCGAGTTCGGCCGCGATCGCGTCGCGGAGCAGGTGGCGGGCCCGCTCCAAGGTGATCGAACCGCTGAGCCAGCGCTCGCTGAGCCCTTCGACCAGGGCGGTGAGGCGCTCGGCGGTGTCGGTCGGGTGCGATGTGACCGGTGTCGCCGAGCCCGCCCGCGTGCGCTCCACGAGCTCGGCGATGTCGCGCACCCACTGCTCGGTCGACGCGCGTAGCTGGTCCTGCAGCTCCGGCTCGAAGATGGCGCTGGCCCGCAGCTCGCCCCAGGCGGTGCTGTTCTCCCGCACGTCCGGCTCGTCCTGCAGTTCCTGGAGCAATGTGCGCTCCAGGGCCGCGCGCGGGTCGTCGGCCGAGACGCCCTCGCCGGTGTACCGGTCCGCGCGGTCGCTGATGAACTCCAGGGTCCGGCGCAGCAGGTTCGCGCGGTCCTTGAAGTGGTAGTAGAGCAGCGCGGTCGAGACCCCCGCCTCTGCCGACAGCTCCTCGACGCGGAGTCCTCGCACGCCGCGCCGGGCGATGACCCGTGTCGCGGCCTCGAGGATCGACTTCTGACGACCACTCACTTCACTCACGTTACTGAAAATATCCTCGAAGGTATTGACTGAAAATTAAGTCAGTCCCACGATAGCACCCACCGATGAGCGGCTGACTGAACTTTCAGCCAGTGATGAGGAGGCTGTCATGCGGATGCCGGCGGAGTGGGAAGCGCACGAGGGCTGCCTGATGGCCTGGCCGACCCGCGAAGACCTGTGGGGCGAGGTGCTGGCCGAGGCCAGAGCCGAGTACGCGGCGGTGGCGCGGGCGATCGCGGCGTTCGAGCCGGTCACGATGGTGGCCCGGCCGGACCAGGTCGAAGATGCCCGCGCGGCCTGTGGCGAGGGTGTCGAGGTGATCGGGGTGCCGATCGACGACTCGTGGTTGCGCGATTCGGGGCCGATCTTCACGTTGACCGGCGACGGCCGCCGGGTCGGGGTGGATTTCCGGTTCAACGCGTGGGGGGAGAAGCACGCGCCCTACGACTCCGACGACAAGTTCGCCGCGCGGCTGCTCGACCTGCGCGGAGTCGAGACCGTCCGGTCGGAGATGGTGCTGGAGGGCGGCGCGATCACCGTGGACGGCGAGGGCACGCTGATCACCACCGAACAGTGCCTGCTGAACCCCAACCGCAACCCCGGGCTGAGCCGGGACGAGATCGAGGCCGAACTGAAGGGGAAGCTCGGCGTCGAAAAGATCATCTGGCTGCCCTACGGGGGGTTGGAGGACACCGAGACCGACGGTCACGTGGACGGCGTCTGCGCCTTCACGGCGCCCGGCACCGTGATCGTGTCGCTGCCCGACGATCCGGCCCACCCCGACTACGCGCGCATGCGCGCCAACCGCGCGGTGCTTGAGGCGGTCACGGACGCCCGCGGCCGCACGCTGAAGATCATCGAGGTGCCGCAGAGCGCGTTCGCGACGGTCGCCGGCGTGACGACCGAGGTCTGCTACCTGAACTTCTACGTCGCCAACGGCGGGGTCGTCGTGCCGGTCGCGGGCGTTCCGGCGGACGAGGGCGCCCTGGCGGTCATCGCGGACGCATTCCCCGATCGCGAGGTCGTCGGGGTGCGCGCCCGCGCCGTCGCCTTCGGCGGCGGGGGAGTGCACTGCATCACCCAGCAGATTCCGGCGCCTCGCCCGTGACGAAACGGGCCGGCCGACGACGCGCAGGAGTGTGCTCGTCGAGCGTCTCCGCCGATCCATGAACTAGGGAGCCTTCCGTGCGCAGATCTCCGAAGCCGTGCCACATGGCGGGAGCAGCCGTACTTTCCGTCCTCCTCGCCGCGTGCGGGGGCACCGCGCCGACCGGTACGCCGGGCGCGACGGCCTACACGCTGTCGGCGGGCACCCCGCCGCCCAAGGGGGACATCGCGTCGTTCACCTGGGCGCTTTACGCCGAACCTCCGGGGCTGGACTACATCCACGCCTTCGACTACCCGCAGAACATGATCCTCGCGAACGTCTGCGAGAGCCTGATGCGCTGGACGCCCGAGCTCACCATGGAGCCGGGCCTCGCCACGAAGGTGACCAACCCCGACGCGAAGACCTTCGTCTACACGATCCGGCCCGGTGTGAAGTTCCACGGCGGCGGTGAGATGACCGCCGACGACGTCGTCTACAGCATTCGGCGTCATCTCGACCCCGCGCTCGGGTCGTACTGGAACAAGGCGCTCGACAACGTCGAGTCGGTCACCAAGACCGGCCCGATGCAGGTGACCGTCACGCTGAAGCGGCCCGACGCGCTGTTCCCGCAGTGGATGGCGACCTCCGCCGGCACGGTGGTGAGCGCCAAGGCCGCCGAAGCGATGGGAAAGCGCTTCGGCACCGCCGACGGGGGAGTGGACTGCACCGGCCCGTTCACGCTCGGCACCTGGACCAAGGGGCAGTCCATCGAACTGGACCGCTTCGACGGGTACTGGGGAAAGCGGGCCAAGGCCGGCAAGGTGACCTTCCGCTTCATTCCTGATGTCGCGACCCGGACCGCCACCATGACCACCGGGGAGACCGACGGCGGCTACCTGATCACGCCGGACAGTTACACCCGGCTGGAGTCCAGCGGCAAGGGCAAGCTGTACTTCGGCAAGAGCCTGACGACGGTGAGCTTGAGCGTGACGAACCTCAAGGGCGCCGTGGGCGACGTGCGCGTCCGCAAGGCGCTCATGCTGGCCCTCGACCGCCAGGGCTTCCTCAAGACGGGCCTCGGCGGCGTCGGCACGCTCTCCGGCGCGCCGGCCGCTCGCGACGCCTGGCAGGGCGCTCCCGCGGCGACGGTCGACGCCGCGTACGAGGGTCTCGCGCCCGCGTCCCGGGACGTCGAGCAGGCCAGGCGGCTGATCCAGGAGGCGGGCGCCACGGGCAAGAAGGTCGTCGTGGCGACCAGCCCGATCGGTCCCGACGTGTCGCTGCTCGCCACCGCCGTACAGGCGGCGGGCACCGAGATCGGGCTGGACGTGGAACTCAAGACGATCGCGCCCGACGCCTACACCGCCCTGTTCTCCGACCCCACGGCGCGGGAGGCGGTGGACCTGTTCCCCAACACCTACTACCTGTCCATCACCGACCCGCTGGCGAGCTACTCGGTCTTCCGCAGCGGAGACTTCGAGAACTACAGCGGGTTCAGCGACCCGGCCTACGACGCACTCTTCGACCAGGCCACCGCCGAGTACGACCCCGCGAAGCGGGCCGAACTGACCGCGCGTCTGCAGAAGATGGAGACGGAGCAGGCCCTGTGGATCCCGGTCGCCGAGTGGCCGACCACCATGTTCCTCAACAACAGGATCACCGGCGCGCCGACCACCATCGCGTACATGTACTACCCCTGGGCGGCGGACGTGGGGGCGGCGGGATGATCGCCGGCTTCCTGACCCGGCGACTGGCCGGGCTGGCCGCCACCCTGGTGGCCGCGTCGTTCCTCGTGTTCGGCGCCCTCTACCTGGCCCCCGGCAGCCCGGAGACCTTCCTGCTCGCCGGACGCGCGGCCAACCCGGAGGCGCTGGCGGCGATCCGCGCCCAGTACCACCTGGACGACCCGTTCCTCATCCAGTACGTCAAGTGGCTGGGGCAGATGGTCACCGGCGACCTCGGCCAGTCGGTGCAGTACCGCAGCCCGGTCCTCGGCCTGATCGAGGCGAGGCTGCCCGGCACCCTCCTGCTGATCGCGATGTCCGCCCTGCTGGTCGTGCTGTTCGGCGTGGGCCTCGGCTGGATCAGCGCGGTGCGGGGCGGCGCCACCGACTCGGCCGTCCTGGTCGGTACGACCGTCGCGCTGGGGACCCCGTCGTTCGTGGCGGCGATCGTGCTGCTGTGGCTGTTCTCGGTGAAGCTCGGCTGGTTCCCGACCATCGGCGGCGGCCAGGGCCTGGCGGACATGATCTACCACCTGACCCTGCCGTCCGTCGCCCTGTCCCTCTACTGGATCGGCGTCCTGACCCGCGTGACGAGGACCTCGATGCTGGACGAACTCGGAAGGGAGCACGTCGAGGTGGCGCGCAGCCGCGGCATCCCCGAACGTACGGTGATCCGCCGGCACGTCCTGCGCAACGCGCTCGGCCCGATCAGCACCATGAGCGGCCTGACCATCTCCGGGCTGGTCATCAGCACCGTGCTGGTGGAGTCGGCGTTCGGCCTGGGCGGCCTGGGAGAGTTCCTGGCCCGTTCGGTGTCCGTCAAGGACTTCCCCGTCGTCCAGGCGATCAGCCTGCTCATCGTCGCCCTGTTCGTCGTGGTCAACCTGGTGGTGGACCTCCTCTACCCGCTGATCGACCCGCGGGTGGGGTACGGCGCGAGGGGTGCGCGATGACGGCCGCCGCGTTGACCCGCCGCCCCGGGCTCAAGCACATCCGGACCCGGCGGAACGGGCTGTACCTGACGTGCCTCGCGTTCGTCGGCCTGGTGGTCGTCGTCGCCCTGATCGCCCCGTGGCTGGCGCCCGCCGACCCCAACGCCACCGACCTGGGCGCCGCGCTCACCGACCCGTCGCCCGGCCATCCGCTCGGTGCGGACATCGCCGGTCGCGACACCCTGTCCCGGCTGCTCCTGGGATCACGCACCTCGCTGCTCGGTCCCCTGGGGATCGTGGCCTTCTCCACCGTCCTCGGCGTCGTGGTCGGGGTGACCGCCGGCTGGCGCGGAGGCTGGATCGACACGGCCCTGTCCCGCAGCAGCGAACTGCTGCTGGCGTTCCCCGGCCTGCTGCTGGCGATCCTGTTCGTCGCCCTCTACGGTGAGGGGCTTCTCGCTCCCGTGGTCGCGCTGTCGCTGGCCTACCTGCCGTTCGTCAGCAGGCTGGCGCGCAGCCTCACATTGAGCGAACGACAGCGTCCGTATCTCGCCGCCTACCGGGTCCAGGGGTTCTCCGGGCTGTCCATCTGCGTACGGCACCTGATCCCGAACATCGCACCCGTCGTCCTCGCCCAGTCCACGGTCAACTTCGGGTACGCGCTGCTCGACATGGCGGCGCTGTCCTTCCTCGGCCTGGGCGTCCCGCCGCTGACCCCGGACTGGGGGTCGATGATCAACGCCGGGCAGACCGCCCTCCTGCAGGGCAAGCCGCTGTCGGCCGTCCTCCCCTGCGTCCTGATCGTCGTGACGGTCGTCGCCTTCAACGTCGTCGGCGAGCACTGGGCCGACCGGGTCGCCAGGAGGGAACGATGAGCGCCGCGACGCATGTACTGGAGATCGACGGGCTGACCCTGCGGCTGCCGCGCACCGCCCGCCCGGTCCTGGACGGCGTCGACCTCACCGTCGGCGCCTCGGAGATCGTCGCTCTCGTCGGCGAGTCGGGATCGGGCAAGTCGATGACCCTGCGGACGGCCCTGGGGCTGCTGCCCCGCCAGGCGGCCGTGGGAGGGTCGGTCCGGGTCGCCGGCGAGGACGTCCTCACGATGACGCCCGCCCGGCTGCGGGACCTGCGGGCCGGCACGGCCTCGATGATCTTCCAGGACCCGCGGGCGGCCATCAACCCGCTGCGGCGGCTCGGGGACTTCCTCACCGAGAGCGCCCGCATCAACGGAGGAGCCGGGGGCGAGCGAGCCGTCGTACGGGCGCGGCACCTGCTCGCGGCCGTCGGGCTGACCGACCGGGTTCTCAGCCAGTACCCCCACGAGTTGTCCGGCGGCATGCTCCAACGGATCATGATCGCCTCGGCGCTCATGAACGATCCGGGGCTGCTCCTGTGCGACGAGCCCACAACCGCGCTGGACGTCACGACCCAGGCCGAGATCGTGGCCCTGCTGGCGGACCTGCGGAACACCTTCGGGACGGGGATGCTCTTCGTCACCCACGATCTCGGGCTGGCGGCCGCGATCAGCGACCGGGTGTTCGTCATGTACGCGGGCCGGATCGTCGAGCACGGCCCGGCCGGGTCGCTGTTCGGCGCGCCGCGCCATCCGTACACGGCGGCGCTGCTGGACTCCACGCCCCGGCTGGAGGCGCCCAGCGAGCGGCTCGCCGCGATCCCCGGGCAGCCTCCGGATCTGCGCGCCCCGTTGTCCGGCTGTCCGTTCGCGGCCCGGTGCGCGTACGCGATCGAACGCTGTCGTGCCGAGCGACCCGAGCCGGAGAACGGCGTCGCCTGCCACCGGGCCGGCGAGCTCGTCCTGGCGACCGTACGGGAAGGGGACCGCCCTCGTGCATGAGATGACAGGAGGGGCCGATCCCGTCCTGCGGGTAAGCGGCCTGCGCAAGACGTACGGCGTGGTACGCGCGGTGGACGACGTCTCGTTCACTCTGGACAAGGGACGATCGCTGGGCGTGGTCGGAGAGTCCGGGTCGGGCAAGACCACCACCGCACGGATCATCGTCGGCCTCGAACACGCCGACACCGGTCAGGTGGCGGTGGCGGGACGCGACCGTACGGAGAGCCGGCGGCACGGCCGGGCCGAGCGGCTGCGGCGGGCCCGCGAGGTGCAGATGGTCTTCCAGGACCCGTTCCTGTCCCTGGACCCGAGGATCCCCGTGGGCACGGCGCTGCGTGAGACCCTCCGGCTGCACTTCCCCCGGCGGGACGGCGCCGCACGGGTCGCCGAACTCCTCGACCAGGTGGGCCTGGGGGAGCGGGCCGCCGCGGCGCTGCCCCGCGAACTGTCCGGCGGCCAGCGGCAGCGGGTGGCCATCGCCCGCGCCCTGGCCGTCGAACCCGCCGTGCTCGTGCTCGACGAGGCGGTGGCGGCGCTCGACGTATCGGTGCAGGCGCAGATCCTCAACCTGCTGGCCGACATCCGCGAGCAGACCGGCATCGGCTACCTGTTCATCACCCACGACCTGGGCGTCGTCCGGTGCGTCACCGACGACGTGGTCGTGATGTGGCGCGGGGCGATCGTCGAACGCGGCCCAACCGAACGGGTTCTCGCCGCACCGGAGCACCCGTACACCCGGCTGCTGCTGGACTCGGTGCCCCGGCCCGGCTGGGATCCGGGCCGGGTCGCCGCCGACCGCCGCGCCCTCGCCTCGACGGCGGCGCCTTCTCCCTCATCACCCGACCACAGGAAGAGCTGATGCGTCTCACCCCCACGGAGCAGGACCGACTGCTCCTGTTCACCGCCGCGGAACTCGCCCGGGCGCGGCGAGCGCGCGGACTGCGGCTCAACGTCCCGGAGGCGACGGCGCTGATCGCCGACACCGTCTGCGAGGCCGCCAGGGACGGCGCCCGGCTGGCCGAGGCGATCGCGGCGGGGTGCGCGGTCCTCGGCGCCGACGACGTCCTGCCCGGTGTCGCCGACATCGTCACCGAGGTCCAGGTGGAGGCGGTCTTCGAGGACGGGACCAGGCTGGCCGTGATCACCGACCCGATCGGCGCGGGCTCGCTCGGCCCGCTCGCTCCCGGAGCGATCGTCCCGGCCGACGCGCCGCCCGCGGTGGCCGAGCCGGTGGCGACCGTCGAGGTCACCAACACCGCCGACGTACCCATCAGCGTCACCTCCCATTTCCACTTCTTCGAGGTCAATCCGAGGCTGCGCTTCGACCGCGCGGCCGCCTACGGAAGGAGGGCGGCGATCCCGGCCGGCTCCACGCTGCGCTTCGGCCCCGGCGACACCGTCGCCGTCCCGTTGACGCCGATCGGCGGCGCGCGGGTCGCGGTGGGGTTCGCCGGGTTCGTCGACGGTCCGCTCGACGCCCCCGGAGCACGTGAGGAGGCGTTGCGGCGGGCCCGCGCCTGCGGGTACCTCGACCTGCCCGCGGGCGCGGAGCCCACGCCCACCCCGAGTTCGACGAGAACCGCCGGAAACGTGAGCGGCGGCAGGGAGGACACACCATGACGACGGACGCCTTCGAGTACGCCGCCGTACACGGGCCGACCACCGGCGACCTGGTCCGGCTGGGAGACTCCGGCCTGGTCGTACGCGTGGAACACGACGCGCAGCGGCGAGGCGAGGAGTTCCTCGCCGGCTTCGGCAAGACGGCCAGGGACGGCATGCATCTCAAGGCCGCCGCCGTACGCGAGACCTGCGACCTGGTCATCAGCAACGTGCTGGTGATCGACGCGCTGCTCGGGATCCGCAAGACGTCCATCGGGATCCGGGCCGGGCGGATCTGCGCCATCGGCCGGGCGGGCAACCCCGACACGCTGGACGGGGTCGACGTCGTCGTCGGCACCGGCACCGCGATCGTCTCCGGGGAAGGGATGATCGCCACGGCAGGCGCCGTCGACACCCACGTCCACCTGCTCTCGCCCCGGATCATGCAGGCGTCCCTCGCCTCCGGCGTGACCACGATCATCGGCCAGGAGTTCGGTCCCGTCTGGGGCGTCGGCGTGAACTCGCCCTGGGCGCTGCGGCATGCCTTCAACGCGTTCGACGCCTGGCCGGTCAACATCGGCTTCCTGGCCCGCGGCTCCTCCTCCGATCCCGCGCCCCTGGTCGAGGCGCTGGCCGAGGGCGGCGCCTCCGGGTTCAAGGTGCACGAGGACATGGGCGCCCACATCCGCGCCCTGGACACCGCGCTGCGTGTCGCCGAGGACTACGACGTCCAGGTGGCCCTGCACTCCGACGGGCTCAACGAGTGCCTGTCGGTGCGGGACACCGTGGCCGTCCTGGAGGGCCGGACGATCCATGCCTTCCACATCGAGGGGTGCGGCGGGGGCCACGTCCCCGACGTGCTCACCATGGCCGGCCTGCCCAACGTGATCGGGTCCTCCACCAACCCGACCCTGCCGTTCGGCCGCGACGCCCTCGGCGAGCATTTCGGGATGATCGTCTCGGCGCACGGTCTGAAGACCGACCTGCCCGGCGACGCGGCCATGGCCCGCGACCGCATCCGGGCGGGCACGATGGGCGCCGAAAACGTCCTGCACGACCTCGGGGTCATCCCCATCACCTCCTCCGACGCCCAGGGAATGGGCCGGGCCGGGGAGACCGTCCGCCGGACCCTCGCGATGGCCGCGAAGATGAAGGCCGAACGGGGGGTCGAGGGAAGCGACGACAACGACCGGGTTCTCCGCTACATCGCCAAGCTCACCATCAACCCCGCGATCGCCCACGGACTCGCGCACGAGATCGGCTCCATCAGTGTCGGCAAGCTGGCGGACATCGTTCTGTGGCGGCCGCAGTACTTCGGGGCCAAGCCGCAGCTCGTGCTCAAGGCCGGGTTCCCCGCCTTCGGTGTGACCGGCGACCCCAACGCGTCCACCGACGCGTGCGAGCCGCTCGTGCTGGGCCCGCAGTTCGGCGCCCATGGAGCCACCGCCGCCGACCTGTCGGTGGCCTTCGTCAGCGAGGCCGCCGCGGCCGCCGAATCGGACCGCATGCCCACACGCCGGCGCCGGGTGGGGGTCCGGAACACCCGCGGCATCGGGCCGTCGGCGATGGTCCGGAACGTCCGTACGGGGCGTGTACAGGTGGACGCCTCCACCGGCCGGGTAACCCTCGACGGCGACCTCGTCTCCTCCCCACCCGCCCAGAGCGTCAGCCTCAACCGGCTCTACTTCCTCTGACCACGCCCTCACCGCGAAGGCCGCCGATGAACTGGTACAGTGGTGTTCCAATTGGTACTCCACTGTTCCAATTCATCTCCAGGGTGGTCGCCTCTCCGTGCCCGACAAGAAACCCCTCCTTCGCTCCGATGCCCAGCGGAATCGCGATGCCGTGCTCGCCACGGCGATGCGCCTGCTCGGCCAGAAGCCCGAGGCGAGCATTCAGGAGATCGCCGACGCGTCCGGCGTCGGCCGCACCACCGTCTACCGGCACTTCCCCTCACGTGAGGATCTCGTCCGCGCGCTCTTCGCGATGGTCGTGGACGAGCAACGGGCGGTCGTCGCCGCGGCCATCGCCGAGGGCGATACGGCCGCCGCGATCCTCCGCCGGCTCGGGCCCGAGATCGTGGGGATCGGTGAGCGCTATCGCTTTCTCGACACGCATCGCGACCTCGTCATCGACGACCCCCTGAAGCACCCCTCCCCGGCCGAGCCTCTGCTCGCCTGGCTCGTCGCCGCACACGGGCGGGGCGAGGTACGAACCGACCTGCCGCCGGACTGGTCGTACGCGATGATCCGCGCCCTCGCCGTCGGCGCGAACGAGCAGGTGGTCGCCGGGCGCAGGAGCCCGGAGGAGGCGGGACGCCTGCTCGGTGACACGCTCGTCCGGGCGTTCACGACGTGATCAGGAAAACCGCGTCTGCTGCTCCATATCCTCGGCCACCGCGTTTCAGAACGGATTCAAGGCATGAACATCGAAGAACTGCTGGCAGAGGAACGGCACATCGAAGGGCTCGATCTCTCGGGTACGGCGCTCACCGATCTGCTGGCGGCGGAACCGTACGTCTTCAAAGACTGTGACCTGTCGGACGCCGATCTTGGGGAGGCCGACCTGGCGGGCTACGTCTTCGAGGGGTGCGGTCTCCTAAGAACCGATTTCCGCGGCGCGGACCTCGAAGGCGCCCGATTCAACGGCGGCGGCGGCGCGACGACCCGATTCGGCGGAGCCGAGTTGACCGACGCGGAATTCACCAGTGTCGACCTGTCGGGCGCGCAGTTCGGCAACGCGCTGCTGACGGACGCGCGCTTCACCGGCTGCCGGATGATCGGTGCCGCGCTGGGCGGATCCAGGGGGACGTCCTTCTCCGTCTCCCACTCCAATCTCACCCTGGCCGACCTGTCCGGATGTTCCTTCCGGAAGCAGGAGTTGAACGGAATCCGATTCGACGAGGCGAACCTCGCCGCCTGCGACTTCACCGGTGCCGTTTTCACCGACTGCCGCCTTGTCCGCGCCAGGTTGGTCGACACGAAGTTCGCCAAGGCCGACCTCCGGGGGGCCGACATAGGGGAACCTGACGACGGCCAACTCCGTGCTTTCGCCGGCGCTGTCATCAGTTCTGCCCAGGCCGTGGCCGTGCTCGCGGCACGTGGACTTACGGTTCTCTGAACACCTGCCACATCGCAGGGCGCTGTTCTCATGACATGGGGCCGGGGCTTTGTCCTCAACTCCTCGGCCGAACTGTCTGCCCTTCGGGTCCACGCCACTATGTCGCGGCGGTCACCACAGCGCGGCCGTGGACGTGATCGCCCAGGGCGTGGAGCATCCCGCCAACCTCCGCCCCGGCGATCTGATCGTGGTGGCCGCCACCGGCGCCTACCGGCACTCCATGGCGTCCACGTACAACATGACCGCCGGGCCCTGTCATCGCCCACGCCAGGTCGCTCGCCGCGTGGCGATCCCAGGCACCTCCAAGTGGAGTGCAAGATCAGCCTTTTAGCGTGCTCCGGGTGCGAAGAACGTTGTTGGCGACCGGCCTGTTGGCCGTGACCCTGACCGGATGTGGGATGACCGGGATTCCCGGAAGCTCCGGGACGGCAGAGGTGACGGACACGGCAGGCGGCGGACGGAGGAGTGATTCGGTGAGCGGAGAACAGGCCGGCGTCGGGGAGATCGAACCCGGTGTGCTCAAGGGTCGGGTGGTCGACGGGAAGGGCAAGCCGCTCGCCGGCGTGCAGGTCGTCGCGGACAACCAACTGCTGTACAACAGCAACCTCATCGTTCCGACCGACGCCGACGGCTTCTACCGCGTGGAGACGAATGTCGCCACCACGTTCCACGTGACGGCCACGGTGACCCGTCAGTACAACGGGCAGACATACTCCCTGGACCTGGCGCCCGACGACGACAACTCCTTCGCAGGGCCCACCGGCGCGATCAGGAACTTCACCTGGAAGCTCACCGGGCAGAGAGCCGATGGCCTGGGTGTCCACGGAAGCTCGGTGCTCATCTATCTGGACTACCGCGACCCGCAGGATCCGGAGGCGTACCTGCAGGACGAGAACGTGGAGCTCACGCTCACCCCCGAAGGGCCGTTAATCGACGGTTCGCAGGGGAGCACCATCACCCGGAAGTCGAGCCGGACCGGTGACGGTTCCGGCGTGCACGACGTGCCCGTCGGTCGCTACCGGATCACCGCGACGTACGAAGGACGACCGCTTCGTGTGAAGCCGCGCAACAGCGGGGAGTACGCGCCGGAGATCGTGGCGGACTTCGAGACCATCATGACCGGCGTCTACCAGATCAACCTGGAACTGGCGCTCTGAGATGAGCTCGGCCGGACAAAGAGGCGGGCTGCGCCCCGCGCGAGCGTACGGTGGCCACGCACGTGATCCGGCGGTGAGAAGCGGCGACTCTGGGGGACACCCACGTCACAGGCGTCGGCCGATCGTGAGGACGACCGACCAGTGGCGGGTGAGTCGCCCGTCCGGGCGTGCGGCGAGGCGGCGGCGTACCTCCTGGTAGAGGTGTTCACGCTTGGCCGGCTCCATGGCGATGTGGCCGGAGAAGGTGTCAAGCAGAGCGATGTATTCGTCTGCCGTGTAGCGCAAAGCCCAGACGTAGAGTCTCGTCCCGACCACCGTGAAATGCCCGGAGGCCTCGAACTCGGTGGCGATGGGGTTGGGCAGGGCCTCGGGCGGTGGCGGTGGCCACGGGCCGTCGTGGCCTTCGCCGATTTCCTCGTAGACCTTTTGGATCTCGGTGAAGAACGGGTCGAAGTCTGCCGGCATTGCGTGCTCGGCGTTCCACACGGCCAAGTGGCCGCCCTCGGTGAGCAGCTTGGCTGCTTTCGCGTACTTGACCTCGGGGTCCACCCACTTCCACGCCGTGGCCGCGTAGGCGAGATCGAAGCGGATCCCTGTCGGCGGTTCCCAGTCTTCGAATGACGACGTGACTACGGAAACGTCGGCGAATTCGGCGAGGCGGTGCCGTGCCTCCGCCGCCAGAGCACTGCCGAGTTCGACCGCGGTGATCCCGAAGCCCATCCGCGCCAATGGCAGCGTGGCTTTCCCCGGACCGCATCCGACTTCGAGCAGGTGCGCGGGTGGCGTGATCGCCGTGATCGTGAGCAGGTCCGAATACAGCTCGGCAGGGTAGTCGGGGCGTGCGTTCTGATAGGTGTCAGCCGCGTGGTCGAAGGTGGTTCGCAGCCGAAGATCGTGTGACATGATCCAAGCTTCGTAGTGCGGCGACACCGCTGTCACCGCATTATCGTGCTCTGATCCGATGCCTGGGTGGGCGACCCCGGAGCGGTTCGACCGTGCGCGCCCCGGCATCGAAGGCTGGGTCGACGACGTCATGGCGCTGTTCGGCAGCCCGTGGGGTTTCGGCCTCGGGACCATCACCGTGCCCGTACGGCTGTGGCACGGCGAACTGGACCTTGACCCGCCAGCCGGGACGCCACCACCAGTCGTTTCTCATCTGCTCGATCAAGATGGCTCCCGTCGCTCAGCTCGCTCTGATCGCTCGGTACTCCCTGATCTCTGAGCGCAGGGTACGTGCTCGGCACTGCCTCGGAAGCGGGAAATACCTACGCGAGCGGCTCACCGCTCAATCAGGCCGACCCGACCGGACCACGACACCGTGGGGCGTGTTGGCGAGAATGCGAAGATCGCGATATTGGTTCCCTTATGAGAAGAATCCTCTTCGTGTTGATCCTCGCCCTGGCGGTGGCCGCTCCCGCCGAGGCAGCCACGGCCACAGCCACAGCCACGGCCACGACCAAGCGGTTCGGGTTCCTCGCCCCCGCCGAGGACGGCCATCTGGGCTTCGCCATGGGCAAGATCTGGAAGAACCCCGAGTTCGAGGCGTGGAGCTGGAAGCGGACGGGTAAGTGGCGCGACTACGAGGTCTCCCCGAAGGCCAAGTTGTACGTCAACATCCTGGCGAACGGCTCGGCCTCCAAGCGGGTGAGCTACGAGTGGCTGCGCACGCACCTGAAGCCGTCCTCCGCCAGGAGGATGGGCTTCTACGTGTGGTTCGACTCCAGCAAGCGGATCGTGAAGGTCTCCCAGGTCTACACGCCGTAGTCAGCGGCGGTTGCATGGCCGCTCTGCCCGGTACGCGGGCCGCACCTTCCCGACGAGGCCGATCCGGAATGCCAGGAGCCGGCCATCGGATCAGCGGGTCCGGGGTCCGGGTCCCTGGCCGCGCAGCAGTGGGAAAGCCCAGGTCGGCATAGCCGGGCTGGGCTTCCGGCATTGGATGATCGCCTCGACGGCGGTCCCTGGCCCAAGGTCATGCAGTATTGACCGGGTGAGTTTTCGAACTGTTCTATCGTTCTTGGCGCTGTTCATGGTGTCGGCCTGTGGAGGAGCGCAGGACGCCACGCCACCGAACTCCGCGACGTCCCCTACATCCTCCGGCACCGCCGCGGCGACCTCCGCCTCAGCCGCCCCCGACGCCTCCGAGCAGGCACCGCGGCCCGCGCTGGCCGAGACGCGCAGCACCATGACCCCGGAGCTCAAGGTTGAAGTCGTCGGGCTGAACAGGGTCAAGGGCAGGCACCTGGTCATCCAGCTCAGGCTCACCAACACGGGCACCAAAAAGCTGACATGGACCGGCGAGATGGGTGACTTCACGCGCCCGCTGGGGGAGATCCGGTGGGCGTCGGGCATCGGTGTGCTCGACGCCGCGGCCCGTACCTGGATCCTGCCCTACAAGCCGGCCGGCTCGCCCTGCCTGTGCAGCGACCAGGATCGTGATGGCCTCGATTACTTCATCGCCCCCGGAGGGTCGCTGGCGTTGTACGCGGTCATGCCTGCCCCCGCCGGCAACGCCGCCACCACCACAGTGGTCACTCCGGTCGGCCCCCCGATGCCGAACGTGCCGATCAGCGACGAGCCACCCGTCACCCCTCCCGGCATGCTCATCCCCGACCCCGATGCCGAACCCGTCACGACCGTCGTGCGCCAGGTCGTGACGCCATCCGAAGCGCTTGACCGGTCCGACGAGACGGCGGACGACGGCAAGGACCTCCAGGTCAACCTCTCCTCGGACGTACTGTTCGCGGTCAACAAGGCCACGCTCACCCCGAGGGCCAAGGCGACACTGGCACGCACCGCGAAGCTGGTCGATTCCTCGGCCGGGCCCACGGTGAAGGTGGAGGGGCATGCGGACTCCTCCGGCACCGACGCCATCAACGATCCGCTTTCCGCCTCCCGCGCCCGGGCCGTACAGCGGGCGTTGTCCGCGCTCGTCACCCGGAAGGACGTCGGTTTCGAAGCCAGGGGGTACGGCTCGCGCCGCCCGCTTTACAGCAACGACTCCGAGGAGGGGAGGCGGCGCAACCGCCGGGTCACGGTGATGTTCGCCAGGCCGCAGGCCGTCGAGACCGAGCCGGCGGCCACGTCCTCAACCTCGGCCGCCCCGGGCGGAGCCGGGCTGAAGGACACGGGAAAGGCGGACGGCCAGCCGATCTCCATGGAGGTGACCGGCCTTCGGCGGCTGCCGGACGGCCTCGGCCTGCTCACGTACCGCATCACCAACGAGGGCGACCGCGCGGCCTGGTTCAACGGACTGCATCACGCGCGGGACTGGATGTCGTTCAAGCACCAGGCCGCCGCCAACGTCACATTGACCGACGTGACGGCCAGGCGCCAGTACCTGCCCGGCCGCCTCCAAACGCCTGCCGGCGACGGCCACATCGACTCCTACTGCGCCTGCAGCGACTTGGCCGGAGTGCGGTTGAGCACCGAGAAGTTCGGACCGGGCCAGGTGAAGGAGTTCTGGGACCTGTTCGCCCTACCCGAGAACGCGGCCACGCTGAACGTCAAGATCGCAGACTTTCGGGAACTGAAGGTGCCGGTCCAATAGCGTCGGCTGTCGATGAACGACGGGCGCCGCGTGATGCGCTCCATCGCATCCCTTTCCTTGTGGCGGCCGAGCGCGGCCGCTTCACACAGACCCGGCTGTCGCGCCGGCGCGCGCCTGCAGCGCGTCCAGCACTTCGACGTGCTCCGGCGGCACCGCCACCTCCAGCGTCAGGGTGCCGCCGGCGACGGTGAGGGCGAAGGTGAAGAAGGAGCAGCAGCCGTTCTCCCGTGCGGTCAGCTCGGCGGCGCGGGCGGCGTTGTCCGGGCCGAAGACGAGTTCCAGCCGCAACCGCGTCCGCTCCGGGCGCGTGATGGCCTGCACCGCTTCGGCGAACAAGGCGTCGAACTCGGCGACGCGCAGCGGCTGCTCGGCGGTGGGCAGGGTGCAGGCTGAAGGAGCCCATCCCAGGTCAAGGGCCGTGTCTTTGGTCATACCTGGACGGTAAGCCTGTACCTGGGTACCGGATGCAAGTCTTCGCCGCCACGGCGTTCCCCCGCTCGCGCTCCTGCTCAGGAGGGGCCGTCCGCGAACGGCACCCGCGGCTCCGGGCCCAGGCGGGGTGGTCGGCGTCCACGACGTGCTCGTCGCCGGCCGGCCGGTCTGGCCTACGGCCCCGGATCATCGAGGTCATCGAACGCGGAATGGCGACCTGGCACCCGGGTGCCAGGTCGCGGCGGCTGGACGTGCGATCGCCGTGGCGGCGGTCCCCGGCCACCACCGGAGCTCGGATGATAATGTCATCTGGATTGTGTGGACATGTCGATCTGTCGTGGGAGGGAGCGGCGATGGCGCGACTGACGCGGGCCCAACAGCAGGCGCGTACCCGCGCGGCGGTGTTGGCGGCGGCACGGGAGGAGTTCGTCGAATGCGGCTACACCCCGGCCAAGGTCGACCGGATCGCCGAGCGGGCCGAGCTGACCCGGGGCGCGGTGTACTCGAACTTCCCGAGCAAGCGCGCGCTCTACCTGGCGGTGCTCGTCGCGATGGTCGAGGAGACGGCCACAGTGGAGCCCGTGCGGCCGCCGGTGTCCCTGGAGGACGCGCTGGGGGAGTTCGCCCGGACGTGGCTGGACCGCCTGCCCCTGGTCGACGAGGACGCGCCCGGCGGCCGGCTGCGGCTGCGGTCGCTCGTCGGGGTCGTGGACGACGACCGGGGCCGGGCCGTGCTCGCCCAGCTCGCCCGCCTGGAGGCGCTGTTGCTCGCCGTCGGGTTGGAGTCCCGGGACCCGATGGCCGGGCGGCGGGTCCGCCTGGCCGAGCTGGTGCTGACCCTGCTCGGCGGCGCGGGCGCCCTGGCCGAGACGGCGCCCGGCTTCGGCGACCCCTTCGACCGGGTGCGCGCCTGCCGGCATCTGGCCGGGCTCGACCTCGCCGACACGTGGGCCCCGGCGCACGCGCCCTACGTCGAACCCGCCGAACAGCGGCACGAGTCCTGGACTCCGCCCACCGGTCTGCCCGACCAGATCACCGGCGACCCGGTCGACCTAGCCGCCGACGGCCTGGTGACCGTGCTCGGCGCACGCCGCCTCGGCGCCGCGGAGGAAGCCGTCCGCTCCGCTCGACCCGGTGAGCACGTCACGGTCGTCGCCGTCACGGACGACCCCGCCGAGACCGGCCGACTCGTCCGGCTGCGCGTCCGCGACCTGCTCACCTGCCTGCGCGGCGTGTTCCCCGCCGACGCCTGGCGGCCCCTCCGGCTGGTCGTCGACGACGGCGCGTTCGTGGCGTCGGCCCTCGGCCTGGCCGGCGTCGACGACCAGACCGAGACGGCGGTGCGCGTCCGGGACGGCGCGATCGTCGCACGGGCCGCCGGACGGGGCGCCGCCGTCTCGGCGGCCGGCACGGCTCCGGCCGACTCCCGGAAGCGGAGGACCGACGCATGACCCGGCCGCCCGAGACCGGGACCGACCTGCTGGTACTCCACGCCCTGCGCTGCTGCGGCTACTGCGGGGTGGCCCGCGTGGCGGCGGCCACGGGGCTGGACGAGCCCACGGTCGAGTCCGATCTGATCGACCTGGCGGTGGCCGGCCACGTCGTCCGGCCGTCCGGCGCGTGGGGCCTGACCGAGGCCGGCCGCGCCGAGGACGCCCGGCGGATCACCGACGAACTGGAGACGGCCGGCGCCCGCCCCGTCGTGACCGCGGCGTACGAGCGCTTCCTCGAACTCAACCCGGAACTGCTCGACCTGTGCACGGCCTGGCAGTTGCGGCCCGTCGACGGCGTCCCCACGGTCAACAGGCACGACGACCCGTCCTACGACGCCCGCGTCCTGGACCTCTTCGCCGACCTGGACCGGCGCCTCGCCCTCGTCTGCGCCGACCTGTCCGCGGTCCTGCCGCGGTTCGCCCGCTACCCGGCCCGCCTCACCGCGGCACTCGACCGCGCCACCGCGGGTGAACTGGAGCTGGTGACCGACGACATCGCGTCGTACCACACGGTGTGGGCCGAGCTGCACGAGGACCTGCTCGCCACCCTGGGGATCCCCCGATGAGGTGGGTGCGCCCGGTCTCCGCGGGGGTCGCGGAGACCGCGGACGTCATCGGCGCCAAGGCGCACGGCCTCGTGCTGCTCCACCGGCTCGGACTGCCGGTGCCCGCCGGGTTCGTCGTCACGACGCCGGCCTGCCGAGAGTTCCTGCGCACCGGGAGCTTCCCGGCCGGGCTCGCCGAGGAGCTGCGGACCGCCACGGCCGACCTGGAGACCCGGACCGGACGCCGCTTCGGGGGAGGTGACAGGCCCCTGGCGGTGTCGGTCCGCTCCGGGGCCGGCGTGTCGATGCCCGGCATGATGAGCACCATCCTCAACCTGGGCCTGACGACCGAGGCGACCGCCGCGCTGGCGGCCGAGACCGGCGACCCCCTGTTCGCGACCGCTTCCCGACGCCGGTTCTTGTCCAGCTTCGCCTCCGCGCTGACCGGAACCGACGTCGACGCCCCGCATGCGGACACCGAGGCGTCCATCCCCGAGGACGCCGCCGACCAGCTGACGCTGGCGGTGCGGGCCGTCTTCTCCTCGTGGAACACGCCGCGCGCGCGGACCTACCGCCGACTCCACGACATCGCGGACGACCTCGGCACAGCCGCGATCGTGCAGGCGATGGTGTTCGGCAACCGTGACGGGCGGAGCGGCACCGGGGTCGCCTTCAGCCGCGACCCCAACACCGGCGAGCACGTCCCGTTCGGCGATGTCCTGTTCGAACGCCAGGGCGAGGACGTCGTCTCGGGCCGCGCCCCCACCCTGCCCCTGCGCGCGCTCGCCGACCGGGAGCCCGCCGTGTGGGCCGGCCTGCTCGACGCCCTGCGCCGGATCGAGGCACACTACCGCGACGCGTGCTACGTCGAGTTCACCTTCCAGGCCGGCGAGCTGTGGTTCCTCCAGGTCCGCCCCGGCCGGTTCACCGGAGCCGCGGCCGTGCGCGTGGCCACCGACCTCGCCGACGAGGGCGTGCTCACCCGCGACGAGGCGCTGCTGCGGGTCTCGCCACACCACCTGGAGCACGTGCGCACGCCCCGCATCGTGGCGCCGGACGTCGACGTCCTCACCCGGGGCGTGGGGGCCTGCCCCGGTGTCGCGGTCGGCCGGGTCGCGACCACGACCGACGCCGCGGTGCGCATGGCCGCCGACGGCCCGGTCGTCCTGGTGCGACCGGAGACGTCCCCGCACGACATGCGCGGTCTGGCCGCCGCCACGGGCGTCCTGACCGCGCGCGGCGGCCCGGCGAGCCACGCCGCGGTCGTCGCCCGCGCGATGGGCAAACCGGCGGTGGTCGGAGCCGGGGACCTCACCGTCGACGGCACCTCGATCAGGGTCGGTGGGCGCACCCTCGGTGAGGGCGCGACCATCACCATCGACGGGACCAGCGGCGAGGTGGCGCTCGGCCGCCCCCGCGTCGCCACGGGAGCGGCCGACGCCCACCTGCACCGGCTGCTCGCCTGGGCGGACGACGTCTCGGGCGACCGGTCAGCGCGCGGAGAGGCCCAGCGGCTGCGCGACGCCCACGCCGCGCTCCGCCGCGACTGACCGGTCGCCGGGCGCGCGCCTCAGGGCCGGACGCCGGGGCCGAACCCGGTCCAGCGCAGGTCCGACGGCAGATGGCTCATGTCGTTGTACACCAGCAGTGCCGGCGCCGCGCCGTCGTAGTACGCGATCGCCGTCATCGCCGCGTTCCCGCAGCTCATCGCCAGCCACCGTTCCCGCGGGGCGTCCAGGGCGTGCCGTACCAGCCAGGCCACCTGGTAGGCGTGGGTGACCAGGACCTCGTGCGTCTCGGTCTCCGCGGGGCGCGCGAACCGGCCGGTCAGCGCGTCCGCGAGCCGCTCACCCTCGGCCGCCTCCTCGGGGTCGTACCCGTCGAAGAACCCGGCCCACGCCGGCGGCGCCTGCGCCGGCACGTGCGGGACGTGGTCGACCAGCTCGTCCGCCTCCCGCACGGGCACGCCGCGCAGGTGCTCGCCGATGATCCGCGCCGACCTCGCGGCCCGGGGCAGCGGCGAGTGCCACACGGCGTCGACCGGCAGGTGGGCCAGGCGCTCCGCGAGCAGTTCCGCCTGCCGCTGTCCGACGTCGGTCAGCTCTCCGAACGCGTCCGCCGCACCGTGCCGGACCACGTACAGATGCCGGATCGCCATCAGGTCCTCCCGGGGAAGTCTTTAGATGTTAAGGGCATTGGGATGTTATCAACATCCCAATGCCCGGCCCCCCACTCCTCCGTTCACGCCGGGTCGGCTCCGTACGGCTGCCGGGGGGCCGGCCCGTCCGAGCCGGCCGGGTACTCCTCGAGTGGCACGAGGTCGTCCGACCAGGCCGACAGTACGGGCGCGAGGATCCGCCACGCCTCCTCGGCCTCGTCACCGCGGATGGACAGGGTGGGATCCCCGTTCAGGACGTCCAGCAGGAGCCTGCCGTAGGCGGGGAGGTCGGGCGGCTCCATCCGCGCGGTCAGCGCGAGCGGCACGAAGGTGCGCGTGTGGGAACCGATGCCGGTCAGATCCAGGGTCATGCATTCCGGATCGAGTCCGAAGCGCAGCACGTTGGGCAGGGCTTCCCCGCCGTGGCCGAAGGGCACGTAGGGCACGGGCCGGAAGCGCACCGCGACCTCCTTGCGGTCGGCCCCGAGCGCCTTGCCGCTGCGGAGCCGGAAGGTCGTTCCCGACCAACGCCAACAGTCGAGTTGCAGCTCGATCTCGGCGAAGGTCTCCGTTCGGCGCCCCGGGTCCACGCCCTCCTCGTCGACGTAGGCGGGTACGTCACGGTCACCGATCCGGCCGGGCAGGTAGCGCGCGCGGCGGGTACGGCGCAGGACGTCGTCGCCGGTGAGGGGCCGCACCGACCGCAGCACATCGAGTTTCCGGTCACGCAGATCGCGCTCGCCGAGGCTGATCGGCGGTTCCATGGCCACCAGGCACAGCAACTGCAGCAGGTGGTTCTGCACCATGTCCTTGAGGGCCCCGACGCCGTCGTAGTAGCTCGCCCTGCCTTCCAGGGTGAGGGTCTCGTCCCAGACGATCTCCACCTCGGCGATGTGCGTGCTGTTCCAGATGGGCTCCAGCACGCGGTTGGCGAGCCTGCTGCCGAGCACGTTCTGCACGGTCGACATGGCGAGGAAGTGGTCGACCCGGAACACCGCCTCTTCCGGTACGAGAGCGGCGAGCAGCCGGTTCAGCTCGACGGCGCTGTCCAGGTCTTCGCCGAACGGCTTCTCCAGCACGATCCGGCTGTCCGGTGGCAGGCCCGCCTGGTGCAGCGCCTGGACCGCGATGGGGAAGAGCGCCGGGGGCAGCGCGAGATAGACGGCGACGGGTCCCGCGCCGGCGATGACCGACGCGACGTCGGCGGGGTCGGTGATATCGGCCCGCCGGTAGCGCGCGGAGGCGATGATCGCCTCCCTGACGTCCACCGGCCACGCGGTGCCGTGGCGGTCGAGCTGGGTGGCCGCCCAGCCCCGGAACCGTTCGTCGTCCCAGCTCTCCAGGTCGGCGCAGGTCAGCTGGAACCCGTCGCCCAGATGCCCGGCCGCCCTCAGGGCGGCCAGCCCCGGCAGCAGATAGCGTGCGCTGAGGTCACCCGTCGCTCCGAAGATCGCGAGTCGATCGATCATGCTGTCGCGCCTGCCTTCGCCCGTGTGAGGTTCACCCCGCTGGCGATGACCCCGATGTGGCTGAACGCCTGCGGGAAGTTGCCGATGAACTCGCCGGTCGAGGGGTCGATCTGCTCCGGCAGCAGCCCGAGCGGGCTCGCCCGGGCGCACAGGGACGCGTAGAGCTCGTCGGCTTCTCCGACCCGGCCCTGCCGTACCAGGTTGTCGACCAGCCAGAAGCTGCACAGCAGGAAGGCGCCCTCGTCACCGGGTACGCCGTCGGTCGACTGATCGTGCAGGTAGCGGTAGAGCAGGCCGCCGCCGGCCGAGAGGCGATCGGCGATGGCACTGGTGGTGGCCACCATCCGCGGGTGATCGGCGGGCACGACGCGGCGCAGCGGAAGCGCGAGCAGGCTGGCGTCCAGACCGCCGCTGCCGTCGAGGTGCTCGCGCAGGCTCCGCGCCTCCTCGTTCCACGACTGGGTCAGGATGAGGTGGCGCAGCCGCTCGGCCGAGGCGCGCCATGCCGCGACCTGCCCGGGCAGTCCAAGCCGCGCACCGATCGCCGCGGCCCGGTCCACGGCAACCTGGCACATCCCGGCCGAGTACGTGAACACGCGACCTTCGCCGCGCACCTCCCAGATGCCCTGATCCGGTTGCCGCCACGCCTGGCCCGCGAGGTCGGCCAGCCCGGCCAGGCTGTGCCAGAGATCGGGCTGGAGGTCCCCGCAGGAGCGCAGCCACTGGTCGGCGCAGTCCAGCACCTCGCCGTAGATATCGTGCTGGCGCTGGTCGGCGGCTCCGTTGCCCCAGCGCACCGGGCCGGAGCGCCGGTAGCCTTCCAGCTCGCCGTCCTCGACCTCGTCGGGTACCGGGCGGCCGTCCACGTCGTACATGATCCGAGGTCGCCCGCTCTGCTCGAAGGCGTCGAGAACCCAGCCGAGGAAGGCGTCGGCCTCGCCGACGAAGCCGATGCGACGCATGGCGAACACGGCGAAGGCCGCGTCGCGGATCCAGGCGTAGCGATAGTCCCAGTTCCGGACGCCACCGACCGGTGCGGGCAGCGAGGACGTGGGCGCCGCCACCAGCGAGCCGTTGACCCAGTGGTCGCACAGTTTCAGGGTGATCGCAGCACGTCTGACCAGCGATTCCTCAGGCCCGTGATAATCGCAATGCGTCATCCAGTGACGCCACGCGTCCGCGGTTCCCCGCAGCATCGCCTCGGCGTCGAACCGGTGGTGGCGGTGGGAGCGTCCCCAGGACAGCACCAGGTCGAGACGGTCGCCCTGCTCCAGGTCGTACGCGCTGTGCAGGCCGGTCAGGGGACGGTTGGCGGGGAGGTGCAGCCGCAGGTCCGGCCGCCGGTACGCCCGCACGTCCAGCCCGCTGAACAGGGCCCGGGCCTGTGCGCCGCCGCGGGGCTCCACGTCCACCCGGAGGCGGACGTTCCCGGACAGGACCACGGCCGACCGGATGAGTTCGGCCCTGTCGACGGGAGCGTCGTCGGTCAGGTCGGCGCCGGAGCGCAGGGCCAGCGCGTCGGTGATCCGGACCAGGCCGGTGGTGCCGCGCAACTCGGTCACCAGCACCCCGGTGTCGGGTTCGTACCACTGCCGGGCCTCCCGCAACTCCTCCGGCGTCATCGTGAAATGCCCGCCCCGTGCGTGATCCAGCAGAGCGCAGAACAGCGGCTCGGCGTCGAACCGGGGAAGACACAGCCACGGAATGGACCCGTCGAGACCGACCAGCGCGGCCGTCGCGCCGTCCCCGATGAGGCCGAGGTCCTCCAGCGGGAGGTAGCCGTCACGCCTGCGAACCGGCCGGAACGGTGGATCCGGATTGAGCATGCCGCCTCGCTTCCGCAGGGCCGGAAGGGTACAGAGCTAGAAGGTGATCAGCACTTTCACGACGTCGTCGAGTTTCTTGTCCGCGACCTCGAAGGCCCGCTCCATGTCGTCGAAACGGAACTCATGAGTTGTCATGTGGGTGGGGTCGAGCCGCTTCGTCTCCAGGACCCGCAGCAGTCGCTCCATGCGCAGCCTGCCTCCGGGGCAGAGCCCGGTCGCGATCGTCTTGTCGGCCATTCCGACCCCCCACTCGACGCGGGGGATGCGCACGAACTCCCCTTCTCCGAAATAGCCGATGTTGGATATCGTGCCGCCGGGCTTGGTTATCTTGACCGCGGTCTGGAACGTCACATCCGCGCCGAGTGCCTCGATGGCGGTGTCGACGCCCTCGCCACGTGTCAGTTCCAGTATCCGCCCGAGGACGTCCTCACCGGTGAAATCCACGATCTCGTCCGCGCCGTACGTGCGCGCGAGTCGCTGCCGGCGTGGGACCGATTCGACCCCGATGACGAGGCCGGCGCCGCGGAGCCTGGCCCCTGCCGTCGCCATCAGGCCCACCGGGCCCTGCGCGAGGACGGCGACGGTCCCGCCGATCGGGATGCTCCCCTTCTCCGCCCCCATGAATCCGGTCGAGAGCATGTCGGCGCAGTAGACCGCCATCTCGTCGGGGATGCCGTCGGGGATTCGCGCGAGATTGGCGTCGGCCTCGTTCACGTGGAAATAGTCGGCGAACACTCCGTCCTTGGAGTTCGCGAACTTGAAGCCTCCGAGCGGCCCGCCGGACTGCGACGGGTACCCGTTCTGCGAGGACGGGTCGCCCCAGTCGGGGGTGATGGCGCCGACCAGGACGCGGTCGCCGGGCCGGAAGTACGCCACCTCGCTTCCCACGGCGTCCACGATGCCCACCGCTTCGTGACCCAGCGTCAGGTTCTCCCGAGGACCGATGCCGCCCCTGACCGTGTGGGAGTCCGATGTGCAGATGAGGGCCCTTGTCGTCCGTACGACGGCGTCCACCGGGCCTGGCCGCGGAATGGGCTTCTCCATGAAGCCCACGCGCCCGATCTCCTTCATCACGAACGCCTTCACCTGATCCGTCCCTCCTGCCGGCGGTCACCGTCGCGGGGACGGCGGCACGCCGGCCGAATCGGCCCCTGGTGGCGGCCGACCGCACCGCATCCGTGCGGTCATGTCCCAGCGAGGTCGTGGACGCGCCGCCACCATGTGATCCGTTTTTCCGCAGGTCACGGGTGGGCGTGCCCCGTAGCCGGTTCATGCCCCGCCGCGTCGCCGACAACCGGGAAGCCCGGCTTCGGCGACCGCGAACAGGTCCTCAGGCGCTCCGGTGGACCGGGGCCCCGGCGGCCCGGGTCATTTGTCGACTCCGGTGCTCATGATGCCCCGGACGAACGTGCGCTGGAAGCAGACGAACAGCAGCACCGGCACCGCGATCGTCATCATCGTGCCGGCCTGGATGTAGGCGGGGTTGTGGGTGTAGAGGCCGTTGAAGGCGGCGAGCCCGACCTGGAGCGGCTGAAGGTCCGGCTGCCCCGACAGGTAGACGAGCGGGGTGAAGTAGTCGTTCCAGGTGTAGACGAAGTTGAAAAGGATGACGGCGGCGATCGCCGGCCAGGCCTGCGGCACGATCACCGAGCGCAGGGTGCGCAGCGGTCCCGCCCCGTCGATCGCGGCCGCCTCGTCCATCTCGCGCGGGATCGTCATGAAGTACTGCCGCAGCAGGAAGACGTTGTAGGCGTTGGCGAAGAACGTCGGCACGAGCAGCGGCAGCCAGGTGCCGACCCAGCCGATCTTCGCGAAGACGGTGTACGTCGGGATCAGCGTCACCGTGACAGGCAGGAAGATCGTGGCGATGAGCAGGGTGAACAGCGGTCCCCGTCCGGGGAAGCGGAAGCGGGCGAAGCCGTACGCGACCAGCGTGCAGGACAGGACGGTGCCGAGCGTGCCGATCAGCGCGATCGCGACGGTGTTGAACAGCAATCGGGGGAAGTCGATCAGGTTCCACACGTCGGAGTAGTTCGACCACCGCGGTGCCAGGGTCCAGCTCGGCTGGAGGCCGCGCCAGGAGCCCCGCCAGGTGATGACTCCCTTCTCCGGCTCGGCCGGGTCGACGAAACCGCTCTCCGTGCGTCCCTTCTTCACCAGGGCCAGCTCGCGGACCGTGCCGTCGACGGGCACGAGGTACACGTCGTACCGCTGCCCCTGGTAGGTGTAGCCGCGCGGGTCGGACGGCAGAAGCGGCGAGCGCGCCTGGCTGATCTGCCGCTCGCTCTTGAGCGACGTCAGCGTCATCTGCGCCAGAGGGGCCAGGAACGCGACGACGACGCCGAACATCACGATCGTCATCAGCGCGACCCGGACGCGTCGGGCGATGTGCGGTGTCACCGGATCACCTTTCGCTCGTGTAGTGGACCCAGTGCCGGGACAGGCGGAACAACAGGAGGGTCACGACGAGGGTGATGACGAAGAGCAGCCAGGCCAACGTCGACCCGTACGACATCTCCTGGAAGGTGAAGAACGTCTGGTACAGGTAGAGGTTGAAGAAGCGCGTCGCCCCGCCGGGGTCGCCGCTGCCGTCGAAGAGCACCAGCGGCACGAGGAAGTACTGCATGACATCGACGACGGCGAGGATCATCGTGTAGAAGAGCACCGGCGACATCATCGGGATCGTCACATGGCGCAGTCGGCGCCACCAGCCCGCCCCGTCGAGCCTGGCCGCGTCGTACAGGTGGGTGGGGATGCCGCGCAGTCCGGCGAGGTTGATGATGATGCCCGAGCCCAGCCCCCACAGTCCGATCAGGACGAGCCCCGGGATCACCCAGGTGGGGTCGTTCAGCCAGCTGGGCGGGTGGGCGACGCCGATCCGGCGCAGGGCCGAGTCGATCCAGCCGTCGTCGACCAGCATGTTCTGCCAGATCAGCGCGCCGGCCACGAACGGCACCACGTACGGCATGAACAGCAGGACTCGTAGCAGCCCGCCGCCGCGCACGTACCGGCTGTTGACGGCGACGGCCAGCAGGAACGGCAGGGCGACGACCACCGGCAGCCAGAGCAGCGCAAAGCGGGCGGTCACCCAGAGCGAGGCCCACGCCTGCCTGTCGCCGAAGAGCCGCTGGTAGTTCTCCAGGCCGACGAACCTGAGCGGCTCCGACTCGGACAGCGTGATGTTGAGGAACGTGAACACGAACGTGGCCACCATCGGGATCGCGGTGAACGCGAGGAACCCGATGATCCAGGGGAGGACGAACAGGAACCCGTGCCGGGCTTCGCGGCGGGCCATCCGGGACATCGGGGCCCGCCGGCGGATGGGGACGGCGGTCATCGGGACGCCTTTCACGAGGGGGGTGGCGAGAGAGGCGGGCGCGCGGTTACCGGTCCCAGACGTCCTGGATCTCGTCGCGCATGTTCTTCAGCTCCACGTCCATGTCGAGCCCGCCCTTGGTCATCCAGCGGCTCCGGTAGGTGCCGAGGATGGAGAGCGTCTGGTTGTACTTCGGCATGTACGCCTCGGAGTGCGGCGTGTCGGCGTACCGCACACTGTCCTTGACGACCTGCCAGTCGACGGTGTTGGTGAACTGGCCGGCCAGTTTCCCGAAGAAGGCGTCCTGGTCGGCGGTGCGCGCCGGCATCGCGCCGTACGCCGAGAGCAACTCGCCGGACGCCGGGCCCACCAGGTAGCTCAGGAACTCGAACGCCTCGGCCGGGTGCTTGCTCCTGGCCAGGATCCGGAAGGTGTCGGCACTGGTGGGCGAGGTGGTCGTGCCGTCGTGTGAGGGCATCGCGGCCAGGTTCCAGTCCGTGCCCGCGCCCGCGACGCCGTACGTGGACCAGAGGAAGTTCACGCTCATCGCGACGTGCCCCGAGAAGAAGGCGGCGCCGTCACCGTTGAACTGGTCGGTCTCGAAGACCGGCCCGGTCATGATGAACCTGTCCTTCCACATGCCGTCGTAGAAGAAGCGCCACGCGTCGGCCCACGCGTCGGGGATCTTCACGGTTTCGCCGTCACCGGAGTCCAGCGACCCTGCCCCGAACGCGGCGCCCTGATAGCGCAGGTCGTCGCGGGCCGGCTCGAAGCCGTACTGCACGATGCTCTCGGGATCGAAGCCGTCCTCGGTGGCGTCCTTGCCGTTCTTGTCGACGGTGAGCTTGAGCGCCAGCTCCTTGAGCGTGTCGTAGTTCCACTCCACCTCGCGGCCGTCCGGCCACCTGTACTTCTCGCCGTACTTGTGCGGAGGCTCGGCGAGACCCGCCTCCGTGAACAGGTCGGCCTTGTAGTACAGGGTCGAGGGGTAGATCGCGAACGGGAGGCCCTCCTGCACCGAGCCGATCCGGTACAGGTCGGCCGTGCCCTCGGCGTACGTGCTGAGGTCGAAGGCGCTTGACTTGATGAACGGGCCGAGGTCGAGCCACTGACCGTGGAAGGCCGCGGCGCCGCCGACGCCGACGGGGCCGACGACGTCGGGCCCGTTGCCGGAGGCGATCTGGGTCGCGAGCGTGTCACGGGCGGAGTTGTAGGTGACCACCTCCAGCTTCACCCTGATGTCGCGATGGCGGGCGTTGAACTTGTCGACGACCGCCCGCTCCACCTTGACCTGGTCGGCCTGCTCGCCGGTGCCGAGGCAGCAGTACCAGCGCAGTTCCACCGGCGCGGCCCCGGTGCGCGTGCCGGCGCCGGGTCCGCACGCGGCGAGGGTCAGGACGGACGCGAGCGCGGCCAGGGCGGGCAGGAGCCGGGGGCGGGTCCCGTTCATGCGTCTCCTTCAGGGGGTGTCGGTCTCCCCGGGGCTGGGGCGGGGCGGACGAAGGATGCTTCCTTCGAAGGACAGGCGGGCCCTGTCGCCTCTTATGTAGCTGCGGGTGAACTCGATCGGCTCGTTCTCGGGGCCGAACGCGATCCCCTCCACGAGCAGGGCCGGGCGACCCGACGGCTGGTCGAGCAGGTGGGCCTCGTGCGCCCGCAGCAGCACCGGCTCGATGGCCTCGCGGGCGCGCACGACCACGGCTCCGTACTGCTCGGCCAGCAGGTCGTACAGGGAGTGGCGTTCGAGGTCGTGGTCGAGCAGGCCAGTGAATCGGTCGGCGGGAAGGTAGACCTGTTCCAGGAACAGCGGCTCGCCGTCGGCGATGCGCAACCGTTCGAGGTAGATGGCGTGCGTGCCCGGGGGCAGCGCGAGCGCGGCGGCCACCACTTCCCCGGACGGCTCGATCCGGGAGGTGATCAGCCTGGTGTCCGGGTCCATGCCGTGCATGCGCATGAGGTCGGCGAAGCTCCCGCTGTGGCCGATCTCGACCTCCAGCCGGGGATGCAGGACGAACGTGCCGCGTCCCCTGGTGCGCTCCAGGCGGCCTTCGCGGGTCAGCTCGTCCAGTGCTCGCCGTACCGGGATGAGGCTGCAGCCGTACCGGCGGGCCAGCTCACGCTCGGGGGGCAGGCGGTCACCGGGACGCCATTCCCCTTCGTCAAGCGCGGCGCTCAGGTCCAGATACACCTGGTGGTGCAGAGGGGTCGAGCCGGTTTCCAGCCGATAGCGGGCCACCAGGTGTTCCTTCCGGTTGCGGACACGGATCACTACCAAGCGGTTGATTGATGACAATATTGTCAGCAACAATCGCCATGGCTGTCATGCCTGTCAAGAACGCAAAAAAGCGACTCCCTCGAGACAGAGGTAGGCAAGACGTGGCGAAGTCCCCCCAACAACAAGCTTCCTGGCGGGTCGCGCTGACCTTCGACGTCGAGCACGCCGACCGCCCCGCCCACCCGGACGGCACCCGGCTCGTACTCGACACACTCGCCGACCGCGACGTGGTGGCGACGCACTTCGTCCAGGGCCGCTGGGCCGAGGCGCACCCGGCGCTCACCAAGGAACTGACCCGGCACGGCAATCTGATCGGCAACCACTCCCACCACCACGCGCGGATGACATGGCTGTCCTCCCAAGGGCTGGCCAATGACGTACGGCTCGCCGAGCAGACCATCCGCCGCATCACCGGGCACGACCCCCGGCCCTGGTTCCGCTGCCCGTTCGGCGACGGCACCGACGACCCGGCGGTCCTGGCCGCCCTGGACCGGCTCGGCTACCAGGAGGTGAGCTGGCAGGTGGACGCCCTCGACTGGCGGACGAAGGCCACCGGGCCCCAGGTCGCCCGCGCCGTCATCGAGCAGGCGACCGCGCACGGCGACGGCGCGGTGGTGCTGTTCCACCCGTGGACCCGCGCGACCGGCCGCGCCATGCCGCTGGTCATCGACGGCCTGCGCGCCGCCGGCGCCCGCTTCGTGCGCCTGGACGAGCTCGGATGAGCGCCCCGCGCCTCGCCATCGCCGGAACCGGCTACATCGCCGACTATCACGCGCGCGCCATCGCCGCCGGCGGCGGCCGGCTCGTCGCCGCCGTCAACCACCGCGCGGAGTCCTTGGCCGCGCTGTCGGAGCGGTACGGCTTCCACCGCCGCTACCTCGATCTCGACCGGCTCCTCGCCGACGGCGAGGTGGACGCGCTCATCGTCGCCACGCCGAACGCGATGCATGCGCGGCAGACGGTCAAGGCGCTGGAGGCGGGACTGCCGGTGCTGCTGGAGAAGCCGATGGCGATGACGGCCGCCGAGGCCCGGGCCGTCGCCGCAGCCGAGAGCCCGCGCGCCCGAGTGACGCTCGCCCACTGCCTGCGCTTCGACGAGCAGGTCGGCTGGCTGCGCGGCCTGGTACGCGACGGGACGCTCGGCCGTCCCGTGCACACCACGGCGTACGCCGTGCACGCGGGGTTCGGCCCCGACGGCTGGTTCACCGATCCCGCCCTGTCCGGCGGCGGCGCGCTGATGGACCTCGGGGTCCACGCCATCGACGCCAGCCGCTACGTACTCGGAGATCCGCAGCCGGTCAGCGTGACCGCGCATTGCGGGACGCACTACCGCGACCTCCGCGTCGACGATACGGCGATCCTCACGATCGTCTGGGACAACGGAGTCACCTCCACGGTGGAGGCGGGCTGGTGGCATCCGCACGCGCCCGGTCCGTCGGGAAGCGTGCACGTGTGCGGCACCGAAGCGTACGCGCGGACCTTCCCCGGCACGCTCGTCCGCGCCGGCGCGGAGCCGGTGCAGAAGTTTCCGGCCGAGCTGTCCGAGCAGGAACTCCAGCGGAGGTACGACGCGCAGATGCGCGCGTTTCTCGGAACCTTGGCCGGGGCCGAGCCCGCGCCCGGCGCCGCCGACGGCATCACCTCGATGCGGATCATCGATGCCGCATACCAGAGTGCGTCCAGCGGCCAGACGGTACACCTTGGGAGCAACCGATGAAGTCGTGGTTCATCGAGTTCGTCATGCCGCGTGAGGTCCGGGTGGCCAGGGAGGACGTCGCGCCGCCCGGCGCCGGCGAGGTGCTCTGCCGTTCGACGCTCTCGCTGATCAGTCCCGGCACCGAGCTGGCCTGCCTGCGCGGTGAGTTCGACCCCGGCTCCAATTGGGAGGAGTGGGTGCGCTACCCGTTCCGGCCCGGGTACAGCATGGCCGGGGTCGTGGAGGCCGTAGGAGCGGGTGTCACGAACCTGCGGCCAGGTGACCGGGTGCAGAGCTACGCCCCCCACCAGGAACTGGTCACGCTGAAAGCCGGTGAGGCGCGTCTCCTCCCCGATGACGTGTCCGATGAGGAGGCGGTGTGGGTGCCGCTGGTCGTCACCGCCGCCGCCGGCGACGCCAGGGCGGCGATCGCCATGGGCGAGACCGTCGCGGTCCTGGGTCTCGGCCCGGTCGGACAGCTCGTCGTCCAGTACGCCGTCGCGCACGGCGCCTCGCGCGTCGTGGCGATCGACACCGACGCCCGGCGCCTCGACCTGGCGCGGGGGAGCGGCGCGACGGACGTGCTGGCGATGTCCGCGGCCGACGCCCACTCCGCCGTCGCCGACCTGACCGGCGGGCGTCTCGTCGACGTGGTCTTCGACGTCACCGGCAGCCCGGCCGTGCTCTCCCAGGCGGTGCGGCTCACGCGCAGGCTGGGCCGCGTCGTGCTGCTCGGCGACACGCCCACGCCGTCCAGGCAGATGCTCGGCCCCGGTGTGGTCAGCAACTCGCTGACGATTCTCGGGGCGCACGCCGACATCGTCTCCGACGACCCGTCGGCCGGCCCGCTCAACCGCGACGCCGTGACCGAGCTGTACTTCCGCCGGCTCGCCTCGGGCGCCTTCCGCACCGCCGGGATGATCGCCGGACAGGTGTCGCCCCTCCACGCGGCGCAGACGTACGAACGACTGCGTGACGGTGACGCGCCGGCCGGGACGATCTGTTTCGACTGGTCCGCGCTGCCGCACGACCAGCAGACCGAACGCGCGCAGGAACAGTGACCGTCACGACCATTGTGGCGGCGGCGGTACCTCCCGCGCGGCGATGCGTACGGCAGGGCTCGGCCGCCGGGAGATCCCCCGGCACCCTCGGCCGGAATCGCTGCCGCATATGCGATTACAAGATTACAGTGAAGGGCTGTATGTTCTTGAGCATGATCGTGGAATACATCCGGTACGCGATAGCGGAGGGGCGGGCCGAGGAGTTCGAGGCGGCCTACGCGCGGGCCGCCCGCTCACTCGCCGCCGCCCCGCAATGCGTGGACTACGAGCTCTCCCGATGCGTGGACGAGCCCGCCTCGTACATCCTGCGCATCACCTGGACGTCGGCCCGGGACCACATGGAGGGATTCCGGTCGGGCGAGCATTTCCGGGCGTTCTTCACGGAGATCCGGCCGTACGTGAACGACATCGCGGAGATGCGCCACTACGAGCGCACGGCCGTGCGCGGCTCCGGCGGCTCCGTCCCGACGATGCATGAATGGGCGGGCGGCTCCGAGGCGTTCGAGCGGCTCACCACGCGGTTCTACGAACTCGTCCTGGACGACGAGCTGATCGGCCCGCTGTTCAAGAACATGGACCCCCACCACCCCCACTATGTGGCGATGTGGCTGTCGGAGGTCTTCGGCGGCCCTTCCCGCTACACCGACGAGCGAGGCGGATACCGCCACATGCTGTCCATGCACCTCGGCAAGGCCATCACCGAGCCGATGCGGCGCCGCTGGGTGAGCCTGCTGATGGACGCCGCCGACGAGGTGGGCCTCCCGGACGACCCCGAGTTCCGCGCCGCGTTCGCCGGCTACATCGAGTGGGGGACGCGCCTGGCGCTCGGCAACTCCCAGCCCGGCGCGACGCCCCTCCAGGACGCTCCCGTGCCGCACTGGGGTTGGGGCGTCGCCCCTCCGTACACCGGCTGAGCCCCGGTCAACGCCCTGCGCCCCGGCGGTCCTCCCGACCGCTGGGGCAAGGGGCGTCTCGGCCGTGCGGGTGGCGAGCCCCACGCCTTCGCCGCGAGTCCCACCACCCCGCAGTCCTTCCGGTTCCCCAGGCCAGAGCCGTGCCGACCTTCCCTTGAGATGGGCGTCACCTCACTTTTGAACGCGTTCAACTCGCTGCGCTAGGCTCGTCCCGCATACCTGGGAGGAGCCTGATGAAGATCGTGATACCCGGGGGAACCGGGCAGGTGGGCGCGATCCTGAACCGCGCGCTGACCGCCGCGGGCCACGACGTCGTGGTCCTGACCAGACGGCCGGTGCGCGACCGTGAAGTCCGCTGGGACGGCGAGACCCCGGGCCCATGGGCGGAGGAGATCGACGGCAGCGACATCGTGGTCAACCTGGCCGGACGCAGCGTCAACTGTCGCTACACCGCAGCCAACCTGCGGGCCATGATGGATTCGCGCGTGCACTCCGCCCGGGTTGTGGGTGAGGCGATCGCAGCCGCCGCGCGGCCTCCCCGCGTCTGGTTGCAGATGAGCACTGCCACCGTCTACTCCCACCGCTTCGACGCGCCCAACGACGAGGCGACCGGCGTGCTCGGCGGCACCGAATTCGGCGTCCCGGGCTACTGGGCCTACAGCGTCGAGATCGCAAAAGCGTGGGAGCGGGCGCAGGAGCGAGCCGAAACCCCGTACACGCGCAAGGTCAGCATGCGCACTGCCATGGTGATGAGTCCCGACCGCGGCGGAGTCTTCGACGCCTTGCTGCGGCTGGCGCGGCTCGGCCTCGGTGGCCCGGTCGCGGGCGGCGCGCAGTACGTGTCCTGGATCCACGACCGCGATTTCGTCCGCGCCGTCGAGTTCCTGGCCGACCGGGACGACCTCGCCGGGCCGGTGAACCTCGCCGCTCCCGCTCCTTTACCGCAGCGCGTGTTCATGCGGGTGCTGCGCACCGCCTGGGGCGTTCCGGTGGGCCTGCCCGCGACCAAGTGGATGGCCGAGATCGGCGCGTTCGCGCTGCGCTCGGACACCGAACTCCTGTTGAAAAGCCGCCGAGTCGTCCCCGGCCGCCTGCTCGAAGCGGGCTTCACCTTCGACTACGACCAGTGGCCGGATGCCGCCGACGACCTGGTGCGGCGCGTGCGCGGCGGGCCCGGCTTCACCAGGTGAGCCTTCGGCCCCCGCTCTGGCGCTTGCGAGGGGCTACAGCCGCGGCCGCCCATCGCCTTCTCCGGTCCGGGAGAATGCAGGCATGGTTGAACAGAGCATCTGGATGCAGAAGGTTGCCGCCGACCCCGATCACTCCAGCTGGTTCATTGAGCGATTCCGTTCCATGGCGCGCGCCGGTGACGACCTCGCCGGGGAAGCCCGTCTTGTGGACGCCATGGTGGCGCGCCGCGCCCGCATCCTCGACGCCGGCTGCGGGTCCGGCCGGGTCGGTGGCGCGTTGGCCGAGGCCGGCCACGACGTCGTCGGCGTCGATGTCGACCCGGCTCTGATCGAGGCCGCCGAGCAGGACCACCCCGGGCCGCGATGGTCGGTTGGCGACCTGGCCGAACTCGACCTTCCGGCACAGGGCATCACCACGCCGTTCGATGCCATCGTCTGCGCCGGGAACGTGATGACGTTTCTCGCGCCAAGCACGCGTCGTGAAGTGCTGAGACGGTTCCGTGCGCATCTCGCGCCCGAGGGCCGGGCCGTGATCGGCTTCGGCGCCGGCCGCGGTTACGAGTTCAGCGAGTTCCTTGCGGACGCCGCGGCCTGCGCGCTCGAACCCGACCTGCTGCTGTCCACTTGGGACCTGCGTCCGTTCAGGGATGACTCGAACTTCCTGGTTGCCTTCCTCCGCCCTGCCTGACACGGCGGCTGAGGATGGCTGCAAGATCACTGGCTGACCGATCCCCAGGCGCTCCCTGGCGTGCGTCGGCGGAGGCCGCTCACCGGCCGGGGTGGTGATCGGGGGCCGCGCCGACCGTGTCGAGCGCATTGTCCAAGGCGGGGACTGCGCGACTGCGGTGCTCTGCCACCAGCAGGGCGATCAGCACCACGAGCAGCGCGGAGAGCTGCGCCGCCGCCGACCACAGTCCCACCGCGCCGCTCAGCAGCGCCGCGGCCGTCCCGATCAGCGGGGCCGGTGCGCGGCGCAGCCCCAGTACGCGCCGATACCAGCGGTGCCCGGCGAGGAACAGCGCGATCCCGACCGCGAGGGCGACCGACGGTCCGAGTTCCATCGGTGCGAAGGGGTGCTCCACGGCCTTCTTGACGCCCGCCGCCGCCGTGACCACGCCGAGCAGCATCGGGATGTGGGCGTAGAAGTAGGCACCCAGGATGAGCCGGGTTCGGCTGACCGGGTCCCGGCGGGCCAGCGCGTGTTCGGCGGCCGTCTCGTCGTCTCCGCCGAAGTACGCCCACCACAGGCAGGCGGCCACGGCGAGCCCGAGGGCCGCCGCCACCAGGAACCCGGGTCCGGCGTGGCCGTGCGCGCCGATGCCGATGGCGATGACCGACTCGCCGAGCACCACGATGATCAGCAGGCCGTGCCGTTCCACAATGTGCGCGCCGCGCAGCGGGAACCCCTTCTGCCCGATGAAGTATGGACTGCCCCACAGGAGCACGAGCGCCCCCGCCCAGAGCAGGTACGACCAGGGATACGGGACGAACCCGGTCAGGAAGATCAGCGTGGTGGCGGCTGCGTTGAAGGGGACCACGCGCCAGAACGCGGTCGTCGCCTGGAGGTAGAGGGCGGCGTGCACGGTGATGAGCAGCAGGTAGCCGAGCGCGAACGCCGGACCGCCGCTCCCGAACGCGCTGGGGATCGCCAGGGCGACGATCAGGAAACCCGTCATGCCGAGCAGGAGCAGCACCCGCCGCGCCGCACGGACCGGCGGGATCGTGTTCGTCAGCCACGCGTAGCCGGAGTACATCCACCAGATCACACCGAACACCAGCAGCGCCTGGAGGGCTCCCTCGCCGACGAAGCGGTCCTCGCTGAAGCCGTCCGTGAGCAGCGTGGTGAGCTGGGTGACGGTGAAGACGAAGACGAGATCGAAGAAGAGTTCCAGCGTGGAGACGCGGATCTCGCCGTCGTCAGAGATCGGCTCGGCTCGCTCGGCGAACCACTGGGGGAGGCGCATGCCGATATTGTGGCAGTTCGGATGATTACATGCTTACGCAATTGCTGTGAAAACAGCGTCGCGCGCCTCCGGTTGACGCGGCAAATCACCGGCCGGGCTCTACCGGCTCGCTCTCGGCGGTCTGGTCGGGGTCGCCGAGATAGGCCGCGGCCTGCAGGGTGAACAGCTCCGCGTAGACGCCGCCCACGGCCATCAGCTCCCTGTGGGAGCCGTGCTCGATGAGCTTGCCCTCCCGCAGCACCAGGATCCGGTCGGCCCGGCGCACCGTGGAGAACCGGTGGGAGGCGCGGGGTCGGGGATGTCGATCGGCCCCGTCAGTCCGCTGGCGGGCACGCTCGTCGGCCCGTCGAAGCCGAACGCGGCGCGCCGCATGGCCGACTCCAAACCGCCCCCGCCGCTCACGTCGCCTCCTGTGGCGGCTCCGGCAGCAGGGCCCCGTGCAGGAACACGTCGATGAGCTCCTTGAACGACACCCGGGGCGAGCCGTCGGACAACCGCTGGGAACGGGCGAAGACCAGACTCAGCAGGATGCCCGCGAGTTGGTCGGCCGGCATGCGCAGGCGTTCCTGGTCAGGCTCCAGCAGTTCGGCCAGGGCGGCGCGGGAGAGGCGGATGGCCTCCGACCTGCCGCCGTGGCCGCGCTCCGGGCGGGAGGGCCGCCGGTCGTTCCCGCGCTCATCGGCGCGCTCATCATCGGGCCGGTCGGCCGCGGGGGCCTCGCGCCGCACCTGTCCGCGTGAGGCCGCCATGGCGCCCAACACCCGGGCCATGCGCCCGGTATGCGCCTCCAGCGCCGACATCGCCTCGCAGAGCCGGTCGGCCAGCGGAAGGTCGCCGGGGATCTCCTTGATCACCTCCAGTGCGGTGTCCAGCCGCATCGCCTCGGCCACGCAGGTGTCGAGCAACTCCTCCTTGTCCTTGAAGACGCGGAAGATCGTGGCTTCGCCGATGCCGCACGCCGCGGCGATCTCGCTGGTCTTCACCATCGCGCCGCGCTCGGCGATCAGCGGCAGCGCGGATTGCACGATCATCGCGCGGCGTTCGTCCGCGCTCATACCCGGCGCGCGGCGCCGGGCCGGTGGGGGTGTGGTCATGGGATGGCGGGAGCGGGGGCCACAGCGGCCCTCTCCCTTCTCCTTCCGAGAAGCGAATGTCCAAGGCCTGCCGTAACGATACGGAGTGAGTACTCACTCCGTCAATCGAGTTATCCGGAGCGGGTCATCCTGCCCGTGATGGGCCTGACCGGGACGGCGCTGCCGCGGTCAGCGCGGCGACGAGCGCCGCTCCTCCCAGTCCCGCCAGTGCGACCCGGGCCCCGGCCACGCCGGGCCCTCCCGTGGCGTACAGGGCGAGGGTGACGGCGGCGATGCCCAGCGCGGTGCCGACGCCGCGCGCCATGTTGATCAGCCCTCCGGCGGTCGCCGACATCCGAACCGGGACGGTGGCCATGACGGCGGCGTTGTTGGCCGGGACGAAGACGCCGAGACCTGCGCCCAGCATGACCAGGAAACCGGCGAGGGGGCCGGACGAGGCGGGTGCGAGCGCCGCCAGTCCGACCGCTGCGGCCGCCGTCAGGGCGCCGGCCAGGCAGCGCGGCCGGTTGCCCCACCGGCGCGGCAGCAGGTGATCGCCCGCGAGGGCGGCCAGCGCGAAGCCGGCCGGTAGCGCGCTGAGCACCAGACCGGCGTGCGGCTCGCTCAGACCGGCCGCGAGCAGCACCTGCGGGATCAGCACCAGCGGCCCGAACAGGACGAGGTACCCGCACAGTGCTCCGCCGAGCCCCCGCGCCACCGCGGCGTCGCCCATCATGGCCGGGTCGAGGAGCGGGGCGGCCACCCGCCGTTCCCTGCGCGGGAGCAGGACGGCGGACGCCACGGCGGTGGCCAGCAGGACCACGACCGCCCACGGCGGCCACCCCAGGCCGGAGGCCGCCGAGACGGCGAGCAGCAGGCCCGAGGCGGCGCAGGCGAGCAGCAGCAGACCGACCAGATCGAAGGCCCCGCCGTGGGCCCGCTCGCGGGTGCGGGGCAGCAGATAGCGGCCGGCGACGACGGCGACCAGCCCGACCGGCACGTTGATCCAGAACACCCACCGCCAGCTGACCAGGCCGACGATCACCCCGCCGACCAGCGGGCCGACGGCCAGGCCCAGCGACTGCGCGGCGGCCTGCGCCCCCAGCGCCGCCCGCGCCCGCCGCCGGGGGACGCTCGTCACCACCAGGGCCACGCTGTTGGCCTGCAACATCGCCGCCCCAGCCGCCTGCACCACCCGGCACGCCACCAGGACGGGCAGCGACGGCGCGAACCCGCACGCCAACGACGCCGCGGTGAAGACGACGAACCCGTGAAGGTAGACCAGCTTGCGTCCCACGATGTCGGCCAGCCGTCCCGCCCCGGCCAGCAGCGCCACCACGGTCAGCAGGTACGCCAACGCCACCCACTGCACGGCCGCCAGCGGCTCGTGGAACCCGCGCTGGAGCGCCGGGAAGATCAGTGTGACGATGCTCGCGTCCAACTGCCCCATGAACGCGCCGATGCACACCGCCGCCACCGCGAACCACGGCGCGTACCGGTGTTCCCGCACCCGTGCCGGGCGGGGGCGTTCTCCCAGCAGGCGGGCCATGACCGCTCAGCGCCCCCGGCACCTCGCACGAGGCGGTGCTCCGATGGGACCGCGGCCGTCGGAACCGATCAGCCGGACTGGGATATGAGGCGGCCAGATGCGTGTCACAGCGAGATCCCCCAATCCGGCTGTCCAACACGACGCGCCCGCGCCCGGCCTTCACCCGGCCCCTCGTCACCTGTCGCGAAAGGCAGTGCGACCTGACCGGCGCGACCCGACCGGCGAAACGCCTGTCGCCGAGTCTACTCTCGCTGCCCGGCATCTCCCCTGGTCAGGGGCGTCGCGCCGCCGGGGCCCGCCCCTCCTGCCGACGCCGCACACGGCGTCACCGAACGGCCGGGACGGCCGTGCCCGGCCGAACGCCGGTGGCAACGGGTGACGCGGGGCCCGTACAGAGAGGTCCAAGGTCCCTGTCCCGTTGATCTACCGGCCGGAAACGCTGTGTACGCCCAGCGGCGACACCTTTGATCGCCGCGCCTGGAGCGATACACAGTGGAGGCAACCATGAGTGCGGGGTCTACCAGCTGCACGCCATTGGCGGCTTCCTGTTCCTGGCGTTGTGGCCCTTCACCCGGCTCGTCCACGTGTGGTCGGCGCCGCTGGCCTACCTGTGGCGTCCGTACGTCGTCTACCGTGCGCGCCGCGGGACCGTGCCGCCCGCGCAGCCCGCGCCGGCCGCCGTGCGCGACGCGCCCATGCGCCGGAACGTGTCCTCAGCAGGGTGAGCGGCACGCCGGGGCGCCGACCGCAGCACTTCGGCGTCCACCGGCTCGGGGCCGGGCACCTCACCGCGCTCGACCTCACCGAAGGGGAGGACCGCCTCCGCTTCACCTGTGGCTGAAGTCGGCGGCCCTCCTCGGCGGACATCCGTGACGGGACTATCCGATTCTGGTCATGTCGGAGTCGTAGCCGCCACCGCCCGGGTAGTGCCAGCGGCCGTTCATGGCGTCGCCGCTGGCGGTGAAGGCGCCCCGGAAGTACGCCGGGGACCCCTTCGCGCCGAACCAGATGGTCAGCGTGTCGCCGTCGAGTTCATAGACGTAGTCCAGGGTGTCGCCCCGGCTGCCGTAGAAGCGGGACCTGATGTCCTCGCTCGGCCCGTCCGTCCCGTAGGGCCTCTCACGGCCGATGACCTCGAAGCCGACGATCGGCTCGCCGTCCTGCTCCAGCCGGATGTCCTGGATGAGGAAGAAGCCTCCCTCCATCCAGCGGTAGGTGACCGTGCCCTCCGCGCCGCCGGTCACGCGCCATGAGCCGACCAGCCGGTCCAGCGCCCTGACCTGCTCGTCCGGCTGCGTCCTCTCGGTGATCTCCGGCATGGTGTTCCCCTTCGTGATGGATTGCGATGTCGCTCGTACGACGGCGGGGGCGGGGAGACGGAATCGGTCCGCACGGACAATTCGCATCACGGTTCGGTAACGGTGGATTCGACGGAGAGCGGCAGGCCGAAGAGGGGCAGCAACTCGGGGCCGAAGGTGGTGATCTCCGTGACGAGGCCGTCCTCGGCGCACAGGACGTCGATGTTGACCGCCGTGTAGGAGGTCTCGCCGGGCCGCCGTACGTAGTTCGCCACCGCAGGCTGCCGGTTCACCGCGAGCGGGAGGCAGTGCCACTCGCCCCAGCGCCCCTCGCCCTCCAGGACCGGACGCCACATGTCGAGCACGGCCTCCCGCCCGTCGAACACCAGGGTGGCGGGCGGCATGGCCTGCCGGACGTCCTCGCGCAGCAGCGCCGCCAGCGCGATCAGGTCGGCGTTCCTGGAGGCGGTGACATAGCGCTCCAGCAGGTCGAGCTCGTCCCGGCTGGGCCGGGTGGCCGCGGCCCAGTCCGCCCGCCGCCTGGGCAGCCGCCCGCGCAGCGTCGCGCGGGCGCGCTGCAACCCGCTCTTGACCGAGGCGACGCTCATCTCCAGTGCCTCGGCGGTCTCGGCCACCGGCCAGCCGGCCACGTCGCGCAGGATCAGCACGGCCCGCTGCCGCGGCGGAAGGTGCTGGATCGCCGCCAGGAACGCCAGCTCGACGGTCTCCCGGGCGATGGCCACCGCGTCGGGCCCGCCCTCGTCCGGCGCCGCCAGATCGAGCAGTTCGTCCGGATAGGGCTGGAGCCAGGTGACGTCGGCCGGCGCCGGGCGCCCCGGGTGTCGCGAAGCGTCCGCCGCCACCGCCTCCCGGGCGCGGGCCGGGCTGGACAGAGTGTCCAGGCAGGCGTTGGTGGCGATCCGGTACAGCCACGCCCGGAATGTCGAGCGCCCCTCGAAGCTCTCCCTCGCGCGCCAGGCCCGCAGCAGCGTCTCCTGCACCAGGTCCTCCGCGTCGGTGAACGACCCAAGCATCCGGTAGCAGTGCACCCGCAACTCGTGCCAGTACCGCGCGGCGAGCTCACCGAACACGGCCTCGTCGCCCGCCCGGACCGCCTCCGCGGTGGGTTCCCCGGCCGTGCCGTCCCGTTCGCTCATACCTGCCCCGCGTCACCGTCGCACATACGAGATCACCCGGAAGGCTACCGCCCAGGACCGCCCTCGCCGGTGCCATCGCTGCCGCCGGACAGGCCGGATCTTGTTCCTGTATGACGACCAGGGGTGATCAGCCTGCCTCAGCCGCTGAGGACGGCAAAGGTATGCAACCCGTCCGAGCCCGGCAAAGCAATATCCGAGTCCTCTGCGCAGCCTCGCAGGTGATCAGCCGGGGCCGGAGGCGGTCTTTCTTGTTCTGTCGGAGGCGTCTGTCAGGCTGTGGCGATGATGCATGAGGAGACTCCTGAGTTCCTGCAGATCACCAGCCCAGATGAGATGTCGTCCGAGCTGCGACGGGAGATGATCGAGTGCTGGGTCACGGTGACCAACGCCGGGGGCGCGGCCGGTTTTCCCTTCCCACCTGTCGACTTCGATCAGGTGGCGGTGGTCGCCGACCAGATCATCGCCGGCCTCGCTCCGCAACGCAGTCGACTCCTCCTGGCCTGCGTCGACGGGACGCTCGCCGGGTGGCTGAACGTGCGCAGCGACGCCAACCCGTTGATCGCTCACTGGGGCACGGTCCATCACGTCCAGACACATACCGGCTTCCGGGGCAGGGGTGTCGGGGCCGCGCTGATGCACCGTCTGCGCCGGGTTGCCCGCGAAGAGATGGGGCTCGAACAGCTCCATCTCGCCGCCCGGGGTGGGGTGGGGCTCGATGACTTCTATGGGCGGCTGGGCTGGAAAGAGATCGGCCGGTGGCCCGGTGCGCTCCGGCTCGCGCCCGGTGACGATCGCGACGAGATCCTGATGGTGCTTGAGCTCTGACTACGTCCGGCGGTGGCGCGGGGGCCGGCGGTTGATCAGGTGGTGGAGCACATCATTACCTGTGTGATGGCGAGATGCCAGGGGTAGGTGTCGATGACCTCGGCTCCGGTGCTGGGAGCGTGGGGCTCGAACTGACCGGGGCCGATAAGGATGTGAACGCCTTCGGCTCGTAGTGTCTCCACGCTGCGGCGGAATGGTTCGCGTGAGGCGAGGGCGCTGTTCACGAACGGCAGGACGACGACCGGGATGCCCAGGCCAGGAGCCTCGGCCAAGAGCCCCAGAGCGTAGGTGTCGCAGATGCCCTGGGCGAACTTGTTGATGGTGTTGTACGTGGCCGGGGCGACGATGATGGCATCTGCTCTGGGGGACTTGGGTTCACTCGGCTTGCGGTACTGGCTGCGGACAGGGCGGCCGGTCAGCCTCTCCAGTTCGGGCACGTCGATGAAGTCGAGGGCGGCCGGGGTGGCGATGATCTGGACGGTCCAGCCCTGTTCCTGGGCCATCGTCACGAGGCGGCCGACGTCGCCGGCCGCTCCTGCGGCGCACACGATGATGTAGAGGACCTTGCCGGATTCGGTCACGCGCTGACTCCCTGGGCTTCGGCGTGCTCTCGCGCTTCGCGGCGGACACGTACGGGCGCGGTGGCTACGGAGTCGCCGGCCCGCCTGCTCGGCGCCGAGGGGACAGTGGCGGGGGAGACCCGTTCCGCGACCGACGCCTGGAAGTCCGGGCAGCTCGTGAAGTCCTCATGATCGCAGGCCAGGGCACAGTCGATGAGTTCCAGCGAAGCCTGCGCCTCCGCGATGCGCCGGGCAAGATCCGCTCGCCGGCGCCGCAGGATCTCCCGCCGTGCGGCCGCGTCCGCGGTGGCGATCATCTCGCGGATGTCGTCAAGACCGAACCCCGCCTCCTTGGCCCGCAGTATGACCGCGACGCGACAGAGGTCGTCCGATCCGTATCGGCGACGCGCGCCGCCGATCCTTACCGGCGTCAGCAATCCCATCGACTCCCAATGCCGCAGGACGTGGGTGGCGAGCCCGAACCGCTCCGCGGCCGCACGAACGTCGTCGTGTCGAACGGGATCAACCTGGCGTAAGTCGCGGCGCATCATGAGGGGAATCGTCGCTGAATCCGTCGACCGTCGTTGTACTTCAAGGCCCGCCTTGAACGCGGGCGGAGTGAGGGCCGGTAGAGCACGCCGCATGCGTTGGGGCTGCGGCGAAGGCGCTTGGTCGACATGGCGGTCGAGTTCCATCTCGAGAGTCCGCCATGTCGTCCTATTTGCAAGATCCCATCAGGGCGCGTAGGAGCCGCCCGCAGAGCTCCGTCAGCCGAGCAGGCTACCGAGACGGCGGGCGGCATCGACGACGAGGCTGCCGAGTTTCTCCTCATCTGGCGAGTCGAACGAGGAGAGGCCGATGCTGGTCAGCGTTCTGGCTCCCGGGACGGCGGACGAGATCCCGATGACCGACGGGACGATCTCCCCGTAGGAGACGGCGAACCCGCGCTTGCGCGCCAGGGTCACCTCGGCCCGCTCGCCCGGCTGGGGCGGCAGGGCGGCCAGCATCGCCAGACCGGCTGAGCCCCGGTCGATCGGGTCGAGACGTCCGGGCCGGAACGCCAGGTGAACCCGGGAACGGCGCGGCTCCACGGTCATCAGGCTCCGCACCTGGGTCTCGTTCTCCCGTACGACCAGATGCGCGGTCGTCTGCGTGGCGTCGGTCAACTCCTCCATCACGGGGCGGGCGAGGGTACGCAGATCCTGCTCGACCGGTTCGGCGAGCAGGACCAGACCCGTGCCCAGCGAGATCCGCTTGAACCTGTCGCGGCGGCACAGCCGGTGTGCCTCCAGGGTGCGCACCAGGCGGTGCGCGACCGTGCGGTGAACGCCGATCCCCTCGGCGATCTCGGTCAGTGACAGCCCCTGCGGATGGTCGACGAGCAGTTCCAGGATCTGCAGGCCGTTGTGCAGCGTCTTCGACATTCCGGGGTCCATCTCGGGCGCTGGCACAACCGGAACATATCGCCGTTCAAGACTCATATGCCACCCCTTGACGGATGTGAGCGACGCTACATACTGTTTCCACACTATTTCGGTTATCGCACATCACGTGCGATATTAGCACGCTTTCCCCCCGGCGTACGCCGTCGCGGGTCGGACGAACGCCCCCGGAGGTAGCCATGTCAGCCGATACCGGCGCGTCCATCGACACGGAGACCCTCGTACGCATTCACCAGCTCTACGGAGAGCAGAGTCATCTGATCGACAACGGCCGGGCGCGGGAGTGGGCGGCCACCTTCAGCGCGGACGGCGAGTTCCACTCGCCGACCTACCCCGACCCCGTGGTCGGCACCGCCCGACTGACGACGTTCGCCGAACGCTTCTTCGAAGAGGCCCGCTCGTCGGGGGTGACGACGCGCCACGTCATCACCAACCTCTTCGTTCACTCCGCCGACGACCGGTCGGCGATCGTGCACGCCTACCTGCAGATCGTCAGCACGCCCGTCGGCGGGGAGCCCCGGCTGGTGCGGATGACCACCATCACCGACGACCTGGTCCGGCAGGACGGGCGATGGCTGATCCGCCGCCGGGTGGTCCGCCGTGACGACACGCCGTGACCGACGAGCGCCCGCACCACGACTCCGATCCACGACTCCGATCCACGATTCGCAGCACGAGGAGAACGCATGACTACCGCCGAACCGGCCGGCCCCGGACGGGTACTGAACGCGGCGATGACGGCCATCTATCCGGAGATGCCGGGCAAGGTGGCGGTGATCACCGGCGCGGCGCGCGGAATGGGGGCACGGTTCGCCGCCGGCCTGGCCGCCCGCGGGGTCCACGTCGTCGGCGCCGACATCGACGGCGAGCAGATGGCCGCCACCGCGGCTCAGGTCAACGCGGAAGTCGCCGAGCGGGCCCTGTTCGACGCTCCGAGCCGCGTCGTCGGCACGCACATCGATGTGACCAAGCCCGACGACCACGAGACGGTGGCCCAGACGGCGCTGGAGCACTTCGGGCGCATCGACTTCTGGGTCAACAACGCGGGTGTCTTCCCGTACGCGCTCGCGGGGGAGATCCCGGCGGACCAGATGAGGTCGACGCTGGCGGTCAACGTCGAGGGCGTGCTGTACGGCGCGCAGACCGCGGCCCGGCACATGGGTCCCGGCGGCGCGATCGTCAACATGTCCTCGGTGTCGGCGGTGCGGGTGCGCAAGGGACGCGGCGCCTACTGCACGTCCAAGGCGGCGGTCGCGCACCTGACGGAGTCGCTCGCCGTCGAGTTCGGGGACAGGGGGATCCGGGTCAACTCGATCGCCCCCGGCTACATCGACACGGAGATGACCCGCTGGGTCCAGGAGGATCCGGTCGCGCTGCGGCACGCGCTCGACGTTGTGCCGTTGCACCGGTTCGGCTCGCCCGAGGAGGTCTTCGGGGCGCTGCTGTTCCTGCTGTCCGACAGCGCCCGCTACATCACCGGGCACAGCATCGCCGTGGACGGCGGATCGCGCCATGTGTGAGACGACGCGGGCGAGCGAGACGGTTCGCTACCCCGGCGTCGTCCTGGTCACGGGTGCCGCCGCGGGGATGGGGGCCAGCCACGCCCGGGCGCTGGGCGCCCGGGGAGTGCACGTGTGCCTGGCCGATGTCGTCGACGCGACGCCGGTGGCCGAGGAGATCCGCGCGGCGGGCGGGTCGGCCGGCGTCCACCTCCTGGACGTCACCGACCCCGCCGGGTGGGCCCGGGTGGTGGAGGAGATCCGTACCGCGAAGGGGCAACTGGGCGGCCTGGTCAACAACGCCGGCATCTCCCGGCGGCTGGAGTTCATGGACACCACCGACGAGGTGTGGGAGCAGGTGCTGCGGGTCAACCTGTTCGGCCCCTTCTACGGGATCAAGGCCGTGGCGGGCCTGATGCGCGACTCGGGCGGCGGGTCGATCGTGAACATCTCCTCGATCACCGGGCAGATCGGCTACTTCTCTCCCGCGTACTCGTCAAGCAAGTGGGGCGTGACCGGCCTGTCGAAAGCGGCGGCGGGGAACTTCGCGAAGTGGGGAATCAGGGTCAACTCGGTGCACCCTGGCCTGGTCGACACGGCCCTGCTGGCCGGAGCGGACGCCTTCGTCGAGGCCTCGATCGGCAGCGTTCCGGCCGGCCGGATGGCTCGCCCGCAGGAGATCACCGATGCGGTGCTGTTCCTGCTGTCCGACCGGTCCGGCTACATGACCGGCAGTGAGGTCACCGTGGACGGCGGCCTGGTCTCGAACGGTCTGTATCACCGCATCATCGCTGAAACCGGAGGTCAACTGTCGTGAACGACGAATGGGACGTCGTCGTCATCGGAGGCGGCGGCGCGGGCATGGCCGCCGCGGTGTCGGCGGCCGAGCGGGGCGCCTCGGTCCTGCTGCTGGAGTCCCAGCACGAGCTCGGCGGGTCGACCCAGCTGTCCGCCGGCATGTTCACCGCCGCCGGCACCAGCGTGCAGGCCGCGCTCGGGATCGAGGACTCGGCCGAACGGTTCTTCCAGCACTACATGGACCTCAACCAGTGGCTGCTCAACCCGGGCCTGGTCGCGACCTTCTGCGAGCAGGCCGGCCCGGCGCTGGAGTGGCTCATCGGGCTGGGGGTGGAGATCCCCGCCGTGCGGTCGGGCAACGCCCACACGCCCGGCCTCAGCCAGGCCGGCGTCGAGGACGTGTGGCGCGGGCACGTCCCCAAGGACCAGGGGCTGGGGCTGGTGCAGGTGCTCGCCGCGGCCTGCCGTACCGGCGGGGTGGAGATCGTGCTGGGCACCCGGGTGCAGCGCCTGCTGGAACGGGACGGCCGGGTGACCGGCGTCGTCGCGGACGATGTGGAGGTGAAAGCGGGTGCGGTCGTCGTCGCCAGCGGCGGCTTCGCCCACGATCCCGAACTCGTCGCGCGGTACTACCCGGCGGCGACGCGTGCCGGTGACGCGCTCTTCGTGGTGGCGGCGCCGGGCAGTCAGGGAGACCACCTGCGCTTCGGCGAGCAGGTGGGCGCCTCGGTCGCGGGCGACGGGTGGGGCCTGATGCTGCCCACCGCGTACTTCCAGCGGCTGCACCACTGGCAGTCCGGGTTCCCGCCCAAGTCGCGGATCCACGTCAACGGACAGGGCCGCCGGTGCATGGACGAGGACGCATCCTACGCCGTCTCCGGCGGCATCATCGAGGCGCAGGGCGGATCGGTCTGGTCGATCTTCGACGAACGCGCCCGTCTCACGCTGCCCCCCGGGTACGCGCACTGGACCGCCGAGGTGGTGCTGGCGGAGGCCGAGGCCGGACGCACCGTGCGGGCCGGCAGCCTGCCCGAACTCGCCGCGAGGATCGGCGTCCCGGCGGACACGCTCGTCGCGACCGTCGACCGGTGGAACGACCAGCTCCCGCGCGGCCGCGACGACGACTTCCAGCGGCACCGCACGCTGGCCGGCAAGGGCTCGACCGAACCGCCGGAGCCGATCGATCAGGCGCCGTTCTATGCGGTGCGGACCCTCCCCGCCGAGCTGGTGTGCACACACGCCGGCATGGAGATCAACGCCGACGCGGCGGTGCTCGACGAGCGCGGCGAGGTCATCCCGGGACTGTACGCGGCGGGCGAGGCCGGGGCGGGCATCCTCGGCGCCCGGTACGTCGGCGGCGGCAACGCCATCGCCAACGCGATCACGATGGGCCGCATCGCCGGCCGCAACAGCGCCAGGACCGCCCGACACTAGCGGGTCCGGCGCTTCAACCGCCGAGCATTCCCGCTCGGCTTCGCAGGAACGTCGTGGACGACGACTGCGCGGCGCATCCCACCGCCGCCGCTTGCGGCGGCGGTGACCCCGGCAAGCGGACGTACCCCTGATTCCCTCACTCGAATGTCACTCCCACTGTCGGAACACCCTGACCCCCCGCCGTGTGCCTCGGGCAACGCCCAGGCAAGAGGACCTCACTAAGGAACGCAATGGCGAATTCCACTTACGAGAGTGCCGCTCCCGCTGACGAACTCCGGGCACGTCCCTCCAGAGCCCAGGCCAAGGTGATCCGCGGCGCCGTCGTCGGCACGATCGTCGAGTACTACGACTTCGGCATCTACGGCTACATGGCCACGATGATCAGCACTCACTTCTTCGTGGACGACGATCCGACCGCGGCGCTGCTCGGCACCTTCGCCGCGTTCGCGGTGGCCTTCTTCCTCCGTGCGCCCGGCGGGATCTTCTTCGGGCACATCGGCGACAAGTACGGCCGCAAGAACGCCCTCACCTGGACCATTCTGCTGATGGCCGTCGCGACCACCCTGATGGGCCTCCTGCCCACCTACGCGACGCTGGGCGTCTGGGCGACCACCCTGCTCACCTTGTCGCGCTGTCTGCAGGGCTTCGCCGCAGGAGGCGAGCTCAGCGGGGCGAACTCCTTCGTCTCCGAGCACGCCCCGAGCAGATGGCGGGCGTTCCACACCTCCATGGTCAACTGCGGCACGTACCTCGGATCGATGTTCGCCTCGCTGATGGCGCTCACGCTGACCACGGTGCTCAGCCCGGAGCAGGTCACCGCGTGGGCCTGGCGGATTCCGTTCCTGCTGAGCCTCGTCCTCGGTCTCGTCGGCCTGTGGATCCGGAGTTCCCTTAAGGAGACCTCTGAGTTTGAAGGGCTGCAGAAGAACAACGAGGTCGTGAAGATCCCGCTGTTCGCCCTGCTGAAGACGGGCGGACGGCAGATCGTACAGATCATCCTGCTGGGCGCCCTGATCACCGGCGGCTACTACATCTCCTCCGTCTACTCGGCGACCTACCTGCAGACCACCGGCGGGCGCTCACCGCAGTTCGCGTTCACCGCGACCTGCATCGCCCTGATCGCCGGCGTGATCACCCTGCCGATCAGCGGCTACCTCGGTGACCGCATCGGCCGCAAGCCGGTGTTCATCGCCGGCTCCGCGGCGGCGGTGGCCCTCGGCGTGCCGATGTTCATGCTGATGGGCGACGGGCCCGAGGCGCTCGCACTGTTCGCGCCGGCGGTGCTGTTCATCTGCGTCTCCGTGGTCAACGGCGTGTCGTTCGCCACGTACGCCGAGATGCTGCGCACCCGATTCCGCTACAGCGGCATCGCGCTGGGCAACAACGTCACCAACATGCTGATCGGCGGGACCGCCCCGTTCATCGCGACCCTGCTCGTGAGCACCACCGGCAACAGGCTCGCCCCGTCCTGGTTCTTCGTCTTCTGCGCCCTGATCACCCTGGTCGCGTCCTTCTTCCTGACCGAGACCAGAGGAAAGGCGCTGGAGGTATGACATCGGCTCGGTCGCACGTACGAGGGCGACGTGCCGGGGGCGACGCGGCGGAGACGGTCCCCGTCGGGCAGCACCGGCGAATCGGTGGCCCACGTGTCGGGCTCGAGGGCAGAGCAGGAAGCGGCGGGCCGAGCCGGGCCGCCGGGCGAAAGCGGAGGTAGTACGACATGAACCAACTGGTGGATCGGGTCGAGATCGAGCAGGTGCTGTTCCGCTACGCCAGAGCGGTGGACCGTCTGGACTACGAGGCCATCCGGGACTGCTACTTCCCTGAGGCGATCGACATCCACGGTGGTTACCAGGGGCCGGTGGACGGCCTCGTGGAGGACATCCGCAGGCGGCACGCCACGATCGACTCCTCCCAGCACTTCATCAGCAACGTGCTCATCGAATTCACCGGCGAGCACTCCGCCGACGTCGAGTCGTATTGCCTGTGCTACCTCCGGCAGATGCCGGAGGCGGGCGCGCCGGACCAGAAGCTGGCGATCATCCGGTGCCGGTACGTGGACCGCTTCGAGCGACGCGGCGGCCGCTGGCGGATCGCCGACCGCGTGGTGGTCTTCGACGAGGTGCGGGAGCAGCGGATCGTCGACAACCTGGATTCCGGCTGGGTCCGCTCCCGGCGGGACGCCACCGATCCCGTCTACCGGTCCTGACGGTCGTACGCCCACGCACTCCGCCGATCGCGTCCACGGACCGGCGCGGGCGGCGTTCACCCGAACGGCCCCGCGCCCGAGCCTCCGGTTGGTAACGGCCCTGGCACGATGGCGCGGAAACGCGGCTTTTGCGGCATTCTGCGGGCACGCTAGGGCCAGGCAGGAGCGGGAGCCGGAAGGCGGGGCGGGATGGCGTGGGCAGCCCGGGCGGTCGCCGTCGTCATGGCCGTGGTGTCTCCGGTGCTCGTGGTCGCGGCGATCTCGATCTCCGCGGAGCTTCCGGCGGAGTGGCGACTGCCGGAGACGATCACGACGCAGTCGGCGGCGGGGGTGACCTTCCCGGCGGTCGGCGCGTTCCTCCTCGCGTACCGGCCCCGGCGCAAACTGGCGTGGCTGATGTGTGCGGGGGGACTCGGCGGCGCCGTCTACGACATCTACAATGCGACGATGCTGGCGTCCGCGGCGCACGGGGATCTCGCGTCGGCGGGGCTCCTGAGGCTGGGGGCGCAGGTCGGCTGGGCGGTGAACGGGCTCCTGCTGGAGATTCTGCTGCCGCTGTACAGCCCGGACGGCAGGCTCCCCTCGCCGCGCTGGCGGGCGGTGGTGCTGCTCGGCGCGGCGTCCATGGGGGCCGAGATGGCACGCCAGTTCATGCGGCCGGATCCGCCGATCGAGGGCTACATGTTCCCCGCCGTCATCCCCAATCCGCTGCAGGTCCGGGCCCTGACGCCGTACATGGCGCCGATCGGGGTGGTGGCCTGGACGGCGATCATGGTGGCGGTGGCGCTGTCGGCGCTGTCGCTGCTGCTGCGCTTCCGCCGGGCGGACCCGCTGGGGAGGCGGCAGATCGGCTGGCCGCTGTTCGCGTTCACCGGATACATCCTGTTCATGCTCGCGGGCATATTCGTGCCCCAGCTGTACTGGCTGTCGGTCGTCTGGGCGGCGCTCATCCCCGTCGCGCTGGTGTTCTCGGTGATGCGCTACCGGCTGTACGGGATCGACACCGTCATCAGCCGGACCTTCGTGGCCGCGGGGCTGCTGGCCGGAGTCGGCTCGGTCTACTTCGGTGTGGCCGCCCTGTCGAGCCTGATGGTGTCCGGGTACCACCAGATCGCCGGGCTCGCCTCCGCTCTGTTCACCGGCGCGTTCTTCCAGCCGTTGCGCCGGGTGCTGCAACGCGCCGTCGACCGCCTGCTGTACGGCCCGGTGGGCGACCCGCGCGTGCTCGCCGAGTGGCTGGTCCAGGAGGTGCGCCGGGGTGATCCGGCGCAGGCGCTGGCGTCGGTGATCGGCGTGCTGCGCGAGGGCCTGGCGGTGCAGGGGGTCGCGGTGGAGGTGACCGGTGGCGAGCCGGGGCACCAGGTCAGCGTGGCGAGCACGGTCAGCGGGCAGGTCGGCGACGCTCCGCGCGAGGTGCCGCTGGTCTGGCACGGCGAGCAGGTCGGGCGGCTGCTGGTCGGCCCGCCCACGCCGCGCCGCTTCCCCGCCGCGCACGACGAACGGGTGCTGGACACGCTGGTCCCGTACGCGGCCGACGTGGCGCACGCGGTGCGGATGGCGGCCGCCCTGCAGCGTTCCCGGGAGCGCATCCTGGCCGCCCGGGAGGAGGAGCGGCGGCGGCTGCGCCGCGACCTGCACGACGGCCTGGGTCAGACGCTCACCGGGATGGCCATGACCGTCAACATCGCCCGCGTCAGCCTGAAGACCTCCCCGGATGCGGCGGACGGGCTGCTGCGCGAGCTGCGTTCCGGCATGGACGCGGTCACGGGCGACCTTCGGCAGCTCGTGTACGGCCTGCGCCCGCCCGCCTTGGATGATCTGGGCCTGGCCGCCGCCGTACAGGCGCTGGCCGGGCCGGACGATCCCGAAGGCCTCGCCGCGGAGGTGAGCGTCGAGGGCGACCTGGCCGATCTGCCCGCCGCCGTCGAGGTGGCCGTCTACCGGATCGTGCAGGAGGCGCTGACCAACGTCCGGCGGCACGCGCGCGCCACCCGCGTCCGGGTCGAGCTGCGCCGCGAGCCCGCGGCGCTGCGCCTGCTGATCGCCGACGACGGCGTGGGCCTGCCGCCGGAGCGCCGCTCGGGCGTCGGCCTGACCTCCATGCGCGAGCGCACGGCAGAGCTGGGCGGGATCTGCCTCATCACCGGGGAGCCGGGGGCGGGCACCACGGTGGAGGTCATGCTCCCCGTCCCCACGACCGGCGCGCCGCCGGTACGGCGTTTCGCGACGACTCCCGTCGCGCCGGAAACAGCATGATCACGCCGTTTCCGGCGAGTTAAGGATCATGCCCTGTTCCGGTCATGTCCAATTGGTGATCGAACCTACGGTCCTGAGCCGACCGCTGACGCGCGCTCCCCATGAGCGCGGCGTCAGCGAGCTCCGGCACGTCGGCCGATGTCCGCTACCTGTCGGGCGACCCCAGTGCGGTCGGCCGGGGGAAGCGCGCGACGAACCGCGCTCCGGAGGGGCTGTCCTCGACGGTGAGGGTGCCGCCATGGTCTTCGGCGATCTGCCGGGCGATCGGCAGGCCGAGGCCACTGCCGCCGGCGTCCTTGGCCCGCGCCTCCTGCAGGCGCGCGAAGCGCTCGAAGATGACCTCCCGCTGCTCGGGCGGCACCCCGTTCCCGTCGTCGTAGACCTCCAGCACCGCCGCGTCCCCCCGGTGCTCGACGGTGACCCTGACGGTGGAGCGGGCGTGGCGCTCGGCATTGTCCATGAGGTTGTTCAGCAGCCGGGTGAGGCCGATCCGCTCTCCGTAGACCATCACACCGCTGCTGAACCTCCTGACCACCCTGACCTTGCTCTGCCGATGGTCGAGCTCGCCCGCCACCAGGACGCCGAGGTTGAGGAAGTCGTGGTGGCCGACGACGCCCGCGTCAAGCCGGGAGATCTCCAGCAGGTTGCTCACCAGTTCCTGCAGCCGCTCGACGGAGTCCAGCAGCCTGTCGGCGGTTTCCGCCCAGTCGGTCTCCTCCCGCCGCATGAGCGACTCCTCGATCTCCGTACGCATCGCCGCGAGCGGGTTGCGCAGATCATGGGAGGTGTCCGAGGCGAACCTCAGCTGCTCCTGGATCGCCGCCTGGGCCCGCTCCAACGCCTGGTTGGTGGCCCGCGCGAGCTCCCTGAACTCGTCGTCATGGCTCGGCAGCGGAACCCGTTCGCTCAGATTGGAAGGCCGGATCGTGGCGAGCTTCCCGCTGATGGCGCGCACCGGCCGCAGGGTCGTGCTCATCATCCAGTAGGTCCCGAACGCGGTGGCCACGATCAGCAGGAGTGACCCACCGATGAATCCGGCCAGTACGGCGGCGCTGCCGTAAAGCGGAGGCGAGGGAGCGGCCAACAGCAGCAGCAGGGTGGCGCAGACGCAGAGTAGCGCCATGACGGCGCTCGCCACAGTGGTCACACGGGTTCTGACGGAGCAGTGATGCCATGCTCTCAAGCTGATCATCCTGGAGACACCCTGGATGTAGCTGTGGAAGGTCTCGCCACCCGAACAGCGGATGGGCTTCTCTCTATTCCCACGTTCGACCACCTCGGTGACACTCAAGATGATGCGTCCGTGACGTCTATCATCCCAGGTCCGCGGACGTGCCGTCGGGCAGCTCCCCCGACGGGCGGGGGCACAGGCGGCCCGATGCGCACCGCCCCGGATGTCCGGAGCCCGCGTGAAGTGGACGGCGTGGTCGGCAGGCGCGCCGCTCCGGTCCGCCGGTCCCGGCGGACAGGAGGCGGTGGTCACCCTGATCACCGCCTGTTGGTTCGCGAATCATAAGAATCCAGGGCAAATGTGATCCTAATGTCATAAAGATCCGCCATTGTGGAGGCGTGCGAACGTGGCTCAGTGATCAAGTCAAGAAACGGCTGGGCACGTTTGGCCTGCTCGTGCCTTCTATCGCGCAATGTTCCCTGGGCGCCGCGCTGGCCTGGATCATCGCCGTCTATCTGCTCGGTCACGACCACCCCCTCTTCGCGCCCATCTCCGTGATGATCTGCGTGGGCGTGGGGCTCGGGCAGCGGCTGCGCAGAGTGGTCGAGCTGGTGCTCGGCGTCAGCCTGGGCGTGGGCATCGGTGACCTGCTGGTGTCCTGGATCGGCTCGGGGCCCTGGCAGATGGCGCTCGTGATCGCGCTGGCGATGACCGTCGCGGCGCTGCTGAACAGCGGTGAGCTGTTCGTTTCGCAGGTGGGGTCGTCCGCGGTGCTGGTCACCATGCTGGTGCCGGGTGCGGACTCCGGCGGGGTGGACCGGATGGCCGACGCGCTCACCGGCGGCCTCGTCGGCATCGCCGCGGTCGCGCTGCTGCCCGCCAGCCCGCTCACCATCGCGGGCAAGCATCTGTCCGGCGTGCTGGACGCCCTCTCCACTCTGCTGGAGCAGGCGGCGGAGGCGATCGAGAAGGGTGACATGGACCTGGCCGCCGAGGCTCTGGAGTGCGGACGCAGGACCCAGACGGTGGTCGAGGAGTTCGCGGCGGCGCTGGAGAACAGCAAGGAGATCATCAGGATCTCGCCGCTGCGCTGGCATCACCGGGCCAGGCTGGCCAGGTACGGGACCGCCGCCGTGCCGGTGGACCTGGCGCTGCGCAACGCGCGGGTCCTGGCCCGCCGCACGCTCGCGGCGCTGGGGGAGACCAGCCCGCCGCCGGCCGAGCTGGCCGAGTCGTTGCGCGAGGTCTCGGAGGCGGCGCTGCTGCTCCAACTCGAACTGGGGGCCGGGCGCGAACCGATGCTGGCCAGGCAGGCCTTGCTCGCCGTCGCCGCACGGGAGCGGCCCAGAAACCTGGGCTTCTCCGCGAACGTCACTCTCGCGCAGCTGCGCTCCATCGCCGTCGATCTGCTCGAGGCGACCGGGATGGACCACGACGAGGCCACGGCGGCCCTGACCCCGCTGGACGATCCGAGCGGCGAGAGCGTCCGCGGCTGAGGCCGAGCAGCCGTCACCCACGTCATGATCGGGTCGCGGTCGTCGATTCCAGGGGGCGGGTGCGGTTCGGCGCGAGCCGGAGGCCCGCGCCGGCCTCGCCGAAGGCGGATGCGTGCGCCCTGACCCCCAAATCCCGGCGGGTCGGGTCCCCGCGTCGACCAACGCGAGCGTGGTGGCGAGGTCGCGCCATCACGCGCCGTCGGGAACGACGCGGTTCTCGAGCCGGCCGAGCCCCTCGATCTCGGTCACGACCAGCTCGCCGCCCTTCAGGAAGACCGGGGGCTTGCGGGCGTGGCCGACGCCGCCCGGCGTGCCGGTCGCGATCACGTCGCCCGGGTTGAGCCGCACCATCGTCGAGACGTAGCGGACCAGGTGGACCGGGTCGAAGAGCAGATCGCCGGTGTTGTCGGACTGCATCACCTGGCCGTCGACCTCGCAGCGGATGTCGAGCGCCGGCCGCGGGCCGGTCTCGTCCGCGGTGACGAGGAACGGACCGATCGGGGTGGTCGAGTCCCAGTTCTTGCCCTGCAGCCACTCCCGGGTCCGGAACTGCCAGTCGCGGCAGGTGATGTCGTTGAGTACGGTGAACCCGGCGATCGCGGCGACCGCCTGCTCCTCGTCCGCCCGGCGCACCTGCCGGCCGATGACCACGGCGAGCTCGGCCTCCGTCGCGGCCCATCTCCGACGTCCGGTTCATCGCCTCCGTCGAGTGTGCGCAGGCCCTGCGGGTGGGCAGCCGCGAGGGCATGGTCTTCCCGGCCCACCAGGCCACCGGCGGCCTGGTCGCGCTGGCGGCACTCTCGGACGAGGAACTTGAGCGCCTGTACGCCGCCGACGATCGGAGCGACCCCGCCGAGGAACTGCCGGATCTGGCGAAGCTGCGCCGGGAACTCGGGTCCGTACGACACAGCGGCGTCGCGCTCAACCTCGAGCGCACCGAGCGGGGAGTGGTCGCGGTGGGGTGCCCGGTGAAGGACCGCACCGGCGCGACCGTCGCGGCGCTGGCGATCTCGATGCCCAGCGTCCGCTACTCCCCGAAGCAGGTCAAGCCGCTCATCGCCGCGATCACGGCTGCGGCCGACGCGATCACCCGGGCCCTCTGAGGGGTGCGGCGCACGGCTGACGGGACGGACAAGGGGTAGATAGTCGCATGGGTCTTCCAGGGAGGAGAGAAGGCGAATGCAGAGCAAGGCCGAACTGATGCTGGGCGGCCTGCTACGCGCGAGCCATTTGACGACGATAGAAGATCTGCCCGGCCTGCTCGCCGAGCACGCGGCGCTCGTGGGCTTCTCCCAGATCATGATCTATGTGCCGGACCTGCAGCAGAAGTTCCTGTTGCCGCTGCCGGGCCAACTGGACGTGCGCGGCAAGCCGCTCGACCCCCTTCGCATCGACGTCACGGTGGCGGGGCGCGCCTTTCGCGATCTCGACGTTGTCGCGGCCCCGCAGGCCCCCGACCTGCTCGCCGGCGAGCAGGTGATCGCGGCCGCCGCCCCTGAGCAGCGGCGGCTGTGGGTGCCGATGCTGGACGGCGCCGAGCGGATCGGCGTTCTCGGGGTCACCGTGCCCACGGACAACGAGACGAACCGGTGGCGGGCCAAGCGGCTGGGCACCCTGATGGCCCTGCTGGTGGTGACCAAACGCGACCGCAGCGACGCGTACGCGTGCCTGGTGCGCGCCCATCCGATGACCCTGTCGGCCGAGGTGCTGTGGAACCTGATGCCCGCCTCGACCTTCGCGAACGACCGTGTGGTGATCAGTGCCTCCCTGGAGCCGGCATATGACGTGGGCGGAGACACGTTCGACTACGCCATGAGAGGAGACATCGCGTACCTGGCCATCTTCGACGCGATGGGTCATGACACCGCCGCCGGATTGACCGCGAGCATCGCCGTGGGCTCGTACCGCAACAGCCGACGGCGTGGTCTCGGTCTGATCGAGACCAGCGAGTTGATCGACAAAGCCATCGACGACCAGTTCGGCGGCGGCCGCTTCGCCACCGGCGTCCTTGCCATGCTGGATACCAAGGCCGGCTGGCTGGCCTGGGTCAACCGGGGGCATCCCCCACCCCTGGTCCTGAGGCGGGGGCGGCAGGTCGCCACCTTGGACGAGGCGCCGCCGTCACCGCCGATGGGCCTGCGGCTGGGCGTGTCCAGCGGAATCAGCCGCTACCACCTTGAGCCCGGTGACCGGTTGCTGTTCTACACCGACGGCATCATCGAGGCCCATAGCCCCCAAGGGGAGCCGTTCGGTATGGACCGCTTCACCAACTTCGTTCTTCGCTGGGAGGCGGACGGCGTGTCGGCCCCGGAGACCGGACGACGGCTCATTCGTAGCGTTCTGGACCATCAGCACGGCGTGCTTCAGGATGACGCGACAGTGATGCTCGTCGAGTGGCGCACCGAGCGGCACCGGAAGTTCGCGATGTGATCCGATGAGACGCCCGGACGGCGGCGCGGCCGATCCGGGTGCCGTCAAGGCCCGTGCGACGAGCCGCCAGACAACCTCTGGGCAGGGGTGGGCGGGAGCGGTCGGCCGTTCGGGCCGACGACAGGAGAGCCGGTCCGAGCGAGGACCATCGGATCCTGGCTAGGATCAGATCATCTGTGCCTGTTCTGATGGGGGATGGTGACCGAGCACACGCAGCCGGAAGGCCGCCCGCGCAGTTCACTGGCGGCGGCCGTGGCGACGCTGTCCCAGCTGGGGCGGTTGCGTGACATGCCGGTGGTCCTCATGCTGGCATGGGTCGGCTGGCTGGCCATCCCGTGGCCGTTCGGCGGCCCCGGCCAGGCTCGTGGCACGGCCGACCAGCGCCTCAGCGCCGGAGATCAGCGCCTCAGCGCGGGAACATCCCCGGATCGTACGATCGGCGCCGATATCGGAGACGCTCACGACACCGATGCTGAGCCGGTTGCCGATCCTGGTGCGTCGGCCGGTGACGGTCCGGGCGCTGCTGTCGCGACGGGCTGGTCGCTGCCCGCGCCGCCCGCTCAGCCGCCGCTCCTGGTCAAGCCGGAACGGCGTCCCGCGGTTCCGGTCACGTCGAAGTCGAATCCGTCGAATGTACGGGGCCAGGACCGGCGGGAGCTGAGCGCGGGGCAACTGATCGCCGCGGAGCGGGCACGCATCGCCGCGGAAGTGCACGACGTCGCCGGGCACGGTCTCGCCACCATCGCCATGCAGGCCGGCGTGGCCCTGCTCATGCTGGACGAGCGGCCGGACCAGGTCCGCGAGTCCCTTGAGGCGATCCGCGCCACCAGCACGAGGGCTCTCGACCGGCTGCGTTCGGCGCTCGACCTCATCGATCCCGTCGCGCCGGATCACGACCTGCCCCGCCTGATCGACGAGGTGCGCGCGGCGGGGCTCCCCGTGGAGCTGCGACCGGCGGAGCCGGACGTTCCCGCCCACCTTCAGGACACCGTCTACCGGGTCGTACGCGAGTCGTTGACCAACGTCGTGCGGCACGCCGGTCCGACCACGGCCCTGGTCAGCGCCGCCACGGAACCGGGCGAGTTCGTCCTGGAGATCGCCGACGGCGGGCGCGGTCCGCTCGGAACGGCCGAGGGCCGAGGGCTGGCCGGGATGCGGGCACGCGCGACCGACGCCGGCGGCGTCTTCGCCGCGGGGGCCCGTGAAGGGGGCGGCTTCCGTGTCGTGGCCCGATTCCCCCTGCCCGCGGAGACCGCGTGATCCCGGGAACGCATGGCGCGGCCGCACCGTACGCCGACCGCGTGGGCCCGTCGGCGGATCGGGTCAAGGTGGCGCTGGCCGACGATCAGGCGGTCGTGCGCATGGGGTTGAGGGCGCTCATCGACCGCGAGCCCGACCTGGAGTTCGCCGGAGAGGCGGCGGACGGCGCGGCGGCGCTCCGGCTGCTGCGTGAGACCCGTCCCGACGTCCTGCTGCTGGACATCCGCATGACCGGCATGGACGGCATCGCCACACTGCGCGCGATCGCCGCCGACCCCGACCTCAACGGCACCCGGGTGGTCGTGGTCACCACCTTCGAGATCGACGAGTACGTGTTCGCCGCGTTGCAGGCCGGGGCCAGCGGGTTCCTGCTGAAGGACAGCGCCCCGGAGGAGCTCGCCCACGCGATCAGGGTCGTCGCCTCGGGTGAGGCGCTGCTCTCCCCGTCCGTCACCAAAAAGGTCATCGGCCTGTTCGGCCGCCACGGCGTCGCTCCGGTCGAGGGCCTGGGGACGCTCACGCCGAGGGAACGCGAGATGGTCGCGTGGGTCGCCACCGGCCGGTCGAACGCCGAGATCGCCAGGGAACTGGTCATCAGCCCTGACACGGTGCGTACCCACGTCAGCCGGGCCATGGTGAAGCTCCGAGCCCGCGACCGCGCCCAGCTGGTCGTCTTCGCGGTCAGGTCCGGGCTGACGGTTCCTTGAGAAAGCCCGCGTACGCGCGCTGCTCCACCTGCGCCTCGATCTGCTTCACCGTGTCCAGCCCCACTCCGACCATGATGAGGATGGTCGTCCCGCCGAACGGGAAGCTCTGCTGAGTCGCCGGATCGCGTAGCAGCACGAACGCGATGATCGGGATCAGTGACAGCGCGCCGAGATAGAGCGCGCCCGGCGCGGTCAGCCGCGAGAGTGTGTACCGCAGGTACTCCGCTGTGGGCCGGCCGGGCCGTACGCCGGGGACGAAGCCGCCGTATCGCTTCATGCTGTCGGCCACCTCCATCGGGTCGAAGGTGATCGACACGTAGAAGTAGGTGAATCCCACGATCAGGAGGAGATACGTCGTCACGTAGATCGGATGGTCGCCGGAGACGAGATATCGCGCGATCCACTCGGATACCGGCCCGGCGCCGCCCGTCAGCTGGGTCGCCAGTTGCGGGAGGAAGAGCAGCGACGAGGTGAAGATGACCGGCACGATCCCGGCCTGGTTGATCTTCAGCGGCAGGTAGGTCGAGGTGCCGCCGTACATCCTGCGCCCGACCATCCGCTTGGCGTACTGGACGGGGATCCGCCGCTGTGCCTGCTCCATGAACACCACCGCCGCGACCAGGAAGACACCCGCGATCAGCATCGCGGACAGCGCGAAGGGGTTGAGCAGGAAGATGTTCGAGACGTAGGAGGGGAACGCGGCCACCACCTGGGTGAAGATCAGGATGGACATGCCGTTCCCGATGCCCCTGTCGGTGATCAGCTCGCCCAGCCACATGATCACGGCGGTCCCCGCCACCATGGTGGTCACGATCACCACAAGCATCAGCGGGCCCTGGTCGTGCAGCAGGGGACGGTGGCAGGTCGGGAAGATGCCGCCTGAGCGGGCCAGGGACACGATCGTGGCCGCCTGGAGGAGCGCCAGCACCATTGTCAGGTAGCGGGTGTACTGGGTGATCTTCGCCTGGCTTTGCCGTCCCTCTTTCTTGAGCGCCTCCAGGCGCGGGATCACCACGGCGAGCAGCTGCATGACGATGCCCGCGGTGATGTACGGCACGATCCCGAGGGCGAACACCGACAGTTTCAGCATCGCCCCGCCGCTGAACAGCTGCAGCATGTCGACGATCCCGCCCCGGCTGCCGCTGAGGCACTCCCGCACCGCGAGGACGTTCACGCCGGGTGCGGGGAGGATCTGCCCGAAACGGAACAACACGATCAGCGCGAGGGTGAAAAGGATCTTCTTCCGGACGTCGGGCACCCGGAAGGCACGGATGAGCACGGTCAGCATGCGCCGAGTGTGGTCGCGGGGACGGCGGCGGGGCATCCGCTCACCGGCGGCTTCGTCCTACGCGGATCCGCGTACGTCTGGAGACGGCGTCCTGATCAGGGGGTTGGCGCTCGGGGCCCCGGGGTAGGCGCCGCTGGTGGGTACCGCCGACCTCCATCCGTCGTCCGCCGACGTCCAGGCGCCTCCGCTGCTGACCTTCGGCCACGGCACGGCCTCCCGGGCCCTGATCGCCGACCTCCTCCACCGCGTCGACGCGGAGGCCGTCGTGGACGTGCGTACCGCGCCGGGGAGCCGACGCGTCCCCGACGTGGGCAGGGAGGAGCTCTCCACCTGGCTGCCGGAGGAGGGCATCGGCTATCGGTGGGAGAAGCGGCTCGGCGGTTTCCGCAAGCCGGCTCCCGACTCGCCCGACACGTTCTGGCGGAACGACTCCTTCCGGGGGTACGCCGGCTACAGCCGCGAACCGGAGTTCCACGCCGCACTGAAGGACCTCCTGGACCAGGCGGCGGCCGGCCGTACCGCGATCATGTGCAGCGAGACCGTCTGGTGGCGCTGCCATCGGCGGATCATCGCCGACTACGCCGTGCTCGTCCACCACGTCCCCGTCCTGCACCTGGCCCATGACGGGCGGCTCACCGAACACCGGCCGACCCCGGGCGCGCGCCTTCTGGATGACGGGCTCCTCGTCTACGACGCCGCCTGACCCGCGGCCGCCGTACGGCCCGCGCGCCGAGCGGCCGCCACTCCCTCTACGGGCATGTCGCTCGGTCATCCTCCGAATGGGGGATGCCGGACGACGTGATGGGCGATGCCGCGCGACTCGCTCCGGCACGAACCTTGAGGCATGGACGCCATCGAGGTGACAGACCTTCGCAAGACGTACGGAGACACGCACGCCGTGGACGGGGTGACCTTCACGGTACGGACCGGCGAGACGTTCGGCATCGTCGGCCACAACGGCGCCGGCAAGACGACGACCGTCGAGTGCCTGATCGGCCTCAAGCGACCCGACGCGGGCACGGTGCGGGTGCTCGGCGAGGACCCGGCACGCAGGCGGCGGGCCCTCGCCCAGCGGATCGGGGCGCAACTGCAGGAGAGCTCGCTGCCCGAGCGGATCAAGGTCGCCGAGGCGCTGCGCATGTTCGCCACCTTCTACCGCGAGGCGGCCGACTGGCGGCAGGTGATGGAGCGCTGGAGCCTGCGGCCTCTGGCGAGGAAGGCGTTCGGCGACCTGTCCGGCGGGCAGAAGCAGCGGCTGATGCTCGCGCTCGCCCTGGTCGGCGACCCGGAGGTGGTCGTGCTCGACGAACTGACCACGGGCCTGGACCCGATCGCCCGCCGTGAGACCTGGCGACTGGTCGATGACCTGAAGGCGGTGGGCACCACGGTCGTGCTGGTCAGCCACTACTTCGACGAGACCGAGGCGCTCTGCGACCGGGTCGCCGTCTTCGCCCGCGGCCGCGTGGTGGCCATGGGCACGCCGGACGACATCATCGCCCGGACCGGAACCGCCTCGCTGGAAGAGGCCTACTTCGCCCTGGAGGGAGCAGACCGATGAAGGCGTTCACCGCTCTGGCGGCCACCGAGCTCAGGCTGCTGTTCCGCGACCCGGCCTCACTGTTCTTCATGATGGCCTTCCCGCTCATGCTGTTGGTGCTCAAGCGCGGCGACAGCGGCGCGGTCCCCGGGTACGTCGCGATGGTCGTCGCCATTGGGGGCATGGGCGCGTTGCCGGGCATCGTGGCGTCCTATCGCGAGCGCAAGGTGCTCAAGCGGCTGGCCGTCACGCCGATCTCTCCCGTCCTGTTGCTCGGCGCCCAATTGGTGGCGCAGGTCGCCGCGGGTCTGGCGGGCTCGGTGCTGCTGGTGGTCGCGGCGATCGCGCTGTTCGGCGCGAAGGCGCCCGGCAACGTCCTCCTGCTGGCCGTCGCCTTCCTGCTCTGCTCGGTGATGGTCTGCTCACTCGGCTTCGTGATAGCCGCCGTCGTACGCAACACCAGAGGCGCGAGCCTGATCGGCATGCTGGTCATGTTCCCGATGATCTTCCTGGCGGGCGCGGCCGTGCCGAGGACGGCCCTGCCCGAGTCGCTGCGCCGGATCGGCGACTTCCTGCCCCTGACCCAGGGCGTGGAAGCCCTCGGCGACGCCTGGTCCGGCACCGCCGCAGCCTTCCCCCTGCTGATCCTGACCGGGATAATCGTGGCGGCCACGGCTGTCGCCGCCGCGCTCTTCCGATGGGAGTGAGGACGTGAACGTCTGGGAGGCGCGCTGGTTGCGCGCCTTCCATTTGCTTTATTACGTCTGCCTGGCGCTCGGACTGATCCTTTCGTTCGGCGAGAACACGGCCCCCGAGCCGCTGACGGTGGGGATTCTCGCGTCGATGGCCGGCTGGCACGGTTTCTTCGTCGTACGGCGGCCGCATCTGCTCGGGCGGCTCAACCCGATGGCGGTCCACCTGGCGGTGATCTGCGCGCTCTACGTCGCGCTGGTGGTGCGGGATCGGTCCTTCGACGTGGTGATCTTCGGGCTGATGCCCCAGCCGTACCTGATGCTGGCCGGTCCCTGGTCCTACGTGGGGGCGGTGGCGACGGTCCTCAGCACGTTCGCCGCCAGAGGCCATCTGGCCGAGCCCAACGCCTTCTGGGAGCTCATCGGGAGTTCCGGTCTGGTGGTGGCGATCGGGGCGTTCGTGGACTACGTGTCCCGGCAGAGCGCGCAGAACAGAATGCTCGGGATCCTGGAGGAGCGGGCGAGACTGGCCAGGGAGATCCACGACACGCTCGCGCAGGGGTTGAGCGGGATCGTCACCCAGCTGGAGGCGGCCGAGCAGGCGATGCCCGATCCGCACGCCGTACAGAAGAGGGTCGCGCTGGCCAAGGAGCTGGCGCGCGAGAACCTGCAGGAGGCGCGGCGCTCGGTCGACGCGCTGCGGCCGGGCCCTCTCACCGACGCGGGGCTCGACGCGGCACTCGCGGATGTGGCCGGACGGTGGTCGCGGACGTCGGGGGTGACGGCGACCGTGTCCGTGGAAGGCACACCCCGGCCGCTGTCGGGTGAGGTGGGAACGACCCTGTTGCGGGCGGCGCAGGAAGGGCTGTCGAACGCCGCCAAGCACGCTCGGGCGGGCAGGGTGGCGATCACGCTGACCTATATGGACGATGAGGTGGCGCTCGACGTGTTCGACGACGGGGTGGGCTTCGACCCCACCGTGCGGAGCGCGGGTTACGGGCTGGCGGCCATGCGTGAGCGGGCCGGCAGCGTGGGGGGCACGCTGACGGTGGAGTCCTCTCCAGGAGAAGGGACGGCGTTATGCCTGCGCATCCCCTCAGGCTGATGATCGTCGATGACCATCCGGTGGTCCGCGACGGGCTGCGCGGCATGTTCGACCACGTGGCGGACATCGAGGTGGTGGCGGAGGCCTCCGACGGGTTCGAGGCGTTGGTCATGGCCAGGCGGGCGCGGCCGCACGTGGTGCTGATGGACCTCCGCATGCCCGGCCTGGACGGTGTCGGCGCGATCCAGCGGCTCCGGACGGACCATCCGGAGATCAAGGTGATCGTGTTGACCACGTACGACACGGACGCGGACGTGACGCGGGCCATGGCCGCCGGGGTGGCGGGCTACCTGCTGAAGGACGCGCCACGGGAGGAACTGCACAGGGCGGTCCGTACGGCCGCCGCGGGCGGGGCGGTCCTGGCCCCGTCGATCGCGTCCGCCCTCATCGGCAGGCCCCCGACCCAGGAACCGAGCCGGCGCGAGCTGGAGGTGCTGCGCCTGGTGGCACGGGGCTCGGCGAACAAGGAGATCGCCAGAGCCCTGCTGATCAGCGAGACGACGGTGAAGACGCATCTGAAGCACATCTTCGCCAAGCTCGGTGTCGACAGCAGGGCCGCGGCGGTCGCGGTGGCCTTGGAGCGAGGGCTCATTTGAGATGAGTCAGTCGCCGCTCGGCAGGGGACGGGCGGTTCGCCTCCCGACCAGCAGCAACGAGCCGACGGCGGTGAGCATGCCGACGGCGATGACCGGCATCAGGGACGGGAAGCCGAACTCGCCGGCCAGCAGGCCGAACAGCGGCGGGCCGAGCAGCGATCCGAGGCTGCCCGCCTGGGCGACCACGCCGTTGCCGACGTCGGCATGGTCGAGTCGTTCCAGCACCAGGGGGAGCGCGGCGAAGACGAGAGCGCCCACATATCCGTTCACCAGGGAGATGGCGCCCGCGCCGGTCAGCGCGGCGGCCAGCGGGGCGTCGCCGCCGAACAGGAGCCAGGCGGCCGGTACGGCGAGCAGCCCGAACAGCGCCACGACGCCGACCGGCGTGCCCCGGCGGAGCAGCACTCCCACAGCGAGCCCGCCGAGCGCGCTGAGCAGCGAGATCGCCGAGGTCATGGCGCCCGCTGCGGCGGCCGAGCGTCCCTGCTGGTCGATGAGGAGCGTGGGCAACAGCACGACCACCGGGATGGTCACCAGCGCGGTGAGGCAGAAGGACGCGGCGAGCACCACCGGCCACGTCAACGCCCGTGCGCGGGGGACCGACCCGGCCGCCGCCTGCCGTCCGGCCCCGCGCGGCAGCCGCGTCCAGACGAGCGGCGCCATCACGAACGTCAGGCCGGCGAGCACCGCGATCCAGCCGCGCCAGCCCAGGGCCGAGCCGAGCGCGCCCCCAGCCAGCGTGCTCGCTCCGAGGCCCACCGGGACGAAGGTGGCCCAGATCGACAGGGCCGTGCCGCGGTCCCGCTCCTGGGCGAGACGGAGGATCAGCACCGGGCAGGAGATGGTGACCAGGAGGTATCCGATGCCTTCGACGCCCCGGACGGCCAGCATCCAGGCGAAGTCGCCGGCCGCCGTGCTCACCGCGCTCGCCGCCGCGATCAGGATCAACCCGGCGACCAGTGATCGATCGGCGCCGAAGCGGCGGACCAGGTACCCGGCGGGCAGGCCGGCGACGGCTCCCACGCCGGTCACAGCCGAGATCACCCAGCCCAGTTGCGACAGCGACAGCCCGAGTTGCTCCGCCACCACCGGCCCGACCGAGGCGAACTTGCCGAAGCTCATCGCCGCGACGACCCCGCCGATGTAGACGATGACGATGGTCGCCCACTGCGAGCGCGGCCGGATCCGCTCGCCCGGCTCCGTTGTGTCTGACGCCGGCCGGGGGTCCATGGGCTCTCCTTCGCTCACGATGTCGCGACGGTTCGGACGGGGTGACCGGACATGGGTTTCCCGGCCGCGGGGAACGGCCGATGCCCAGGGCGCCGAGTGCCTGCCATGTCCACTAAATCAGGCGTCAGCGCATTTTCCCGGAGCTTTCCCAGTTTTGATCACCACGGCCACGCCGCGTCCAGGTCCGGGGCGCCGCGACATGTCCGAGGCGAGGATGCCGATGCCCGATCCGGTGACGTCGGACGGTTCCCGCCGACAGCAGGACGTCCCTGCCCGGCGGGCAGGGGCTCTGTTCGACGACTCCGGCGAGGTCGCGGGTGTGGGATGTTTCGGTTCCGGTCCATCCACGTAATCAGGGATTCAGCGGTCCAGAAAAAGAGTCCGCGCGTTGTCGCCGTCACCGGTGGAAAGCGCGGCTTCGCGCGGTAATCGATTTCATCGTCCGAATTGGAAAACCTGCTGGAGTGCGACGGGCGCCAGAAGTGGGACTTTCGGTGCGACCGTATCAACCTGCTGCCGGGCTCTTGTGAACGCGAATAAGGCCGCCAAATGTGGTGATAAAAGGGTTCGTCGAGCGTGAATAAATCCCTGAAGTGCCCCGGTGTGGTGCGTCTGCAGGACGGCGAGCCTTCCGCAAGTTCGACAAACCACGTGAAAGACAGTGAGCCATTGTCAGTAACTGAAGATCACGTTGTGTGATGCTGACATGGTCCACTTGTGCTCCTGGTTGAGCAGGACGAGCGCGGCCTGAACGATTTTCCCGATGCGCCAAGGGTCGAGGCTGACCCGGCGTAAGGCCTTGAAGGTGACGGTGAGCAGGGCGTTCGCCCGCTCGCCGATTCCTCGCAAGCCGCGAAGCAGCTTGTTGTAGGTGTGCTGGTCATGGCCGAGCTTGGGCTGACCGGACTTCTTCTTGGTAGGGACGCGTACGACGTCGGCGGCGCCTTCGTAACCTAGGTCGGCCAGGGCCGGCAGGTCGGGGCGGAAAGTGGCGAGAGTGGTGATGACCCCGTGGCGGCGAGCGCAGGTCATGTCGTGTTCGCGGCCGGGCCGGACGTCGGACACCCATAGCGGCCAGCCGTCCGGCGCGGAGACGACCTGCACGTTCCCGCCATGATGCTTGTGCTTGCCCGACCACCACAGGTCGGCGCGGTTGGGGCCTGGAGTGGCGACTCGGTCGGTGGCGATCACGATGCCGTCGAGGTTGACGTGCGTGAGCCCTGCGTGCTTCGCCTTCTCCAGGACATCGCGCAGGTCGGGTGCCATGGCGGCGAGGACGTCGATGCCTTCGTGCAGGTACCGGTAGGCGGTCGTGCGGCTGATGCCGTGATCGATCGCCAGTTGCCCGATCCTGGCGCCGTCCAGGAACCAGCGCAGGATGAGCACGGCCTGGGTGAAGCAGGTGATCGCGCGGCGGCCTCGGCGGGTACCTCGACGGCGGCGTTCCTCGCGTAGGAGAGTCGCCAGGAACAGGACGGTTTCCCGGCGGATGCTCAAGGTCGCGGTGTATGTGACACTTGTGGGCACGTGAAGCCTCTGGTTGTGAAGTTGATCTCTAGGCAAGATCACTTCTACCAGGGGCTTTACGCTTTCTGATCATCCTGCCCCCGCTCGTTACCCAGCGCAACAAGCCGTTACCGGCAATGGCTCAGTGGACAGTTCTAAATCGCGGCGCTATTGAATTGTTTGAGGGCGCCCATCCCCGCGCTCTCGATGTGAGTTTTACGCAGCCCATATCCGGGCTTCCCCCACCCCCCACAAAGGAGTCACGAGAGTGAATCCCAAAGTCAGGCCGGGCGTCGTCGCCGTGCTCGCGGCGGGCGTGGCCGCCGCCTCGCTCGAGGCCGGCCCCGGGGCCTCAGCCGCGCGGACATCGTCGGCCACGAGCGGATGGAGCCCGGTCGGACCCACGTCGACCTCATCCGCCGCCGACCCCTCACCCGCCTTCAGTCCGCCGAGTCCCGACGAGCGCAAGCGGGCGATCAGCAGCGCGGGCAGCGCGCTCCTCACCGACGCGACGGCGCTGCACACCTCCTCCGACGACGCGTTCCAACTTGAGCGCTCGGTCGCCGGCAGCCAGGGCCTCCAGTACCTGACCTACCGGAGGACACACCGGGGCCTGCCGGTGTACGGCGGCGACGTCGTGGTCGCGACCGACAAGTCGGGCCAGGTCGTCCAGACCGTCACGACCGGCCAGCGTGCCACCCTCAAGATCGACCCCAAGAGCTCGGTCACCGCGAGCGAGGCCGCGACCACGGCCAGGGCCAAGCTGTCCGTTGTCGAGAGCGTGGGCGAGCCCACCCTCCTCGTGCACGCGATCGGCGAGCGGCCCCGCCTCGCCTGGGAGGTGGTCGTCACCGGCGCCACCGACAAGGGCCCGAGCGTGCTGCACGTCTACGTGGACGCCCGGGACGGCTCGGCCTTCGACTCCTGGGACGAGGTCAAGGCCGGCACCGGCAACAGCAACTACAACGGCCCCGTGACGATCAGCACCATCAACACCGGCTCCTCCTACTCGATGACCGACCCGATCCGTCCCGGCCTGCGGTGCGGGGGTCAGAACGGCACCGCGTACACCAAGACCTCCGACGCATGGGGCAACGGGTCGGGCACCGACCTGGAGACCGCCTGCGTCGACGCGATGTTCGCGGCGCAGAAGGAATGGGACATGTTGCGCGACTGGCTCGGGCGCAACGGTTTCAACGGCTCCGGCGGCGCCTTCCCGGCCCGGGTCGGCCTCAACGACGTCAACGCGTACTGGAACGGCAGCTACACCAACTTCGGCCACAACCAGGCCAACAACAAGCAGGCGACCGCGATCGACGTGGTCGCCCACGAATACGGCCACGTCGTCTTCAAGTACTCCGGCAGCTCTCAGGAGAGCAACAACCGCGAGGAAGCCGCGTTGAACGAGTCGACCGGCGACATCTTCGGCGCGCTGACCGAGCACTACGCGAACGAGCCCGCGCCGTACGACACGCCGGACTACCTTGTCGGCGAGGGGGTCAACCTCATCGGCACCGGGCCGATCCGCAACATGTACAACCCGAGCGCCCTTGGCGACCCCAACTGCTACGGCCCCGGGATCGGGACCATGGATCCGCACGTGGGGGCTGGACCGCAGAATCACTGGTTCTACCTGCTGGCCGAGGGCAGCAACCCCGGCGGCGGCAAGCCGGCCAGCCCGACCTGCAACAGCACCACCGTGACGGGCATCGGCATCCAGAAGGCCGGAAGGATCTTCCAGGCCGGCCTGAACATGAAGACGATCCCGTGGACATACGCCAAGGCGCGGTTGGCCACCGTGCGCGCGGCGAGGTCGCTCTTCCCGGAGAGCTGCGCCGAGGTCAACGCGACCAAGGCCGCTTGGGCCGCGGTGAGCGTACCCGCGCAAGCCGGTGAGCCGATCTGCACGGTCGCCCCGCAGTAACAGGAGTTTCCCGGCGGGGAGCCGTCCGACGTCTCCGCCCTCGGGCGGCGGATCCGATCACGTGAGCGGTGGCCGGCGACAAGGAGCCGTCCACCGCTCAACGCCCTGACCTCCGGCGTCCTCGCGCCGGCCGTCCTGCCCGCCGTCGCGATCGCCGCTCGCGGCCGATGACCCCGTACGACGACCGCGCTCTCGCAGAGCGCGCGGAGCGTCGCATGCCGGTACCGTGGGCGCTCGACTACCATATTCCATGGATTTATGGATTAATCGCGAGCGGAAGTACCTCGGCCACGACGGGGGCCGCGAGGTCAGCCGCGAAGAGCTGCGCGCCCGCGTGGAAGCGGGGGAGGCCATGGTCCTGGACGTGCGTCCGGTGGAGGAGTACCTGGCCGGCCACATCCCCGGAGCCGTCTCCATCCCCGTCGACGAGCTCGCCGACCGCATCGGCGAGCTACCCGAGGGCGCCGAGATCGTCGGCTACTGCCGGGGCGAGTACTGCGTGCTCGCCTACGACGCCGTCCGGCTGCTGAGCGACTGCGGCCGACGCGCGATCCGCCTCAACGACGGCATGCTGGAGTGGCGGCTGGCGGCCCTCCCCGTGGCCATCGAGGAACCGGCATGACGCACGGCACGCCGCAGCATCCCGGGCTGACCGGACAACCGGTCTACCTGGACTACAACGCCACCACCCCGGTCGATCCCCGCGTCGCCGAGGCGATGCTGCCCCACCTGACGCGTTTCTTCGGCAACCCCTCCAGTGGCCATACTTACGGCGTCGAGCCCCGCTCGGCCCTGGCCCACGCCCGCGCCCAGGTGGCCGCGCTGATCGGGGCACGCGCGGACGAGATCGTGTTCACCGCCTCCGGATCCGAGGCCGATCTGCTCGCGCTTCGTGGTGCGGTCCTGGCCTCCGGCCGGGAGCGCCCACACGTGATCACCCAGGTCACCGAGCACCCGGCCGTGCTGGAGTCCTGCCGCGCCCTGCAACGGCTGCACGATGTCCGCGTGACGCTGCTACCCGTCGACGGCGACGGCCTGGTCGACCCGGCCGCGCTCACCGAAGCCCTCGACGAGGACACCGTGCTGGTGTCGGTCATGGCCGCGAACAACGAGACCGGCGCCCTGCAGCCCATCGGCGAACTCGCCGCCCGCACCCGCGCGCACGGGGCGCTGTTCCATTGCGACGCCGCTCAGGCGGCGGGGAAGATCCCTCTCGACGTCACGGCATTGGGCGTGGATCTCCTCACCCTCGTGGGGCACAAGATGTACGCCCCGAAGGGAATCGCAGCCCTGTACGTGCGCGACGGCGTACGCCTGGAGCCGGTCGTCTACGGCGGCGGGCAGGAACGCGGGCTCCGGGCCGGGACCGAGAACGTCGCCTTCGCCGTCGCCCTCGGCGCCGCCGCCCGACTGGCCGCCGACGAACTCGCCGACGGCGCCGCCATCCGGATCGAAGCGCTGCGCGACGACCTGCACCGCCGGCTGGCCGACGGCCTGCCCGGCCGCGTGCGGCTCAATGGGCCGCGGAAGGGACGCCTGCCGAACACGCTCAACATCAGCATCGACGGCATCGCCGGACATGAACTCCTCGCCTCGACACCCGGCATCGCGGCATCCACCGGCTCGGCCTGCCACAGCGGCGCCCACACCCCGTCACCTGTGCTGACCGCCATGGGCCTGGACGCCGACCGGGCGCTCGGGGCACTGCGGCTGTCCCTGGGCCGGTGGACCACAGGCGACGACATCGCGAAAGCGGCCACCGCACTGACCGACGCGGCGGCCACCGTGAGCGCTCAGAACTCCATGCCACCCGAAGCCGACATCACCGTCGACGGCACCGGCCTTCTCTGCGTCACCCTTCTGCTGAAGCTGCGCGACCGCATCGAGGGCGCCGCGCCCGGGACCGTGGTGCACATCATCGCCACCGACCCGGTGGCCCCGGTCGACCTGCCCGCCTGGTGCCACATGACCGGCCACGACTACCTCGGCCCCGTCCCCGGCGACGGTCCTCCGGTTTACGCCGTCCGCCTCGCCTCGTCAGAACGGCGGACCCGGCCCGACCGGCCCTGGCATCGGGACGAGTCCGGCCAATGACCCAGGGGTCACCTCACCTCCGAAGATCCACCTCGCCGACTGGGCGTCGCTCGGACGGCGGGTCGGGTCCGGCGGCGTGCCTGAAGGCACGCACTCGGCTTGTGCCGAAGGCGCCACCAGCCCGAGATCACGGCGGAGCCGGCGGGCAGACCGGGGTCAGCCGGAAGTGGCGGCGGTCTCCGAACATCACGTCCCGCAGGACCAGCAGCGTCCAGCGATCTCCCAGAACCTCGATCGCGGCATTGATGGGACAGCCGGAACGCGGCGCGTCGCTCATTTCACCCCCAGCAGAGACTGCTTGCATTTTAGTGTCACTCCGTGGAAACGGGGTTTTCCGCTTGCAACCCGCAAGTGGTTTCGAGATCGGGGAGAGAGCGCATGTCGAGGAACACGCAGACCGTCGAGACCTACCTGGACGGCTTCCGCAAGGGCGACCACGCGCAGATCCTGTCCTGCCTCACCGACGACATCGAATGGACCGTCTTCGGCGCCTTCCACCTCACGGGCAAGCAGGCGTACGACGAGGCCATCGAGGGGCCCGGCTTCGCCGGGCCGCCCACGCTCGAGGTGGTTCGCATGGTGGAACAGGACGACGTGGTCATGGCGGAGCTCACCGGTTCCGCGGTGCGCGACACGGGCGAGGTCATGCGGATGTCCATGGCCGAGGTGTTCGTCATGCGGGACGGGAAGATCGCCGAGCGCCGGGCTTGGGTGATCGAGCTGAAGGAGAACGACTACCGCTGAGCTGCGGGGGAGCGTCTCTTCGGGCCGCCTCGGGCTGTCTCACGGCCAGGCGTGGAGCGCGATCTCGGCGACTCGATCAAGTTCGGCGCGAGTGACACCGTCGCGTGCGGCCTGGGCGATCCCGTTGAGAGCGGCCATGGTGTAGCGGCCGAGAGCCCGCGGGTCGATGTCGGCGGGAAGGCGGCCGGCGGCGATGTCGGTGCGGATCTTGGCCGCGAACGCGTCGACCTTGCTGTCGCGCATCCGCCTGAGGTGCTCGGCGATCTCAGTACTGGTGGTGCCGGCGTCGCCGCTGACGATGAGGCACCCCGCCGGGAGGTTGCAGCGGGTATAGCGTTCCGGCGCCTCGGCGAACACGCGAGCCGCGGCGCGCTTGGCGGTGGGTTCGTCGGCGAGGGCGCGGTCGATGAATCCGCCGTACCTCTCGTCGTAGACCCGCAGCGCCTCCATGAACAGCTGCTGCTTGTCGCCGAAAGCGCTGTAGAGGCTGGGGGCGCCGATCCCGAGCTCCTCGGTGAGGTCCCGCACCGAGGTGGTCTCGTAGCCGCGCCGCCAGAACAGCCGGATGGCCTTGTCCAGTGCCGCGTCCCGGTCGAACGAGCGAGGACGTCCCCGTGCCGCTGTCACCATGACCCAATTTTATAGCGATCGATAGAAAAGGTGCTATGGTCGATTTCTGTAACGATCGATAGAGAAAGTGGGTTCGTCATGGGTTCGCTGGCGGGGAAGACCGCTTTGGTGACCGGCGCGGGGAGGGGGATCGGTCGGGCGATCGCGCTGCGGTTGGCGCGCGACGGTGCCCGGGTGGGGGTGCACTACGGCAGCAGCGCCGATGGTGCGGCCCAGACGGTCGCCGCGATCACGGATGCGGGCGGTGACGCCTTCGCGATCCAGGCCGCCCTCGGGACGCCCGGGGACGCGGCCGCGTTGTGGGCCGCCTTCGACGAGCATGCCGACGGAGTGGACATCCTGGTCAACAACGCCGGGATTCTCGGGGGCCGCATGCCGTACGCCGATGTGGACGAGGCGATCTACGACCGGATCTTCGCGATCAACACCAGGGCGCCGTTCTTCGTGATCCAGCACGGCCTGTCGCGGCTGCGGGACGGGGGACGGATCGTCAACATCTCGACCCGGTTCACCCGCGGTGCCCGGAGCCCGGAGCTGACGGCGTACGCGATGTCGAAGGCCGCGCTCGACTCGCTCACGGCGGCGCTGGCCAAGGAGCTCGGCTCGCGCGGGATCACCGTGAACGCGGTCGGGCCGGGCGCGACCGAGACGGACATGAACGCCGCCCGGTTGTCGACGGAGGAAGGCCGGGCCGCGATCGCCGCGCTGTCGCCGCTGAACCGGGTGGCCCAGCCCGCCGACATCGCCGACATCGTGGCGTTCCTGGCGTCCGACGACGCCCGCTGGGTGACGGGGCAGTGGATCGATGGCAGTGGCGGGTCGATGCTCTGATGCCGATCGCCGTCGTCATCATCGGGTTCGCGATCTTCGCGCAGGGCACCAGCGAGCTGATGCTCGCCGGGCTGCTGCCCGAGATCGCCTCCGACCTGGGCACCACCATCCCGCAGGCGGGCCTGCTGATCTCCGGGTTCGCGCTCGGCATGCTGGTCGGCGCGCCGGTGCTCGCGGTCGTCACCCTGCGGTGGCCGCGTCGCCGTGCCATGCTGGCGTTCCTTGTGATCTTCATTCTCGCCCACGTTGTGGGGGCGGTGACCGCGAGTTATGCGGTGTTGTTCGCGAGCCGCTTCATCGGCGCCTTCGTCTACGCCGGCTTCTGGGCGATCGGTGGCAGCACCGCGATGGCGCTGGTGCCGGAGAACCGGCGGGGCCGAGCGATGAGCGTCGTCGCCGGAGGACTGACCGTCGCCACGGTGATCGGCCTCCCGGCGGGGACCTGGATCGGACAACATCTGGGCTGGCGGGGAGCGTTCTGGGCCGTCGCCGTGCTGTCCGTCCTGGCCATGGCCGCCGTCCTGGTCAAGGTTCCCGACCTGCGCCCCGACCGGCCGCCACGGGTGCGTGACGAACTGCGCGGACTGGCCACACCACGGCTGTGGCTGTCGTACGCGATGACGGCGGGCTCGACCGCCGCGCTGCTGGGCACCTTCTCCTACCTCGGCGCCATGCTGATCGAGGTCACCGGACTGGACGCGCGCTGGGTGCCGGCGGTGCTGCTCACCTATGGCGTCGGAGCTCTGATCGGGATCGCGATCGGAGGCCGCGCCGCCGACGCCCGGCCGTTGGGCGTTCTGGCTGTCGGCTTCACGGGGGTGCTGGCGACGTCGATCCTCATGGCGTTGACCGCGCGCCACGTCGTCCCTGTGGTGATCGTGGTGTTCCTGCTCGGGCTCGCCGGGTTCGGTACCAACCCGGCTCTCAATTCGCGCGTCTTCGGGATCGCCCCGGCGGCGCCGACCCTGGCGGTAGCCGGGAACACCGCCGCCTTCAACGTCGGCATCAGCGTCGGCCCGTGGCTCGGCGGGATCGCGCTCACGGCGGGGCTCGGCTACCCGGCCGTGTCCTGGATCGGCGCCGGCCTCGCCGTACTGGCCCTGGCGCTCCTCGGCGTGGAGGCGATGGGCCGGTTCAGCCCGCAGCGGTCCATGGCGCGTCGTGAAGATCCGCGATGCTCGGCCGCCGCCTGATCGCGGGTCCGCGGCCGGGTTTCATCGCCGTCGGGGCGGCGCGTGAGAGCGGCGCCCCGCCACGACGCGAGAGCACTCCGGGATCGTGGGATCAGGGGCATCAGGGGACGATGTAGTCCACGTAGCCGCCGTCGACGCGCAGCGCACCGCCGGTGGTCGCCGAGGCGTGGTCCGAGCTGAGGTAGACCACCATGGCCGCGATCTCATCCGGCTCGATCAGGCGCTGGATCAGCGATCCCGGCCGGTGCCGCTTCATGAACTCGGCCTGGGCCCGATCCCAGGGCAGCTCGTCACCGACGAGGGCGCGGACGAAGTCCTCCACCCCCTCGGTGTGCGTCGGCCCGGCGATCACCGCGTTGACCGTCACGCCCGTACCGGCCATCGCCTTGGCGAAGCCCCGCGAAACACCGAGCAGCGCCGTCTTCGTCACGCCGTAGTGGGCCATCTCCTCGGGGATCACGAGAGCGGAGTCGCTAGCCATGAACAGTGCCCGGCCCCAGCCCCGGTCGCGCATCCCAGGCAGGTAGTGACGCGTCAGCCGGATGGCCGACATGACGTTTACGTCCCAGAACCTCTGCCAGGTGTCGTCGTCGACCTCCAGCACCGGTCGGGGAGCGAAGATGCCGAGGTTGTTGACGAGGATGTCCACCGACGGCAGCCGGTCGACGACCACGTCGGCGCCCTCCGGCGTGGACACGTCGGCCGCCACACCATCGAGCCGCGTGCCCGGCGGCAGCTCCGCGCGTAGTTCCGCGACCACCGCCTCGACGCGTTCGGCGTCGCGGCCGTTGATCGTGGTGTCCGCGCCCGCGGCGGCCAGCCGCGCGGCGATCACGCGACCGATCCCCTGGGTCGAGCCGCTGACGAAGGCCGTCCTGCCGGTGAGGTCGATCAGCATGGCTTGACCCCTACCCGGCACTGGACGACGGCTCGCCGGGGTGGGGGGCGACGCCCGATTCATGGCGAAAGTTTCCCGCCCGTTTCCGGTGGCCGGCGACCACCGCCGGGCGGCAGCGCCGGCCGTTGCGGCAGCGCCGGCCGTGGTCTATGAGCGCGTGAAGCGCCGGAGTTCGCCGCCGGGGCGCCAAAGGTCGATGACCATGGCTGATCCCTCGATATGCGTCAATGCGATCTCGCGGATGTCGGCCATGAAGAAATGTGAGTCACGGAAAGCGTCGGGACCGAAGCCGCGCGCGGCCAGCATCGGCGTGAGCCGGTCCCGGTCGGTGACCTCGACCGCGTAGCCGGACAGCTTCGTGTCACCCGGTGAGGTGGGGGAGTCGTCGGCGTTGAGGAGAACCGGAGGGCCGTGCAGAGCGAATCGTGGGTCGCGCAGCAGGTCGCGGGCCTTCAAGGCGCCGGGCATCGATCCGAACCACAGTTCGTCATCGATGATGTAGGCCTCGATGCCGCTGACTCGCGGCGCGCCGTCCTTGCGCAGTGTCGCGATGGTCTTGTGCTTGTGCGCCTCGAACGACTCCCGGACGCGGGCGGCGAACTCCGGCGCCGATTCGGTGACTTCGCGCCAGTTGGCCATTCGAGCTCCTGTCGCACGATCTTGGGCAACCTGCCCAGCCTGTCACCCGGGACCGACAAAACGGCGTCGCTCCCTGGCCGCCCGCTGTCCCCGGCCCCAAGACTCACGGACCCGGAGTGTGGCGGACAGGCCGCAGAGGAAACCGCATCGCGGTGTAAAAATGTAGTGGACTCAAAGTTTGCAGTAGACTCCATGCATGCAGGAAGGGCTGCGGGAGCGTAAGAAGCGGCAGACCCGGCAGCGCATCTCCGAGGTGGCCATCGGCCTGTTCGTGGAGCGCGGCTTCGACCGGGTCACGATCGCCGAGGTCGCGGCGGCGGCCGACGTGTCGGTCAACACCGTCTACAACTACTTCGAGTCCAAGGAGGACCTGGTCCTGCCGCCGGAGGAGGCGTCCCCGCAGCGGCTGGCCGAGATCGTGCGGGAGCGGCCGCCGGGCCGGTCCGCGGCGGGCGCGGTGCTGGCACGGCTGCGCCAGGAGATACGCGACCGCGAGCGCAGGGTCGGGCTGAGTGCGGGGTTCGGGCGCGTCCTGCAGATGATGCGGGCCGCCCCCACGCTGACCGCGCGCCTGGAGGACCTGGGCCGCCAGATGACCGACGCGCTGGCCGTCGCGCTGGCCGAGGAGACCGGCGCGGCCGAGGACGATCCGCTGCCGCGCCTGGTCGCCTGGCACATCGGCTGCCTGCACGCGCTCGTGTACGCCGAGATCGGCCGGCGCACGACGGCGGGCGAGAGTCCCGACGCGATCGCCGCCGCGGTGCTGGACCTGCTGGACGTCGCCGAGGACCTGCTCGGCGAGCGCGTCCTCACCTATGCCGTACGAGAGGGATGACCGTGTTCAGGGTGACGATCAGAGGGAAGTTCGCGGGGCTCGACGACGCCGGTCGGGCCGCCGTGATGGCGGCGGGTGGCGCGGCCTACAACGAGGCGGGGACGTTCACGCACGATGCGACCGTGTCCGTCTTCACCTTCCGCTGCCAGGTGCCCGCCGGTCCGGACGACGGCGAGGACGAGGCGGCCCTGGGCGCGATGGCCGCTCTGGACGCGCACGGGCACCCGTACGAGATCCTGAAGATCGCAGTGACGGACATGCGCGACATCAAGATCCGCCACCGATCCCACAGACCCTCGTAAACCGGGCAGGCGGGACGCGCCCATGGGGTGGGCGGCCCGTCGCGGCGAGCGGAACATGCCCTCCCTGAGGAGGGCGAGTTGTCCTTGGTGCTGGAACCCCGAAATCGGTGCCGGGCGATATCCGGTTGAACGAGTGAGTGCTCGCTCATTAAGCTCGCCCGCATGACCAAAAGGCGAAGGGTGCCGGCCATGGCACCCGAGGACCGCCGCGCCGCGCTCATCGCCGCCACGCTCCCTCTGCTCCGCGAGCACGGCCCCGCGGTCAGCACCCGCCAGATCGCCGAGGCCGCGGGCGTGGCCGAGGGCACGATCTTCGGCGTCTTCCCCGACAAGGCCTCGCTGCTGCGGGCGGCGCTGATGAGCGCGTTCGACCCGCAGCCGGCGGTGGACGCCCTGGCGACCATCGGCACGAAGACCGACCTGCGCGCGCGGCTGCGCGAGGCGGTCACGATGCTGCGGGCAGGGATGAGCGCCAACGCCACCCTCATCACCGCGCCCAGGGAGCTGATGGCCGAGGACGCCGAGTTCCGCGAGCGGATGATGGCCGGCCGGCGCCGGATAATGGCCGGGCTCGCCGCCCTGATCGAGCCCGACCGCGACCGGCTGCGCCGCTCCCCGGAGGCCGCGGCACAACTGCTGCTCATGCTGATCGTGGCGAGTGTGCACCGCGGCTTCGGCCAGGGCGGCGAGTTCGGAGACATGGACGACGAGGAGATCGTCTCCGACCTGCTCGACGGGCTGCTCGTGCGGCCTTCCCCCACCCCTTCCACAGAAAGCGCCTCGTGATGCTGCTCCGTCTCCTGCGGGTCCAGCTCAGGCCGTACAGGAAAGAGATCACGCTCGTCGTCCTCTTCCAGTTCGTGCAGACGCTGGCCACGCTCTATCTCCCCACGCTCAACGCCGACATCATCGACGACGGCGTCGTCAAGGGCGACACCGGTTACATCGCCCGGGTCGGGCTGGTGATGCTCGGTGTGACGCTCGTTCAGATCACCTGCTCGATCGTGGCCGTGTACTACGGCGCGCGGACCTCGATGGCCCTGGGCAGGGACCTGCGGGCCGCGATCTTCCACCGGGTCCAGGACTTCTCCGCCGCGGAGGTCAACAGGTTCGGCCCGCCGTCCCTGATCACCCGCACCACCAACGACGTGCAGCAGATCCAGCTGCTCGCGCTGATGACGTTCACGATGGTGGTGGCCGCGCCCATCATGTGCGTCGGCGGCATCGTGCTGGCGCTGCGCCAGGACGCGGCGCTGTCGTCGCTGCTGCTCGTCGTGCTGCCCGTGATGATCGTCATCGTGGGCCTGATCGTGATGCGGATGCGCCCGCTCTTCCGCACTATGCAGGAGCGCATCGACCGGATCAACCAGGTGCTGCGCGAGCAGATCACCGGCATCCGGGTCATCAGGGCCTTCGTCCGCGACCGGCACGAGCGCGAGCGCTTCGGCGTGGCCAACGACGAGCTGACCGACGTGTCACTGCGCGTCGGGCGGCTGATGGCGCTGATGTTCCCCACGGTCATGCTGGTGGTGAACCTGTCCAGCGTCGCCGTGGTGTGGTTCGGCGGCCACCGCATCGCCGACGGGACCATGCAGGTGGGCGCGCTGACCGCGGTCATCTCCTACCTGATGCAGATCCTCATGTCGGTGATGATGGCGATGTTCATGTTCATGATGATCCCCCGGGCCGAGGTCTGCGCCGAGCGCATTCAGGAGGTGCTCGACACCGAGCCGACCGTCCATCCGCCGGCGAGCCCCGTCACCCCGGAACGACGCCTCGGCGAGCTGGAGCTGCGGTCCGTGGACTTCCGCTACCCGGGAGCCGAGGAGCCGGTGCTGAGCGGCGTGAGCTTCACGGCGCGGCCGGGCCGTACCACCGCGATCATCGGCAGCACGGGCAGCGGCAAGACGACGTTGCTCAACCTCATCCCGCGCCTGTTCGACGCGACCGCCGGCGAGGTCTTGGTGGACGGCGTCGACGTGCGCGAGCTCGACCCGGCGGCGCTCTCCCGAGCGGTCGGCCTGGTCCCGCAGTCGCCCTACCTCTTCTCCGGCACCATCGCCTCCAACCTGAGGTACGGCAGGCCGGACGCGACCGACGAGGAGCTGTGGCGGGCCCTGGAGGTGGCCCAGGCCCGGGAGTTCGTCGAGGCGATGCCCGGCGGCCTGGACGAGCCGATCTCCCAGGGCGGTACGAACGTCTCCGGCGGCCAGCGCCAGCGCCTGGCCATCGCCAGGACACTGGTGCACCGGCCTGAGATCTTCCTGTTCGACGACTCCTTCTCCGCTCTCGACTACGCCACCGACGCGCGGCTGCGCGCCGCGCTGGCCGAGGAGATCACCGACGCCACGATCGTCATCGTGGCCCAGCGGGTGAACACGATCCGCGACGCCGACCGCATCCTCGTGCTCGACGACGGCCGCGTGGTCGGCAGCGGCAGACACGCCGAGCTCATGACCACCTGCCCGACATATCGGGAGATCGTCTTGTCCCAGCTCACCGAGCAGGAGGCCGCGGCATGACCACCGAGGCGCCCCCACGCCGACCTCAGCGCGCTTTCGGCCCGGCGGCCAGGATGATGTCCGGCCCCGCCGAGAAGGCCCTCGACTTCGGCGGTACGTTCCGCCGCCTGCTGCGGCTGTTGCGCCCCGAGCGTGCCCTGCTGACGGTCGTGCTCGCCCTCGGCACGGCCAGCGTCGCGCTGACCGTGACCGGTCCCAAGATCCTCGGCCACGCGACGGACCTGATCTTCTCCGGCATCGTCGGGGCCCGGCTGCCCGCGGGGATCACCAAGGAGCAGGCCGTGGCGGGGCTGCGCGCCAAGGGCCAGGGCACCCTCGCCGACATGGTGTCGTCGATGAGCGTGGTGCCGGGCCACGGCATCGACTTCACCGCGCTGGCCCGGGTGCTGGTCTGGGTGCTGGCGATCTACCTGCTGGCGGCGCTGCTCGGCATCGTGCAGTTCCGGCTGACCACGATCATCGTGCAGCGGGCGGCGTTCCGGCTGCGCCAGCAGATCGAGGCCAAGCTGGCGCGGCTGCCGCTGAGCTACTTCGACGGCCAGCCGCGCGGCGAGATCCTCAGCCGCGCCACCAACGACACCGACAACATCGCGCAGACCCTGCAGCAGACGATGAGCCAGCTCATCACGTCGGTGCTGACCGTCCTGGCGGTGCTGGTGATGATGGTCTGGATCTCGCCGGTCCTGGCGCTCATCGCGCTGGTCGCCGTCCCGCTGTCGGTCTATGTCACCACGGTCATCGGCAAGCGGTCGCAGCCGCAGTTCGTCAAGCAGTGGTCGTCGACCGGCAAGCTCAACGGCCACATCGAGGAGATGTACGGCGGGCACACGCTGGTCAAGGTGTTCGGCAGGCAGAAGGAGGCCGCCGAGACCTTCACCGAGCACAACGAGGCCCTGTTCACCTCCAGCTTCCGCGCCCAGTTCATCTCCGGGATCATCCAGCCGGCGATGATGTTCATCGGCAACCTCAACTACGTGCTGGTCGCGGTGGTGGGCGGGTTCAAGGTGGCCTCGGGCTCGATCTCGCTGGGCGACGTGCAGGCCTTCATCCAGTACTCGCGGCAGTTCAGCCAGCCGCTGACCCAGGTGGCCGGCATGGCGAACCTGGTGCAGTCGGGCGTCGCGTCCGCCGAGCGGGTCTTCGAGCTGCTGGACGCTCCGGAGCAGTCGCCGGAGCCCGCCGAGCCCGCGCGGCCCGCGCAGGTCAGGGGCCGCGTGGCGTTCGAGAACGTGTCCTTCCGGTACGCGCCGGACCGGCCGCTGATCGAGGACCTGTCGCTGACCGTGGAGCCCGGCCAGACCGTGGCCATCGTCGGTCCCACGGGAGCGGGCAAGACGACGCTGGTCAACCTGATCATGCGCTTCTACGAGGTGACCGGCGGCCGCATCACGCTCGACGGCGTCGACATCGCCGAGATGTCCAGGGAGGAGCTGCGCGCCAACATCGGCATGGTGTTGCAGGACACCTGGCTGTTCGGCGGGACGATCGCGGAGAACATCGGCTACGGGGCGGAAGGCGCGACGCGCGAACGGATCGAAGCCGCCGCGGAGGCCGCCCACGTGGACCGCATCGCGCACACGCTGCCCGACGGCTACGACACGGTGATCGACGAGGAGGGCGCGACGGTCAGCGCGGGCGAGAAGCAGCTGATCACGATCGCCCGGGCGTTCCTGTCCGAGCCGGCGATCCTGATCCTGGACGAGGCGACCAGCTCGGTCGACACCCGGACCGAGGTGCTCATCCAGCGGGCGATGAGCTCGCTGCGCGAGGGGCGCACCAGCTTCGTGATCGCCCACCGGTTGTCCACGATCCGCGACGCGAGCCTGATCCTGGTCATGGAGAACGGGCGGATCGTCGAGCAGGGCACGCACGAGTCGCTGCTGGCCGCGGACGGCGCCTACGCCCGGCTGTACTCGGCCCAGTTCGCCCAGGCTGTCGCGGAGGTGGACTAGCTCTCGCACCATCGCCGTCTCCCACGTCCGTGAGGGGGGTGCGGTGCTCTGAGCTCGATCACACAACGGCCCCGCCGACGCGCCCAAGGGAGGCGCGCCGGCGGGGCCGATCCGCACCGGCGCGCTGGTTCCTGGCACACGTGTGGTGGGCGTGTGCCAGGAGAACCGGACGGACCTCCTCAGGCGCCCGGGACGACGCCCTGCTCGCGGAGCCGGTCGAAGAAGCGGCCGAGATCGGGGTTGGCGGCCACAGCCTCCGCGCTCGCCTTGGCCGCCTCGTCGAGCCGACCGGCGCGGGCGAGCACGATGGCGGTCCACATGAGCGGTTCGGCCTGTCCGGGCAGAAGCCCGGCCGCGCGTGACAGCGCGGCGAGAGCCTGCGCCACCTCGTCGTCCTCCGGAGCCCGGTCACCGCTGACCACACCGGGCGTGAAGATGACCCCGATGTCCACGTAGGCGCGGTGCAGCTCGACCAGCCGGCCGAGCTCCTCCAGCGGGTCGTCGTGGTCGTCGACCCGAAGATCGACCTCCACCCCGGCGACGGGCGGCTCGGCCCGATTCGCGGACACGATGTACAGGCTCGCCGACTGCCGTCCCCGGGCGTCCCCGCCGGCCCGCTCGCCCGCCCGTAGGGCGGCGAGCAGGCGGCCGGCGAAGTCTCCTTCCGCGTCGAGGAAGGCCTCGACCATGGCGCGCGGGATGCCCGGGGCGCCCAGCATGTTGCCCTGCGCCGACACGCCGGGCCCGGTCCAGTGCTCCGCCTCGGCGTAGCAGTGCCGTCCGGTGTGGACGGCGACCGCGCCCGCGGCGTCCACCAGCGCCACCTGGCGCTGGCCCTGATCGGGGTCGTCCGCGATCAGCCGGTCCAGCGCGTACCGCGGGGAGTTCCCCTCGGCGAGCAGGTCCAGCCCGCGCGGGCCGTAGGCCGGGTCGACGAACGCCTGGGTGGCGACCGCGCCCACTCCGGGCCTGGCCCACACCGCGAGCCGTCCGACGCCGAGGAAGTGCGAGGCCGCCGCGACGCCGAGCCGTCCCGTCCGCTCGTCGCGGGCGACGATGGAGAACGTCATCGCGCACCCGCAGTCGCGCCGAGCAGCGGGATCACGTCCGCGGCGAGCCGCTCGACCATCGTGTCGATCGGCTGGTCGGCCGGGAAGGCGAGCGCGACCGCGTCGGCTCCCGCCTCGGCGAGGTCGGCCAGCCGGCGCGCGCAGTCGTCCGGCGTACCCACGACGGCCAGCCGGTCGAGCCACTCGTCGGGGATGTCGGGGATCGCGGCCTCGATTCCCCGTGCCGCGAGCACCTCCGCCTCGTCGGCGATGCCCTGCACCTCCGACATCGGATTGCGGGGTCCGCTGAGCAGGTACAACCCGAACAGCTCGCGCAGCGCGGCCCGCGCGGCGTCACGGTCGTCGTCGATCATGCACATGGCGTAGACCACGACCCGGTGACCGGCGTGGGCTCCCGCCTCGGTCAGCTGTTCCCGGGCCCAGCGCACGTAGTCCGGACCCGCCAGCACGGACAGCACGGTGCCGTCCGCCTCGGCCGCGGACAGCCGCAGCGCCTTGGGCCCGCCCACCCCCGCGTACAGCGGTGGCGGCGTCGCCGGCGGGTGTTCGAGCCTGATCTCGTGCGCGGTGAACGAGGTGAACTCGCCGCTGAGCGCGCCGCCCCCCAGCAGGGTGCGCAACCCGCGCAGGGTGTCCCGCACCGCGCCGAGCGGAGAGCGGGGACGCAGCTCCATCGCGTCCAGCCACTCGGGTACGCCGAGGCCGATCCCGGCGCGCAGTCGTCCCGGGTGCAACCCGGCCAGGGTGGCGACCTCCATCGCGGTCACCGCCGGGTGACGCGTGGTGGCCGGGACGATGCCGACGCCGACCGGCAACCGCGTGGTGGCCAGGAGTGTGGCGGCGGTGGCGAAGGCCCCGGTGAAGAAGTAGTCCTCGCCGAGCCAGAGTTCGTCCAGACCGGCCCGCTCGGCCGCGGCGGCGGCGGTCAGGATGTCCTGCGGCGACTGCGAGCTGCCGAGCACGAGCCCGAGGGCGGGACGCACGGCGCGGGTCATCACGCCTCCCGCTCGGGCAGCGGCTGCCACGGCACCCAGCCGAGGCCGCGCTGCTCCGTGGTGTCGCCGAACCCGGGCCGCGGCTCGTCCGCCGGCGGGAGCGGGCTGATGTGGGTGTGCCACATCCGCCACTGCGGGAGACCGTCGCCGTTGTCGCGGTGGTAGATCTCGGTGGCCCGCACCAGCAGGGTGTTCCTCGTGTCGGGCGCGTGCTCGCCGTCGTCCAGCGCGATCTCGTCGATCCTGGCCTCACAGGCCAGCCACGCGGTGTCGCCGCGCACCTCCAGGCGCATGATCCGTACGTCGGGCCTGCCGACGAAGTCCTCACGCGCGCGGTAGTAGCTCCAGAGCGCGACCTTCTCCCGCATGTTGAAGTAGGGGTGGCCGTTGAAGTTGAACATCAGGTACTCCTCGCCCGGCGAGGGGAACACCTCCGTCATGCGGGGGATGTCGTAGCCGATGTTGGACTCCCACCACTCCCGGTTCAGCCGCAGGATCTCGTCGATGTCCTCGGCCGACGCGGTACGGGTCATGTACTGGACGTCGTTGTCCGTCATCTCTCTTCCTCTACTTTCTTGGTGAACGCCGTGCCGCCGACCAGGACGCCGTCCTGGTAGACCGCCTCGATGCGGTCGGCGAGCCCGGCGAAGTCGAGCGGGTCTCCGGTCACGACGCAGAAGTCGGCCCGCATGCCGGGCCGCAGTGTGCCGATCTCGTGGTCGAGGCCGAGCAGTTCGGCCGCGCCCGACGTCGCGCTGCGCAGCACCTGGGCCCGATCGAGACCGGCCGAGGCCAGGGCCGCAAGCTCGTCGAGGTTGCGGCCGTGGGGAGAGAACCCCGAGTCCGACCCCATCGCGACCCGCACCCCCGCCGCCAGCGCACGGCGAAGGTTGGTCTCGTGTACCGCGACGGCCTCCCTCGCCTGGGCCAGGCTGTCCGGATCGGCCGAGGCGACCTTGAGGAACGCGCGCGCCGCCGTGAGCGTGGGCACCAGGAAGGTGCCGTGCTCGACCATCAGGGCGATGCTCTCCTCGTCGATGAACACCCCGTGCTCGATCGAGGCCACCCCGGCCCGGACCGCCGCGGTGATCGCCGCCGGTCCGTGCGCGTGCGCCATCACCCGCAGGCCCGCCGCGCCCGCCTCCTCCACCAGGGCGCCGAGCTCGTCCTGGCGGAGCTGGCAGTGCCGGGGGTCGTCGCGCGGCGAGCTGATCCCGCCGGAGACCGCCACCTTGATCACGTCGGCGCCCGCCCTGACGATCTCGCGGACCACGCGGCGCAGCCCGACCGGCCCGTCCGCCACGCTGTCGGGCATGCCCGGGTAGAGCGGGAACAGCCAGCGCGCGTCGACTCCGGACAGCCGCCAGGGGTCCGAGTGACCCCCGGTCGGCGAGATCATCGCGATGGCCGTACGCACCCTCGGGCCGCGGACGACGCCGTCGGCGACCGCCTGCGCGATGCCGGCATCCGCCCCGCCCGCGTCGCGCACGGTGGTGATGCCGAGGTCGAGTGTCGTGGCGAGCGTACGTCCCGTCTCCAGGAAGCGGTGGGAGAGCGGGGTGTTCATCAGCCGCAGCGGGTCGAGGGTCGGCAGCGTGACGTGGGTGTGGCAGTCGATCAGGCCGGGGATGATGCTGCGCCCTGACACGTCCACGACGGGCGTGGCGGGATCGGCATGCCCGGCGGCTTCGATCCGCCCGTCGGCGACCACGAGGTCGGCGGTCACGGGCGGCGCTCCGGTGCCGTCGTGGACGGCCGCGCCGCGATAGATCGTTCTCATGAGAGCCTCCGCAGGTGCTCGGTCAGCAGCGACGCCAGGTCATCGGGGGCCTCGTACATCGGCAGGTGGCCGATCCCCGGGAGGACCTCCAGGCGCGCTCCGGTGACCTCGGCGAACCAGGTGGACTCCTCGGCCGGGCACGTGCGATCGAGTTCGCCCACCACGACCAGCACGGGGCGGCGCAGCGTCGCCGCCGCGCGCTCCGAGTCGGTGGCCGCCGCCGCGCGCCAGATGGCGATCGTCGTGGCGTCGTCGTTGCGGCTGAGGTCGGCGATCGCCTCCTCCGCGGCCTCGGGCACGGCCACCGCCTCGGCCGCGGCGTGGCGCCTGAGCGCCTGTTCGGACCCGAGCGCGACGATCTCCTCGATCAGTCCGCCCTCCTCGGGGTCGACGGGGCGGAAGGCGCCGCCGACCGTGACGACCGAGGCGGTCAGGTCCGGATGCCTCGCGGCCAGCTCGACCGCGACGGCCGCGCTCGCCGACCCGCCGACCAGGTGTGCCCTGGGCACGCCGAGCGAGGACAGGACGTGCGCGCAGTCCTCGGCCCAGCCCTCGACGTCGTACGTGCCTGATCGGGTCGACTCCCCGTGACCGCGCAGGTCGAGCGCGATCCACCCCCGGTCCGCCGGCAGCCGCTCGGCCACCATGCGCCAGCAGCGGGCGGACAGGTTGGCCGGGTGCAGGAACAGGACCGGCGTCGTCCCCTCGTCACCGCGACGCAGGAGGACGGACAGAGGTCCCGTCGCGGTGTCGACGGTCCGCCGCTCGACGTCGTCCGCCGTGTGCTCGCCGTCGTGCGCGCCCTCGCCGAGCAGCCGCAGGCTGGCCAGGATGGCGGGCCGCTCGCTCGACGGGTGGAAGCCCCGGTTGCCCACCAGGTAGGCCCCGCCGGCGACGAGCAGTCCGACGGCGAACGCGATGTCCGCTCCGCCGAGCGCGGGTACCGCCGGGCCGGTGAAGAAGCCGGTGGACATGAAGGGGATCATCGCCACGAAGCCCAGCCCGTAGGCGACCAGCCCGGCGACGCCCCACCGGCCGTAAATGCCGTTCTGGTCGAACAGCGCCGTGATCGCGTAGCGGCCGCGCCGCACCCAGTAGTAGTCGACGAGGTTCACCGCGGACCAGGGCACCAGCAGGTACAGCACCATCGTGACGAAGTCGTTGAAGGCGCCGAGATAGGCGTCCGGCATCGCCAGCGCGACCAGGAAGGCGCACGCGCCGCCGGCCACGATCCCGATCACCCGGGCCCGCACCGACAGAGCGATGGGGCGGAAACCCGCCGCGATGCTCACCCCGGACAGCATCGTGCCGTACAGGTTGACGCCCATCAGGGCGATCGCGCTCGGCACCAGGGTGATCACCACCGCGAACGTGCCGAACCCGGGGAACAGCCGGTCGCCGATGTCCCGCAGGTTCGGCAGCGCGTCCGCGACCGGCACGGAGGAGGCGATGAACGAGCCGAGCGACATCAGCCAGATCGCGGACGCCGCGGCGCCCAGATAGGTCCAGCCGATGACCGCCCTGGGGGAGGTGGACGCCGGCAGGTAGCGCGAGTAGTCGGAGACGTAGACCGCGTATCCCAGCAGGTATCCCGCGGCGGCGACGAACTGGACCAGCATCGCGGCCGGCGTGTTCGTTTCTCCGCTGGCCGGTTGAGGGTGGAGGTGGACCAGGGCGAGCACGGTCAGTACGACGAAGACCGGCGCCACCAGGTACGACAGCCACCGCAGCACAGCGTGCAGCAGGTCGTGGCCGACGACGGCCAGCAGAGTGGCGAGCACCACCACGCCCGCCCCCCACATGAGCGGGGGGCCCGGTAGCACCAGCGAGATCGCCTGGCCGCCGAGCACGACGCCGAACACGCTGAGCCCCACGTAGAGGAAGATCGCGCCGAGCATCGGCAGGGCGGCGCCCTTGACGCCGAACTGCGCCCTGGACTGGACCATCTGCGGCAGGCCCATGGTCGGGCCCTGGTTGGCGTGGAAGGCCATGAGGAATGCCCCCGCCAGAGCACCCAACGCACTGGCCAGGATCGACAGGCCCACCGACAGGCCCTGAGCGGGCCCGATGAACCCGACGATGATCGTGGAGACCACGAGCTGGCCGGTGAACCAGAACGGCGCCTGGTGCCAGGCCTTGCCCCGACGTTCGGACGACGGGATGTAGTCGATGGAGCGAACCTCGATCATGCGCAGGAGTCGCGCGGGTGTGGAGGTGGAGTGGGGATGGGAGGAGACGGAAACGTGGCTGCTCAAGGGCATCTCCACCGAGAGCGTTGGAAAACGGTGAGGGAAACCTACAAAAGAAATGTAGGTTTGTCGATAGTCGATCCCCGGCGTCCCGCTAAACTCGCGATCCATGACGTACCGCACGATCGGCGAGGTCGCCGCGGCGGTCGGCGTGAGCCCGCAGACGTTGCGGGTCTGGGAATCGCAGGGGCTGCTGGTTCCCGACCGCAGTGGCGGCGGCCAGCGGCGCTACACCGACGAGCATCTGGCGCGGGCGTTGCGCATCGCCGACCTGCGCCGTAGACAGGGCTGGAATCCGGCGGCGATCCGCACGTCCCTGGCCCAGGAGTCCGCCCCCGAGGGGGGCAGGCGCCGCTGGGAGGACAACAGGGCGATACGGGACGCCAGACGGGCCGGCGGGCTCACCCTGAAAGAGCTCGCGGAGATGGTCGGAGTGTCGCCCGCCCATCTCGGCGCGGTCGAGCGCGGTGACACCGGCGTCTCCACACAGCTCATCATGCGCATCGCGGACGCCCTGCTCGTGCCGCCGAGCGCGCTCGCCACGTTCCGCGCCCAGGGAACGATGGTCGTGCGCCAGGACGAGCGCGCTCGTGGACTGTTCGCCGGCGGTGTGATCTGGGAGGAGCTCACGCTGCCCGGATACCGGATGGAGTCGTCGCTGCTCACCGTGCCACCCGGCGAGGCCAGTCACGGCGCCTACGCCCGTCCCGGGGAGTCGTTCGCCTTCGTCCTGGCCGGTCGGTTGCGGGTCACGCTTCCCGACGAGGAGGAGATCGTCCTGGCGGACGGCGATTCGGTCATTCTGCCCGCTCACACCCCGTTCGCCTGGGACAACCCGGGGGAGGAGCCGGCCCGCGTGCTGTGGGTCGAGCAGTTGGAGGCCGGCGCGTGGGAGCATGCCCGCGCCACCAACATCGTCCGCTCGGCACAGCCGGACGACGAGGACGCCGGCGACCGGGATCGGTCATGAAGCTGTCGGCATACGGAACGGGACGCGGCCTGACCTGGCCGGACGACTGATCCACACCCCCGCGAACCTACTGTCCGGACGGGCGCACCAGTCCCGTCTCGTACGCGTAGACCGCGGCCTGGGTACGGTCGCGCAGGCCCAGCTTGACCAGGATGCGGCTCACGTGTGACTTCACGGTCTGCTCCGCCACCACCAGTCGCTCGGCGATCTCCGCGTTCGACAGGCCCTGCGCGATCAGGGACAACACCTCGGACTCGCGTTCCGTCAGGTCGCCGACGCGCTCCTTGAGCGGGGCGCGGGCGGTGCCGGTCAGCCGGGAGAACTCGGTGATGAGGCGCTTGGTGATGTTCGGGGCGAGCAGGGCGTCGCCGGCCGCCACCACCCGCACCGCCTGGGCCAGGTCGGCGGCCGAGGCGTCCTTCAGCAGGAAACCGGAGGCGCCCGCGCGCAGCGCCTCGTACACGTACTCGTCGAGGTCGAAGGTGGTCAGAACGAGGACCTTGACGGCGGCGCCGGGCGGCGCCGTGATCCGGCGGGTCGCCTCGATGCCGCCGAGCTGGGGCATCCGGATGTCCATCAGGACGACGTCCGGGGCGAGCTCGGCGACCTTGGCGACGGCGTCGAGGCCGTCCACGGCCTGGCCGACGACCTCGATGCCGGGCTCGGCGTTGAGCAGCACCGTGAAGCCCTGGCGGACCATCATCTGGTCGTCGGCGATCAGTACGCGGATGTTCGTCACGGGGTGTCCTCAACCTGGTTGGCGGGCGGCTTCCGCGGGGTGGCGGGCAGGATCGCGGTCACTTCGTAGCCCCCGTCGGGGGTGGACCCGACGGCCAGTTCGCCGCCCAGCATGGTCGTGCGCTCGCGCATGCCCAAGAGCCCGTGCCCGGCGGTCCGGGAAGGCGGGGCGGGCTCGGCCGGGGCGGTGTTGGTGACCCGGATGGCGAGAGCGTGCGGCTCGTACCCGAGTTCCACCCGCGCCTCCGTTCCGGGGGCGTGCCGCATCACGTTGCTGAGCGCCTCCTGGACGATGCGAAACGCCGACAACTCGACGCCCGGCGACAGCGGACGTGGCTCACCGGTGGTCCGGGCGGTGACGGTTTGCCCGGCGTCGCGCACATTGCCGACCAGCTCGTCCAGCCGGTCGAGGGTGGGCTGCGGCGTGTGCCGTGCCCCCTCCGAGAGGGGGTCCTCCGACCGCAGCACGCCCAGCACACGGCGCAGCTCGGTCAGCGCCTCCACCGCGTTCTCCCGGATCGCCGCGAGGTTCTCCTTCAGCTCGTCGGGCGGGTCCTCGACCAGGTGCGGCGCGACCTGCGCCTGGATGGAGATCAACGACATGTGGTGGGCGAGCACGTCGTGCAGCTCGCGCGCGATCCGGTTGCGCTCCTCCAGCAGGGTGCGCCGGGCCCGCTCCTCGGCGGTGAGCTCCTCCTGCATGACCAGTTCCGTACGGGCCACCCGGCTGGCGCGCAGCGCGGCGCCGATCACGACCACGGTGGTGAGAATCGCGGCGGCGGCACCGATGTCGTAGTCGTGCGCCCGGGAGACGAACAGGCCGCCGGCGAGTCCCACCAGAATGCTGATCAGCAGCGCCTCGACCGCGGCCCGCGGGCGGACCCGCAACGCCAGGAGCAGCAACACTCCGGCCTGCAGGGCGAGCCCGGGGCCGGTCCAGGGGAGGAACACGTCCGGGGCGCGTGGCTCCGCGAGCGCCGTGACGATGACCATGGCGATCGTGACCGCCCACCACGCCGGCACCGGCCGGACGAGCGCGAGGACGAGCGCCGCCGACTGGAGTCCGCCGAGCAGCACGGCGTACGACATGTTCAGCCCGTAGACCGCGGTGAGCTGGTTGACGTTGGGGATGGCGATCAACGCCGCGGTGAACCCCAGCACCAGCGCGAACGCCGGCATCCAGTCCCGCCAGCCGGGCCGCTCCGTACGCGATAGCGGGTCATGCGCCGTCGTCCACAGGTCGTCGCGCAGGTTGCGCGGCACCGCCCGCAGCGCCGCCACGAACCGCGCCCCGGCGCCTGTCTCCCCCTTTTGCACGGGAATCACCCTAAGCACGCCGCACCTCCAACTCCTGCGTGGGGCGCTTTCCGCGTACTGTCCGCCCGTGCTCGTGGACGCCGAACGCGGCCACGCACACCAGCAAGGCCAGGAGGAACGCCGGCAGCCAGGCCAGCCGGGCGAGCACCCAGCCTGAGCTGTCGGGGACGGTGTGCAGGCCGGGCACGGGCGCGTCCGCGAGCAGGCCGAGGGCGGTCACCGCGATCATCGCGGTCTGGTGCCAGAGGAAGATCGTCATCGCGGACAGGTTCACCAGCGCCACGACCGCCCAGGCGACGGGGTGGCGCAGCGCCCGCCGCAGCGGGCCGGCCAGCAGCAGCGCCGCACCGCACTGGGCCACCCCGAACGTGACGGCCGCGAGGGTGGGCGGGGCGAGGTTGGAGATCGCGGCGCCGGGCACCCCGACCATGGCGACCGGATAGCCGCCCCAGCCGATGAGCGCCGCGGTGGCGGCGGCGCCGCCGAGCAGCAGAACCCATCCGGTCGCGCCGCCGCGCAGACCGCCCCGCCCCCACGCCGCCCCCAGGCAGTACGGCACCAGCCAGCCGGCGGCCACGTTGATCCAGCCGAGCCAGGCGGGCCCGCCCAGGCCGTACCGGACCAGGTCGACGAGCGCGACGGCGGCGAACGGCCACAGCGGGTGCAGCTTCGCCGCCAGCGGGGTCGCCGCCGTCAGCGCCGCGAAGACCAGCAGGAACCACAACGGGGAGTACACCAGCTTGACCAGCACGCGCACGGTCTCCAGCCCGGCGCCGGAGGCGAGGAGCACCACGGCGACCAGGACCCATACGGCCGGCACGACGGCGACCGGCCGCGACAGGCGGGCCATCCGCCCGCCCAGCCACCGTCCGTACGTCCGGCCTCGGGCACGCGCCGAGGCGTAGCCACGCGCCCCCGTCCAGCCGCCCACCAGGAAGAAGACCGCCAACGTCTGGAACGTCCAGGAAAAGGGGGCGAGCTGCGGCATGGAGCGCAGCGGGCTGGCGGTACGCACCGTGCCGCTGTCGAGAACCAGGGCGGTCACCAGCCAGTGGCCGACCACCACACCGCCGACGGCCAGGGCGCGCAGCGCGTCCACGGCACGGTCGCGGCCGGCGGGAGTCACCGCGTCGATCCGCCGGATGAGGTCACGCACCACGACGCACCACCGGAGGGAGCTGTCCGCGGACGATCCTGGCGATGTTCTCCAGCGACGGGGAACCCGCCTTCAGGTAGTCGCTGTGCCCGCCGTCACCCGCCGCGAAGACGCGCGCGCCGAACTCCGGGGACACCGGATCGACCCCGAACCCGACCGTGACGAACGGAAGACGGAGCTGGACGTGCGGCACGCCGGCGATCCAGTCACCGCCACCCCGGCCGGCCCACACCGTCGCCCGCGTCCGCAACGCGGCGACGTCGCCGGCGGCCACCCCGGCGCTGCCGTACAGGACGATGTCCGCGACCTCCAGGTCGGACGCGGCCCGGGCGCAGACCACGCTCCCGTAGGAGTGACACAGCAGCGAGATCCGCGCGCCGGGCCGGGCCACCCCCAACCCCCGGACGAACGCCCGAAGAACGGGGACGGCCTCATCCGCTCGGCCGGGCGTCAGCGCCGCCAGGCTCACCGTGCTGGGCGTCCGATAGCCCAACCAGGCGATGACCGCGGACCGCGTACCGAGCTCCCGCGCCAGCCGCGACGCGCCGCCGCGCAGGAGCCCGTACTTGTCGAGATTGGTGTCGGCGCCGGGAACCAGCACGGCGATCCGCTCCGCCGCCGACAGGTCGCCGTAGACCTCGGCCGCCCGGCCACCGTCACGGCCGTCGAAGAACAGGAACTGTCGCGCCGGATCCGCCAGCGCCCGCAGCATCCCGGCCCGCCACCGGTCGCCGTGACCGGCGGCCGTCCGCTCGGCCGCCCGGATGGCCGCACGGCTGACGGCGTACTGCTCGGTCAAAGCCGGGGGAGTCACGGCCCGCGGCGGAGCCCAGGCGGCGGAGACAGCGGGGACGGGCGCGGGGACGGCCGCGGAGCGGGCCGCGCCCGACACCGGCACCGCCACCGACCCGGCGACGAGCGCGGCGAGCAGGGCACGGCGCAGCGGGGTGGACGCCATGGGGGTGGTCCTTCCGTAACGGATCTCTCGTACGTCGGGAACCGAAGCTATGGACCACCCCTCCTGGGCGGCGTCCCGCCAGGGAGCGAACTTCTCGCGTAGCTCTCAAGTACTACGAGTAGGGGCTCCTACGCCGGTAGGTCGTCAGGCGGCGCCGGGACTCGAACTCGCGGGGAAGCGGGCGTGCGGGACGACCATCGGGGTGAACGTCCGCGGGTCGGGCACGATGTCGCAGGCCAGCCCGAAGACGTCCGCGACGAGCCCCGAGGTCAGCACCTCGGCCGGTGGACCTTCGGCGACCACCTGACCGCGACGCATCACGACCAGATGGGAGGCGAACCGGGCGGCCTGGTTGAGGTCGTGGAGCACGGCGACGATGGTCTTGCCCTCGTCGTGGAGTTCCCGGCAGAGCTCCAGCAACTCGTACTGGTGGGCGATGTCGAGGAAGGTGGTCGGCTCGTCGAGGAGCAGCAGGTTCGTCTGCTGCGCCAGGACCATGGCGATCCAGGCACGCTGCCGCTGGCCACCGGACAGCTCGTTCACCTGCGCGTCCGCGAGATCGGACAGGCCGGTGCGGTCGAGCGCGAAGCCGATCGCCGTGTCGTCGTCCGGTGACCACTGGCGGAGCAGCGTGTGGTGGGGGTAGCGGCCCCGGCGTACCAGGTCTCGTACGGTGATCCCGTCGGGCGCGACCGGGGTCTGCGGCAGGAGTGCCACGTGGCGGGCGGCTTCCTTGCCCCGGTACGTCCAGAGGTCCCTGCCGTGCAGCAGCACGCGACCGCCAGCCGGCTTCAGCCCGCGCGCCAGCGCCTTGATCAGGGTCGACTTGCCACACCCGTTCGGCCCGATGATCATGGTGAAGCCGCGGTGCGGGATGTCGAGGCTGACCTCGCGCACGATCGGGGCGCCGCCGTAGGAGAGCGTCACCTCCCGTACGTTCAGCCCTTTCCCGCCCGGTTCAGCTGGAGTGTTCACAGGCGTCCCTTTCTCCACTCGCGGATCAGCAGATGGCCGAGGTAGGCGCCGCCGAGCGCCAGCGTGTAGATGCCGACCGGCAGGTTCACCGGGAGGGGCGACTGCTGCGCGGCGAGATCCGCCAGCACCAGCAGCAGGGCGCCGACCAGCGCGGACGGCGTCAGATGCGGGCCCGGCCGTCCGGTGACCCGTTTGGCGATCTGCGGGGCGGTCAGCGCGATGAAGGCGATCGGCCCGGCCACGGAGACGGCCCCCGCGGAAAGGACGATCGAGAGCGTGACGGCCCATGCCCAGGTGGATCTCGGCCCGGCTCCGAGCACTCCGGCGAGTTCGTCGCCCATCTCGCCGATCTCCAGGCGTCCGGCGATGAGCGCGACCAACGGCACCACCACAAGGAGCACCGCCCAGATCGTGACCGCGTGACTCCAGGACCGCGCCGCCAGGCTGCCGTTGACGTACGCGGTGAGCACGGCGGCCTTGTCCCGCTCCACGGCGTACACCACGTACTGCGTGAACGCCGTGGCGATCGAGAAGACGCCGATGCCGGCCACGATGAGCCGCCCGGGATTGCGGAAGCCGGTCCCGGTCGACACGTAGACCAGCGCCATCGCGGCCGCGGCGCCGGCCAAGGCGCCGACGGGCACCGGCAGCACGCCGGGCAGGTACAGCGCGACGACCGCGGCGCCCGCTCCCGCGCCGGCGGCGAGCCCGATCACGTCGGGGCTGCCGAGCGGGTTGCGGGTGACGGTCTGGAACAGCGCGCCGGAGAGCCCGAGCGCGGCCCCGGTACCGACGGCCACGACCAGGCGGGGCCCGCGCAGCCGTCCCAGCACGAACGCCTGCGCGCCGTCCGCGCCTCCGGTGAGCGCACGGGGAAGATCGGTGACGGGGACGCCGAGCCGGCCCAGTGACAGCGTGGCGACGGCGGCCGCGACGATGAGGACGACCGTGACGATCGCGACGACCACGGAGACGCGCGCGACCGGGATCGCCACGGCGCGTCCGATCGTGACGAAGCCGCGCGGGGACGCGGCGCGGGTTCTGGTCATGAGGCGCCCTTCATCCTGCGCACCGCGAGGAGCAGCGCCGGGGCTCCGATGAACGCGGTCACGACGCCCACCATGAGTTCCTGCGGCCGCAGCACCAGGCGGCCCACCACGTCGGCGAGAAGCAGCAGAGCGGGACCGATGACGGCGGAGAACGCGATCTGGACCCGGAAATCCACGCCGACCAGCGCCCTGACCATGTGCGGCACGGCCAGGCCGACGAAGGCGATGGGGCCGACCGCCGCGGTCGCCGCCGTGCTCAGCAGCACGGCGGCGAGGAGTCCACCCGAACGCATCACGGCCGGGTTGGCGCCGAGCGCCGCCGCGGACTCGTCGCCGAGCGCGAGCGTGTTCAGGCCCGAACTCAGCAGCACCGCGACGACGAGACCGGCGACGGCGGGCGGGAGCACCGAGACGAAGACGTCGAAGTCCCGGCCGCCCAGAGCGCCGACCACCCAGTAGCGGTAGCTGTCGAAGACCTGCGGCTTGCTCAGCGCCACCGCCTGCACGTACGCCCCGAGAACCGCCGAGACCACGGCTCCGGCGAGGACGAGCCGTACCAGGCCGCCGGCGGATCCCGCCGTTCCGATGACGTGGACGAGCACCCCGGCGGCGAGCGCCCCGGCCAGCGCCCACCAGACGGCGGCCCACTGGCCGGACGCGCCGAGAAAGGCCGTGGCGGTGACGATCCCGGCGGACGCGCCGGCCGTGATGCCGAGCAGACCGGGGTCGGCGAGGGGGTTCCTGGTCACGCCCTGCATGAGCGTGCCCGCGACGGCGAGGCAGAGCCCGGCCAGGAGGCCGAGCGCCGTACGCGGATAGCGGCTCTCCACGACGACGGCGATGTCGGGGTCCGCGGTGCCGTTCAGTACGGCGAACACCTGGGAGAGCGAGGTGGGGTGGCTGCCGAACGCGACGCTCGCGAGGATCGCCAGAGCGAGCACGACCAGGGCGAGGAGCAGGAAGGACAGCCGCCGCGCGAGGCCGGCGCGTTTCGCCGCGGCCTCGCGCGGACGGGACAGGGAACCGGTGGACATGGGCGACGGGCCGTCCGCGGGCTCAGCGGTCGAGGGTGGACACGGCCTTGTCGATCAGTGGCAGGTACCGATCGATCACCCACGGAACGGTGAGCGGGTTGATGATCGACGACGCGGTGACGAACGAGTTGTCGTCGCTGGACACGACGCCGCCGCGCTTGACCGCCGGGATCGCGGCGTACAGCTTCTGCGCCTCGATCTCCTTGCGGGTCTTGTCGTCCATGTAGAAGGTGAAGATCAGGTCGCTGTTCGCGAGCTTCGGCGCGTTCTCCAGGCCGATCAGGGCGGAGGCGGTGCCCTTGGTCTCCTCGAAGGAGTTCGCCACCGGGTCGACCGTGAGTCCCAGAGCCGAGACCATGTCGACCCGCTGTTCCCCCGGCAGGAACACGCCGAGCGTGCCGGGACCGGTGGTGTAGATGTAGGAGAAGGTCACGTCCTTGTACCGCGGGCGGGACGCGGCCGCGTCGGCGAGCTGCCGCTTGATCTGCGCGATCAGCGTGTCGCCGTCGGTGGGCCGGCCCAGCGCCTTGGCGATGATCTGGATCTGCTCGTCCCACTTCGTCGTCCACGGCTCGCCCGGGTAGGCCACGGTGGGCGCGATGTCCTTGAGGATGTCGTACTGCTCCTTGGTGATGCCGGACCAGGGGGCCAGGATCACGTCCGGGCGGAGTTCGACGATCGTGTCGAAGTCGATGTCCTCACCGCCGGCGAACTGCTTCGGCAGCGTGCCGCCGGCCTTGGTCACCGCCTCGTGGATCCACGGCAGGTACCCGGTCTTGTCGCTGCCCCACGGGTAGCTCTCGATGCCGACCGGTGTGTGGCCCAGCGCGATCGCGGTCTCGGCCGAGCCCTGTCCGAGGGTGACGATCCGTTCCGGCTTCTCGTTGATCGTCGCCTGGCCGAGCGCGCTGTCGATCGTGACGGGGAAGACGGCGCTCGCGGCTTTCGCCGGTTCGGGGGCGGGCTTCTCATCGGTCGCCGAGCAGGCCCCCAGGGCGAGGACGGCCGCGGCGGCGATCGTCGAGACGGTGAGCGCGCGGCGGCGCACACGGGTGAACGAGAACGGCATCGATGTTCCTTGCGTTTTGCGGACGGCGCGGGTCGTGTTCCCCTCCGCGAGGAGGCGGAGGTACGCGCCCCGCGGAATGAGCCCGAGCGGAAAACCGCGCAGGTCACCACCAGGGCCATGCACTTAGGTGAGGCTAACCTAACCGGCCCTTCGTGCGCAATCTACCTGTCGATGACCGGATCATTACCCGGCGGCGTTCGGCCGTCGGGTCGGCCACGCGAAGAGGCCGGGAGGGTACGCGAATGCCTGCGGTGCGGCAGGTCGCGCCGCTGAACCGCATGGTCGTGGCCGGGCCGATCCGGCCGGCGGAGTCGGCGCCGGAGGGCGGGCCGGCCGAGAGCGCCGTGGCGACCCGATCGCCTGAACGACGCCCGGCGGCGGCTCGGCCCGCCGAGGTGTTGAGTTTTTCATGACCAGCCACGGACGGTGGCCGAGCGAAGACGTCGAACGGGCCCTGTCAGATTGGGTTCGTCGGGCCGGGCGCGAGCGAAGGGCGGCGTCCGGAGCCACCATCCGGACGAAAGTCGTGCCGATGCCCGGCGCGTCCCGACTCGACGACACAGGGCCATGAGCACATCGACCGGCGGCGGTCCGGCATCCGAGAACCCCGACGATCGCGGACCGGTACGCCGCCGGATAACAGGCATCCATAGGAGGAACGAAGTGGCGGCGCGGAGTATTCGATCTGTCGGCGTGAACGCGGCGGCGGCTCTGCTGGCGGTGACGCTGCTCGCCGGCTGCGGCGGCAGCACGACCACCACCGTGGCCCGCGAAGGCGCGGGCGCCCCCAAGGCGGTGGCTCCCACGAGCACCGAGGGCGAGTACGCCGGCGCGTGTCCGACGGGAGGCAACGCCAAGCGGTTCGCCAAGACCCGCTTCGCGCTGCACGCGGGTCTCGCGCTGGGTGCCTTTCATCGCTACATCTACAAGCCGCTGCGCAGCGGTGGCTTCCAGGCCGGGGCGGAGAAGCGGAAACGCACGTTCCTGAAGGCGGCGGTGGCCGGTGCTTTCGCCCTGCATGAGCTGAAGGTCGCCAAGGGCTTCGCCGCGGCCAATCCGAAGCTGTGCAAGGCCGTCGAGGGGGTCACCGGCCACTTCACCAACCTCACGGACAAGCTGAAGAGCGGCACCGCCACGTCGGCCGACCTCGACGCCAGCAAGGGCTCCATGGACGCCCTCCAGGGTGACGCCACCAAGACGGGCTACCCGTTCAAGGAGCAGAACGTCACCATCCCCGGCGCCGCCTGACCGGCCCCACCTCCTGAGAAGGAAGGGAGACTCGCTCCCGCACCACTGGGCGTCCACCTGCGCGGCATCGGAATCGCGCACCGGTCGGCCACCGCGACGGAGTCGATGGGACGGGAAAAGCAAAAGAGCCCCTGGGTGAGATATCCGGAGGGCTCTTTTGCCTTCACGCGATTCCGCGGCACATCATCGCGCTGTCCCGATATCCGGCAGTGCCCTGATCAGGTCGACAGCGGTTGCGCGGTACGCCGCAGCGCACCATTTTTTACCCGGCTCGGCGATTTCAGCAGTACGCCACGCCCTGGTATGTAGCGAGGGGGATGGACTCGCTCGTGGCCGTCTTACCCGGCGCGAGGTCGAAACACCTGCTGTCCGGTCCGGCCTTCCACACCACCTTGACCTTGTACGTCCAGGCGCACCCGCTCTTCACCTTGACCCAGGGGTCGCCCGTTATCTTCCGGCCCCCGTCCACCTTCTTCACGCAGGTCGCCCACGACGTCGCGCGTGCGGTCTGCGCACTCGCGCTGCCCGCTCCGGCGACCAGCAGAAGCGCGGCACCCGAGGCCACGGCCCACGCCTTGAAACCCGCTCGCAGCATCCTTGAATCCCCTCATTCGAAGATCGTTTTTGCGTTGCGGGAAGGCTACGGGACGCCATTGTGAACCGCTAGAGAAATGTCACAAACCGGCCACGCCATTTCGTCGCCTCGTTGGGCTGCGCCTCAAACCAGCCATTGCGGCATCGAACGCGTCTGGCACGTCGGTGAATCGGCCGAACGCGAAGCCAATTCGCGGACGGCGGACCGGACCTCGCAGCGTGAACGACGTGCTTCTGTCGGCGAGACAGCTGTGGGCGACAGTGATGCCGTTCGAGCGAAGCGCGGACCCCACGCCGAGCCGCGCGCCCAATCCCGCCCATCACGATTCGTAATTGTCCGGTCGCTTAAAGTGGACGAATGAGTGTGGATGTGGTCCTGCCCTGCCTGGACGAGGCCGGAGCGCTGCCATGGGTGATCGGCCGCCTCCCGCCGGGGTTCCGTGCCATCGTCGTGGACAACGGCTCGTCCGACGGGTCGGCGGAGATCGCCCGGTCGCTCGGGGCCGTCGTCGTGGCGGAACCCCGGCGCGGCTTCGGCGCGGCCTGCCGCCGGGGTCTGCTGGCGGCCACCACGGACGTGGTGTGCTTCTGTGACTGCGATGCCACCCTGGACCCCTGGCAGCTCCCGCGGGTGGCCGGGCCGGTCCTCCGCGGCGACGCGGATCTGGTGCTCGGGCGCCGGCGGCCCGTCGCCAGGGGCGCCTGGCCGCTGCCCGCGCGGCTCGCCAACCGTGAACTCGCCCGGCTCGTACGGCGCCGCACCGGCGTGCGCGTACACGACCTGGGGCCGATGCGGGCGGCCCGGCGCGCGGAGCTTCTCGCGCTGAACCTGGCCGACCGGCGGTCCGGGTACGCGCTGGAGATGCTGGTGCGCGCCGCCGACGCCGGCTGGCGGGTGAGCGAGACCGACGTGGACTACCGTCCGCGCATCGGCCGCTCGAAGGTCACCGGGACCGCGCGCGGCTACTGGCAGGCCGTGCGCGACATGCGCAAGGTGCTCGCCCAGTGAAGACAGGGGGCGGGGACGGTATGCGCACGACCTTGCTGGTCATCGCGAAGGAGCCGTTGCCCGGCCGGGTGAAGACCCGGCTGGTGCCGCCGTACACCTTCGAGCAGGCCGCGCAGCTGGCCGAGGCGGCGTTGTCCGACACGCTCGCGGCGGCGCTCACGGTTCCCGCGTGCCGCCGCGTCCTGGTTCTGGAGGGGCGGCCCGGGCCGTGGCTGCCGGACGGCTTCGAAGTGATCCCGCAGAGTGGCGGCCCACTCGACGAGCGGCTGGCCTCGGCGTTCGCCGCGGTGCGGGGGCCGGCGCTCCTGATCGGCATGGACACCCCGCAAGTGGCGCCGGAACTGCTCGCCGTCGAATGGGAAGGCGTCGACGCGTGGTTCGGTCCCGCCGCGGATGGCGGGTTCTGGGCTCTTGGCCTGCGCGTGCCGGACCCGGCTCTCGTGCGCGGCGTCCCCGTCTCCACGCCGGACACCGGCGCCGCGCAGCTCCTGAGGTTGCGCGAGGCCGGACTGCGGGTGGCCGTGCTGCCGCTTCTGCGGGACGTCGACACCGCTGAGGACGCCGCCGCGGTGGCCGCCCTCGCGCCGGGTACCCGTTTCGCCGCCTGCCTGGCCCGGATCGCCGCAGGGTGGGACGATCGCCCGTGAGCTTCGGAGCGAAGGCGGGACCGCCGCTCGCACGAGGTCCGCACATCTGGGAGACGGGCGCGCGCGCCGCCCGCCGCTTCGCCGCGGTGGCGGGGCTCGCGGCGATCGCGGTGTTCCTGTGGACCGCAGCACGCCGCCTGGACTATCCGTACGCGCTCGAGTGGCTGGAGGGCAACTCGCTGGTCGAGGTGTGGCGGCTCCGCGCCGGACTGCCGCTGTACTCCGCCCCCACCGTCGACTATGTGCCGGACGGTTATCCGCCGCTGTACTTCGTCATCTCGGCGGGCCCCGCCGCTCTCCTGGGAGTGTCCTACCTGCCGCTCCGGCTGGTGTCGTCGCTCGCGTCGGTGGGCTGCTTCGTCGCGCTCGCCCGGCTTGTCCAGCGGGAGACCGGTGATCTCGCCGCCGGAGTCGCGGCGGCGGGACTGTACGCCGCGACCTACTTCGCGGCCGGCGCGTGGTTCGATCTCGCCCGGGTGGACTCGCTGTTCCTCGCCTTCAGCCTGGCGGGGCTGTACGGCGCCCGTTGGATGCGCCGGACGCGGGGCGCGGTGGTGTCGGGGGCGCTGCTCGCCGCGGCGTTTCTCACCAAGCAGAGCGCGCTCGCCGAGGTGGTGGCGGTCACCGCGGTCCTGCTCTGCGGCCCCGCCCGCCGCCTGGCGGTGATCATGGCGGGGACGTTCGCGGGCGTGGTCGCACTGGTTACGCTCGTCTGGGGTACGGCAAGCCGGGGCTGGTACGTGTTCTACGTCTTCCAACTGCTCGGACAGCACTCCTGGGAACGGGGAGCGTGGGCCGGGTTCTGGATCTGGTATCTGTTCCCGGTCATGGGGGTCGCGCTCGGTGCGGCGCTGCTCGCCGCGGGGAGGGTCACCCCGGTCGTCGGCGCGGGTTGCCTCGCCCTGATGGCGGAGGGCTATGCGGGCCTGCTGCACGCGGGCGGCGCGGTCAACAACATGCTCCCCGCCTTCGCGGCGGTGGCGCTGCTCGCCGGCGTCGCGATGGGCGGCCCCCGTTCGGAGTGGCGCCGTGCCACGGCCGGTGCGCTGGTCCTGCTGCAGATCGCGTTCCTGGCCGCGACGACGTTCGCCCCGGTCCGGATGGTCCCCACCGCCGCCGACCGGCGCGTGGGCGACGCGCTGGTCGCGTGGGTGCGGGGGTTCGGCGGTCGGGTGGCGGTCTTCTCCGATCCCGGTCTCGGCGTGGCGGCCGGGCAGCCGCCGGTCGCCCATCGGGGAGCCGTCTACGACATCCTGCGTGGCACGAGCGCCGCCGGCAAGGCGTCGCTGAGCCGGTCCATCGCATGGGCGATCGGCGAACGGCGGTTCGCGGCGATCGTCGTCGAGCAGCCCGAGGACCTCAAAGGTTTCCCGGCCGGCCTGGCCCGGACCTACCGCCGCTGCCCCGGGACTCTGCTCGCGGGCGTTCCTCGGCAGGTGTTCCGTCCGGTCACCGGGCCCCGGGTACGGCCGGCCGAGCTGTGGCTCCCCGTCGGCGGCGCGTCCTGCTCGGCGGCCTTTCACCGGCTCGCGGTTGAACTGACCCGGCGTGCCGGAGCGTAATCGTGTCGCTACAATACGCGAAAGGGGCATGTCTGGATATTTCTAGTAGGCCGGTGTTCGTGCGCGAATACCGTCGGCCGCCGACGCGGGGGTGGTGATCCGGTGCCAGATCAGCCGGGCGAAGAGCAGGGGCGCGAGGGCGGCGAGTCCGTGTGGCGGAGGGGCGGCGCGTGGTTGGGATCGCATCCACCGCCCGGGCCGTTCCGGCCGGACTTCTGGCGCAGTCCGCTGCGTGGTTCCTGGTTGACCTCGGTGTTCGGTCTGGTCCTGCTGGTCGGCATCCCGATCATCGCGATCACCGGCCTGCTGTCGTACGCCGCGTACAACCCGTGGCTGCCCGGCAACGACACGACACCGGAGAGGGGCCTGCTCGGGTTCTATTTCTTCGACTGGCCGACCTGGCCCGCGTGGCTGTACCGGGTCACGCAGGGAGCCCACGTCATCCTCGGTCTGACGCTCATCCCCGTGCTGCTGGCCAAGCTGTGGTCGGTCATCCCCAAACTGTTCACGTGGCCGCCGACCCGCTCTTTGGCCATGGCCGTCGAACGCGCCAGCCTGCTGCTGCTCGTCGGCGGCGCGGTGTTCGAGTTCGTGACCGGTGTGCTCAACATCCAGCTCTTCTACACCGTGTTCCCGTTCTCCTTCTATCCGGCGCACCTCTACGGAGCGTGGATCTTCATCGCCGCGTTCGCCGTACACGTCGCGCTCAAGCTGCCGCGGATGGTCAGCGCACTGCGGTCGCGGAGCCTGCGCCGCGAACTCCGCACCGGCCTGGACGGCACAAGGCCGGAGCCGCCCGACCCCGACGGCCTGGTGGCCACCCGTCCCGCGGAGCCCAGCCTCTCCCGGCGCGGTCTCCTCGGCTTCGTCGGCGGCGGCTCCCTGCTGATCTTCGGTCTGTCCGTGGGGCAGACACTGGACGGGCCGCTGCGCCGCACCGCCCTGCTCGCCCCGCATGGACGCATGTACGGTCTGGGGCCGAACGACTTCCAGGTGAACAAGTCCGCGTCCGCCATGGGCGTCGACCCGATGAGCACCGGTCCCGGCTGGCGGCTGGAACTGGCCGGGACCGACCTGCGGCTGTCACGCGCGGAACTGCTGGCGCTGCCGCAGTACACCTACGCGCTGCCCATCGCGTGCGTGGAGGGCTGGTCGACCCAGCAGACCTGGACCGGCCCGCGCCTCGCCGACCTCGCCCGGCTCGCGGGGGCGGTCCCGGGCCGCGTCGAGGCCTACGTGGAGTCGCTGGAACGTGGCGGCGCGTTCTCCGAGGCGTCGCTGAGCGCCAGGCAGGTGGCCGACCACCGCTCCCTGCTGGCCTTACGGGTCAACGGTGCGGATCTCTCCCTCGACCACGGCTATCCGGCCCGGATCATCGTCCCCAACGCGCCCGGCGTGCACAACACCAAGTGGGTGCGCAGGCTCACCTTCCGGCCTCCGAGCGGGTGACGGCGATGGCCTCCCGGGCGCGTGCCCTGCGGCAGTGGGCCGCCGGCCGTTACGGCGCCGACCCGCTGCACCTGCTCGCGCTGCTCGCCTGCTTCACGCTGGCCGGCTACGCCGCGAGCCGCGTCGTCGTGGCCGGCATCTGGGTGGGCTTCGTCGTGTGGTTCGTCGGCGCGGCGATCATCCATGACCTTGTGCTCTATCCTCTGTACGCCGTCGCCGACATCGCCGTGCGGTGGCGACCCTGGCGTCGTGTGCGGCCGTCGGCCGCGCTCTCCCACCCGCCGCCGTGGATCAACTACCTGCGCGTTCCCCTCGCCCTGTCGGCACTGTTGCTGCTTGTCTGGTTCCCGCTGATCCTCCGCCTGTCCCAGGACGGGTACCGGAGGTCGGTGGCGCTGGACACGACCCCCTACCTGGGACGGTGGCTCCTGGTGACCGGCCTGCTCTTCGCCGGATCGGCGCTGGCCTACGCCGTCAGGCTGCGCCGGCGGGCGCAGCCTGAGAGGAAGGGATCCGCCGCACGACCGGACGGCCCACCCGGTCCCGGACAGGGGTGACCGGTCGCCCGACACGCAACCAACCGGACGAGGTGCCTGTGTGAGTACGCGAGCGATCAGCGACTACGCCTTGCTGTCGGACTGCCGGTCAGCGGCCCTGGTCTCATCGGACGGCTCGGTCGACTGGTTGTGCTCTCCCCGTTTCGACAGCCCGGCGATCTTCGCCCGGTTGCTGGACGAGAACGCCGGGCACTGGTGCGTCGGCCCGGCCTGCCCGGCTGAGATCACCCGCAGGTACCTGGACGACACCCTCGTGGTCGAGACGACCTTCCGCACCGCGACCGGGATCGCGGTGCTCCGCGACACGCTCGCCCTCGGCCGCCGGGAACGCGGGCACGCGCTCGGCGCGGCCTCGCCGAGCGCCCTCCTGCGCGAGGTGACCTGCGTCGAAGGACAGGTGCCGATCACCGTGGACTTCGCCCCCCGACCCGAGTTCGGGCTCATCCGACCCCTGATGGAACCGGTGCGCGGCGGGCTGGTGGCGCGAGGAGGAGCCCAGGTGCTGACCCTGTCGTGCCCGGTCGAGCTGCGGGTGCGCGACGCCACCGCGCGGGCCACGGTCACGCTGCGCGCCGGACAGCGGCTCGGCCTCGCCCTGCGCATCGGGCCGGTCTGGGAGCCGGCCCCGCCGTGCTGGCGCCCGTGGCGCGTCCACCGCCGGATCGGGGACACGGCGCAGGGCTGGCGCTCCTGGTCTCGTGCGCACGCGCGCTACCAGGGCCCCTGGCAGGAACTGGTCGGGCACAGCGGGCGGGTGTTGCGCGCGCTGACCTTCGCTCCCACCGGCGCCATCGTCGCCGCCGCGACCACCTCGCTGCCCGAGTGCGTCGGCGGCGAGCGGAACTGGGACTACCGCTACACCTGGGTACGGGATGCCAGCCTCACCCTGCAGGCGCTCGCCACCGCCGCATGCGAGAAGGAGGAGACCGCGTTCTTCTCCTTCCTCGCCGGCGCCGCGGCCGGTCTGCTCGACCACGACACCGACCTGCCGATCATGTACGGCGTGGGCGGCGAACGCGATCTGAGCGAGAGGACCCTGCCGCACCTGACCGGGTGGCGCGGCAGCGCCCCGGTCAGGATCGGCAACGACGCCTGGCGCCAGCGTCAGCTCGACGTCTACGGTGAACTGCTCGACGCGGCCCACGAGCTTTCCCCCGGCCGGTTCGACCCGCTCACGCGCTCCTTCCTGCTCGGCGCGGCCGAATCGGCCGCGCGCCGCTGGCAGGAACCCGACCAGGGTATGTGGGAGATACGCGGTCCAAGCCGGCATTTCCTGCATTCAAAACTCATGTGCTGGGTCGCCCTGGACAGGGCCGTCGCCCTGGCTCCTGCTCTCGGGGCCGCCGACAGGGTGCCCTTCTGGGAAGACACGCGCGAGCGGATCCGGGCCGCGATCCTCACCCGGGGCTGGAACGAGGACGCGGGCGCGTTCACCCAGGTACTCGACGGGACGGATCTGGACGCGTCGGCGCTGATGCTCCCGCTGGTGGGGTTCCTGCCCGGCGACGACCCGCGTGTGCGGTCGACTGTGGAAGCCGTCGCGACGCGGCTGGCGGACAGGCGTGGGCTGGTGCTCCGCTACCGTACCCGCGACGGGCTCACCGGCCACGAGGGGACGTTCCTGCTGTGCACCTTCTGGCTCGCCCACGCGTTGGCTCTCACCGGCCAGGCCGGACGTGGTGAGCGGGTGTTCCGTACCGCGGCCTCGCACGCCAACGACGTCGGCCTGCTGGCCGAGGAGGTGGACCAGGCCACCGGGGAGCCGATCGGGAACTTCCCCCAGGCGTTCAGCCACATCGGCCTGATCAACGCCGCCCGGGCGATCGGCGACGTGGGCCGGCCGTCGTGCCCGTGACGGGCGGTTCAGCCGAGCGGCGCGGTGGCGAACTCCCTCATCCCGGCCGCGAAGCCGACGCGGGCGCGGAATCCGAGCTGCGCCGCCGCCCGGTCCGGCGAGGCGACGATGTGCCGCACGTCTCCCAGCCGGTACTCGCCGGTGATCAACGGTTCGGGGCCGCCGCGTTCCGCGGCGAGCGCGGCCGCCAGCTCACCGACGGTGTGCGGTTCTCCGCTGGCGATGTTGTACGCGGCCAACGCGCCGGGCACCCCGGCGTCGAGCGCGGCGGCGTTCGCACGGGCGACATCACGCACGTGGACGAAGTCACGCAGCTGCCCGCCGTCCTCGAACACCGTCGGCGCCCGCCTCGCCTCCAGCGCGGATCGGAAGATCGCGGCCACACCGGAGTACGGAGTGTCCCTGGGCATCCGTGGACCGTACACATTGTGGTAGCGCAGCGCGACCGCCGTGCCACCGGTCTCGCGTGCCCAGTTCGCGGCCAGGTGCTCCTGGGCGACCTTGGTGGTCGCGTACACACCGCGCGGGTCCAGGGGCGCGCCCTCGCCGATGGCGGCCGGGGTCAGCTCGGCGCCGCAGCGCGGGCAGCGTGGCTCGAAGAACCCGGCCGCCAGATCCCGCACGGCGCGGGGTCCCGGCCGCACCCTGCCGTGCGCGGCGCAGTCATAGGCGCCCTCGCCGTAGACGACCATCGACGAGGCGAGGACCAGTCGCGCGACGCGGCGCCGCGCCATCGCGGCCAGCAGCACAGCGGTGCCGTACGCGTTGATGGAGACGTAGGAGGGCATGTCCGCGACGTCCACGCCGAGCCCGACCTTGGCCGCCAGATGCACGACCGCGTCCACGCCGTCCGTCGCACGGTCCAGCGCGTCCGCGTCCCGGATGTCCGCACCGTCGCGCACGTCGAACCCGGACACATCATGACCGGCCTCGCCCAGGATCTCTGCGACGTGGCTTCCGATGAAGCCGGCCGCCCCGGTGACCAGCACTCTCACCCACCGAGACTAACCGGCCGCCCATTCCCGCCGCGATCGCTGAGGTGTCCGCGGGTGGCCGACGCCGGTCACGGCGGCCGGGGGGGATAACCGGGCCGCCGTGACGCCGGGCACCGTCAGGACTGGGGGACCTTGGAGGTGAACTCGGTGGTGAAGGTCGTGGACAGGTCGATCTGGTCCTTCTTGGCCTTCACGTCGGGGTTGAACGCCGACAGCACCTCCAGCACGTTCTTCGGGCCCTCGTCCGGCATGATGCCGTCGGCGGTGAACATGCTCTTGGAATCGTTGATCGCCTTGACGTACAGCGTCTCGTCGGCGCCCTTGAACTCGGCGGGCATCTTGTCGGCGATCTCCTGCGCGGAATGCGCGTCGATCCACCGAAGCGTGCGCACGAACGCGTTGGCCAGCTTCTGCGCGGTCTCCTTGTGTCCCTCGACCCACTCGCAGGTCATGTACAGCGAGCTCGCCGGGTAGAGACCGCCGAGCGCGGCGCGGGTGCCCTCCTTGGTGCGCATGTCGATGAACACCTTGCCCTTGCCGGTGGTCACGAGCTGCGCGGCGGTGGGGTCGGTGGTCATGCCCGCGTCGATGCCGCCGTTCTCGATGGCGGAGATGAAGGTGGCGCCCGCCCCGGCCTTCACCCGCGTGTACGACTCGGGCGCCACGCCGTGCTTGACCGCGAGGTACTGGGTCAGGAAGTCGGTGGACGACCCGGGGCTGGTGATGCCGAGCTTCTTCCCGGCGAAGTCCTTGGGCCCGGTGATGGCGTCCGCCTTGTCCGCGGCGACGATCTCCACCTCGCCGGGCACGTCGGCGAACTGGACGACGCTCTTCACGCACTTCCCCTTGGCCTGCAGGTCGACGGAGTGGTCGTAGAAGCCGACGACGCCGTGGACGTCGCCGGACAGCATCACGTTCTCGGCCTGTGCTCCGGCGGGTTCGGTGAGCAGCTGGACGTTCAGGCCCTCCTGGGTGAAGTTGCCGAGTTGCTCGCTCAGCTTGGCCGGCAGGTAGATGACCTTGTCGATGCCGCCGACCATGATCTTGACCTGGTCGGTTCCGGACGCCGACCCGCTGCAGCCGGTCGCGCCGGCGAGGACGAGGGCCGCGGCGGTGAGCGCGAGGTGCTTCTTCATGTGGGGGGTTCGCCTTTCAGGTGGGTCAGATCTGCACGTCGTGGGAGCCGGAGACGGCGGGCCGCCAGCGGAGGAGGCGGCGTTCGAGCAGCGTCAGCAGCCACTCGGCCACCAGCGCGATCAGCGTGATGATGATCATTCCGGCGTAGATGCCGGCCGAGTCGAAGGTGCCCTGCGCGTTGTTGATCAACAGGCCGAGGCCCTTGTCGGCGCCCGAGTACTCGCCGACCACGGCGCCGATGATGGCGAAGCCGAACGCCGAATGGAGCGAGGCGAGGATCCATGAGGTGGCGCTCGGCACCACGATCGTCCAGAGGATCTGGGCGCGGCCCGCGCCGAGGATCCTGGCGTTGTTGACCAGGCCCCGGTCGACCTCCCTCGCCCCCTGGAAGGCGTTGAAGAACACCGCGAAGAACACCAGGATGAACGCGGTCGCGATCTTGGACGACATGCCGAGCCCGAACCAGATCACGAACAGCGAGGCGAGCACGATGCGGGGGATCGCGTTGGCGGCCTTGATGAACGGGGCGAGGACGTCGGCGACGAACCGGCTGCGCCCGAGGACGATGCCGAGCAGCACGCCCGCGACGCCGCCGAGCACGAACCCGGCGACGGCCTCCTGGAGCGTGTACGAGATCTGCGTCCAGATGGAGCCGAAGGCCGTCGTCCGCGTGAACCAGTCGACGAGTTTCCCCCCGATCGCCGACGGCTTCGAGTAGTAGAAGGGGTCGATCAGGTACGTGGCCGACAGCTCCCACGAGCCGAGCCAGACGGCGACGAGCAGCAGCCGTACGCCGGTGACGGTCAGCTTCCTGCGCCGTACGGCGGCACGGGCCGACGACACCGCGAAATCCTCGTCGGTGGGCGCGGCGGAGCCGGGCAGGGCGACGTCATGCGACACGGCCGGACATCCTCTCCCTGGTGATCTGGACCTCTTCGCGGAGGGACTCCCACACCTCGCGGTAGACGTCGAGGAAGCCGGAGGTCAGCCGGATCTCCTCCGCGTCGCGCGGGCGCGGCAGCCGTACGTCGAAGACCTGCTTGACCGTCGCGGGCCCCGCGGTCATCACGGCGACCCGGTCGGCGAGGACCAGCGCCTCCTCCAGGTCGTGCGTGACGAAGACGACCGCGGCGCCCGTGCCGGACCACAGCCGCAGCAGCTCGGCCTGCATCAGCCCGCGTGTCTGCACGTCCAGGGCCGAGAACGGCTCGTCCATCAGCAGGATCCGCGGCTCGTTGACGAGGGTCTGGGCGAGGGCGACGCGCTTGCGCATGCCGCCGGACAGCTGGTGCGGGTAGTAGTCCTCGAATCCGCCGAGGCCGACCCGGCCGACCCAGTCGCGGGCGCGGTCGCGGGCCTCGGACGAGGTGGCGCCGCGATAGCGCGGCCCGAGGGCCACGTTGTCCAACACGCTGCGCCACGGCAACACGGCGTCGGCCTGGAACATGTACCCGACCCCCTCGGGGATGCCGGTCACCTCCCGGCCGTTCACGGCGACGCGGCCGTGCGAGGGCGGCTCCAGCCCGGAGACGAGGGAAAGGGTGGTGGACTTGCCGCACCCGGTGGGACCGACGACGGCGACGAACTCGCCCGCCGCCACGGTGAGGTCCAGATCGCGTACGGCGGTGTGAACGCCGCCCGACGCGGACCGGAACCGCTTCGTCGCGCCGACGAGTTCGATCACCGGCACAGTTTCGGATGTCATGGCCGGGACCGTACGGAGCGGCCCGGACGCGGTGAACCCTTGCGCAGCTAAGCCGCGCAAGTCATGTTTCGCGCTGTTAATTGCGATTTAGAGGGTTCTGCGCTTTACGCGCACGGTCCTTTCGCGACCCACCTCGGCTAACGTGCACGCGTGCGCTCGCTCCGTTTCGCCCATCAGGTGCTCGCGCTGCAGATCGTCGTCGTCATGCTGGTCGCGGGATCCGGCTTCGCGCTGGCCGCGTGGCTCATGCGCGACGAGCTGACTGTCCAGTACGGCGAGCGCGCGGTGTCGGTGGCCCGGGCGCTCGCCGCCGACCCTTCCGTCGCGGTCGCCGCGGCGCTGGACGACCCCGCGCGCCTGATCCAGCCGAGGGCGGAGGCGGTGCGGGCGGCCACCGGAGCGCTGTTCGTGGTCGTCACCGACCGGCGCGGCATCCGCCTGTCGCACCCGCGCGCCGAGCAGATCGGCAGGCGGGTCAGCACCGATCCGTCGGGGCCGCTGTCCGGGCGCGAGGTGGTGACGGTCGAGCAAGGGACGCTCGGCCTGTCGGCGCGGGGCAAGGTGCCGCTGCGGACGCCGGACGGCCGGATCGTCGGCGAGGTCAGTGTGGGCTTCGCCGTCCAGCAGATCCACGTGCGCGTGGGGCGGGTCCTCGTGCTGGCCGCCCTGTTCACCGGGGCGGCGCTGCTGCTCGGGGTGGTCGGCTCGGCCGCGATCGGTCACCGCCTGCGCCGCCAGACGCTGGGGCTGGAGCCGTCCGAGCTCGGAGAGCTCATCTCGCAGCGGGAGGCGGTGCTGCACGGCATCGGCGAGGGCGTGCTCGCCGTGGACGCCGACGGCCGGGTCACCGTGTGCAACGCCGAGGCGGCCAGGCTGCTCGGGCTGGGGGAGGAGTCACCGGAGGTTCTGGGCAGGCCCTTCCGCGACCTGCCGCTGCCGCCCCGGCTGCAGGCCGCGCTCGGCGGCGCCGACGAGGCCGCCAGCCAACTCGTCGTCGCGGATGACCGCGTGCTCGTGGTCGGGCGGCGGCAGGTGCGCAGGGAGGGCCGGGAGCTCGGCACCGTCCTGACCCTGCGCGACCGCACCGACCTCGAGAAGCTCACCCGGGAACTGCACGCGGAGCGCGACCTGCTCGACGCGCTCAGGGCGCAGCGGCACGAGCACGCCAACCGGCTGCACACCGTCGCCGGACTGCTGCAACTCGGCCATCACGAGCAGGCCGCCGACTACCTGCACATGCTCACGGTGGAGCCGCTCGCCGCGGTCCCCGGCGCGGCCGGGGACGTCATCACCGACCCGTACCTGCTGGCCTTCCTCGCGGCCAAGGCCGCCGTCGCGGCGGAGCGCGGCATCCGCTTCATCGTGGCGCCGGGGAGCTGGGCGCCCGGCGAGGTCGTCAGCCCTCTGGACGTGACGACGGTCGTCGGGAACCTGGTCGACAACGCGCTCGAGGCGGCCCAGCAGGGTCCCGACCGGCCGGCGCACGTCGAGGTGGAGCTGCTCCGCGACGGCGACGACCTGCATGTCACGGTGACGGACTCCGGGGAGGGCGTCCCGCCGGAGCTCGCCGAGGCGGTGTTCGAGGACGGCTTCACCACCAAGACCGGGGACCGGCCGCGCGGGCTCGGCCTGGCGCTGGCGCGTCAGGTCGCCCGGGCCCGCGGCGGAGACATCGTCCTCGGTCACGGAGCCGTCGTGACCGTGGGGGAGGCGGAGCACGCCGGGGCCGCGCGGGCGTCCGAGCCGCCCGGCGGTACGCCCCGGCCCGAACGGGATGGCACCATGTTCCTCGCTCGCCTGCCGGGGGTGCTGAGATGATCGATGTGCTCGTGGTCGACGACGACTTCCGCGTGGCGCAGGTCCACGCCGGGTTCGTCGAGCTCGTCCCCGGGTTCCGGGTTGCGGGGCAGGCCCACACCGCCGTGGCGGCGGCGGAGACGGCGGCCCGGCTCCGTCCCGACCTCGTCCTGCTGGACGTCTATCTCCCCGACGGGTCCGGGCTGGACCTGATCCGGGAGTTGGCCGCCGACGTCATCGTGCTGACCGCGGCCGACGACGCCGCGTCCGTGCGCGCCGCCCTCTCCAGGGGAGCCCTGCACTATGTGATCAAGCCCTTCGGCGCGCAGGACCTGGGCAACCGGCTCAGGGGGTACGCGCGCTACCGCCGCCTGCTGGGCTCGGCGACCGGCATGAACCAGTCGTCCATCGACGAGGCGCTACGCGTGTTGCACCGTGCCGACCAGGCCCCCGCGCGCGGGCCCAAGGGGCACTCGCCGGTCACCGTCCGCTTGATCGCCGACATCCTGCGGGCCAGCGAGAACGCGCTGTCGGCGGCGGAGATCGCCGCTCGCATCGGCGTCTCACGAGCCACCGCGCAGCGGTACCTCGCGGGCCTCACCGAGTCCGGACGGGTCGCCATGACGCTCAGGTACGGCGCGACCGGCCGCCCCGAGCACCTCTACACCTGGTGCTGACCCGACCGGCTCGGCCGGGCGACATGTCGGAACCTACGGAATGACCGCGGTCGCCGACGACGGGTGCGCGTGGGGTTCGACGGCGTCGAGCAGGATCTTCAGCAGGTCCTGCGGGGCGTCCCGCATGAGGTTGTGCCCGCCGTCCAGCGCGTGCGTCGTCCACGAGGGGTCCTCGCGCAACCGCCGGTAGACGGGGGTGAAGGGGGACTCGCCGTCCCAGCCCGCCGCGTACGCGTAGACTCGGCGCCGGACCTGCGCGGGGTCGCCGGTGAGCCGGAGCGGCTGGAGCAGCGAGGCGATCGGGTGCGGCGTCGCCCGGGCGTCGAAGAACGGCAGCGGCCGCGTGGCGTAGCCGGTCTCCTCCACGTCCGCGTACCACTGCCGCTCGCGGTCGGAGACCAGGCTCCAGCAGGAGTCGCCGTTCCCGGGCACGACGGCGTCCACGTAGACCAGGGCGGCCACGCGGTCGGGCATGCGGTCGGCGACCCCCGTGATCACCATTCCGCCGTAACTGTGGCCGACCAGGACGGCGTCCCGGATGTCCTCGGCCGCCAGCACGCCGGCCACGTCCTGGATGTGCGTGTCGAGGTTCACCCCGCCGCGCAGCAGGTGGGCGCGTTCGCCGAGCCCGGTCAGGGTCAGCGGGTGGACACGATGCCCGTGGTCGCGGAGCCCTCCGGTGAGCTCGTCGAAACACCAGCCGCCGTGACACATGCCGGGGATCAGGACAAACGCGGCCATGGTCGTACTCCTTGTCGTTCATCGCGCATGGCGGGCGGGAGCGGTCTCTCGGCGAAGCGCGCCACTGTCGGGCCGACGGACGAGAAGGGCCGGCACGGTGGACTCCATAGATCGAACCGATCGGTACGATCTGCGATGCTAGCAGTCGATCGAACCGATCGGTACCATCCCGCAAACATTGGTCACACCCGCTGGGCCAGTCCGCCACCGAAGCAGATCGGCCGCGAGGGGCGCGGCGGTGTCTGGACTGAGGAGCGAGTGGGGAGCGAGGAACGAGCGACTCCGAGCGACGAGGGAAGACATCGCCTCAAGGCGCCCCGAGCCCGCGCGAGCGAAGCGAGCGCCAATGAACACGGGATCCGGCCGGCCGCGTCAGACGTACGGGCTCAGTCGCGCCGGTCGGGTGCGTCGTCGAACACGATGACCTGCCGGATGGCGGTCCCGTCGGCGAGCTGGTCCATCGCCTCGTTCACATCGGAGAGCCGGATCCTCGCCGACACCAGCGCCTCGACCGGCAGCCTGCCCTCGCGCCACATCCGCGCGAAGACCGGGATGTCGCGGGCGGGGACCGCCGAGCCGAGGTAGCTCCCGATGATGGTCCGGCCCTCCGCCACCAGCCCGAGCGGCGAGATCGACGACCGCGCGTCGGGTGCCGGGAGCCCGACGGTGACGGTGCGGCCGCCCGGGGCGGTCGCGGCGACGGCGGTCTCGAAGGCCCGGACGTTCCCGGCCGCCTCGATCACGATCGGCGCCCTGATCCCGGACTCGACCAGCTCCGCCGGGCTGTACGTCGCGTGCGCGCCCAGCTTCCGCGCGGCGGCGAGTTTGTCGGGGTTGCCGTCGACCCCGACGACCGTGACGCCGTCCACCGCGAGGGCGGTGATCAGCGCGGCCATGCCGACCCCGCCGAGCCCGACGACCGTCACCGTCTGGCCCGGGGAGGGGCGTCCGGCGTTGACGACCGCGCCGCCGCCGGTCAGGACGGCACAGCCGAGGACCGCGGCGACCTCGGGAGGGACGTCGTCGTCCACCGGGACGACCGAGTGCCGGTCGACGACGGCGTGGGTGGCGAACCCGGAGACCCCGAGGTGGTGCAGGACCGGCGCGCTGTCACGGCGCAGGCGGACGCCGCGCGACAGCAGCGTCCCCTCGTTGTTCGCCGCGCTGCCGCGGACGCACGGTGTCACGCCATCGGTGGCGCAGCCCTCGCAGGCGCCGCAGCGCGGCAGGAAGGTCATGAGGACCCGCCGTCCGGCCTCGATGTCGTCGACGCCGGGGCCGACCCGTTCCACCCGGCCGGCCGCCTCGTGGCCCAAGAGCATGGGGACGGGCCGCACCCGGGTTCCGTCGACGACGGACAGGTCCGAGTGGCAGACGCCCGCGGCCTCGATCCTGACCAGGATCTCGCCGGGGCCGGGCGGGGCCAGCTCCAGCTCGCAGATCGACAGCGGCCGGGACGCGGCGTAGGGGCGGGTCCGGCCGACCTCCTCAAGGACGGCTCCGCGGATCCTCATCACTTCACCTCTCCGGGTGTTTCCAGGATGTCTTGGGTGGCGCCACGCCGGGGGACGGGGCCGTTCGGCTGGTCCGTGGACGCCCGATGGTTGGCGAGCAGGACGCCGGCGGCGCCGAGGACCAGCCCGGCGACGGCGAGCGGGTGCAACGTCTGTCCGGCGATCAGCCAGGCCATCACCGCCGTCACCGAGGGGGTCAGGAAGAAAAGGGTGCTCACCCGGCCGGCGGACCAGCGGAGCAGCATCGTGTTGAGCAGGATGAACGCCGCGATGGAGTTCACCAGGACCATCCAGGCGACCGACCCGCCGAAGGCCGCCCAGTCCGACACCCGCGGGGTCTCCAGCGCGACGCACGCCAACCCGACCACCGGGGCGCTGGCCAGCAGTTGCACGGCGGTCCCGGTGCGGACGTCCATGACGGGGACGAAACGCTTCTGGTAGAGGGTGCCGGCGCTCAGCCCGGACAGCCCGACCAGGCACAGCGCCACGCCCCAGGCGGAGAGGCTCACGCGGTCGGCGACCGCGAGGACCACGCCCGCCGCGCCGAGGACGAACCCGAGAGCCTGCCGCCGGGAGACCGTCTCACCCAGGAACCGGGAGGCCAGCACGACGACGACCGGGTTGAGCCCCTGGACGAGCGAGACGACGGCGGCGGGGAAGCCCATGCCGAGCGCGGTGTAGAAGGCGCCGAACTGCACGGCCTGGATCAGCAGGCCCGTGACGGCGATGTGCGCCAGGGCCCGGCCGCGCGGCCACGGCGCCCGGGTGACCAGCGCGTACGCGCTGAGCAGCGCTCCGGCCAGGGCGAAGCGCGCGAACATCAGGAGCAGCGGTGGAGCGGCCTTGACCCCCGGGATGCCGGCGATGAACGCGCTGCTCCACAGCACGACGAACAGGGGCGGCGCGACCGCCATCAGGCGTGTGCCGCCGCCCGCCCGCGCCGCCGCGCCGGACGCGAGCTCACCGGGCGTGATCTCGGAGGTGACCTCGCCCGGTGCGATCTCACCGGACGCGGCCTCACCCGGCCCGCCTGCCCGGCCGGGCGGCTCGCCGGGAACCTGCGGCGGCCTACCGGGCCGGGGGCCGGACAGGTCCGGTGTCACCCGTGTCAACGAATCGTCCTTCCATACGGAGCGGCTCTACGCGAGCGCCGACGAGGGCCGCGCCACGGGGCGAGCGCCATCGGGGGACCCCAGCCGAGGGGAGCCCCATCGGGCGGGTGCGCCGCCGGGAGGGCGCCGCGCACGCCTCAAGGTCGCCCGAACCGGCCCCGCGTACGCGCCGGAGGGGCGGTCGGCCGCGCGGCCGTGGTGCTCGGGCAGGGGCGGGCGGGGAGGGGGTTCAGGAAGCGCGCAGGGCCGACCGGCGCAGCTCCCACAGCCCCTCGTCCGACGTGCAGACCCCGGCCGCGCCGTGGCCGAGCGCCGCGACCACGTCCGCCGGGCTCTGGACGAACCCGGCGGCCAGGTAGGGCACCCCCATCTCCTTGGCCTGCCGTTCCACGTAGGGCAGCACGACCGCCGGCATGAGCTGGACCAGGTCCGGATGGGACCGGGCGACGGACTGGAGGCTGCGGTGCAGGTTGGAGCGGTCGGTCACGAACACCTTCTGCATGGCCAGCAGGCCCAGGCCGGTTGCCCGCTCGACGATCGCCGCTCGGGTGGAGCAGATCCCGACCGCCCCGATGCCCTTGAGGTAGGTCAGGGCGCCGGGGTCGTGGCCCAGGCCGGGCGTCGAGTCCATGTTGACGAACACGATCTTGCCGGCCGCGGCCGTCCGCCGGACCGTCGCCTCCAGATCACCGAGCGGGACCGAGGCGAGGATGCCGAGCGGGGTCGAGGTCGTGGTGAACCGGTCCGCCATCTCGACACCGACCAGCGATGCCATCACCGGATGCTGCGCCAGCGCGGCCAGCAGCCGCCGATCAACAGGACGTTTCGGACGAAGGTTCACCGATCCACCTTATTCGTTAGCGCTGTTCGAGCGGTCCGGCCCCGAAGCGGCTGGGCAGTCCCAGCTTTCCGGGGTTCATGATCCCGGCCGGGTCGAGTGCCTGCTTGACCGCCACCAGGGTGGCGAAGCCGTCGCCCAGCGAGCGCTCCATGTACGGCGAGCGCAGCAGGCCGACGCCGTGGTGGTGGCTGATCGCCGCGCCGTGCCGGATGAGCACCTCGTTCGCGGCGTCCCACGCGGCCCGGTGCCACTCGCGGCGGCGGGCCCGCTCCACGTCGCCCCGCAGCGAGAAGTACAGGCAGGCGCCGTCGGTGTACGCGTGCGACTGGTGGGCGGAGGCGCGCAGCGTCCCCGGCACCGCCTCGATGGCCGCGACCACTTCGTCGTAGATCGCCGAAAGGGACGACCAGGGGGCGGCGATCTCGCAGGTGTCCGCGACGAAGCCGGGGCCCTTGGCGAAGCCGTCGCCGGACTTGCCGACGAGCATCCGCTCGTCCAGCCAGCGGGCGAGCGCGGCCTGGCCGTCGAGCGTCACCGACGCCCGCTCCGCGCAGACCTCCTCGACCACGGCCATCGTGGCGTCCACCAGCGCCGGGTCCCCCTCGTCGGCGATGAGCAGCAGGTTGGTGCCCGGCTCGCCGAAGTGGGTGCCGCTCTCGTGCGCGTCGTACAGGCGGAGCACCGCCGGGGTGGTGCCGCGCTGGAGGATCTCCCGGCAGGCGTCCAGCCCCACGGCGAAGGTGTCGAACCCGTACGCGAGCCCCACGGCGTACGACGGGAGCCGGTGGGTCCGCAGCCGCAGCCGGGTGATCACGCCCAGCGTGCCCTCGGAGCCGATGAAGAGCTGGCGGAGATCCGGCCCGACCGCCGCCCGGGGATAGGTGCCGTAGCCGGCCGTGCTCCCGTCCGGGAGGACGACGTCGAGCCCGACGACCATGTCCTCGATCTTCCCGTACCGGGTGGAGAGCTGGCCGGCGCCGCGGCACGCCGCCCAGCCGCCGACCGTCGAGATGGCGAACGCGGACGGCCAGTGGCCGGTGGTGGCGCCGTGGACCTCCTGCAGTTCCTTCTCGAAGAGGTCGCCGAACATGCCCGCCTGCACTTCGACGATCATCGACTCGGCGTCGAACGAGATGATCCGGTTGAGCCGGCAGACGTCGAGGACGACCCCGCCGAACACCGGCAGGGCCGCGCCGAGGACGTTGCTGCGCCCGGCCGAGACGGTCAGCGGGATGCCGTGGGCGTGGCAGACGCGGACCACCGCCGCCACCTGCTCCTCGTCGGCCGCCTCGACGATCACGGCGTCCGGCGTGGCGGGATCGCCGTCCGTCTCCCCGATGGAGGTGCCCGCCCACCAGTCGCGGGTGCGCAGGATCACCTCGTCGCGGTCGGTGTGCACGGCGGCGGCGACGGCGCGCAGCTCGGCGACGACCGCGTCGGGAACCTCGACCACCGGGCCCTGCAGGCTGGCCTTCCCCTGGCCCGGCGGGCAGTCGGCGGCCCACCGCGGCGGGGTCGGCGCGCCGACGACGTAGTCGCCGCGGTTGAACGGATGGGTGACGGTCTGCCTGCTGATCATGAAACTTCCTCCATCAGTACGGTCTTCTCGCGCTCGATGCCGGAGACGTAGTCGTCGATCTGCCGGGCAACCTCGTCGTCGGACAGGCCGAGCTCCCGCTGCAGCAGCCGGCCGACCTCCGGGGCCGCGCGCACCGACAGGTTGCGGGCGAACACCCGCATCCGGGTGCGGCGGGACAGCACGTCGTCGACGCTTCGCGCCAGCTCGCACCGGGCCGCGTAGACCACCTCGGCCCGCAGGTGGGCGCTGCCCGGGGCGATCGGCTCCATGAGGGAGGGGTCCTCCGCGAAGAGGTCGGCGACGAAGCGGGCCTCGGTGCCGTACCGGCCGCCCAGGTGCGCGCCGAGCCCTCCGGTGGCGGAGGTGGCCTCCGCGTCGTAGCCCGCCCCGCCCAGCAGGGGGAGGTGCGCCGTACGGCAGCGCGCCCGGCGGCCGAGCACCTTCAGCGCCTCGTCGACCACGAGCTCGCCCATGTGCCGGCTGGTGGTGAGCTTGCCGCCGGTGACGGTGACGAGTCCGTACGCGTCGGTGGTGACGCGGTGGTCGCGGCTCATGTCGAGGGTGGCGCCCTCCTTGCCGTCCTTGCTGCTGACCAGGGGGCGGAGCCCGGCGATCGAGCCGATCACGTCGTCCGGGGTGAGGTCGGCGTCGAAGGCGGTGTTGGCCCCGTCGAGGAGGTAGCGCATCTCCGACGCGGTGCACAGCACCTCGTCCATGGAGCCGTCGTAGTCCGTGTCGGTCGTCCCGACCACGACCACGTCGCCCCAGCGGGTGCAGGTCGCGCGGCGGGCCCGGCCGGGGACGGGCACGGTGACGGTGCCGTCAACGGGCAGCCGGGTCCAGGGCACCACGATGTGCACGCCCTTCGCGGGGCGGATCCGGGGCCGGTGGCCGGGGTCGGACATGGCGTCGAGTGTGTCGGACCAGACGCCGGTGGCGTTGATGACGACGCCCGCCCGCACCTCGATCTCACGGCCGTCCACCTCGACGGTGGCGCCGCGCACCCTGCCGCCCTCGCGGAGGAGGCCGCGGCACGCGGCGCCGTTGAGCACGGTCGCCCCGAAGTGGGCGGCGGTCCGCGCGATGGTCAGGGTCAGGCGCGCGTCGTCCGTGCGGCTGTCGTAGTAGAGCAGCCCGCCCTTGAGCTGGTCGGCGCGCAGCCGGGGCGCCCGGGCGAGGACCTCGGGCACGGTGAGGCGCTGGTGGAGCCTGCCGATGCGCCATCCGCCGGCGAGGTCGTAGGTCCACAGCAGGCCCTCGAAGGCCGTGGCGATGCGCGCGTCGAAGACGCCGTCCTGCGCGAGCACGGGGAAGACGAACGGCAGCCGCTGCACGAGGTGCGGCGCGTTCCGGCGGAACCGCTGCCGCTCGAGCAGCGAGCGCCGGACCAGCGGCAGGTTGCCCTGCTCGATGTAGCGCAGTCCGCCGTGCACCATCTTGGACGACTTCGAGGACGTACCCGACGCGAAGTCGTCCCGCTCCACGAGCGCCACGGTCAGGCCGCGGGTGACGGCGTCCAGCGCCGTGTAACAGCCGGTCACGCCGCCGCCGACGACGAGCACGTCCACGGGCCGGGAGGCGAGCCGTTCGATCTGCCCCTGGCGGTCGAGTCTCAGCGCGGTGCGCCGGATGGCGCTCTTCGTCTCTGATCTCGCCTTACGTTCGGGAAGCCGGATCACGACGGTGATTCCTCCTGTGGATCGGGTTCTGGGCCGCGGGGCTCCGGCGCGGGGGGCCGGGCGCCGTGGGCGGCGACGGTGACGTGGCGGGCCAGCAGGTCGCGCCACTCGGCGCGGGCCTCCTGGCGCTCGGCGTCGGAAAGGGTCGGTTCGAATACGGGGGCCGCGGCGAGCCCGGTGACGGCGGCGGAGACGCTCGGCCACAGCCCGGCCCGTACGCCGCCGAGGTAGGCGGCGCCGCGCAGGCTGGCGCTCTCGTTGTCGCGCGCCCGTCGTACGGGCCGGCCGAGCAGGTCCGCCTGGCTGGACATCAGCACGTCGCTGGTGGCGAGACCGCCGCCGCAGAACAGCTCGGTGACCGGCCGGCCCATGGCCTCCTCCACGCCTTCGAGCAGGTCGCACACCGAATGCGCGAAGCCGTTGAGGATGCCGCGCGCCAGCTCCGCCCGGGTCGTCGACAGGCTGAGCCCGGTGAGGAGGCCGGTGGCCTCCGGCGACCAGACGGGGGTCCGCAGCCCCGCGAGCGCGGGCAGGAACATCACCCGGGTCGGGCCGGTGTGCTCCCGGGCGAGCTGGGCGAGCCGCGCGGGCGACTCGAACAGCCCGATCTCCTCGCACAGCCAGCGCATCGCGGAGCCGGTCGTCGAGGCGTACCCCTCCAGGCTGAAGACGGGAACGCCCCGGGAGCGCCAGCCGACCAGCGTGAGCACGCCGGGCACCCGGCTGCGGTGGGCGGGCGGCCGGTCGCCCGCGACGGCGTCCACGAACGTCCCGGTCCCGTGGACGCACGTCGCCTGGCCGGGCCGGTGCGCGCCGAGCGCGATCATCGCCGCGTGCTGGTCGCCCATGACGGACAGGACGGGCAGCCGCACGCCGAGGACCGCCGGGTCGGTGAACCCGAAGTCGTCGTCCTCGTCCACGATCTGAGGCAGCACGTCGCGCGGGCAGCCGAGGAACTTCACCCACGGCTCGTGCCAGTCCCCGGTCCGCAGGTCGTACGCGCCGAGGGCGACCGCGTTGGTGGCGGACATGACATGGCGGGCTCCGCCGGTGAGCTTCCAGACCAGCCAGGTGTCGATCGAGCCGAAGGCCAGCCTCCCCTGGTCGTGGGCGCGGCGGGCGGCCTCGTTCGCGGCGATCTCCTCCGCCGCCCACAGCAGCGGCGCCCGGGAGCCGACCGGGCGGCCGGTGTGCTCGATGAGGTGGGCGTCCCACTCCGGCTCCCACTCCCGCAGCCGCGAGGCGTACCGGCGGTCCTGCCACACGACGGCCTGGCTCAGCGGCGTCCCCGTCACCGTGTCCCACAACAGGACCGTGGCGCGCTGCGTCGAGATCGACACTCCGGTGATCTCCACCCCGTCGGCCGCCGCCCGGTCCAGCGCTTCACGGCAGACCTGGACGGTGTTCACCCAGATCTCCGTGCCGTCCTGCTCCACGAGCAGGTGGTCGCGCGAGCGGACCGAGATGGGCAGGTACGCGGCGGGAGCCGCGCCGCCGTCGTCGAGGACGACGGCGGCACGGGTCCCCGTGGTGCCCTCATCGATGCTGAGTACGCCGCGGCGGCGTTCCCTGGTCATCCGCGAAGGTCCTTTCGTCGTGTCCGGGCCGGACACCGTTCAGGCCGACACCGGCGTGCGCTCCTGGAGGCGGATCGCCTCCTCTTCGAGGTTCACCGTCACGCGGGTCGGGTCCCACTTGACGGCGAGGCAGGTCAGCAGGCCGATCAGCGGCACCACCGACAGGGCCATCAGGCTGTTGCCCACGCCGATGCCCGCCTGGAGCTGCGGGAACAGGTACAGGCCCGCGACCGATCCGAGGCTGCCGAGCATGCCGGTCACGCCGGTGCCGAGGGTGCGGATGTCGCTGCGGTACGACAGCGCCGCGATCGACTTGCCGTTGGGGCCGGGGCCGGCCGAGTGGGAGAAGATGAACACCACGGGCAGCAGCGCGGCCAGAGCGACGGGCAGCTGCTTGAACGTCGCCCCCATCACCAGCAGGGCGACGAACACCAGGACGTACCCGGCCATCGAGCCGACCCGCAGGCCGATCCGGCGGCCGACATAGGCCGACAGGCAGCCGCCGACGATGCCGACGGCGTTGAACGCCATGGAGCCCAGCGTGGCCTTCTCGAACTCGGCGCCGAACAGTTCGAGGCTGATCACCGGCAGGTACCAGCCCACGGCGAAGTACTGCATGGCCTGGGTGAGGGAGATGACGGTCGACAGCACGGTCCTGGGCAGGTACGGCTGGCGGAAGAGCACGCCCGCGTCCCGGAACCCGACCTGACGCGCGGGCGTGTCCGCCTGCCCGGCCTCCCGGGTGCCCTCCTCCACGGCGAAGCCGTACATCCGGCGCAGGTTCGCCGCCGCCTCCGGCAGCCTGCCCTTGGAGGCCAGCCAGGTGGGGCTCTCCACCAGGAACGTCAGCTGCAGCACGAGCAGGATGAGCGCGAACGCGGCCGACGAGCCGACGGACCAGCGCCAGATGTCGGCGCCGACGTCGAACTTGTAGAACAGCAGCGTGAGCAGGAGGTTGGTGGTCGTCGCGGTGTACCAGACGCCCTGCCAGAAGTTGAGCCGGCCCTTGAGCGAGGCGGGGGTGTACTCGGCGAGCAGCGCCATCGCCACGGCGAAGTCGATGCCGTACGCGATGCCGACCAGGGCCCGCCCGGCGAAGACCGTCTGGAAGTCGGAACCGGCCGCGGTCAGCAGCGCGCCGACGGCGAAGACGACCTTCGTCATCATCAGCGGCCTGATCCGGCCGATGCGCGCGGCCAGCCAGCCGCCGAAGGGGTTGGAGATGATCGCGATCGCCGGGGCCATCGCGGTGAGCACGCCGACCTCGGTGGGGGAGAGGCCGAGCTGCTTGACCATGGGGGACAGGCCGGCCCCCAGCGCCGCGTTGGAATAGGCGTCCAGGAACAGGCCCGCCAGGGCGAGGAACCAGATCCAGTTCGCCCGTGCGCTCAGGCTCTTGAGGGTGTCGATGAGGGCGGCCACGTCTCCCGCGTTGCGGATGACCGTCGCTCTCGTGTTCGCAGGGCCGTCGTTCATGCCCAGCCGCCTTTCGGGGGGTGAGTCCCTTGCCAGCGGTCCGGGAACGACAAAAAGCACAGACGAAGACCACTGACAGGGATGTCTTCGTCTGTGCCTGTCGGTTGACGGGACGTTATTCCCAAGCCGTTCGATGTGTCAAGCACCAGGGGCGGGCGTGACATTTATGGACATTCACCCTAAAGTCCCCCGTCATGACTTACGTCGTGATCGCCGTCTGGACCGCGCGTGACGGCGAGGAGAACGCCGTCGCCGACATCATCCGGACCATGACCCCGCTGTCCCGCGCGGAGCCGGGCAACCTCGGCTACGAGGCCCACGTCTCCGCCGACGACCCCCGGCGGTTCATGATCTACGAACGGTACGTCGACGCCGCCGCCTTCGAGGCGCACCGGGCCTCCGAGCACTTCCAGAAGTACGTCGTCGGCGACTGCCTCGCCCGCCTCGCCTCCCGGGAGGTCACCGCGTACGAACCGCTCACCCCCTGACCCGACCACGGGACGCGCCGGACGCCCGTCTCGACGCGTATTGGCGGGGGCTCATGCTCGTCCACAAGGTCGGCCTGACCTCGACGTACAGCCTGGCCAACATGCCAGGACGAGGACATCGGCGAGCTGCGCCGCGTCCACCGGGCGATCGACGAGGTGGTCTGCCGTGCCTACGGCTGGGAAGGCGTCATCGACCAGCTCGATCATGGTCACCACATGGTGGTCGGCCGGGAGACTCGTCACATGGTCGGCCCCCCTGGGTGCCCAGGCCAGGTCTGGCGAGTCACGCGGGTGTCACTTAACGTGATGTGCGGAACGGTCTCCTGGGGTATGCTTCCTGATGCCGCCCCCTGCGAGGGGGAGAGGAAGTGAGCCCGGGCTTACCGCCGGAATTGACGGGAACCCGGGCTTCGCGTTTTTGCGCATCAGTCGCAGATCACACGCTCGATCAGATGCTCGCCGAGCAGTAGGTTCCTCAAGGTGTCGTCGCCCATCTCAGCTCTGGCGACTATGCCTGCGACGACATCTGGAAGCCAAAGAAGTTCCTCGACCAGAGGGTCACCCCACTCGACATGCATGTCCTGAGGTAGCGCTTGCTGAGCGCGGAGGGCGTTGACCATGTCGAGGTCCTCTTTGTTGCCTTCGGCATTCCGCCGTTCCATCAGGACCTGGCGTAGGTCAAGAAGCGCCAGTTGCCACAGCAGCCGCTCGAGGCACTTACGCCGGGCTCGGCGCTGCTTCGCCGGCGTGAGTCCGGTACCGATCACGATGACCGTGGTCAGTGACAGGAGGGCGATGGCGCGCGTGATCTGCAAGCGCCGCTTTTGTCCTTCATCTCGCCAATGCAACCGCGGCTGCTTTGTCAGGAGGAGGTCGCGCAAGGCTGCTCGGTGCTCAGCGATCCGGTTGTCCGGGACGATGACAGCCGCGAGCACGTAAAGACCACCATCGAGACGCATGGACTCGTCAACATACGCCTGTGACTCCCTGAACGCGAGCTATTACTTTACGTGCACGTCTTGGTATGCGTACGGCGATTCGGACAACCGGACGGGACGATGCGCTCGGTGATGAGTTGTAACGACGGCCCGGGAGGACGCATCGCCGCGGTTCGCACCGCGCGCCGCATCACGCAGGACGATCTGGCGTGGGGCGGCCAACATCTCCCCAGCATGATCCGGAAACTGGAACGGGGGAGCAGGAATCCCAGCGACAATATGCTCGATGCCATCGCCGTGGCCCTTGGTGTCGATTGGTCTCGGCTTCTGAGCGACGCCGGCCGCTTCTGGAGTTGTCGATCACGCTGGTTCCTTGGACGACCCAAACAGCTCCAGGTATGCCTCGCGTAGTTCCACGGCCGCGGGCACACGCCGTGCCTCCAGAGCTCGAATCACCTCGGTGGCACGCCAATGGTGTGAAGGGACGAGATAGGGGTCGGTAAGGGCGGCGATGGTCATGTGCCCGGCCTCCTCGGGCTGGTCGGCCGACAGAAGCGCGAGAGCCAGGTCGAGCCGTGCGGCCAGCGCTCTGCGCGGCCGTTTCGGACTGTCCGACTCCAGCCGAGCGAGCACCCCACGCGCGTAGGACTCGGCTGCCGGGTCGCCGAGCCAGGACAGCGTGGTGGCGAGGTAGGCGTCGGATTTGGCGGGGTCGTAGCGGTAGTGGTGTTCGGGCTGGTCCGGGACAGGCAACGGCGCCGCCAGCCGCGCCACTCGGTTCAGCGCATCGCGTGTCTCCCGGGCGGCACCGAGGCGTGCCCAGGCCCGGCCCTCCTGTGCGGCCGCCTGAATGTATGACGCGCTGCTTCGCGGCGCGACCTGTTGTGCTGCCTGGGAGAGGGCCAGGGTCCGCCGGTAATCGCCTTCGGTAAGGACCTGCCATGCCTCGGTTTCCAGGCACCATGCCGTGATCTCGCGATGCCCGGTCTCTTCTGCGAGTTGGGCGGCCGTACGAAGTCGCGCTGCGGCGGCCGGAAACCTGCGCAGGTCGATGAGGCAGGTCGCGGCGATGAGTGACAGCCAGCCGCCGGTGACCAGAAGCCGCCGGTGCTCGGCGAGCGTCTTCCTGGCGTCCAGGAGTTGGGAGACATAGTCGAGGTGACGGCGTACGCGGATCAGCAGTTCGCGGGGCGGCGTCCCGTGGTAGGCCACTGCCAGGTCATCGACCGCCGACTCCAGCCGTTCGAGAGTCTCCCGCCCTACCTCCGTGGCGGAGGCCCGACGAGCCAGTTCCAGGGCGTCCCACTCATCGTCGCCATCTGATCCGACGTTCCTGAGGGCACCGCCGAACAGTTCGTTCTCGCTGAGGCTGAAGGCGCGGGCGTACAGGAGACGATAGGGGTCGTCGGGCTGGTTGTGTCCTGCCTCGTACGCCTTGATGCGGCGGACGATGCTCTCGCGCGAGGGGAGTCGTGCTCGTACATCGTCGTCGGCGACCTCGACGAGCCGGCGGGCCATGTCCTTCTGGCTCCAAAGCCTGGTACGCCGCTCGGCGCGAAGCCGTACGGCCCATGCGGGAAGTTCGGAGACCATCGTGACCACCTCGCTGTCAGACCCGGGGGACGTTCTGACCACCCCTTAGTGTCCCCTGATCACACCTGTGGTGGCAGGGTTACGCGCTGTTGTAATCGGAGGTGACGCGACCGAAGTCGGGGTCCGCAGGCGTTGCGACCGCCGTACGGACCCCTTGAACAGGATGGTGGTCCTGACCCATGACACAGAGTAGGGCTGTTGCCGTCACCCGTCCGGTGTTCGCCGGGTGGCGGATCATGCGCAGCGACGCCGGGCGGTTGTGGGCGACCCGCGAGCGGCCGTTCCCCTCGGCCGAGGAGGAGGCGGGCGCGCACCGGACGGTCGACGCCGACGACCTGGTCGAGCTGTGCCAGGTGATCGCCGCGCAGGAGTGCATCGCGGAGGGGGCCGGTGACAGTGACCGCTGCGGGCCTGCTCCTGCTCGATGTCGTTGTCGGAGAAGAGGACGACGAGGACTTCCCAGGAGTATCGCCGCATCCGGCCGTGCCGCGCGTACGGAGCTGCGGTGGATCGAGGAGAGCCGCGGCCGGTGCGGACGTGCAGTGGGGCATCTGGCTGCGCGGCGGCCGGTTCGTCTCGTGCGCGGTCGTCTGCTGCTCCCCGAACCGGGACGCCGGCTACCGCTGCCCCGCCACCTGAGCCGCCCGCCTGCCCGGGCTTTCCCCGCGGTCCACTTCGGTGTTCCCGGCGAAGTCGCATTCTCCACGCCCAGCGGAACGGAGGGCGGCTCCAGGCGGCAGCGACCGCTGCTCACTCTCCTTCCGTCGGGTACGGACGACTGTTGACCAGGCTCAGGGGCGCCAGTCGTCCTGGTAGTGGGCATGCCAGTCGTACGCGGACGCCTCCAGCTTCAGCAGGTGCTCCGCCTGGGCGTGCTCTTCGACCGACAGGTAGAGCTCGTTGACGAGCACGGACTCCAGGAAACTCACGCGGTCCCGCTTCGCGGCCAGGTCCCGCTCCGCCTTGCGCCAGCCGGGCTCCCCTGCGTCCCGCCGACCTGTGGGCCTGGCCCAGGCCCTCAGATATTCGGGCATGCAGGAACGCGCGCAACCCCTCGCACCGGATACTGCCTGACTGTGCGCGGGACCGGCGTGCCTCGGACATGAGCTTGCGATAGCGGGCCGCGAGCGCGGGCTCGTCCGTGCTCCCGTGCCCTGTCGAAGGAGGTCGTCGCAGGAGCGCTTCCACATCGATCGGCTGCTCATCGCTCATGGATAGGGCGGCCCAGAGGAGTTCGACCGCCAGCAGGGGGCGGTTGCGGACGAGCTCCAGCAGCGTTTCGCGATCCATCGTTGCCATGGGCCAGAAGATTACGAGGAGTAATCGCGTGGACGCCAAGGGTCGCTGACGTGGCTGAGGTGGGTTCCTTCCCTCCTGTGGAAGCTCTCTACAGCCGGGTGGTTCCAAACGGCGCGATCACGGTCCCGCTTCGCCGATCGGGAGGGATGCGAAAGCCCCGCGCGGCCGCCGAGTCCGGCGGGCGCGCGGGGCGAGAGCATCCGAGTTGAGGACGTCCAGGCCGGCCGGCGCGGTGGCCGGCCTGGACGCCGTGATCAGACGAGGTCGAACCGGTCGAGGTTCATCACCTTGTTCCACGCCGCGACGAAGTCGTGCACGAACTTCTCCTTCGCGTCGTCGCTCGCGTAGACCTCCGCGACCGCGCGCAGCTCGGAGTTCGCCCCGAAGACGAGGTCGGCCCGGCTGCCGGTCCACTTGACCTCGCCCGTGGCGGCGTCGAGACCCTCGAAGGTGCTCGCGTCCTCGGACGTCGCCTTCCACGTCGTGCCCAGGTCGAGCAGGTTGACGAAGAAGTCGTTGGTCAGCGAGCCGGGGGTCGTGGTGAAGACGCCGAGCGGCGACTGCTGGTAGTTCGCGTCCAGGACGCGGAGGCCGCCCACGAGGACCGTCATCTCCGGGGCGCTCAGGTTCAGCAGGTTCGCCCGGTCGATCAGCAGGTACTCGGCCGGCAGCCGGCTGCCCTTCCCGACGTAGTTGCGGAACCCGTCGGCGGCCGGCTCGAGCACGGCGGCCGACTCTATGTCGGTCTGCTCCTGTGAGGCGTCCACCCGGCCGGGCTTGAAGGGGACCTCGACGTCGAAGCCGGCGTCCTTGGCGGCCTTCTCCACGGCGGCACACCCGGCGAGCACGATCAGGTCGGCGAGCGAGACCTGCTTGCCGCCGGTCTGGCCGGCGTTGAACGCCTCCTGGATCCCCTCCAGCGTGCGCAGCACGGCCGCCAGCTGGTCGGGGTCGTTGACCTCCCACCCCCTCTGCGGCTCGAGGCGGATGCGCGCGCCGTTGGCGCCGCCGCGCTTGTCGCTGCCGCGGAAGGACGCGGCCGACGCCCACGCGGTGGACACGAGCTGGGACACCGACAGGCCCGAGGCAAGGATCCGGCCCTTGAGATCGGAGACGTCCTCGGCGTCGATGAGCTCGTACGTCCGCGCGGGGAGGGGGTCCTGCCACAGCAGCGTCTCGCTCGGGACCTCCGGGCCGAGGTAGCGCGCGACCGGGCCCATGTCGCGGTGGGTCAGCTTGAACCACGCGCGGGCGAAGGCGTCCGCGAACTCGTCGGGGTTCTCCAGGAAGCGCCGCGAGATCTGCTCGTAGATCGGGTCGACCCGGAGCGCGAGGTCGGTCGTCAGCATCATCGGGGCGTGGCTCTTCGACGGGTCGTGGGCGTCGGGGACGGTACCGGCGCCGCCGCCGTCCTTCGGCTTCCACTGGTTCGCGCCGGCGGGGCTCTTGGTCAGCTCCCACTCGTAGCCGAACAGGATCTCGAAGAAGCTGTTGTCCCACGTGGTCGGGGTGGTGGTCCAAGTGACCTCGAGACCACTGGTGATCGTGTCGCCACCCTTGCCGGTGCCGTACGTGCTCTTCCAGCCGAGGCCCTGCTGCTCGATCGGGGAGGCCTCGGGGTCGGCGCCGACGTTGTCCGCCGGGCCGGCGCCGTGGGTCTTCCCGAAGGTGTGGCCGCCCGCGATCAGGGCGACCGTCTCCTCGTCGTTCATCGCCATCCGGCGGAAGGTCTCACGGATGTCGCGCGCCGAGGCGAGCGGGTCCGGGTTGCCGTTCGGGCCCTCGGGGTTCACGTAGATGAGGCCCATCTGGACCGCGGCGAGGGGGTTCTCGAGGTCCCGGTCGCCGCTGTAGCGCTCGTCGCCGAGCCAGGTGGTCTCGGGGCCCCAGTAGACGTCCTCGTCAGGCTCCCAGGCGTCCACGCGGCCGCCGGCGTAGCCGAAGGTCGTGAAGCCCATCGACTCCAGGGCGACGTTGCCGGCGAGGATCAGGAGGTCGGCCCACGAGATCTTCCGGCCGTACTTCTTCTTGACCGGCCAGAGCAGGCGGCGGGCCTTGTCGAGGTTCGCGTTGTCCGGCCAGCTGTTCACGGGGGCGAAGCGCTGCTGGCCCGATCCGGCGCCACCGCGGCCGTCGCTGACCCGGTAGGTGCCCGCGCTGTGCCAGGCCATCCGGATCATGAGCGGGCCGTAGTGGCCGTGGTCGGCCGGCCACCAGTCCTGCGAGGTCGTCAGCACCTCCGCGATGTCCCGCTTCACGGCAGCGAGATCGAGGGTGTTGAACGCCTCCGCATAGTCGAACTCCCCACCGAGCGGGTTGGCCACGGCGGGGTTCTTGGCGAGGATCTTCAGGTTGAGCCGCTCCGGCCACCACTGGCGGTTTCCACCGCCCTGAGTGGGGTGCGGGGCGCGCCCGTGCACGACCGGGCAGCCACCTTCAGTCTCCGTTTTTGCGTCTACGACGATCGCGTCATGGTTCTCAGACACGGGAATCCTTCCGGACTAGGGCGGATCACGATGCTCAGGAACTTCGGGCAGTGGAACAGGCGGGGCACAGGCCCCAGTAGATGACCTCGGCCTCGTCGATGGAGAAGCCGTGGTCGTTGGAAGCGGACAGGCAGGGCGCCTCGCCGACCGCGCAGTCGATGTCGGCGACGACGCCGCATGACCGGCACACGACGTGGTGGTGGTTGTCCCCGACGCGTCCCTCGAACCGGGCCGGGCTGCCGGCCGGCTCGATGCGGCGGACAAGTCCTGCCGCGGTGAGCGCGTGGAGGGCCTCGTACACGGCCTGGAGGGAGACGTGACCCACACGGTCGCGCACCCCGGAGGCGAGCGCCTCGACGTCGAGATGGTCGCCGGCCCGGACGGTCTCGAGCAGCGCGACACGGGCGGCCGTCACTCGCAGGCCGGCACCGCGCAGCTCCTCTGCGGTGGTCGGGGTCCTCGGTGCGGTCATGAGACGAAACCTACCTTCATAAACACGAATCATACAAGAGAACGAAGAACCCAATTTTAGTAATGTGTCTGGTGGCGTTCGCCCTGGTGCGGCGTGGCCTGCTGCCCGGGTCGATGGGGTCACCGTCGCGACGACCTTCTCCCGCGGCCGAACCCGGGAGGGGCCGGGCCGCTACCGGTCGGGGGCGAGCCGTGCCCGCAGAACGCCCGTGACGAGCGGCAGGTCGAACTCGCCGTGCGCCGTCTCAGGGACCGACCGCAGATACTCGATGATCCGGATGATCGCGGCCTCCCGCCCCGCCTGGGACAGGATCAGCATTCCGGAACGCGTGGCGAGCGTCGCCGCGAGCGACTCGGCCGTCCTGCGCTGGGAATGCGCGAACCGGGCGTGCTCGACGACGGAGAAGACCCGCCCGTCCAACCGGGTCGACTCGGGCCAGCCCGCGCTCGCCGGAGTGGCGCACCCGCCGGAGGCCTCGTTCAGGCCGCGCACCCACGCGACGCTGTCGTCGTCCAGATTCCAGAGTCCGGCCACCACCCCGCCAGTGGTCAGTACACGGGCCATCTCCGGGACGGCGCGATCGAGATCGAACCAGTGCATCGCCTGTCCGACCAGGATCGCGTCGACCGCGCCGTCGGGCAGGGGGATCTTCTCCGCCGACCCGGCGAGCGACTTCACCTCCGGAAACCGTTGCCGGAACTCGGAGAGCATGTTCGGATCGGGCTCCACCGCGACGACGTCGACCGCCTGCCGGAGCAGCGCCTCCGTCAGCTTTCCCGTCCCCGCTCCCAGATCGAGGACGCGCAGCGCCGTGCGGGAGCGGACGGGTTCCAGTGCCCACAGGATCGCCTCATCGGGATATCCCGGGCGCTCCTCGGCGTACGCGGCCGCCTGGGTGCCGAACGACAACGCCCGCGAAACAATCCGGTCGGGGAAGGTCATGGGATCGTTCATGCGGTCACGGTAACTCGCCGCCCGGTTACCGATCGTGGCTCCTCCCCGTGCGCCGGATCGTGGTCGTGCAGAAGCGCGTACATGAGGAAGGAGCGGTTCGGGGCCGGCGGCGGGCGCGGTTCAGTTTTCTTCGGTCGCCGTCTCGGTCGCGAGGTCGTCGGCCAGCGTGCGGGACAGTTCGGCGATTCCGGTGCCGGTCAGAACCGTGGTGCCGTCGTCCTTCGCCACGCTGACCTGACAGGTCATAAGGACCAGACCCTCGCCCAGCTCTTCGGATTCGGTGGCACGGACGGTGGCGGTGACCGTGTCTCCCGCGTAGACCGGGGCGAGGAAGGTGAAGGAGAGCTCCCGCATGTGCACCCCGGGCTCGGCGAGCAGGGGCACCGCGGAGAGGGTGAGCACGCCTTGGGTCATCCGGCGGTCACCGATGCCGATCATGTGGTGCGAACCGAAGTCGCCGGTGAGGCGGGCGCAGGCGTCGATGTCCTCCGAAGTGAAGGCGCGTGTGGCGGTACGAGTGATGCCCACGGCGGTACGTCCGATCTCTCTATTCGCCGACGATGAGGCCCTTGCTGCTTCCGGTGATCACCAGCTCATCCCCGCACCGGATGCGGGCATTGAAGGCGATCTTGGTCATCCCGTCGGTCGGTTCCAGGCGGGTGACCTCCAGCTCGGCGGTGATCGCCTCGTTTCGCCGGATCGATCGAGTGGCCGCCCAGTCCATCTGGCGGGAAAGGTAGTTGAGATCCCCTCCAAGCTTGGTCAGCGGGGCGAAGGCCAGCAGGTACGGCAGGTGCTCGGGCAGCGGATCCGCCGGCGCGCCGCTCAACTCGCAGTATTCGGCCACCTCCTGGTCCGTGTACTGCTTCGTCCAGACCAGCACGGTGCCGACGGCGATCTCTCCGTGGACAGCGTTCTTGATGGTGGTCGATGACAACATCCCCTCCGGCAAGGGAGAACGACGTGGCGTAAGGCGGTCGACTCGCTACCTACTCATAGGTAACCGCCGCTTCGAATCATGTCGCACAGGCAGGCGGATGATCAACAAGTCACACAAGAAACAGTTCCGGGGAACGCGCATGGCGCCGACGGGGCCGGGGTCGCTCAGGCGAAGTCCGGGGTCATGGCGGCGGCCATGCTCAGGTGCGGGGCGGCCTCCGCGGTCAGGCCCTGGCGTTGGAGGGTGCGGCCGAGCAGGTGACGGGCGTAGGAGTCGTCCGGCGAGTCGGCCACCAGCCCCTCCAGCGTGGTGCGGGCCCGCCCGAGCTGCGCCGAGGTGAAGTAGGCGCGGGCGGCGAGCATGCGGACGTTGCGGTCGTCGCCGTGCTCGTCGAGCAGGGGCCGCAGCAGGACGAGCGCGCCGAGCGGATCACGCTGGTCGAGGAGGGACTCGGCATAGCGCAGGCGTTCCACCTCCTCGGGCAGTTCGCGCCGCCGGCCGCCCTGGAGGAGGAAGTCCCTGATCACCTCTGCGGGCTGGGCGCCGGCCAACGCGCGGTCGCCGACGACGATCGTCGGCGAGGTCGCCACGCCCCTGGCCTTGCCGGTGAGCAGCAGCTCCGTCACCGTGTCCTCGCCCGCGCCGGCGTCCAGCAGCGCGACGCCGTCGGCGAAGCCCGCCTCGGCCGCGATGGCCACGAGGACCTCGCGGTCGCTGATGTCGCGACCCTCGATGAAGTGCGCCTTCATCACCTGCTCGGCCACGGCGTCCTGCCGGGCCGCTCCACCGTGTTCGAACGCCAGGGCGAGCAGCCGGTGGGCGTCGTGGGTGTCGGCGCGCCAGGCCGCTCCCCAGCGCGGCCCCAGCCCCTCCTCGGCGGCGATCTCGGAGACGCGGACCCGGTTCTCCGCGGGGGACAGGTCGGGCGCGCACCGGCTGAGCGCGGCGTCCACCATCGGATCGCGGTACATCTCCTCGATCGGGACGGCCTGAGCCGGGGCGGCGGGGTCGATCCGGAAGGGCCGCCACACGACCTCGACGGGGACGCCGTCCAGGGTCGGATCGGCCAGGGCCGCCTCCAGCCGCCGCTTGCCGATGTACGCCCACGCGCAGACGACGTCCGCCCAGATCTCGATTCGCATGCCGGGAATCTATGCGACATCTGTCGATTAAGCAACATGTGTCGTATAGTCGGGACCGTGAACCCGGATGATCCCCGCGCGCAGCGCACCCGGGCCCGGCTGCGGGCCGCGATCCTCGACCTGGCGGCCGACAAGGAGCTGGGCTCCATCACGATGGCGGAGGTGGCCAGGCGCGCCGACGTGAACAGGGCGACGGTCTACCTGCACTTCCCCGATGTGGACGCGCTCGTGACCGACGCCATGGAGGACACGGTCGCCCAGATCGCGCGGGCCGCCGCACTGTGCCCACGAGAGGCACCCCGGGACCGGGCGCCCGAGCCGCTGATCGACCTATTCGAGCACGTGGCCGCCCGCGCCACGCTGTACCGGCGGATGCTGGGCGCCCAGGGCAGCGCGCTGTTCGCCACGCGCATGCGCGAACGGCTGACCGCCGAACTGGCCGCGCGCTTCGTCGACGGGTCACGGCCCGGGGGATTCGACGACGTCCCCGCCGAGATGCACGCCACCTACCTGGCCGGTGCCCTCACCGGCGTGATCGCGCACTGGGTCACCGGCGACCGTCCCGCCCCCGCCGCGGAGGTGACCCTGGCGTTCTGGCGGCTCTTCCGCCTCTCCTGACGTGGCGCGGCGGGGGAGGCCGTTTACATCGGTTCGGCCGTTGACGAGGCTGAGTGCGGATAACGATGATCAAGGATCCGCCGCCTGCTGTGCTCGCCTGAGCCGATGGGTGCCCGCCGACGTCGATGCTGGAGGACGGGTTCGATGAGTACGGTCACACCGGAGCTGATCGTGGACGGCGCCATCCCGCGGCATCCGATGATCTCTCCCGACGGCCGCTGGGTCGCCTACACGGTCGCCGCGTACACGCGCGAAGAGCAGCATCCGAGCAGCGCCATCTGGGTCACCGCCACCGACGGGAGCTCACCGCCGAGGAAACTGACCGAAGGCAGGGCACGAGACGCCGACCCCCGCTGGGCGCCGGACGCGGCCTCGCTCTTCTTCGGATCCGATCGGCTGACGCGAGGCACCACGCAGCTGCATCGGATCCCGGTCGGCGGCGGGCAGGTGCAGGCGCTGACCACCTGGAAGAGCGGGATCTCCTACCACCTTCCGCTCGCCGACGACCGGCTGGTCGCAGTGGTGGCCGCCGACGAGCCGACCGATGAGGACGAGCGTAGGAAAGCCGAACGCGACGACGCCAAGGTGTGGGGGGAGCGGGTGCCGTACGGACGGTTGCGGCTGCTCGACCTGGACACCGGCCGGTTGCGCGTGGTGGACGGGCTCGGCGACAGGCACGTCGTCGAACTGGCGCAGCGCCCGGACGGCGGCCCGATCGCGGTGCTCACCTGGGCCACCCCGGACCTCGATCCGGTCTTCCCCGCCTGCGAGCTGCACCTGGTCGACCCGGAAACCGGCAAGGTCCAGGATCTCGGCCCGGCCGGGTTGGAGGCATCCGGCCTGACCTGGTGGAAGACCGACGGCAGCTGGCACCTGTGCTATCTGGGGACGACCCCACCTGGCCCCGTCGGGGGGCGCGCCGTCTTCGATCTCACCGTGCCCGAGGACGGCGCCGCGGAGGAGCAGCGCAACCTGACCAGCGGCATGACCGTCTGCCCGTCGGGCCTGGCGCAGGTCGCCGACGGGCCGCCGCTGGCGCTGTTCGCCGACGGGCTCGACACCGCGATCCACCGGCTCGATGCCGAAACGCGGCGGTTCCAGCCGATGTCGCGCCTCGACGGGTATGCGGGCTTGATGACGGCCAGCGGCTCGGGCGACGTCGTCGCCGTGGTGGCGAGCACGGCGTACGAGCCGAGAAACGTGCACGCGGGGCCGCCCACCGGTCGGCTGGCGCGGCTCAGCGACACCAGGCCGGAGCTGCGCGGGATCGAGTGGGGAACGCAGGAACGCCTGTCCTACACGGCATCCGACGGGCTCGACCTCGACGGGCTGGTGATCCTGCCCGTCGCCAAGACCCGCCAGGACGGCCCGTTTCCGCTCATCACGCTGGTGCACGGCGGCCCGTACGACAGGTACGCCGACCAGTTACTGCTCGGCATGAGCCCGTCGGCGCAGTGGCTCGCGACCGCGGGGTACGCCGTCTTCCTGCCCAATCCACGCGGCGGCGAGGGCCGTGGGCACGCCTTCGCGGCGAGCGTCGCGGGAGCGGTCGGCATGGACGAGTGGACGGACATCGTCAGCGGCGTCGACCTGCTGATCGCCGACGGCATCGCCGACCCCGACCGGCTCGGGATCGGCGGGTGGAGCCACGGCGGGTTCATGGCGGCCTGGGCCGTCGGGCAGACGAGCAGGTTCAAGGCCGCGGTGATGGGTGCGGGCATCAGCGACTGGGGCATGCTCCTCGCCACCGGCGAACTGGGCGTCTGGGACGCGGGACTCGGCGGCAGTTGCGGCTGGGAGGGAACCGGCCCACACCGCCACGATCGACTCAGCCCCATCTCCTACGCCTCCAGGATCAGCACTCCGGTGCTGATCCTGCACGGCGAGGACGACCCGAATGTGCCGGTCGGCCAGGCCACATACTTCCATCGCGCCCTGCGGCGGTTCGGCGTCGAGCACGAGTTCGTCGTCTACCCGAGAGAAGGTCACGCGATCCTGGAACGCAATCACCAGCTCGACGTGCTGCGGCGCACCCGCGCGTGGTTCGACCGATGGCTCGCCGACCCCACACTGGATCACGCATAGTTTTGGGTGCGTGTCGGATTGTGATCAATCTGTGGGATTCGCCTGTGTGGCGGGGCCTGGTCCGGCCCTCCCGCCATCTGCCGGCAGGCCAGGGCCGTGCGACTGGCGCCGGCCTTCAAGGAGGACATCGACCGCCTGCTGTCCAGGGCGGGCAGGCGCTGATGCCGCTGGGCTCCTGTGAGTTCAGCACGAAGCTCGGCCGGGGCATCGATCGGTTCGGCGTATCTCGGCAGCTCAACCTCGCATGACGGCGTCGCCCGTACCATCGGGCGCATGGCATGTGTGCTGGTCGTGGAAGACGACCTGGTCATCAGGTCCGAGCTGGTCGAGGCGCTGGCGGCCCAGGGTTACGAGGCCGAGCCGGCCGCCGACGGCGCCGAGGCGCTGCGGGCGGCCGAGCGGCACCAGCCGGACCTCGTCCTGCTGGACCTGGGGCTGCCCGACCTGGACGGTGTGGCCCTGTGTCGGCGGCTGCGCTCAAGGGTGCCCGACACGGTGATCGTCGTGCTCACGGCCCGCACGCAGGAGTTCGAGGTCGTGGTGGCGCTCGACGCCGGGGCCGACGACTACCTGACCAAGCCGTTCCGGCTGACCGAGCTGATGGCCAGGATCCGTGCCCACCTGCGGCGGCGCAGCCCGGCGCAGGGGGAGCGCATGGTGACCGCCGGGCGGCTGCGGCTCGACCTGCCCGCCCGGCGCGCCTACATCGGCCAGGCGGAGCTGGCGTTGCGGCCCAAGGAGTTCGACCTGCTGACGGCGCTGGTCAGCCGGTCGGGCGAGGTGGTGGCGCGGGAGCAGCTCATGGACGAGGTGTGGGACGAAAACTGGTTCGGCCCCACCAAGACGCTTGACGTGCACGTGTTCGCGCTGCGCCGCAAGCTGGCCGAGCACGGCGAGGGGATGGAGCGGATCGTCACTGTACGCGGACACGGCTACCGCTACGAGCCCTGACGCGTGCCCGTCCGGTCAGATGTCGTCGCCGGGCAGCAGCAGGCTGAACAGCGGCGGCCTGATCCGGCTGAGCACCAGCCGGCCGCCCTCCGCCTCGGCCAGCGAGCGGGCCAGGGCGAGTCCGATGCCGTGGCTGTGGCCGCTGGACCTGACGAACGGGTCCACCCCTTCTGCCACGCCCGGCCCGTGGTCGCCCACCTCGACGGCCGTCCCGGGGCCCACGTCGGCGACGGTCACGGTGACCTCCCCCTGGCCGTGGCGCAGGGCGTTGTCGAGCAGGACACGCAGGATCTGCCGGACGGCCGCGGGCTGGGCGGTCACCGGCGGCAGCGCGGGCTCCACGGCGATGGTCAGGCGGCGGCCGTGCTCGGCCAGCGGGCCGTGCCATTCCTGGCGGAGCTCCTCCATCAGCGCGGCGACGTCGAGCCGCTCGCTCGGCCCGCGGCTGTCGCGGCTGAGCCGTACGAGATCGTCGATGACCTCCTGCAGCCGCTCGCCCCTGGCCAGCGCGGTACGGACCGCGGAGGCCAGGTCGGCGCCGGGGCGCGACAGTGAAGACTCCAGGCCGAGCAGCAGGCCGGTCAGCCCGGTGCGCAGCTGGTGGGAGACGTCGGCGCTGAAGGCCCGCTCGCGGGCGAGAACGTCGCCGAGGCGGCGCGCCGTCGACTCCAGCGCCTGCCCGGCCTGGTCGGCCTCGCGCAGCCCCGAGGGGGAGGCGCGGACGCTGAAGTCGCCACCGCCGAGTGCCTGCGCGGCGGCGGTCAGCCGTTCCAGCGGGGCCGCCAGCCTGGCCGACTGTCGCACGGCCGCAGCCGCGGCCAGCGCGATCACGATCAGCGCGAGCCCGCCCATGAGCAGCCACGCCTCATGGACGCGTTCCGTGACCTCCGAGTTCGGTGTCGCCACGCGGATGACCAGCGCGGGGCCCTCGTCGGAGGGCACGGGTGCGGACACGGCCAGGAATCCGGCCTCCACTGTGTCGTGCACGCGGCCGTCGTTGCTGGAGGCGGCCAGGCTGGAGTGGCCGGGGCCGTTGCCGAACACTCGCGTGCCGCGCACGCTGTAGCCACCGATGGCCAGGTCACCCGGCAGGCCAGTCGGCAGCTTCAACGGCACTCGCGGTTCGTCGGGGACGGCGGCGGCGACCCAGGCGGCGTCGCGTTGCAGGGCGGCCACCGTCTGGTCGTGGTAGAGGAGGTTCACCGCGACCGCCAGGGGCACCAGGAACAGCGCGACGACCAGGGCGGTCACGCTCAGGATCACCACCAGCACCCGCCGCCGCAGCGGCACGCCCTGTGCTGTCATCCCTCCAGGGTGGCAGAGGCAAGGTAAACGCCCCGCTAACCCTTTACTCAGCGGGTGCTCCGGCCGTTCATGGCGTGGCGCGTATGAAGTACGGCAGAGCGCCATCGCCCTGGCCATGCCCGGGCCGGCGGCGACCTGGGAGCGCGACCGGTGACCGTTCAGTGGCCCGCTTCCAGCTCGGACAGCAACTCGGTCCATCGCCGGCCGATGACGTCCGGGTCGTACTGTCTCGATGTGGTCAGCGCGGCGGTTCCCATCATGCGGCGCTCGCTCTCGTCGTCGATGAGGAGGCCGAGCGTCGCGGCCAGCGCGGCGACGTCCCTTCGGGGGACCAGGAGCCCGTCGTGGCCGTGGGTGACGATCTCGCCGGGGCCGTGCGGGCAGTCGAAGGCGACCACGGGCACGCCCTTGCTCAGCGCCTCCAGGATCGCCATCGGGAATCCCTCGCGGCGCGAGCTGAGCACGAAGATCGAGGCGTCGTCGAGTTCGGCGCCGACGTCGCGCGAGGGACCGGGGAACTCGACCGAGCAGGCCAGCCCGAGCTCGCCGACCAGCTTGAGCAGCCGGGCGCGCTCGGGCCCTGAGCCGACGATGCGCAGCATCCAGCCGGGACGTACGGCGCTGACCCGTTCCCAGGCGTGCAGCAGCAGGTCGAAGCCCTTGACCTTGACCAGGCGGCCGATCGCGATGACGGTCTTGGCGTTCAGGGGAGAGGGACCGCCGGTGAGGGGCGGCGCGGCGTTGGGGATGCGCAGCAGGTGCCGGGGCGCCCGGGGGCCCAGCGCCGCCCGGTAGGCGCCCAGGTCGGTCTCGGTCAGGGTGACCAGCGCGTCGAGCCTGCCGTACCTGCGGGAGATCATCTCCCGGACAGAGGGCTTGTGCGAGCCGAAGCCGACGTGCTCCTGCCCGATCGTGATCACGCCGGGCGGAGCCAGCATGGCGGCGGCCAGGTTGAGCCCGGGGCGCGTGGTGATCAGGACGCCGGTGCGCAGCCCGCGCAGGAAACGCAGCAGGGCCAGGTCGGTGCGCAGGTCGAACCTGTCGTACGCGGCCTCGTCCGGCGGGATGAGACGGCTGCGCAGCAGGCGTGCGAGCCGCGGACCACGGGGGCGGCGGCCCACGCGGTCGTCCAGGAAGGTGACGCGGACGCCGGGCGGCACCGGGAAGAAGGGCTCCGGCTTGGTCCGGACGACGCTGACGATCTCCACATCGTGCTCGGCCGCCAGGGTGCCCGCGAGGTTGAAGACGGTCCTGATGGTCCCGCCCATGCCGTGGGCGTGCAGCAGGAGGATCTTCACCTGGCGGGTGTCGGGCGGGCCGGTACGGCGTGCCCTGCGGCGGTTGTCCGCGCGCAGCAGGAGCACGCCGAGCCTCCGCGCGTGGGCGGCGATGTGGATGGTGGCCGGGGTGAGGATGATCGAGCCCAGGGTGTCGGTGGGATAGTGCGCTCCGAGGTAGACCCTGGCGAACATCTGGCCGGCCACCAGCACGCCGCCCGCCGCCACGACAGGCCAGACGAAACGGGACTTCCTGGCCAGCAGTGCCACGGCGATCGCGATCGACAGGGTCAGGCACACGTGACCGCTGGGAAAGCTGTCGGGGCCCAGTTCCCGCACCAGGGCGTGGACCGCCGGTGGCCGGGGACGGGTGACGATGGCCTTGACCGGCGCGCTCACGCCCCACCCGGCGGCGATCACCAGCAGCATGCCTCCGGCGGCGCGCGTCCGACCGGAGAGGGCGACACCCACGACGAGGAGGGCGGAGAGGGCCGTGCCGACGACTGTGCCGAAACCCACGTCCAGGACCTGCGCCAGTGCGGTCAGCCAGGGGCCGCGTAGGGACTGCACCGCCTGGCTCACGCGCGTGTCCGCCGCGGTCCACGCGGGCGTGCGCGCGGCGAAGCCGACGACCACCCCCAGGCCCAGGAACGCGGCGGAGACCGGCGTCGGGACTGTCGTTCTGCTGCCTGATCGCATGACCGCACGCTATGGAGGGACATCTCAGCGCCCGCTCAGCACTCGGTTAGCGCGGCGCTTACCTTCGCGCGCGCGTGGCCATGTGCGGATCCGGGTTTCGGAGCAGGATTAACCTCGCGTTATGGCTGGCCGAACCTGCCGCTATCCCACGTTTCCGCAGACTGAGGGGGTCAGTACGACGTCAATGCATCGGAGATATTTCAATGCGTAGGTCTGTGACCATCCCCGGGCTCGCCGCCGTGGCCGTCCTCGTGGCGGGCGGCGGAGCTGCCGCCGCGTACGCCTCCTCCACCGACCAGAGCCCCGCCCCCGTCCAGTCCTCCGCCGCCCCTGCCGACCAGGACTCCAAGTCCGAGGTCGCCCCGCCCGCAGAGAACGCGGAGAACGCGGAGCCCGACGAGGGCACCGAGGAGGACGAGCAGGGCCAGAGGGCCGGGGCCGAGGACGGTCAGGACGACAAGGGGCGGGAGGCCGGGTCCGAACCCCAGGAAGGCAAGCAGGGCCAGGCGGGCGACCAGCACGAGCAGGAGAGCAAGGGCGACGCCGGCGAGCCCGAGGACGGCTGAGCCAGGCGCCGGGCAACCCGAGACTCGCCGTGCCCGGGTCCCCGGCTCGGTCCTGAGCGTACGGCTCCGCCTCGGGGCCGCTCCGCCTCGGGGCCGCCCCGCCACGTTGGGCAGCTCACTTACGAACGTAGGAGGGTGGCATCGGTGACTCCTCCGCTCCCTGAAGGGAGCGGCTTCTCGCTTCCCTCGGCCGAGGTAGGCGACGGACAAGCCCTGCCCGTTTCGAACAACAGAACCATATCAAGGAAGCGATTCCCTGCCGGGTAAACCCGGCAGTCCCCTCGCTAGATCTGATGGGGCCCTCGCGATCTTGAGCGCTCTTTGATCCGGCATCAACTCGGCCTCGATCACCCCCTTGGACATCCGCCGACGTGATCGGCTCGGAGATGTTCTGGGGGAATACCGAGGCGTGGCTTTGACCGCTTACTACTACTCGTACGAGTAGTATCTGCTCTTGGCTGGTGCTCCTGAGGCGCCAGTGACCGTGTCCCTTTCCTGTCTGGAGCGTGCGCATGGTGTCCATTTCTGCCCCACCTCGGCGACGGCAGATGGCAAACAAGGTGCCCCTGGTCACAGCGACCTTCTGGGTCATCAAGATCCTCTCGACCACGGTAGGCGAGACGTTCGCGGACTACCTCACGGTCAATGTCGGGCTCGGCCCGGTGCTGACCGATGGTCTGGTGTTCGTCGTCCTGGCGGCGGCTCTGGTCCTGCAGACGTCCTCCCGCCGCTACACCCCGTGGATCTACTGGCTGTCCGTGGTCTTGGTGAGCATCTCGGGAACGCAGATCACCGACTTCCTCACCGACACGCTCGGGATCAGCCTGTACGTCAGCACGACGCTGTTCGCGGTGCTTCTGGCCGTGGTCTTCGCCGTCTGGTACCGGCAGGAGATGACGCTGTCGATCACCGCGATCAACACGCCTCGGCGGGAGGCGTTCTACTGGGCAGCCATTCTGACCACGTTCGCGCTCGGCACCGCGGCAGGCGACCTGGCCACCGAGGCGTTGAGCCTCGGCTTCCGCAACGGCGCGCTGCTGTTCGGCGGCGCCTTCCTCGTCACGCTGATGCTCTGGCGGGTCGAGGCCTGGCAGGTGCCGGCGTTCTGGGCCGCCTACATTCTGACCCGCCCACTGGGCGCCGCGGTCGGTGACCTGCTGACCCAGGACCACTCGCTCGGTGGTTTCGGCCTGGGCGCGACCAGGACCAGCATGCTGTTCTTCGCCGTCATCGTCGTGCTGGTCGCCCGCGAGCAGGTGGCCGCGACCAGGGCCCGCCGTGCGGGCTCGCACGCCGAGGGCAAGTCGAGCAGGGCGAGCCTGGGCCGGCCCGCGGACCTGGTGTGGGCGGCCACCGGCATCGTGGTCGTCGTCGGGATCGGCAGTTGGATGTCAGCAGGCGCCGCGGCCCAACCGGCTGGTTCCCCGGCGACGGTGAAGCAGGTGTCGAGTTCCAAGCTCGGGGACCTGTCTTCCTTCGCCGTCATCATCGACGACGTCAACGCTCTCACCGTCAAGGGTGACCTGGCCGGGGCGAAGGCTCGGATCAAGGATCTCGAGGTGGCCTGGGACGCCGCCGAGGCTGGTCTCAAGCCCCGCTCGCCGGGTGACTGGCACGCCCTGGACGGTGCGATCGACGGGGCGCTGACCGCGTTGCGGGCCGACTCCCCGAGCCAGGCGCGATGCGGAGCGGCGATGAGGACCCTCGAGAAGACCCTGAAACACCTGCAGGCCTGAGCCCCGCACTTCGACGCCACGAGCTACGATTGGCGTCTGTAGTAGACCTGGGGGTGGGAATGACCAAGTCGCCGCGAAGGTCAGGCAGGCGTTCCCCGGGCGTCCTGGAGCAGGAGATCCTGGACTGCCTGACCGAGGCCGGTCGACCGCTGACCCCTGGCGAGGTGCAGACCCAGCTAGGTGGCGAACTCGCCTACACCACCGTCATGACCACCCTCGCCCGGCTGCACAAGCGAGGGCTGGCCGAGCGCGAGCCCGCCGGCCGCGCCTACGCCTACCGGGTGGCCTCCGACGCTGAGGCGGCGCAGTCCATCGCCGTGGCCGCGCAGATGAGTCGCCTGCTCGGGAAGGGCAGTGACCGTGCCGGTGTTCTCGCTCACTTCGTCGCTGACCTCGGTCCCGAGGACGAGCGGCTGCTCACCGAGCTGCTGCGCGGCCTCGAAGACGGTCGCCAGAGGCGGGGGAGTGCCCGCCGGACAACGGACGAGTGAGCGGTGGCGTGGCTGGTGTGGTCGCCACTGGCGGCCAATCTCGTGCTCGGCCTTCTCGGTCCGTGGATCGCGCGATCTCTGCCGCCCGGGATGGCCGTCCGGCTGGTCCCGATCGCGATGGTGGTCGTGGCCATGGGCACGGGGACGGTGCTGGCCACGCTCGGGTTCCTGTCATTCGCCCAGGTACCTGAGGTGGCGCGGCTCGGCAGCTGGTCCGCGAGCCGGCTCGGCGCCGAACAGCCGTGGCCGGTGGCGGCCGAGGCGATGGCCGGGACAGGCGCCGCACTGCTGCTCGCCGCGGGTTTCCACACGACGGCGCGGATGGTTCGCGAGCTGTTCAGAGTCGCGGGTACGGCCCGGCGGCTGGTACCGGGCCCCGACGGCGTGGTCATCGTGCCCGGTGCCGTGCCGGACGCCTACACGCTTCCAGCCCTGCCCGGGACTCCCGCACGTGTTGTCGTGACGACCGCCATGCTGCACGCTCTGGACGGTGAGGAAAGCCGTGTACTGCTCGCCCATGAGGCAGCTCACGTCTCCGGCCGGCACCACCTCTACGTCCAGGCGGCGCACCTCGCCTCCGCGACCAACCCCCTCCTGCGCCCCACCGCCCGCGCGGTGCGGTTCGCGGTCGAGCGAGCCGCCGACGAAGCCGCGGCGCGCCGGCTCGGCAACCGCCGGCTGGTCGCCCGCGCGCTGGCCCGCGCGGCACTTGCCAAGGCCGCCGCACTACGCGCCGACGACCTCGACGAAGGATCCACCGGCACCGCCTCCGTCAGCCTCTCGGCCACCGGTGGACACGTCGCCCAGCGTGCGGCCGCCCTGCTGGAACCGGCACCACGCCCGCGCCGCGCCATCGCCGTCGGTCTGCTGGCACTGACCACCATCACCCTCCTGGGTTCCTCGGTGGCTGTGGACCAACTCGACGATCGGCTCGACCAAGCCGAGCTGCCCGCGCCAGTCCTGTCATCCTCCCCGTACGGGGGTTCTCAGACGATCGCATCCGTCCTGTCAGGCCCATGACACTCGAGCGATCGTTTTCTGCGATGAAGTGACCCTGGGCAGCGGAGCGGTGGGGGACGATACACGACCGGGGGAGCGGGCCTGGTTCCTGCCCGACCTGGACGCCCTGATCGAGCGGCGGTCCGTACGCGCGGGGTAGGGTCCTCAGCGGCGGCGGCCGGGAACGAGCGGCACGGCCGGCAGCGGCGCCAAGGCGGCGACGGCGTAGACCGCCGGCCAGGAGTGAGCCAAATCGGACGATGTCCCCGGCGTCGCGCGCGTTGTAGCGTGATCACGGGGTGCTCGACGAGTCCCGGCCCGCGCGGTGGCCGGCCGGGTTCACCGTCGCCGAGGCCGGCCCCGGCGAGACCGCCGAGGTGTCCGTGGAGATCCCGCGCCACGCGGCTGAGGTCTGGGGCACGGACGGATGGCGCCTGGTCTCCGGGGACTACGTGCTCCGGACCGGGCATTCACTCGACGACATCCGCCTCACCACCGACCTGACTCTGTAGGAGAGCGCGGCTGTCATGCGACCCTCCGTACGGCGCGGCCCGCGTGGCCGTACAGGGCGCGGCCCTGGCCGTCGTCGCCGAGGAAGGCGACCGCGGTGTGCTCACCCGCCGTCAGCAGCGTGTCGCCGCGGTAGGCGAGTAACTCGACCGGTTCGGGCGCGCCGAGCAGGACGCTCCCGGCTCCGATCGGTTTGATCGTCATCCAGAGCCGGCCGGAGGCGTCCTGCTCGACCGTGGTCTCGGCGACGTCGTTGGCGTACACGCCGACGTAGCGCCAGGCGTCGACGACCCGGGGATCGGCGGCGGGCGCGGGCCGGGGCGGCGGGATGATCCCCGCCAGCTCCGCCAGGACCCCTCCGACGACCTCCTCGTAGACGTGTGCCGGGTCGCCGCCGTTGGTGAGCAGCGCGACCGCGATCCCCCGTTCCGGCACGACGCGCAGGTAGGCGTTCTGGCCGACGGTGCCGCCGTTGTGCCCGATGAGCGTCCCGCCGTGCCGGCCGTACAGCGCCCAGCCGAGGCCGCGCGCGTCCCCCGGGCAGCCCAGGTCGGGCTGCTCGACCTGGACCGAGCGCATCAGCCGCGCCCCCGCGCGCGACAGCACGCGGGTGCCGTCGTCGGCGAGTCCGTCACGAAGGTGCATGCGGACGAAGGTCAGCAGGTCCCGCGCGCGCATGGCCAGCACCGAACCCGCAGGGGCCTCCAGCCTGCCGGGAGCGTAGTGCGGTGCCGGTTCGCCCCCGATATGCCCGACCGCCGTCCGGCGCATGACCGCCTCCCACGGGGTCGGCGCGGCGTGCGTGATCCCGAGCGGCGCGAGCAGGTGCTCGCGCAGGCACTGGTCGTACGGCCGGCCGCGCAGCACCTCCACCAGCCGGCCGAGGACGACGTAGCCGAGGTTGTTGTAGGAGAACATCAGACCGGGCGGGAAGATCTGGCCGACCCCGCCGAGCCCGTCGACGAACGCCGCCAGCGCCTGGTCGCCCCACTCCACAGGGGGGACGACGTCGCCGTCGAAGCCGGCGGTGTGGGCGGCGAGGTGCCGGGCGGTGACCGTGCGGGCGGCGCTCTCGTCGCGCAGGCGGAAGCCGGGAAGGTACTCGCGGACCGGCGCGTCGAGGTCGAGCCGCCCCTCGTCCACGAGCTGCATCGCCAGGGTGGCGGTCCAGATCTTGGTGATGGACCCGATCTGGAAGATCGAGTCGGTGGTGGCGGCGACGCCGGTGGCGGCGTTCAGCACGCCCGCGGCGTGTTCCACGATCTCGTCGCCGACGAGCACCGCGAGGCCGGCTCCGGGCACGCCGCACGCCGCGAGCAGCCCGGGCAGCCGATCGGCGAGGCGGTCGGCGAGGGACTCGAGAGCGGACATCAGTGCTCCTCCCGAGTGACCCAGTCGATGACCCTGCGGTTGTAGTCGGCGCGGTGCGAGGGCCGGCCGGTGAGGAGGAATTCGTGCGCGGCGCCCGGATAGAGGACCAGACGCGTGGGCACGCGGCGTTCGCGCAACGCGGCGAACCACTGCTGGGACTGGCCGATGGGGCAGCGCAGGTCGGCCACGCCCTGGAGGAGCAGCGTCGGTGTGCGCACCTCGCCGACCCGGGTGAGGGGCGACTGGGCGACGTAACGCTCGGGCGCCGCCCACGGCTCGGCGGCCAGCTCGCGCACCCCGATGTGGTGGCCGAGGTCGGCGGTGCCGACCATCGCGGTGACGTCGCTGACCGGCGCGCCCGCGACGGCCGCGGCGAAGCGGTCGTCGTGCGCGGTCAGGTAGCAGGTCATGTAACCCCCGTAGCTGTAGCCGGTGACGGCCAGCCGCGCCGGGTCGGCCAGGCCGTCGCGGACCAGTTCGTCGAGAGGGTCGAGGAAGTCGCGCGCGTCCGCCTCGCCCCAGGCGCCGTAGGTGGCGGTGTAGAAGGCCTCGCCGTACCCGTCGCTGCCGCGCGTGTTGAGCACGAGCACGCTCCAGCCCCGCGCGGCGAGCACCTGGTGGTAGAGGCGCGCCGGATCGGCCGACCCGCTCCAGGCGTTGTGTGGGCCGCCGTGGATGTCCAGCAGCAGCGGCTGCGGCCCGCTCGCGCCGGGGGCGCGCAGCAGCCAGCCGTGCACGGTCGTGCCGTCGGCGACGGTGAAGACGCGCTCCCGGTACGGCAGCAGCGGCCGGGCGCCGCTGTACAGCGTCCGCGTGCCGCCGTCCGGTTCGACGCGGACCAGGTCGCCGAAGCTGGTGGGGGTGGACCGGACGGCCACGAGTATGCCGTCCGGCGCGAGGGCCGCCTCGGAGACGACGTGGCCGGCTTCGCCGAGCACCCGTCGTGCCGGGCCGCCGCTCAGATCGACCCGGTAGAGGTCGGTACGGCCCGCGTCGCGCACGCAGAACAGGACGGCGCGCCCATCCCCGGTGACCTGGGGCCTGGCCCCCGGGTAGCCGGTCTCGCCGGGCATGACGTTGCGGTCGAGCCCGGCCGCGAGATCGACGACCGGGCCGCCGTCGAGCGGGGCCAGCAGCAGGCCCGCGTGCCCGGCACGGGTGTCCCGGCGGCCCACGATCAGCAGCGCGCGGCCGTCGGGCGTCCAGGTCGCCGGTCCCGCCGAGCCGTCGAGGACCACCCGGTCCGCGCCGGTCTCCAGGTCGAGGACGTAGGCGGCCAGGTTGCCGGTGAGGTCGGTGTCGTCGTCGAGCGCGGCGGGGAAGGCCAGGCGCGTGCCGTCGGGGGACCACGCGGGATCGCCCGTGTGCCGATGTCGCGTGGTCACCTGGGTGACCTCTCCGGTGGTCAGGTCGAGCACATGCACCTGGGTGGTCACCGAGCGCAGCAGTCCGGCCCCGTCGGCCTGGTAGTCGAGCCTGTCGATCTCGATCGGGGCGTCGAGGTCGATCGGGCCGGAGGAGACGGGGGCGGTGAACGCGATCGCGGTGCCGTCCGGGCTCCAGCGGGGCGGGCCCGCGCCGAGCGGCAGCGCGGTGACCCGCTCCGCCGCCTCTTCGGGAACGGCGTCGCCGCGCATCGGCAGCAGCCATATCTGCGCCGGGCCGTCGGCGGCGCGGAGGAAGGCGATCGTGCGCCCGTCCGGGGACCAGGCGGGCGCCCGGTCCGCGGGCCCGGAGGTCAGCGGCCCTTCGGCGCGCCACAGTGCCGTGACGTCTCTGTCGGCGTCGCGGTCGGCGCGGCGCAGCACGAAGACGACCTCTCCGGACGGGGAGACGGCCGGCTGCTGGGGAAGCGCGATGTCGTACAGGTCGTCGATCCGTAGATGGGTCACGCCGTCGCCTCCTTCGTGAAGCGGCCGAGCGGCCAGACGACCAGTTCGCCGCCCGCGCCGTCCGCGTCGAGGAGGAACTCGGCCCACATGCCGGCCTGCCCCTCGACGTCGAAGACCAGGCCGCGCCGGGGTTTCAGCACCGCGCTCGGCCGGTTGACCACCGAGACGCGCAGCGCGCCGTCGACCAGCTCGACCAGCACCCTGGCCGGCCCCATCCGGTACGACCCCGTCAAGGAGGCGAGGGTGTCCGGCGCGACCTCCTGCGCGACCCGGACGAATTCGATCGGCTCGACGTTGGGTTCGAACAGGACCGACACGGAGCGGACGTTCCCCTCGAAGTCGGCGTTCCAGCAGGCGGGGAAGGTCTGATCCAGGGTGTCCAGGTGAAGTTCGAACGCCTCCCGGTTGACGTGCCGCGTGGCGAGGGGGAGATCGCGGAGGGCGACGGCGAGGCCGTCCGGACCCGCGGTCACGTGCAGCGAGCCGTAGGCGGGATGGGCGTACTCGCCCGCGTACTCCTCCCACGGATGGCCGGGCGGCGCTCCCGCCGACAGCTCACGCCGCCGCGCCGCCGCCAGCCCGCGTCCCTCGGTCGCCGCGGCGTACATCTCGCGGTAGCGGTCGCCCCACGGGAGCGGGTCGAGACCGAGCAACTCGTCGTACACCCGGAACGCGACGATGTCGCGCAGTGGATTGAAGTCGCCGTTGGTGAGCACGACGACGCCGATGCCCTCCTCGGGCATGAGGCTGACGACGGCGCTGTAGCCGTAGACGTTGCCGCCGTGCTGGACGACCCGCCGGCCGCGGTAGATATCGACGTGCCAGCCGAGCGCGTAGCCCATGGGACGCAGCTCGTCCCACGGGATCGGCGGGGGCGGCACCAGCATGGCCGGGCGGTGCAGCTCGCGCAGCGTCGCGTCCGACACGACGCCGCCGTCCAGGTTGGCCCGCAGCCAGGCCGCCATGTCGGCGGCGGAGGAGATGATGCTGCCCGACGCGCCGCACAGGTCCTGGTCGCGGCGCGGCATCGGCCCGCCGTCGAGGAGGCCGCCGCTCAGCCGACCGGAGGCGAGCGCCTCGTCCGAGGTGAGGAAGGTGCCGGACATGCCGAGCGGCCGGAGCACCCGGGCGCGCACGGCGTCCTCCCACGTCCCGCCGTGGAGGTGCGCGACGACCTCGCCCGCCGCCAGATACATGAGGTTGGAATACTGCCACTCCTGCCGGATGGGCCGGCTCGGCCGGAGGTGGCGCAGGCCCCGCATCACGTCCGCCCTGGTGGCCTCGCGGTTGCCGTACCAGACCTGGTCGTGGCGGGGCAGCCCCGAGCGGTGGCACAGCAGGTCGCGCATGGTGAGCTGCTCGGTGGCCGCCCGGTCCCACATCCGGAAGCCGGGCAGATACTCGCGCACGGGCACGTCCCAGGCCAGCAACCCCTCGTCGACGAGCGAGCCCGCGGCGGTGGCGGTGAACGCCTTGGTCACCGAGCCGATCGGGAAGTGGGTGGCGGCGGTGATTCCCGGACCGAAGCCGTGCTCCAGTACGGTCTCACCGGCCCGTACGACGGCGACGCCGGCGCCCGGCACTCCGCAGCGCTCGCGTTCGTCCTCGATGGCCCGCAGCAGGTCGTCCATCTCAGATCACCCACTGCCCGTGGCGCAGGACCGGCACGGCCTGCCCGGTCGCGGTCACCGCGTCCACCTCGACGTCGCGCTCGCCGATCACCAGGTCCATGTGGATCGTGCTGACGTTGGCGTGCTCGCGATCCGGATCGCCCACCGTGTACGGATAGTGGGTGCCCATCGCGATGTGGCATCCGGCGTTCTCGTCCAGGAGGACCGCGCCTGTGGGGGCGAGGCGCCCGCATCTGCCGCCGCTGGCGACGAGCGCCACCTCGCCGAGCCGGGAGGCTCCCGGGTCGCGCTCGAACTGGCGGCGGATCGCCTCGACGTCGCCCTTTCCCTCGACCGCGACCAGACGTCCGTCGTCGTAGCGCAGGGTCAGCTCGTCGACCCGGCTGCCGTCGTGCAGCAGCCGGGGGCGCCGCAGTGTGGCGACGCCCGAGGTACGGCGCGGGTCGGGCGCGGTGTAGACCTCCTCGGAGGGCAGGTTGGCGTGGTACGTGGCACCGCCCGCCGAGGTCTCACCGATGGCCGCCCACCGGGACGTGGGGAACAGGCCGACGGTCAGATCGGTGCCGGGGCCGCGGAAGCGCACCGCGTCCCAGCGGCCGGCGTTGGCCAGGTCGGCGATCCGCCGCAGCTCGGCCGTGCGCACACGCCAGGCCGCCGCCGGATCGGGCTCGTCCAGGCGGCAGGCGTAGGCCACGTCGTCCCACAGGGCGGCCAGGGCGGTGCCGGGGTCGGCCGCGGGCCGGAGCGCGCGTGCCCATTCCTGGGTGGGGCCGGGCACCATGCACCAGGCGATCGCCTGCCGCTGGGCCAGCGCCATCATCTCCGGCAGGATCCGGTCGTGGGCGAGCGTCGAGCGGAGCGGGTCCACGCCCTCGGCGAGCGCGGGATCGGTCGGCGCGACCAGGTGGATCGCCGCGGCGCCGCTCTCGGCCAGCTCGGCCACCCGCCCGGTCAGCCATCCCGGGGTGAATGTCAGGTTCTCGCCCGTCAGCAGCCTGGAGCGGCGCACGCGCGGGTCGAAGTACTGGACGTCCACGTACGCGGCGCCGGCCCCGTAGGCGACGTCCGCGACCGCGCGGGCCAGGCTCTCCTGGCCGACCAGGGCGTCCACCGCGAGGATCTGCCCCGGCCTGAGGGCGACGCCGAAGCCGACGGCCAGCTCGGCGAGCCTGTATTCGAGAGTCGTCATCGTCAACGCCCTTCGTAGTGGGGGGTCCGGCCATCGAGGAAGGCCAGGGTCCCTTCCCGCAGGTCCCGGCTTCGCAGGCAGGCCAGCATCCCTTCGGTCTCCCGGGTCATCACCTGGGCGAGATCCAGACCCCAGGTGTCGCGCAGCAGGTGCTTGGCCAGACGCAGCGACCCCGGCGCGTTGGCGGCGATGTCGGCGGCCAGGGCCTCGACGGTCGAGGCGAGGTCGGCGTCCGGGCAGACCCCCTGGACCAGGCCGATGCGACCCGCCTCCGCCGCCTGGACCAGGCGTCCGGTCAGGACCAGGTCGTTCGCGCGGCTCAGGCCCACGATCCGGGGGAGCAGCCACATGACTCCGTTGGTCTGGAACATGGCTCTGCGCGCCTCGGGGAAGCCGATCGCGGCGCTCTCCGCGGCGACGCGCAGGTCGCAGGCGAGCGCCAGCTCGGCGCCCAGCCCCACGGCGACGCCGTTCAGCGCGGCGATCGTCACCTGGGGGAGCGCGAGTAGCGCGCGGGTGAGGTCCTGCAGCTCCTCGATGCCCTGCCTGAGCTGGTCGTCGGAGGCCTCCTCGTTCTGTAGCCGCCCGCCCAGCTCGCGCAGGTCCTGCCCCGCGGAGAAGGCCCGGCCCGCGCCGGTGAGGACGACGACCCGGACGTGGTCGTCGGTGCGCACGGCGTCGAGGACGGAGGCGAGCTCGGCCCGTGTCTGCGCCCTGAACGCGTTGAGCACATCGGGCCGGGAGACCTGGACGGTGACGACCGGCCCGTGTCCGCGCACGCTCAGATCGGCGAGGGGGATGTCGGTGAGAACCATGCGGTGAAGGTAATCGATCGATTGATTACCTGACAAGGCTTCGCTTTATCAGGCACTCTCTTGACTAATCGATCGATCGACTGCCAGCATGGCGCAATGGTGACGACGGGTGAGCGGGTCGAACGGGCCGCGCTGGAACTGTTCGCGGAAAAGGGCTTCGCAGCCACGGGCATCCGGGAGATCGCTGAGCGTGCCGGGGTCTCCAGCGGCGCCCTGTACCACTACATGGGCACCAAGGAAGACCTGCTGGCGCAGGTGATGAACCGCGGCAACGCCCGGCTGCTCCACCTCGCCGAGGCCGCCCTCGCGGGGGCGGCCGGTCCGGCCGAGCGTCTGGCCCGGCTGGTGGCGGTCCACGTCTACGTGCACGCCCACGCGCAGCTCGACGCCCTGGTGATCGACAGCGAGCTGAGATCGCTCGGTGAGGAGGCCAGGAGCCGGGTCATGGAACTGCGCGACCGCTACGAGCTGCTGTGGCGCAACGCGCTGTCGGAGGGCCGAGCCGCCGGCGCGTTCCGCTTCAACGAGCTGGGCATCGCCAGGCTGGCGCTGCTGGAGATGTGCACCGGCGTGGCCCGCTGGTACTCGCCTCGCGGGCCGGTCGACGACCGCACGCTCGGAGAGACGTTCGTCGACATGGCGTTCGGCCTGATCAACGCATGCGGGCCGGACGACCGCCGGCTCACCCACGCCGACGTCGCCATCCCCGACCTGAACGGCCTGGCCGCCGACATCGCGGAGGAACTGGCGAAGGTCGGCGAGACCACAGGAGGGTGGAGTGAGACCTAGCCCCGACACGACCCCGCGCCCGCGCTCGGCGGCCGAGACCGCCGAGCGGGTACGCCGCGGACACGTCCGCGCGATCGACGTCGTCGACGCCGCGCTCGCCGCGGTCGAGGCCGACGAGCACAACGCCTTCGTGCACGTGGACCCCGACGGCGCCCGCCGCGCGGCGGCCGAGATCGACGCCCTGGTGGCGGCCGGCAAGGACCCCGGCCCGCTCGCCGGAGTGCCGTTCGGCGTGAAGGACCTGGAGGACTGCGCGGGCATGCCGACCAGGGCCGGATCGCTGCTGTTCACCCACGCGCCGCCCGCCGACGCCGACAGCCCGCTCGTACGGCGGCTGCGCCGGGCGGGCGCGATCCCGATCGGCAAGACCGCGACCGCCGAGTTCGGGTTCGACTCGGCGACCTCGACCCGGGCGCACGGCCCGACGCGTAACCCCTGGTCGCCCGCGCTCACCCCCGGCGGCAGCTCGGGCGGCTCCGCCGCCGCGGTCGCGGCCGGACTGGTTCCGCTCGCCACGGCCGGTGACGGCGGAGGCTCGATCCGCGAACCGGCCGCCTTCTGCGGCCTGGTCGGGCTCAAACCGACCCACGGCCGTGTGCCGCGCCGCACCTCCCACCTGTTCTCCACGCCGGGCGTGCTCGCCGCGAGCGTGGCCGACACCGCGCTGGCCCTGGAGGCGGCCGCGGGTGACAGTCCCGGCGACCGCTGGTCGCTGCCGCACCGGCCGGGCGCCTTCGCCGTACGGCTGCCGCCGCCGGGGCTGCGGGCCAGATTCTCCGCCGACATGGGCTTCGCGCCGGTCGATCCGGAGGTCGTCGAAGTCGCCAGGGAAGGCGCTCGCCGGCTCGCCGCGCTCGCCGGGTTCCATCTGGACGAACGGCCGCTCACGCTGCCGGACGCCCGACCGCCCTGGCTGGTTCTCGCCTGCGTCGAACTCCGGCGCGAGCTCGGCCTGCTCGGACCGTGGCCGGACGTCCTCGACCTGCTGTGCCCGACGACCGTCCAGGGCGCGCTGCGCGGCGAGCAGATCACCGCCGCCGAGCACGCCGCGGCGCTGGCCGCCTGCGCCGACCTCGAGGCCGCGATGGCGGCCGTGCTGGCCGAGACCGACCTGCTCATCACCCCCTCAACCGCCTGCCCGCCGTTCGCCGCGGAAGGCCCCATCCCCACCGTGATCGACGGCCGCGACGCCGGAGTGTCAGGCGCGGAGCCGTTCGGACCGATCGCCAACCTCACCGGTGTACCCGCCGTCTCGATCCCCGCCGGATTGACCCGCGACGGACTCCCCGTGGGCATGCAGGTGATCGCCGCCCGATTCCACGACGATCTGCTGCTCGGCCTGGCCGCCGTGGCCGAACGCGCCGCCTTCCTGCCGGCCCGCGCCCGCGGCTAGCCGCTCCTCACCGCCCGCCCTGAGCGTCACGCCCCGGCGTGAGCCTGCCCCCCCAACGGGCATCAGCACGCCCGTCAACGATCGGAGAAGTGAGATGCCGCCATCGATCGGTGAAGTCATCCGCACCGCCGCCGCCCGCCACCCCGCCCGCGAGGCGCTCGTCCACGGCGCCGGCCGGTGGACCTGGCACGACCTCGACACCGAGATCGACCGCTGGGCCGGCGCGCTCCGCGACGCCGGGGTGCGCGCCGGGGACAGGGTCGCGGTCGCCTCCCACCCCGAGCCGCGCTTCCTGTTCGCCTTCCTGGCCGCGGCCCGGCTGGGCGCCGTATTCCAGGGCCTCAACCCCAGGAGCCGCCCCGACGAACTCCGTTATCTGCTGGCCGACAGCGAGCCCCGCGTGGTGCTCGATCCCGCGGCGCTCCTCGGCGATGCCGCCCTGGAACAGGGCACGCTCGGCGGAGACGAGTTGCGCCGGGCGCTGCGCGTCGCCACGCCGCTCGCCGCGGACCCCGTCGTGGATCCCGGCTCCGCCGCGCTCATCGTCTACACCTCGGGCTCGACCGGCAGGCCCAAAGGCGCCCTGCTCTCGCACACGTCGCTGATCACCACCGCGCGGATCCAGGGCGAGCGGACCTTCACCGGCGGCGCGCCGTCGATGCTGTGCAACCTGCCGATCAACCACGTCGGCTCGGTGGGCAACATCTGCATGACGGTCCTGGTCGCCGGCGGACGCCTGGTCTTCCAGGACCTCTACGACCCGCGCGAGGCGCTGGCGCTGCTGGAGCGCGAGCGTGTGGAGTACTGGGGCGCGGTGCCGACCATGCTGCAGCTCAGCGTCGCCACCGACCTGTGGGAGCGGGCCGACCTGTCGCACCTGAAAGCGATCCTCTGGAGCGGCGGCGCGGCCTCCCCGGCGCTGGTGAGCGAGCTGCGGCGACGGTGTGACCGGCTGGTGATGAGCTACGGCAGCACCGAGACCGTCGGCGAGGTGTGCTTCGCCGATCCCGACGCCGACGACGACGTGCTGACCCGCACGATCGGCCGCCCGGCGGCCGAGTACGAGATCAGGATCCTCGGCGAGGACGGCGCCGACGCGCCCGACGGCGAGCCCGGCGAGATCGTCGTACGCGGCGCGTGCCGGGCCCTGGGCTACTGGCGCAACCCGGGGGCCACCGCCCGTCTCATCGACCCGGACGGCTGGCTGCACACCGGCGACCTCGCGGTGCGGCGGCCCGACGGCAACCTCGAACTCGTCGGACGCACCCACGAGACGTTCAAGTCCGGCGGCTACAACGTCTACCCCCGCGAGATAGAGATCGCGCTGGAATCCCACCCCGCGGTCCAGGCCGCCGCGGTGCTCGGCGTCCCCGACGACCTGTACGGGCAGGTCGGGCACGCCTGGGTCCAGGCCTCCGGCGGCGCGACCGACCCCGACGAGCTGATCGCCCATCTGCGGGAGCGGCTGGCCCGATACAAGGTGCCCAAGCGCCTCACGATCGTCTCCGAGCTGCCGCTGCTCGGGATCGGCAAGGTCGACAAGCGCGCGCTCGCCGGCCGCTAGCCACCTCCCTCCCCCCTCTCACGCCCTGGAGGAGCGATGAGATCCTTCCGCATGCCCGCGGCCCTCGCGGTCGCCGCGACCCTCGGGCTCGCCGCCTGCGGCGGCGCCGGCGGTCAGCACCGTGCGACCGGCGGCACCTTCACCATGGCCGTCGGCACCGACCTGGGCAATCTCGACCCATACCAGACGACGATGTCGCTGACCAGGCTGATCGGAACGTTCCTGTACGACCGCCTGGTCGCCGTCGACGCCGACGGTGAGGCGCGTCCGCACCTGGCCACCACCTGGCGGGCCGACGCCAGGAGCGCCGCCTTCACGCTGCGCAAGGGCGTCACCTGCGCCGACGGTGCCCCGCTGACCGCCTCCGACATCGCCGCCGCGCTGAACTACGTGGCCGACCCCGCCCACTCCTCGCCCCTGCTCGGCCTGTGGGTCCAACCGGGGACCCGGGCGAGCGCGGACGACGCCGCCGGCACCGTGACCGTGACCAGCGGCCGGCCCGACCCCTTCCTGGTGAACAACCTGGGATCGGTCCCGATCGTGTGCCGGTCGGCGCTGGCCGACCCCCGGCAGCGCGCCGCGGGCAAGGGCGGGACCGGGCTCTACACGGTCACCGAGATCGTCGGCGGCGACCACTACACGCTCACCCGGCGCAAGGACTACGCGTGGGCGCCGGACATCGGGACCGGCGGGAGCAGGCGGCACCCCGACACCGTCGTCGCCCGCGTGGTGATCAGCGAGACCACCGCCGCCAACATGCTGCTGTCCGGGCAGCTCAACTTCGCCGCCGTCTTCGGCGCCGACCGCCGCCGCCTGGAGGCGCGAAAGCTGTTCAAAGCCGAGTCCGTCGCCCCCGCCGCCGAGCTGTACTTCAACCAGACCAAGGGCCACCCCGGAGCCGACCTCCGGGTGCGCCAGGCCGTCGTCCGGGCGCTCGACCTCGCCATGGTCGGCAAGGTCGCCACCGGCGGCATGGGCACCCCGATGACCCAGATCCTGGCCTCCTCCAACGGCCGGCCCGTCTGCGCCGCCGACACCGTCACCGGCAACGTCCCGGCCTTCGACCTCGCCGCCGCCACGAGCGCGCTCGACCGGGCGGGCTGGAAGCCGGGGCCCGACGGGGTACGCGTGAAGGACGGCGTCCGGCTGTCGTTCACGCTTCCGTTCGTCACGTCGCCCGGCAACGGCACGGCGGCGGCCGAACTCATGCAGCAGCAGCTCAAGGCCGCCGGAGTCGAACTGCTGCCCAAGGGCGGCAACCAGATCGCGATCAACGAGGCCATGGCGAACGGTTCGTGGGACCTGCTGGCGATGCCCATCGTGTGGCACCTGCCCACCCAGATGATCCCGTGGTTCTCCGGCAAGACCTTCCCGGAAGGCGGCAGCAACCTCGCTGGCACCCGCAACCAGGCGTACGAGGAGCTGGCGGCCAAGGCGTCCGGCATGCCGGGCAAGCAGGGGTGCGCGCTGTGGAACCAGGCCGAAACCGCCCTGATCCGCAACCTCGACATTGTGCCGTTCCAGCAGATCGCCCAGCCCGTGTACGGCAACGGCGCGAGGTTCCGGTTGGACCTGCTGCCCTTCACGATCGAGATGGACACCGCCTGACATGCGCGTACTGATCTCCGCCGACATGGAAGGCGTGGCCGGTGTGGCCGACGCGGCGGACGTCCGCCCCGGCGAGCCCGAGTACGAACGCCACCGTCGCCAGCTCACCGCCGAGGTGAACGCCGCCGTCAGGGGAGTGCTGGCCCGTCACCCCGGCGCGACCGTCACCGTCACCGAGGCCCACGCGGCCTTCCGCAACCTGCTCCTTCCCGACCTCGACCCCCGCGCCAGGGTCCTGCGCGGCCGGCCCAAGACGTACGGCATGCTGGCCGGCCTCGAACGGGGCGCCGACGCCGTGATCTTCCTCGGCTACCACGCCAAGGCGGGCACCGCCGGAGCGGTCCTGGCCCACACGGTGAGCGGCGCGGTGATCGCCGACGTCCGCTGTCAGGGACGCTCCCTCGGCGAGATCGGGCTCAACGCCGCGCTGGCCGCCCACCTGGGAGCCGCGCCGGTCCTGGTCACCGGTGACGACCTGACCGTGCGGGAGGCCGCTCAGACGATCCCCGGCGTGCACACGGTGGAGGTGAAACGGGCACTGGGCGCCTCGGCCGCCGACAGCCTGCATCCCGTACGCGCGTGCGAACTGATCGAGGATGCCGTGCCCGCCGCGCTGGACGCGCGCGCCGAGGTGCGCCCGCCCCGCTTCACCGGGCCGGTCGAGCTGGAGATCGACGTGCACCGTACCGCGACGGCCGATCACGCGCTGCTCGTGCCCGGGATGCGGAGGACCGGCGGCACCACGCTGTGCTACCCGGCCCCCGACTACCCGACCGCCTACCGCCTGGTCGAGCTCGTCGCCACGCTCGGCCTGGCCGCCTCGTGAACGGGAGGTCTCCCACGTGTTCCTGCTCCGCCGCCTGGCCAGGCTCACCGTCTCGCTGGCCGTACTCCTCTTCGCCTCCTTCTCCATGATCCATCTCATCCCCGGCGATCCGGTCAGAGCCTCGCTCGGGACCGCGGCCCCGGCCGAACTGGTCGCCGCCCGCCGCGCCGAACTCGGCCTGGACGAGCCGATCCACCAGCAGCTCCTCGGCTATCTCAAGGGCGTGCTGACCGGCGACTTCGGCACCTCGCTCCAGACGAGGGAAACGGTCGCGGGCATCATCGCCGACCGGCTGCCGAGCACGGCCGAACTGGCCGTCCTGGCCGCGCTCATCGCGCTGCTCGTCGCGATCCCCATGGGCATGTGGCTCGCCATCAGGACCGAGAACGGCCGCAACCCCGGCTCGGAGCTGGCCTTCACCACCGCCACGGGCACGATCGCGGCGATCCCCGAGTTCCTCCTCGCGGTCGGGCTCGTCGTGGTGTTCGCCATCACGCTCGGCTGGCTGCCGCCCGCGGGCAAGGACGGCCCCGCCTCCTACGTCCTTCCGGTGATCGCGCTCGCTGTGGGACCGGTCGCCGTCCTGGCCAGGCTCGTCCGAGTCGAGGCCCTCCGCGAACTGGACAAGGACTACCTGCGCATGGCGCGGGCCAAGCACCTGCCGCGCCGGCGCCTGTACCTGCGGCACCTGCTGCCGAACATGCTGACGGCGACGCTGACCGTCGGCGGGCTGCTGTTGGCGTCGCTGATCCCCGGCACCGTGCTCGTCGAGAACGTCTTCGCCTGGCCCGGACTGGGCCAGCGGATGACGGAGTCGATCCTGCAGAAGGACTATCCGGTCGCCCAGGCCGTCATCCTCGTCTACGGCGCCATCGTGTTGCTGGTCAATTTCCTCGTCGACGTCGCCCTGGGCGTGCTCGACCCACGTTCGGCGATCAGGGGCACGTGATGCGCGCACTCCGTTCACCCGCTCCGCTGACCGGGCTGCTGCTCGTGGCGGCCGTCCTCACGCTCGCCCTGCTCGGCCCGGCGCTCTGGGGGGAGAGCGCGGCCCGGATCGACGACGGCGCCATCCTGCAGGGACACTCGCCCGCGCACCCGCTCGGCACCGACGACCTCGGCCGCGACCTGCTCGCCCGGATCCTCGTCGCGACCCGGCTCTCTCTGCTGCTCGCCTGCCTCGCCACGGTGGTCGGCGTGGCGATCGGCCTTCCGCTCGGCGTGCTGCCCGCGGTGCTGCCGCCGCGCGGCGCCCGCGCCGCCGCCGGGACGATCAACGCGCTGGTGGCCTTCCCCGGGCTGCTGCTGGCGATGTTCACCGCGGTCGTCTCCGGGCTCGGCGCCCGCGGCGCCGTCCTCGGCATGGGGATCGCCACCGCACCCGTACTGGCCCGGCTCACGCAGACGCTGGCCGCCTCCGTCGCGAACGCGGACTACGTCTCGGCGGCGCGTGTGCTGGGCGTGTCCCGCCTGCGCATCGCGGTACGGCATGTGCTGCCCAACATCGCCGAGCCGTTGCTGCTCAACATCACGTTGCTGTTCGGCGGATCGCTGCTCGGCCTGGCCGGGCTCTCGTTTCTCGGACTCGGTGTCCAGCCGCCCGACTACGACTGGGGACGGCTGCTGTTCGACGGGCTGAGCCGCGTCTACGTCGACCCGGAGGCGGCGCTCGGCCCTGCCGTGGCGATCGGGCTGGCCGCGGTCGGGTTCAACCTCCTCGGCGAGGGGCTGGCCAAGGCCGCCTCCCGCAGAGCGGTCGTCCCCCGTGGCGCGGCGACAGGCGAGGCGCTGAGGGAGGCCCGGTCCGAGGGCGTCCTGTCGGTGAGGGGCCTCAGCGTCGCCTTCCCCGGCGGCGCCGTTCCGGTCCGCGACGTCCACCTCGACGTCGCGCCCGGCGAGATCGTCGGCGTCGTCGGGGAGTCCGGCAGCGGCAAGAGCCTGACCGCGCTGGCGATCGGCGGACTCGTCCCCTATCCCGGCGAGGTCACCGGCGGCATCAACCTGTGCGGTCAGGACCTGTCCGCGCTTTCGCCCGGCGAGCTGCGCCGTCTCCGGGGCACCTCGCTCGCCATGGTGTTCCAGGACCCGATGACCACGCTCAACCCCGCCCTGCGAGTGGGAGGCCAACTGGCCGAGGTGTCGACGACACATCAGAAGATGCCGCGCAAGGAGGCGCTCGCCCGGGCGGTCGACCGGCTCCGTCGCGTCCGCATCGCCCGGCCCGAGGAGCGGGCACGCCAGCATCCGCACACCTTCTCCGGAGGGATGCGCCAGCGGGCGATCATCGCGATGGGCCTGATGGGGACCCCCAAACTGATCATCGCCGACGAGCCGACCACCGCACTCGACGTCACCGTGCAGCGTGACATCCTCCTGCTGCTGCGCGAGGCGGCCAAGGAGGCGGCGGTCATCCTGATCTCCCACGACATCGCCGTCGTCTCGCAGCTGTGCGACCGCGTCGTCGTCATGTACGCGGGCCGCGTGGTGGAGGAACTGACCGTCGCGGAACTGCGCCGTGCCCGGCATCCGTACACCCGGGCGCTCATCGCCGCCACACCCGACCTGACCACCGACCGGGACAAGCCGCTGGCCACGATCCCCGGACAGCCGCCGAGTCCCTTCGACGACCCCGACGGCTGCGCGTTCGCCCCCCGATGCGCCGCCGCCACGTCCGCCTGCCGTACCACGCGGCCGCTCCTGGAGGATGGGATCGCATGCCTGCATCCGCAATCGAGCGACTGACCGTCCGCTACGGCACGCACGTCGCCGTGGACGACGTGTCGCTCGCCATTCCCGAACGGTCGATCGTCGGCCTCGTCGGCGAGTCGGGATCGGGCAAGTCCACGCTCGCCAAGGCCCTGGTCGGCCTGGTTCCCCACACCGGGACCGTCACCGGCGCCGACCGGGTCCAGATGGTGTTCCAGGATCCCTATGCCTCGCTCGACCCGCGCATGACGGTGGGCGCGTCCGTGGCGGAGGGCCTGAAGCTGCCGCGCGCCGCCCGCGCGGCCGAAGTGGCCAGGCTCCTCACGCTCGTGAACCTGGACCCCGCCCTGGCCGGCTCCTACCCCCGGCAGCTGTCCGGCGGGCAGCGTCAGCGCGTGGCCCTGGCCAGAGCGCTGGGGGCGAGGCCCTCCCTCCTCGTGGCGGACGAGATCACCTCGGCCCTGGACGTCTCCGTGCAGGGCGCGGTGCTCAACCTGATCCGGTCGCTCCGCCGCGAGCTGGGCCTCTCCGTGCTGTTCATCTCGCACAACCTGGCCGTCGTCCGGTACGTCGCCGACGTGATCGCGGTCATGCGAGAGGGCAGGCTGGTCGAGGTGGGGCCGGCGGAACAGATCACGTCCCGGCCCCACGCGCCCTACACCCGCGCCCTGCTCGACGCCGTGCCCCAGGTCGGCCGCACCGCGACAGCCCGGCGATGAGCTGATCGACCGCCGCGTCGACGACTCCGAGGTTCGTCACTCGGTCAGGTCCAGCGCGGCGGCGACGATGCTGTCGGCGTTCAGCCCGTGGTACCGGTAGACGTCGTCGAGCGACCCCGACTGGCCGAAGCGGGTGACGCCCAGCGCCGTGGTCGGCACCCGGTTGACGGTCGCGAGGAAGGACAGGGTGTGGGGATGCCCGTCGAGCACCGTGACGAGGGGAGCGGCTCGATCGGCGGGGAACGCCTGGTCCAGCACCCACGACTCGGCCTGCTCATGGCCTTGACGGGCCCGCACCGCCCGGTACAGCAGGTCGGGACTCGTCACGCAGACCACGTCCGCCGGAACGCCGAGCCGGTCCAGCCGGTCCGCCGCGGCCAGCGCCTCGGGCACCACCGCCCCCATCGCGGCGAGCGTGACCTTGGGGTTCTCCGCGCGCCGCAGCGGATACGCGCCCGCGACCACCTGCCGCCTGCGCCGTTCCCGCGCCGCGGGGTCGGTGGGCACGGCCGCCAGGGTCTGATCGACGGGACGCGTGGACAGCCGCAGATAGGCCGAGGTGCCGTCCGGCCTGCCCAGCCGGGCCAGGCTGGCCAGCAGCGTCCACTCGGTGTCGATGGCGAACGCCGGTTCGTAGCAGACGCAGCCCGGCTGTTCCAGGCCGATCGACGGCGTCTTGATCGACTGGTGCGCGCCGCCTTCCGACGCCAGCGAGACGCCGGACGGTGTACCGACCAGGATCGACTGCCCGCCGGCGTAGATGCCGTAGGACCACGGCTCCAGCGCGCGTTCCACGAACGGGTCGTAGAGGACGCCGATCGGCAGCAGCGGCTGTCCCCACCGGCTCCAGGTCGCGCCCAGTTCCCCGATCAGGCTGACGAGGTTGGTCTCCGCGATCCCCAGTTCGATGTGCTGGCCGGTCGGTTTCTCCTGCCAGTGCAGGATGGTCTCGGCGTCGTCGGCGAACCAGTCGAGGCGCTCGTTGACCGACCAGACGCCGACTTTGTTCACCCAGCCTCCGAGGTTGGTCGACGAGCTGACATCCGGGCTCACGGTGACCACCCGCTTGGCCGCCTCCGGCGCCGCCCGCGTCAGGTCGAGCAGCGTACGGCCCAGGGCGGCCTGGGTGGTCGCGGTGCCCGAGGGCGTACGACCGATGTCGGCGGGCAGCTCAGGAGACTGGATCGACGGCGTCTCCGGCCTCCGCAGCCGCTCCGCCGTCCGCGCGCACAGGGCGTGCGCCGCGCTGCCCGGCGAGAAGGCCCGCCACGGGTCGGCCAGGTCACCGCCGACCCGGTCCGCCAGCTCCTGCATCTGCCGCTCGGTCAGCAGCGCCGAGTGGTTCTGCGGGTGCCCCCTGGTGGCCAGGCCGTACCCCTTGACGGTGTAGGCGAAGATCACCGTGGGACGCGTGTCGTCGATGGAGGAGAACGCCCGGTCCAGGGCCTCCAGGTCGTGGCCGCCCAGGTTCGCGATCGCGTCCACCAACGTGTCGTCGTCGACCTGGTCGACCAGCGCCTGGATCTCCGCCGCGCCCCGTCCCACCCCGGCGAGCCGCCGCCGGAGCTCCTGCGCGCCGCATCGCAGCAGCCGCTGATATTCGGGATTGGACATCTCGTCGATCCGCCTGCGCAGCTCCGCCCCGCCCGGCCGGGCGAACAGCTCTTCCAGCAGATGCCCGTACTTGACGGTGATCACCTGCCAGCCCGCCGCCGCGAACATGCCCTGCAGCTTGTCGGCCGCGATGTTGGGCACCACCCGGTCCAGCGACTGCCGGTTCAGGTCGACGACCCACACCACCTCGCCGAGTTCGCCGACCGTGGGATCGAGCACGGCCTCCCACACCGCGCCCTCGTCGAGTTCGGCGTCGCCGACCAGCGAGTACTGGCGGCCGGTGCCTGCGCCTCCCAGCACGGTGTCGACGTAGCGACGCGACAGGGCGCCCCAGATCGGCGCGGTCGCCCCGATCCCGACCGACCCGGTCGAGTAGTCCACCGGGTCGGGGTCCTTGATCCGGCTCGGATAGCTCTGCAGCCCGCCGAACTCCCGCAACCGTGGCAGGTACGACGCGTCCAGCCAGCCGAGGAGGTAGTTGATCGAGTGGAGCACCGGCGACGCGTGCGGCTTCACCGAAACCCGGTCCTCCGGCCGCAGATGGCGGAACCACAAGGTCGTCATGATCGACACCATCGACGCCGAGGACGCCTGGTGACCGCCGACCTTCAACCCCGAGGGGTTCTCCCGTACCCGGTTCGCGTGGTGGATGAGGGCCGAGGAAAGCCAGAGCACGCGGCTCTCCACCTCACGCAGCACCGCGAACTCACCGGTCGTCCGCGGGCTGGTCACCGGGCTGATCATCGTGTGCGCACCCTTCGCTGGCGTTTCGGATGCGCAAAATTCAAGCAATGACATTGGCCATTGCTCAATAAGGTGGCAGTCTATTGAGCATTCTGCGCACCCCAGCTCGTCCGTCCTGTGAGAGGGTAAGCACTTTGCCCAGTCGACCGCACACCCTCGACGCCATAGACGCCCGCATCCTGCTCGAACTGGCCGCGCATCCCAGGGCCACCACCGTGGCCATCGCCGACCAGGCCGGCGTCGCGCGCAACACCGCCCACGCGAGATTGGCCCGGCTGGAGGAAAGCGGCGCCCTCGCCTCTTTCGAGCGCCGCGTCGACCCGCAGGCACTGGGCTACCCTTTGACCGCGTTCGTCACCGCCCAGGTCACCCAGCGGAAACTGGACGAGGTGGCCGCGACGCTGGAGGCCGTTCCCGAAGTCCTCCAGGTCTACGGCATCTCGGGGCCGAGCGACCTGCTCATCCACGTCGTCGCCGAGAGCGCGGAGGACCTCTACCGCATCGCGGGTCAGATCCTCGCGATCCCAGGGGTTGAGCGCACGAACACCGCCCTCGTCATGCGCCGGCTCGTCGACTACCGCATCGCGCCGCTGCTCCGCCGGGCCGCCGGTACGCCGGAACGGCCCGCGCGCCAGCCGTATCGGCCCACGTGACCCCGGTCGGCCACGCAGCTCTGTGATCTACGCCGTAAAGGCGCTCGGCGGCGGTCATGGCACGGACGCGAATACCCCGGCGCGCGCCGCGACCGCGGTCGCGGCGGCTGCGCGGTCGGCGGCCTCGCTGTCCAGCCGTTCGCCCGAGTTGAGGAGTGCGTAGTAGAGGGGGGCGGAGACGGCGGCGATGACCTGGCGGGGGTTGGTGGTCTCAGGCAGCTCGCCTCGTCGGATCGCGTCCGTCACGCATCCGGCCCATTCGTCGATGCGTACGGCGTAGAAGCGGCGGAGGGCTTGGGCCGCCTGGTCGTCGCAGAGGGACGCGGCGATGAGCGCGGTGAACAGACGTCCCTGCCGGGGGTCTGTGAGCGTTTTGACGACCAGCCGCGCGTTGGCGCGCAAGTCCTCGTCGAGCGATCCCGTGTCGGCTCGGGGGACTGACCGGACGGCCATGTCGTCCAGAAGATCCGCCGCGAGTGCGCCGGGGGTGCCCCAGCGACGGTAGACGGTGGTCTTCCCGACGCCGGCGCGGCGAGCGATCTCCGCCAGGTCCAGAGAGTCGAAGCCTTCCTCGGCGAGTACGTCTCCGGCTGTCCGGAGCACCGCCTCGCGGACGCGTGCGGTGCGCCCACCAGGACGGACGGTGCCGGGGACAGGGGTCTCTGACACGGGGCTCTCCTTCTCGTTTCCCAAGACAGCGTATCGGGACTGCAGTTCCTTTAGTTCGATGCCTGATGCTACAGTCTCGGCTAACGGAACGGCAGACCCGTTAGTGTGGTGGGTGCTGCCCAGACTTCGCGCCCTCCTGGAATCCGTTTCGAAGGAGGGTGAGCCCGAAAGGAAATTCGGTCATGTCCAGACCTGGATCAGGTGCGTCCGGCACGATTCGCGCGGTTGCTCCCACCGGTGCTCCGCAGCGGCTGACCGGTCGCCTGCGGCTGGTGCTCGCGGTCCTTCTCGTCGCGCAGTTCATGCTTGCCGTCGACTTCTCGATCCTTAACGTGGGGCTGCCCGCGATCGGCGACGGTCTCGGCTTCTCCCTCGCCGATCTCCAGTGGGTCTCCACCGCCTTCGCGCTCTGCGCGGCAGGCTTCACGCTGTTCTTCGGCCGCATCGGCGACCTGGTCGGCCGCAAGCGGATCTTCCTGCTGGGCCTGGGTGTCCTCGGTCTGGCGTCACTGGCAGGCGGCCTGGCCGCCGGCCCCGGTGTCCTGCTTGTCGCGCGTGTGGCACAGGGCCTGGCCACCGCGGCGGTCACCCCGGCCGGCCTGTCCCTCCTGACCACCTCCTTCCCCGAAGGGCCGCTGCGGCAGAAGGCGCTCGGTCTCAACGGCGCTCTGATGTCCGCCGGATTCACCACCGGTGCGATCCTCGGCGGCGTCCTGACCGACCTGCTGTCCTGGCGGTGGGCCTTCTTCATCAACGTCCCCGTCGCGCTGGCCGTCCTGCTGATCGCCCCGGCGGTGATCAATGAGTCGCGCCCCGAGGACCGCCCCAAGCTGGACCTTCCCGGCGCCCTCTCGGTCACCCTCGGCCTACTCGGCCTCGTCTACGGGCTCACGCAGGCCGGCGAGTACGGCTGGACCAACCCGTACGCCCTGACCGGCCTGATCGCCGGCGTCGTCCTGCTGGCCGTCTTCTACGCCGTGGAGCGGAAGGTCGCCCAGCCGCTGGTCCCGCTGCGCGTCCTGCGCCGCCGGAACGTGGCCTGGGGGAACGTGCTGGGGCTGCTCGCCTTCGTCACCGAGACGTCCCTGGTCTACCTGCTCACCCTGTATCTGCAGAAGACCCTCTGGTTCTCCCCGCTGGCAGCCGGGATCTCCTTCGGCGTCCTCGGCCTGGGCACCGTCGCCGGCGGCATGCTGGCGCCGAGGGTGATCGCGAGGACCTCGACTCTGACCACGCTGGTGGCAGGCGGCCTGATCCAGACCGTCTTCACCGCCGCCCTACTCCTTCTCGGCACGAGCACGGCCGCGTCGATGGGGCTGCTGCTGCCCGCCACCTTCTTCGGGGGCGTCGGCAACATGCTCGTCATCGTCGGCTTCATGGTCACCGCCACCAGCGGACTTCCCGACCACGAGCAGGGCCTCGCCACCGGGCTGGCCACCATGTCGCAGCAGGTCGGCATCACGATGGGCACCCCGATCATGTCCGCCGTCGTCACCGCCGCCACCGCCGGCGCCGTGACCGCGGGTGCGATCCTGCACGGTGTCACCGTGGCCATAGCCGTCAACGCCGCCCTCGTCCTTCTCGGCGTCCTCCTCGCCGCACTCTTTCTCCGCACCAAGCCGCGCCAGGCCGCTGACTGAAGCGGATCTCAACCGGGCCGCCCTCCCACTGCGGGAGAAGAACGATGACGGCGGCAGCATCGTCCATGTCGCCGGCGAGGCAGCCCGCCTGCCCGACGCGTCCATCGCCCACTGTGCCGCCGCGAGTCCGGCTGACGACGGCGCCGGATGGCCGCCAAGAAGTCACATGGTGCATCCAGGCGGAGGGGTGGGCACGCGGCTGCCGAAATGGCCTGCTTGCCTCTGGTCCGAGGGGGCGCGCCGCTTCTACGATGCGAGCGTGCTCACCCCCCTGCAACTCGTCCGGCGCTCCCTCGGGACGCTCGTCGGCCTGGGCACCGTCAGCTGCTGTCTGACCCTGCTCTATCTGGGCTCCTCCACCGTCATGTCGATCGGCGGCTCCTGCGCCTCCGGCGGGGCGTACGAGATCGCGACGCCCTGTCCGGAGGGCGTCGCCTGGATCGTCCCCGGCTCGATCTTCGGCGGGATAGCCGGAATGGGCCTCTACATCGCGAGCTCGCTCCCGGTGGGGCCCAGGCTGACCCCGCTGGCCTGGCCCGCGCTGTTCCTCAGCCTCGGATACGCCTTCCTCGACTCGGCCCTGCATGCCGGGGACGGCGTCGACGGGGGCTTCATGGTCTGCGCGGTGCTCTTCATCCTGATGGGCGGGGTCCCGCTGCTGTTCCTGCGCAACCGGGACGTCTTCCTTGGCGTGTTCTGGGGGCGGGAGCCGTCCGGGCCCGCCGGGGGACCGCGCACGATTCCCCGGCGGGTCGTCGCGGTCCCCGCGCGCGTGCCCGCCCCGGTGAGATCCCCGGCTCCGGCGGGAGGAGCCTCCCGTACACCGGCGACCGAAGGCGACCTGGTCGGCGAGTTGGAGCGGCTGGCCGCGCTCCACCAGGCCGGCCGGATCGACGACGCCGAGTACGCCCGGGCGAAGAACCTGCTGCTGAACGGACCCGACGCATGAACCCCACCGCGATCCGCGCTCTGTCGATCGTGCTGCACGTGATCGCGATCGCGGGCGGCATCGCCCTCGGCGTCCTGATCTTCCACGCCGCCACCGGATGACCCCGGAGCCGTCCGGCGGAAGGCGGTCCCGTGGAAACCGAGCGGTGCTCGGACCAGTGTCCGGTCCAAGCACCGCCATGCGCCGCAGCATGAAACTCCGTCAAAGCCCGCATGGCTGAGGGGCCCGAGGAACTGATCGAAGGTCGGCGCCGCCGAGGGGCGGCAGAACGGCTGGAACTCGCCTCAGGCGGCAGCGGCGACGTACGGGGCGATCCGCGCACCGAATGTGGACGGATCGGCGCCGGTCACCACCGCGCCCAGCAGCACCGCGGCCGCGCCCGCCTCCCGGAGGAGCGCGAGGTCACGCGGCTCCAGCGCGTGCTGGCTCGGCACGATGACGGGCACGTCGACCACCGATGCCACCGCTTCCAATCTCGCCAGGGTCCCGAGTGACAACGGCGTGCCGTACCGCTCGGGTTCGAGCGTGGAAAGCTCGAGTGCCCGGACTCCTCGCCGCACCAGAGCGCGGGCCTGGGACGGACCGTCGCCCGGCCCCAGAGCCACCATGGCCGCCACCGGTCCGCACGCATCGACGTAGTCAGCGGGCGCGTCGGCGGCGTAGACGTCGAAGTAGTCGAACCCCATGTCGTGTGCCGCGACCATCTCTGTCGTCGACACGGATCCCGCCGCGCCGACGACGAGGCCCGTCGGAACGCCGAGCGCGAGGATCGGGCGCAGTCGCTCGTACTCGTCGTCCAGCGACCCGAAGGTCGTCCCGGAGGCCCGGTGCCGGACGTTCGTGTGCACCTTCAGGCCGTCGGCTCCCGCGTGCCGCGCCGCCTCTGCGAGGGCGGTCTCGTTACGCGGCAGGCTGACCAGGACGGCCAGCCGCGATTCGGGCAAACGCATTCGAGAACCCCGCCTCAGTAGTAGGTGACGTTCGGCCAGCTCAGCTCCATGCCGTGCCTGGCCATCGATTCCTGGACCTCGGCCCGGAGGCTCGGCGTCGCCGTGATCTGGTGCGGCTCGGTGCGGCGGGCCACGCAGAACGACGCGAGGTGGCCGGCGGCCTCACCCACGGTCCACTCGACCGGATGGACCCGGTAACAGCCGTTGGTGATGTGCGTGGTGCTGATGTTCTTGCCCGCGGCGATCACGTTCCGCATGCGTTCCGGGACCAGGGCGCGCATCGGGACCTGGAACGGCCAGGCCGGGATGTCGATGTAGTTGTCCCCGCCGGTCGAAGGATGCAGGTCGATCCGGTACGCGCCGACGCCGACGCTGTCGTCGTAGGTCGCCGCGCCCTCGGGGCGGACGGCCACCGCGAGATCCTGCTCGACGATCCGGTACTGCCCGCGGATCCGCCGCGATTCCCTGATGTACGGACGCATCGCCAGGCCGTCGGCCGTGCCGGTGACGTCGGGGCGCAGCCGCAGGCCGGGCCAGCCGCTGCCGCCGTCGGGCCGGGGCGCCTCGGTCTGCAGCCAGTAGAGGAAGCTCAGGCTCTGCGCCCGCGCGGCCGCGGTGTGCGTCGCGTCCTGCTCCGCCGTTCCGCCGATGACCGGCCCGCCCAGGTAGTCGATCATCGGCCAGTTCACGATGGTGACGTCGCTGTCGACCATGCCCGGCCGGAAGTGGTTCCTGGCCAGGATCCGCCGGAACGACCACAGTTCGTCCGACCCCGGATCCTTGCTCTGGTCGGCGACGATGGCGGTCGGGTCGTCGTCCGGGTTCGGGGTGAAGGCGTAGCGCCGGGGCTCCAGGGTGTGCGGGTGAGGGGCGACCCATCCGAACTGGGGGCCGTGCCACCACTCGGGCGCCAGATCCCGCCACGACGCGTAGTCGTCGGGCTTGTCGATCGTGTGGTTCTCCCCGGCGTGATGCGAGAGCGCGAAGCACACGGACACCGCCTGCATGTTCGACGGCTGCGCGGTCGCCGCGGCGTGCGGCTCGCCCGTGTCGGCCTGCGATTCGGCGCCGGTCACGAACTCGGTTCCGGTGATCGGCAGCAGGCCCCCGGTCTCCGTGGCGTCGAGGACGAACGTCGCCGCGACGGTCACGTCGCGCCCGGCCTCCAGGTCGTGGAAGGTCACCGCTCGCACGTGGTCGCCGTCGACCTGGGCGGCGGTCGGGACGTGCCGGCGCAGCACGACGATCCGCCCGGCGGCCTGCCAGGGCGCGAGCATGGCCTCGATCACCGCCAGTGCCACGCGAGGCTCGTGGCACAGCGGGCCGACCCGGCCCGCGCCGGGGTTCAGGTGCGCGAGCGACCTCGACGCGGATCGCAGCGGATACCAGCGCCGGTAGTACTCACGGATTCCGTTCCGCAGACGCCGGTAGCCCGCCGTGCTTCCGAAGGACTCGATCCAGGGGTGTTCGTCGGGCGGGACGAGCTGCGTCGTCAGCTGCCCGCCCAGCCAGGCCGTCTCCTCGGTGAGCACGACGCGCGCTCCGTTCGCGGCCGCGGCCAGTGCGGCCGCGATGCCGCCGAGCCCTCCGCCGGCCACCAGCACGTCTGCGCGGAACTCTGTCACTCATGATCCCTTTCGATTCGGGCCGCTGGTCTGTCCAGCGACGAAAGTGCACGGCAGCGCGACCGCCCGCGGCTCGACCTCCGCTTCCGATTCGAGCTGCTCGACCAGCAACTCGACCGCGCGCGTCCCCATCTCCCGCCGCGGTATGCGGAAGCAGGTGAGCTCCGGACCCGGTACGGCGTCCGGCGGGTCGTTGAGCGCGGCCACCGAGCACGCGCCGGGCACGTCGACGCCCATGTCGCGGAGGAGGTCGAGCAGCCGGAGGGCGACCACCGACTCGTGGGCGACGAACGCGGTGGCCCCGGCTCCCAGCAGCCGCCGAACCTCGTCGGCCGTCGGTCCCGCCTCCTTGCGGACCGGCAGGACGAGCCCGCCGGTGTCGAGCCCGTGCCGGTCTCGGGCGGCCCAGAACCCGGCGTCGCGGTCGGCGGTGGGTTCGCTCGGATCCGCCGCCGTCAGGTAGGCGATGCGCTCGTGCCCGAGCTCCACCAGGTGGTCGACGACCTCCTCCGTGGCGGTCGCGTAGTCCGCGGTGACGTACGTGATCGGGCCGGACACGTCACGACGGCCGATCAGCGTGAACCTGAACCCCTCGTCCCGCAACCTGGCGATGTCGTCCCGGTTGGTCTCCTTGCCGAGCAGCACGCACCCGTCGGCGAGCCGCAGCCGGTTGACGCCGTCGCGGTAGATCGACCTGCCGCCGTCGGAGCCGGTGGCGCTGGTGAACATCAGCATGTCGTAGCCGAGCGCCTCGGCCGCGGCCTCGATGCCCACCAGGAACGGGTAGTAGAAGTCGTGCTGGTCCATCGGGAACATCGACTCGAACGTGTAGACGCCGACCAGGTGGTTCATGCCGCCGGCGAGGCTGCGCGCCACCGGATCGGCGACGTATCCCAGCGCCCGGGCCACATCGAAGACACGCTGCCGCGTCTCCGGGGGGATCCGGATCGTGTCCGACTCCCTCCCGTTGATCACGATGGAGACCGTCGTCTGCGAGACGCCGGCCAGCTTGGCGATGTCGGACTGGCGAGGCCGGCGTCGCTGTACGTCCTTCATAGGCGATCATTCCTTTCCTCGAGGTGCCCCAGCTCAAAGGAGATCTCGAAGGGACGATCCCATGGGAAGCACACGCTGCCTGGCACGATGCGGAAATCATCGGCGGGCGGACCGAGCTCCGCGAGGCGGTCCTCCAGCTCCCGCGTGACCCGGTCGATCCGGTCGCCCCCGTCGGCCGTCTCCGCGGCGAGGACCTCGCGCCGCGCCGAGGTCTGATACCCCCAATCATCCACCAGGCGGTGGGTGACGGTCCGGGCGTGCTCGACCAGTTGCCGGTCGTCGACGGCGAGCAGCCGGCTGCATCCCTGGGCCAGCGCGCTGCCGATCGTGTTCCCGGCCGTGTTCCACCCCGCGTAACCGGCGAGGCGCCGGAGGAGTCCGGCGTCGCGCAACGCCATGACCAGCGCGGGGTCGGCGCCGTTCGCGTCGGCGACGTCCGCCACCGCGACCAGTCGCCCGGAGTCCACCTGGTCGCGCAGTCGCGCGGCGAGCCGCGCCGCGTCGTCGCCCGCCCGCTCCGGCACGTCCGGCCAGGCGCACCAGTCGCGTGGCGGCACCCCCGGCGGATGCACGGCGAGCACGAGATCGGCCCGGCCGGGGTCGTCGACCAGCTCGGCGCCGACGGCGGCGGCCTGGCCCGCGACCGTGTCGCCGACGGGCACGTCCTCGTACGGCGCGATCCGCCGGAGAGCGTCCGGGTCGAGGCACACGACGGCCACCCTCGGCCGCAGTCCGGCGTGCTCCAGCGCGGCCCGCGTGGTCAGCACGGCGGCGCCCTCGTCGGCGCCCGGAAAGCAGCGAACCCGGTCGCCCACGCCGAGGCGGTCGATCCAGTTCTCCAGCCACTCCCGCTCGCTGGTGGACACGCTCTCGACCGTGCTGTCCTCGACGAGGATCGACAGCGTGTCCACGACCCCTTCCATGACCAGCTCGACGCAGGCGAGCTGCATGGCGTGCAGGCGCATCCGCCGGGTGAAGAAGTCCGCGACGTACGGCGCGGGTATCGCCGCCCGGGCCCGCTCCGCCGCGCTCGGCCGGCCGTGTTCGGCCCGGTAGGTCTCCCCGGACAGGGTGAAGAACCGCCGGCCGTACCGGTCCCAGTACTCCGGCTCGGCCCCGGCGCCGTCGAACCGCTTGGTCCGCATCAGCGTCACGAAGGCGTGGACGTCGAGCGCCGGCCGCTCGGCCCGGATCCGGCGGAGCACGTCGAGGCGGGCCAGCGTCCGGGCCAGCGGCTCCGCGGTGCGCCGGGAGGCGACGAACCCGCCGTAGGCGAGCTGGTTGACGCTGACGACGACGGCGTCGCTGTCGGCCGCCGAACGCTCCAGCCACCGGGCCGTTCCGTCCATGTCCGCGGGCGCGCCTCGAGGAGGCAGGAGCTCGGCCGGGGGGAGGCGCAGCCGGGTTCCGGCGATGCCGGCCAGCCCGGCGACGTGGCCGGTGTTCACCGGCCGGTCGTCGAGAGGGAGCAACGTCACGACCGGCGTCCGTCGGCTCATCCCTTGACCCCTCCCGATCCCAGCCCCTGGACGAAGTGCCGCTGGCCCGCGATGAAGATCACGAGGACGGGCACGATCGCGAGGAACGTGCCGGCCATCAGCGGGCCGTACTGGGTCACGCCGCTGCCGGCGAACGAGCTGAGCGCCAGCGGCAGCGTCTGCATCTCCGGCGACGACACGGCCACGAGCGGCCACAGGAAGTCCTCCCACGCGCCGGTGAAGGACAGGATGGCGATGGTGGCGACGATCGGCCGGGCCAGCGGCAGATAGATCTGCCAGAAGATGCGCAGCTCACCGGCGCCGTCCAGGCGGCCGGCGTCGGCCAGCTCCTGCGGCATGTCGAGGAAGTACTGCCGGGCCAGGTAGATGTTCAACGGCTGCACCAGGATGGGCAGCACGAGCCCGACGTGCGAGTCGAGCAGCCCGGTGCCGCCCTGGCCGAACAGGTCGTTGCCGCCGGCCAGCGGGAAGCCCTTGACGATGAGGAACAGAGGGATCAGCTGCACGATGGACGGCACCATGGCGCTGCCGAGCACCGCCGTGAACAGCAATCTCGACCCGCGGAAGTCGATGCGCGCCAGGGCGTAGCCGGCCGCGGTCGCCGCGACGCAGTTCCCCGCGACCGTGAGCGCCGCCACGATCAGGCTGTTCGTCATCGCCACGGGGATGTTCGTGGAGTTCCAGACGTAGGAGAAGTTGTCCAGCGTCGGCTGTTCGGGCAGCAGCCTCGGGGGATAGGCGAACACCTCGGTCTTCGGCTTGAAGGCCAGCGACACCATCCAGACGAACGGCGTCGCCACCAGGAGGGCGACGGCCCCGGCGAGGACGGTCCTGCGCGGCCCGGTCCCGCCGATCCTCGGTCGCGCGTTCACCGTCGGCCTCCTCTCGCCATCGTGCGGATGCTGACGTAGGCGAGCCCGAAGATCAGGCAGAACAGCAGGAACGCCATGGCGCTCGCGTTGCCGAGCCGGTAGTGCTCGAATGCCTCGTTGTAGATCAGCATGTTGAGGACGGTGGTCGAGGACAGGGGGCCTCCGGAGGTCAGGACGTAGATCTCGGAGAAGGACTGGGCGAGGTAGATGAGGTCGACCACGACGACGTAGGTGGTGATCGGCACGAGTAGGGGCAGGATCACGTGCCGCAGCGTCCGCCAGCGTCCGCACCCGTCCACGGACGCGGCCTCCAGCAGCGATTTCGGGATCCCCTGGAGCCCCGCCAGGAAGATGATCATGCTGCCTCCGAGCGCCTTCCAGGCGCGCATCACGATCAACGACGCCAGGGCGCTGTCCTCGTCGGTGAGGAAGTCCACCGGCGGCAGGCCGACCAGGTCGAGCAGGTAGTTGAACAGCCCGTCGTGGGAGTACAGCCAGAGCCAGATCATGCTCACCGCGACCAGTGGCACCACGCGCGGCAGGTAGAGCACCGCGCGGAAGAGGGCGACGCCCGGGAACCGGCCGTTGACCAGCAGCGCCAGGCCGAGGGCCGCCGGCACCGCCAGGACGAGCGTGCCGAAGGAGTACTGGACGGTGACCCAGATGGCGTGCCAGAACTCGCCGGAGGCGAGTACATCGAGATAGCCGTCCAGGCCGTGGAACCTGGGCCCGCCGCGTTCGACCGGGTTGTACGAGGTCAGGCTGAGGTAGAAGCCGTACCCGATCGGCACGATCGTCACCAACGAGAGCGCGAACACGGCGGGCAGGACCAGGATCCAGCCCGCTCTGCGTTGGGCCGAGTAGAGCGAGCGCCGCCTCGGCCCGCGTGCCGGCCCGGCGGGATCAGGGTTGACGGCTGCTCCCGCCGGCCGGGTGTCAGTCACCATGATGGGGCTTCATCCGTTCGCGTCCGCCGGTCAGTTCCGCTTGAGCAGCGCCGTGGCCTTCGCCGCCGCGCGGTCGAGCGCCTCGCCGGCGGGCGCCTTGCCGCGCAGCGCGGCTTCGATCTCGGCGGAGAGCGCGTCGCGCTGCTGCGTCCACGTCTCGACGTTGGGGTTCCCGCGGAACTGGGACGCGGCGTCCATGTAGGGCTTGATGTACGGCTTCGCCGCCAGGTCCGGGTCCGAGGCGAGGGACGCTCGCGCCGGGATGCCGCCGACGGCCTGGACGTACGCCTTGGCGTTCGCCGGCTTGAGCAGGAACTCGATGAACTCCCACGCCTGGTCCTTGTGCTTGGAGTCGGCGCTGATGAACAACCCGTTGCCCGCCCCGCCGAAGGATGCCGCCACGGCGTCCTTCAGCGGCGGCGCCACCTTGATCTGCGCGGCGACGTCGGGCGCCTGCTCGTGAATGCTCTTGAGCGTGGCCTCGGTGATCACGGCCATGGCCGCCCGCCCGGTGACGAGAGGGTGCTGCGCCCCCGCCCCGCTCGTCGCCTCGCCCAGGCCGGTGGACACCGCCTGCGGGCCGTTGTAGAGATCGACGAGGAAGCCGAGCGCCCGCTTGCCCGCCTCGGAGTTCCACGTGATCGTCGTGCCGCTCTCGTCGAGGAAGGCGCCGCCGGCCTGGAACAGGAAGCTCCCGAAGGCCTGCGACATGCTCGTCGGATCGTCGGCGGGGACGATCACGCCGGAACGGGTGATGGAGCCGCTCTTGCGCACGACCAGCCGGTCCGCCGCCGAGCGCAGCTCCTGCCACGTCCGGGGTGGGGAGTCGGGGTCGAGGCCCGCTTCCTTGACCAGGTCGGCGCGGTAGGCGAGCAGGTGGCCGAAGCCGCGCAGCGGCATGATGACCTGCTTGCCGTTCACCTTGCCCTGGTCGAGGAACGTCAGATCCGCCACGTCGTCGGCGGGCATCTTCGCGAGGTACTCGTCCAGCGCGATCACCCGGTTGTTGGCGGCGTACCCGGCGGCCGCGGCGTTGCCGTGCCCGAAGACGTCGGGGGCCGTACCGCCGGCGAAGGCGGTCGACAGCCGCGTGGCCAGGTTGGCCCAGTCCACGAACTCGACCTGGACGTCGACGCCGTGCTCCGCCTTGAACGCGGGGACCAGCTTCTCGTTCACCCAGGCGATCTCCTCGCTGAGATTGCCCGGGAACCAGACCCGGAGAGTGCCGGCGTCGGCGCCTGAGCCGGCTCCGCCGCCCGTGCCGCATGCGCTCAGGACCGTCACCGCGACGAGAGCGGCTGCCAGGCGCGAGGCTCCACGCAACTTCCTGATCATCTTGCCTCCTCTGCGGGCTGCACCCAGCCCGATAATGCGCATCATCATGGAGGTGTTGCGCATTATCAGTCAAGGCCGGATATTGACAGGCCGACGATTCGCTGGAAACACTGACGGCACTGCAGGCGTGATAATGCGCAACACCAGAAGAGGAGGAGCCGCCCCCATGGTTCCCACCCGCCGAGCAGCGCGCTCGGACACCCCCCACGCCACAACGGACCGTCGGCGCCGCGGCGCCCGGCTGTGGTGGACGAGCGTCGCCGCGCTGGCGCTGCTCGTCCCCGCCACCGCGGCGAGCGCGTCGCCCCTCACGAAGGACCCCTCGCTCCGCGCGTCGTCGGGCATCACCAACATGGCGGGGGCGCAGATCCCCCCGCATGCCATGCCGGAGAACAAGCCGCGCCTCGTCGCCCAGTTCCACGTCGAGATCGACAACGTCACCGGCGGCGCCATCGAGCACGTCGCGCTGGACGGCAGGCGGACGGTGCTCGGGCACGTGCAACGGCCGGCGACCGCGACCGTCGAGGCCAACGACGGATTCTGGGCGTCGAAGTACTCACGCGCCGTGGACGGCACCGCGGGGCACCTGCTCGCCACGTCGGTCTACGTCCTGCGCTCCAAGGTCTGGCCCGAGGAGAGCTACGACCCGCTGCGCTACGAGAACTTCGACCCGGCCACCGGGCAGCGCGACTGGACCACCAGCCTCCTCAACATCCGCCCGGACCGCTACATCGGCGCCGACCACGGCAACTGGCTGGCCGACACCATCTACACCGACATCCCCGGAGGCTCGGGGATCTTCGGCGGGAAGAGCTCGCTGCCCGCCGGCTCGCCGCTGAGCTACTTCGACGAGACGCGACAGTCCTGGCTCCCCATCGCCGAGCACTTCCGCCGCGACCCGAACGCGGCGCCTCCGCGGCGGCTGCGCTTCACCGCCTACCGGCCGGTGGTGCGGAACTCCTCGCCGACCTACCTCGAGTTCGAGAACTGGGCCGCCGGCGACACGGTGGCCGGGCGGACGCACCCGCGGAACGGGGGCATCTACGTCGGCTACGCCCAGGGCGAGAAGCGCCGGGTGGCCGACGTCGTGCAGCGTGTGGAGGGCACCGGGCGCTTCGGCGGCACGGAGTTCGCCCACGTCGGCCAGATGGACACCAACCACCCCGGCGCGTTGACCTTCTCGACCTCGCCGTACGTCGGTTTCAGCTGGGATGAGAACGTCCGCGGCGGCTTCCAGATCGTCCCCGCCAACCACGTGAAGTTCCTCAGCAACGACCTCGGGCAGAACTCGTTCATCGACCGTCCCCAGTGGCTCATCGTCGGCCCGGTCGGCGCCGACCGGCAGCGGCTGAGGGACGACCGGTACATCATCGACGGCGCGCCCTCGTTCTCCCCGGGCTGGGAGGCCATCGCGCCGGTGTTCGGCATGTACGCCCGGACCACGTTCGACCCGGGCAACCTCAGCGAGTCCACGTACTTCGAGGTCTCCTACGACTACGGCAAGACCTGGCATCTGAGCCCCGAGCTCGTCGGGGTGCACAGCCCCGCCAACTGTCAGGCCGCGACCTGCCCGCAGAACTGGACCAACATCCGCGTTCACCTCGTCTACCCCGACGGCCCCTGAGCGGTCGCCGGCCCGTCGACCGCGCGGTCGACGGGCCGGCGTCGCCCCCGGATCACACCCCCCTAGCTGACGAGGAGATGTCGTGATCGCGAGGAAGATCCTGAGATCCTCGATAATCGCGCTGTCCGCCGCCGCCGTGTTGACAGCGAGTTCCCTGACGGCCGCGCCACTGTCCGCCACCGCCCAGGCGCAGGACATCGAATGCACGGGCCATCGAGCGATGGGGGCGACCGTCGCGGCGTCCTCGACCTACAGCTCGAGCTACGGCGCGAAGAACGCCATCGACGGCGCGTGCGCGGAGTCCTCACGCTGGATGTCGTCGGCGAGCGACGCCACCCCCACGCTGACGATCACGTTTCCGGCCGAGACCCGGGTCGGCACGGTCGGGATCTACAGCGGTTCCGGGTGGCCCGCGCCCTATGCCGACACCGTTCTCGTGGACTTCACCGTCGAAGCCCGGACGGACGCCGGCTGGGTGAAGGTCGGAACGGCGACCGACAACACCAAGCCGGTGGTCACGTTCACCACCGACATCGTGACGAGCGCGCTTCGCCTGGTGATCACCAAGAAGTCGCGGCACAGCACGGACGTGGCCCGCGTGTACGAGGTGGTCGTCCGGGCACCCGGTGAGGGGCCGCCCACGCCGCATGCCACGGCCGCCGACGACTTCTTCACCACGCCGGAGGCGACCGAACTGACGGCCGACGCGCCCGGCGTACTCGGCAACGACCGCTTCCCCGACGGCGTCACACCCACGGTGGCGGCCTGGTCACAGCCGTCCCACGGCGTCCTGACGACCTCCCCGGACGGAGCGTTCCGCTACCGCCCGGACCGTGGGTATGTCGGCGTGGACACGTTCACGTACGAGGTCGGCGACGGCGACAAGCGATCCACCGCGACCGTCACGATCACCGTGACCGCCGCGCCGGACAGATCGGGGCCGGGGGAGCTGCGGATCTCCGCGATCTCCGGCAGAGCCGACATGGTGACCGGAGGCGACTCGCTGCTCCGGATCGACCTCCCTCGCGCCGTCCCGCGCGAGAGCCTGCGCGTGACATTGAACGGCCGGACCGACGTCACGCCGGCCTTCCGGAACGGACCGGGTGCCGACGAGCTGATCGGGCTGGTGACCGGCCTGCGGGAGGGCCAGAACACGGTCGAGGTGACCGCGCAGGTCCCGCGTCGGCCGCGCAGCTCGATCACGCTGGTGAATTATCCGGCGCAGGGTCCGGTGTTCTCCGGCCCGCACGAGCAGCCGTTCGCCTGCGAGACCGCGTCGTTCCAGATCCCGGTGATCGGCGGGACCCTCGGTGAGCCGCTCGACGTGAACTGCACGATCAAGGCCAGGGTCGACTACTTCTATCGAACGTCCACCGGCGCGTACCGGCGCTGGCCGGCCGACGCGACCGCCTACCCCGCCGACCTGGCCACCACGACGAACTCGCTCGGCGCCACGGTCCCGTTCATCGTCCGGATGGAGACCGCCGGCGCCAACCGCGCGGTGGTCCAGATGAGCATGCTGCACGACCCGCTGGCCGAACCGGAGCCGTCTCCCACCGTGCGCCCCGCCGGCTGGAACGGCCGGGCCGTGTTCACCCTCGGCGGCGGCTGCGCGGGCGGGTGGTACCGGTCGGGCAACAGCACCGGCACCGTCACCGACCCCTTCCTGCTCGGCCGCGGGTTCGCGCTGATGTCGTCCTCGCTGAACGTGTTCGAGAACAACTGCAACGACGTCATCGCGGCCGAGTCGGCGATGATGACGAAGGAGCTGTTCGTCGAGAGACACGGCCCGGTGGAGCACACCATCGGCTACGGCTGCTCCGGCGGGTCGTACCAGGCCCACCAGATCGCCGACAACTACCCGGGCATCTTCGACGGCATCGTCGTGGGCTGCTCGTTCCCCGACGTCGGCGTCAGCACGGTCAACTTCCTCACCGACGCGCGGCTGCTCGACACGTACTTCACCACGGGAGCGACGGTCCCGTGGACGGACGAGCAGAAGCGCCGGGCGTCCGGCTTCGCCACCGCCGCCATGGTGTCCGCCATGTCACGGGGCGCCTCGCGGATCGACCCGCGGCAGAACTGCGAGATCGTGCCGGGGCAACTGCGGTACGACCCGGCCGCCAACCCGACCGGTGTCCGCTGCGGCGTGTACGACCACGCGATCAACGTGTACGGCGCCGACCCGGCCACCGGGTTCGCCCGCAGACCGCTGGGCAACGTCGGCATCCAGTACGGGCTCGGCGCCCTGAACGACGGGAACATCACGCCGGAACAGTTCCTCGACCTCAACGAGCGCATCGGCGGCCTCGACGCCGACGCCAACGTCGTACCGCGGCGGGTCGAGGCCGACCCGAAGGCCGCGCGGATCGCCTACCACACCGGACGGGTGACGAGCGGCGGCCGTGGGCTGGCCACGATACCGATCATCGATTACCGCTCGTACTGGGACGACGTGTCCTGGGGCGACATCCACGTCCGCTACCACACGTTCTCCATGCGGGAACGGCTGAAGGAGGCCAACGGCACCGCGGCCAACCACGTCAGCCTGCTGGAGGACGCCCGATACGGACTGTTCAGCACGGAGAGCCCGTTGGTGCGGCACGCGGTGATCCAGATGGACCACTGGCTGACGAACCTCGACGGCCTGCGCCCGGGCGGAAAGCAGATCACGCGGATCGTCGCCGCCCGGCCGGCCACCCTGGCCGAGGGCTGCAACACCCGCGACGCGGAACCGCGCTTCGTGGCCGAGTCACTCGAGCGCGACCCGGCGAGCGCGTGTGAGCGGATGTATCCGACCGCGTCCTTCCCCCGGGAGGTGGCGGGGGAGGACGTCACCGCCGACATCATCACCTGCCGGGTGACACCGCCGAGGCGCGACGGTTACGCGGTGACGTGGACCAACGAGCAATGGGACCGCTTGCGGACGATCTTCCCTCGCGGGGTGTGCGACTACTCCAAGCCGGGAGTGTCCCAGCAGAGGACGGGAGCCACCTGGCTCCGCTTCTGACGGCGGACTCCTTTGCTCAACCTGATCGAAGCCGGGGGCGGAGCATGCCGCTCCGCCCCCGGCTCACTTCCGGCGTCAGCTGCAGCGGCCGAACATCTGGACGTACGTCACGGCGGGGGTGATGGACCCGGCGGCCGGATCCGCGCTGCCCAGGGCTGTCTTGGCGTACATCACGGTGAAAGCCGGGTTGAGGATGTTGTCGCGGTGTGGCTTGCTGTTCATCCACCATGTGACGGCCGCGCGCGGCGTGACGGACGCGGACCCCCATCCCACGTAGGCGTTCTCGGCGACGGCGAACGAGGTGCAGCGGCGGCCGTAGCCCACCGCCTGGGCCCGGCTGAGCGGGGTCGAGCCGGTCTCCGGATTGATGTGCGGATCGCACGTGGTGGGGTCGCCCTGCATGGGGCGGCAGTTCTTACCCGGCTCCACTTTTCCCCACCAGCGCAAAGCGACGGCGTCCGCGGCGTGCCGGGCCGCGGCGGTGCCGAGTGTGAGGGTCCCCTTGAACCCGATGGGGCTCGTCAACGGCCGCATGTTGGTCCGCTCGGCGTTGACCAGACACAGAACCGCCGACTGGATTTTGCTCACCTGCATCCTGAAGTCGAAACGTCCCCGGCTGGTGTCCGGGAACGCGGACGCGGGCTGGTAGATCATGTCGATGTTCGCGCAGGTTCCAGCGCCTTTCAGCGGTGGGGCCGCGGCGGCTGCCGGCTGTGCCACGGAAACGGCGCCGGCCAGGCTCAACAGGAGGGCGCCGGTCACGGCGACGGCGGCCTGCCGGCGGTGTGACACCGGGCTGTCGGGGACGAGTCGCTGCGGCGTGCGGGAGAACGGTAAGAGGCTGCTCATGGGGGGCTCCTCGGCGTCGGCGTTCCTCAGTGATAAGCCGGGAGCCTTTCAGCCGCCTTGCGGTGCCCTTTAAAGCACGTCCGAGGGCATGGAAGGCGGTCAGGCGACGGCGGGCCGGGTGGCGGGCTGAGCCTTGAAGGAGATGGCCTCCATGAGGGCCTTGTGCTTGGTGTTCTGGAAGGCGGCGACCTTCCACTCGCCGTTCGCCTGGCGGACCAGGGTGTAGGTCTGGATCTTGTGGAGCTTCCCGGGCTTGCCCTTGTGGACGTCGCCGCGGGTGACGACCAGGGCGGTGTCGGGGCCGGTGAAGCGGATGCCGACGATCTCGCCGGCGAGCCGGGTGCCCTTGAGGAAACTGTCGAACAGGGCCTGGTGGGCGCTGCCGATCTCGGTGCCGCCGACATAGAGGGTGCCCACGTAGGTGATGTAGGTGGCGTCGTCGGTGAACTCGGCGCCGTAGGCGACCCCGTCCCCGGCGTTCCAGGCGGCGGTGAGGCGGTCCAGGACGGCGGCGACGGCGGCGGTGTCGGCGGCAGTGTCGGCGGCGTGGGCGGTGGTGGAGATGTTCATGGCTCGCACCCTCTCGTGATAGCTTCGTTTGAGCATTTGCTTCGTCGAAGATTTCTCTTCGTTAAGGAAGAGGTTAGGGAGGGAAGTGAGACATGTCAACGCCAGAGAACGGGGGAGCGGTGTACCGGCGCTACCTCAGCGCCGTGATGCTGCACGGGCACGCCGGAGCGAAGGCCGTCGGCATGGGGGCGACCGACCTGTACGCGTTGAACGTCCTGGGGCTGGGCGGCTCGATGACCCCCGGCGAGCTCGGCCGCCGCACCGGCTTGACCACCGGGCCCACCACCCGGCTGATCGACCGACTGGAGCAGGCGGGGTACGTGCGCCGCGTCCCCGATCCGGACGACCGTCGCAAGATCATTGTCGAGCTTGTCGCCCGCCCCGGCGGCCTCGACGAAGTCCTGGCCCCGGCCCGCCAGAAGATCGGCGCGATCGTCCAGGGCTACTCACCCGAGCAGCAGGCCGTCCTCTTCGACTACTTCGCCCGCGCCGCCGACGCCTATCTGGACGCCACCACCGAACTCCACGACAAGCGGGCCTGAGGGCCGGCCGAAGGAGGCCAGGTCGAACACCGCGCTTCACCGAGGCCGCCCCCCGGCGCGGGTGGCGGCCTCGGCGACCGAGCGGCTCAGTTCGGACGGCGCGGGGCCCCGCACGCCCGGCTTCTCACAGCTCCGGGAGCTGGATCGCGTTCTTGACGCTGTCCAGCGGGCTTTCGCCCGACGGGTCCTGTTCCATGAGTTCGCGGTTCTGCTCGATCAGCGCCTGGTTGAGCTCCACGAACGGCCGCATCCGGGCCTCGTAGGCGGCGTACGCGGCTTCGTACCCGGACCCCGCCAGCTCGGCGGCCAGGACGTACGCGCCGATCAGCGCCAGACTGGTGCCCTGCCCGGACAGCGGTGAGGCGCAGTAGCCGGCGTCACCGAGCAGCGTCACCCGGCCGGCGGACCAGCGGTCCATGCTGACCTGGGCCATCGAGTCGAAGTAGAAGTCCGGCGCGGTCCACATCGCCTTGACCAGACGCGGCACCTCCCAGCGTGCGTGCGCGAGGCGCTCGGCCACGAGCCGCTTCTGCGCCTGGATGTCGCGGTGGTCGTACTCGACCGGGTCCTCGCTCCGGAATCCGATGTTGACGCGGAGTTCGGCGTTGCCGCGCACGGGATAGATGACGCCGCCCACCGTGCCGTCGTCGAACCAGGTCTGCCAGTCCTCCAGGCCCAGGTAGTTCTCCGTGGAGAAGATCGACACGTACGTCCCGAGGTGGCGGACGAAGTCGCGCTCCGGGCCGAAGGCGAGCCTGCGCACGTTCGAGTGCAGGCCGTCCGCGCCGACCACCAGGTCGAAGGTGCGCGGAGCCGAGCGCTCGAAGGTGACGTGCACGCCGTGCTCGTCCTGGACGAGCGAGGTGACGGAGTCCCCGAAGACGTACTCGACGTCCTGGTGCGTCCGGTCGTAGAGGAGGCCGGTGAGGTCGTCGCGGAGCACCTCCACGTCGTCGCTGTCGAGCCGGCCGCTGGAGAGCGCCACCTCCGTGGACCGCCACAGCTCGTTGCCGTCGCCGTCCAGCATGGACATGCCCTTCATGTGCGTACGGCGCCGCCGCAGGTCGGCGTGGACACCCAGGCGTTCGGCGACCGTGAGCGCGGCGCCGCGCACGTCGATCGCCTGCCCGCCGGGGCGCAGGGCGGGGGCACGTTCGACCACGGTGACGGTGAAGCCGTGCCGGCTGAGGAAGTACGCGAGCGCGGGTCCGGCGACGCTCGCGCCGGAGATCAGAATCGAAGTCACGAGTCCTTGGTATCCCCGCCTGCGCCGCAGCGCCCAACTGTGCTAGAACAGATCCAGCCGTCCCCTGCCTCTTCTGTACTAGGACAGATCGATGGAGTCCCCGTACCTGCGGATCGCGGCCGACCTCCGGCGGCGCATTCACTCAGGCGAACTCGCCCCCGGCGACAAAGTGCCCTCGACCCGCGCCGTCGCCCGTGACTTCAAGGTGGCGCTGGCCACCGCGGCGCGGGCGCTCGCCGTACTCAAGGAAGAGGGCCTCGTGGAGGCCAGACCGAGGTCGGCGACGGTGGTGGCCGCCACGTTGAGCCGGCCGCGACGGCGCACCGGACCGGTGGAGCTGACGCGTGAGGGGATCGTGCGCGAGGGGATCGCGATCGCGGACGCCGAAGGGTTGGGCGCGGTGACCATCCGGGCGGTGGCGGCGCGGCTCGGTGTCGCGGCTACGGCGGTCCACCGGCACGTGCGGGGCAGGGACGAGCTGGTCCGGAGCATGGCCGATCTCGCCTACGGTGAGTCGCGCTACCCGGCCGACACACTCAGCAGGCGCGAGCGGCTTGAGACGGTCGCGCGCACGTTGTGGCAGACCTATCGACGGCATCCGTGGCTGCCCCACCTGACTCCGCTCGACCGCCCCCTTCCACTGCCCGGGCTGCTCCGACACGGAGAGCAGCTGTTGCGCGCAGTGGACGGCCTCGGCCTCGCGTCCGAGACCATGCTCACGATCGAGGTCCTGATCTACGCCTACGTGCAGGGGTTCGCCGTGCACATCGAACGGGAGGCGCAGGCGATCTCGGCCACCGGGCTGTCCAGCGAGCAGTGGCTCGACAGTCAGGGAAGGGCGATGAGCGCCGTCGTCACCTCCGGCCGGTACCCCATGTTCACGAAGATGATCAGGGGACTCGGCGCGGAAGGCTACGACTTCGACCTCGACGAGCTCTTCGAGACCGGGCTCCAGGCGCTCCTCGACGGCCTGCGCGTCGAAGGTTCCCGGCAGACCACGTCCTGACGGGCCGGACGGCGGCGAGCGGTCAGAGCCTGCCGTTGCGGCGCAGGATGTCGACCGCCCGGACAGTGGTGTGGCCGCGCCAGTCCAGGGAGCCCGCCGGAGAGATCGTGGCGTAGTCGACGATCCAGCCGCCGTCGTCCTGCTGGAGGGTGGCCAGGCGATCGAGGTCCGCCGAGATCACCGCCGGGTCGAACAGATCACGCGCCGGCCGGTCGGGGTAGGGGGCGAAGTCGAGCGGCCGCACCATCTCCTGCTCCGTGCCGCCCTCGACGCGTACCCGTCCGTCGGCGGGGACGTACTTGCCCAGCCGTCGCAGCAGATCGGCCACCTCGGGGCGGGTGTCGTAGACGGCGTCCAGGAAGCGCACCGCGAAGAGCAGCACGTACGCCAAGGGGGCCCGGTCGATCGCCTCGATCGCGCGCAGGCAGTAGCGGGTGGCCCGCTCCAGCCAGGGATGCGCGGCCACGGCGGGGTCGTGGGCCGCGACGCGCCAGGCCGCGGCCGCGGTCACGGCGGTGGTCTGCAGCGCCGACACCGAGGGGTCGGCCTCCTTCCACCAGGGGGCCGTGCCCGCGGTGACGGTCAGGGGCAGCGCGAACGGCAGGCCCCCGTCGGGCAGGGAGACCGACTCCAGCCAGTCGCACAGTGCGGAGGCGTTCGGGGCGATGACCGGCGCGATGTCCTCGAACACCTCGAAGGCGTGCAGCGCGGCCCCGGGCTGGCTCTCCGGCGAGCGGAGATCGGGTTCCAGGCCCCAGCCGTATCCGCCGTCGGGGTTGCGGTAGCCGTCCAGGGCGGCCAGCGCGGCGGCGGGGTCCGTTCGGTTCAGCAACAGTTCGAAGCGGCGGCGGTCCAGGACGCGCGCGTGCGCGGCCATGAAGGCCTCCGCCGCGGAGAGGTCGACGTTCATGCATTCAGCTTGCCCCGGGGAGGAGGTCGAAGTCTTGAAGGAATCGGCCGCCGGGAGGGGCAGGCTCTTGTCGTGGAGTGGCGGTGCGCGGTTCTTCATAGGGCGTACCAGTGGTGGGGGATTCCGGGCGGCGTCGACGGCTGTGAGGATGTGACGAACCGGTTCAATACGGAGGATCTGCCATGACCCGTTTCGGTGCGATGTACGGTCCGGACGTCACCTTCCTCGGTGCGCCGCCCTGTGATCTGGAGAGCCCCTCTTCCTGGAGCGACGCCGAGGTCGTCATCCTGGGCGCCCCGTACGACGGAGGCACCTCCTACCGGCCGGGCGCCCGCTTCGGGCCCGGGGCCATCCGGCAGGCCTGCTACCTGGAGCACGACGGCAGCCGTCCGTCCCTGGCCCTGGGGGTCGACGGCCTGCTCGACCTGCGGGTCAGGGACGCCGGCGACGTCATGATGTTCAGCGGTGACGCGGAGAAGTCCCACGCGGCGTTGGAGCAGGCGGTCCACGCGGTCGCGGCGGCCGGGAAGATCCCGTTCGTGCTGGGCGGAGACCACTCGATCGCGCTGCCCGACGTCACCGGCGTCGCCCGGGCCGTCGGCTGGGGACGGGTGTCCGTTCTGCACTTCGACGCGCACGCCGACACCGGGGACAGCTCGTACGGCTCGCTCATCGGGCACGGCCAGCCGATGCGGCGGCTCATCGAATCGGGCGCGGCCCGTGGTGACCGGTTCCTGCAAATCGGTCTGCGCGGTTATTGGCCGGGCCCCGAGACCCTGCGCTGGATGGCCGACCAGGGGATGCGCTCGTACGAGATGACCGAGGTCGTGGAGCGCGGTCTGGACGTCTGCCTGACCGAGGCGTCGCGGATCGCCCTCGACGAGTGCGACGGTGTGTACCTTTCGGTGGACATCGACGTCGTCGATCCCGGAATGGCCCCCGGCACGGGGACCCCTGAGCCGGGCGGGCTGACCTCGCGTGCGCTGCTGGACGCGGTGCGCAGGCTGTCCTACGAACTGCCGATCGTCGGCGTGGAGGTGGTCGAGGTCGCGCCGGGTTACGATCACGCCGACGTGACGGCGATGCTCGGCAGCCGGGTGGTCCTGGAAGCGCTGTCGGGCATCGCCCGGCAGCGGGCCGAGAGGCGCGGGCGACTGGAGCCGTGGGATCGGAGCACGCCGCTCCTCAGCCGGTACGGCAGGGAGCGATGAGCGCGCCGCGCCGGTAAGGGGGTAGGCCGGGCGGCTTCAGGACGCGCGTTCCGCGACGAACACGAACTCGCGACCCGGCCGATCAGGGGCTTCTCGCACGTCCACCACCCGGTAGCCGCCTGCGGTCAGGCTCGTCTCCACCTCGTCGCGGTCGCGGAACCGGAGCGTCGAGTCCGAGGTGACGACGGCGTCGTCCGCCAGGAACCGGTAGGTGTAGCGGAAGGAGACGAACGGCAGGCTCACGTCGGTGACCTCGAGACGCTGCTCCACCGGTCCGATCCCCGGGACGTCGAGGGTGACCGGAGCGGTGTCGGCGGCCCAGTCCTCCCACGCCCGGCGTTCGGGACGCCTGGTCTCGAAGACGAGGTGACCACCCGGGCGCAGCGCGGTGTGGATGCCCTGGAGATTCCGTGCCCAGTCGTCGTCGCTGAGAAAGACCTGCGCCACGTTGCCGGTCATCACCGCGAGATCGGCGTCAAGGGCCGGAACGGTCGTGGCGTCGCCGTGAACCCAGGTGATCCTTCCGGTCGGATCCTTCGACCTCGCGACCTCGAGCGACGCCTCGGCCGGATCGACCCCCACGACCGTGCGGCCGCCGTCGGCGAGCAGGATGGCCAGGCATCCCGTCCCGCACCCGACATCGAGCACGCGCTCCGCGCCCAACTCGTCGGCGACGGCGAGGTAGGCCGCCAGATCGTCGCGGTCTCCGTCGAAAGCGTCGTACACGGGGGCGAGGCGGGAGTGGCTGAAGATCGCATCGGGCATCAGGCAACGATATTCACGCCCGAGCGCTCCGGCGACGGATTTTCGGTCCGCCGCCGGGCACTCGGCACCGCCGATCGACGGCCACCGGGTGGATTCACCTGGTCGTCGCATCACCTCGACGATGCGGGAGTGTGTCGCGGCCGAGCATTCGGGTCAGCGGCTCAGGAGCGTGCGAAGTTCGGCGGTGATCCGCGCGGGGGCCTCCTCGGCCATGAAGTGGCCGCAGGTGACGCAGGCGTGCCGCAGGTCCGCCGCCCAGGCGCTCCACAGGGCGGCCGCGTCGTAGCCGAGGGCGGCGCCCCAGTCCTGCTGCAGCACGGTGACCGGCATCCGCAGCCGGTTGCCGGCGTCCCGGTCGGCCTGGTCGTGCTCGACGTCGATCCCCGCCGAGGCGCGGTAGTCGGCCACGATCGAGGGCACCGCGTCGCGGCAGGCGTCCAGGTAGGCGGTGCGGACCTCGGCGGGGATCGCCTCGGGGTTCCGGGTCCAGATGCCGAGGAAGTAGTCGAAGAAGGCGTCCGCCTCTGCGGCGATCATCCGCTCGGGCAGGCCCGGGGGCTGAGCCATCAGGTAGAGGTGGAACCCGACGGCGGCGCTTCTGCCGCGCATCACGTCCCACATGTCCAGGGTCGGGAGCACGTCGAGGCAGGCCAGGTGAGTGATCGTCTCGGGGTGGTCGAGTCCGGCACGGAAGGCGACCAGGGCCCCGCGGTCGTGGCCGGCCAGCGCGAACCGGTCGTGCCCGAGCGCGTGGGCCAGGGCCACGATGTCCGCGGCCATGGTGCGCTTGGCGTAGGTCTCGGGGCCGGTTTCGGCCGGTTTGTCGCTCGCGCCGTAGCCGCGCAGGTCCGGGCAGATCACCGTGTGGTCGGCCGCGAGATCGGCGGCGACGTGCCGCCACATCAGGTGCGTCTGGGGGAAGCCGTGCAGCAGCACGATCGGGGTGCCGGAGCCGCCGACGGCCGCGCTGAGGGACACGCCCTCGGCGACCTGGACTCGCTGGTAATCGAAGCCGGGGATGGTCGGTGCCATGGGTTTCCGCTCCCAATCAGTCGTCGGGGACGCCCGCCGATCGGCGGACCCGTCGAGCATCCCGGGCGCGAATCAGCATCCGGTCAGCGCGTACCGTGGCGGCTGGCGGAGAGGGCAGGGAGGCGAGGATGGAGCGGGTCGCCTTCGGCGTGCTCGGGCCGGTCGTGGCCTGGGACGACGCCGGTGACGAGCTGGCGTTGAAGGGACCGCGGCACCGCGCGGTGCTGGCGCGGCTGATCGTGGCCCGCCGCCGTGTGGTCCCGGTCTCCCGCCTGGTGGCGGAGCTGTGGGACGAGCCGCCGGCGGGCGCCGTCGGGGCCGTGCAGACGTTCGTCGCCGCACTGCGCCGGGTCCTTGAGCCGGATCGCCCGCCACGGTCCCCGGCTCGTCTCCTGGTCACGGAGGGGTCCGGGTACGCCTTGCGCGCCGCGCCGGAGGCCGTGGACGCCTGGCGGTTCGAGGCTGCCGTCGGCGCCGCCGCGAAGCTTCCGGCCGGGCGGGCGCTGGCGCGACTCGACGAGGCGCTGGGGTGGTGGCGCGGCCCGGCCTACGCCGAGTTCGCCCAGGAGCGGTGGTCCCGCGGCGAGCGCTCCCGTCTGGCCGAACTGCGGCTGCAGGCGGTGGAGCGACAGGCCGAGGCCCGGATGGCCCTGGGGCCGGCGGCCGCGGCGGTGCCCGATCTGGACGCGCACCTGGCCGAGCACCCGTGGCGCGAGGACGCCTGGCGACTGCTGGCGCTCGCGCTGTACCAGGCGGGCCGCCAGGGGGACGCGCTGGCGGTGCTGCGCCGGGCCCGGGCGACCCTGGCCGACCATCTGGGGCTGGACCCGGGCCCGAAACTGCGCCGCCTGGAGGCGGAGATCCTGGCCCAGGACCCGCGCCTGGAGCCGCGAGACGGGCCGGAGACCGCGGCGGGCCGGCTGTGGGCGGAGGCGACCGCGGCCTACCAGCGCACGGCCACCGGCGCACGCGCCCGGATCGAGTCGGCGGTCGGCCTCCTGAGGAACCTCGCGGTGACCGGGGGCGGCGGCCTGGAGGCGGCCCGGGAGCACCGTCTGGCGGCCATCGCGGCGGCGGAGGAACTCGGCGATCCGGACCTGACCGCCCGAGTGATCGGCGCCTACGACGTCCCTGCGATCTGGACCCGCGGCGACGACCCGCAGCAGGCGGAGAGCATCGTCGCCGCCGCCGAGCGCGCCCTGGCCGCCCTGCCGCGCGCTCCTTCGTACGACGCCGCGCGGTGCCGTCTGCTGGCGACGATCGCGCTGGAGATGCGCGGCACCCGCTCCCCGCGTGGGCCGCAGGCCGCAGGAGAGGCCGAGGAGATCGCCCGCCGACTGGACGATCCCGCGCTGCTGGCGTTCGCCCTCAACGGCGTGTTCATGCAGTCCTGCACCCGGGCGGGCCTCGCGTCCCGGCGGGACGAGATCGGCGCGGAACTGGTCGCGTCGGCGGCCCGGCACGGTCTGGTGAACTTCGAGGTGCTCGGGCATCTGATCCGGCTGCAGGCACGCAGCGCGCTGGCCGACTTCCCGGCGGCCGACGAGCACGCCGCCACGGCGGACTCGCTGGCCGAGCGCCATGAACGGCCGCTGGTGGGCGTCTTCACCCAGTGGTACCGCGCGCTGCGGCTCGCCGCCTCCGGCCGGTTCGCGCAGGCCGAGGCCGCCTACCGGGAGGCCGTCGCGCGGCTGGAGGGGGCCGGCATGCCCGGCATGGAGCACGGTCTGGTCCCGCTCACCCGGCTGTGCCTGCGCCTCGCCGGCGGTCCCTCCTTCGTGCGGGAGGCGGCCGCGGCCGTCGACCCGGACGCGGACTGGGGCCCGTACCGTCCCTGGGCCGAGCCGTTCCTCCTGCTGCGCGCGGGCCGCCACGCCGAGGGCCGGGCGGCGCTGCGCGCCCTGCCGGAGCCGCCCGCGGACCTCATGTACGAGGCGCTGTGCTGCCTGCAGGCCGCGGCCGCCCTGGAGCTCCGGGACCAGGCCGTGCTGGAACAGGTACGCGCCCGTCTCCTGCCGGCGGCGGGTGAGCTGGCGGGTGCGGGCAGCGGCCTGATCACCCTCGGCCCCGTAGACCACTGGCTCGCCGCCCTCACCACCGCGCTCAACCCCTCAGCCTGCCCGCCCGCCGGGGAGAGGTAGCCGCTCTTGTCGAGGGGACCAAGATCCGGTGCCGGGCCTTGATGTCCTCCACACTGACAGCAGGCATGTAACACATGTTTCATCTGTCCATGCTGGAACAATCGATTTACGCGCTTGACGACCCCGACGCCCTGCGCGGGCTGGTCCGCGACCACGGCTGGGCGACGCTCGTGACCGTCTCGGGAGAGGGGGAGCCGCTGGTCACGCACGTGCCGGTGATCCCCGATCCGGAGAACCCCGGACCGGCCGTCGTCGGCCATCTCGCCCGTACGGACCCGGTCGTGCGGGGGCTGGGGGAGCGGCCGGTCGCGCTGGTGGTCCAGGGACCGCACGGGTACGTGTCGCCCTCCTTCTACGAGGCGGGACCGTACGTCCCGACCTGGAACCATGTCACCGTGCATCTGCACGGAACGCCGGAGGTGCTCGGTCCCGAGGAGACCTACGCGGTGCTCTCGGCCACCGTGGACCACTTCGAGTCCGCGCGTCCCGAGCCGTTCCGGCTGACGGACGTGGCCGGGTACTCCCGGCGGATCGCCCCCGGCACCACCGGCTTCCGATTGGTGCCCGCCAGGGTCGTGGGCAAGGCGAAGCTGAGCCAGGACAAGCCGGCGGAGGTCGTCGAGCGGGTGATCCGGGCCCTGGACGCCGATGCCGTCCACCGGAACCCGGCGCTCGCCGCCGCGATGCGCGCCGCGTTCGGCTGACGGAGCGCGCGGGGGGAGGGGAAGTCGGCGACGGGACGTGTAGGCTCCGGCGATCGGCTCCGAAGCGGCCCCCCGGGCGCTCCCGCCCGTGGGCCGCATGGGAGGGACGACCGGGCTTCGGGCACTTGCCAGGGTCGATATCGGTCCGCGCTAAATAGAGGGATTCACCCCCTGCGTTGAGGAAGGGGCGCTCGTGACCCGAATTGATCTGATCCCCGACGGCACCATGGCTCGCCCGTATCGTCCCCCGATCAGTCAGGTGCTGGAGACGCTCGGCCCACACGTGCTGTCGGCCGTTCACGTCCCCGACGCCGACCTGCCGATCGGCGAGCCGGTGGTGCACGATCCCGACGACCACCTCGAGGACCGCCCCGCGTGCGTGCTGCTCGCCGTCGGCGCGCGGCCGTCGGCCCCCGAGACGCGCGACCTCATTCGGCTGGCGGCGGCCTGCAATTACCACGCCGTCGTCGTCAAGGATCGGGGCGCGGAACTCGGAGAGCTCATCGAGGTCGCCCGCGAGGCGGGGGTGGCGCTCCTCGCCGCACCGGCCCGGATGCCCTGGCGCCAGCTCGACGCCCTGTTGACGACCGCCGTCTCCGGTCCGGGGACGACCACCGCGGCCTTCTCCTCCGTCGGCGTGGGGGACCTGTTCGCCCTGGCCAACGCCATCGCCACCACCGTCGGCGGCGCCACCTGCATCGAGGACGCCCAGGGGAACGTGCTCGCGTACTCCAACGTCCCCGGGCAGGAGATCGACGAGATACGTGCGCAGGGCATCCTCGGTCGCAAGACGCCGCAGCGGCCGACCAACAGGCTGGAGTACAGCCGCGTGTTCCGCGCCGACGGGCCGGTGCGCTTCCCCAGCCTCGGCCCGGGGCACATGCGACGGCTGGCCACGGCGGTGCGCGCCGGAGCCCAGCTCCTCGGCTTCATCTGGGTGCTGGACGGAACGTCCCCCGTCGTCCCCGAGGCCATGCGGTTGCTGGACGACGCGGGCCGGATCGCGGCGCCGCACCTGCTCCGCTCGCGCAACCCCGGCGACCCGCGGCGCTGGCAGCGCGCGGAGACGCTGCGCGCGCTGCTCGACGGCGACGTATCCGAGTCCGTCGCCGCCGCGCGGCTCGGCCTGCCCGCGGACACCCCCGTGGCCGTCATGGCGTTCGCGCCGACGAGACCGGCCCCGCGGCCGGGAGCCGCCGGGGTCGCCGCCACGACCGTCCTCGACCTGGTCACCCTCGCGTGCGAGGCGTGGCATCACGAGGCCGTCTGCACCACCGGCTGGAACGCGGTCTACGCCCTGATGCCGGTGCCGGAGGGCACGCCGTCCGCCCGGCTGGTCCGGTTCGCCACGGACACCGCCGCCTCGGTGCGCAACGCCGCCGCGATCACGCTGCACGTCGGCATCGGGCCGGTCGCGGCCAGGCTGGAGGGGGTCCCGGAGTCCCGCCGACTCGCCGACCGCGTCATCCGCGTGCTGGCCGAGACGGCGGGCGAGGCCATGCGCGTCGCCACGGACGAGCAGGTGCGCAGCAGGATCGCCCTGCTCGACCTCGTCGAGAGGGGTGACACGGCGGCCGACCGGCTGCTCGAACCGGTCCGGCGGATGCTGGAGTACGACGCGGCGCACTCGAGCACGCACGCCGTGACGCTGCTGGCGTACCTGGACGCGTTCGGCGAGGCGGCCAGGGCCGCGGCCCAGCTCTCCGTCCACGAGAACACGCTGCGCTACCGCATCCGCCGTCTGCAGGAGCTGTTCGGAGTGGATCTCGCCGATCCGACGGAGCGGCTCGTGATCTGGCTCCAGCTCCGGCTGCTCCACCTGCGTGACGAGTTCTCGTCGGCGACCACAAGATCGCCGGGGTGATACGTCCGGTTTCAACGATGAGCCATCGTGGAGGCAGCGCCTACCGTCTCCCGCATGTCATCTCCTTCGACGCATCCCGCATCCCCGGACGTCCCTTCGACCGCCTCCTCCGCGCCCGACGGAGGGCCGGGCCTGGTGCTGCGCAACGCCAGAGTCGGGCTCGACGGTCCTCTGCGACACATCGTGATCACCGGCGGGCGGGTGGCCGCCGTGCGCGAGGAGCCGCCGGGCGCGACCGAGATCCGCGACATCGCGTCCGCCGTAGCCGTCGAGGAGGTCGACCTCGACGGGGCGACCGTCCTTCCGGGCCTGTGGGACGCGCATGTGCACTCCGTGCAGTGGGCGCAGGCCCGGCGCCGGATCGACCTCAGCGGTGCGCGTTCCGCGCGCGAGGCCGCCGAGCTGGTCCTGCCGCACCTGCCGCCGTCCGGGCAGGCCGCCGAGGTGATCACCGGGTACGGCTTCCGCGACGCGCTCTGGCCGGACGAGCCGCACAGGTCGCTGCTCCCTGAGGACCATCCGGTGGTGCTGATCAGCAACGATCTGCACATGGCGTGGCTCAGCGGCGCCGCGCTCGCCCTCATCGGCCGGGGCGACCATCCGACCGGGGTGCTGCGTGAGGCGGAGTGCGCCAACGCGATGATCGCGCTACCGCCGCCCCCTCCTGAGCTGCTGGACCGGTGGGTGGCCGAGGCGACCACCGCCGCCGCCGCGGTCGGCGTCACCGGCATGCTCGACTTCGAGATGGCCGACAACGTGACGGACTGGCTGCGGCGGGTTCAGCGGCAGACGGTCGACATGCGCGTCGTCTGCTCCATCCCCCGCGCCGCGCTCGACGAGGCGATCGCCCGCGGTCTGCGCACCGGCGACACGGTGCCGGGCTCCGGGGGGCTGATCGAGGTCGGCCCGGTCAAGATGTTCGTCGACGGCTCGCTGAACACCCGCACCGCGTACTGCGACGATCCGTACCCGGGCACGGGCGACCGCGGGCGGCTGGAGACGCCGCCGGACGAGCTGGCCGCGACGATGGCGCGCGCCGCCCGCCACGGGCTGCACCCCGCGGTGCACGCCATCGGCGACTTCGCCTCCGCGATCGCGCTCGACGCCTTCGAGAGCGTCGGCTGCCCGGGCCGCATCGAGCACGCGCAGCTCGTACGCGCGGAGGACTTCGCCAGGTTCGCCCGGCCCGGCCTGGTCGCCGGCGTGCAGCCCGCGCACGCCCCGGACGACCGCGAGGTCGCCGACACGCACTGGTGCGGCCGGACCTCCAGGGCGTTCGCGTACGCCGACCTGCTCGCGGCGGGGGCGACCCTGGAGATCGGCTCGGACGCCCCGGTGTCGCCGCTCGACCCGTGGGACGGCATCGCGTCGGCGGTCGCGCGTACCGACGACGAGCGTCCGCCGTGGCATCCCGAGCAGGCCATCTCGCTCCGGGACGCGCTGGCCGCCGCCTCCCGGGGGCGCTCCTCGGTGCGGGAGGGGGATCCGGCCGACCTGATGATCCTGGAACGCGACCCGTCGCTCCTCACGCCCGGGGAGCTGCGCCGCCCCGGCGTCCTCGGCACGCTTCTGGGCGGCCGGTGGACGCACCGCCGCTCCCTGTGAGATCTCCGGTGCGCCCTCGCCGCCGCCCGCCCCCGGGCCGGCGGCGGGGCGCGCACCGCGCGGACGCTCCGGGGTGTCCGACCCGCCATTCCACTGGCATTTACAAAACGTACAAGCCATTGACCAAGAGTCCAAGGCTCGGATAGCGTCAGCGCCCAAGGCTCCCGACGGGATCGCGGCGAGCCGTCTGAAGCGCCCAGGAGGTCGGCATGGAAGTCGGATATCTCGCGCTGCCCGAGCCGTTGACGCCGTTCGCGCGCTACGTGCCGTGCCGGTGGAGCGGTGATGAGGTGCACGTTTCGGGGCAGGTCGCGGCGCGGGAGGGAGAGTTCCCGCTGCGCGGCCGGGTGGGCGCGGAGCTCACGCCGGAGCAGGGGAGGGCGGCCGCGCGGCAGTGCGCGCTCAACGTCCTCGCCGCGCTCAAGCGTGAGCTGAACGACCTGTCCAGGATCCGCGCGCTCGTCAAGGTGACGGTGTTCGTGGCGACCGGTCCGGACTTCCTGGACCACCATCTGGTCGCCGACGGCGCCTCGGAGGTGTTCGTCGAGGCGCTCGGCGACGTCGGCGAGCACGCGCGTTCCGCGGTCGGCGTCGCCCGGCTGCCGATGGACTCCCCTGTGGAGATCGAGGCCACGGCCCTGGTCGGCTGACATCCGGCGCCGCAGAGGAGGAACGATGGACGCCACCCCCACGCAGCTGATCGTCGTCAACGGCCGTCTGTTCCGACCCGGGGCCTCCACCGGCCCCCGTCCCGAGGAGGGGCCCACCGCCGTGGTGATCGAGGACGGCAGGATCGCCGCCCTCGTCTCCGACGCCGAGGCGCTACGGCTCCGCCACCCGCGCGCCGAGGTGATCGACGCCGCGGGCGGGCTGGTCCTCCCGGGGTTCGACGACGCGCACATCCACGTGATCCCCGGCGGCCAGTGGAGCGGCCTCCTCGCGCTGCGCGAGGCGGTGACGGTCCCGGAGCTCCAGTCGCTCGTGGCCGAGTACGCCGCGGCCCACCCCGAGCTGCCGTGGATCTGGGGCGGAGGGTGGCATTACGCCGCCTGGGGCGACGCCGGGCCCGCCAAGGAGCAGCTCGACGCGGTCGTCCCCGATCGTCCCGCCATGATGGTCTGCATGGACGGCCACAGTTACTGGGTCAACTCGGCCGCCCTGCGGGCCGCGGGCATCGACCGCGACACCCCCGACCCTCCCAACGGCGTGATCGTGCGCGACCCGGCCACCGGCGAGCCCACCGGCTGGCTGAAGGAGCGGGCGGGCCAGCTCATCTACCGGGTGATGCCCGACCCGACCCACCAGGACCTCAAGGACGCGCTGCTGCGGGCCGTGCGGGCGCTGAACGCGTCCGGGTTCACCGCCGTCCAGGACGCCCGGACCGATCCGGTGGAGGTGCCGGTGTGGCGGGAGGCGCTGGCCGAGGGCCGCCTCACGCTGCGGTCCAGGATCGCCCTGCCCATGGCGCCCGAGCAGTCGCTCGCCGAATGGCGCACGACGCTCGACGAGCACGAGGAACTGGTGGCGCCGCTCCGCGGCGGCGACTGGCTGACCAGCGGGATCGTCAAGGGCTTCGTCGACGGTGTGATCGAGAGCCGGACGGCCGCGATGCTGGCGCCGTACGAAGGCGAGGAGAGCGCCGGGGTACCCGCCTTCGAACCGGAACAGCTCACCGCGTTCACGGTGGAGGCGCACCGCCGCGGCTGGCAGGTGCAACTGCACGCCATCGGCGACCGCGGCGTCCGGATGGCCCTGGACGCCTTCGAGGCGGCGGGACGGCGGCGGCACCGTGTCGAGCACGCCGAGATCGTCCATCCGGAGGACGTCAAGCGCTTCGCGGCGCTGGACGTCGTGGCGAGCATGCAGCCCGCGCACGCCTTCTCCGCTCCGGACCGGGCGCACGACTGGCACGACGTGGTCGGACCGGGCCGCGCGGCCGCGAACTGGCCGATGTCCGCGATCCACGAGTCGGGAGGCGTCATCGCCCTCGGCTCCGACTGGCCCGTCGTGGACTTCGACCCGTTCGCGACGCTGCACGCCGCGACCTCCGCGGACCACGCGCTCACCCTGCCGCAGGCGCTCTCCGCGTACGGGCACGGCTCGGCCTACGCGGCGCACGCCGAGCACCGGCGGGGCAGCGTCGCCGTCGGGATGGACGCGGACCTCGTCGTGCTCGACCGGGATCCGCTGGAGACCGGGGACGTGCGGGGGACCGGGGTCACGGCGACGATCGCCGGCGGCCTCGTGGTCCACCGCGCCCCTTGATTCACCTCTGTCGGGGGCCGTCCGAACGTACGTGCCCCTCGCCGAGGCCTTCCGCCACATCAAGTCTGAGGAGTGCGCATGGAGTACGACATCCTGCTGCGCGGCGGCCGGGTGATCGATCCGGCCGCCGGTGTCGACGAGGTCGCCGACGTGGCGGTGGCCGGGGGAAAGGTGGAGGCGGTCGGTCCAGAGCTGACGGGACGCGCCGCCACCGTCATCGACGTCGCCGGCCACTACGTCGTCCCCGGCCTGGTGGACCTGCACGTCCACATCCCCGAGCACTCGGGCGGCGGGGCCGGGCACGCCATGCTGGCCCGCGCCGGTGTGACGACCGCGCTCGACCTGTCCGGCCCGGTCACGGGCGTCCTGACCGCGGCGGCCAGGTCGGGCGCCGGGCTGCACATCGCGGCGGTCGAGGCGTTCCGCCCGGGGCAGCACCTTCCGGCGCGACCGACCCGGGCCGAGATCCGGCGGGCGATCGAGCGGGTGCTGGCCGCGGGCGGCATCGGGGTGAAGCTGCACGTCGACAAGGGCTGGGAACCCGAGCCGACCGGCATGATCATCGAGGAGTGCAACCGCGCGGGCGTCTGGATCGCGAGCCACTGCGGCACCACCGCGACCGCGAGCGACATCGTGGGCCTGCGCGAGACCCTGGAGCTCGCCGGCGACAACCGGTTGCACGTCGCCCACGTCAACAGCTACTGCCGCGGTGACGTCGAGGACGCGGGGGCCGAGGCGTACACCGCCGTCGAGCTGCTCCGCAAGTCGCCGCACGTGTTCGCCGAGTCGTACCTGGCCGAGATCAACGGTTCCAACGGCACCTGCGTGGACGGCCTGCCCAAGAACAAGCGGGTGCGCGCCTGGCTGGAGGGGGCCGGATATCCCGGCACCGAGGACGGCCTGCGCCGTGCGATCCGCGAGGGCTGGGCCTGCGTCACCCGGATGGAGCCGGACAACGTGATCCTGCTCTCGGGAGACGAGGGGGTCGCCCTCTGGGAGGAGGCGGAGACGCGCGTGCCCATCTGCCTGCCCGTCAACCCGGCCATCTCCCGCCTCGTGCTCGGCTCCTCCAGGAGGGCCGACGGCGCCTTCGACGTGCACGCGCTGGCCACTGACGGGGGCGCGTTCCCCCGCAACGTCACGGTGTCGGCCGGTCTGTCCATGGTCGAGTGGGGCCTGCTCACGCTCTCCGAGTTCGTCACCAAGGCGTCCTGGACCCCGGCGCGGATCCTCGGACTGCCCGGCAAGGGACGGCTGGCGGACGCCGACATCGCGGTGATCGACCCGGCGAGCCGCACCGTCACGACCACGATCAGCGCCGGCCGGCTGGTCTGGCACCGCGGCGCCGTCCTCGGCCGCGGCACCCGCTTCCTGAGCACGGAACACGGGGCCGCCGCGGCCGTCGAGGTGTGCGGGGTCCACGAGCCCGTCGATCCGGCGGGCAGCGGTTTCTACACCGGCGACGGCCTGGCCGCCTGAGAGCGCCGGAAGGGACCTGAGAGTGACAGAAAGGGAACGCCTCGCATGACGACCGTCTCCGTACCGACCGCCTCCGACCTGACCGCCTCCGACCTGCTCGCCTCGCTCGCCGAGATCACCGAGAAGCACCGCCTCGACATGGGGGTGCCGGGTGTCGCGCTCGGCGTGGCCGCCGGCGGCGAGGTCGCCTCGACCGGGCTCGGGGTGACCGATGTGGCCGACCCGCGTCCGGTCACGACGGACACGCTGTTCCGCCTGTGCTCCATCACCAAGATCTTCGCCGCCACCCTCGCCATGACCCTCGTGGACGAGGGCGTGCTCGACCTCGACGTGCCGGTGGTCGCCTACTATCCGGAGCTGGCGCTCGCCGACGCGGACGCCCGGGCATCGCTCACCATGCGCCACCTGCTCACCCATGCGAGCGGCCTCGAAAGCGAGCTGCGCGGTGACCTGGAGAGCTTCGGGCGGAACGCCGACGCCCTCGACCGCGTCGTGTCGGGGTACGGCTCGCTCCGCCAGTTCGCCCCGGCAGGCGAGATCTGGGGGTACTGCAACACGGGCTACTGGCTGGCCGGAGCCGTGCTGGCGCGGCTCGCGGGCACGTCGTTCGAAGAGGCGACGCGCCTGCGCGTGCTGGAGCCGCTCGGCATGACGGGAAGCTGCTTCCTGGCCGAGGACGCCGTGCTCCGCCGCGTCGCGCTGCCGCACCGCCGCGTCTCGGCCGGCTCGCCGGAGCACGTCCCCATCCCGTCCTTCGCCTTCCCGCGGGCGCGCGTGCCCTCGGGCGGGGTGATCGCGGGCGTGGACGACCTGCTCAGGTTCGCCGGCCTGCACCTCGGGACCGGCCCCGCCGTCCTGTCGGAGGCCGCCCGTACGGCGATGCGCGAACCCCTGATCCCGGGCGACAACGCGGGCGACCACCAGGGCCTCGGCTGGATGACCTCCACTCCGGGCGGCACCCCGACGGTCGAGCACAGCGGCTCCTACAAGGGGTACTGCACCCGGCTCACGCTCCTGCCGGACCTGGGGGTCGCCGTGGCCGTGCTCACCAACAGCGACGACGGCGGCCGGCTCTGCCGTGCCGTCAAGGAGGCCGCGCTGGAGCGGCTGACCGGCTGGCGGCCCGCCGAGGTGGAGTACGTCGACCTCGGTCCCGATCTGCTGGCGGGGTACGCGGGCGACTACGCGATCCCGGGCGTGGACCGGGTCCGGGTGTCCCCGCATGAGGGCGGGCTGCGCCTGGAGCTGATCAACGGCGCGGCGCCGGCGAAGGAGTCGATCTGCCGGGCCACGTCGGAGACGGAGTTCGAGATCGTCCGGGGGCCGCACCTCGGATCGCGGCTCGTCTTCTTCCCCGGGTCCTCCGTGATCAGGCTGGCGCTCCGGCTGGGGGGCAGGCTCTCGTGACGCCTCCGCACTCCCCGGGCGGGCCGGGGTTCGGCGCCCGGCCCGATCCCGCGCTCGCCGCCATGTTCGCCGAGGTCAGGACGCCGGCTCTGGTCGTCGACGAGGCGGCTGTGGACGCGAATCTCCGGCTCACGCTGAAGCTCGTCGGCTCTCCGGACCGTTGGCGGGCGCACGTGAAGACGGCCAAGGCGCGCTGGGCCATGGAGCGGCTCGTCGCGCACGGGGTGACCAAGTTCAAGGCGTCCACCACGGCCGAGCTGGCCACATTGCTCTCGCTCGGCGTGGCCGACGTGCTCCTCGCCTATCCGGCGGTCGGGCCCACCCAGTGGCGCGCGGCGCGGCTCGCCTCGGCGCACCCGTCCGCGGCGGTCTCCGTGCTGGTGGACAGCGTGGCGGCGATCGGCACGTGGCGGCCGGGCCCGGTCGGGGCGTTCATCGACGTGGACACCGGAATGGGCCGTACCGGCGTTCCCGTGGACGATCACACGGTCGCCCTCGGCGTGGCCGACGAGCTGGCACGGCGGGGCGTCCCGCTGCGCGGCCTGCACGGTTACGACGGGCACCTCGCTGACCTGAGCCCGTCCGAGCGGGAGCGGCGGGCGGCCGACGGCCTGGCCGCGATGACGGACCTGGCGGAGACGCTGGAGGCGGCAGGGCACGCGGTCGGAGAACTGGTGGCCGGCGGAAGTCACACGTTCCGGGAGATCCTGGCCACGCCCACGCCGTGGCTGGACCGGGTGACCGTGGGCGCCGGCACGGTCGTCTACAACGACGCCCGCAGCCTGGCCAGGTTCGGCGACGTCGGGTTCACGGCGGCGGCGGCCGTGCTCACCCGCGTGGTGAGCCGTCCCGCCCCGGGACGGGTCACCGTCGACGCGGGGCTCACCGCGATCCAGGTGGACGCCGGGCGACCGCACGCGCAGAGCTCGGGCCTGGAGGCGGTCTCGGCCGCGCAGGAACACCTCGTGCTGTCGTGCGTCCCGGGCGCCGAACCCGAGGTCGGCGAGCTGGTCACGCTGGTGCCGCGCCACGTGGACACGGCCGTCAGCCAGTTCGGCGAGATGCACGTCATAGGCGTGGACGGCCGGGTCAGGGTCGAGCCGGTCACCGCGCGCCACCACGAGCCCACGACCGGCGGGGGAGAGTGAGTGCCTTCCTCCGGCCGCCGGCTCACCGGTCCACGGACTCCTCCTTGAGCCGGGTGATGTAGTTGTAGACCGACTGGCGTGACATCCCGAGCCGCTCCGCGACCATGGGGACGGCCCGGCGCAACTGGAACAGCCCCCGCTGGTCGAGCTGGCGGAACACCTCCGTCCGCTCGGCCACGGTCAGCCGGGTGAGCGGGTGCCCCAGGGCCTCCTCCACCTCGGCGAGCACCCCGTCCACGACCGACTCGATGTCGGTGCCGAACATGGAGGCAGGGGATTCTGCCGGGTCGAGATCCCCCGCCAGCTCGGTGAGGAGCCGGCCGGCCACCCGCATCTCGGTGACGTCCAGGTTGACGCAGACGGCGCCCACCACGTGCCCCTGGGATGTGCGCAGCAGGACGGTCGATGATTTGATCACGCGGCCGTCGGGCAGCCGCGTCACGTAGTTGAGGTCGTCCTTGGCGTCGTCGCCCTGCCGCAGCATGCTGAGGCCGATCTGGCTCATGGCCGACCCCACCTTGCGGCCGGTGACATCACCGGCGACGGCGATGACCGAGTGCTCCACGCGCCGGTAGTCGTGGAGGACGACCTCGCACTTACGGCCGAACGTGGCCTGGATTCCGTCGACGACCGGGCGCATGGCGGCGAACAGCGCGTCGGCTTCCGACGACGGGTCGACGGCCGAAGATTTCTGGCTGATCGGATTGTCCTTTCTCGCGAAATATCTCCGGACGGGCTGTGCGGGCCCGGCAACAGGAATTTTACGATTAGTCGAACCCATTGACAACAGGTCCAAATTCAGCCTAATTTGCGGGCTACCAACCGAAACCCCCCACCTCGCGCGAGCTGTCTTACCTCGTCAGCCCCCTGACGGCGGCCGGCGATGAGAAAGGCGGAATTATGTCGAGTCCACTGGTCGCCGAACGGCTCAGCGTCGGTCATGACGGCCGCACCGTCGTGGCCGATGTGAACTTCACCCTCCCCGCGAGCACGGTCACCGTACTCGTCGGTCCCAACGGCTGCGGAAAGTCCACCATGTTGCGTACGCTCGCGGGCCTGCAGCGGCCGACCGGCGGGCAGGTCCGCGTCCTGGGCGACCCGCTCGACAAGCTGAGCAGAAGAGAGCTGTCCCGGCGCCTGGCCTTCCTGCCGCAGACCCCGCTGGTCCCTGCCGGAATCACCGTCCGAGAGCTGGCCAGGAACGGCCGTTACGCGCACCGCGGCGCTTTCTCGCGGCACACCGCCGAGGATCTGGAGGCGGTCGAGTGGGCGCTGCGCGTGACCAACGCGCTCCCCCTCGCCGACAAGCGGATGAACGAGTTGTCAGGCGGCGAGCGGCAGCGCGCCTGGCTCGCCGCGGTGCTCGCGCAGAAGGCGGACATCCTTCTGCTCGACGAGCCCACCACCTACCTCGACCTCCGCTACCAGATCGAGGTGCTGGAGGTGGTGCGGACCCTCGCCCACGAGTACGGCATGGCATGCGGCCTCGTCCTCCACGACCTGGGGCAGGCCTCCTCGTACGGAGACCGGGTGATGCTGACCGCCGGAGGCGAGATCCTCGGCCACGGCGAACCGGCCGAGGTGCTCACCTCCGGCAGTATCGCCCGCGCCTTCGGGCTCGACGTCAAGGTCGTGCACGATCCCGAGACCGGTGGGATCGCCTGCTTCCCCCGTACCTCGCCCAACTGACCCCGCAGCCGACCCCCGCAGTCGACCTACACGGATGACCCCCCACCAGCTAAGGCAGACGACGATGCGCAGATCCGCCATCTTTCTCGGCACCGTGGTCGCGGTGCTCGCCCTCGCCTCGTGTGGCTCCTCAACCGCCACCGCCGGCCGGTCCGGCGCCGCGTCCGCCCCCGGCGCGACGAAGATCACCATACAGGACGGCTTCGGCACCGTGGAGCTCCCCGCCCCGGCCACCCGCGTCGTCTCGCTGGAGTGGACCTACACCGAAGAGCTGCTCGCGCTCGACGTGACCCCGGTCGGCGTCGCCGACAAGGCCCTCTACAACGACTGGGTGACCGCCGGACCGCGCATCGCCGAGACCACGGTCGACGTCGGCACCCGCCAGGAGCCCAACCTGGAGACCATCGCCTCGCTCAAGCCCGATCTGATCGTGGGCAACTCCGACCGGCTCGCGAACAACATCGAGAGTCTCAAGGGGATCGCTCCCGTCGTCGCGTTCCGCTGGAACGATCCGGCGAAGAAGCAGCTCGCGGTCATGAAGGACACCTTCGGACAGCTCGGCAAGGCGGTCGGGAAGGACGCCGCGGCCGCCCAGGTGCTCGCGGGCCTCGACACCGCCATGGCGTCGGCGAAGGAGAAGCTCACCGGCGTCGGCGAGAAGTTCGCCCTGGCCTACCCGGCCGGAGGAGCGGGCGCGTCGACCGTGACGATCTTCGCCAAGCCCTCGCTGGCCTCCCAGATCTTTGAGGAGGCCGGCCTGACCAACGCGTGGACCGGCAACGCCGACACCGACGGACTCAGCACCGTCAGCGTCGAGGCGCTGACCGCCCTCCCCGCCGACGTCAACTTCCTGTACGTCTCCCCGTCCTCCGACGACACCTTCACACGGCTCGCGGGCAACAAGGTCTGGACCGGGCTGCCCTTCGTCAAGGCGGCCCATACCTACAAGCTCGATCCGACGCCGTGGTTCTACGGCGGACCGTCGTCCGCCGAGCAGTTGCTCACCCAGACCGTGGCGGCGCTGGTCAAATGAGCGCCGTCCTCGCATCCTCCGCCCCCGCCCCGGCGCGGCCCGCCCGGCGACCGGCCGTCCCTCTGACCTGCGGCGCCGTGCTCGGCCTGCTGGCCCTCGTGTTCCTCTGGCATCTGGGGCAGGGCGCGTCCCACCTCGGCGTCGGCGACGTGCTCCGGGTGCTCACCGGCGGTGGGGACCAGCTCGCGGACGACATCGTCTTCAGCGGCCGGCTGCCCCGGACGCTCGCCGGCCTGGTGGCGGGACTCGCCCTGGGCCTCGCCGGAGGGCTGATCCAGGGCGGCACCCGCAATCCGCTCGCGGCCCCCGACACGCTGGGCGTGAACGCGGGCGCCTACCTGGCGGTCACCGTCGCCAGCGCGACCGGACTGAGCGTCGGCGTGCTCGGCACCGGCGCCGCCGCCCTGGCCGGAGCCGTCGGCGCCGCGGCCCTCGTGTACGCGCTGGCCGGGCGGTCCCTGTACGCGCCCGGACGGGTGCTGCTGGCCGGCACGGCCGTCGCCCTGGCGGCCATGTCCCTCGCGCTGACGCTGCAGATGCTCGACGAGCAGACCGCCCGGGGCACGTTCTTCTGGGGCAACGGCTCGCTGATCCAGACCGGGCTGACCGTCCCTCTCTGGATGGGCGCGGCGACGCTGCTCCTGGCGACGGCCCTGCCCGGTCTCGTCCGTCCCCTCGACCTGCTCTCGCTCGGCGACGACACGGCGGAGGCCATGGGCGTGAACGCGGGCCGCATGCGCCTGTACGTCCTCCTGCTCTCCGTCGGCTTCGCCGCCGTGGCGGTCACCGTCGCGGGCCCGATCGGCTTCGTCGGCCTGGTGTCCCCGATCGTCGTGCGGATGGCGGGCATCCACCGGCACGCGTGGCTGCTCCCCCTGTCCGGCTCGGTGGGGGCGCTGCTGGTGCTGCTCGCCGACGGCGCAGGGCAGGCCCTGCAGACCGCCGCGGGTGGCGAGATCCCGGTCGGCGTCGTCACCGCCCTGGTAGGCGGCCCGGTCTTCCTGGTGCTCGTACGCCGGCTGACCACCGGCGACGCCGAGACCGGGGCCTCGGTCACCGAGGCGAAGCCGGTGACCGGGCGACGCTACGCCACCATCGTGGCGGCGGCGGCGATCCTGCTCGTCGCGGGGATCCTCGCGGGACTCTCCGTCGGCACGCTGAGCATCGATCTGTCGCAGATGCTCAACCCCGATCCGCTGATCCAGGGCGTGCTGTCCCAGCGATTCACGCGGGTGCTCGCCGCCGTCGGCGGCGGAGCCTGCCTCGCCGCGGCGGGCGGCGCCGTCCAGGCCGTCATCCGCAACCCGCTCGCCGAGCCGTCCTTGCTCGGGGTCACCGGCGGAGCGGCCATCGGCGCCGTCTCCGTGATCACCCTGGCGTCCACCGCCCCGCACTGGATGATCCCGGCGGCGGCGTCGTTCGGCGGCTTCCTCGCGCTGCTGCTGGTGATGGCCGTGGCCAGGCGGAAGGGGACCCTGGACCCCACCCGCGTGGTGCTGGTCGGCATCGGCCTGGCCGCGGCCACGTCAGCGGTCGTCCAGGTGCTGGCGTTGCGTTCCACGATGACGATCGGGGCGGTGCTGACCTGGCTGGCGGGCTCCACCTACGGCCGCGCGCCGGGCGATCTGCTCTGGCTGGTCGCCCCGCTGGTCGTCACGGTGCTGCTCGTCGCCGGCACCCGGCCGCTGGACATGCTGGCGCTGGGCGAGGACCTGCCGCGGGCGTTCGGGCTCGGACTGGGCCGGGTCCGCCTCCTCGTGCTGATGGGCGCGGTGGCGCTCGCCGCGGGGACCGCCGCGACGATCGGCGCCGTCGGCTTCGTCGGACTGATCGCGCCGCACCTCGCGCGCGGGCTCGTCGGCTCCTCGCACAAGCGGATGCTGCCCCTCGCGGCACTGCTCGGGGCGACCCTCGTGGTCGTCGCCGACACGATCGGACGCGTCGTCATCGACCCGCGGCAGATCCCCGTCGGAGTGATGACCGCCCTGGTCGGCACGCCGTACATGATCTGGCTGCTCCGTTCGAGCAGGAAGGCGAGCGGATGACGGCACAGGGCGCGCCGACCGGCGCGCTGCGCGAGATCACGGACCGGGCGCTCGACACCGCCATGAGCATGGGCGCCGACTACGCGGACGTGCGCGTCGTACGGCGGGTGGAGGAGTCGGTGACCGTGCGCACCGGCCGCGTGGAGAGCGTCGCCTCCGACGAGAGCGAGGGCGTCGGCATCCGGGTGTTCGCGTACGGCGCCTGGGGCTTCGCGGCGACGCGCCGCTACGACGCCGACGCGATCGACCGCGCCGCGGACGAGGCGGTACGGCTCGCCCGCGCCGCGGCGCCCTCGCTGCGGCGTCGCGTGACCCTGGCCGAGCGGCCCCGCGCGTACGGCACCTACGCCACGCCGGTGCGCGAGGACCCCTTCGCGCTGCCGCTGGAGGCCAAGGTGGCCGACCTGCTCGACGCCGACGCCGCCCTGGCCGTACCCGGAGTGGTGTCCACCATGTCGACGTACGCCGCCCAGCGGGAGTGGAAGACCTTCGCGGCCACGGACGGCAGCCTCACCGAGCAGGTGTTCACCCACGTGGGAGCGGGCGTCGAGGCGCACGCCGTGCGGGGGAACGAGCACCAGCGGCGCAGCTACCCGGAGGCGCGCGGCGGCCGGTGGCGGCAGGCGGGCTACGAGTTCGTCCGCGAGCTCGACCTGAAGGGGAACGCGGCCCGGTGCGGCGAGGAGGCGGTGGCCCTGCTCTCCGCGCCGTCGTGCCCGGAGGGCCCCGCCACGGTCGTCATCGACCCCAGCCAGCTCTACCTGCAGATCCACGAGTCGTGCGGGCACGCCGCCGAGCTCGACCGGGTCTTCGGCGCGGAGGCGAGTTACGCGGGGACCAGCTTCCTGACCACGGACCTGCTGGACTCGGGCTTCCGATACGGCTCCGACCTCGTCACCCTGGTCGCCGACGCGACCGTCCCCGGCGGCCCGGGATCGTTCGGCTGGGACGACGAGGGGGTGGCGGCGCAGCGGACCACCCTGGTGGAGAACGGCATCCTCACCGGATACCTGACGTCGCGCGACACGGCCTCCCGTGTCGGCAGGCCGTCCGGGGGCACCGTACGCGCGGAGAGTTGGAACCGGCTTCCGCTCGTCCGGATGACCAACGTCAACCTCATGCCGGTGCCCGGCATGAGCCTGCAGGACATCGTGGCCGACACGGACGACGGCCTCTACCTGACCACGAATCGCAGTTGGTCCATCGACGACCGCCGGTGGAACTTCCAGTTCGGCACCGAGATCGCGTACGAGATCAAGGGCGGCAGGCTGGGACGCATCCTGAAGAACCCCGTCTACTCGGGGATCACGCCGGAGTTCTGGCGCTCCTGCGACGCGGTCGCCGACGAGCGGAGCTACGTCATGTACGGCAATCCCAACTGCGCCAAGGGCCTGCCGCCGCAGTGCGTACAGGTCGGCCACGGCTGTTCGGGCGCGCGGTTCCGAGGTGTGCGGATGGCGGCGGGACGATGACGACCGAGCGATCCGCGGAACTCGAAAGATACGCCGAACGGCTGCTGGAACGCGCGCGACGGCACGGCGCGACGGACGCCGAGGTGAGCGTGGAGAGCCGGTTGTCGGCGCTGACCAGGTTCGCCGACTCGGAGATCCACCAGAGCGTCACGGAGGACACCGTCCGGGTGAATCTCCGCTACGTGCAGGGCAGGCGGTACGGCATGGCGGCGACGGGGCGGCTGGACGACGCCGCGCTCGACACCCTGGTCGAGGGCGCCGCGGCGAACGCGGCCGGGACGGCCGAGACCGACGACTGGCCCGGCCTGCCGGAGCCGGGGCCGATCCCGGACGTGACCGGCGCCTACGCCGCCGCGACCGGTGAGGCCACGCCCGAACTCCGCGCCGGCATCGTGCGCGAGGTCATCGCGGCGGCCGACGCGGCCGGCGTCGGCGCGTACGGCTCCTACGCGACCGGCACCGTCACGACGGCGGTGCTCAACAGCCGGGGCGTGCGTGCCGTACAGACGCGGAGCGACGCCTGGCTGGTCACCGTGCACATGTCACCCGACGGCGGCACCGGCTACGCCGAGACCTGCGCGGTGGACGTGGCGGACGTCGACGGCGCGGCCCTCGGCCGGGAGGCGGCCGGTAAGGCGCGCGCCGCCGACAACGCCGTCGTCCTCAACCCGGGGGAGTGCCCCGTGGTCCTGGAGGAGTACGCGGTGGCGGACCTGCTGGCCAAGCTGGGCCGATGCGGGTTCAACGCGCGCGCCGTGCAGGAGGGGCAGTCCTTCGCCGCGCCGGGGGTCCGCGTCGCCGGCGACCTCGTCACCGTCTGGGACGACGGAACCGACCCGGCGGGGCTGCCCAGCGCCTTCGACCACGAGGGCGTCGGCAAGGAACGCGTCAGCCTCATCGACCGCGGCAGGTGCGTGGGACTGGTCCACGACACCGGAACCGCGGCGAGGGCGGGGATCCGCTCCACCGGGCACGCGCTCCCCGCGCCCAACCCGGTCGGGCCCCTCCCGACGAACATGTTCATGGCGCCGGGGCGGCTGTCCCGGGAGGAACTGGTCGGACGGCTGGATCGGGGGCTCCTCGTCACCCGCTTCTACTACACCAACCCGGTGGATCCCAAGCGCGCGGTCGTCACCGGCGTGACCCGGGACGGCGTCTTCCTCGTCGAGCACGGAGAGATCGTCGCGCCCGTTCGCGACCTGCGCTTCAGCCAGAGCTATCTGGACGTGCTGCGCAGGGTCAGCGCGATCGGCCGGGACCGCAGGACAGTACGCGGCTGGTTCGGAGGGGTGTCGGTTCTCGGCGACATCACCGTCCCCGCCGTGCTCGTCGACGGATTCCGCTTCTCCGGCTAGCTCCGGGGGCGGCGAGACAGCCCTTGGCCGATCATCCTTCCGCTCACAGGAAGAAGATCGAACAGCCGAGGGCTGTCCGGTGACCAGCGCACATGAGGGATCTGCCAGGGCCGCCCGACCGGACAGCGGCGTGGAAGAAGGATGAAGGGGGCGCTGGTTCCGACGGCTTTGACCTTCACCCCCCACGCTCGGCTTGTCGTCTTCGTCGACTACCAGAACCTGCACGGCGCCGCCCTCCAGTCGTTCTGGCCACAAGGAACCCATCCGGCGGTCGGTCACGTCGACCCGCTCAATCTCGGGCAGTTCCTTGCCGCTCGGCGGACCGCCAACGGCTACCCCAGCACTCTCACCGGGGTGCGCGTCTACCGGGGCCGGCCCAGCTCCACGCGCATGCCCGCGGCGGCGGCGATCGGATCCGCGTAGGCAGGTCTACGCAGGCCGGGCTCGCCGCGATCCGTGAACGGCGTGAGCACGCCGGTCGCGGGGGGCGCCGGGATCGGTCAGGCCGCAGTCGCCGCATTTATCACCCGATACGCGGTAGTACAGGCAGCAACTGCGCCGGACGAAGAACGGGTGGCCAGGGGAGGGCTCCGCCAGCTCCCCGGTGTCGCGCAACGGGCCGATGTCCAGCAGTTCCCGGCCCAGCGTGAGCGCCGGTCCGGTGAGTTCGGGACGTACGCGGACGAGGGCCCGCATGGTCCCGGCCAGGGCCGAGGCCGCGTTGCCCCACAGCAGGCCCGGTGCGATCTTCACGACCGCCCGGACCGCCTCGCCGAGCGGTTCCAGCAGGCCGATCACCACAGTCCGGTACAGCGCATCGGCGGCCTGTACCGGGTCGCGGACCTCCCATCCGGCCGGATCGGTGACGCGCAGGGGCAGCACGCCGTCGGGGGCCGCGTGCCAGTGGACGTGCCGGGGGTCCAGGTCGATGAGCAGGCCGTGGGCCACGGCCGCGCCGAAGGCGGGTGAGCACAGCCGGGAGGCGACCTTCTGGAACAGGATCGAGGCGGCCACCCGGGTCTCGTCGGTGCCCATGTGTCCGGCCATGTCACGGATCACGGCCTCCAGGCCGCCGGGATCGGTGAGCAGGTCGGTGAGGGGCCGCCAGCCGGCCTCGGCCCGGCTGACGCCGAGCTCGAAGCGGCCGCCGACGGAGGAGATGTCGGCGATCACGCGGAGGACGGCCGAGGGAGAGGCGGGCGGCAGGCCCGTCTGGAGCTTCGTCAGGGGCAGCCTGTGCTGATCCATTGTCACACCGCCGGTGAGGTCAGGGCCGCGCGGACGCGCGGCAGTACGGCGATCACTGCGGGAGCGCCGAAGGTGGTGGTCACTGTTGTGAGCGAAAGCACGGCGCCGATCACCCACTTCGCCCCTCAAGGGCGGCGGGGCCGCTGAGGGGTGCGAGCGAAGCGCCGCCGACTGGCTTCAGCGGCGACGACTGGAGATCGCCGCTGCCGTCTTCGCCTTCGACGAACTGGAGGGTTGAGGCGACGACGCCCCGGGTTGCGCCTGCGCGGTACTATGTAACAGGTGTTTCACTGCATCTTATGCTTCAATATCCATGCCGGATATGTCAATAGATCGCACAGTCGATGGATCCTGCTCGCGTCGCCGCCTGGACTCGAGTCGGAGCCGTTCTTCTCGCGGTTCCGACCGTGCGTCAGTCTCCGGCTGTCGGCACAAGGACGGCTTTCGCCGAGGCGCTCAGTTCGGTTCGTCGAGGCCGAGCAGTCGCCCCCAGACGGCCTGGGCCGTCTCCTGATAGGACCTGGTCAGCGCGACCAGTCGTCGGTGGGGCTCAGGGGCGCAGAGTTCTTCGGGCAGCAGGGGGTCGTTCACGATCGTCGCGATCGCCCGGCTGCCGAGGAGGAGGGACTCGCGTGCGAACTCCTCGGCGCTCAGCGTGCTGAGGCGGTCGCGGCTCCTGGTGAGCTCGTCCGCCGTCCGGTCGAGTCGCGCGACGAGCTCGCCGGTGTCCCAAAGTCGTCGCAGCTCATGGTCGGTCGCCGGATCGAGCTGATCGATCCCGAACACGCCGGCTCCCGGGGCCATGCCGGTGTTCCCCAGGGTCCCGCGCAGCCCGTCGACGCCGTCGCGGAGGTTGTCGGGGCGTACGTGGAGCGCGCCGCGCCAGGCGCGGAACCCCAGGAGTTGCAGCGCGCGCTCGTGGTGGCGCAGGGTCGCGCGGTCGGTGCGGGCGGTGGTGGAGTTCTCGACCGCGACCCAGCGCCCGTTCCACGGAACGACGGAGAGGTGCCGGTCTTCCCAGTGCTCGACATGGGGGTAGGTGCGCAGACGGTCGGGATGCAGGGTGTAGGTGCCGCGGCCGTCGCGGTCCAGCACCCCCTCCTCGTTCAACCGCGTCGTCGCCATGCGGATGCTCGGCCCGCTCAGTCCCACGATCTCGCCGGCGCGACACAGCGCCGAGATCGAGAACCTGGTGTGCGGGCGGGCTGTCACCAGGTCCAACAGGAGCTTGCGGGCCGTCAGCTCGGTCATTTGTAACGGCTCCTAGACAAAAATTTCCATGGCGCGTTATAAAGGCACTCCGTTGCTCCACTGTAGGACCACGGAGGTAGTGATGGCTGATGTGCGGGTCGAGGTCGAGGGCACGACCACCACGATCTGGCTGGACCGTCCCGACCGGCGCAACGCGGTCGACGGCGCGATGGCCGCGGAGCTGCGGGCGGCGTTCGAGGAGTTCGAGGCCGATCCGGGTCAACGCGTGGCTGTGCTCGCCGGCTCGGGCGGGACGTTCTGCGCCGGAGCCGACCTGACCGCGGTGGGCGACCCGGCTCGCCGCAACGAGCTCGACCCCTCCGGCGGCGGCAGCGGCCCGATGGGACCGACCCGGCTCCAGCTCGGCAAGCCTCTCATCGCCGCGATCGGCGGGTACGCCGTCGCGGGCGGACTCGAGCTGGCCCTCCTCGCCGACCTGCGAATCGTGGAGCGCGACGCGGTGCTGGGCGTCTTCTGCCGCCGGTGGGGGGTGCCGCTCATCGACGGCGGCACGGTCCGCCTGCCGCGGATCGTCGGCCTGGGCCGGGCACTCGACCTGATCTTGACCGGACGTCCGGTCAAGGCCGACGAGGCGCTCGCGATGGGACTGGCCAACCGCGTCGTCGAACCCGGCCAGGCGGTCGACGCCGCACGGGAGCTCGCCGCCCAGATCGCGGCCTTCCCGTTCGAGTGCGTGCTGACCGACCGCGCCTCGGTCTACGCCGGGCTCGATCTGACCGTCGCCGAGGCGCTGCGCGCCGAGGGAGCCGCGGGCGTCCCCGTCGTGGAGCGCGAGGGCGTGGCCGGCGCCGCCCGCTTCGCCGCCGGCGAAGGCCGGCACGGAAGCTTCACCCCGAGAGGAGACCAGCATGAGCCCCACCACCCGTGAGCTGATCGTTCGCGGCGCGCGGCAGCACGCCGACCGGGTCGCCGTCGTGTTCGGCGAGGAGGAACTGACCTACGCGCAGGTCGACCGGCTGAGCAACCGGCTCGCTCACGTGCTGAGGGAAGCGGGCGCCGGGCACCGCCGGCGGGTCGGTCTTCTCGTGAACAACAGCCTGCTCAGCGTCCCGCTCGACTTCGCCTGCGTGAAGGCCGGGATCAACCGGGTCCCGCTCAACGCGCGGTTGTCGGTCGCCGAGCACGTCACCATGCTCACCGACACCCGATGCGAGCTCGTGGTGTTCGGGCCGGACCTGACCGGCCGCGCCCGTGAACTGGCCGCCGCGCTCCCTCATGTCGTCTTCCTGGGCTTGGAGACCGGCCTGGGGGACGAGCCGAGCTTGATGCGCAGGGCGGAGAACGCGCCGGCGAGTCCGCCCGACGTCCCGGTCGAGCCCGACGACGTGATCCTGACCCTGTTCACCTCCGGGACGACCGGCACCCTGAAGGCGGCCCGGCACACGCAGGCGTCCTACGCGGCGATCTGCCGGAACGTGCTGCTCAACCTCTTCCCGGCCACGCGTGACGACGTCATGCTCCACGCCGCGAGCCTGATCCACGCCAGCGGGGTGTTCGTGCTGCCGCTGTGGCTGCGCGGCGGCCGTACGGTGATCCTCCCCGGCTTCCTGCCCGGGGCGTTCCTGGAGGCGATCCCGCGCTACGGGGCGACCGCGACCACCCTGGTGCCGACCATGATCCAGATGCTGGTCGAGCACCCGGCCTTCGAGACCACCGACGTCTCCACGCTGCGCCGGGTCATCTACGGCGCCTCGCCCATGCCGCGTCCCACCATCGAGCGCGCCATGCGCGGGTGGGGCCGGGAGCGCTTCTGGCAGTACTACGGGCAGACCGAGATCCCGCTGTGCATCGCCGTACTCCGGCCCGAGGACCACGTCGGCGAGCGGCTCGCCGCGTGCGGGCAGATCGCGATCGAGATCGACCTGCGCCTGCTCGACGAGGACGGCCGCGAGGTCGCCCCGGGCGAGCCAGGGGAGATCGTGGTGCGCGGGCCCTCGGCGATCGCCGGGTACTTCAACGCCCCGGAACTGACCGCGCAGACCTTCCGCGGCGGCTGGGTCCACACCCGCGACATCGGGGTCCTGGACGACGACGGCTTCCTGTTCCTCAAGGACCGGACCTCCGACATGATCATCAGTGGCGGCTACAACGTCTATCCGCGGGAGGTCGAGGACGCGCTGCTGGAGCACCCGGCGGTGCGCGAGGCCGCCGTCGTCGGCACCCCCGACGAGCGCTGGGTGGAGGCGGTCACCGCCGTCGTGGTCGTCGCCGACGGTGTCGAGCCGGACGACGAACTGCGCGAGAAGCTGGTCGCGCACGTGGCCGAGAAGGTGGCGTCCTACAAGAAGCCGCGCAAGGTCGTCTTCCGCGACGCCATCCCCAAGACGGCTGTCGGCAAGCTCGACCGCAAGCGCCTGCGCGTCGAACTCGCGGCCGAGCGCTGAGGGGCACGCGCGCATCCAGCGCGTGCCCTGGTCGGCAAAGCGCCTGGCCGAGCGCGCGCCGGAGGGCCGAATCCGCTCGGCCTGGATGTGCCGCCGTCGCACACGGCGGAGCCCACCGCCGAGCCACCGTGCCCCTGGTCCCGATCGGACTCGCCCTGGGCTCATTCGCGGGCACGACGGACGTCACCCTGCCGCTCTCCCGGAGGAGCGTTCAGGGGCGAACGGAATCCCGCCGGCCAGGGCGCGCAGGCCGAGGGTGAGCGCCTCGCCCAGCAGGCTCACCCCGATGGACAGCGTGATCGGCCGTACATCCTCCGACGCTCCGGAGATGAGGCCGAGCCCGAAGTCGGCCGCCGCCGAGGCGACCCATACCAGCAGGGTCCACACCGTGTAGCTCAGAGACCTTACGTGGTCCACACTGAACCGTGTGCGACTCCCTTGAACTGCAACAGGGATCGCAACGGACGATTCCGGAGACCAGGTGTCAGCGCCGTATCGCCCCTTCGATGCGAAGGACAAGGCCGACCAGGACCACCAGCGCAAAGACGCCGAGAACTTGCCAAGATGGATCTCCGCTCGCGAAGACCAACGGCAGGGAAGCGGCCGAGGGCCAGGGGCGAAGGTGGAGCTCCCTGCTGGAAGAACGACCTTCGCCCCTGTGTCTTCCGTGGCTCCGCCACATCGGGGGGCTGCCTGTTGAGAAGCGGAACCGTCGCCGACGCTCGTGGGCCGGACATCTGGACAATCCATGCCGACCGGTCGGCCGAGCCTCACCTCCCGCGACTTGTGCGATCGGTGCTCAAATCGGCCGCGAGGGGGCAAGTAGGCCGAGGCCGCGGGCCACGTCCTCGGCGCGCTTCAGCACGTCGTCCTGCCACGGGGTGAGCGGGTGCTGCGGAGAGGGGGCCCAAATGTCGTCGAAGGGGTCTCCGACGCCGGTTTCGTACCCCGACAGGGTCTCCAGCACGGCCAGCCCGCAGAACGGGACGTACACGGGGGAGTAGCCGCCCTCGTGCGACATGACCAGGCGGCCCTGGCAGACCTCGTCGGCGACGTCCATCAGCTGCCGGGTCAGCGCGCGGTACCCGGCGGCCGTGACGGTCATCCGCCCCAGCGGGTCCGCCGCGCAGGCGTCGAACCCGCTCGCCACCATGATCAGTTCGGGGGCGAAGGCCCGTACGGCGGGGGTCACCACGCGGCGGAACGCCTCGGTGTAGGCGCCGTTGCCGCAGCCGGCCGGGAGCGGGATGTTGAGCGCCGCGCCCGCGCCCGCTCCCTCGCCGGTCTCCGCGAACGTGCCGCTGTGCTGCGGGAACAGGTGCTCCTGGTGGATGGAGACGGTCAGCACGTCGGGGTCCTCGTAGAACGCCGACTGTGTGCCGTTGCCGTGGTGCACGTCGTAGTCGACGACCGCCACCCGGCGCACCCCATGGTTGGCGCGCGCCCACTCCACGGCGACCGCGATGTTGGCGAACAGGCAGTAGCCCATGCCGCTGTCGCGCTCCGCGTGGTGCCCCGGCGGGCGGACCAGCGCGTACGCGTTGTCCGCCCTCCCCATCAGCACCGCCTCGGTCGCCGCGATCGTCCCGCCCGCCGCGAGCCGGGCGATCTCGTACGAACCCGGCCCGAAGGGGGACTGGCCGTCGCCCGCGTCGCCGCCGCCCGCTTCGCTCAGGGCCCGGATGCGCGCCACGTACTCGGGGGTGTGCACGCGCAGCAGGTCCTCTTCCGCGGCGGGTCGCGCCGGAACGCGGACCAGGTGGTCGAGCAGCCCGGAGACCTCGACGAGCCCGGCGAACCGGGTCTTGGACTCCGGGCTCTCGAAGTTCCGGAAGGGCTGGACGGCCCCACCCGCGGGCAGCAACCCGGCGTGCGTGCCGGTGTCGTGCCAGGCGTAGCGCTCGTGCCAGACGTATCCGGTGGTCATGATGTTCCAGGCTCCTTACTGTGCGGGGACGGGTTCGCCGTGGGTCGCGTCGGAGACGTCGTCGAAGAGGGAGGCGATCCGGGCCTCCTCGGCCCGCGAGCGCGGTCCGAGGAACGCGACGCCGACATAGACGGCGGTGTTGACGATCAGCCCGGCAACGCCGGAGGTCAGGCCGCCGAGCCAGGGGATCGAGGTCTCGTACACCGCCTGGAGCACCGCGGCGACGGCGAAGCCGCTCAGCATGGCCGCGATCGCCCCGGCCGCGGTTCCGCGCCTCCAGAAGATGCCGAGGAAGAGCGCCGGCGCGAGCTGGCAGATGCCCTGGTAGGAGATGATCGCGAGGCTGTACAGGCCCTCGCTGGTCGTGGTCGCGGCGGCGGCGGCCGCGGCGAGCACGGTCAGCACGATCACGGCCACCTTGGCCGTGGCGGTCTCCCGTCCGTCGTCGGGACGGTCGTCCGCGCGGCGGGGCAGCACGTCGTTGGTGATCAGGGCGCCGCAGGCCTGCATGTTGGCGTCGACGTTGCCCATGGTGGCGGCCAGGACGATGACCCCGGCCAGGGACACGAGAACCGTGCCGCCGACGCCCGCGGTGATGAACCAGACGTGGTCGGGTTCGGCCGAGACGCCCGGGACCGTCGAGGCCAGCATGCCCAGCAGGCTGAGCGCGGTGGCGAAGACGAGGACGAAGGGCGCGATCTGGACCGCCGACCGCTTGATGACCGCCGTGCTGCGGGCCGTGAACAGCCGTACGAAGATGTCGGGCCAGCACCAGCCGCCGAGCGCGCCGGTCAGCACGATCGACATCAGGTACAGCGGGCCGGCCTCGCTGCCGGGCCCGGGCAGCGAGAAGAACGTGCCGGGGACCTTGTCCAGCGTGTGCCCGTTCGTGAGCAGCCACACCAGCAGCCCGAGGATGACGCACAGCCCCAGCACGTACGCCACCAAGCCCTGCACCATGTCGCTGACCACGACGCCGCGCATGCCCATGCGGACCGTCCAGATCTGGCGCAGCGCGAGGAAGCCGATGCCGATCAGGATGGCGGCGTTCGCCGACACCCGTCCGAAGGACAGGTACGAGAACACCAGGCCGAGGGACTGCAGTCCCAGCACGAGCCAGGGGAACGACGCCACGACACCGATGACGGCGGCGACGGTCCGCACGTGGCGGGAGCCGAAGCGCCGACCGAGGAAGTCCGCCTGGGTGCGCAGGTCGAAGCGGCGTCCCCAGTCGTGCACGCGCTGGGCCATGAAGAACATCAGCACCATGGCGAGCAGCGAGTACGGCAGGTAGTAGAAGCCGATCACCCCGGCGCCGGCGGCCAGGCCGGTGAAGGAGATGAAGATCGATCCGGGCAGCCAGGTGTTCAGGAACGACATGGTCTGATACCAGGACCCGAAGGAACGTCCGGCGACGGTGTAGTCGCTGAAGTCGTCGTTCGCCCTCTTGGAGCGTTCGAGGACCAGGACGATCAGCAGGAGCAGCAGGGCGATCGCGCCGTACCCGACCAGCATGTTCACGACAGGCCTCCGGGGGTGGCCGCGGGCGGGCGGTCGAGCACGTACATGATCACGATGCTGGCGAGGACGACGGCTCCGCCGCCGATGAAGTAGAGCAGGGAGAGCGTGGCGTCCGCGCGGCCTCCGACCAGCCAGTACACGGGCGGGCAGAGCGTCAGGACGACGTCGAGGATGAGCAGGGCCGCGAACAGGCCGCGCGGCCGGGGACGGGTATGGGGGGCGTGGTTCATGGCGGTCCTTCGTGCCGATGTGCGATGGGGGGACCACGTTGAAGATGCCGGAACGTTCCGGCGTCGTTAAAGTAAAGGCATCCGGAACGTTCCGGCAAGACCTCGGAGTTAAAGACGTGAAAAATGCCGAGGGGCGGGCGCAGTCACCGACAGGCGTGCCGGGTGCCGCGCCGCCGCCCCCCGAAACCCCCGCGGGGCCCGCCCGTTCCGTGACGATCGTCGACGTGGCCCGGCACGCGGGGGTCTCCAAGACCACCGCGTCCGACGCGCTGTCCGGCGCCGGCCGTGTCTCGGCACGGACCCGGGCCCGGATCGAGGAGGTCGCCGCCCGTCTCGGCTACCACCCCAACACGGCCGCCCGCCACCTGCGCAACAGCCGCGTCGGCGCCGTCGGCCTCTACCTGCCGCGCCAGGTCATGGGCACGGGTTTCTACATGGAGTTCGCCTTCGGGATCGCCGAGCGGGCCCGGGTGGCCGGGCTCGACCTCACCCTGCTCGGCCCCGATTCCAGCGGGATCAAGGCGCCCCGGCTCCGCGTGGACGGCCTGATCATCCTGGACCCCATTCAGGACGACCCGGTCGTCGCCGACCTGCTCGGCGGCGGCGTTCCGGTGGTCACCGTGGGACACCACCGGGGTGCCGGTCCCGTGCCCCGCGGCATCCTGAGCGCGGACCACGTGGCGACGACCACCCAGCTCCTCGAGCACCTCAGTGCTCGCGGCGCCGCCATGCCCGGGCTGATCACGACGGACGGGGACTTCCTCACCGACTGGTCGCTGACGCTGCGGGACACCTACGAGCGGTGGTGCGCGGCGCACGGCGTCGAACCCGCCGTCAGAGACGTCGCGGTGGACGCCTCGCCCGAGACGCTCGACGCGGTCGTGCGTGACCTGATGGCCGCCCGTCCCGACCTCGACGCCCTCGTCTGCGCCCCGGACGGCAGCGCCCTGCGCGCGCTCGGCACCCTCCGGTCGCTCGGACGGCAGGTCGGCGAGGAACTGCTGCTCGCGTCGTGTGTGGCGAGCCAGAGCCTCGAGATGTGCGACCCGCCGATCACCGCCGTCGACCTGCGCCCGCGTGCCTACGGCGTGAGCGCGGCCGAACTGCTCGCGGAGATCCTGGCGACGGACGCGCCCGGCGACGAGCCGGTCAATCGGGTGCACCCGACCGAGCTCCGGGTTCGCGCCTCGACCGGCTCCGGCGCCCGGATCTCCACCCCCACCACCCCCCGAGACGCTGAAGAGGGAGCCGCTCGATGACCCATCTCGCGTCCTGACTGAGGGATGGTGAGAGAACCGGGAAGCCGGCCTCGACCGAGCGGCGACCGCGCGGGAAAAGAGCGCGCCACCTGAGGCGCGCGGGCCGGTCAGGGGCCGCCCCTCCCACACGTGGCGCGACCGGCGGTCAGCCGAGGGCGCGGTCGAGGTTGAACGCGGCGCTGATCAGTGCGAAGTGCGTGAATGCCTGCGGGAAGTTGCCCTGCTGCTCGCCGGTGTGGCTGATCTGCTCGGCGTACAGGCCGAGATGGTTGGCGTAGGTGAGCATCTTCTCGAAGGCCAGCCGTGCCTCGTCGAGCCGCCCGGCACGGGCGAGCGCCTCCACGTACCAGAACGAGCAGATCGAGAAGGTGCCCTCGGTGCCGCGCAGGCCGTCGGGGCTGGCAGCGGGATCGTAGCGGTAGACCAGCGAGTCGGACACCAGGTCGGCGGTGAGCGCGTCCAGCGTGGCGAGCCACTGCGGGTCGGTGGGGGAGATGAACTTGGCCAGGGGCATCATCAGGACAGAGGCGTCGAGGACGTCGTCGTCGAAGTGCTGGACGAACGCCCGCCGCGTGGGAGACCAGCCGCGGCGCATGATCTCCCGGTAGATCGTGTCCCGAGCCTGCGCCCAGCGGGAGAGGTCGGCGGGCAGGCCACGGCGGTGGGCCAGCCGCATGGCCCGTTCGATCGCCACCCAGCACATCAGCCGCGAGTACAGGAAGTTCTTGCGGCCGCCGCGGGTTTCCCAGATGCCCTCGTCGGGCTGGTCCCAGTGGTCGCAGACCCACTCCACCGCTTCGCAGGCCTTGTCCCACTGGTAGCTGGGGATCGGCTGGCCCCACTTGTCGTAGAGATAGACCGAGTCGATCAGCGCGCCGTAGATGTCGAGCTGGAGCTGGTCGGCGGCGGCGTTTCCGATGCGTACCGGGGCGGAGCCGCAGTAGCCCTCCAACTCGTCCAGTTCGTGTTCGGGGAGGTCGGTGCGGCCGTCGATGCCGTACATGATCTGCAGCGGCCCCTGGCCGCCGGGGCGGAGGCTGATGTGCTCGCCCAGGAACTTCATGAAGGCCTCGGCCTCGCTGGAGAAGCCCAGGCGCAGCAGGGCGTAGGCGCAGAAGGCCGCGTCGCGGATCCAGACGTACCGGTAGTCCCAGTTGCGTCCGCCGCCGATCTGTTCGGGAAGGCTGGTCGTCGGCGCGGCCACGATCGCGCCGGTGGGCGCGTAGGTGAGCAGCTTGAGCGTCAGCGCGGAGCGGTGCACGATCTCCCGCCATCGGCCGCGGTAGCGGGAGGAGGACAGCCATCGCCGCCAGAACGCCACGGTGGCGGTGAACTGCTGTTCGGCCTCGGCGTGCGGGCAACCCCGCGGCGCGATGTCGTCGCTGACGCGGTCGAGCGCGAAAACCGCCGACTCACCCTCGCCGAGCTTGAACGACGCGGTCGCGTTCCGGGCGTCGTGTTCGACGGCCACGGTCGCGGTCAGCGCGAGCGCGAGATCCGCGGACTCGAAGAGGATCTGACCGGCGTGCCGTCGGACGGTGTGCGGCTTCCTGGCGTAGTCGAACCGCGGGGCCACCCGCGCGCGGAACGGCACCGAGCCGCGCACGCACAGTACGCGCCGGATCAGCCGGTGCCGGCCGGGCTCGCCCGCGCCGTCGGTGATCGGCATGAAGTCCTGGACCTCTCCCACACCGTCCTCGGTGAAGAACCGGGTGATCAGCACGTTGGTGTCCGGGAAGTAGAACTGCTTGGTCCTCGTCGGCGCGTCGGCGGCCAGCTCGAACGACCCGCCCCGGTCGGCGTCCAGGATCGAGGCGAACACGCTGGGTGCGTCGAAGCGCGGACAGCAGTACCAGTCGATGGTGCCGTCGGTGCCCACCAGCGCCGCGGTGCGCAGATCGCCGATCAGTCCATGGTCGGCGATCGGCAGGTAGTCGGCTCTGGGGCACGGTTGTCGCGTGCCGGTCATACGGGTGTGCTGCCCCGGTTCGGGAGCCATTCACGCGGGTCCGGGGGTGGGCGCCGGGGCCGTCACGTTCCCGCTGCCAGAGCTTGGTGGTCACGAACCTCGCCGGGGCGGACGCCCGCGGTCGGGCGGGCATCCGACGACCGCGCCGAAGGCCTGCCACGGCGATCGTCGGCACGGGCCAGCAGGTATCCGAGTGCCGACAGACCCGACGCGACGCCGGCCACGAACAGGTTCACGGGCACTCCGGCGACACGCGGTATCTGCCCAGGCTTGTCCTCGGCCTCGGCCCCCGGCAGCGTGACCGCGACGAAGAAGGGCGCGTAGCTGAAGATCGGGTGCAGTGCGGCGACCTTCAGCGCGAGATCCTGCTCTCGCCGTGTTCCCGATCGCCACAGCAGCCACACTCCGGCGATCGTCCAGCCCAGGTCGGTCACGATCGCCGACGCCGCGTGGAAGCGGGCGTGCGGCGTCCATCGGGGGTTGAAGACGTGCGTGCGGTTCAGGTCCGCCAGGGCATGGCTGATCCCCGTGCCCAAGACGGCGGCTGTCACGAGCAGCCGCCCTACTCTCGCCATGTGTCCTCCGGGAGTGCCTGGCCAGATGGCGTCCGGCGAAGTAGTGGCGGCCACCTGCGGTCCGCCCTCCGGTGTGGCCTGCCCTCATGCCGGCGGGTCACGCCGCCCGGACGGCAAACTCTCCGCGGTCCCTGAGGAGGGAATCCTCGGCCGTACACGACCACGTCAGGAGCGCCCTACCTGGTCGGCCGCACGCCCGAAGTCCTGAGGGGGTCAGGAGCAGGACTTCAGGAGCTTCTTGCTGGCCACGTCGACCTTCTTGCTGATTTCGCTCGCCGTGGTGGAGCCGACGTCGAGCTGGGAGAACGCGTCGACCATCTCGGTCAGGGCCGTCTTGAGATCGCCGTCGGCCCGCTCGGAGAGGTTCTTGAGTTTGTCGGCGTGGCCCGAGATCGCCTTGTTGATGCTCTGCTGGTCGGTGGGCGCCATCATCACCTTGGTCATGAAGTCTCCCGTCGCGGCGACCGCCTCCGCGCAGACCGCCGGGTTGTCCGCGCCGCCCGCGGCACTTTTCGTGCCGCTGTCGTCGGCGTCTTTCGTGCCGCTGTCGTCGGCACCGTCTGTGACCGTGCTGACGGCGGCCGGCTTGTCCTTTCCGCTCGTGCCGCTGGCGACGCCGGCGCCGCCGTCGCCGCCGTCGCAGGCCGCGGCGAGGGAGAGGAGCGCGATCGCCGCGACGGCTGTGAGGGTCTTCCGGACGTTGCTCATTGGTGATCCTTCCGATGGGTCGTCACTGAGAAGGAGCTTCCGCGCGCTCCCTTGAGACTCGCTTTCAAAGTCCTGTCACCTGCCGGTGAACACGGCGGACGGGGCCATGACCGGGAAAGGCGTTGGGGCGGCCCGGCGGGCGGAGGTGCCACGGCTCTCAAGTTAGGCCCGCGAGTGGCGGGGAGTGATCCGTGTCAGCACGGAGATCGGCGGTTCGTGTGCGCGTGCCGCTACGCGCGTGCGCCGACCATGCGCAGGGCCAGCTCGCAGTAGTGGTCGGCGATGTCCTGGTGGCTCCATTCGCCCTCGTCGCGGTACCAGCGCGCGACGTCGACGCCGAGTGACAGCAGCGCGAGCGCGGTCATGCGCGCGTTGGGGGTGTGGAACATGCCGCGGGCGACGCCGGACTCCACGATCTGGCGCATCTCCTGGTTGATGGCCCGGCGGATGGCCCGGATCTCCTCGTAGTGCTCCGCGCTGAGCGCGGAGAGCTCGTAGTTGACGATGCGCGCTCTCGTGTGGCCGCGGGCATGATGCGCGACGAACTCGCGGACGGCGGCGAGGAGCTGCTCGGCCGGGTCGTCCGAGCTCGCCCTGCTCTCCCGCAGAAGCTGAAGCGTGGCCTCGTGCCCCGTCCGGGAGATCTGGTAGAGCAGCTCCTCCTTGGATTTGTAGTGCACGTAGAGGGCGGCGGGACTCATCCCGGCAGCGGAGGAGATGTCGCGGGTGGTCGTGCCGTGGAACCCTTTGGCGGCGAAGGCCTCCACCCCGGCGGCGATCAGCCGGTCGCGGGCGCTCTCGGGGCGGCTCTCCCCGGTCTTCGGATGGGCGTCCGGCACGTCGTCACTCTCTGTTCGTGGCCCGTACGGCGCGAGCGTTGACAAGGATGGCGCAATTAGGGAACGCTGAGCAAACGCGCTGACATAAGCAAGCGCTTAGTTACCCCGTTCGCGTGAGGTGCCGGTGACACGCAGCATTGCGGCCAGGGGATGGCCATGATCCTTGAGCGCCTGAGCCGAGGGCGCGATCCGAGCGGACGGCCGGAGGAGAGACGGAGATGACGAGAAGGTTCGAGGGCAGGACGGCGATCGTGACGGGCGCGAGCCGCGGCATCGGGTTCGCCGTCGCGGAGCGGCTGGTCGCCGAGGGGGCGCGGGTCTGCGTCACCGCGCGCAAACAGGAGGCGCTCGACGAGGCGGTCAAGGCGCTCGGCGGCCCCGATCACGCGATCGCGTCCGCCGGGAAGAGCGACGACGTCGCGCACCAGGAGGAGACGGTCCGGCGCACCCTGGAGACGTTCGGCAGCGTCGACATGCTGGTGAACAACACCGGCATCAACCCCGTCTACGGGCCCATGGTCGAGATGGACCTCGCCGCCGCGCGCAAGATCTTCGAGGTCAACTGCCTCGCCGCCCTGTCGTGGGTCCAGCAGGCGTACCGCGCCTGGATGGGGGAGCACGGGGGAGCGGTCGTGAACGTGTCGTCCGTGGCCGGCGTCAAGCCGGCGCCGGGCATCGGCTTCTACGGCGCGAGCAAGGCGATGCTGACCTACATCACGCAGGATCTCGCGGTCGAACTCGCCCCCGGGATCCGTGTCAACGCGGTCGCGCCGGCGGTGGTGAAGACCAGGTTCGCGACCGCCCTGTACGAGGGGCGGGAGGAGCAGGTCGCGTCCGAGTACCCGCTGAAGCGGCTCGGCGTGCCGGAGGACATCGCCGGCGTCACGGCCTTCCTGCTCTCGGAGGAGGCGGCCTGGCTCACCGGTCAGGTCGTCGTGGTCGACGGAGGGCTGACCCTCACGGGAGGCGTGTGACCGACGCCGCCTGTACGGGCGACGGTCTCGAGGACGAGATGACGGACACTGTGACATTTGTGATCGCGACACCAGAGGAGAAGCAGTGAGCGAGCAGGAGACCCGGCAGCCGGGCCGCACCGCGGTGGTCACCGGGGCCGCACGGGGTATCGGCGCGGCGATCGCGCGGCGGCTCGGCCGGGACGGGTTCGCCGTGGCGGTCCTGGATCTGGACGAGGCGGCCGGCAAGCCGGTCGCGGAGGAGATCGAGGCCGCGGGGGGCAGGGCGCTGGCGATCGGCGTGGACGTCGCCGACGAGCAGGCGGTGGAGGCCGCGGTGGCGAGAGTCGCCGCCGAGCTCGGCGCCCCGACGGTGCTGGTGAACAACGCCGGGATCATCCGCGACAACCTGCTGTTCAAGATGACGGCGGGCGACTGGGACGCGGTCATGGGCGTGCACCTGCGCGGGGCGTTCCTGATGAGCAGGGCGGCGCAGAAGTACATGACCGAGGCCGGATGGGGGCGCATCGTGAACCTGTCCAGCACGTCCGCGCTCGGCAACCGGGGGCAGGCCAACTACGCCGCGGCCAAGGCCGGTCTGCAGGGCTTCACCAAGACGCTGGCGATCGAGCTGGGCAGGTTCGGCGTCACCGTGAACGCCATCGCGCCCGGGTTCATCGAGACCGATATGACGGCCGCCACCGCCGCGCGCGTCGGGGTGCCCTTCGAGGACTTCAAGGCGGCGGCCGCCAAGCAGATCCCGGTCGGCCGGGTCGGCCGTCCCGAGGACATCGCCGCGACGGTGTCGTTCTTCGTCCGCGAGGAGGCCTCGTTCGTCTCCGGACAGGTGATCTACGTCGCGGGCGGGCCCTGCGACTGACGGCACGGCGGAGGCGCGTACGAGCCCGGCCGGCGTCGGGCGCGCCTCCACGCCTCCACATGCTCGCCCGGCGGCGGTCAGCGGATGGTGGCCGGAGGGTCTGGTAGCCGCGGATGGGCTCTGTTGCGATACATGGTGAAACCTGGCCGCCGCGCTGCGGCGGCGGGTCGTCAGATCGGCCAGAAGGTCGACAACGCCACGTGCAGGGCCGTGGCGCCCAGGACGCTGATCACGGCGTTGCGGGTTTTCAGGTGCAGCCCGATGGCGGCCGCCAGGGCCAGCGCGGTGGGCACGACGTCCGCCCAAACGGTGGGGCGGACCTCGCGCAGGGTGTAGAGGGCCAGGATCAACATGATGCCGGTGGGCATCTGGCGGGCGAGGTACCGCAGGACGGCCGAGCGGCGCAGCGGGGTCAGGACGGCGAAGGGCAGGGCGCGCAGGCCCCAGGTGATCGCGGCGCTGACGGCCACGGAGGCCGCCAGGTAGAACGGGGTGGGCATGCGGTCCTACCCTTCCCCGCCCGCCGCGGCCCCGGCGGGCACGGGGTGGCGGTGCCCGTCGGGCACGGGTGAGTCGGCGCGGCGGCGCAGGGCGTACCGGATGAGCAGGCTCGTGGTGAACACGGCCATCGCGGCCGGCAGCACCTGCCCCGGCGCCAGGAGCGCGGCGAGGGCGAAGCTCGCCGCGGCCAACAGGGGAGCGGGCAGGTCCCGTTGTGCCCGCCAGGCGTCGATCGTCAGAACCACGAACAGGGCGGTCAGCGCGAAGTCCAGACCGTGCAGGGTGAGCGGGATCAGCGAGCCGGCCAGAGCACCGAGAGTGGCGCCGCTGACCCAGTAGCCCTGGCACAGCGCCTGCATCCAGAGAATGCGGGCGCCGCTCCAGGAGCGGGCGTGTTCCCCGGCGGTGAGGGCGTAGGCCTCGTCGGTGAGCGCGAAGGTGGCGTACACGCGGCCGAGCGGCCGGACCCTGGACAGGGGAAAGGACAGCGCGTAGAAAACGTGCCGGAGGTTCACCAGCAGCGCCGTGACCGCGACTTGCCCCAGGGGTGTCACCGAGGCGACCAGGCCCAGCAGCAGGAACTCCAGCGACCCGGCGTAGATCACGGCGGTGAACACCGTGGCCCACCACCAGGTCAGCCCGGCGTGCACCACCAGGACGCCGAAGCTGACCCCGAGGGGGAACAGGCTCAGCCCCACCGAGGCGGTGTCGGCCGCCGCTGCCGTGAAGTCCCGCGCTCGTATTCCACGCATATACGCAATTTTAGTGCGTATGACGCGTAATATGATTACCGAAAATTAGCGGGAGTGAGGCATATGGGGAATGTAATCAGCCTTGACGGCATAGATCGTGAAATATTGTTTCATCTCGCTCAGGATGGGCGATTGCCGAACGTGGAGCTGGCCCGCCGGGTGGGGCTGACGCCGCCGCCGTGCCTGCGCCGGGTCAAGCGCCTGGAGGACGCCGGGGTGATAGCCGGATACCGTGCGCAGATCTCCCCCGAGGCCCTGGGCCGTTCCCTGGAAGTGGTCGTGTCGGTGGAGATCGCGGTCAACGACCTGCAGACGGTGGAGGACTTCGAATCCCGGGTCGCGGCGCTGGAAGAGGTCGTGGAGTTCCGGCGCATGTTCGGGCGTCCCGACTACTACATGCGCGTGGCGGTCGCCGACCAGATCGCCTACGAGAAGTTCCTCAGCCAGCGGATTCTGCCGCTGCCCGCGGTCTCCCGCGTCGACTCCCACCTCACGATGAAGCGCATCAAGGAGTGACGGCGCCCCGCGAGGACGCGGGGCGCCGTCCGGGCACTCGCCGACCGCCGCGGTCGGTGCGCCTGCGGTCAGTGGTCCGCGGCGCTGCCCTGCCGCTGTCCCTTGAGGAGGAACCAGGCGGCCAGGGCGGTGGCCAGGAGGACCACCGCGCCGACGGTCGCCGTACCGGCCAGGCCCGCGGTGAACGCGTCCTGGGCGGCTGTCAGGAGGGCGTGGCCGTGGGCTCCGCCGACTGAGGCGGCGGCCTCCACCGCGCCGCCTATGGAGGCGTGCGCGGCCTCCGCGATCGTGGGCGGGATGCCGGGCGGGGTGATGAAGCCCTGGTAGACGCCGTTCACGATGGAGCCGAGGAAGGCGATGCCGAGTGCGGCGCCGAGCTCGTAGGCGGTCTCGGCGACGGCGGAGGCCGCGCCCGCCTGCTCCTTCGGGACGCTGGAGACGATCATGTCGGCGGTGGTGGTGAAGGCGAGGCCCGCGCCGACGCCGACCAGGATCAGCGCGGTGAGCAGCAGCGCGTAGCCGGTGTTCCGTTCGAGTCCGGTCAGCAGGAGCAGGGCGACGCCGATGCCGGCGAGTCCGCCGGAGACGACGGCGCGGGCCGAGGTCCGGCGGACCGCCGCCCCGGCCAGCAGTCCGGTGAGTACGGCGCCCGCGGTGGCGGGCAGTTCGGCCAGGCCCGCCTGAAGCGGCGAGAGGCCCTGGACGAGTTGGAGGAACTGGGAGAGGAAGAAGACCAGCCCGGTCAGGCCCAGCACGGCGAAGAGGTCGCAGGCGACGACCGCGGAGAAGCCGCGGTGGCGGAAGAGGCGGACGTCGAGCAGCGGTGTGGCCAGGCTCTTCTGCCGGCGGACGAACCAGACCAGGGCGGCGACACCGACCGCGCCTGCCACGCCGATCTGCGTCGACCAACCGTGCGACGCGACGTTCTTGATCGCGTACACCACGCCGATCATGCCGACGAGCGAGAGGCCGACGCTGGGCAGGTCCCACGGTCCGGGCGCGGGGTTCTTCGACTCGGGCAGCAGCTTCGCGCCGACCAGGACCAGGAGGGCCATCACCGGCAGGTTGATGAGGAAGACCGAGCCCCACCAGAAGTGCTCCAGCAGGAATCCGCCCACCAGCGGGCCGAGGGCCGATCCGGCCGAGGCGCTGGAACCCCAGATGCCGATGGCGAGGGAGCGCTCACGCGGGTCGGAGAAGATGTTGCGGATCAGCGCGAGGGTGGAGGGCATCAGCGTCGCTCCGGCCACGCCCAGCAGGGCGCGGGCGGCGATCAGCAGTTCGGGACTGGCGGCGTAGGCGTTGAACAGCGAGGCGGCGCCGAAGGCGACGGCACCGGCCAGCAGGAGCTTCTTGCGGCCGATGCGGTCACCGAGGCTCCCCATGGAGACGAGCAGGCCGGCGATGACGAACGAGTAGACGTCGCCGATCCACAGCAACTGCACGCCGGACGGCTTGAGGTCCTCGCTGATGAACGGGGTGGCCAGGGCGAGGACCGTCGCGTCGACGGCGACCAGGAGAACGGCGAGCACGAGCACGCCGAGCGCGGCCCAGCGGCCGGGGTGCTTGTCGTACCGCTCGGTCGGCTCCGATGTCGGTCGCGGAACGGTGGTCATGGCTGGGCTTGTCCTTCGACGGGGTGTGGTTCGTGGAATGCCGCAGTGATCAGGGCTGCGGGGCGCGGCGCTCGAGGCCGCCCAGCATCAGTCCAGTGATCATCTCGGTGTAGTCGCGGGGCGCGGTCTTGCCGGACAGGACGGTCCAGGCGGTGGCGGAGACGAGCCCGTAGAGGGCTTCGGTGAGCCAGACCGGGGAGAGGTCGATGCGGAACTCGCCGGACTCCTGGCCCCGCTTGAACAACGCGGCGATCTGGGCGTCGATCCGCGCCCAGCCCTCGTTGACCTCCTCGCCCTCGAAGAGCTGGTTCTCGGTGGCCAGGAAGGCGAGGAAGCCCGCGACCGGCCGAGTGCTCTCGACCAGCCGTACCAGGGCCTCGGTGGCGCTGCCGTCGTCCAGCCGGGCCTGATCCACGACCTCCTGGAGCTGCCGCACGCCGAGGTCCTCAAGGGCGCGGATGAGCGCGTCCCGCCCGGCGAAGTGCCGGTGCAGGGTGGCTCGGCTGATCCCGGCGGCCTTGGCGATCTCGTCCTGGGTGGCGGTCGCCTTGTGCGAGAGCAGGTCTGCCGCGCAGCGGAGTACATGGTCACGATCGAACGGCATGAGACTAATGTACCTCATATGAGACATCAATGTCTCAAACAAGACGTGCGTGACTCGTCTGCGGCGTGGCCTGCCGACAGGGCTGACGACTTCACGAAAGGCGCTTCAGCTGGGCAGCGGGTCAACGACGTGAGGTGCCACATCAGGGTGCGGCGGCGGTCGACATGGGCGGCCTGCGCGGGGAATTCCGGTCCGTACGGATCTCCTCAACGGTGGCGTAAGTCACTACGCTTTCCGGAAGTTTCGTCGGTTGCGCCGGTTGGAGAACTTCATGCCTTTCGCTGGACCCTCGGCCCCCTCGGAAGCGGCGACGGACGTCGCCCTCGCCCGCAGGCACTCTCTCGCCGACCTGCTGCGCCGCTCCGCCCGACGTCATCCCGGCAGGCTCGCCGTCTCGGACGGGAGGACCGGCCGTACCTTCGCCGAGCTGGACGAGGACGCCTCCCGGCTGGCCGGCGCCCTGATCGCGCGAGGCGTACGGCCCGGCGATCGGGTCGCGGTGCTCTCGCGCAACAGCGTGGAGTACGTGCAGACGATCTTCGGGGTCGCCCGCGCGGGCGCGGTCCTCGTGCCGATCAACTTCATGCTCGGGGCCGACGAGGTCGGCTACGTGCTCGCGCATTCGTCCGCCGTCGCGCTGATCGCGCAGGAGGCGCTCCTTCCCGTGGCGCGGGACGCGGCCAAGGCGTCCGACCGCCTCCGGATCCGCGTCGCGTACGGGGACGCCGACGGGTGGGAGCCGTTCGACGCGCTGCTCGCCCACGAGGACGCCGAGGCCCCCGTCGTCCTCATCGGCGCCGACGACCCCGCCCAGGTCCTCTACACCTCCGGCACCGAGTCACGCCCGAAGGGCGCGGTGCTGTCCCACGCCGCACTGATCGCGCAGTACAGCAGTTGCGTCATCGACGGCGGCATGGATCGCAACGATGTCGAGCTGCACGCGATGCCGCTGTTCCACTGCGCGCAGCAGCACTGCTTCCTGGTGCCGGACATCCAGCTCGGTGCGGTCAGCCACATCCTGCCCGGCCCCGACCCGGCCGCCGTGCTGGAGGCGATAGAGCGCCACCGGGTGACGAAGTTCTTCGCCCCGCCGACCGTGTGGATCTCCCTCCTGCGCCACCCGGACTTCGACCGGCGCGATCTGTCCTCCCTCAGGAAGGGCTACTACGGCGCGGCGATCATGCCGGTCGAGGTGCTCAGGGAGATCGGCGAGCGGCTGCCCGGCGTGCGTCTGTGGAACTTCTACGGCCAGACGGAGATGGCCCCGGTCGCGGTCATGCTCCAGCCGGAGGACCAGATCCGCAAGGCGGGATCGGCCGGCCAGGCCGCCCTGAACGTCGAGACCCGGGTCGTGGACGCCGACGGCGACGACGTGCCTCCGGGGGAGATCGGGGAGATCGTCCACCGGAGCCCGCACGCCGTCCTCGGTTACCTGGACGACCCGGAGAAGACGGCCGAGGCCTTCCGCGGCGGCTGGTTCCACTCCGGCGACCTGGGGGTGATGGACGACGAGGGATACCTGACGGTCGTCGACCGGATCAAGGACATGATCAAGACCGGCGGTGAGAACGTCGCCAGCCGGGAGGTCGAGGAGGCCGTCTACGAGCACCCCGCCGTCGCCGAGGTCGCGGTCGTCGGGGTCAGGCACCCGAGCTGGATCGAGGCGGTCGTCGCGATCGTGGTGACCAAGCCGGGCACGGCCGTCACCGAGGAGGAGCTGCGGGCCCACACGCGGTCGCGGCTGGCCGCCTTCAAGGTGCCCAAGGCGGTCGCCTTCGTCGACGCGCTCCCGAAGAACCCGAGCGGCAAGATCCTCAAGCGCGAGCTGCGGGATCTCCACTCCGGTCTCGCCGACCGGATCCCGGGCGCCGGCCGCTGACTCCGTCCGCCGCCGCCCCGAGCTCGGATGCGGCGGCGTCTACGGCGCGGCGAGCGCTTCGCCCCATTGGAGGCGTTCGCGCAGTTGGACGGCGTCGTCGGCCAGGGCCGACACCAGGACGCCGGGCCCGGCCAGGGGGAGTACCGCGCAGCCGTCGCCCAGCACGGCCCGCCGCGGCGCGCTCTCCGGAGCACCGGCCTGCGCGTGCTCGCCGCGCGGCGGACCGTCCCCGTGATTGTGCATGGCGGGGAAGGCTCCGTACCCGGTGACGAGGGTGCTTCCGACGCAGCGGGCGGTGCCGTACACGGCGGGGCTGCCGTCCATCGCCGGTTCGCCGACGACGAGTTCCTGGCGGAGCAGCGGCGTCCCGTCCACGACCGCGTCGAACCGGGACCGGCACCGGCCCGGCCGCTCGCCGTGACGGCCGAAGACGATCTCCTCCCTCCAGAACACGGCGGCGTCCCGCGCGAGCGAGAGCCGTACGGCGACGCGGTGCGAGCATCCGGCGGCCAGCACGGTCGGCTCGGGCACGAAGCGCAGCGAGGCGCCCGCGCCGACCCGGGCGGTGACGAGCATGACGGAGTCGGCCGCGCAGGGACCGGGCAGGACCAGCGTGCTCGCGATCGAACGGACCTCCAGCGTGGTGCCGGGCGCGACGGCGACGTCGAGCACGAGGCGGTCGCCGCCCAGCGGCCCGGCCGCCGTCGAGACGAGGTGGACCACGTCGGGTCCGGTCTGCCGGAGGGTCAGCGGCGGATCCGACCGCAGCGTCTCCAGCCGGGTACGGCCTCCGGGACCGCGCTCCGTCCTGATCGCCGCGTGCGCCCGCACCGACGACCGGGTGTCGAGTGGCGGCGCCGTCATCGCGTCTCCTTCGCCGGGGAGCCCGCCGGGTGCCGACTCGGGAAGGACGTCATGCGCGGTCGACGGTCACGGGGATCTCGCCGGAACCGTCCGGCCCCGGCCCGTCCGCGTGGTCATGGGCGTGGCCGTGCCGGTGCCGCCACGAGTGGACGACGCCGGACACCCATTCGGCGACGCCGGGCGCGCCGCCGTCCTCCCTGATCGAGGTGAACAGCACGGGCCTGCCCTCGCGTACGGCTTGCGCGTCCCGGGCCATGACGGCCAGGTCCGCGCCGACGAGAGGAGCGAGATCGGTCTTGTTGACCACGAGCAGGTCGGCCGTGGTGACGCCGGGACCGCCCTTGCGCGGGACCTTGTCCCCGCCGGAGACGTCGAGCACGAAGATCTGGGCGTCCGCCAGCCCGCGGCTGAAGGTGGCGGTCAGGTTGTCACCCCCGCTCTCGACGATCACCAGATCGAGCGGCCCGAACCGCTCCTCCAGGATCTCGACCGCGTCCAGATTGGCCGCGATGTCGTCGCGGATCGCGGTGTGGGGGCAGCAGCCGGTCTGCACCGCGAGGATGCGTTCGGGATCGAGCACCCCCGCGCGGCGCAGGAAGTCGGCGTCCTCGGTCGTGTAGATGTCGTTCGTCACGACGCCGAGCCGCATCGACGGGCCGAGGCCGCGGCACAGCGCGGCCACCAGCGCGGTCTTGCCGCTGCCGACCGGGCCGCCGATGCCGAGGCGGAGCGCCCGGTCGTGGCCGTCCGGTGCGTCGTGCCGGTCGTCGTGGTGTGCGCCCATCTCCGGGTCACCGTCCTTCTATGTAGCCGTCAGGGAGTGGAACCGGTCAGGAGACGAAGAGCCGGGTCCCGGCCTTCAGGTGGTTCTCGGCCAGGAGGTCGAGCGCGGGCGCGGCCGCCGCGGGTAACGCCGCCCACCACGCGTCGCCCGCGAAGCCCGGATCGGCGAGATCCGGGTCCGCCGTTCCTTCGCCGTCCGGGTGGGGTGTCCACCGGCTCTCCGGATCGGCGGCCCCGCGCTCCGGGCGCGCGGCCGTATGAGCGGCGCGTGCGGTCTCGTCCAGCGAGGGAGCCAGGTCGGCGAGCAGCCGGTGCACCGTCACCGGGTCCAGGCCGAGGAGCCGCACGGCCGCCGTCGCCGGCCCCGTCACCGACGAGTAGGTCGCGGCCAGCGCGGCCTGGCCCGGGTCGCAGCCCGCCGCCGCTGCCGCCGCACCGAGCGCGATCGGATGGTGCGCGCCCTCGGGCACGGCTCCCGCGAGGGTCTCGAGGACGGGCGACGGCCAGATCCGCCGGGCCGTCCTGACCAGGAGCCGTCCCTGGGTGCGGGCGGCCTCCCGCTGGGCGGGCGACGAGGTACGGGCGTCCGCCTCGGCGTCGAGCCGCCTCCAGAGGGCGATCGGCTCCGGCGGGCCGCCGGTCCTCTCCGGCCCTCCGCCGGTGCTCTCGGAGGCGAGGTCGGCCGGTCGTCGCCGGGCGGGCGCCGCAGCGTCGATGACGCTGGAGCCCAACTCACAGGCGGCGGCGGCGAGTGCGGCGGCGACCAGGCCGGCCGTGGCGAGCCGCCCGCGAAGGAAGCGCGCCAGGTCATCGGGACCGGTCACCGCACCCACGCGTACGGCCTCCTCGACGCCGCCGGAGTGAGCGTGACCTCCGGCGGGCAGCCGGGAGTCGGCGAGCAACAGGAGCGCGGCGTCCACGGTCACCGTCCTTCGTCGTGGTCGTCGAGGCCAGGGTCGGTCGGCCACCATCGGGCCGGGGCCGGGGCCGGGGCCGTCGTCTCAGAAGAGGAAGTAGCGCTGGGCCATGGGAAGCACCTCGGCGGGAGCGGGCTCGACGAGCTCGCCGTCCACCCGCACCGCGAAGGTGTCGGGGTTCACCTCGATCGAGGGGAGCGCGTCGTTGAGCACCATCGCCTCCTTGCCGCGCCGCCGCACGCTGGAGACGGGGGCGAGCCTGCGGGCGATCCCGAGCCGGTCGGCGAGGCCGTCCTCGATGGCGAGCGGGGCCACGAAGTGCAGTGACGTCGCCGCCGCGGTGGCGGGCGCCGCGCCGAACATGGGCCGGGGGAGCACCGGCTGCGGGGTGGGGATCGACGCGTTCGCGTCGCCCATCTGCGCGTACGCGATCACGCCGCCCTTGATCACGAGATCCGGCTTCACCCCGAAGAACGCGGGACTCCAGAGCACGAGGTCGGCCAGTTTGCCGGGTTCGACCGAGCCGACCTCGGCGTCCAGCCCATGCGCTATCGCCGGATTTATCGTGTATTTCGCGATATAGCGGCGGGCGCGGAGGTTGTCGGCGGGGTGGGCGGTCCCGTGGGCGGACGCCGTACCGGACTCACCGGGAAGCGCGCCGCGCCGCCCCTTCATGACGTGCGCGGTCTGCCAGGTGCGGATGATCGTCTCGCCGATCCGGCCCATGGCCTGCGAGTCGGAGCCGATCATCGAGATGGCCCCGATGTCGTGCAGGACGTCCTCGGCCGCCATCGTCGCCGGACGGATCCGGGACTCGGCGAACGCCAGGTCCTCGGGGATCGACGGGTTGAGGTGGTGGCACACCATCAGCATGTCCAGGTGCTCGTGGTGCGTGTTGACGGTGTGCGGCCGGGTCGGGTTGGTGGACGACGGCAGGATGTTCCGATGGCCCGCCACCTTGATGATGTCGGGGGCGTGCCCGCCTCCGGCGCCCTCGGTGTGGTAGGCGTGGATCATCCGCCCGCCGATCGCCGCGAGCGTCGACTCGACGAACCCGGCCTCGTTGAGCGTGTCGGTGTGGATCGCCGCCTGCACCCCCGTGGCCTCGCACACGCGGAGGCAGGCGTCGATCGCGGCGGGCGTCGTGCCCCAGTCCTCGTGCAGCTTGAACCCGGACGCCCCGGCCCTGAGCTGCTCGTACAGGCCCTCGACGCTCACGGTGTTGCCCTTGCCGAGCAGCGCCACGTTCACCGGGTGGGAGTCCAGCGACTCCAGCATGCGGGCGAGGTACCACGTGCCGGTGACCGTGGTGGCCTTCGTGCCCTCGGCGGGGCCCGTGCCGCCGCCGATGATCGTCGTGACGCCCGACGCCAGCGCCTCGTCCAGGAGTCGCGGGCAGATCAGGTGCACGTGGGAGTCCACCGCCCCCGCCGTGACGATCTTGCCGTTGCCCGCGAGGATCTCGGTGGACGGCCCGATGACGAGATCCGGGTGGACGCCGTCCATCGTGTCGGGGTTGCCCGCCTTGCCGATCGCCGAGATCCGCCCGTCGCGGATGCCGATGTCGGCCTTCACGACGCCCCAGTGGTCGAGGATCACGGCGCCGGTGACGACCAGGTCGGGCGCGCCCTCGGCCCGGGTGGCGCGGGCCTGCCCCATGGACTCGCGGATCACCTTGCCGCCGCCGAAGACGGCCTCGTCGCCCGCGCCGGCCGGGCCCATCGCGAGGTCCTCGGTCACCTCGACGAACAGATCCGTGTCGGCCAGCCGTATCCGGTCGCCGGCGGTCGGGCCGTACAGCGCGGCGTAGTGTGCCCGTTCGACGGCGGTCATCGGGACTCCTCGCGGTCGAGCGGGCCCGCCCATTCCGGGCGCAGCCCCGGGACGACGCGGTGGCCCGCCAGGGGAACGAGCGTCACATCGCGCTCGATGCCGGGCTCGAACCTGATGGCGGTCCCGGCCGGCACGTCCAGGCGGGTGCCCCAGGCGGCCCGCCGGTCGAACTCCAGCGCGGGGTTGGCCGCGGCGAAGTGGTAGTGCGAACCCACCTGGATCGGCCGGTCCGCCGTGTTGACGACCCGCAGCGTGATCCGCCGCCTGCCCGGGTTGAGCGGGACCGGCGCGTCGCCGTACACGATCTCGCCGGGGATCATGTGATCGGCCGGTGGACGGTGACGAGCTTGGTGCCGTCGGGGAAGGTCGCCTCGATCTGCACCGACTCCAGCATCTCGGGGACGCCCTCCATGACGTCCTCGCGCTGGAGCACCTTGCGGCCCGCGTCCATCAGGTCCGCCACGCTGCGGCCGTCCCGCGCGCCCTCCAGCAGGAAGGACGCGATGATCGCGGTGGCCTCGGGATGGTTGAGGCGAAGGCCCCGCTCCCGGCGGTCGCGGGCGACGCCCGCGGCGACGTGGATGAGCAGGCGTTCCTGTTCGTGTGGAGTGAGCCTCATGACGGGACCATAGGAAGCCGCCGTTTCCGCCGCGTTTCCCGCGCATTTCACCGACGTGTCAGCCGGTAACCGCGCTCTCCCGATGCCGTGACATTTTGCCAGGCAGCAAGGTGGTTGCCCGTCCCGTTGCCGTCGGCGACCGGAGCGGCGGAAGGCGAGGTCCCGGGCGGTCACGGCGGAGGGCGCCTTGTGGCTGGCGGGTTGTTCCTCGAAGCCGAGTACGCGCCGTTCGGCGATCCGCATGAACGGGGCCGGAGAGGGTGGTATTTCGTTTGCCGGAATCGTGGTCTAACATTCGGAATGTGATCGGCGTCGAGGGACGTTCCGGCGACGCGAAGACCGGCTGCGGGTCCGCCGGCCGAGCGTCTGCGGCGCCGCCCGAGCCGGTCCGCGCCCCGGTGGGACCGGCCCTCCGGGTCCGCCCGGCGCCGTCCCGGTGCCGGGCCGGGCACGCGTCGCGCGCCGGTGTCCCCACGCCCCGCCGGGTGCCCTCCGCCCCGTCCCGACCCCGAAAGAAGAAGCGTTGTACCTCATGCGCATCGGCGCCCCCGGCGCCGAGAAGCCGGTCGTCCGCGTCGACGACACCCGCTACATCGACGTCTCCGACCTGACCGCGGACTTCGACGAGAAGTTCTTCGCCGCCGGCGGCACCGCCCTACTCGCCGGGCCGGTCGCCGAGCGGATCGCCGCCGGGCAGACCTGCGAGTTCGCCGGTGAGCGGATCGGTGCCCCGATCGCCCGCCCGCACCAGATCCTGTGCATCGGCCTGAACTACAGCGACCACGCCGCCGAGACCGGCCAGGCCGTGCCCGACGAGCCGATCCTGTTCACCAAGTCGCCCAACACCCTCATCGGCCCGAACGACGACGTGCGCATCCCGCGCGGGTCCACCAAGGCCGACTGGGAGGTCGAGCTGGGCATCGTCATCGGCAGGCGCACCTCCTACCTCGACTCGGTGGAGGACGCCGCGGACGTGATCGCCGGCTACTGTGTGGTCAACGACGTCAGCGAGCGCGCCTTCCAGATGGAGCGTGGCGGCCAGTGGGTCAAGGGCAAATCCGCCGAGACCTTCAACCCGGCCGGGCCGTGGCTGGTCACCCCCGACGAGATCGCCGACGTCAACGACCTGGACATGTGGCTGGACGTCAACGGCGTGCGGCGGCAGACCGGCAACACCAAGACGATGATCTTCGATTCGTACTTCATCGTCCACCACCTGAGCCAGTTCATGGTGCTGGAACCCGGCGACCTGATCAACACCGGCACCCCGCCCGGCGTTGGCATGGGCCACGACCCCCAGATCTGGCTGCGGCCGGCTGACGTGATGGAGCTCGGCATCGCCGGCCTCGGCGCGCAGCGGCAGCACGTCGTGGCCCCGCGGTAGGAGGCGTCCCCACGGGCCCCGGCCGGTACGGCCGGGGGCTGTGAATCCAGAGATTCACGCACGGTTCTGCGCGAGCCGGGAGGTGAGATCCCTCCCGGCCACTCGCCAGAATGGTCGTCCCGGTAGCCGGGGGCGGACTCGCCGGCACCCCTGGGCGACGTCCGCCATCGGCACCGTGGGACGCCACACCGCACGGGCGGTCTAATTTCTGGAATTGCAGGGAGGATACGCAGATGACGGTTGACGTGCCAGCCGACGACGGCCGCCTGGTGGGCTCCGATCGTGTCCTCGCCGTTCTCAAGGAGCTGTCCCGCTACCCCGACGGCGTCGGACTGGAGGAGCTGACGCGGGCCATCGGCAGCCCCAAGCCGACCGTGCACCGCGCGCTGGGCGCGCTGCGCCGGGCCGGGCTGGCCGACCAGGACGCCCGCGGCCACTACATGCTCGGCGACGAGTTCCTGCGGATGGCCTTCGCCCACCACGAGGCCCGCCCCGAGCACGTGCGCATCCGGCCGCTGCTGGAGACGCTGGCCGCCCGGTTCGGCGAGACCGCGCACTACGCGGTGCTCGACGGCCGCGAGGTCGTCTACCGGGCCAAGGTGGACCCGCCCACCGGTGCCATCCGGCTGACCTCCACGATCGGCGGCCGCAACCCCGCGCACGCCACCGCCGTCGGCAAGCTGCTGCTGGCCTACCGGTTGGACACCCCCGAAGCCGTCGCCGAGTGGGTCGGCGACGCGCCGCTGGTGCGCCGCACCCCGCACACGCGCTGCACGGCCGAGGAGCTGTATGAGGAACTGCGGGCGATCCGCGCGCAGGGCTACTCCGTCGACGACCAGGAGAACGAGGTGGGCATCAACTGCGTCGCCCTCCCCGTCTACGCGACCTCGCCGACCCTTCCCTCGGGCGCGCTGAGTGTCAGTGGCCTGACCTACCGAACCCCCCTGCAGGCGCTGGTCGACGCCGTCGAGGACATCCGTGCCCTGCTGGGCGAGCTGGGAGAACCACGATGACCAACCCTCCGGTCCCCGCGACCATCGAGACGTTCCACCTGGCCGAAGGGCCGGTGTGGGACGCCGCCCGGGACCGCCTGCTGTGGGTCGACATCCTCGCCGGAGCGGTACTCGAAGGCCGCCTCGACGCCGGCCGCGTCGAGGTGACCGGCCGGCACGAGTTCGACTCCATGGTCGGCGCGGTGGCGGTCGCGGCCGACGGAACCTTCCTGGTGGCCGCCCAGGAACACCTCGTCGTGCTCCACCCCGACGGCACCCGGCGGGGCGGGCCCCGCATCGTCCCCGCCGGACAGCGCCGGCGGCTCAACGACGCCGGCGTCGACCCGGCCGGCCGCTTCCTGGTGGGCACCCTGTCCCTGGACGGTCCCTCGCAGCGCGAGACGCTCGTCCGGGTAGAGGCCGACGGCCGGCTCACCGAGATCGACGGCGACCTGCAGCTGTCCAACGGCCTGGCCTGGTCGGCCGACGGCCGCACGATGTACAGCGTCGACACCTACCGCCACACCGTCTTCGTGCGCGACTACGACCCGGCGACCGGCGCGGCGGGGAAGCGGCGGGCACACCTGCGGGTGGACGACGGCCTGCCCGACGGCATCGCCCTGGACGCCGAAGGCCACCTGTGGGTGGCCGTGTGGGAGATCGGCGAGGTCCGCCGGTACGCCCCCGACGCCACCCTCACCGAGCGCATCCCGGTGCCCGCCCCGCACACCTCCAGCCTCACCTTCGCCGGTGAGGACCTGCGCACCCTGGTCATCACCACCGCCTCGGCGGAGCTGACCGACGACCGGCGCCTCGCCCACCCGGACTCGGGCCGGCTGTTCACCACCCGCATCGAGGTGCCCGGCTCGCCCGTCCCGGTTTGGTCGGGGCAGCCGCAGACCTCCGCCGCCTGATCCGGTGCGTGGCGCCCATCGGCTGCCGTACCTCCTTCTTGACGTGTGACCGAATTCTGGCAGAGCGCGTGGGGCGATCGGCATTTGCCGCTCATGAGATGATCTCGACCGTGTTTCCTCTCCATCGCGTCGCGGCCGGATTCCTCATCGCCTCACTGGCGTTACGCATCAACGGATTCGACCTGCTCATAGATGCCGTCGGATGGGGGCTCGTGGTTTCGGGGCTCTCGCGCCTGGAATCAGCAAGCGATCCCGCCTTCGGCAAGGCTCGCATGGCCGCCCTCGTGACGTTGGTGCTCTCGTTCGCGGAACTCGCCGGGCTCACGGGGAACATCGTCATCGGCCTGCTTTATGGAGCGAGCAAGCTGGTCACGACATGGCTCGTGGCGGCGGGCATCATCGCCCGGGCACGAGATTTCGGCGATGTCTCCACTGCTTCGACTTTCGACGCGATCCGCTGGATTCTGACGATAGTCAGCGTTGCGGCGTTGCTGCTCGGGTACGCGGTCGTCCAGATGCAGGCCATCGCATTCATCGTCGCGATCACGGGTTTCATCGTCATCGCGTGGTTCATCATCAGCTTGTACAGGTCGGCGCGCCTGCCCTACCTCACTTGACCCTTTGGTCGCGCGCTGCCCGGAGTGCCGTTCAGGAATGCCCCCGCAGCAGCCCCCGGAAATGCGTCTCGTTCGGCCAGGGCTACGGGAGGTCTCACCGAAACCTCCGGAGGAAGCCCGGTCCTTCAGGGCCGGGAGGAATCCGGACCCCACAAAGGGTGGCCCGGCGGAGCCGGGACAGCCCAGAGCGCGAAGCGCTCACGACGTTCTCCTTTCGCCTGCCGATTAGGCAAAGGGCTAGTAAAATGCGAACAC
>NZ_BBYK01000047.1:20899-259918 GCF_001570365.1 Microtetraspora fusca | reverse complement strand
CCGACGACCGCTGAACGGCGATCCGCAACCTCTGATCGGTGATCCGCGACGGGCGATCGGCGACGTGGTTGACGTAGTGATCGCATCGGTCACCGGTGATCCGGCCCCGCCCCTGGGCTGGCCCGGCAGCATGCCCGAACTCCACGCTCCAGGGAGGGCTGCACGCTCCAGGGCTGCACAGGCGAGAAGTCAGCGTGGCCAAGGCTCCACCGCGTCTGCCCCAGGCTGCCCCCGACGGTGCGCGAACAGGCAGTGGAGACGGACCGAGGCCCGGCGGGGCGATCGGCCACCGCTGACCGGGCCCGTCCACCGGCCGGCCCGGCAGCATGTCCGAACTCCACGCGCCAGGGCCGCACGCGACGGGCGTCCGTGTGCCGGAACTCTCATGTGCCGGACTTCCGCGCACTGCCCCGGACGATAGGTGGACAGACAGCGGCCAGCGAACGCAACCACGCATATCGAGGCTGACCCGTCCCGTCCCGTCCACGGGCCGGCCCGGCAGCATGCCCGAACTTGCTCATGCTCGGGCTGCATGCACCGGAAGTCAGCGTGGCCGGGGCTCCGCCCGCGTCTGCCCCAGGCTGTCCCAGACGGTGCGCGAACAGGCAGTGGAGACGGGGACCGAGACCCGGCGGGGCGATCGGTCACCGGTGATCAGGCCCGTCCACGGGCCGGCCCGGCAGCATGCCCGAATTGCACGCGCGAGGGCTGCATGCGCCGGAAGTCCGCGTGGGAAGTCAGCGTGCCGGAACTCCCATGTACCGGCGCTTCGACCGAGACGACGGTGGTGGGGAAGCTGATGCCGACCACCGCGCGTCTCAGGGGGCGATCGCCCTCACGAGTCGGACCGGCTTCATCCGCTTGGCCGGCTCCGCGACCAACCGCCCCGGCCCGTGCTTCGGCCTCGCCGAAAATTCGAGGCCGCACCAGTTCGAGGCCGCATTAGTGGTGTGCCGGTCGGTCGCGGTGCAGGAGGTCCCGGGTTCGGGAGCCGAGGCAGGCTCAGGCGCGGCGGAGCAGGCTGAGGCGCGGTGGAGCAGCTCAAGAGCGGGTCGAGGCGACAGAGACGCCGGCCCTGTCGTATCTGCCCGCTCCCGGGCTCCTCTGCCACCCCCGGCCACCAACGGGCAGGCGTCGTCGCCGTAACGGCTATCCCCGGCACCCCCATAGTCGACCCAGGCGGCATCTACGTTCCGAGGCGTACCGGTGGATGGGCATCGTCGTCCCGATCGGCTGGCTCGGCAGCCCGTGCGGTGGCATGACAAAGTTCGTCAACCTCGGACAGGAGTTGACCGTCTTCTCATCTGTCACATACCCCCCAAGCAAGCGGGAGGCGCTTTGCGCGTCCGTACTCTGCGTACTCTGATCTCTGTCATAGGCCTGGCCGTCGGGCTGCTCGCCGCACCGTTCGCCGTGCATGCGGCCGACGCGGCGCTCGTCTCCCGCGGCGCGTCGGAGTCCAGCTGTTACCGGCAGGTGGGAGACCACTGGGAATGCGTCACGCCCGGTGCGTTCTGCCCGGCGGCGGCCCACGGGAAATACGGCTATTCCGAAGCCGGCGCGACCTACCAGTGCGTTCAGGACGGCTCGTACTGGCGGTGGAAGCCGGCCGCAGGTTCCGGTTCGCCCGACCCGACGCCGACCCCGAAGCCGACCCCGACTCCCACACCCACCGCGACGGCGAAGCCGGGCAAGTCGCAGTGCTCGCGGGCCTTCCTTCCCCTCCCCGACCCGAAGTGCCAGCCGGGCGCCCGCAACCCCGGCGTCACCCAGGCGACCATCTCCACCACGATCTGCGCGGCCGGGTACGCCGCCAAGGTCCGGCCGTCCGCGAGCTATCTGAGCAGGCTCAAGGTCACCCAGATCACCCAGTACGGCTACGGGGACAAGAACGCGGCCCACTATGAGGAGGACCACCTCATCCCGCTGCTGCTCGGCGGGTCTCCGAAGAGCGTCAAGAACCTCTGGCCGCAGCCCCGGTACAAGGCCGGCGGGAAGACGGCGCTCGACAAGAACGCGGTGGAGACCAGGCTGTACAAGGCGGTGTGCGCGGGCACCGTACGGCTCGCCGCGGCCCAGAAGGCCATCGCGAAGGACTGGCGGACCGCGCCGGCCGTGTTCGGCCTGTAACCGCCACCGATCTGGGCAGAATCCCGGGGCGAATCCTCATGTAGAGCCCCCGGAAGAGCTCCGGCGGACCTCCGCCGGGACCGGCAGGCGGGAGCGTCGGGCGGACACCGGGGGAGAACCCGCGGGCAGAGCTCCGCGAGGAGCCGGGGGACGAACTCCGAAAGCGTCTCGGGGAAGAGCTCGGGGCGGCGTTCGCGAGGAACGTCCGGGCGGAGCCTCGGGAAGAATCCTTGGGGCGCCGATCCGGTCTGCTCCGGGCTCGCCCGACCTGGGCCTGCCGGAGCGCACGGGAGGACCCGCCCTTTCCCGTCGAAAGGGCGGGGTCAGTACCGGCCCCAAGGCGGCGAGGTGGACGGCAGATTGATCACAACTCGAGACGCGCCCTGCGCTGAAAGGCCAGCCACCCATCAGCCGTGTCACCAACCTGCCTGGGCAGTACATCTAGTGCTGTGACTTCTCCGCCCAAGGCCAGAGCTTTTCGGGGTTGCGTACCGCCCAAATGTGCTTGATCCGGTTGCCTGGAACGTCGAACGCCGCCACCGTCACGGTGACGCCGTCGCGCTGGGCCACCAGACCGGGCTGACCGTTGACCGTACGCTCCAGGATCGTCAGGCCGGGCGCCTTGCCGGCGATGGCGATGATGTAGCGGGCGATCTGCTCGCCGCCTTCGATCGGGTAGAGCACGGCGCTGACCAGGCCGCCGCCATCGGCGATCATCGTGGCGTCGGGGTCGAGGAGGCCGACGAGGGCTCCGATGTCCTTCGCCTCCCATGCCTGCTTGAAGTCCCTGACGATGCCGGCCTGCTGGGCCGCCGGAGTCGCGGGAGCCCGCGACGCGCGGACGCGACGGCGGGCGGACGAGGCCAGCTGGCGACATGCCGCCGGGGTACGGCCGACGATCTCGGCCACTTCGGTGAAGGAGTGGCAGAAGACGTCGTGCAGGACGAACGTGACGCGCTCGGCCGGGGTCATCGATTCGAGCACGACGAGGAAGGCCATGCTGACCGACTCGTCGAGAGTGACCCGGTCGGCCGGATCGACCGGGTCACCGTCCGGCCGCCCGCCGATCCACTCCGTACGATCGGGCAGCGGCTCCGGGACCCATTCGCCCACGTAGCGCTCTCGCCGGGCCCGCGCCGAGCCGAGCAGGTCCAGGCAGATGCGACTGGCCACCCTCGTCAGCCAGGCGCCGGGGGATTCGATGGCGTCCTGCTGCTGCCGGGGCATGGCGTACCAGCGGGTGTAGGTCTCCTGGACGACATCCTCGGCGTCGGCAAGGGAGCCGAGGAGCCGGTACGCCAGATTGATCAGCTGACGCCGCTCGCTCATGATCGCGTTCAGGCTCGGATCGAACCGGCCGTGCCCTGGCTCGGATGGGGTGGTCATGGCGTCCCCGACTTTCCTTGGTCGCAGCTGTCCTCACCAGATCGACGAGACAGCGCACCGAACTGTGAGGTCGGCGCGTCACCTCACATTTTCCGCGGCTGCGTCGTCGGACTACTGAGGCGCCGGGTCGAAAGCCTCAAACACCGCTGAGATTGAGAAGGGGAGACCTCGCCATGCCCTCGGACACGACGACGAAGCAAGGCAACCTCATGTTCTTGCGTGTCGCGATCACCGTGCAGACCGTAGGCGTCTTCATCCAGGCGATCACCGCGGGGCTGTTGTTGTCCTCACCCGGAGGTGGGGCGCTGCACAGTGCCGGCGCGTACGGGGTGTTCATCGTGGCGCTGTTGCACGTCGTCGTCGCGATCCTGGTGTGGCGGCCGGGCGGCGGCTCGCCCAGGCCCATCCTGTACGCGGTCGGATTCTTGGCGGCCACGTCGGCGCAGGTAGCGCTGGGCATAGCGCACGTGAAGACGGTGCACGTCCCCTTGGGCGTCCTGATGTTCGGCATGAGCCTCCTCCAGCTCGTCCGGATCCGGACCGCCCGCCGCGCTGACGTGACCGCTGCCGCCTGACGGTCGACGCGCACATTCCCCGCGGTTGCGTCACCGGGCCACTGAGAGACCGTCCAGCACGCGGGAAAGCTCGGCGACCCCGGCCGGTACGCGGATCGCCCTCGACAACCCGTTTCGGAACGCGTGATCGTCCCGCCACCGGCCGCTCATGCGCGGCCGTCAGCAAGCCCCAGACCGCTGAAATCGAGAAGGGAAAACCCCACCATGTCCACGCCTACGACCGAGCAGGACAACCTCCAGTCGCGTCTGCCCGACCCCAGCCAGTTCTTCCCCGAGGTGGCCACGATCGCCGGAGCCATGGCCAAGGCCACCCTGAACGGCGCGATCCCGCACACCACCATCAATCTGGTGCAGTTGCGCGCCGGGCAGATCGTCGGCAGCACGTACCACACCGTCCGGCAGACCGGCCTCCTCCGCAAGGCCGGGGAGACAGAGGAGCGCATCACCGCCGTGGCGTCATGGCAGGACGCCCCCTACTTCACCGACGCCGAACGGGTCGCACTGGAACTCGTGGAGGCCGTCCTCACCCCGAACCCGTTCGGGGAGCGCGTCCCCGACGAGCTGTACGCCAAGGCAGCCGCCCACTACGACGACAAGGCGTTGTGGACGCTTACCATCGCGATCGGCCAGATCTGCTTCTTCATCCCCGTCGCCCTCATCGCCAAGCCGATCCCCGGTAAGCCCCTCGGGAAGAACTACAGCAGGTAACGTCCGGCAGGCTCGGGGTGAGGACACGGCGACCGCGCCTCACCCCGGGAACCACCGGCCCCCGCGTAGCCGGTCAGAGGTCCAGGCCACCTCTGTTGACGAGTTGCCGGACGATGACGTTGCGCTGGATCTCGTTCGTCCCCTCGCCGACGATCATGAGCGGGGCGTCGCGGAAGTAGCGCTCGACGTCGAACTCCGTGGAGTAGCCGTAGCCGCCGTGGATCCGCACCGCGTTGAGCGCGATCTCCATCGCGGTCTCGGAGGCGAAGAGCTTGGCCATCCCGGCCTCCAGGTCGCAGCGCCGCCCGCTGTCGGCGCGTTCGGCCGCGTACAGCACGAGCCGGCGCGCGGCGGTGAGCTTGGTGGCCATGTCGGCGAGGTAGTTGCCCACGGCCTGGTGCTTCCAGATCGGCTTGCCGAAGGTCTCGCGCTCCTGGGCGTAGCGCAGGGCGTCCTCGAACGCGGCCCGGGCCACGCCGAGGGCGCGGGCGGCGACCTGGATGCGGCCGGTCTCCAGCCCCTTCATCATCTGCGCGAACCCGCGGCCCTCGACGCCGCCGAGGAGCGCGGAGGCGGGCGCGTGGTAGCCGTCGAAGGACAGCTCGCAGCTCTCCACGCCCTTGTAGCCGAGCTTGGGCAGGTCGCGGGAGACGGTGAGGCCGGGGCCGTGCTCGACGAGCAGGATGCTCATGCCGGTGTGCGCCGGCTTCGCGGCCGGATCGGTCTTGCAGAGCAACGCGATGAGCTGCGAGCGGCGGGAGTTGGTGATCCAGGTCTTGACGCCGTCGATCACGTAGCCGTCGTCCGCGCGGCGCGCGACCGTGGTCATCGCCTGCAGGTCGGAGCCGCCGCCCGGCTCGGTCAGCGCCATCGTGGCGCGCACCTCGCCGGTGGCCATCCGGGGGAGGTAGCGCCGCTTCTGCTCCTCGGTGCCGTACGTCGCGAGCAGCTTCGCCACCACGGTGTGCCCGCCCATCGCGCCGGCCAGGCTCATCCAGCCGCGGGCGAGCTCCTCGGTGACCATGACGTAGCAGGACATGGAGACCTGCACGTCGCCGTAGGGCTCCGGTACGGCGAGGCCGAAGACGCCGAGCCGCTTCATCTGCTCGATCAGTGCCTCGGGGTACTCGTCGGCGTGCTCCAGGTCGCGGACGACGGGCCGGACCTCCCGGTCGACGAAGTCCCGTACGGTCGCCACGATGGCCCGCTCCTCCTCCGACAGCTCCGTCATGTCGCCTCCACGCCGCGTCCACGAAGGCCGCCGGTCGCGGCCTCCGTCGTCGATCCGACCACTCATCGATGGGAACACTGCCCGGTTGGAGCTCCGGTTAAGGGGGCGCCGCCCGAGGAGACGACAGTGGGTACGGCGCGGTGAGCGATCTCGACAAGACGAGCGGGCAGGGCATGGCGAACGGATGGGAGTCGACGGTGGGCGATGCGGTGACGGCGATCGCGGAGGGGCCGTACTTCGAGGAGCTGGCGGTCGGGCAGGTGTTCGACGGCGCGCCCGGCGTCACTCTCACGGCCGGGCACGCCGCGGTCCATCAGGCGGTCGTCGGCGACCGGCTGCGGCTGCCGCTGGACGCGCACCTGTGCCGGGAGGTCACGGGCGAGGCCGCCCTGGCGCATCCGGCGCTGGTCTGGGACGTGGCGATCGGCCAGTCCACGCTCGTCACCCATCACGTCGTGGCGAACCTGTTCTATCGGGGGCTGGCGTTCCGGCGGCTGCCGTCGATCGGTGACACCCTGCGTACGTCGACCGAGGTGGTGGCGTTGCGGCAGAACCGCCCCAAACAGGGTCGACGGCCGACCGGGCTGGCCGTGCTGCGGATCGGCACGGTGGACCAGGACGGGGCGCCCGTCCTCGACTTCTGGCGCTGCGCGATGCTGCCGCTGCGCGACCCCGAGGTGCGGACCGGCCACGACGCCGATCTCGACGCGGTGGGCACGGCGGTCTCCGACGCCGACCTCGCGGAGGGGGCCGAGCGGCTGCTTGCCGGCTGGAGTCTCGACCGGTTCCGGGAACGGGTCCCGGGCCGGCACTTCGCCGACGTCTCCGAGGGCGAGAGGTGGCGGGTCGGCGGGGGAGACGTGGTGTCCGCCGCTCCCGAACTGGCGAGGCTCACCGTGAACATCGCGCGGGTGCATCACGACGCCGGCGCCGCCCGGGACGCGCGACGGCTGGTGTACGGCGGGCACACCATCGGCGTCGCGCTGTCCCAGGCGGCGCGGGCGCTGCCGAACCTGCTCACCGTCGTGGCCTGGCACGGCTGCGACCACCTCGGCCCGGTCCACGAGGGGGACACGCTCTCCAGCGAGGTGGTCGTGGAACGGCGCACCCCGCTGCCGGGCGGCGGTGGGCTGGTCCATCTCCGTTCGCGGGTCGCCGCCCTGGGCGACGGCGACCCGCGCGACGTCCTCGACTGGAGGTTCGTCGCCGTGATGGCATGACTCGGCGCAGCCCCTTCAACCTGGCCGCCGGGTTATGCCATCACCTGAAGCCCCTTCGACGCGGCGGATGCCCGCGCCGCCGGCCGTACACGCGGGCGTCCGGGGGCGCCGACGTCACGTACGGACCAGGGTGAGCCCTCCCTCCCCGCTCCTTTTGATGACGATGACGGCGTAGTCGCCGGTCACCTTCGGATCCGAGATGGTGATCCGTTCGATCTTGTTCGGGCCGCCGCTCGTCGAGCGACGGGCTTTGGAACGCGGCAGGCCCCACTTGCCGGAGTCCGGCGCCATCACGAAGAGGTCGAAGTCCTGCCCGTTGCGCGGCACGACGGTGAGGGTCGCGGGCACGCCCTTCTCGATCCGGGTCGTACGGATCTCGACCAGGTTGCCGGCGCCCATCGCGAATTCCATGGGCGCGCCCTGGGCGAGCTGGTCCGGCGGGGCCACGGCCAGCTCGATCACGTGCTCCTGATAGTTCGTACTGGAGGTGACGTCGGCCCGGTAGAGCTTGCTGTCCTGGGTCGGTTGCACGGCGACGAAGTCGGGGCCGGAGATGCCCCACTCGGAGCTGGTGACGGCCGATTCGAGATCGGCCTCCGGCGCCACCTTCAGGTCAACGTCGTCGCCGTCCGCCGAGGAGGGCGCCGTCGCCACCACGGACCACCTGTCGGGCGTGGAGGCGTGGTGCTGGTGGACCGGAACGTTCGCGGGCCGAAGCACCGGCTGCCTGTCATAGAGCGTTTCGAAGCGGACGGGGTAGATGGTGTTCTGGAAGAACGCCGAACTCGCGTCCAGCGCGTCCGCCGCGTCGATCAGGTTCGCGAACTGGTTGATGTCGTTGGCGGGTGCCTTCCTGAAGGCCGCCACCACGCCCGCGGGTCCCAGACTGGAGGTGTCCCAGTACTTCTCGTTGCGCGCCCCGGAGTCCGCGAGGTCGAGGAGGACGCCGGCGACACGGCCCTCGACCTTGTCGGCGCCCTCTCCGCTCGGCCAGCCGTTGCTGAACCACCGAGGGCTCTCCAGGTTGATCGCCGCCTCGCTGCCCCAGCGGAAGTGCGTCTCGTCGTAGGTCTGGACCGCCACCCAGTTGGCCCACCCCTCCGACCAGGCGCAGGCGGGGGACGAGGGCACTTCCATGTAGTGCTTCGTGCATTCGTTCCCGTACGGCGGCATGCGGTCGTGGGTGTAGTCCATGATGAAGTGCCCCAGCTCGTGGCCGACCGTCATCCTGCGAAGCTGATCCGAGGCGTCCAGGTGGATCTCGTAGCGATTCGGGCATTTCTCGGTCCCGTCAATGGGACAGTAGTAGGGGGTGCGGAGAACCTGGTCCGGCGCCCACCGGATGGTCACCGCCTGGCAGTTCCGCGCGCTGGGATTCCAGCAGTCGTTTCCGGGCTCGTTCAGCCAGCCGGTGTACGCCTTCCAGGTGTCGTAGGCGGCGGTGAAGATCCGGAACGCGCCTTCGAGGGGGCTGCCGGGCGCGCTCTGGAGGTCGATGGTCGTCTGGTCGGTGCCGGGGGGCACGTCCGCCGTCACCGCGCTCTTGCCGCTGTAATAGGCGGTTTCCGGGTCCATGTCACCGGGCTTCGAGACGTTCCAGTGGTAGCTGCTCGAGCTGACCTCGATGGAGACGTCCTGGCCGGTGCCGTCCTCCTCGGTGCCGGGGAAGCACAGCTTGTAGGCGCCCGCGTCGTCGGTCATGGCCCACCCGAGGCTGTCCCGGTTGTCGTCGGCGTCGCTGTCGAACCCATACACCGCCGCCCTGGGCACGCCCGTGACCGAGCCGTCCTCCGCTTTGAAGTGGGTGACGCGCCCGTGCACGCACGTGTCCCTCGCCAGGGACGTCCGCGGTGGTGGCATCGCCGTACGGCGCGCGCCGTCGTCCGGAGGCATGCCGAAGATCGAGGACTTCTCCCCGATCGTGAGGTAGGCGAGCCCCTCGCTGCTCGGGCCGGGTCGCGCGTCCCGGGCGTGGACGCGGATCGAGGTGGGGCCGGGGGCGACCGCGGTGACCACGCCCTCGTACCGGACCGGCGTGCCGCGCCGGGCCCGGTTCGTACGGCTGGCGCGGTCCACGGGGCTGCGCCCGATCTTCGCCGCGACGTGGGAGAGCTCGGCGGGCGGGCGCACCCAGCGCAGGGTGTCCGGCAGGTCGATGACGGTCGTGGCGTCGGGGATGTCCTGTTTCGCGGTGACCTCGACGGTGAGCGTCGCGTCCTGCCCGACGGCCGGGGCCCGGTCGAGCGAGACGCTCACGGTGAAGCAGTCACCCGGAGCGCATGAGGGAGGGGCCGCGAGGGCCGGGGCGGGGGCCGCCGCGGTGAGCACCGCGGCGATCCCCGTGGCCGCCAGGGCGGCGGCCGTCAGTCGGCGTAACATTCGTGTCTCCTGGTCAGCCCGCGCAGGCGACGGGCGAGTCGAAGTGTCCCGGTGAGGTGGGGTACGGCGAGCCGCTGTCATTGGCGGGGATCGCCAGCTCCCGCTGGGCCGACGGGTCGCCCAAGGCACGGCCCGCGCCCGATCCCCAGGCCACCTTGGCCAGGAAGTCGAGCATCGCGGGGGAGTGCTGGCGGACGATGTTGTGCCCGCCGTTGGCCGGGCCGCAGTGGGTGTAGAGGTTGAACGAGCCGTTCCAGTCGATCATCTTGTCGCCGGGGTTCGGCCCGTTGGCGGTCCGGTCGCCCTGCAGCACGTCCCGGCCCGCGCCGCCGTACTGCCAGTCGACGCCCTGGTGGTGCTGGTCGTCGGCCGCCGAGGCGTTGTCCTTGTCCGTCATCCGGAACCACAGGCAGGGGTCGACGACGGTCGTGAGCGTGCCGTCGGGCCTGCGCCCGGGGGCGCACGCGTCGGGGTAGGAGCCGCGCGGGTTGTAGTCGAGCAGGTCGGCCCCCGCGCCGCCGAAGAGGTGATCGACGAACCGGTCCCCGGTGCCCCGGGCGGCCGGGTCGAACGCGCCGCCGCTGAGGCAGTCGGCGGTCGCCGCGTCCAGGACGGGGTCACACCCCTTGCCGCCCCAGATGACGTCGTCGCCGTCGTCGCCGAAGACCTCGTCGCCGCCGCTGTCGCCGTTGATCAGGTCGTCGCCGGCGCCGCCGTGCATGCTGTCGCGTCCCGGTCCGCCGCGCATGCGGTCGTCGCCGCCCGCGGCGAAGCCGTCGTGCGGCATGGCCGCGCTCACCCAGGCGTCGCCGTCCGCGTCGTGCAGCAGGTCGGTACGGCGGTCGTAGGAGCCGAGCGGGAATCCGCGGTAGGTCTCCTTCGGCGGGGCGTTGAGGCTGACCGTGAAGCCGAGCCGCTGCGCGTCCCCGGCGTCGATCCGCTCGTTCACCACGCCGCCGCGGTCGCCGAGCATGGCGTCCTCGCCCTCGCCGCCGTACATCTCGTCGTCGCCCAGCTCGCCGAACATGTCGTCGTCGCCGGGGCCGCCGTAGAGCCGGTCGTCGCCGTCCTGCCCCCACAGGCCGTCGTCGCCCGCGTCGCCGTACAGGCGGTCGTCGCCGAAGGCGCCCTCCGGCTCGCACGTCGGCTGGGCCTCCGTGCAGAACCTGGTGGAGTCGCCGGGCAGCGCCGGGTCGTGCGTACGGCTCCGCGTCGCGTCGGCGGGTACCTGCCCGGCCGGGTAGCGCTCGGTGTAGACGCGCTCGCCGCTCGCCGTGAGCGTGCGGACGAGCGAGCCGTTGTCGCCGAGCAGCATGTCGGCTCCGCCGCCACCCTCGATCGCGTCGCCCCCGTCGGCCGCGCCCGGCCGGGCCGAGCCGCCGATCAGGTCGTCCTGGCCGGGGGTGGTGTCGTCACCCTCCAGCTCCGCGGGCTCGCTCGCGACCCCCTTCCACCCGGGGTCGTCGAGCGGCTTCGACGTGGTCTGGGTGGACTCGGCCGACAGCGGGAGGTCGCCGCGGATCTGGTCCGCGCCGCCGCCGCCCTCGACGTAGTCTCCGTCAGCGCCGCCGGAGATGTAGTCGTCGCCGTCCTGCCCCCACAGCACGTCGACACCCGAGCCGCCGGAGATGCGGTCGTCGCCGGAGCCGCCGCCCAGGAGCGTGACCGCCCGCGGAGTCATCGGCTTGCCGGCCGAACCCAGACGGATCGTCACCCGGGCGGGCTCGCCCGCGAGCGTCACCAGGGCGTTGTCGCCGAGGACGACGTCGTCGCCGGGGCCGCCGAACAGCGCGTCGTCGGCCCCGTCATCGGTGGAGTCGGCCGCGACGTGCGAGCCGCCCACCAGGTCGTCGTCGCCCCGGTCGCCCTCGACCCAGTCCACGCCCGGGCCGCCCTCGACGTAGTCGTCGCCGTCCTGGCCGCGCAGCCGGTCGGGGCCGCCCTGCCCGAAGATCGCGTCGTTCCCGGCGCCGCCGTCGGCGACGTCGGCGCCGGAGCCGCCCGCGAGCAGCTCGACCCGGTGCGTGTGGACCTGGCCGGTCCGTACGGCGACCGGGGTCGCCGCGCCGGACGTGCTCAGGATCGCGTTGTCACCGGCGATCACGTCGGGCCCGTCGCCGCCGAACAGCATGTCGCCGGCGTCCGGGTACGGCCCGGAGCCGCCGCCGACGAGTTCGTCCTCGCCGGCCTCGCCGTACACCCGGTCGGCGCCGTTGCCGCCCTCCAGGTGGTCGTCGCCGTCGTCGCCGTGGACCTCGTCGTCCCCGATTCCGCCGAAGGCGGTGTCGTCGCCGGCTCCGCCGTGGATCACGTCCGGGCCGCCGGCCTTCTCCGGCGTCCCGTCCAGGTCGAACGGCCCGGTGGCGTCGCCGTTGTCGCCGATGAGCCGGTCGTTCCCGGCGTCGCCGTAGAGCGTGTCGCCCCCGTCGGCCTTGCCGGCCGTACGGCTGCCGCCGATGACGAGGTCGTCGCCGGAGCCGCCGAAGGCGGTGTCGTCGCCCGCTTCACCCACGACCGTGTCGTCCTGGGCTCCGCCGTACAGGGTGTCGTCGCCGGGGCCGCCGGTCACCTCGTCGGCGCCGTCGTCGCCGAACGCGATGTCGTCGCCCGAGCCGCCGCTGACCGAGTCGTCGCCCGCGCCGCCGAACAGGACGTCGTCGCCCCGCTCGCCGCAGACCCGGTCCTGTCCGCCGCCGGCCTCGACCCGGTCGGCTCCGCCACCGGCCGAGATGGTCTCCTTGCCCGCGCCGCCGAGGATGAGGTCGCGGCCGTCGCCGTCGCCGTCGTGCTCCTCGCACGGCTCGGCCCGCAGCCGGTCGCCGAAGATCGTCGCGCCGCCGTCGCCGCCCACGATGTGGTCGTCGCCGTCGCCGCCGACCAGCAGCTTGGCCGAGGGCTCGACGCCCGCGGGCAGCGGCAGGTGCCGCACCTTCCTGACCGGTCCGTAGTCGTCGCGGCCCTCGGCCTCGCCGACGTCGGACGGCTCGGCGATGACCCAGTCGTCGCCGGGGCCGCCGAAGATCTCGTCCTTGCCGTACCCTCCGGCGAGGACGTCGTCGCCGCCGCCTCCGAGGATCCGTACGACCTCGCCGGGCCGGGAGCGGCCCGCGACCAGGTCGACGGCCTGGCCGCCGTACACCTTGTCGTCGCCCCCGCCGGTGTCGACGTAGTTCGGCCCCGAGTCGGCCGGTCCGGCGGCGTCCGGCCCGAACTCCTGGCGCGGCCCGGTGTAGATCTCGTCGCCGGCGGAACCGCCGGTGAGAGTGTCCCGGCCCGGCCCGCCGACCAGCAGACTCGGCTGGGCGCGGTAGCGGGGCGACGGGTCGGTGGCGGCCAGCGGGCTGTCGGAGGCGACGCCGATGGTGTCGTCCCCGCCGTTGCCCCACAGCTGGTTGCGGCCGAGCCCGGCGGCGATCCGGTCGTCGCCGTCGTCCGGTCCGTCGGCGGGCGCGCCGGGCAGCCCCTCGGCGTCCCAGTCGGCGACCTCGACCTTGCCGACCTTCCGGGTGGCGGGGGTCAGGCGGCCGTCACCGGCCACCCAGCCGCCCGCGCCGCCCACGGTGATCTGGTCGTCGCCGGGACCGCCGGCCACGATCGCGACCCGCTTGCCCCGCTCGTCGTACTGGTCGGCGCTGGTGATCTGGTCATTGCCGGGGCCGCCGTCCACGATGTTGGTCCCGGAACCGGCCAGGATCACGTCGTCGCCGTCGCCGCCGAACGCCACGACCTTCCGGTCGAACGGGTACGGCGTGCCGGAGTCGTCGGCGTACCCCTGGAAGACGAGCCGCAACGAGCCCTTCGCGCCGCGCCCGTCGGCCAGCACCCGGTCGAGGCCGCCTGTGTGGTGCTCCTCGCGCACGCCGAGCGCGCTGACGACGAAGCCCTCGTCGCCGGGGAGCTGGCTGACCGTCCACTGCTCGGCGTCGTCGCTCGGCTTGGCCGTGCTGCCGCCCCTGGCCCCGCGCATCGGGCCGATGTGCAGCACCAGCGCGCCGCCGCTCTCGGTCGCGAGCTTGGGCGGGTCCTCGTCGCATTTCGGCTTCGCCGAGAAGTCGAGCAGCGTGGCCTGGACGATGGTCCAGTCGAAACGCTTCTTGAAGATCGAGAATCCGATCTCCACCCAGGCCTTCAGATAGACCGTGAGCTTGCCGTCCATGCTGAACAGGCACAGCGGGTTGCGCAGCAGGACGCCGGAGAACTCGTAGAACCTGAACTTGCCGTCGTTGTTCGGGTCGGCCCAGAGCATCGAGACGGTCAGCGCGATGCCGCCGCTCACTCCCGCCCTGACGAGCAGCAGGTCGATCGCCGCCCCGGCCTCCAACCGTCCGTACAGCGTGATCGCGGGCAGGGGCCGGCCCCGCTCGTCGGTGGTCTTCAGGTAGAGGCTGTCGAGGATCTGGAGATCGGCCTCGCCCTGCTCGATCGCCTTGCGGATGCCGTACGTGTCGAAGCCCGCCTTGATCCGCGCCTCGACCCCGGCGGTGCCGGAGATGACCACCATGACGGGCGGCGGCGCGTAGACCGGACCGAAGGACTGGCTGTAGGTGAAGCCGAGACGCAGCGGGCCGGAGTCGTACTCGACCAGCTCCACGTCCCTGCCCATCAGCAGGCTGAAGATCGACCGGCCGGCGTTGTCGAGCACCGGGAAGCTGAAGCCGGCGTTCTTGGAGCGCGTCATCGGCCCCTGCTCGTCGGCAGCGGCCTTGGCCTTGGCGCAGCTCCTCGCTCCCTGGTCGAGCGCGGCCAACAGGTTGTCCGTCTTCGGGGTCACATCCTTGATCAGGGAGTCCGCCACGTCCGGCGAGTTCTCGGTGGTGAGCGCCCGGTCCCCGGCCACGGTGAAGTCCCCGAGGGGGATGTGCAGCTCGCCGCGGCAGTCGGGCAGGGACGAGACCAGCTTGAGGATCTCGGCCGCCCGCTCGATGAACTGGGTCGCCTTGCCGCCGCCCAGCGTGTTGTACTTCTCGGCGATCGTCATCAGGTTGACGTCACCGCCGCCCGCGGCGCGGCTCAGGTCCGACAGCACCGGGATCGGCGCGTAGAGCTGGTCGACCACCGGCCGGACCGGATCGGTGAGCCGTTTGACCTGCGTCACCACCGGGCCGAGGACGGTACGGAAGAAGTCGCCGGCCTCCAGGTTCACGTTCGTGAAGGCGATGGACAGGTTCGCCGGGTCGGGGGCGCCTCCCTTGGCGAGATCCCAGTCGAGGTGGAAGTCGCCGAACAGCCCGGGGAGCATCGGCGAGCCGGGTTTCACGGTGAAGCGCCAGTCGATCGCCGTTTTGGCGTGCAGCGAGGTCTCCACCAGGTCACCGGCGTCGGCGAGCTGCGCCAGCCCGATCCGGCCGACGGGCTTGAGCCCGACGCCGAAGGTGCCCGTGAACAGGTCGGGCGACTGCGGCGTGCGGTTCTTCAGGGTGACGTCCAGGATGGCCAGCCTGGCGTTGATCTCCTCGGGCAGCGAGACGTTCACGCCGATGTCGGCCCGCGGCCGGCTGTCCGGCGTGGCGTCCAGGAAGAAGCCGCTGGTCCGGTCCAGGCCGACGGTCGCCTCGATCCGCCAGCCGACCTGGGCCCGTACGCCCTTGCCGGGGCCCTGGCGCAGCGCGAGGCCGGGGATGCCGATGTCCAGCCGCCGCTCCAGGCTCGCGCAGTCCTCGACACAGCCCTTCGCCGGGTCGACGACGCCCTTGCCGACACTGATCTTGAACGTGATGCCGGTCAGCTCGGCGCCCCTGGCCTCGTCACAGGCCTCCGGTTTGTCGGGCTTGGGAGCCTGCACGCAGGTGATCACCGGTTCCACGCCCAAACCGATCTTGGGAGCCAGCTCGGCGTTGTACCACTCGCGCAGGCTCTTGCCGGTGTCGCTCGGCACCTTGCCCATCGCCGCCTTGACCTCCGCGCGCTTGGCGCCGATGAAGTCGGCGCCCTGCTGGAGGTCGTGGCCGACCAGGGGCAGCCTGCCGTTGTACGCGGCGACGCGCATGCCCGTCTCCAGCGCGGCCAGGTAGCGGTCGATGCCCTCGCCGAGGTTGCTCCAGTCCAGCTCCAGCCCGGCGGGCAGAGTGGAGAAGTCGAAGGAAGGCAGTTCCAGCCGGTCGATGTCACCGGGCAGCTTCGCGGTCAGGTCGAACATCTCGGCGAGCCGGGCCACTCTGGGCAGCCGCAGGACGAGCGAGTGCCTGCCGTCCGCGGTGATCGGATTGCCGGCCAGGTAGGCGGGCAGCACCGCGCACAGCGCCAGGTCGGTCTCGTCGCGCCGGGGGTCGCGGTCGCAGGCGACCGGCTCGCTCGTCTCGTTGAGCGCCAGGTCGAGCCCGGAGAAGAACTCGGCCGCCGGCACCGCTTGCTCCGACTCGCCGCCATACCGGAGGCCCACGCCGTAGTCGAGCCGCGCCTGCAGCGGGTCGTCGCCCGCCTTGCCGATGGAGAGGGGCAGCGGCCCGACGTCGGCCTTGACGACGCCGTCGAGCTGCGCCTTCGCCTCCAGGTCCACGCTGGACCCGGTGTCGATCAGCAGGTCGCGGGAGAGGTCGAAGTCGCGCCGAAGCGCCACCTCGAACGCGAGCCGCACCTGGCCGTCGATCGCCGCGTCGAGGGTGCCGGAACCCGAGGCGGCGACCAGGCTGCGCTCACCGAAGGAGAAGCGCAGCGGCTCCTTCAGCGCCGCCTTCTTGTCGTACGCCAGGGAGAGGCGTAGCCGGCCGCCCCCGTAGCCGATGCGGGCCTGGCCGCCCAGCGCCTTGTTCAGCTCGGCGACCAGCGCCTGGACCGTGTCCGGCGGGGCCGCGGTCAGCCGGTCGATCGCGTCCCTGAGCGGCGAGCGCAGCGCGTACGCGGCACCCGGTTCGGGCGGTGCCTGGCCGAACTTCGCGGTGAACGCCATCGTGTGCTCGCCGCAGACGGCCGAGACGGTCATCAGGCGGGTGCCGATGATCACGCCGCGCCCGATGTGCGCCTGGGTGAACGTGCGCGAGGGGTCGGTGACGAAGCCGTTCTCGCTCCCGCAGGCGCCGTCGCCGTACACGACGCCGGGGCCCGAGCCCATCTCCTCGGCGGCCACCAGGTCGGAGACCGAGCGGCCGAGGAGCGGCAGCTTCGTCGTCATCGCCTTTCCGACCTGCCCGCTGCCCTGGACGTGTTCGAGGTAGGCGGCCAGCGCGCCCAGCGACTTGATCAGCGTGCCGAACAGCGCGCGGGGGTTGTCCGGATCGAACGCGAAGTCCTTGACCTTGCCCAGCCGGTCGAAGCCGTGGAAAGCCAGCTCGTCCGGCTTGCGGATGTCCGGCATCTCCACGTCGCCGGTGACCTTGCCGCCGAAGAAGTCCGCCATCCCCGGCACTCCCAGCGTCAGCGTGGCCTGCGCCTTGGCGTTCACCTGGGACGTCACGACCGCGCCGGGGTCGCTCGCCAGCCGCTCGAACAGCCGCGTCAGCGGGATGTCGCCGACGTCCTTGAGGCCGACCTTCACCAGGTCGCCGCCCCCGGTGGCGGACATGGAGAGGTCTCCGGTGAGCCGTACGCCGAGGTAGCCGACGACGGCGTCGACGTCGACGGAGCTGCGGACCGAGACGTTCGCGCCGAACAGCTCGCGGCCGGTGCGCAGCATGACCCGGTCTGCGGGTCTGGGCAGCTCGGTCACCACGGTCGAGGTGCCGTCCGGGTTGGTGTGCTTGTAGGGACAGGCCTTCCCCTGGCCGTCCGGCCGGGCGGCGCACGCCTGCCCGGTGGCCGCGTCGGCGAGGTCGAGCACGACCGTCGCCGCGGCGTGGTAGCCGCGCATCACGCCGGCCACCGAGGTGGCCGCGTTGGCCTGCGCGAGCCCCGAGCGGGACGCGAAGACGTCGCCGAAGGAGACCTGGCCGATCATCGGGTCGGCGGCGGCGATCCGGTACGGCGTGCCGGCGGCGGGCACCCCTCCGCGCCACCCGTCCTGGGCCACGGTGACGGTGTCGGCGGTGTTGTCCGCCACGACGCCGGTCGACGTGCCCGCGGCGACCACTCGTCCGGCGAACTGGCCGGGCGTCCACTTCTGGCCGGCGTGCTTGAGAGTCGTGGCCGTGTAGGTGACGCCGGCGCCCGACCCGCTGCTGCTCTGCCCGGCGGGGTTGAGCGGCTCGGGCACGGGGTTGACGGTGCGGTCGACGACCAGCGTGAACACGATCTTCTTGGTGGTGTCGTCGTAACCCGCGTCGGCGACCTTGATGATCGCGCCTCCGGGGAGGCCGCGCGCCTTGGCGAGCGCGGCGAACATGTCCTGGATCGAGGTGAAGGTGGGCTGCCCGGTGTTCCGGTCGACGCTGTCGGTGACGAACTTGTCGAGCGCCTCGGAGACGCGGACCGCGTCGGCCAGCGACCCCCGCATGAACGGCAGGTCGACGTCGCCCCGGCCGTCCCAGCGGGCCCGCTGGACCGCGGTGATCGCGTTGGACAGGTGCGCGAGGCCGTCGAGCAGGTCCTTCGGGGTGAGCGACTGGAAGCGGCTGAGCCGGTCCAGGTCGGCCTGGCTCACGCTCACCTGCGGCTCGCCGGCCGCGATGTCCGGCCAGCTCACGTTCACCGTCGCGGTGGCGCCCGCCACCGGCGCGCCGGCGAACGGCTGTGCGGTGACCCCCAGCCCCGCGTTCGCCGACCCCTTCTTCGAGAAGGCGAACAACCCGGCCGCCGCGCCTTTCGCGCCCAGCTCGCGCAGGTCGAGCCGGCCGTCGCCGCTCGGGTCGGAGGACGTGGAGGTGAACGTGGACGTGAAGGACAGCGCCGAGCCGGGCGACAGGTCGACGCCGAGGATGCCGAAGGCGGCCGAGGGCTTGGCCCCCGCGACCAGCCGCCCGTCCGCCTGGAGCGTCAGCGTGGAGTCCGTGCTCAGCCAGACGGCGGTGGTCGCCGGGTCGTAGCCGAAGGACAGCTTCGCGCCGAGCTTCAGCGAGACGTCGACGCCGCCCGACGTGGCCAGCGAGATCTTGGGCTGCGCGCTCTCGACGGAGACCGGCCGGTCGGCGACGTTCCGCGCGACCTCCAGGGTCAGGTCGAGGCGCCTCGTTCCGCCCTCGGTGCTCGCCTTCGTCAGCAGCCGGCCCGCGCGCGGCCCGGTGATCTCGTACTCGTCCTTGAGGTCGTCAAGGCTGGTGAGGTCCTTGAGCCGGTCGTACATCGCGACCCGGAACAGGTCCGCCAGCCCCAGACCGTCCTCGCCTCCGGGGACCAGGCCCACGAGGGGCAGTCGCTCGCCCATCGGGCCGACCCCGGCCAGGTCCTCGCCGAGTCCGGCGAAGCGCTCGACCGCGGAGAGGAACGCGGTGGTCTCCGCGTCCCTCCGCGCGGCCGCTGCGGCGGTTTCCGGCACCCCCGTGACCAGTCCCGCCAGCACCCCGAGAACGCATAACACGCCTATTAATCGCTGTCTTAACACCAAGACCCCCATACCGGACAGCGGACATACAGGGGGTCTGTCTAATCAGGGCCACTTGTGAACGGCTTGGCGACCACTCCAACCGCAGCGTGTGCCCGCTCCGCCGGTCGTTTTCGGGATAATCGGCGCGTCCCGTGTCTCGTGCCGTGACGGCTACCGAGACACGGGCCGAACCTCATTCACGCCGGGGAGCGCGTCAATCGTCCTCGCCGTCGGGGATCATGTACTCGAGCTGCTCGCGGGTCGTGGCGAGCTCGGCCATGACCTCCTCGGAGGCGTCCTGCTCCGCGAGCGACTCAAGCTCGGCGAGCACCGCCCGCATCGCGACCGGGCCCGGCAGCTCCCTCGGGTCGATCGGGTCGCCGCCGTCGCCGGGGGCGTCCTCCCAATGGATCAGCCAGGCCGCCGACCGCAGGCAGCGTACGCGCGGCACCACCTCGCCGAGATCGCCCCACAACTCGGCCGCCCGCCGGTAGGCGGCCAGCGCCTGCGGTGTCTCCTCGGCGTACTCCAGCGCCAGCGCGGCGGACCAGGCCAGCTCCGCGTGCATGCGCGCGTTCTCGGGGTCGTCCTGCACGAGCCGCGCCGCCTCGACGAACTGCTCGGCGGCGTCGCGATGCCGCCCCAGCTCGCGCAGGCACTCGCCGAACTGGGCGCGCGTCATCGCGACCACCGGCGGTGTGTACGGGACCTCGACCTTCGGCATCACCTCCTCGAACAGCGCGGCGGCCTCGGCGTGGCGGCCGAGGGAGTGGTAGGCGCGCGCCGCGGCGAAGGTGTTGTGCAGCGTGTCGGCTTCGGAGATCCCCTGCCAGCGGGCCGCCGCGGAAAGCGCCGCCCCGACCAGGTCGAGCTCGCGCCCGGGTTGCCGGGAGACGGCGTCGACGATCAGCGAGCTCAACTGGGCGGTCTGGTCGGGCGCGAGGAGGGCGCCGCCGTGCTCGATCGCCTGGTTCGCGAGCTCCTCCGCCTCCTTCGGGTCCTCGTCCAGGGTGACCCCGGCAAGCATGTGCAGGGGGTCGACGGCGTGCCAGCTCGCCCCGGCCTCGACATAGCGCGTCGCCGCCGCGACGAGGTGGGCGCGTGCCCCTTCCTGGTCGCCCGACTGGTAGCGGACCCGGGCCAGCATGTCCTCGTAGGCGGCCGCGCGCAGGGTCACGCCGTGCTTCAGCGCGAGGGCGTGCTCGGCCTCCAGGAGGGCGATCACCGCCTCGACCTCGGCCCGTGGCGGGTCGTCCCGTCCGGCGAGGGCCCCCATCGCGATGGCGGGTACGGCCCGGCGCGCGGTCAGGTAGTCGTCCGGCGTGAGCTTCCCGGCGGCGTACGCGTCGTCCGCTTCCGCGCTGACCGTCCGTGCGAGCTCTCCGGCGAGGGCCGGATCTCCCGCGTGGAACCCGGCCAGGGCGGCCCCCGCCCGCGCACGGAGCGCCGCCGCCTGATCGTCCAGGGCGGCGAAACGCCCGGCGACCGCGAGCAGCGCCTCGTGGGCGGCCGCGAGGTCGCCGGCCACCAGCGCCCTGGCCTCGGCATACGCGACCTCCGCGGCCACCTTGTCGGGAAGCGGCTCGCCCGCCACCGCCACCCGCCGCCACGCTCTGTCGGCGTGGGGATGCCAGATCGCGGACAACCGGTGCGCCTCGGCGACCAGCTCGTCGAGGGTCGGCTCCGCGGGCGGCAGGGTGACCGGGACGGACACGGAGGACGGCCGCGGCAGCACCGCCGACGCCCCGAGCGGAAGCCGATCCAGCAGGGGCTCGCGGGCGAGACGCGCGGCGACGCGCTCGCTGAAGACGGTGCTGCCGTTGCGGGCGTCGTAACGGGCGCACACGTCGGCGATCTCCCGTTCCAGCGGGGCGAGAAGCTCGTCGAGGCTCCGCCCGCCGACCGGCAGGTCGCCGTGCCCGAGAGCCGCCAGGCGGCGCAGCAGCACGACCGCGCCGCCCAGGAAGCCGAGCTGCTCGGAGACGTCGCCGTGCGGGCCGCTCAGCCAGGACGCGTGCTCGGTAAGGATCTCCAGGCCGCGCGCCTCGTTGCCCGTCAGCGCGCAGAACTCGATGTGGTACCCCACGGACGAACGCAGGTTCGCGTCGCGGCGGACCATGGGGTACCCCCGCAGGTAGGCGCCGCGCGCGTCGTCGAGGCGTCCGGTACGCACCAGGGGGAGCAGCGCCCTGGCCAGCGCGCGGTGCGGTTCCTCCGCGCAGGACCGCTCGCCGTCGATCAGCGGGGCCCAGTGCTCCAGCGCGCCCGCGTCGTCGCCCATGTCGGCCCGCCACGTCCCCCAGTCGTTGCGCTCGCAGGCGTCGCAGTCGGCCATCTCGTCCCGCGGGGCGCTGATGGACGCCTCCATCGCGGCGGACGCCGCCCTGTGGTCGCCGAGGTCCCCGGCGAGGCACGAGCGCAGGGCGAGGATCGGGCGGGGACTGTATCCGCGCTGCCGGTAGCGGCTCTGCAACTCGTCGAGCCAGCGGTAGGTCGTCTCCAGCGGGACGGTCGGGCTGCTCAGGAGGTTGTAGGTCATCCACTTGAGCTGCCAGTGGATCATGTCGGCCAGCTCGCCGAGCTGGTCCGGGAAGTCGTCGAGGATCCGCAGGAGCCGTCCGAACGCGATCGGCATACGGTCGCGCTCGCCGCCCCACTCCTGCGCCTCGATCAAGGCGAGGAGCACTTCGCCCTCAAGCGCCCGGTCGTCCGTGGCCCTCGCGTCGGCGGCGAGTCGTTCCAGGCGTTCGATCTTGACCTGGCCGCGCGGCAGATCGCTGATCGCGTCCAGGGCGGCCTGGATGTCCGTCACGTTCACTTCGTCTCCTCACCTTCATCGGCCCCGTCGAGCCGTTCGGGTCCGTCGGGCCCGGCCGCGCTGCGTGACGCCCAGCCGAGCAGGTCGTCGAACGCGCGGTTGACCAGCGCCACGTCGGCCGGCCGCAGCGGCCGGTGGGTCATCAGCAGCGCCTGGCCGTACAGCGCCTCGATCGTGGTGACCAGCAGGGCCCGGTCGCGGACCCCCGCCAGCCGCCGGACGACCGGGCTGCGGTGGTTGAGCACGAGCCGCGCGCGGGGCGCCTCGGACTTGAGCGCGCCGAGGATCTCGGCCCACACCCCGTCCGCCTCGGCGGCGGTCTCGGCGCGGGTGCGCTCACCGCGCGTCGCCCGGGACTCCAGATAGAGCGCCGACACCGAGGCCGGGAGGAAGGAGCGCAGGATCACGTCGCAGCCCAGCGGGTCGAGCGCGCCGCGGGCGGCGGCGAGGAACCCGGCCAGGGCCAGCTCGTCCGCCTGGTCGACGGGGTCGAGCGCGGCGGTGACGACCTCGGTGTCGAGCTCCTCCACCACGACGTCGGGGGCGACGGCCGGGAGCAGCGCGAACAGCTCGGCGTCGTACGTGTAACCGCCGTTGAGCACGCCCACGCCCTGGGCCGCGGCGATCGACGCCACCTGGCGGAAGTCGTCGACGGAGGTCGTGAACCGGATTACCGGGTGCCTCCTCGCGAACTCGGCGAGGGTGACCGTGCCGTCGGTGCTCTCGAACTCGAGGTACGGCAACATGATCTTGAACAGGGCCAGGTCGTGTCTGGCCAGCGACTTCACCCCGAGGCTGTGCACGGCGAGGAACGCGGCGAGACGGTGCGGCTCCTGCGCGGCGAGCCCGGTGAGCCAGTCACGCAGCCGGCCGCCCAGCGCCTCGCGGACGGCACCGAGGGTCTCGTCCTCGAAGAGCCCTTCGCGCGAGGCGGTCGGACGCAGCGTGTCGGTGTCGACCAGGCAGCGCGCGAAGAACGCCCAATCCGGTAGGAGGCCGGTGGCGGCGTCCCCGAGCAGCATGCCCTTCAGATAGACGCGATGGCGGCCGCCCGCCGACGGGTTCGCCGGCTGCGGCAGGATGTAGGCGGCGCCGCGGATGCCGGCCAGCTCGATGTCGAGCTCGACGACGTCGAGCGCCCTGAAGCCGAGCACGCGCTCGCCGTACGTCAGGAGGGCCGCCCGGCGCGCGGCGGGAGAGTCGTACGAGCGGTCCCACACGGCGGGGCTGTCCGTGGTCCGCACGGTGCGCCCGCCCCCGTCCACCGTCACCTCATACGGCAGCAGCGAGCCGAAGTCCCGGGCGAGCTCGACGACCAGGTCGGGGGCGAACCAGCGCTCCGCCCCCGGGCGGGGGGTCAGGAACACCGAGGTGCCCGGCGCCTGGCGCTCGTCCGGCCCCAACCGGCGGACGGAGTACGTCCCGTCGGAGGTCGCCGCCCATTCGACCGGCGGAGCCTCGGGGTCCGCGGCCGACCGCGTCACCACCCGGATCCGCTCCGCCACCGTGAAACAGGCGAGCAGACCGATGCCGAACTGGCCGAGGAACTCCCTGCGGGCGCCTTCCAGGTCGTCGCGTTTGGACGAGCGGCCGATCGTCGCGAGGAACCGATGGACGTCCGCCTCGGTCAGGCCGACACCGGGGTCGTCGACGCGCAGCCCCGCCTCGTCCACCGTGATGCGGATCGCGGTCGGCGCCGAGGGGTCGGCCTGCCGTCGCGCCGTGACCGCGTCCACCGCGTTCTGCAGCAGCTCTCTCAGGTAGACCCGGGGGCTGGAGTACAGGTGGTGGGAAAGAAGGTCGACCAGGCCGCGCAAGTCGACCTGGAAAGAGTGCTCGTTTACTGACTTGTCAGCCAACATGCGGGCGATCGTAGCGGCACGCTGCGACAATACGCCGACGCCGACGGAGCCACCGTCTCACCGGGCCGGTCTCCGCCGCCCGAGCCGCCGTCCCACTGGGCCCGGTCTCCGCCGCCCGAGCCGCTGCCCACTCCGGCACCGAGTCGACGTCGCCATAATCGGCAGATGCCGTCACTTATAGAACCCTCGTTGCCGCCGGGCCGGATGGCGTCGCTGGCCCAGCCCGAGATCGCCGTCGGGGGCGTCCTGCTGCGGCCGTGGCGGCGGTCCGACCGCGCCGCCGTCGTCACCGGTTACGCCGACCCCGCGATCCAGCGCTGGCACTGCCGCTCGATGACGGACGACGAGGCCCGCGACTGGATCGACGCCTGGCCGGACCGATGGCGGCAGGAGACCGGCGCAGGATGGGCCGTGGTCGACACGGATGAGGTCGTCGGCCAGATCAGCCTGCGCCGGCTCGACTTCGCGCACGGGCTCGCCGAGGTGTCGTACTGGGTGCTGCCCGCCGCCCGGGGCCGCCGGATCGCCCCGCGCGCCCTCACCGCGCTGACCGCGTGGTCCTTCGCCACGCTCGGACTGCACCGCGTCGAGCTGCACCACTCGACGGCGAACGCGGCCTCCTGCCGGGTGGCGCACCACGCGGGCTTCGCCGCCGAGGGGACCAAGCGCCGCGAGGTACGCCATCTCGACGGCTGGCACGACATGCACATCCACGCCCGCCTCGACACCGACGACCGACCGCGGGAGCCGTAGCCCGGGTCGCGCGAGGTCCGGCGTCCCCGTCCCGTTGACGCGGTACGGACCCGCCCACATCCTTCGGCCGGCGTACGGACGTCAGTCGAAGAGGCGGCCTATCAGGGCGCCCTGGCCGGACTGGAGGATGTGCGCGGTTTCCAGCGGGATCCAGAAGCACTCGAATCGGGTCGGCTCCCGCTCGCCGTCGTGGTCCTCCTGGCTGGTCCACCGCTCGGCCGTGGGCTCGGTCGGCTCCAGGTGGAAGACGTGCCGGTGTTGCACCTCGTACCGGTACGGGCTGATGTCGTACTCGGTCTCGCCGAGCTTGCGTACAACCGAGAAGCCGTGCAGGCCGGTCTCCTCGCGCGCCTCGCGCAGGGCCGCCGCCTCGGTGGTCTCGCCGGGACGGACGCTCCCCGCGGGGACCTGGACGCCGACCTCCTCGTAGCTGTGGTCGACGTGCCGGAACACCAGCAGCCGCCCGTCGCGAACGATGTAGCAGAGGACCTTCTCCCTCGTGACCTTCTCCGGCACGTTAACTCCTGAGTCGTATACGCGATGGGGAACCGTGCACCGGTGGTAGCCGGTCGGCGCGGACGCAACAGCCAACCATGTTCGGAGACGGGGAGCGGGCGGACGAGAGCGGCGTGGCGGCCGGGTGGGCGCCACGCCGCATCGACCAGGGGCGTCAGCCGATGACGCACGTCATGGAGTTGAGCGCGAACGAGGTCGGCTTACCGGTGTTGCCGGTGTGCGTGCCCTGGAAGCCGAAGTCGGTCGAGCCGCCGGGCGGGATGCTCGCGTTGTAGGAGACGTTCCTGGCGGTGACCTGGCCACTGGCCGGGGACACCGTGGCGTTCCGGCGCGGCCACGGAGAGGGCGTTCCCCTTATGGACCGCCGGTCCGGCCGCGGGCGCCGAACACGCCCGCGGCCGGATACGGAACGGACGGAGTCAGCCGGCCCAGCGTGCCCGCGCGGCGGAGTCCTCCAGGCCCCAGTAGGTGAGCAGCGGCTCGACGACCTCGGTGCGGAAGACCTTCAGGTTGCTGATCCCCGTGTCCCAGATGAGCGCCTTGCGCTCCTCGTAGTCGGGCAGCACGGTCACGGGCTCGCGGAAGCCCATCAGCCCCCGGTGCACGACCTCCGCCAGCTCCGGCCGTTGCCGCAGCGCGAGCCGGACCGCGTCCCGGTAGAAGGCCAGGTGGAGCGACTCGTCGGCCTGGACGCGGCGGAGCAGGTCGGCCAGCAGCGGATCGGCGACCACGCGGGCGAGCCGCGCGTAGAAGACCCGCGTCGACAGCTCCTGGATGGACGTGTAGACCATGATCTCGAACGGGTCCACGGCGGGTGCGGGACGACCGGCGCGCAGCATCGTCGTCTTGGCGTCGAGCATCTCCGCGGACGGCACGGCCCGGTCCATCAGGAGATAGATCTCGAACGCCCGGCCGTGCTGGTCCTCCTCGGCCACCCACCGCCGGAAGAAGTCGGCCAGCAGGGGATGCCCGCGTCCGAGGTGGGCGTACAGGTTCTCGGCGTACCACGGGAGGTTCGTCTCGCCGAGGTAGGCCGTCTCCAGCGCCTTGGCGTGGTCGGGGTGGAGCGGCCCCGCGCCCGCGGCCCACGCGGCCCGGACCGACGCGAGGTCCACCGGCCCGTCGCCGAGGCGGCGGACCATCGCGTCGAGCCGGCGATCCTGCATCCGCTCGATCAGGTCGTCGTACGTCCAGGGGGCGCGGGCCCGGTCGTGCCGTTCCAGGAGCCGGGCGAGGTGCTTCTCCAGCGGGTCGAAGTCGATCACGCTCGGACCTGCTTCCTCAGGGTCGCGAAATCGGAGGGCGTCGAGATGGGGAGGCCCGCGATGTCGCCGAAGAGCGAGCAGATGGCGCGGGCCTCCCGGTCGGGGTCCACCCACCGGCGGTGCAACTCCGCCATCGCCTCGGCGGTCTCGGCCTCCTGGTAGTTCTCCGCCGCCGGGTTGGCGTCCGCGAGCCCGCTGTCGGGGTCGCACCACAACTGCCCGACGCGCAGCAGCACCGGCACCGCGGCGTCGGGGTCGGCCGCGGCGAGCTTGCGCGCGTAGTGCACGAAGCCCTGCGCGTGCCGCCCCTCGTCGCCCGCGATCTTCTTGAGCAGCGCGGCCAGCACCGGTTCCTCGCAGGCGGCGGCCATCGCCCCGTACAGCCGGCAGGTACGGACCTCGCCCAGCACGTTGACGGCGAGCGTCGCGATGGCGGGCGGGTCGCCCAGCTCCGGCCGAATCAGCTCGGGCACCATGCCCTCCGGGTCGCGGCCCGCGGCCTCCGCCCACTGCCGCAGCAGCAGGTGGTGGCGGACCTCCTCGGCGAACCAGATCGACAGCCAGGCCGTCAGGTCCGCGTCGTGCCGGAAGATCCGGACCAGGTCGAGGATCGCGGGGATGGAGGAGAACTCGGTGCGGGCCAGCACGACGAGCCCGTCCACCATGTCGCCGTCGATCTTCGAACGGTCGATCTCGCTGAACGGCGGGAGGTCGCGGGTGGGCGACCAGCGGACCCGCTCGTGCTTGTAGAAGAGCTCGTCGAAGTCGAGGACGCCGGTCATCGCGCACCTCCGTCGAACGCGTCGTGGGCGGCCGGTGACAGGCCGGCGAGATAGCCGCGCGGGTCGGTGATCAGCTTGCGGGCGTTCAGGTCGAGCAGGCCGCACACGCTCTCCATCTCGGCCGCGACCGCGCCGTCCTCGAAGAGGAACGCCTGCCGCAGCACGAACGTGCGCCGGTGGGGCTCCCCCCACTCGTACGCGACGGTGACGTGAAGGGTCTGCCCGGCCCGCACCTCGCGGCGGAACCGGATCGCCGACTCCAGCAGGACGGGGCCGACGCCGCCTGCGCGCAGGTCCTCGGGCAGCACCCCGAGCGAGCGCAGGTGGCACCACCGCGCGTGCTCCGCGTACGAGTGGTACACCGCCGAGTTGAGGTGCCCCTGCCCGTCGATGTCGTGGAACCGCACATCGAGCGGGACGGCGTACTCATCCATGTGCTCACCCATGCAGCGCCTCCACGTCGAGCGCGGAGGGGGCGACCGCGGCTCCGCTTATCAGCCCGGGGAAGCCGGTGAGCAGCGCCCGGTCGGGCGGCTCGGGCGCGGACCTCCAGGCCCGCTCGTGCCGCCGGGCCAGTACGGCGAGGCGCGCGTCGCCGCCGCGCAGGTCCTCGGCGGCGTCGGCGGCGAGCAGCCCGGCCGCCAGGATGTGCAGGCACCGCTCGGCCAGCCCGCGCAGCGCGAACTGGCCCTCCTCCGGCGAAAGCCGCTCCCAGTCGGCGAGTTCCCGCGCCCACGCCGCGGCCTTCTCCCGCACAGACGCACCGAGCGGGCCGTCGACCGGGCCGAGCGGCGCGGCCAGCGCCTCCGCCAGCGCCGGCCCGGAGCCGGTACGGCGCAGCGCCCGCGCGAAGTCGAGCAGCATGATGTTGCCGCTGCCCTCCCAGATGGACAGCAGGTGGGCGTCCCTGACCATCCGCGCGTTGGGCCAGTCCTCGATGTAGCCGTTCCCGCCCCGCACCTCCATCGCCTCGTGGCAGGCCCACTGCGCCTGCCGCGCCGTGTGGTACTTGACCAGCGGGGTGAGGGTGCGCAGCAGCACGCCGGCCACCCGGTCGCCGGCGTCCGAACGCTGCAGCAGCCCGGCCGTGTAGAAGGCCAGCCGGGTGGACGTCTCGGCGGCGAGCGTGAGGTCGGCCAGCACCTCGCGCATGAGCGGCTGGTCGGAGAGCCGCCGGCCGAACGCCGCCCGGCCCGTCGCGTGCTCGCGCGCCTCCAGGTAGGCGCGGTGGACGAGGGCCGCGGCGACCACCGCGTTGGCGACCCTGGTCTGGTTGAGCATCTCCGTCATCTGCCGGAAGCCCACCCCCGGGCCGCCGACCAGCTCGGCGTACGCGCCGGTGAACGTCACCTCGCCGGAGGCGAGGCTGCGCGTCCCGAGCTTGTCCTTGAGCCGGTTGATCACGTACCCGTTCCGCGACCCGTCCTCCAGCGTCCGCCGGACCAGGAACAGCCCGAGCCCGTCGGTGCCGGGACCGGCGCCCTGCGGCCGGGCCAGGGTGAGGATGAGGTCCGCCTGGCAGTTGGAGCAGAACCACTTGTCGCCGTACAGCCGCCAGGAGCCGTCGGGGTCGAGACGGGCCTCGGTCTCGTTCACCCCGACGTCGGAGCCGCCGGCCTTCTCGGTGAGGAACATCGCGGCCTGCCAGAGGGTCCCGTCCGTCGCCGTGAGCCGGGACAGGTACTTCTCGGCCAGTTCGGGGGCGTAGAGCCGCAGGACGCGGGCCAGGACGTCCGTCATGGTCAGGCCGGTCACGACGTTGCGGTCGGCGTGGGCGAGGAGAAAGAAGAGCGCCTGCTTCGCCACCTCGGGAGCGCGGCCCGGCCAGCCGAGCACCCCCTCACGATGCGACATGGCGGCGATGCCGAACCGCCGGTAGGCCACGTCGACCACGCCGTCCCAGGCGGGATGGAACTCGACCTCGTCGATCCGCACGCCGCGCTTGTCGTACGGCCGTAATCGCGGGCCGTTCAGGTCGGCGGTCGCGGCGAGCTCGTCGAGCGGGCCGGCGACGAGCTCGCCCATGCCGACGCAGTGCTCGGCCGCCCACCGCGCCGCGTCGCCGTCGAGCCAGCGGTGCAGGATGCGGGGGAGTACGGGGCTGGCGGTGAAGGGGTTCAGCCCGACGGTGTCGGGCATCGAGCGGGGCGGTGGGAGATCGGTCATCTCAATCCAATCCGAGTAACCTCGACTTTTCGTGTGCTACGGGGACGGTCAGGGGGCGCGCCGTGAAGATCTCCAGCGCGACGGCGGTGCGCTCGTCGCCGAGCGTGGTGAGCGCCCAGCCGGCCTGGGCCGCGAGCAGCGCCGCCTGGTAGACGCGGGCCATGCTCCAGGCCAGCTCGCGGGCCGTCGCGGGGTCCGGCTCGCGCGCGGCGACCTCCCGCGCGGCGTCCCGGACGATCCGCGAGGCGGCCTCGGTGCGGGGATGCGGGTGGGCGGCGAGCCGCGCCTCCACGTCGTCCCGGAACGCCGCGGCGACGCCGGGATCGCCCAGCGCCCGGACGACGTCGAGGGAGAGGACGTTCGTCGTGCCCTCCCAGATGGACTGCACCTGCACGTCGCGCAGGACCTGCGGGATGCCGGTGTCCTCCAGGTAGCCGGCGCCGCCGAACGATTCGAGCAGCTCCGAGCAGGCGCGTACGGCCTCGCGCGCGGTCACCATCTTGGCGAGCGGCACGACGACCCGGGCGAGCAGGGCGGCGTCCCCGGTGTCGCCGGAGTCGCCGTTCTCCTGGCGGCCGACGAGCTGCGCGGAGCGCAGCGCCATCTGCACCATCGCCTCGTGCTCGGCCGCGAGCTCGGCCAGCCAGCCGAGGTGCAGGGGCGAGTCGGCCAGCGGGCCGCCGCGCACCACGCGGCGGCGGGCGTAGTCGCGGGCGAGCTGGAGGAGGTGGCCGGTCGCGCCCGGCCCGGCCTGCGCCGACGCCATCCGGGCGACGTGGAGCACCGACGTGATTTTGGCGACGCCGCCGCCGATCCCGCCGACGGGGACGGCGACCGCCCCGTCCAGGTCGAGCTCGGCCGTGGGCAGGCCGCGGGTGCCGTACTTGTCCTTCAGCCGGCGCACCCGCAGGCCGTTCCAGCCGCCGTCCGGTCCGCGCAGCTCCAGCGCGAACAGGGAGAGGCCGCGGCTGCCGGGCTCGGCGCCCTCCGGCCGGGCCAGCGCGACGGCGATGTCGGCGGTGGTCGCCGAGGTGAACCACTTGGTGCCGCGCAGCGCCCAGGTGCCGTCGCCGAGAGGCGTCGCGACGGTGCCGGAGCGCGACAGGTCCGAGCCGCCCTCCTTCTCGGTCATCCACTGACCGGAGGTCCAGCCGCCGACCCGCTTCGTCAGCAGGGGGACGTACCGGGCGGCGAGCTCCGCGTCGTGCTGCCGCAGGCAGGCCGCGGCGCCGTCGCTCATGCCGAGCGGGCACAGCGCGGTCGCGGTCACGGCCTGCGCCATCTGGTACAGCGCGGCCTGCACCACGCGGCCGTAGGGGCCGTACGTCTCCTCGTAGGGGATCGCGACCGCGCCGAGGCCCTGCAGGAGCCGTACCAGCTCGGTCCAGGCGGGATCGATCTCGATCCGGTCGATCCGCCGCCCCCACGCGTCGTACGGCAGGTGCCGGGGCGGGTTCGCCTCGGCCCTGGCCGCGAGGGGCGGCATCTCGGTCGCGCAGCGCTCGGCGGCGTGGTCCAGGTCCCCGGCCGCCTTCTCGAAGACGTCCGGGGGAAGGATCCGCTGGACCCCCTGGCGCAGCGCCCGGTCGGCCCGCCACCGGTTGGCGATCCGGGGTGCCTCCTGGACGAAGGGGTCGATCTCGTACCGCTCAGTCGACATCGGCCGTCACTCCTGTCAGGTTCAACGCGAGCGCCGTCACATCGGCGATCAGTGATTCGTCGTCGGCGTGGTCGTGGTCCGGCGCGAGCGGGCCGACCAGGCATTCGGCCACGGCGCCCACCAGCGCGGCGCCGGTCAGCTCCGGATCCTGGGCGGGCAGCTCGCCGCCGGTCACGCCCTCGCGGACCAGGTCGGCGAACAGGTCCCGGTAGCGCCGCCGGTAGTCCAGCCGCGCCGCGTCGACGGAGGGGTCCACCGGCTCCGCGATCAGCGCGTAGGCGAGGCGGCGGCCGTCGAGCGCGCGGCGGGCGAACGTGGCCACGACGCGGGCGAGGCGGTCCCGCACCATGCCGTCCGACGCGGCCACGGAGGCCAGCACGTCCAGCTCGTGGCCGGAGGCGCGCCGGAAGACCTCGGTGAGGAGGTCGCCCCGCGACGGGAAGTGCCGGTAGATGCCCCCGGCCGACAGGTCGGCCCGCTCGGCGACCGCGGACATGGCGGCCGCCTCGAAGCCGCTCTCGGCGACCACGTCCCAGGCCGCCGAGACGATCCGCTCACGCACCTCGGCGAGCCGCCGCTCGGTCTTCTCCGTACGCCGGTAGGGCATACCAAGCAGTGAATCCAGATTTGCAGCTTTGGTCAAGGGGGTACGGCGTATGGCGGCCCGGAAGACGTCCGTGGCGAAGACGAGCCCTCACGCCGGGCGGCGACGCGGAAGATGTCTACGGTGAGGCCGAGCCGTCACGCCGGACGGCGATGCGGAAGATGTCCACGGCAAGGCCGAGCCGTCACGCCGGTCGCGATCGTCGACGGTGGGGGCAGGTGCGCTCAGGTGTCCTGTTTCGCCATGAACTCGCGGAAGGTCGCCACCGTACCCTCCCGGTGCTCGCCGAGACGGCGGATGAGGTCCTCGGTGTCCCGCGCGCGCACCGCGTCGATGATCCCCTGGTGCTCGTGCTCCACGCGCTCGCGGTTGCTCTCCTCGCTGTAGTAGAGGGAGCGGTAGACGTCGCTGGCGTCCCACAGGATGCTCAGGAAGCGGCGGAGGCGGGGCATCCCGGCGGCGTCGATCAGGGTGAAGTGGAAGCGCCGGTTCGCCGCGGCCATCGCGATGATCTCCCCGGCCTGCCCCGCGGCGACGACGTCGGCGTGGGCGTCCTGCAACCGCTGGATGTCCTCGTCGGTGATCCGCTCGATCGCGCGTCGCACCGCCTCCTCCTCCAGGATCTGCCTGATGCGGTAGACCTCGAGGAAGTCCTCCAGGGCGAGCTCGGCCACCATGTAGCCGCGCCGGGGACGGTAGATCACCTGGCCCTCGCCCTCGAGGATCTTCAGCGCCTCGCGGATCGGGACCCTGCTCACGCCGAGCTGCTCGGCCAGCGCGTCCTGCCGGATCGCCGAGCCGGGCGCGAGCTGCCCGGTGAGGATCGCCCGGCGCAGCTGCTCCAGCACGTACTGCTGGGTCGTCTGCGGGGGCCTCGCTTCGATGTCCACCCTGTCCTACTCCGTCTCGTGGTCTCACCCGACCGGCCCGCCGGCGCCCGTGACCGCCGGCGTCCACGCCCCTGGCTGGGTCGGTCGCTGCGCCAGGGGCCGCTGCGCACTCCGACTTTAGGGGCTCACATGTTCGACGCCGTTTTCCCCGAGGCTGGACGCGCAGGACCGTACAAGTAATACTGGATCCAAAATACAATCGCGCCAACCGTTCCGAGCGGCTGAGCATCCCTTGCGACCCCCACCCCTGGAGCAGATCGTCAGCATGAGACTCCGACACCGACCGCACGAGGAGCCCCGATGAGCGGACCGCTCGCCGGCGTCCTGGTGGCCGACTTCTCCCGCGTGCTCGCCGGGCCGTACGCGACCATGCTGCTCGCCGAGATGGGCGCCGACGTGGTCAAGGTGGAGCACCCCGTCCACGGTGACGAGACCCGGGCGTGGGGACCGCCGTACGCGGGCGGCGAGGCGGCCTACTACCTGTCGGTCAACCGCAACAAGCGTGACCTCGCCCTCGACCTGAAGCACCCGGAGGGCCGCCGGATCGCCGCCCTGCTGTGCGAGCGCGCCGACGTGATCATCGAGAACTTCCGGCCCGGCGTCGCCGACCGCCTCGGCATCGGTTACGAGTCTGTACGGCCGCGCAACCCCGGCGTCGTCTACTGCTCGATCACCGGCTTCGGCCGGCAGGACCGGCCGGGCTTCGACGCCGCCATCCAGGCCGAGAGCGGGCTGATGCACATCACCGGCGACTCCCCGAGCAAGGTCGGCGTCGCCATCGTCGACATCCTCGCCGGGCTCAACGCGGCGGTGGCCATCCTCGGCCCCCTCTACCGGCGGGCGCTCACCGGAACCGGGGCGCGGGTGGAGGTGTCCCTGCTGCACTCCGCCCTGTCGGCGCTGACCAACGTCGCGCAGAGCGCGCTCGTCTCGGGCGAGGAGGCGAAGCCGTACGGCAACGCGCATCCGACGATCGTGCCGTACCAGACCTTCGACGCCGCCGACGGCGGTGTCACCGTCGCGGTCGGGAACGACGCGCTCTACCGCGCCATGTGCGCGGCGATCGGACGCGACGACCTCGCCGCCGACCCCCGCTTCGCCACCAACCCGCTGCGGGTCCGGCACAGGGAGGAACTGGTCGCCGAGCTGAGCGCGGTCTTCCGCACCCGCCCCGCCGCCGAATGGACCCGGCTGCTGCTGGACGCGGGCGTGCCGGTCGGGAAGATCCGCGGCGTGCTGGAGGGCATCCGGGCCGCGGACGACCCCGCGACCGTCACGGTCGAGCATCCGACGGCCGGGCTCCTGGAGCTGCTGCGCACCGGTTTCACGCTGACCGGCGACGTCCCGCCGACCCTGCCCCCGCCCCTGCACGGTGAGCACAGCAGGGAGCTGCTGGCCGAGCTCGGCCTGACCGGCGACGAGATCAGCCGTCTGGAGGCAGACGGCGTGGTCCGCCAACACCCCCATGACCGCGACGCCGCGGACCCCGCCCAGAAAGGTACAAACCGGTGAAGACCCCCGACCCCCACGACTTCCTCGCCGTCGACCGCGACCTCACCGAGGAGGAGCGCGCGATCCGCGACACGGTGCGCGCGTACGGCGCCGCCGAGCTGCTCCCGTACGTCGCGGACTGGTTCGAGGCGGGCACCATCCCCGACCCGCGCGCGGTCGCCAAGGGCCTCGGCTCGCTCGGCGTGCTCGGCATGCACCTGGACGGGTACGGCTGCGCCGGCACGAACGCGGTGAGCTACGGCCTTGCCTGCCGCGAGCTGGAAGCGATCGACAGCGGGCTGCGCAGCTTCGTCTCCGTCCAGGGCTCGCTGGCGATGACCGCGATCCACCGGTACGGCAGCGAGGAGCAGCGGCAGGAGTGGCTGCCCCGGATGGCGGCCGGCGACGCCATCGGCTGCTTCGGACTGACCGAGCCGGACTCGGGCAGCGACCCCGGTTCGATGCGGACCAGGGCCCGGCGCGACGGCTCCGACTGGGTGCTCGACGGCACCAAGATGTGGATCACCAACGGCTCCGTCGCGGACATCGCGGTCGTGTGGGCCGCCACCGAGGACGGGATCCGCGGGTTCCTCGTGCCGCAGGGCACCCCCGGCTACTCGACGAACGTGATCCACAAGAAGCTCTCGCTGCGCGCCTCGATCACCTCCGAGCTCGTCCTGGAGGGCGTCCGGCTGCCCGCGGAGGCCATGTTGCCCGGCGCGGAGGGGCTCAAGGCCCCGCTGTCGTGCCTGTCCGAGGCCCGGTACGGGATCGTGTGGGGCGCGGCCGGCGCGGCGCGCGCCTGCTACGAGTCGGCGCTCGACTACGCCCGCGACCGGATCCAGTTCGGCCGGCCGATCGCCGCCTTCCAGCTCACCCAGCGCAAGCTCGCCGACATGCTGGTGGACGTCAACCACGCGATGCTGACCGCGCTGCGGATCGGCCGGCTCAAGGACGAGGGCCTGGCCCACCACTCGCACATCAGCTTCGGCAAGCTCGCCAACGTGCGCGCCGCGCAGCGCGTCGCCGCGCTCGCCCGCGGCATGCACGGCGCCAACGGCATCACGCTGGAGTACCCGGTCATGCGGCACATGGTCAACCTCGAGTCGGTCGCCACGTACGAGGGGACGGAGGACGTCCACGCCCTGTCCCTCGGGCAGGCCCTGACCGGAACCCCCGCCTTCCGCTGACTCTCGCCGTCCCGGGCACGGCCTCCTGCGGAGCCGAGCTCCGCGCCGTGCCCGGGACGGTTCGGGCCACCTACCGGACGAGGTGGCGGGTTCTCATCCGACGGCGTAGGCGCGCGTGATCGTCTGGGTCAGCCCGGCGCCGGACGTGTCGGTCGCCACCGCGCGGAGGGAGACGAACCCCGGCGTGCGCGGGTTCGGCACCATGGCCGTCCATCCCGAAGGGGTGGGGACGACCGGGATCCGGCGCCAGCTCGCGCCGTCGTCGGAGGACATCTCCAGCCGGATGGACTTCACCGCGCTCTTGGGAGCCCCCGGGTTGCGCTCGATCCACAGAGGCAGACGTGTGATGCTGGCCGGCTTGGCGCGATTCGAATCGTCCAGGCCGGCGGGGCTGTAACGGACCGCCATCAGCGGCAGCGGCTGCTCCTTCGCCGTGGTCGCGGACCGGAACGTCCATACGGACTCCACGCCGGTGGAGAGCGTCGAGTGCGGAACCTGCCTGCGCGTCGACGCGGTCAGCGTGTAGGCACCGGACTGGGCGGGAAGGTCGGCGTGGAGCTCGCACTCTTCCTTCTGGTAGACCTCACAGTCGGCGATGTCGGTTGTGGCCAGTACCTTCCCGTCTTTGGCGAGGGTGGCGGTGCCGGTGGCGGCGGTGTCCGAGCCCGTTCTGCCCGCGCCCGCGTCGGCGAACAGCCCCACCGCGGAGAAGGTCAGCGTGTCGCCGGTACGGCTCCCGCCCGGCAGCAGGAACGACGGACCGGTGACCGCGGCGTTCCAGACTTCGCTGGTCTGTCCGCGCTTCATGAGCGTGCCGCCGTCGAAGGTGAGGGCGGTGCCGACCTGAAGACCGCTTTCGTAGGTCACCCCGGGGGTCCGGTACTGGATGAGCGTGCCGGGCAGGGGGATGTCGCCGACCAGTGCCGTCAAATACATGCCCGGGTGACCCTCGTCACGTGGTCCGGCCATCTGCGTCCCCGTGGCCGCCACTCCCGAGGCCCGGTAGGTCGTGGAGACCTTCGCCAGATCCTTCTGTCTGGCGGTGTAGGTGGGGTTGTCAGGGATGCCGCCGGTGCGGCGGTCAACGAGGTCGTAGACGTAGGGGCTGGGAGACACGTCCTTGCTCAGCCACAGGGTTCTGAAGGTGTAGGTCAGACCTGGCTGCTGAACGGGAACGACGAAGAACCTGGTGGTGATGTCCGTGCCGTACCACGTTCCCGATGAGTTCCAGGCGCCATGGGCCAGCCCGAAGTCGAACCCATCCGTAAGTTCGGCACTCGGATCGTCGAGCGTGACCTTGGTCGCCTTGCCCCGGCGGGCGTCCACCGTCAGCTGAAGGTCGTTGCCATCGACTCGCAGCGGGGAGTCGGCGACGGTGTAGTTACTCCTCCCGTCGATCCTGTCCGCGATCTCGGTGTAGAGATTCCAGTCGCCCTTGGCGAGCCGCACGGTGGCCACACCGTTCTCGAACACCGGCTCGATGATGGCCCCGGTCTTCGGGTCATAGACCTGAGCCGACATGGGGTCGACCGGTTCGCCCTGCCTGCCGATGACGGTGATGGTGGCGTTGTAGGACTCGGGCTCGACGTACGCACCCGCCAGGGTGCGGATCACGGTATCGCCCGAGGTGGCGGTGATCGTCCCGACGTAGTCGCCGGGGGCCTTCCCGGCGGCGTCGATGGTGAGCGTGACCGACGCCTGTCCTCCGGCGGGTACCTCGATCCGCTGGGTGGAGAGCTTCAGCACGTCGCCGTCAGCGGTGAGGTCGAGGTTGGCCGGGGTGTCGCCGGAGTTGGTGTAGGTGATGGTCCCGGTCTTCGTGCGTTCGTCCGGGCCGTCCCAGGGGAAGGCGGCCCAGGTGTCCGCCGTCTGGGCGACGACCTGCTGCTTCAGGGCGCGGACCACATCCACTCGTCCGGTGCCCTGCTGGTACGGCGTGGCGCCGGGCGAAGGGGCGGCGCTGCCGGCCAGCGCGGCCTTGAGTTGCCGGCCGGTCCAGTCGGGATGCCGCTGGGCGAGGATGGCCGCGGCCCCGGCCACGTGCGGCGCGGCCATCGAGGTGCCGTTCATCGCGACGTGAGTGCCCTCGGCGGTGCCGGCGGCCGCCGCCGCGACGATGCCGACCCCCGGTGCGGTGAGGTCCGGCTTGACGGCGTGATCGCCGAGGCGGGGGCCGGTGCTGGAGAACGGGGCCATCCGGTCCTGCCTGTCGACGGCGCCGACGGTGAGGGCGGCGTCCGCGCTGCCGGGGCTCATGACCGGGTCCCGGAAGGTGTTTCCCGACGCCACGACGAACAACGTGCCCGTCCGCTCGGACAGCGTGTTCACCGCCTGCTCCACGGGGTCGATCTCGGGCCCGTCGGGGGAGCCCATGCTGAAGTTGACGACCTTGGCCTTGACTTCGACGGCGGCCCATTCCATGCCCGCGATGATCGCGGACTCCGAGGCGCCGAAGCTGCCGCCCACCTTTCCGATGGCCAGCCGTGCGCCGGGGGCCACGCCCCGGTACTTCTCCCCGTTACTTGCGACGATCGAGGCCACATGGGTGCCATGGCCGATGGGGTCGCGGATGTCGGGGTCGTCGCTGAAGTTGCGCTCCTGCGCCACCACGCCCTTCAGGTCCGGATGGTCAGGGTCATAGCCACTGTCCAGAACGGCGACCGTGACGCCCTCGCCGGTCATCCCCTGCTTCCACGCCTCGGAGGCGCCGATCTGCTTGACGCTCTGGTCGAGACTGTAGGACAGGCGGCCGTCCAGCCAGATCTTCGTCGCGCCCGCGGCCAGAGTACGGGCGCCGCCCGCCATCTCCTTCCACGTCTGAGCCGCGCCGCTCTTGGGCAGGCGAAGCGTGGTCATGCCGAGGCCGGCGAGCTGCCGGGCGCCCTGCGCGCCCCTGAGCGCAGGGGCCGGGCCCGTGCCCGACTGCGTGATCAGCGGGATGTCGCCTCTGTCGGCGTCGCCGTACCGCCACTCCAGCAGTTGGGTGACGTCGAACAGCCGCCGGTCCAGTATCCCCTGGGTGACCAGGGGCTGGGCGTCCGACGGGATCACGTACAGGTGATCGCCGCGGATCTGTCTCATGAACGCCACCTGCCGGCCGGGGCCAGGCTCCACCCGGTAGCTCTTGCCGGTGACCACGACCCGGTCACCGGTGATCAGCGTTACGCCGCCCGCCTTTCCGAGCGTCGGCTGCACGGTGTCGGCCTGCGGTCCGTATACCGGCACGATGCCGACCGTCCCTGCCAGGAGGGCGGCGACGAGGCCGTTGCCTAAGATCACGGGTTGCCTTTCGGGGATGGGGATCGATCGTCCCGTTCTGGGGACAAGAACCGCCAAAACGGGAATGATCTTTTGGGCACGCGAAGGACCATACTCCGTTCCACGGAGTATGGGCAACTGTGCCGCGTCCCGGCTGAAAGGCGCACGGCCCGCGCCGCCTGATGCGGTGCGGGCCGTACGGAGAGGAGGTCAGACCCGGGAGATGCGGACGGCGTCGGCGATGACGTAGCCCGTGCCCGAGGTCCAGCGGCTGACGCCGACGGCGTTGTACGTGCCGGCGTTGAGGGAGAACGTCCCCAGGCTGTGCCACGCGCCGCCGCCCGAGCGCTGGTCGACGTAGACCGTCTGGTTGCCGCTCGACGTCGCCACGATGTACGGCGCCGAGGAGTTGTAGCCGGGGTCGGCCGGGTACCACACCTCGACCTTGTACGTGCCGGCGCTGGGGATGGCGGCCTGGTACCAGGCCGGGTCGCTCGCCGCCACGGGGTTGGCGAAGCGGTAGTCGGCGCCGTAGCGCTGGCTGGAGTACGACGAGGTGCCCCAGTTCGAGCTCGCCGAGAACCCGGCGCTCGAGTTGTCGATCGTGGCCGACCACGACGGGGTGCCGCCGCCGGTCACGTAGTTCATGTACGTGGTCCAGTTCCAGTACGAGCCGGGGTCGGTGTGCGTGGCGCCGGGCACCTCGTTGTGCCCGATGATGTGCGATCGGTCCTTCGGAATGCCGTACTTGTCGCAGATGGCGCGGGTCAGGGCCGCCGAGGCGCGGTACATGGCGTCGGTGAACCACGAGGAGTTGTTGACGTAGCCCTCGTGCTCGATGCCGATGGAGCGGGTGTTGTAGGTCCAGTTGCCCGCGTGCCAGGCGATGTCCTTGTCACGGACCATCTGCGTGATCTCGCCGTTCGACGACTTGACCACGTAGTGGGCCGAGACCTGCGCGCTGGGGTTCTGGAACCAGGAGATGGAGCCGGCGTACGAGCCCTCGGTCACGTGGATGACCACGCGGTCGATGGCGTAGGCCGACGGACGGCTGGAGGCCGTGTAGTTGCTGGAGCTGGCCGGGACCCAGTTCGCGGGCGGGTAGTCGGCGCTGAGGATGCCCACGCCCACCGCCGCGTTCAGGTCGCGTGCCTTGGCGTACTGGCCGCGGTCGGCGGTGACCTCCTGCGGCTTGACGACGACGCCGCCGGTGTCGATCCCGAGCCCGAGCTGCTCGTAGACGGCGTCGGCGTAGAGGCGGGCGACCTCCGGCGTGGACGCGTTGCCGTACTTGGCCACGGCCTGGTACCAGCGGCCGGTGTCCTTCCTGGCCGCCTCGTCGAGGCCGAGATCGTCGGCGTACGCGCGCAGGACGGCGGCGCCGCCCATGATGTTGGCCTCGGTGTCGCCGCGGAGCTTCTCGACCGGCAGCCCGGTCAGCTCGGCGGCCTTCTCCAGGGCGTGGGTGGTGGGGTTGCTGACCAGGTGCATGACGCCGTAGCCGCCGCTCGCGCTCGGCTTGCCCTCGTGGGCGTCCAGGTGGGTCTCGGCGTAGGCGACGGCGACGAGCAGGTCACGCGGCACGTCCCGCGCGGCGGCCGCGCGGTCGAACGCCGTCGGGAGCGGGGCCTCCTGGTCCGCCACCGCGGGCTGGCCGGCGAGGACGACGAGTGCGGTGACGGCGGAGGCGGCGAGAGCGGATAACCGGGCGAAGCGGTGGGTCATGTGGAGCTCCTGTCGGGGGGTAACGGCTGCACCGTACGGCACTCCTGACACGATGTCGATAATTGACAAATGATCTGTGTTAGGTGAAACTTTTCGCCCTCATCGCCGCTGAGCAGCCGATCGTCCGTGCGGGCTCCCGAGATTTGGGCCCCCCGGATCTCGTGAAGACTATTGCGCTGACATTGCAATTTCTTGAAACTTCTTTTCGTGACCGCGCTGCTGCGTACCCTCCTGGCGGTGTTCACCGTCGCGATCGTCAACCTCGTCGTCCCGACCTCAGCCGTGACCTCCGCCGCCGCGGCGGCGGCCTGCGCCACCGACCCCGCGACCCCGAAGCGACAGCTCCGCGCCATGTGGATCTCCACGGTGGCCAACATCGACTGGCCCAGCCGGACCGGCCTGAGCGTCTCGGCGCAACAGGCCGAGCTGCGCGCCTGGCTCGACCTGGCCGTCAGCAGGCGCATGAACGCGGTGATGATCCAGGTCAGGCCCACCGCCGACGCCTTCTGGCCCTCGCCGTACGAGCCGTGGTCGCAATGGCTGACCGGCACACAGGGCGGCGACCCCGGATACGACCCCCTGGCGTTCATGGTGGCCGAGGCGCACGCGCGCAACCTGGAGCTGCACGCCTGGTTCAACCCGTACCGGGTCGCGAACCACGACGACCCGACCAAGCTGGTCTCCACCCACCCGGCCCGCCGGAACCCCGACTGGCGCTTCGCCTACGGCGGCAAGCTCTACTACAACCCGGGCATCCCGGAGGTCCGCACGTTCATCGAGGACGCCATCATGGACGCGGTCAGCCGGTACGACATCGACGGCGTCCACCTCGACGACTACTTCTACCCGTATCCGGTGAGCGGCGAGACGATCCCCGACGCCGCCACGTTCAGCAAATACGGCGGGGGATTCTCCGACATCGGCGACTGGCGCCGCGACAACGTCAACCGGCTCGTGCGCGAGCTGGACCAGCGCATCCACGCGGCCAAGCCGTGGCTCTCCTTCGGCGTCAGCCCGTTCGGCATCTGGCGGAACTCCTCGACCGACCCGCTCGGCTCCCGCACGTCGGGCCTGCAGTCCTACGACGCCATCTACGCCGACAGCAGGCAGTGGGTGAAGCAGGGCTGGGTGGACTACATCGCGCCGCAGATCTACTGGCACATCGGATACGCCCCCGCCGCCTACGACGTGCTCACCGCGTGGTGGTCCGACGTCGTCAAGGGGACGGGCGTCCAGCTCGTCGCCGGCCAGGCCGCCTACCGTGTCGGTGTGAGCGGGCAGGACGCGGCCTGGCAGAACCCCGCCGAGCTCAGCAACCACCTCTACGAGAACAGGAAGCACCCCGAGGTCGTCGGCGACGTGTACTTCAGCGCCAAGGACGTCAAGTCCGACCGGATCGGCGGCTTCTCCGCCCTCGCCTCCGCCCACTACTCCAAGCCGGCGCTCCCGCCCGCCCGTGGCACCGGAGGCGCGCCCGCCGCTCCCTCGATCACCTCGGCCACCCGGACGTCGAACGCCGTCGCCCTCTCCTGGCAGGCGACCGGCTCGCCGACCTCGTACGCGGTCTACCGGGTCGCGGGCACGCCCACCACGACCGATCCGTGCTTCTTCGCGGACGCCCGCAACCTGATCGCGACGACCCGGCAGGCGAGCTACACCGACACCGCCCCCGGGGACACCGCCACCTACTACGTCACCGCCCTCGACCGGTGGCAGCAGGAGAGCGCGCCCAGCGCCGGCAGGGCGGTCGGCTCCTCCGGCGCGTTCAGCGTCGTCGTGGACAACTCCGATGCGTCCTTCACCGCCGGCTCCGCCTGGGGTGCCTCGTCCTACTCCTCCCAGGCGTACGGCGCCGACTACCGCTTCGCCTCCCCGGTGGCCGCCAGCGACCCGGCCTGGTACACCGCCGCCATCCCCAGCGCGGGCAGCTACCGCGTGGAGGTCTGGTATCCGGCCAACTCCGGCTACAACAGCGCGACGCCGTACATCGTGGCGACGAGTGGCGGAAACCAGACAGTGCCGGTGGACCAGCGCACGGGCGGCGGGCAGTGGCGCTCGCTCGGCACGTTCACCCTCGCCGCCGGGACGTACAAGGTGGTGGGCGTGAGCCGGTGGACCTCCACCACGGGCTACGTCATCGCCGACGCCGTCCGCATCACCAGGCTCTGATCGTCTCCCGCCGATCACACCGCGTCGGTTCGCGTACCTTTGGGGTGGACCGACGCGGACGAGGAGCTGGGTTGAACCGTGGAACGACGCCGGACCAGGCGCTCGCCGGGCACCTGATCGGGATCCCCGCCGGGGAGATCGTCCTGAGGGACGAGGGCACGAAGACGCGGTGGACGGTCGAGGTCGCGGCCTTCCGGCTGGCTCCCCACCCCGTCACCCGCGAGCTGTACCGCGCGGTCGTGGGCGAGGCTCCCGACAGTCCGGCGGGACCCCGCACGCCGGTGACCGATGTCTCCTGGCTGGACGCCGTCCGGTTCTGCAACCTGCTCTCCCGCGCGGAGGGGCTCTACCCCTGCTACTCGATCGGCGACGATCCCGACGGGCGGGACGTCGTCTGCGACTGGGAGGCCGACGGCTACCGCCTCCCGTCCGAGGCGGAGTGGGAGTACGCGTGCCGGGCCGGGACCTCCGGCGTCCGGTACGGAGAGCTGGACGAGATCGCCTGGTACCGGGAGAACTCGGGCGGCGAGATCCACGACGTCGCCACCCGGGCGCCGAACGCCTGGGGCCTCCACGACATGATCGGCAACGTCTGGGAGTGGTGCTGGGACGTCTACGACCCCGCCGTCTACGGCCCGTACCGCGTGTTCCGCGGGGGAGGGGTGTACGACCTCCCGCGCGGGTGCCGGGCGTCCTGCCGCCGCAAGAGTCACCCGACCTTCCGCATCGACGACCTCGGCTTCCGCCTGGCCCGATCGCGCTGAACATCGAACAGACCGCCGTCTGGTCCCCGGCGGACTGCCCGGACCGCGATTGACCGAGCCGGACCGCGGCTTCGGCTCCGGGTTTGTCGGCGTGATCTAGTACTTTGACGACCCGGTCCCCGGCTTCTCGGGGCCGTCTCCCAGTTCGTGTGCTCCGCCGGCCCGGGGCCTCGTCACCCCCCAAGGATGCCCTCGTTGCGCCGGTATCGTCTCTGGTGGTTCGCCGCCCCGGTCGCCGCCCTCCCCGTGGGCGCGGCCGTCGTGCTCGGTGTCGTCGCGGTGGTCACCGGTGACGCCGTCCCCCTCGTCCGCCTCGTCGCGTACGGAACCCCGCTCAGCATGGGGCCCGTCCACTGGTGGCCGGTGGTGCCCCTCGTGCTGGTCGCCGTGTACCAGGGCTGGGCGCTGTGGCAGATCCTGCGCGGACGGGTGCGCGGGCCGGTGACGGTGGGCGGCGGCGCGGTCCGAGCGCTCCGGGTGACGTTGTATCTGAGTGCCGCCTACTCCGTGATCGATCTTTTCCTGGTGGTCCTGCCGTGGTGGGCGGAGCTGGCCGGCGCCGCCGCGCAGCTCGCGCTCGTCGTGCTGTTCTTCGTGGTCCTGCGCGGCGCGTCCCGCGCGATGGCGACGGTCGCGCTGGTCGCCGGAACGCTCGCGGTGACGAGCTGGATCGCCCGCACGGCCGCCGACGCGCTGGGCGTCCGGCTCTTGGGGGAGATCTCGGCCCTCGCCGGCCTCGGAGGGCTGTCGTGGGCGCTGTGGGTAGCGCTGACCCTCCTTGCCCAGGCACGGGACGGCAGGTGGGCGCGCGCCACCGTGTGGACGGGGGGCGCCTCGCTGGCGGCGCGCTTCCTCATCACCTCGTTGGCCTACCACCTCTCCTTTGTCTGGAACGGCGAGATGACGGTGCTGGCCATCGGCTTTGAGCGGGTGGCCGCCCCGCTCACGGTGGTGTGGCAGGCGCGTTCCGCACACGATCTCGGCAGCCCGCCCGGCACGGCGGCACGCACGGTGACGCGGGCCTTGGCCGGGCCGCCGCTCCGCTCCCGGATCGCCGCCGTGGCGGCGATCGCGCTGCCGCTCCTGCCCGCGGTCGTCACCTTCTGGTACGACATGCCGCGGTGGGCGGTGAGTAGCTGGTCTGCGGTGTTCTTCGGGGACGGCCCCGATCTCGCGGAGCTCCTGCTCTCGTGGGTCGTCGACCTCCTCGCCGACATGGGCGGGCTGCCGATCCTCGTGCTCGTCGCGGTCCTGCGGAGGACCCCCGGCCTGCTCCGGGCGACGGCCTGGGTCCTGCTCGCCGCCGCCGTGGCCGGGGTCGTCGCCGTACTGGCCGGTGGTTCCGTGCCCGGCGCCTTCCCGCGGCGCTATGCCGACTACTCGGCCACGGAGCAGGGCGATGTCCCCGCCGGCATCTCGCCGCTGTGGTTCGGCGCGGCCTACGTGGCCTCCGCCTTCCTCCTGATATGGCTGGCCGGTGGGCTGGGGCGCTCCCGGCTCTGGCGCGTCGTGATGGCGGCGGCGACGGCCGGGCTGCTCGGCTTCCTGCCGGTGGCCGACCACGCGGGCGGCCGGGCCAGCACCGCTGCCGGCTGCGCGCCGCTCGCCGACCGGCAGGGCGAGGGAGAGCAGCCCAAGCCGGCGGCCGAGATGGCCTTCGTCTGCCAGGTACGCCAGTCGCGTGTGCTCAAGGTCGCCCCGGAGACCCCTGATCGTTTCGTCGTCGACTACGGCCGCCGGTTGTGTGACGTCTACAGCCGCGATGACCCGACCGAGCTCGCCCGGGTCCGGCGTACGGACGGCGTGGCGGTCCGCGAGCTGAGCTACCTGCTCGCGGACATCTGCCCGAGTGCGGCCGCCGTGGTCCGGGCCGGGAACGAGCGGGAGGAACGCGTGTTCCAGGAGTGGGAGGCGGCCCAGCGGCGCAAGTGTGCGGAGGCGCCCCGTCACCGCCCGCTGATCACGCCGGTGGCGGTGGTCGTCCGGCGCGAACCGACGTGGACGGACTACGGTGACCTGGAGGCGTACGAACCGGAGACCGTCGGCGACCCGGGGCGCGATCTGCCGTACGAGGACGACGTGCTGAGCGCGGGGCCCGGACATCTGGTCGTGCAGACCCACCCCGACTTCACGTTGTGCGTCACGACCGAGACCTACCGCCGTCGACCGCCGGTGGAGACGAGGGGATGGGACCACGTCGTCGAGGCGGGCTATCTCAGCGCCGGTCAGCTGGTGTTCCAGGACCCGCTGGGTGGTGCGACGCTGCCGAACCTCGCCGTACGGGGCGCGGGGCACTACCGCGTACGAGTGCACTACGCGATCCGCGGGTTCCGGGGCGATGGGGACGACGTTCAGCGACTGCTGATCATGGCCTATCCGGGACGAGGGGACGACGTCGTCGTCCATCGAAAGCGCGCCACCCGGTGATCCGCGGGGTGGCGGACGCCGAACCCCGGTCCGTCTCGGCCGGTGGGAGCTCACGAACGGGTGCCCCGTTCGGCGGTCACGCCGAGCGCGTGGCCGGCCTGGTCGGCCAGGGTCACCGCGACGAGCCGCGCCTGGAGCGAGGGCCTGCTGCCGGGCGCGGGCCGGAGCATGAACCGCCCGTAGAAGCGGCCGTTGGCGAAGGTGCGCAGTTCGATCTCCTGATCGGGGAGCCCCCTCTGCTCCACGTCCCAGTGCCTGCGGCCCACGGTCACGGTGCCGTCCTGTTCGAGGCGCGGGGGATGGCCGAGGAGGGTTCCGTACTCGAACCGGCAGTCGCGCAGATGAAGGAGGTCGGTGAGGTGTTCCTGCACCCTGGTGATCACCGCGGCGGCCGAGGTGGCGGACTGGGACAGCGCGGCGACGTCGTGGACGCGGGCGAGGTAGTCGGCGTCGGTGACCGTGATCACCCTCAGGCGGCGGGCCCAGGCGGCCAGTTGCGAGGTCACCAGCCCGACGACGAGCAGCAGGACCGCCGTCTGGACGTCCGCCGCCTTGACGATGGTGAACCGCTCGTACGGCTGGGTGAAGAAGAAGTCGAACCAGACGGCGGCCGACACCGCCGCGAGCGCTCCGGCGATGCGGTTCCCGGCGGCGGCGACGGCCACCACGATTACGACGAGGATGAGCGCGACGTTCGTGTTCGAGAAGGACGCGCGGAAGGGCACGATGATCGCCGCGACGGCGAGGGGGAGCAGCACCGCGGCGACGACTGTTGCGACATCCCGGTTCAGGAAGCGAGGCATGGGTCATCACCCCGTCTCTCTGTCTAGCACGGCGGCCGGACGATCAACCGAGCGCATGGCGCAGTCCGTCGGCCAGCGGGCCGAGTGACAGGACGGGCAGGTAGCCGAGAGCGCCGACGATCAGCGCGACGGCGACGGTCATGAGCGCGAACGCGGGTCCGTGGCTGGGGAGCGTGCCCGCCGTGGCGATTCCCCGGGGTCGGCCGGCCAGCATCCCCGCGAGGGCGACGACGAAGATCATCGGCAGGTAGCGGCCGACGAGCATGGCGATCGCGAGGGCGATCTCGAAGAACGCGCCGCCGGAGTTCAGCCCGGCGAACGCGCTGCCGTTGCCGGCCGCGGCGCTGGTGAAGGCGTACACCACCTCGGAGAGGCCGTGCGCGCCGGGGTTGCCCGCGGCCGTACGCGCGTTCGACGTGCCCACGGCGAGGGCGGACCCGACGAGCACGGCGGCCGGGGTGACGAGGTGGTAGAGGACCACCGCCTTCATCTCCCGGCCGCCGATCTCCTTCTGGAGGTACTCCGGGGTGCGCCCCACCATGAGGCCGCCCAGGAAGACCGCGATCAGCGAGATCATCAACAGCCCGTACAGGCCGCTGCCGCAGCCGCCGGGGCTGATCTCGCCGAGCATCATGCCGGCCATCAGCACCCCGCCGCCCAGGCTGGTGAAGCTGCCGTAGCCGGAGTTCGCCGCGCCGTCGGCGGTGGAGGTCGCGGTGACGCCGAAGAGGGTGCTTCCCGACACGCCGAAACGGGTCTCGGTGCCCTCCGCCGCCGCGCCCACCGCGGCGGGGACCGTGCCCGGATGGGTGTTCTGCACAACTCCGGCGCAGACGGTCGCGAGCAGGAAGAGGGCGCCGGCGACGGCGAGCAGCGTCCAGCCCTGCCGCCGGTCGCCGGCCATCCGGCCGAACATGCGGATGAAACCGGCCGGCACCAGCAGCATCAGCACGATCTCGATCACGTTGCTGAGCTGGGTGGGATTCTCGAACGGGTGGGCGCTGTTCGCATTGAAGAACCCGCCGCCGTCGCCGGACATCAGCTTGATCGACTCCCAGGAGGCGACCGGGCCGACCGGGATCGTCTGCCTGCCCCCGGCCGGTGTGGTCACCGTCCCCATGGTGCCGTCGAGGTTCTGGACGACGCCGAGCGCCACCAGCACGAGGGCGAACACCAGGGACAGGGGCAGCAGGACGCGGACGACGCTCCGTACGAGATCGACCCAGAAGTTCCCGATGCGGTCGGTGCGCTGCCGGACCAGCCCACGGATGAGCGCGACCCCGGCGGCCATGCCCACGCCCGCGCTCGCGAACGCCTGCACCCCCAGGCCGGCCGCCAGCGCGAGGTGGCCCATCGCGGCCTCGCCGGAGTAGCTCTGCCAACTCGTATTGGTCGTGAAGCTGACGGCGGTGTTGAACGCGGCGGCCGGGGAGAGCCCGGCGCGGCCGAGGGACAGCGGGAGCACCGGCTGCAACCGCAGAACGGCGTACAGCAGCAGCACGCCGACGCCGGAGAACGCGAGAAGAGCCCCCAGATAGTGAGGCCAGCGCTGGTCGTTGTCCGGATCGACCCCGCACAGCCGGTAGATCACCCTCTCGACCCGCGAGTGGCGGGCGTCGGTGTAGACGCGGGCCAGGTAGTCGCCGAGTGGGACGTGCAGCGCGACGATCACCACCACGACGAACGCGGCCTGCGGCCACCCGGTCATCCCGCGGGGTCCGGCCGGGACGCGGAGGCGTGGAGAGCCGGGTCGTGCGCGGGCCCGGTGGAGATCGCTGACATCGACTGCTCCTCGCCGAGACGATCATGTGGTGCTGCGGTGCTCCGCCGTTCGGTCGGCGGGTGGAATCGCGCCTGACGTCGCACGCGCAGTCGTGACGTCGGGTACATACCCGGCCCGCCGCGCCGCGCCGATGACGTGGGTGACGTGATGGAAGATGAAGCGGTCGAGCCGCTCGACGGCGAACCCGGCCCGGCCGACGGCAGCGACGATGTCGCGCGAAAGGTGGCAGCCGCCGGCGATCCGGGACCAGAGCGGGGCCATCGCCTTCTGGGCCAGCGCGACGGCCGGGAGGTCGGAGCACTGGTGCTCGTAGAACCGCAGCTCGCCCCCGGGCCGCAGGACGCGCCGCACCTCGCCGAGCGTGGCCTCCAGCCGGGGCGTACGGCACAGCACCAGCGAGCAGACGACGGCGTCGCACGAGGCGTCGGGGACCGGCAGCCGGGTGGGGACGCCGTCGAGGATGCGCGACGGCGTCGCGACGGCGGAGGCGGCGAGGCGCGCGGTGGCCCGCAGGAACGGATCCGGTTCGACGAGGACGATCTCCTCGACCCCGGCGGGGTAGCAGGCGAGCTTCACCCCGTCGCCGGCGCCGATCTCCAGCACCGTGCCGGTGAGCCCGGTGAGCAGCAGTTCGCGTTGCCAGGTCGGCCGGGAGGCGTTCCCGCGTCCGATGCACACGGGCCTGGGGTGGTGGAACTGCTCCATTCCCCGGCCCGGCCCGCGCCGCGTATCCGGGGGGTCGTCGCGCTCGGCGGAGCGAACCGTCATCTCTCCTCCTGAAACTGCATAAAACCGCATCAGACTGGACAGTTCCACTCTCCGCCCGGCTCCCGTGCCGGACGATGATCGATACGCAACTCCTACGGGCCCCGCGGGGATCCCTACGCCTTCTTGACGCCCCTCTCGACGCTCGCCCGCTTGACGTAGATCTGGGAAGCGCATGGGGGAAGCTTTAAATCAATTGATTGACTTAAGCTGACTCGATCGGTTTACATTTCAGACAGAAGTGGTCAAACCGAGGGGGTTCGGGTGAGCGAAGGCGACGGGCACGTGCTGCCCTATCCGGTACCCGGCGAGACGACCCTCGAGCCGTCCGCCGGGTGGACACGGCCGAGGCTGATCGGCAACTGGTTCACCGCCGAGCGGATGGCCGAACTGTGCCCCCTCGACGGGCTGATCGCCGGTGGGCTGCGGGAAGTCCCGGTGCGGTGGTGACCGTGGCGGTCCGGGCCGAGCGGGTCAGCGCGACCCGCGAGCAGATCCTCACGGCGGCCGAGCGGCTGTTCGCCGAGCACGGGGTGTTCGCCGTGTCCAACCGGCGGGTCAGCGAGGCCGCCGGGCAGGGCAACAACACCGCAGTCGGCTACCACTTCGGGACGAAGGCTGATCTGGTCCGCGCGATCGTGCGCGGGCACGCCGGGCGGATGGAGGTCATCCGCCGCCGGATGCTGGCCGAGATCGACGGCTCCACCGAGGTGCGGGACTGGGTGGCCTGCCTGGTGCGCCCGCTCACCGAACATCTGGCCGCCCTGGGGAACCCCACCTGGTTCGCCCGGTTCGGCGCCCAGGTCATGACCGACCCCGCGCTGCGCGAAATCATGGTCGTCGAGGCGCTCACCTCGCCCACGCTGCTCCGGATCCTCGACGGGCTGAACGCCTGCCTGCCCAGGCTGCCGGTCGAGGTGCGGGCCGAGCGCGGCGAGATGACCAGCCAGTTGATGGTGCACATCTGCGCCGAGCGCGAGCGCGCCCTGGCCGAGGGACGGCCGACCCCCCGCTCCACCTGGTACGACGCCGCGACCGGCCTGATCGACGCGATCGTCGGCCTGTGGGCGGCGCCCGTCACCCCAACCCCGCTCCGTGCCGACCCCTCGTGAAAGGACGCAGGCGATGACCGAAACCGTGAATCCGGCCGAGGTTCCGCAGTTCCCCAGTGCCCGGGCGGCGCGCTGCCCGTTCGACCCGCCGCCGGTCCTGCACGCGTTGCAGGAGCAGGGACCGCTGGCGAAGGTCAGGGTGTGGGACGGCACCACGCCGTGGCTGGTGACCCGCTATGAGGAGCAGCGGGCGCTGCTCGCCGACCCGAGGGTCAGCGCCGACGTCACCCGCCCCGGCTACCCGAGATCGGCCCCGGTCCTGTCCAAGGACGGCTCGGCCATCAGCTTCATCCTGATGGACGATCCCGAGCATGCCCGGCTGCGCCGCATGGTGCAGGCGCCGTTCACCGTCCGGCGGGTCGAGACGTTGCGCCCGGCCGTGCAGAAGATCGTGGACGGCCTGATCGACGACATGCTGGCCGGCCCGAACCCGGTGGACCTGGTCGAGGCGTTCGCCCTGCCGGTGCCGTCCCTGGTGATCTGCGAGCTGCTCGGCGTCCCCTACGCCGACCACGAGTTCTTCCAGGACAACAGCAAGATCCTCATCAGGCGTGACGCCGACCCCGAGGAGCGGGCCGCCGCGTTCGCCAGGCTGGTCGAGTACCTGGACGACCTGGTCGGGCGGAAGCTCGACCACCCCGGTGAGGACCTGCTCTCCCGGCTGGCCGAGCGGATCAAGGCCGGCGAGCTGACCCGGCAGGAGGCCGCCCGGATGGGCGTGCTGCTGCTGGTCGCCGGACACGAGACCACCGCGAACATGATCGCGCTCGGCACGCTCGCCCTGCTGGAGCACCCCGACCAGCTCGACCTGCTCCGCCGTACGGACGACCCGAAGCTGATCGCCGGGGCGGTGGAGGAGCTGCTGCGCTACCTGAACATCACGCACAGCGGACGCCGCCGGGTCGCCCTGGAGGACATCGAGATCGCGGGCCAGGTCATCCGCGCCGGCGACGGGCTGATCCTGGCCAACGACATCGGCAACCGCGACCCCGAGGCCTTCCCGGACCCCGACCGGCTGGATCTGCGGCGCGACGCCCGGCGCCACGTCGCCTTCGGCTTCGGCGTCCATCAGTGCCTGGGCCAGCCGCTGGCCCGCATGGAGCTGCAGGTCGCCTACGGCACGCTCTACCGGCGCGTCCCCACGCTGCGGCTGGCCACGGAGCTGGAGCGGATCCCGTTCAAGCACGACGGCCAGGTCTACGGCGTCTACGAGCTCCCCGTGGCCTGGTGAACCACGTGACCGGCCCGGCATCTCCATCGGCGGAAGGCGAGAGGAACCCGTGAAGATAGTCATCGACCAGGACAGGTGCATCGCCTCCGGGCAGTGCGTGACCGCCGTCGGCGAGGTGTTCGACCAGCGCGACGAGGACGGCGTCGTGGTGCTGCTCGACCCCACCCCGCCGGCCGAGCTGGCCTCGGCCGTCCGGCAGGCCGCGGCCGTGTGCCCCGCGCTGGCCATCCGCGTCGAGGAGTAAGGCGCGCCGGTACGACGCCGGATTGGTGCCGAACTGGCAACGCGGATTGCGCTTTCCGGGAGGAGCGCGGTGGAATGGGAGTGTGGAACAGCAATCCCCGATCGCCGCCACGCTGGCCCAGGTCGGCTCCCGGCTCCGGCGCATCCGCACCCAGCGCGGCGTGACCCTGACGGCGCTGGCCGAGGCCACCGGCATCTCCAAGAGCACGCTGTCCCGGCTGGAGTCGGGGCAGCGCCGTCCGAGTCTGGAGCTCCTGCTGCCCATCGCGCAGGCTCACCAGGTGCCGCTGGACGAGCTGGTCGGGGCGCCCGAGGTGGGCGACCCCCGGGTCCGCTGCACGCCCCGCGTCCGCAACGGCCGTACGGTGATCCCGCTGACCGTCCAGCCCGGGCCGCTGCAGGCCTGGAAGTCGATCATCCCGGCGGAGCAGAGCCGGCCGGACCTGTGCACGCACGAGGGCTACGAGTGGCTGTACGTCCTGTCCGGACACCTGCGGCTCATCGTGGCCGACCATGATCTGATCTTGGGCCCCGGTGAGGTCGCGGAGTTCGACACCCGCCTGCCGCACTGGTTCGGCCCCGCGGGCGACTCTCCTGTGGAGATCCTCAACCTGTTCGGCCGCCAGGGGGAGCGGATGCACATCCGCGCGAAGCCCCGCTCCCGCGAGAAGGCGGCGTCCTGACCCTCGTCGGGGAAGGCCGATCGCTCAGGAGCCCTTGACCAGCGTGAACGCGCCACGGGTCAGCCCCAGCCGCTCCGAGGACTCCGCCCCGCGTCGAACGGAGTCCCCGGGTTGATCGCCGGGCAGCGTGGATATCGAGCCGGGCCGCTAGGGTCGGGCCGCAGCTCCGTTCCCCGATGCGGCGGACGCGACAAGATCAAGTGGATCAGTGTGGATGCCGAACCGGTGGCGCAGAGCTCGGCCGGCGGCGTGCACCCCGGACATGCCGTGCACCGCCTGGCCCGGCGGGGTGGAGGCGGAGCAGAGGTAGACCCCGGGCAACGGCGTGCGGTACGGGTCCCAGCGGGGAGCCGGGCGCATCATCAACTGCCACAGGGTGGTGGCGCCGCCGGAGATGTCCCCGCCGACATAGTTGGGATTGTGCTGCTGCGCCTCCGAGGCGGGGACGACATGCGTGGCGAGGATCAGGTCACGGAATCCGGGTGCGAACCGTTCTACCTGCGCGATGACCTGGTCGCTGACATCCCTGGGGGAGCCGTTCGGCACATGCGCGTACGTCCACAGCACGTGGCGACCGGCGGGCGCGCGGCCGGCGTCCACGACGCCGGGCTGCACCGCCAGGACGTACGGCCGCTGCGCGTGCCGGCCGGCGGCGACCGCCTGTTCCGCGGCCAGCGCCTCAGCCCGCGAACCGACCAGATGCAGTGTGCCGGCCCGGGAGCAGCCAGCAGCCGCCCATGGCACTGGGCCGGCGAGCGCGAGGTCGACTTTGCAAGCGGCGCCACCGGGCCGGAAGGCGCGCAGCTGGCGGCTGTATCGGTCTGGCAGTAGATCACCGGCGATGCGCAGCAGCCCGGCCGGCGCCACGTCGAGCAGGACAACGCGGGCGGGCGGCAGCTGCGCCAAGGTGTCGATCCGCTGGCCCGTGGTGATCCGCCCGCCGAGGCGGGTCAATTCATCGGCCATCGCCCGGGTGATGGTGTGGCTGCCGCCCTGCGGCACCGGCCAACCGACCGCGTGTGCGAGGGCGGCCAGCACGAGACCCACTCCGGCGGGGGCGAGCGCCTGGGGCGGTGCGATGGCGTGCCCGCCGACACCCGCGAGTAGCGCGGGGGCCTCGTCATTTCGGAACCGGGCCCTCGATAGCGCCGAGCCTTGTTCCAGTATCCGTAGCGCCAGCCGCAGCGCCATGCCGGGATTGCGTGGGAGGCTGCGAAAGTCGGACATGGCCGTGTCGACGAGGGGCTGCCACCCGGCTACCAGGGGGCCGAGCAGCGACCGCCACGCCGGACCGTCCGCACCCAGCCCATGTGCCGTACGGTCCAGGTCGCGCCAGGCCAGCCCGGCACGACCGCCGTCGAGCGGATGGGCGTACGGGATCTCCGGTTGCAGGAGCCGCACATTGTGCCGGGACAGGTCGAACGCCCGGAAGAACGGGGACGCCAGCGCCATCGGATGGACCGCGGAGCAGACGTCGTGCCAGAAATCAGGCAGGGTCAGCTGCTCGGTGCGGGTGCCGCCCCCGATGGTGTCGGCGGCCTCATAAACCTGCACTTCGAGGCCGGCCGCAGCGAGGACGAGCGCCCCGGCCAGGCCGTTGGGGCCGGAGCCGACGACCACGGCGTCGACGCGGCCCCGGCCGGAGCCGAAGGACTGTGCGTGATTCACTCCGGCCGCCCTTCCCGGCCCGGCTTCCAGATCACGCCAGCGCCTGTTCTGCCGCCAACTGGGCGTAGAGCGGGTCATTCTGAAGGAGTTCGGCATGCGTTCCGGCGGACTGTGCTGTGCCGTCCACCATCACCACGATTTGCGCCGCGTGGACCACGGTGGACAGCCGGTGAGCGACCACGATGACCGTGGTGTCGCCGGAGATTTCCCGGATTACCTCCCGCAACGCGGCCTCGTTGGCCGCGTCGAGCTGCGAGGTCGCCTCGTCGAGCAGGAGCAGGCGGGGTTTGCGCAGCAGAGCCCGGGCAATGGCGACGCGCTGCCGTTCGCCGCCGGACAGCGACACGCCCCGGTGCTGGATCTCCGCATCGAGGTCCCCGCCGAGACGCTGCAACAGGGGATCGAGGCGGGTAAGGCGCAGCACGGCCCGGATGTCGTCCTCACTGGCGTCCGGTGCCGCGTACGCGACGTTCTCGCGGAGGGTTCCGGCCAACACGGGGACATCCTGCTCGACGTAGCCGATGTTCGCCCGGAGGCTGTTGAGAGGCCAGTCGGCAAGGCTCTGCTCGTCGACGAGCACTCGGCCCTGCTGCGGGTCGTAGAACCGCTCCAGAAGTTTGAGCACGGTGGTCTTGCCCGAGCCGGATGGCCCGACGAGCGCGGTGAGGCCGCCGGAGGGCACGGTCAAGGTGAAGTCACCCAGAGCCGGTTCGGCGCGGCCGGGATAGGTGAAGGTGACCTGATCGAAGGTCACGGAGGCCGGTGTGGACGAGATTCCGCCGTCCGGCTCCGCTCTTGCCACCTTGGCCGGGGGGTTCTGCGAGGGGAGCGGCAGGTCGAGCGGTTCGGCCGGCAGCGTGTTCACCTGGGCTATCCTGCTCAGCGCCGCCCTGCCCGCCTGGAGATAGGTGGTCGCGCCCATCAGTTGGATCACCGGGTGTGTCAGGTAGGCCACGTAGAGAAGGAAGGCCACCAACGCCGACACGGTCATGGCGCCGCCGGCCACCCGGGCACCGCCGACCCCGAGGACGACCAGGAAGGCGACCTGGATCGCCAGCCCGGCGGCGGTGCCTCCCACCGATCCCCAGCGGGCGAGTGACACGCCTTGCTGATAGGCGGCACGGGCCTGGGCGTCGACGCGGGCCAGTTCCGCGGCCTCCATGCCGGAGGCCTTGACGGTGGTGAAGGCCCCGAAGACCCGCTCCAGGACGGCGCCCATCTGCCCGACCGACTGCTGCGCGCGTAGGGCGGCGATCCGGATCCGCGGCATGATCACCGCCATGGTGACGACGAGCAGCAGGATGACGACGACGGTGACGCCGAGCAGCACCACGTCGACCACCCCCATCAGGACCACTGCCCCGGCAAGCATCAGACCGCCGGTCAGCAGGTCGATCAACGCCTGGCTGGCGATCTGGCGCAGCAGCATGGTGTCCGTGGTGACCCGGGCCATCAGGTCGCCGGGCGCCTGGCTGTGCATGCTCGGCACGGAGAGACGGAGCATGTGGCGGATCAGTCCACGTCGTCCGTCGAGGACGACCGCTTCGGCGGTCCGCAGGGTGAGATAGTTGCCGATTCCGAGCAGGACGGCGGCCACCGAGACGAGCACCGTCACGATGGCCAGGGCTTGGCCGATCTCGGTTCCGGTGGTCAACTCGTCGATGAGGGTTCTTACGGCGAGCGGCTGCAGCAGGCCGAGCACGCTGGAGGCGAGGAGCAGGACGGCGGCCGTGATGAAGGTGGCCCGGTGTGGCCGGATATAGCCGGCCAGCATCCTCATCCAGTGGCGTGACCCGTCCTGCGGCGGAGGAGCCGGCCGATCGGCGGATGCGGTCGTCTGCGCGGCCTCGCTCGCCTGTGGCGTGTCCGGCTGCGCTTCCATCGTCTGTGCCATCACGCGGGGCCCTTGCGGTAAACCGAGATGTACATCGGCTCCTGGCCGCTGAACTCGGCGCCGGCCCAGTTGCTGTAGCGGCCCGCCGGCGTCAGCCCGGCCTGCTCGGCGTAGCCGTCGACCTCTTCGGGCATGGTCAGGCGGCTCAGTTCCTGGGCGATCCGGGAACGGCCGTTGTCGATCCAGATGTGCGCGAGGTGCCAGATGCGGTTGTCGATGTCGATGGTGGAGTAGGAGAGCAGCCCGGTGTCCGGTGCCGGGTAGGGGACGAAGAACGAGTCACGTGCCCTGCCCTGGTTGATCATCTGGGCGAAGTTCGGGTTGTGGGTTTCGATGACCACAGTGCCGCCGGGGGCGAGGTGGGCCGCCGCGACCTTGAGTACCTGCTGCTGCTCGGCGGGGTCCAGCAGCATCGAAAGGGTGCCGCAGACGCAGTAGATGAGCCCGTGGCGCCGATCGTCGGCGTAGTCGCGGATGTCGCCGTGCACGGGGGTGACCGGGCGGGGCTGTTCGGCGAGGGAGGCGCGCAGGACGTCGAGCATCTCCGGCGAGGAGTCGACGCCGACGATCGGGCCGACCAGGTCGGCCAGGGGCAGCGCGATCCGCCCGGTGCCCACGCCGAGTTCCAGGGTCGGCAGGTCTCCGCCGGGGTGCAGTTCGGCGAGGAAGGTCGCGGTCGCCGCCACGGCCGGTCCACCGGGAAAGAGGCGGTCGTAGAAGTCGGCGAACTGGGCGCCGTAGCCGATGTCGGCGATCTCACTCATGGCGATGGTCTTCCTGAAGTGGAATGAACTGGGAGATCAGCAGATAGTCCGGATTCTCGGACTCGTCGTATCCGGCACTGCGGGCGATCACGAACTGGAATCCCTTGGGGGTCGGGTTCGCCCGGTGTTCCTCCCGTACGACGAGCTCGACGCGGTCGCAGAGCACCTGGTAGGCCGGGAGCTTGGTGATGTCGAGTTTGGGCTGCGCGAACGAGACGATCAGTTCGGCGCAGACGTCGAAGACCGCCTTGTCCTGCCGCCGTTCCGGGAACCAGACCATCTGCCGCCAGGTGCGCTTGGGAATGTGGGTGGTCTCGGCCCAGGGGGTCTGGACGTCGTCCGCGGTGAGCACCCGGTGCAGGATGTGGAAGTCGTGCTGCGCCGGCTCCGGGGCGAAGAACCGCCAGTTGCCGATGAGCAGGCCGGTGTAGTCGTAGCGCCGGAACCGGTCGAAGATCTGCTGGGGATGCTGGCTGATGACGGTCACGCCGAACCAGGCGGCCAGGCCCCCGATCACCAGTGCGGCCGCCGGCCCGCGGTCGGCCCGGGGTGACGGCGGAGCGGTTCGTGGCCCCATCACTTCTCGCCCCCATCGCGCTGCCGCCGGGCGGATCGTTCCCGCCCGCCGTCGTCGGAGGGTGTGTCGTGCAGGTCGTCAAGGAACGCGGTGAGGATCTTGCTCACTTCGGCGGCCCGGTCGGCGTCGGTGAGGATCTCGTCGTGGTCGGCGCCCTCGATGAGATGCTGCTGCGCCTGTGGGGCGGCGGCTGCGAACTCATCGTGCAGATCCACCTGCACGGCGTCAGTAGCGGCGGTCTGGCTCGCGGTGATGACCACGAGGGGGGCGGTGATCCTGGGCAGGACGCCGTCGAACTCCTCGAACTTCTCCTTGACGACCTTCCACTCCCGGCGGGCGGCGGCCCACATTTTGGCGTCGCGGTACTGGGCCAGGGCGGTGGCTCGCGCCTCGGGCGGGATCCGCTTCAGCCATTCGGGACGCCGTAGCAGCGAGCCGAGCCCGAGCTCCATCGACGGGGCCATGAGCGCCAGCGAGTTGGTCAGCACCTGGCCGCCTTCGGCTTGCCGGATGGAACGCTGCAGCTCGGCCGGATGGCTGGAGTCGATGAGCGCGATGCCCCGCACCTGGGCGCCGAGTCGTTCGGCGGCCAGCAGCGAGAGGTAGCCGCCGAGGGAGTGGCCGACCAGCACGATGGGACGATCACCTGCGACGTGCTTGGCCACCTCGGTCAGGTCGTCCACTATGGCGTCGAAGTGATATTCGCCGTCGGCCTGGTATCGGCTGCCGCCGTAGCCGGCCCGCTGGTAGGTGACTGTGGTGAAGTGTCGCGCCAGCTGAGTGGCGATCCGTTCCCAGTGTTCGCTCGTGGAGGCGAGGCCGCTTTCCAGGATGACCACCGGACCGGTCTCCGCCGCGTCCTCGCCGAGAACGCGGTAGGCCAGGGTGTTGCCCGCTGAGGTGGTCAGCGTACGCTCGTCGCCGCGTCCTCGGGTGACGATCCGGCGCCGGCGGGCACGGATCACCTGGCCGGTGGCGAACAGGGTGAGCGCGGCGGCGGCCACGGTGGCCGGCAGGGCATCGTGGCGACGGCTGACCACGTCATGTGGTTCGGTGCGTTCGCGTGGTCCGGTCGTGTAAAGCACCGCCGGATAGGTGGCGGCGAAGGCCCAGAAGAACCGGCCGAGTCCCATCATTCGCGCGTTGACGATGTGGAAGATCCCGGCGATACCGAGGAAGTACGGCGCGGGCCGGCCACGGAAGGCGAAGACCAGGGGGAACGAGCACTCGAAGGTGAGGACGCCATGCGCGGCGAGCCGGGTCAGCCGGGGGAAGCGGCGCATCAGCTTCCAGATGTCCGGGTCGCCGTAGGTGTGGGTGCGGATGATGTTGGGCAGGGCGCGCCCACTGCGCCAGGTATCGCTGGGGAGCTTGGCCCATCCGGAGACCGTGTAGGACAGCACCGACTGCAGCGAGACGAACCAGAGGGCGGCGTCGGCGACGGCGGGCCGGCGGTGACCGGTCCGGGCGACGGTGGTCAGCGCCTGCACGAGGAAGGAGATCTGGTCGGCCCCGTCGCTTCCGTAGAGGTTCTGCGCGTGCAGGGCGGCCTGGCTGCCGGTGAGCACCGTGTTGACGGCGACTCGTTGCCGAGGGGACAGCGGAAGCCAGAGCGCGGCCGCGGCGACGGCGCGGCCGGCGTGCAGGGCGGTGCTGACCCGAGGATCGGCGACCAGGTCCAGGGCCTTGGCGAAGCGGGGTGCCCGGTCGTGGAACATGCGGCGGGTGACGTCCCAGTTGTTGGCACCACCCCACTCCCGGTCCTTGGGACGGGCGAGGTATTCCAGGCTGGCGAGAAGGTGGGTCACCGAATTCAACCGCTCGGTCCAGGTCAGCACCTGCGATCTGGACAGTGTGGACAGCGACTCGATGGAGGCTCGGGTGCCGCGTCCGGACAGGGCTGACAGGGCGGCCAGCAGTCGGGGGCGGCGCTTGGCTGGTGTTTTCATGGGGTTGTTTCCTGGCTCGTTCCTGGATCGGGCCCGTTGCCGGGTCAGAGTCAGCGCCGCCCCGGCAACGGGTTATCCAGGGCTTTCGCGGCCGCTGGGGGTTTGGGGCCGCCGAAGTCGCGGCTTATCGCACTAGGCGATGGTGAGCACGGTTCCGCCGTTCACGGCTCCGACGTTCGCCGTGCTGAGCCCGCTTGCGGCCCCCATGGTCGCCGTGACGCACAGCACCGGCACCTCGACGCTCGTGTGGACGGGGTAAGTGCTGTGGATCGAGATCGCGTCGAACGCGGGGTCGGCGTTCACCTTCTCAGCGAGCAGTGTCATGGATGATCTCCATTGTGGTGAGCCGCCGTTCGTATCGGGCTGTCAGTTGGGCAGCTGCGTGGCACCGGTAACGGGTTGTCCGGGGCTACTTCGGCACGGTGCCGCTGCGGCCCATCGCATAGCCGGCCGCGAACGCCGCGACCATGGTCACGACCACGGCGGGCGTGGCCAGTACGGGGGTCCCCGCAGTCAGGCCGCGACCAGCGGTGGTCTCCGTCAGGTCACCGAACGTCTCGGGGGAGACGGCGTTGGTGTAGTCGGCGAGAGTGCTCATGATTCACCTCCTTGGAGTTGTAGCTCAAATGAAGCTAGATAGCCGTGCCTTTCATATCAGCTAAAGCAAGGGTCCGCCAGGGCCGTATCGGCTGGGCTTGACCCGTTTGCAGAGCAGCACGCCGATCAAGCTCGCACTGAGGCGGCTGGACGGACGGCTTCTTTCCGCGGACGTGAAGCCGAGGGTGTGGGGTGAGCGGCTGGTCGAGATGGCTGGGGCATCGGCCCGTTGCCGGGATGCCAGGGTCGGCGGTGCCCCGGCAACGGGTTCGTCCGGAGCTATTTCGGCAAGGTGCCGCTGTGGCCGATCGCGTAGCCGGCTGCGAACAGGCCGACCACTGAGCCGACCAGGCCCACGCCGGCGGCCACGCCCACGATTGTCGCGGGTGTGGCGAGCACCGGCGCCCCGCCGATTTCGTGGCAGGGCTCAGTGCTGTAGATCGAGATCGCGGCGAGCGCCGGGTCGGCGTTCGCCTTCTCAGCCAGTAATGGCATGGATCATGTCCCTCGCGTCTAGGGGTCAGTTGGCGACGGTGCCTTCGGCCATGCTGCGGGCGATGCCGTACATGTAACCGGCGTGGAAGGCGGCCATGCCGATGGCGACGCCGAGGGCCACGGCCGACGGGGTGGCCAGTACGGGCGTGGCCGCGGTCAGGCCGCGGCCGCGGGTGGTCTCCGTCAGGTCACCGAACCTCCCGGGGGAGATGGTGTTGGTGTGGTCGGCGAGAGTGCTCATGATTCACCTCCTTGGAGTCTCATAGCGGAGATGAAACAATGACGCAGAACTTTCATCTCAGCTAAGGTCCGGAATCGCTAGAATGATGGAGCTTGTGGGCTCCGTCAACAGTCCTGGCGGGATTCGCCTGTTATAGAAGGGGAGAGCGTGACCGATGGTTGAGCCACCCGTCCGGTCGACTCTCGCCGAGAAGATCAACCGCCTCTTCGAGGTTGTCCGGCGCCCAGACCGGGAGCAGTACCGCAACGAGGAGGTGGCCGGTGCCTGCCGGGAGGCGACCGGCGAGAGCTTCTCGGCCACCTATCTGTGGCAGCTGCGCAATGGCCGCCGAACCAATCCGACCAAGCGCCATCTGGAAGCGCTCGCGCAGTTCTTCCAGGTTCCCCCGGCCTACTTTTTCGACGATGAGCAGAGCGAGCGGATCGTGGAAGAGCTGGAACTACTCGGGGCGCTACGAGATAACGCGGTACGCCAGATCGCCCTACGCGCGGTCACGCTGTCGCCTGAAGGGCTCGACACGATCAGCGACATGATCGAGGCGATCGGGCGGCGTGAAGCGCGACGCAAGGGGTTAGCGGGGCGCGATGGCGATTGACCGGGCGACCTGGCGCAAGTGCCAGCGGGTCGTCGGTCAGCTGTCGATCCCCGCCCCTTTCGATCCCGACGTGTTCATCTCCGCGCTCGCCGAGCGGCGCGGTCGGATCGTCGAGTTGATGCCGATGCCGGGTGGCGCCGTGCAATGCGGTGCGCTGGTCGCCACCGACGAGGCCGACTACATCTTCTACGCCGCCAGCACCACCCGATTACACCGGGAGCACATCCTGCTCCACGAGGTGGGACATCTCCTTTGCGGACACATCGGCGATGCCAAACTCGAGGCCCTGCCCAAACTTCTGTTACCCAACCTCAGCGTGGACCTGGTCCGGCGAGTGCTCGGCCGGACCGACTACTCCGCGGCGGAAGAACAGGAGGCCGAACTGGTGGCCTCGATGGTCGCGCAGCGGGCCCGTCGCCGGTCGGCCGGATCGGTCGCCCCCGAGCTCGCCGATGGTCTGGCCCGCGTCGGCTCGATCTTTGATACGCGGTGATGGATGCTTCACTGGCTGAACTACTGCGCCTGCGCGCTCGCCGTCGGTGTCGCAGGATACAAGCTGTTTCGCGTACGCCGAGACCAGCGGGCTCTGGGTCTGCACTATCTGGCGGCGTTCTTCCTCTGCCTCGGGCTGGCCATGGCGTTCATGGCGCACCCGACGCTGGACCTGGTCAGTCGCTATGAGCTGATGCCCAATACGGCCCGGTTCGTTGGCAATTCTCTGGAGATGGCGGCGGCCTACTTTCTCGGCGCGCTCGGGCATAGCATCGCCATCCCCGAGCACACGAAGCGATGGTTGCGCCGGTACGGAATCATCCTCGCCGGGGCGGTAACCCTGATGGCCGTACTGTTGATCGCGGCCGAGACCACTTACACGCGCAACTTCGTCAACGTCTATTCCAACACCCCGCAAGTGGTGGGCTACCTGGCGGTGTTTTTCCTCTATATCACGGTTTGCGTGGTCGCCTTCATGCGGACCATCAGCCGCTATGTGCCACACGCTGAAACCACCACTCTGCGGGTCGGATTGCATTTCGTCGTTGCCGGAGCCGCCGTCGGGATCATCTGGGCCGGTTGGTCCGGAGTCCGGCCGGTGATCACGCTGCTCACCGGGCAGTCGCTGGCCACCGTCCTTCCGATCGGGACGATGATCGGCGTGACGTGCATCCTGCTCTGGCTCATCGGGGCCACCCTCACCGCTTGGGGAACGTGGCTGGCCGCGCCGCTGCGCTGGGTGCGGGCGTTCATCCGTCATCGACAGACGGACCCTCTGTGGAGGGCACTGCGGCTGGCCCGACCGCAGATCGCGTTGATCGAGACCGCGAAAGTGCTGTGGGACACCGAGTTCGCCCTCTATCGGCGGGTCATCGAGATCCGTGACGCGCAACTCGCGCTCCGGCCGTACGCGCACCCGTCCGTGCCGCAGTGGGTGGGCCCAGCGGCGGATCCGGCCACACTGGAGGCCGCGGTGATCGCGGCGTCCCTGATCGGCTATGCCGCCGGGCGCAACTACAACGCCGAGCACCCCTTCCACGACGTCGATCCGTCGATCACCTCGGAGAGCGCCTGGCTGGTGCGGGTGAGTCGAGAGTTCACGAAGTCGGTGGTCGTCGCGCGGGTGCGGGAACGCGCCACCGCCGAGGCGGAGCACTCGACACCGTGATCTGATCCCACCGATCAAGGACCTTGAGCGATCCACCACTCGCCCCACGCCGTAGGCGAGGCGGCGCCCGGTCTGCCCTCAGCAGACATAGCGACAGCTCGCGGGGTTGTGGCGGATACAAAGGCGCCATGCGTGTTTCACCGAGCATGAGTTACCGGGATCGGCTGAACGAGAAGCTGTTCCAGCAACGGACCCTGCTGTTGACCGGAGAGGTCGACGACGAGATGGCCGAGCGGGTGTGCGCCGAGATGGTGCTGCTCGCCTCGGCGGATTCCGAGCGCGACATCGTCCTGTACATCAATTCGCCCGGAGGGTCGGTGATGGCAGGGCTGGCGATCTACGACACGATGAAGCTGGTCCCGAACGACGTGATCACCGTCGCGCTCGGGTTCGCCGCGAGCATGGGCCAGGTGCTGCTGGCGTCCGGCACGCACGGCAAGCGGATCAGCCTCGCGCACAGCCGGATCATGATGCACCAGCCGTCGGCCGGCATCGGCGGCACGGCGATCGACATCGCGATCCAGTCCGAGAACCTCCAGTACATGAAGCGGCAGTCCGAGGAGATCCTCGCCGCGGAGACGGGACGCACGGTCGAGGAGATCTCCGCCGACAGCGACAGGGACCGCTGGTTCACGCCGGAGCAGGCCCGCGATTACGGGATGATCGACAAGATCGTCGACTCCTTCGACAGCCTCGCGCCGTACGCCGCTCACCGGATGGGGTTCTCGTCATGACGCAGTACACGATCCCGTACGTGGTCGAACGGACCCCGGTGGGGGAGCGGTCGTTCGACATCTTCAGCCGGCTGCTCAACGAGCGGATCATCTTCCTCGGAACCGAGATCGACGACGGCGTCGCGAACGTCGTGATGGCACAGTTGCTCCACCTGGAGGCGGAGAGCCCGGACCAGGAGATCAACCTGTACATCAACTCACCTGGCGGCTCGACGACCGCGATGCTCGCGATCTACGACACCATGCAGTTCATCCGCGCGAAGGTCGCGACGTACTGCATGGGCCAGGCGGCCTCCGCCGCCGCGGTGCTGCTCGCCGCCGGCACCCCCGGACGGCGGTTCGCGCTCGCCCACTCCCGCGTGCTGCTGCACCAGCCGTCCACGCAGGGGCAGGGCACCATCTCCGACCTGTCCCTGCAGGCGGCGGAGGTGATGCGCATACGCGCGCAGACCGAGGAGATCCTCAGCTCCCACACCGGGGTGGACGCCGCCCAGCTGCGCAAGGACACCGACCGGGACCGGGTCTTCAGCGCTCGCGAGGCCGTCGAGTACGGCCTGGTCGACGAGCTGATCCTCACTCGCTAGTCGTAGCGCTCACGCCGCCAGCAGCTCCACCCGCGGCGTACCGGACGGCCTGCGCGTCGCGATCCGGCGCGACGCCGTGATCCGCCGGACGGCGCGGGTGAGCAGGTGCTCGATCGGCAACCCGAGCGCGTCGCACACCGAATGCAGCATCTCCGACGACGGCTCCTTGCGGCCGCGCTCGACCTCCGACAGATACTGCTTGGACATGCCGACCGCACGCGCCACGTCATCGAGCGTGCGGTCCTGGTCCAGCCGCTCGTCGCGGAGGATCTCTCCGTACACGTTGCGCAGCAACGGGTCCGGGTCGTCGGGAATCTCGGGGCCGCGCTCCTTGCCGGCCCGGCGCGTCCGGATGTCGATGACCACTGATCGGCCCGAGGCTGCCATGCCTGGAGTCTGACACGTGCGGATCTCCGGCAGAACGCTTGTTCGCGGACAGGTGAGCGAGCCGAGTTCCGCGGCCGCTCGCTCCGGCGGGGGAGCGGGCCGGCGCGCACACGCCCGCCGGACCCGCTCCGATGGCGTACGGCCGGAAGACGCCGGCCTGGACCGCCGGTCGGGCTACTTCGGCGTGTCGACGGCGATGAAGGCGACGCTGCCGTTGCCCTGGAGACTGCTCACGCCCTTGCCGGAGCACTGGCTGATGTCCGAGGTGGGCACCGCGTTCCCGGCGATCCGCTTGCCCTTCATCTTCCCGTCGGTGACCTCACCGATCAGCAGCATGTCGCCGGCGTTGTACGAGTTGATCGCGTTGAGGTTGGGACGGATCGTGGACGTCCCCAGCGACTTGCCCTGGGCGTCGCTCCAGGTGATGGAGCCCGTGCCGGTGACGTTCTGGGCGCCGCCACCGCAGGACAGCTGCCCACTGCCCTGCATGGTGACCGTCCCCGAGTGCAGGTTGGGGAAGCTGCTGTCGGGGGAGGCGCAGTTGGTCAGCGTCAGGGTGCCCCTGACGTTCACCGTGCGGACCTCCTGGCTCACCGGGGGGTCGAACGTGATCGGCTGGGCGCCGGCGGTGGCCATGGTGCAGGTCAGCACGGTGTGGCCGCCCGGCTGGCTGGGCGAGGGGGCGGCGACCGGCGCGGCCGGCTTGGCGGCGCCGCCCGACATCCCCTCGGCCAGCGACGGGGCGGCCACCAGGGCCAGGCCCAGGACGGCCGCGGCCGCGGCGGCGAGACCGCCGACGACGTGGGCGCGGGATCGAGGAGCGTTCATGGGCATCTCCAAGTAGATCGCTGTGGGTGATTTCTTGGTCACAATAAGTAACACGCGAGGGGCTCGTTTGGCAGGGGGACACGCGCGGATCATCGGTCATGACTCCGGTGGGACGCCGTCCGCGACCGCGCCGGTGCGTACGGGCGGCAGCGTCCGCGCCGGTCACCAGGGGCAGAGTCGCGCGGAGCGCGGACCTAGACTTGTTGCATGGTCGCGCAAGTTCCCAAGGGTTCTCCGGTCGTTCCGGTAGAGGCGATCGTGGAGGTGCTCAAGGCGATCGCGGATCCGACCCGGTTCCAGATCCTGTACGCGGTCTCCAGCCAGGAACGGGGCGTCGGAGAGCTGGCCGAGATCGTCGGCGCGCACGTGGCCTCCGTCTCCCAGCATCTGGCCAAGCTGCGGGCGGCGGGGTTGGTGAGCTCGCGCAGGGACGGCACGCGGATCTTCTACCGGGCGGCCAACCCGCATGTCGCCGGGCTGATGGCGGAGGCCGGGCTACTGACCGGATATGTGACGGGCGTGATCGAACCGCCGGACGACGGCCCCGCGCCGCCCCGGGAGGCGGCGGCGGGCGTGGGATGGCAGCTGCTGCCGGGCCGGTTGCGTCCGGCGAGCTCCTGACCGTCAGTCGGGCGGCGCCTCCAGGCTGTACTCCTCGTGCAGGGTGTCGTACGAGTACAGCTCCGCGTAGCGGCCCCAGTCGGTGGCGACGTCGAGCTGCTCGGCGACCTGCTCGCTGGTGTAGTGGTGGGCCAGGACGTCGCGGAAGAATCCGGCGCGCAGGCGGCCGTCGACGCTGTTGGCCAGGCTGGTGGCGATGAAGCGCACCAGCGGGATCTCGATCGCGGCGGGAGCGAAGATCTCCTTGGACGTCTGCACGTCGGCCTCGGAGAACGCGCACCCCTGCGGGGTGAGCCGGACCTCGGTGCCTTCGACGGCGGCGAAGCCCAGCAGTTCCAGCGCGTCGATCAGCGGGAGCAGGTCGTCGACCTCCAGGCTGAGCTCGTCGGTCAGCTCCGCGACGTCCAGGCGGCCGCCGTGCCGCTGGAGGATCTCGGCCAGCCCGGAGAAGCCGTCCACGCTCGCCGCCGGAAGCGGGGTGTTGGCGGGGGTGCGCTTGGCGGGCGCCCGTACGCCCGGCGGCGGCAGCGGAGTGTCGTGGCCGCGGCCGGTCATGGTCTGGTAGATGACGTCGATGAGCTTGGTGAAGTCGGCGCTGTCGCGGTCACGGGGGCGCGGCAGCGGGATGTCGTACGTGGCGCGGATCGTGCCGTAGGGGCGTGAGGCGAGCACCACGACCCTGTCGGCCAGCAGGACGGCCTCCTCGATGTTGTGGGTGACCAGGACGATGGCCTTGGTGGGGAACTCCCCGGACTCCCACAGCTCCAGCAGCTCGCCGCGCAGGTTCTCGGCGGTCAGCACGTCGAGGGCGGAGAACGGCTCGTCCATCAGCAGCACGTCGGGCTCCACGACCAGGGCGCGGGCGAAGCCGACACGCTGCCGCATACCGCCCGACAGCTCCTTGGGATAGGCCGACTCGAACCCGTCCAGGCCGATCAGGTCGATGGCCTTGAGCGCGGCCTCGCGGCGCTCGCGGGCGGGCAGGCCGCGCGCCTCCAAGCCGATCTCGACGTTCTGCTGCACGGTGAGCCACGGCAGCAGCGCGAAGGTCTGGAACACCATGGCGGTGCCGGGGTTGGCGCCCGTCAACGGCCGGCCCCGATACGTGATGGTGCCGGAGCTGGGTGGGATCAGCCCGGCCAGGCAGCGCAGCAGCGTGGACTTGCCCGAGCCGCTCTTGCCGAGCAGGGCGACGATCTCGCCCTCGTTGATGTCGAGGTCGATGCCGGCCAGGACCGGCAGGTCGCCGTCGGCGCCCGCGTAGCTCTTGGTCAGACCGGTCACGGTCAGCAGGGCCATGATCTTCTCCCGCGATCACAACGAGTAGCGGTGCTCGGCGAGCCGGTACAGGCGGCGCCAGAAGAGGCGGTTGATGAGCACCACGTACATGCTCATGACCGCGACTCCGGCCAGGAGCCGCGGGTGGTCGCCCGTCGCGGTCGCGTGGGCGATGTACGCGCCCAGGCCGGTGGCGGTCAGCGTGGTGCCGCCGAAGGTGACGACCTCCGCGACGATGGAGGCGTTCCACGCTCCGCCGGAGGCGGTGATGGCGCCGGTCACGTACGACGGGAAGACCCCCGGGATGATCAGGCGCTTCCAGCGCCGCCAGCCGTGTACGCCGAGGTCGTCCATCGCCTCGCGGAGGTCGGTGGGGATGGCCATGGCCCCGGCGATGGCGTTGAACAGGATGTACCACTGGGCCCCGAGCGCCATCAGCAGGATGCCGCCGATGTTGAGCGACAGCCCCGTGCGCAGGAAGAGCCACGTCGCGAGCGGGAACAGGAAGTTCGCCGGGAAGCTCGCCAGGATCTGCACCACCGGCTGCGCGATGCGGGTCAGCCGAGGCGAGAACCCGATCTTCACGCCGATCGGCACCCAGACCAGGGTGGCCACGGCGACCAGCACCACCACCCTGGCCAGCGTGGCCAGCCCCAGCAGCAGCGGCTCGGCGAAGACGGACAGCCCGGCGGGCTGGTCGGCGAGGTAGCCCACCAGGCTGACCAGGCCCCAGCCGATCAGCGCCAGCGTCACGACGGTGAAGAGGACGTCTCCGGCCCGTCTGCGCCGTACGTCCACCAGGAGCGGCCGGTCGTCGACGCCGAACGCCCGTCCCGCCCGGCCGGCGGCCTCCCGCAGCGGCGCCAGGGCCCGGCCGAGCAGGCGGGGCCAGTTCGCCCGGCGCAGGAAGTCCAGCACCAGCGACCGCTGCACCTGCGCGGCCTCCGACTGCTCGACCTTGAACCGTTCGGCCCACGCCGTCAGGGGACGCCAGAACAGGAAGTTCACCCCGATGACCAGGATCGCCATGGTGAGGATGGCCCAGCCGACGTGGCCGAGGTTCCCGGCGACGATGGCCGCGCCCGCGTAGGAGCCGACCCCGGGCAGCGTGTACTCCCTGTTGGACACGCTGATCAGCTCGGAGGCGACCAGGAAGAACCAGCCGCCGCCGAAGCTCATCATCGCGTTCCACACCAGGCCGATCGCGCCCGACGGGAGCTCGACCTTCCAGAAGCGCATCCAGCGGGAGAAGCCCATGCCGCGGGACAGCTCGTCCAGCTCCCTGGGTGTGGTGATCAGCGAGTGGTAGAAGGCGAAGGTCATGTTCCACGCCTGGGACGTGAAGATCGCGAACACCGAGGCGAGTTCCAGGCCCAGCACCGATCCGGGGAAGAGCGCGACGAACGCGGTCACCGCCACCGTCAGGAACGCCAGGACCGGCACCGACTGGAGGATGTCGAGCGCGGGGATCAGCACGCGTTCCAGCCGTCGCGAGTGCGCCGCCGCGTAGGCCCAGACCAGCGTGAAGACCAGCGACACCGCGAGCGCGGCGAACATCCGCAGCAGGCTGCGGCCGGCGTAGTACGGCAGGCGCACCGGGTCGGTGTCGATGCCGCTGACCTGCGTGGGCGTGAACGACAACGTGATGTCCTTGCCGAGGCGGATCACCACGTACAGCAGAACCAGCAGGCCCGCGGCGACGACCACGTCCACCCAGGAGAACCACCCCGGTCGCGGAGAACGCGGGCGCGACGGGGCCACGCGATTCGCCGGGGAGCGTGGGACACCCATGCCGCGAGACCTTCCTGCGAGAGACCGACACCAGAAGCCCGCCTCGCAGGGCCGGGTCAGCCGGTGGGCGCGAGGCGGTCGGGACTGCCGGGATCGTCGTCCATCGGCCACCTCCTCACTCGCCAATGCAAGCTTGACATCCGTACGGACCACCCCGTGAACTGGCCGGACGTTCGGCGTCAGAGGCAGCGGGGCACGTGCCGTCCGCGACGACGGGGGGACGCGCTCCGGTGGTAGCGGGCGGCGGGCACCGCCCGGATGGTGAGACTGTCCAGCGGAAGGCGGCGAAGCCACCGCGCCGTGCGGGCGAGCCATGCGGAGAAGACGTTCATGTGATCACCTCCGAGGTTCCGGACGGACGCGCCCGCCCGGGGACCCGGGCGGGCGGCGCGTGGGTCACAGCCAGGTGCCGAAGCGCCTGATGTAACGCGTCTTGACGAACTGGGTGAGCGCGCAGTACGCGAGCAGGGTCGCGACGAGGATGGGGAAGTACGCCAGGGGCAGCGGCCGCATCTGCAGCGTCGCGGCCAGCGGCGAGAAGGGGAGGTAGACACCGATCGCCATGATCAGCCCGGTGAGGAGCAGGACCGGGGTCGCGGCCCGGGACTGGACGAACGGGATCCTACGGGTGCGGATCAGGTGGACGATCAGCGTCTGCGACAGCAGGCCCTCGATGAACCAGCCCGACTGGAACAGGGCCTGCTCGGCGACCGTGTCGGCGGAGAAGACCCACCACATGACGCAGTACGTGGTGATGTCGAAGATCGAGCTGATCGGGCCGACGCAGAGCATGAAGCGGCTCAGGTCACCGGCCGCCCACTTGCGCGGCTTGCGCAGGTACTCCCGGTCCATCCGGTCCCACGGGATGGAGAGCTGGGAGAGGTCGTAGCACAGGTTCTGCACCAGCAGGTGGACGGCGAGCATCGGCAGGAACGGCAGGAAGGCCGAGGCGACCAGGACCGAGAAGACGTTGCCGAAATTGGAACTGGCGGTCATCTTGATGTACTTCATGATGTTGCCGAAGGTGCGCCGCCCCTCGATCACGCCCTGCTCCAGAACCGTGAGGTCCTTCTCCAGCAGGATGATGTCGGCGGCCTCCTTGGCGATGTCCACCGCCGTGTCGACGGAGATGCCCACGTCGGCGTCGCGCAGCGCGGCGGCGTCGTTGATGCCGTCGCCCATGAAACCGACCGTGCGCCCGCCCGACTGCAGCGCGCGGATGACGCGGGCCTTCTGCACCGGGTTGACCTTGGCGAAGACCGTGGTCCGCTCGGCGAGTTCGCGCAGTTCGTCGTCGTCCAGCCCGTCCAGTGCGTCGCCCAGCACGATCCGCCCGGCGTCCAGGCCGACGTCGCGGCACACCTTCGCGGCCACCAGGTCGTTGTCGCCGGTCAGGACCTTGACCGTGACGCCGTTGCCGGCCAGCGCGTCGATCGCGGCGGCGGCGCTCGCCTTGGCCGGGTCGAGGAAGGCGACGAAGCCGATCAGGGTCAGCTCGTCCTCGTCCGTCACGCCGTACACGTTCCGCTCGGCCGGAACGGTCCTGGCCGCGACGGCCAGCACGCGCAGGCCCTCCCGGTTCTGCTCCTCGGCGGTCGCCAGCACCTCCTCGCGCAGCAGAGCGGTCAGCGGCTCGTCCACGCCGTTTCGGCGTACGGCGGAGCAGACGGCGAGCACCTCCTCGACCGCGCCCTTGGTGATGATCACGTGCCGGTCCGGCTCGCGCCGCAGGACCACCGACATGCGGCGGCGGGCGAAGTCGAACGGGATCTCGTCGATCTTGGTGAAGCGGGCGTCGGCGAGCAGCCGGTCGGCCTCCTGGGCGTGGTCGACGATCGCCCGGTCGAGCACGTTCTTCAACCCGGTCTGGAAGGAGCTGTTGAGGTAGGCGTACTCCAGCACCTCGTCGTCGGGGGCGCCGAGCGGGTCCAGGTGCCGTTCGAGCGCGATCCGGTCCACGGTGAGCGTGCCGGTCTTGTCGGTGCACAGCACGTCCATCGCCCCGAAGTTCTGGATCGCGTTGAGCCGCTTGACGATGACCTTGCGCTTCGACATGGCCACCGCGCCGCGGGCCAGGTTCGCGGTCACGATCACCGGCAGCATCTCGGGGGTCAGCCCGACCGCCACGGAGATCGCGAACAGGAAGGCCTCGAACCAGTCACCCTTGGTCAGCCCGTTGACGACCAGCACGATCGGGACCATCACCAGCATGAAACGGATCAGCACCCAGCTCACCGAGCGCACCCCGCGGTCGAAGCCGGTCTCCGGACGGGCGCCGACCAGCCCCTTGGCCATCGAGCCGAAGTAGGTGCTCGCGCCGGTCGCCAGCACCACGGCGGTAGCAGTGCCGGACACCACGGACGTGCCCATCAGGCACAGCCCAGCCGCCTCCAGGGGGCCGGCCGCAGGGTCCGGCCCGTCCGCGGACTTCTCCGCCACCTCGGCGAGCGTGTCGTACTTCTCCACCGGCAGCGACTCACCCGACAGCACGGCCTGCGAGACGGACAGGTCCTTCGCGGTCAGCAGGCGGCAGTCGGCCGGGACCATGTCGCCGGCGGAGAGCCGTACCACGTCGCCGGGGACGAGCCGCTCGATCGGTACCTCGTGCTCGACAGGACGCGCGTCGGCGCCGGGGCGGCGCAGCACGGTCGCGGTGGTGGTGACCATGGCCTTGAGCGCCTCGGCCGCCTTGGTCGAGCGGAACTCCTGCCAGAACCGGAGAAGCACGCTGACCAGGACCATCGTCGTCAGCGTGAGCACGCCTTGGATGTCGTCGGTCAGGAGGAACACCACGTCCAGGCAGACCAGCACGAGGATGAACGGGTTCTTGAACGTCGAAGCGAGCTGGATCGTCCAGTGCGGCGGCCGGTCGTGGTCCACGACGTTGGGTCCGTACCGCTCCAGTCGCCGGGCGGCCTCCCGCCCGGTCAGCCCGTCACGTCGGCTGTCGAGGGTGCGCAACACCTCCTGGTACGGCGTGGACGCGGTCGCGGCGAGGTCCGCGCCGATGCGCGTGGTCGCCTCGCTGATCGCGTTCATTCGCCGCTCGTGGCGGGTGGGACGTCCGGAGGGCGCAGGGCGCCTGATCTCTCGGGTGGTCTCGAGCATGATCGATTCACCTCTTCTCGTGCCGGCACAGCACAGGGGAACCCCGCGGCCGGACGGCCGCGGGGCACGGAACATCGGATGAGGAAAAGGGGAGCCCGCCGACGGCGGCGGCTCAGGGAACGCGCAAGGGAGATCGGTTATCGCGCGGAAGAACGGAGGCAGGGCCGATCATGGCCCGGACTGCTACAGCCATCCATGTCGGTCACCTCCTCACGACAGGCACGGGTGACGATCGCACCCGAGAGGACGGTAACCCCTATTTGCGTATTCGCGCAACTAGCCAATTACACTGGTGATGACCACATGCGTGCGACGCGCGGCGTCCCCGATGCGCGCCTCGAACGCCACGAACGCCTCGGCGGCGAGGAGGTAACCGATCATGAACACTCTGACCACCGTCGAGTTCGTCCTGCGTCTGGCCGTCGGCGTGGGGTGCGGAGCGCTGATCGGTCTGGAGCGCCAGTGGCGTGCCCGGATGGCCGGTCTGCGCACCAACGCGCTCGTCGCCGCCGGCGCCACCCTCTTCGTGCTCTACTCCGACGCCGTGGGCGACAGCGGAAGCCCCACCCGGGTCGCCTCCTACGTCGTGTCCGGGATCGGCTTCCTCGGGGCCGGCGTGATCCTGCGGGACGGATTCACCGTCCGCGGGCTCAACACCGCCGCCACTCTGTGGTGCTCGGCCGCCGTCGGGGTGCTCGCCGCCTCCGGGCACTTCGCCTTCACCGGGATCGCCACGGTCGTGGTCCTGGCCGTCCACCTTCTCGGCCGGCCGCTGGGACGGCTCATCGACCACGACACACCTGCCGCGGACGAGGACCTGCACCCGTACCTGCTGACCCTCACCTGCCTGGCCGAGGCCGAACAGCACATCCGCGCCCTCCTCGTCCAGTGCACGAGCGGCGGCGAGGTGATCCTCCGCGGCATCGACAGCATCGGAACCGACGGGAGCGGCGACACCCGGCTCACCGCCCACCTTCTGCTGGACGGGGACGCTCCGGCGCGTCTGGAGCATCTGGTCGCCCGGATGTCCCTTGAGCCGGGCATCCACGCCGTCGAGTGGCACACCGCCGACGACCGCGCCGTGCCGATGCCGGGCCCGGTCGTGCCCGCCCGGTAGACCCTCGCTCTGCGGCGGAGGAGGAGCACGCCACGGTGCCGGCTACACGATGAATCGGGCGTACACCGCAGATCGCCGTCCACCAGGCTCGTCCGGCGCGTCTTTTACGGCGAGCGCTCCGGAGAGATGCCCTCCTCCGCGAGCCGGCGGGTGAGCTCGACGCGTGAACGAACGTCCAGCTTGGCGAAGACGCGGGCCAGGTGGGCCTCCACCGTCTTGGGGCTCAGGTAGAGCCGCTGGGCGATCTCGCGGTTGGTGAGGCCGGAACCGGCCAACGTGGCGATCTGCCGCTCGCGTTCGCTGAGTCCCGCCGGCTCCTCGGCCTGCCGGCTGAGGCTCGCCGCCATGCGCAGTTCCGCTTTGGCGAGCTGCTTCTCCAGCCAGGCGGCCGAGCACTCGGCGTAGCGCGCCTTGGCCCGGGCCAGCTCGTCGCGCATCGCCTTCGGGTCGCCGTTCCGGGAGTGCAGGGTCGCCAGGAGCTGCCGCGCCCGGCCCTCGTCGATCGGCGCGCCCGCGTCGGCGAAGTAGGTGGCCGCCGCCGACGCGTGCGGCAGGGCCTCCTCCAGCTCGCCGTACTGGAGCAGGACCTCGGCCCGCGCCATGTGCGCGGCGCCGAGCTGGTGGTCCAGGCCCAGGCCCTTGGCATCGGCGAGGCCGAGGTCGGACAGGAGGAGGGCGCTGTGCAGGTCGTTGAAGCGAGCCGCGGAGACCGCGTGCAGCGCCTGCCGGTAGATGCCCGCGCCGACCGCCGTCTGCGGCGACCACGGGCCGGCGGTGAGCTGGGCGAGACAGGCGGCCACCCGGCCGGCGTGGAAGTCCACGGTGGCGAGGTTCAGCCGGGTCAGCTCCGACCACCACGCCGACCGGGGGAGCGCCGGGCCGATCAGCCGGTCGGCCGCGGCGAGGGCGGCCTGCGGGCCGTCCAGCCACAGCAGCGCGGGCAGCGCCGCCGCCCACACGGTCGCGGTCAGCTCATGGCTGTTGGGAAAGGCCGCCAGCTCGGCCGCCTCCTCGGCGGCGGCGACCGCCGCGGAGAGCCGTCCCTCGCGCGTGAGCAGGACGACCTCCACGATGCGCAGGAAGGGGAAACCGGGGTTGAGCCCCTGGTATCCGACCAGTTCCAGCCCCTTGGCGAGGTGCCGGGCGGCCTGATCCCGGAGGTTGAGCTGCGCCTCGACCAGCGCGAGGGGCGCGAAGAGCGCGGCGTGCGGGCGCAGCTCCGCGTCGGCGACGCCGTCCGCGAGCCGGGTGGCCCGTTCGACGTGGACCTCGGCGTCGCCGATACGGGCCTGCTGCGCCGCGTTGAGCGCGAGCAGACTGTGCGCCGTCGCGGCGAGCGCCTCATGACCCAGCTCACCGGCCTGTTCCAGCGCCGCCAGGGCGTGCCGCCACGCCTCGTCGCTGTCGAGCCGCAGCGAGTCGAGCGCGGCCAGCTCGATCAGGATGTTGGCGGTGTGGGGACAGGAATCGGCACCCCGGTTCAGCATCCTGGCCAGCAGGTGCTTGGCCGCGTCCAGGTCGCCCATCAGGCGGGACAGGACGGACGCGAACCCCGCGGCCTCCAGGGACGTGGGCTCCGGCCCCGGCAGCACCGCCTTCAGGATCTCCCGGCTCTCGGCCAGCTCGCCCACCGCGGCGACCGCCCGGGCGAGCGCCATGAGCATGGCCATCCTCCGCGCGGTCAGGTCCTCTCGGGCGGGGAGGACGCGCAGCGCGGTACGCAGCAGGCGGGACGCGGTGGCCGGCGCGACGTCGAGCAGTCCCGCCGCGGCCTCGTGCAGGATGGCGGCCGCCCCTTCGTCGCCCTGCCGGGCCGACCGCTGGACGTGATGCGCGAGCAGCGTGACCGGCCCGCGATGGGCGTCGAGGTAGGCCGCGGCGCGTTCGTGCGCCCGCGTGCGCCAGCCCATGCCCGCCTCCCGATAGACGGCCGCGCGCAGCAGCGGGTGCCGGAAGGTGAAGAACGCGTCGGTGGGCACCACGGCGCCCTGCGCGCAGAGCCGGTCCAGCGCGTCGGCGGTCTCCTCCTCGCCGGTCTCGGCGATCCAGGCCACCAGATCGAGGGAGGCCTGGTCGCCGGCGACGGCCAGCGCCTGGGCGACCCGGCGCAGGTCGTGGGGCAGCACGTCGAGCTCGGCCAGCAGCAGCCCCTGCAGCGCCCGCGGCCCGCCCACGGGGTACTCGCCGCCGGTCAACCCGGCCAGGACCGAGTCGCCGGCGTCCGCGAGCGCGTGCAGATAGAGCGGGTTGCCGGCGCTGGCTCTGTGCAGCAGCCGTCGCCGATGCGCGCCGGCCCCGGGGAACAGCTCCGCGAGGTCCTTCTCCTCGAGCGGACGCAGGTCCAGGAACACGGCCTGGTCGTCCGCCTGGGGCAGGGCCGCGACGACGCCGGTGGGCAGCGGCGCGGGCCGGTACGCCACCGCGACGAGCAGGCCGCCGCGCGGAGGCTTGCGCAGCAGATACTCGGTGAGCTCCAGGGAGGGCTGGTCGGCCCAGTGCAGGTCGTCCAGGAGCAGGGCGATCGAGCCGGGCGCCACCTCCAGCAGGCGCCGGATGCCGCGATACAGCCGATAGCGGTCGATGCTCGCCTCGGGCTCGCGGTCTCCCCTGGAGATCGACACGAGCGTTTCCAGCGCCGCCCGCGCCTCCGCGTCGTCCGGATGGGGCGGCGACCACGGCGTCAGCGCCTCGACGTAGACGGCGAACGGGAAGCACCTCTCGAACTCCGTGGCTCTGCCGGACATCACGGCGAAGCCGCGTTCCCCGGCGCGCCGGCCCAGCTCGGCCAGCAGCCGCGTCTTGCCGATGCCGGGGCTTCCGGTGATGGAGACGGTGCGGAACCGCCCGGCGGCCACGTCGCCGACGGCCCGGTCGACACGACCCAGTTCGGCCGCGCGTCCGATCAGCCCGGGCGACGCCGAGAAAGGATCGTGCATGGTCACCATCCGAGACGCGGGATCTCGTCCCGACCTAGACGTGTCATGACGACCAAACTAGGAACGGGTGCCACGACGTTCCTCCTACGTGATGACGGTCCGTCGGGGGTCATGCCCCCTCCCTCGGAGGGGTCGCGTCCCCATCGCACGGGGGGGTGAAGGGAGGTACTGAAGGAGAACGAGGTCGAGCTGTGCTTCACGCCGACCAACGCCTTCTGGGCCGGCCCGAATGGCGATGGCCCGCCCGGAACCACGCCCGGGCGGGCCATACGGGGCGGCTATTGAGCCGGGACGTTGGGGTGTTCGGTCCCGACCGGGCCGCAGAACCACCAGGTGAGGATCCTGGTGAGGTTGAAGGAGTCCCCGCCCGCGGCGCTGATCGACTTGAGGTCGATCTGTCCGGACGGGTGGATCAGACCGGGGAAGACCTCCCGGTAGTCCTCATCCTTCCATGCGCGGATCTCGTTCATCGGCATCACTACACCTGGGGCTGACCGGGGAAGCAGCGCAGCAGCAGCGACAGGCCGACCGTGACGCACATCCAGCTCGTGACCTGCGCGTCGCCGCCGGTGGCGGAGGTGAGATCGATGTCGCCCGCGGGGTGGGCCATCGCGGCCAGGCCCTCGCGGTGGTCCTCGTCCTTCCAGGCGCGGATCAGGTCATGGTTCATGAGGGGGTTCCTTACTGTGAGTGAGGGAGGGGAGGCGTTACTCGGCCTTCTTGAACGTGCCGAAGATGACGGTGACGAAGGTGCAGGGAGCGGTGCTGGTGATCCACCAGGTGTTGCTCGCGCCGGCGGCCGTGCTCAGGTCGATGTCGCCCGCGGGGTGGGCCATCGCGGCCAGGCCCTCGCGGTGGTCCTCGTCCTTCCAGGCGCGGATCAGGTCGCGGTCCATGTGATTTCACTTCCTTTCGATGGGTCGTGCGGTTCCTTGGAGTGCCGCGCCGTGGCGCGGCGTCACTTCCGGACGAGGCCGGGCAGCCGCTCGGCGGCGGTCGCGGTCTCTCCGGAGGTCAGGGGGCCGAACATGGCGGCGTAGTGGCCGCCGAGTTCGAGCAGCTCGGCGTGGGTGCCGCGCTCGGCGATGCGCCCGGCGTCGAGCACCACGATCTCGTCGGCGTTCTCGATGGCGGACAGGCGGTGGGAGATGACCAGCCGGGTGACCCGCAGCCGGTTGAGCGCCGCGTCCACCCTGCGCTCGGTGGCCGGGTCCAGATGGCTGGTCGCCTCGTCGAGGATGAGCAGCCGGGGACGGTGGACCAGGGCCCGGGCGAGCGCCACCCGCTGGCGCTGCCCGGCCGACAGGGCCATGCCGCCCTCGCCGACCCGCGTCGCGTAGCGCATGGGCATCCGCTGGACGTCGTCGTGCAGTCCGGCCACGTCGGCGGCGTACTCCACGTCGGCCTGGGAGGCGTCCGGGCTGCCCATGGTGATGTTGTCGGCGATGGTTCCGTCGAAGAGCGACAGGTGCTGGAGCACCGCGCCGCAGCTCGCCCGCAGTTCGTGCAGGTCGAGCTCCTCCAGAGGGACACCGGAGAGGCGGATCTCGCCGCTGTCGGGGCGCAGCAGGCCCAGGACCATCAGCGCCAGGGTGCTCTTGCCCGATCCGGTACGGCCGGCCACGCCGATCTTGCATCCCGGCCGCATCGTGAGCGAGATGTCCTGGAGCACGGGCGCGGCCTCCGGGTCGTACCCGAACGTGGCCCGGGACAGCTCCACGCCGATGGGCCCGCCGCCGGGCAGCCCGGTCGGGCCGACTCGCTCCTGCCCGGAGTCGAGCACGTCGTGCATGCGCTCCACCTGCGCCCGGACCGACTGCAGGGACTGGCCCGCCGTGGCGAGGGAGCCGAGCGGGGTCAGCACCGACACCGCGACGGCGTTGGCGGCCAGCATGGCACCGGCGGTCATCGTGCCGTCCAGCACGAGGCTCACGCCGAGCACCAGCATGGCCAGCGGCGACAGGACACGCATCGTGCTCAGCGCCGCCTCGACCACGGCCGACGAGCGGCCGCGCCGGAGGCTGGCGTCCTGGTGGCGTTCGAAGAGGGCGCCCCAGTGGCGCAGCGCCCGCGCTTCCGCGCCGTTCGCCTTGAGCGGCAGCACCGCGTCCAGCGTCTCGACCAGGTAGCCCTGCTCCTCGGACATGGCGTACAGCTCGCGCTTGGCCAGCCTGCCCTGCCTGCCGTACGTCACGGCGATCAGGCCGACCTGGACCAGGCCGAGTAGGAGGGTCAGCGCGAGGTACGCGGGGGCCATCACGGCCAGGCCGACCAGGTAGAAGCTGAGCATCGAGGCGTCGAGCACGATCATGAAGAGCTGGCCGGTCAGCACCTCGCGCGCGCTCATCACGCTGGCCAGCCGCATCAGGAGGTCGCCCCGGGACCGCTGGAGGAAGAACAGCAGGGGCAGCCGCAGGAGATGCGCCATGAAGCCGCGGGTGAGCACGGCGTTGGCCCGGGTGCGCAGGGTGATCGCCACCCAGCCCCGCATGAGCGCCGCGCCGGCGTGCGTCATGGCGGTCACCGCGACCCCGAGGGCCAGCAGCGGGACGAGTCCCGCCTGGCGCTGCGGCAGCAGCGTGTCGACGACGTACGCCGTGGCCAGGGGCAGGGCGAGCCCGACGCCCTGCAGCGCGGCCGACGCCAGCAGGATGCCGGCCATCGGCGTCCGGGTCCCCGGTACGGCCAGCACCTCGCGCAGGTAGCGGGGGATCGGCCAGTCGCGGGCGCGGCCCAGCCGCGGCCGGAAGTCCGGCTCGGGGCGGAGGGTCAGGCAGATCCCGCTGTACTCCTCGGCGAACTCGGCGTGGGTCAGCCGCCGGCGTCCGCCGCTGGGGTCGGCGATACGGACCCACCGGCGGGTGCGCCGCTCAAGCACCACGAAGTGGCGGCCCCGCCAGAACAGCATCAGCGGGCCGTCGGGCAGGTCCGCCGGGGCCACCTGCTCGACGTCCGCGGCCAGGCCGAGCCGGGCCGCGGCGTCCATGAGGCGGCCGACCGACAGGCCGTCCCGTCCCGCGGAGAGGAAGGCGCGGCACTCGGCCATCATGGTGTGACGTCCGAAGTAGCCGGCGATCATGGCCAGGCAGGCGATGCCGCACTCCGTCGCCGTGAGCTGCTGGCGCAGGGGAACGCGCCGGGTGCGGCGGCGCACCAGGGCGAGCACCGCCATGAGGGCCGCGCGGATCCGGTTCACGCCGTCACCCGCTTCGGCGGCTCGAAGAGGAGCACGGAGGGGACGCTCTCGGGCGAGGCCAGCCGCAACAGGCCGTAGCCGATCCCGGCCAGGCCCGTCATGAGCGACGGCGTCTCGATCTCTCCCGGCGTGCCGCACACCGGACCGTCGCGGTCGAGGGAGTCCACCGCTCGCGCCAGCGCGCTCCGGGCCTCGGGGGCGAGGCGGGCGCCGCGCTCCTCGGCCAGCAGGAGCAGGTCGGCGTTGCCGAAGACGCCGTGGCAGAGGCTGTGACCGCGCAGCGACAGCCCGCCGCGTACGGTCGCGGCCAGCGCCGGCTCCAGGTCGGCGCGCAGGTCGGCGTCGGCGTGCGGATCGGCGTCGGAGCGGAGGTCCAGCACGCCGGCCCTGGCCAGGCCGATGCCGGGCGCGCCGTGGCACCAGGCGTACATGTGGGAGACGAACCTCTCGGCGTCGTCGCGCCGGTCCACGCGGTGGTCGGGCCAGTTGCCCAGTTCGGGGCTGTAGTCGGCGCGCTCCCCGGCGAACGCGGCGAGGCCCGTCTCGGTGAACCGGGCCTCGCCCGTCACCGCGCCCAGCCTGATCAGCGCCCAGCCGATGCCCGCGGCCCCGTGCGAGAAGCCCGACAGCGGCCGGCTCGCCCCGTCGGCGGGCCAGGCCACGCCGTGCTCCCGGGGTTCGGCGCGGTCCACCAGCCGCCGGCCGCACGTGACGGCGATGTCCAGCGCCCGCTCCGAACCGGTGTGGGCGTGGACGGCGAGCAGAGCGCCGATCGTGCCCGCGCTGCCGCTGAGAATGTCGAGCGGGTCGGGGACGTCCTCGTCCAGCAGCCCGGCGACGTGCTCGACGGCCTTCACCACGGACGGGACCCCGTCCTCGCCGGCGCAGGAGGCGACGTGGACCAGCCCGTAGGCCAGCCCCGGCATCCCGCTGAACCCGCCCAGGCCGAACAACCGCCCGCGCTGCTCGGCCGGCATGAGCGGGTAGCGGTCGAGCAGCGGAGGGATCGTCCAGAGCGCCCGCCGCGCCAGATCGACGAAGCGGCGCTCGCCGGTGACCGCGCCCAACCTGGCGAGGAAGACCGCGATGCCCGTGTGTCCGCCGTAGAGGTCGGTCTTGAGCGGCGAGACCCGCCAGCCCGCTTCGCCGACCGGCTGCAGCCCCAGCCACGAGACGCGCTCTCCGTCGCGGATCGCCAGCTCGCTCAGCCGGTCGCCGATCCGTACGGCGTGCTCCAGGCAGCGGGCCGCCGTCTCCGGCGGGACCAGCGGACGGTCGGGTTCCTCGCGGGGAGCCGCGCCCGTGACGGCGGGTCGCGTCGCCAGGGTCGCGCGGATGATCCATTCCTGCCGGGTCCGGTCGGCCGCGCCCATGCCGGCGAGCTTGGCGTGCACCAGGTCGAGGGGGCTGGCCGGGAAGAACTCGGGGATCCGCTCGCCGCGGCTGTCCCACAGGTCGCGGGAGTCCGGGCGCCCGGTGAACAGCGGGATGTCGCCCGCCCACAGATCGGCCTGCTCGTACGGCACCACCCGCAGCAGCGACTCCCCGACCGTCGACGCCGACCAGAGGAAGTCCAGGTGGCGATCCCGGTTCAGGGCGTCGCGCATCAGGTCGGGATGCGTTCCCTCATCGAGGAGCGTGCCGTACACCGTGGTGGCGCGCAGCACGGCGCGGACCTCCAGCTCGGCGAAGGCCGCGAGCGGGCCGCCCTCCGCCGTGAGCTCCTCGCGGTGGCGCAGGATCGCGTCGTAGCCGGCACGGAAGCCGAGCACGAGCTGGTCGACGTGGTGCGCCGGCTCGGCGGGGGCTCCGCCGAGCGTCGGCCGGTTGCTGCCGCCGCCGAGCGTCGTCCGGCGCCGCACCATCCGCATCGTGTCGGTGCCGCCGTCCTCCAGCGTCGGCAGGGCGAAGGGGTACATCGCCCCCGGATCGCCGCCCAGCCCGCCGAGGTCCAGTTCGCCGCCCTCGCCCGACAGGAGCATGGGAAGCACCCCCACCCGCGTGACCGACGAGTTCAGCACGGTCAGCGCGGGGTCCTCGCCCTCCTCCAGCACGGGACGGGCGAGCTGCGGGTGGAACAGCGCCTCCAGGTCGATGAGAACCGGCTGGTCGCCGTGGGCGATGAGGTTCTCGAAGTGGAAGTCCGCCGCCTCGATGGTGTGCAACAGCGCCAGTAGCGCGCCGAGCCGCCGGTAGTAGCCGTCCACCTCCTCCATGGAGTGGCACGGGGCGGCCTCCACGAACGCGATCCAGCCGTACCCGTCGCGCTCCAGCACCTCGGGGACGCGCAGGCCCATGCGGCCCGCCCGCTCGTCGAACCACCCCAGCAGCGTCGCGAACCGGGCGTGCACGGTGACGGAACGCGGCTTGTACACCAGCCGCGCGCCCGAGGCGAAGCGGAGGATGGCCACCGCCCGGCCGCCCTGGTGGGTGTCGCCGTCGTTGAGCGTGAGCCCGGTGACCGGGCCGGGGTCGGCCGCGCCGAAGAGGGCGGCGACGACGTCCTCCCGGTCCGCGGCCCAGCGCCGGAGCAACTCCCGCACTGCGGTGACGGTCTGGTCGGCCCGCTGCGCGAGCAGCCGTCCGAGCACCTGGTACTCGGCCAGCAGCGCGCGCCGCCCCTCGGGAGCGGTGAAGTGCGCGACGAAGGACGCGAACCGCTCCTCGGGCGTCTCCCCGGTGAGCCGTCCCTCGACGCGCAGCACGTTGAGCTCCAGCACCAGCGTCCGCGTGGCCAGGCCGAGCAGCGCGACGTTCAGCGCGCGGGCGATGTCGGAGCGCAGCGCGTCGAAGTGCTCCCGGGGGAGGTCCGGCTCCAGGCGTCGGAGCGCGTCGTCGGCGAACGGCTCGACGATCGCCGCCATGCCCTGCCGCCAGTCGGCCTCCGGCATGGTCCGGTCGCGGCACTCGCTGGCCAGGACGCGGTCGAGGGTCCCGCTCCAGTCCGGGACGGTGTCCACCCTGGCGCTCAACCGCTCGGGAGGCTCGGCGAGCAGCGCCAGCAGCCCGGCCTCGCTCCCGCAGCCGGCGGGCAACGCCGCCAGGCGCGCGGCGAACGCCGTCCCGTCGCCGAGGCCGTGGGCCCGCTTCCACCGCTCCAGCCGCCTGCGGGCCCGCTCGTCGGCCGGGTCCGCGGCCTCGGGTGCACCCGCCGTGACGCGCTCCGCCAGGGTCAGCGCCCTGACCCACAACGGAAGGCCCGCCGGCGCCATGGGATCGATCGCCGGGACCGTGGTGTCCGACATGAACTACTCCCAAGCACAGAGTCGAACAGATGGCGTCAGCTTGGGGCAGACGGCGGATCGGCAGCCTCGGGGAAAACCCTCAGGGATTCCCCTTATTTGATCCCCTGATGAGGGTCTCTTACTTTGCTCTAGCGAGGCTTCGGGCCCAGAGGGGCGCCTCGCGTGGCGCAAGAGCCGGCCGGAGCCGAGACTCCGGCCGGGGATCCAAGAAACACGACGTTGTACGTCCCTGCCCCCGGTGTCTTGGAGATTTCGGCGTGACCATCGAGATACGCGGCCTGACGAAGGTGTTCCAGGGACGGGTGCGGGCGCTGGCCGAAGTGACGCTCAGCGTCCCCGGCGGCGTGTTCGGCCTCTTCGGCGCCGCCGGAGCAGGCAAGAGCACACTGCTGCGCATCCTCGCCGGGCTCGTCCACCCGACCAGCGGAAAGGTCGAGCTGGACGGCAGGGAGCTCGTGGGCCCGGTCGGCCGGGACGTGGGGCTCCAGATGGTCGGGTACGTGCCGCAGGCGCCCGGGCGGTACCCCGACCTGACCGTGCCCGAGTACCTGAACTACGTCGGCCTGTCCCGGGGGCTGCACGACCGGGCCCTCCGGCGGCGGCGCATCTCCGAGGTGGTGGAGCTCGTCGGGCTGGCCGAGGTGGCGCACCGGAACATGGCGGAGTTCGGCGGCGAGCTGCTCCGGCGGGTCGCCGTCGCGGCGGCCCTGATCACCGATCCCCGGCTGCTGGTGATCGACGAGCTGCCCGCCCGGTTCACTCCGGACGAGCGGGCGAGCCTGTGGGAGCTGGCCGCCGCCCTGGGCGAGGAGCGGATGGTGATGGTCAGCTCCCGCAGGATGGACGACGGCCTGCTGCGCGTCTGCGGCGGGATGGCGGTGCTCGCCGACGGCCGCGTCGCCTACCACGCCGACGGCGACCGCCTGCCCTGACGTGGTCGAACAGCTCCGCCCGGGCGCGGCGGGCTCAGGCGGGCGGGGGCGCGGCGGGCGAGAGCGTCACTGCGGCCTCGGCGGTGTAGGCGAGGAAGGTCAGCGTTTCCTGGAAGTAGAGCTGGACGGCGGTGGCGTCGTGGGAGAGGTAGCCGATCGAGACGTCCTGGCCGATGTGCAGCTCGAAGTCGCCGCCCCGTGTGGACAGCAGGAAGGCGCCGTCGACGGCGGGCGCCCAGATGATCTCCCCGCCGAGGATGCGGGCGATGTGCTTCTGGATCGGATAGCCGTGGTCGGTCGCCGCGCTGACGGCGGTGTAGGCGTCGGCGCCGAGGGCCAGGCTGTACGGGCCGTCGACGCCGGCCAGCCGCAGTGCGCCCATCGCCCGGCTGACGGCGGCGGGGTAGCCGGGTGCGTCAGCAGGAAGCGGGATCGCGCGATGGGAGGAGACGGCGCGGAGGCCGATGACGCCGGCCGCCGGGTAGCCGTCGAAGATCACGTGGTCCTCGGCGAGGGCCAGCTGGCGGGCGGCGTCTTTGACCGGCTGCCAGTCGGCGTCCTTGGCTCCGCGTTCGACGGCGTCGACCTGCTGCCGGTCGACGGTGAAGGCCACGCGCAGTTCGACGATCGGCTGGGCGCGCCGCGTGCGGGCGACGACACCGTGCACGGGAGGTTCGGCGGGCTGCAGGTGCCCGGTGCCGACCGCCGACAGCCGCACCCCTTCCGGCCCCACGACGTCCACGACGCGACGGCCGGCCACGTGCCGCCGGAACGTGCGCCGCGCCTCCTCCTCCAGGTCCGCCCACGCTGCGTCGGAGATCGGCGCGAGTTCCCGATGCAGGTTGTTCATCGAAGGTCGCTCCCTTTGAGGTCGCCGATCCCCAGGGACTGCTGGAGCGGCCTTTCCCCGTCGACCGGCGTGCCCGCGTCGCCGCGTACCCGGTCCTCGGCCCGGGGCGCGGCCGCGACGGCGGGCGCATCGGGCGGATCGTCGAGGAAGTCGACGCCGGGGACGAAGAAGAGGGTGCCGGTGACGGGGGTGGAGAAGTCCAGGATCCGGTCGTGCCGCGCCGGCGGATCGCCGAGGAACATCCGCTCCAGCATGCGTTCGGTCACCGCCGGGGTGCGGGCGTAGCCGATGAAGTACGTGCCGAACTCGCCGCGTCCGACCGTGCCGAAGGGCATGTTGTCACGCAGGATCTCGTGCTTGGTGCCGTCGGGGTCGACGATCGTGGTGAGCGCGACATGCGAGTCGGGCGGCTTGACGGCGTCGTCCAGCTCGATGTCGGACAGCTTCTTGCGGCCGATCACCATCTCCTGCGCCTCGACCGGCAGGGCGTTCCACGCCCGCAGGTCGTGCAGGTACTTCTGCACGATCACGTAACTTCCGCCGGCGAATCGCGGGTCCTCCGCGCCGACCAGGACGGCCGCGCCGGCCGCCGGGCCGACCGGGTTCTCCGTCCCGTCGACGAAGCCCAGCAGGTCGCGTACGTCGAAGTACTTGAATCCGTGCACCTCGTCGCGGACCGTCACCGCGTCGCGTATCCGATCCATGATCTCCGAAGCCAGCGCGAAGCACAGGTCCGGCCGCTGCGCCCGGACGTGGAACAGCAGGTCGCCCGGTGTCGCGACGGCGCGGTGGACGGGCCCGGCCAGCTCGCGGAACGGGTGCAGCTCGGCGGGACGTGGTCCGGCGAACAACCGGCCCCAGGCCTGCGACCCGATCCCGGTGACGCAGCTCAACCGGCCTTCCTGCGCCCGGAAACCCACCGCCTTCTGCAGGCCCGACAGCTCGGGCAGCAGGTCCCGGACGCGGGACTCGGCTCCCGGATCGATCGTCACGACGAGGAAGAGCGCCGACCTGGTCAGCGGGCTCAGCACCTCCTGCGGGATCGGTTCCGCCATCGCGTCACCTCTCGGTACGCGATGGGTGCGTCGTGGTGCGAGCTCGGGTCACCTAGCGAGCAATGCCCCGACCCTGAGCCACCACGCGGAGCCGTCGGCAACGAACGCGCCATCCTCCCGCCAAACGTGGTCAGTCCGCATGCTCCGGGCGGCTGGCCTCAAATCAAGACATAGGCAGGTTTGAGGGCGGCTTGGTGCGGCCGGAACTCCTCGCGGGCAGGGGCAGACGGACCGTGCTCCTTGTGGGCTCCTTGTTGGGAAAGGGTGAAGGCGCGATGGCGGGCGAGGAGAATCGGCGGCCGGCCGGTGCCAACCGGGTGTTCGAAGAGACGGACGAGGGGTACCTCACCTCCGCACGCGGGCTGGAGGTGCTGCGCGAGCCGCTGCTGAACAAGGGGACCGCGTTCACCGTCGAGGAACGCGACGAACTCGACCTGCACGGTCTGCTGCCGACGGCGGTGGAGACGCTCGACCAGCAGGCGCGCCGGGGGTACGCCCAGTACCGGGCGCAGGCGACCGACCTGCTGAAGAACATCTACCTGGAGGCCCTGCGCGACCGCGACGAGGTGTTGTATTACCGCCTGCTGTCCGACCACCTGCGGGAGATGCTCCCGATCGTCTACGACCCCACGGTCGCGCAGGCCATCGAGAACTACAGCCACGAATACCGTCGGCCTCGGGGCGTCTACCTGTCCGTCGACGACGTGGACGGCATCGAGCGCGCCTTCGCCGACCTGGGGCTGGGCCCGGACGACGTGGATCTGGTGGTGGCCTCCGATGCCGAGGAGATCCTCGGCATCGGCGACTGGGGCGTCGGCGGCGGCGCCGGGATCGCGGCCGGCAAGCTCGCCGTCTACACCGCCGCAGCCGGGATCGACCCGGCACGCGCCGTGCCGGTGGCGCTCGACGTCGGCACCGACAACGAGGGCCTGCTGAACGATCCCGGCTACGTCGGCAACCGGCACGCGCGGGTGCGCGGGCGACGCTACGACGACTTCATCGACGCGTACGTCACCACCGCCACCCGGATGTTCCCCGGCGCGCTGCTGCACTGGGAGGACTTCGGACCCTCCAACGGGCGGCGGATCCTGGAGAAGTACACCGGCGCCATCCCCACCTTCAACGACGACATGCAGGGGACCGGCGCCATCGTGCTGGCCGCCATGCTGGGCGCCGTCCGGGCGTCCGGGACGCCGATGCGCGACCAGCGGATCGTCGTCTTCGGCGCCGGCACCGCGGGCATCGGGATCGCCGACCAACTGCGGTCGGCGATGGTGCGGGACGGCCTGGATCCGGACGCCGCGACCCGGCGGATCTGGCCCGTCGACAAGCAGGGCCTGCTCCTCGACGACATGACCGACCTGCGGGACTTCCAGACTCCGTACGCCAGGCCCGCCGAGGAGGTGCGCGACTGGAAGCGGGACGGCGGCATCGGCCTGCCGGAGGTGGTCGAGCGGGTCAAGCCGACGATGCTGCTCGGCACCTCGACCGCGCACGGGGCCTTCACCGAGCAGGTGGTCCGCGCGATGGCGGCCGGCGTCGACCGGCCCGTCATCTTCCCGATCTCCAATCCCACCGAGCGGATCGAGGCGATGCCCGCCGACCTGCTGCGCTGGACCGACGGCCGGGCCCTGATCGCCACCGGCATCCCGGTCAACCCGATCACGTACGGCCGGGTGACCTACACGATCGCGCAGGCCAATAACGCGCTGCTGTACCCGGGACTGGGACTGGGCACGATCGTGTCCCGCGCGCGGCGGGTCAGCGACGGCATGCTGCAGGCCGCGGCCGAGGCCGTGGGCGGCATGGTGGACGTGACGGCTCCGGGCGCGTCGCTGCTGCCCCAGGTGGAGAACCTGCGGGAGGTGTCGGCGACCGTCGCGGTCGCGGTGGCCGAGCAGGCCGCGCGGGAGAACCTGGCCCGCGTCGACCTCAAGGACCCTGTCCAGCAGGTTCAGGACGCGATGTGGCAGCCGGTGTACCGGCGGGTCAGGGGGCGGTAGCCGTGACCGCGGACGATCGACGCGCCGGCTCCGGGCCGCCCGTACGGGACGTGCCCATCGGGCTCACGGGCTCCGGCACCCGCACCGAGACGGACTCCATCGGCGAGATCGAGGTGCCGGCCGACCACTACTGGGGAGCGCAGACCCAACGGTCGCTGATCCACTTCGACATCGGCGACGACCGCATGCCGAAGGAGGTCTACCACGCGTACGGCTACATCAAGAAGGCCGCGGCGATCGTCAACGGCGCGGCCGGGCGGCTGCCCCACTGGAAGGCCGACCTCATCGCGCGCGTCGCCGACGAGGTGGTCCGCGGCGACCTCGACACGGAGTTCCCCCTGTACGTCTGGCAGACCGGCTCGGGCACCCAGTCGAACATGAACGTCAACGAGGTCATCTCCAACCGGGCGATCCAGCTTGTCGGAGGCGAGCTCGGCAGCAAGCACCCCGTGCACCCGAACGACCACGTGAACATGTGCCAGTCCTCCAACGACACCTTCGTCACCGCCATGCACATGGCCGCCGTCCAGATGATCGAGGCCAGGCTGCTGCCCGCCCTGGACCGGTTGCGGCACGCCGCGGAGGCGAAGAGCCGCGAATGGGAACACGTGGTCAAGATCGGCCGAACCCACCTGGAGGACGCCACCCCGCTCACCGTCGGCCAGGAGTGGTCCGGATACGCCGCACAGCTCGCCGACGCCACCGACCATCTGCGCCATGTGACGCGCGAGCTGTACCGGCTGGCGATCGGGGGGACCGCGGTCGGCACCGGCCTGAACGCGCCGCCCGGCTTCGGCGACGAGGTGGCCGCGCGGCTGGCCGAGCTGACCGGTCGCCCCTTCACCGGCGCGCCCAACAAGTTCGCCGCCCAGGCCTCCTGCGACGCGCTCGTACGCGTGTCCGCGGCGATGCGCGCCCTGGTCGCGCCGCTGTTCAAGTTCGCCAACGACCTGCGCTGGCTGGCGTCCGGGCCGCGAACCGGCCTCCAGGAGCTCGTCCTCCCCTCGAACGAGCCGGGCTCGTCGATCATGCCGGGCAAGGTCAACCCGACCCAGGCCGAAGCGATGCTGATGGTGGCCGTCCAGGTGATCGGCAACGACACTGCTGTCTCGATCGCCGGTGGGGAGGGCAACTTCGAACTCAACGCGTTCCGCCCGGTCATCATCGACAACGTTCTGCGTTCGGCGCGGATCCTCGCGGACATGATCGAGCACTTCCGCCGCTACCTCGTCGAAGGTGCCCGCCTGAACCACGGCAGACTTGCCGACAACCTGCGACGCTCCATCATGATGGTCACCGCGCTCAGCCCGGTCATCGGCTACGACAAGGCCGCCCGGATCGCCCACCGCGCCCTCGACGAGGACCTGACCCTGGAGGAAGCCGCGCTGAAGTCCGGGGTCAGCCGCGAACTGTACGAACGCGTCGTCGTCCCGGAGAACCTCACCCGCCCCGGAGTCGCCGAGGCCGGAGCCGGGGACGCCACAGGCGGCTCCCGCTGACCCGCCGCGTCCCCATGTGGAACAACCTGGGCGATCGCGGCATTCGCCCTTTTCCCTGGCTTTCCGCGCCGCCGTCCGAGGCGGTGACAGACTGGTCCGAGCGCTGTCCACACAGCGGTCCGACCTGCTCTGACCTGCGGCGACGGAGGTGCCGATGGCGAACGAGGCCGACGTTTTCGATGTGATCGTGATAGGCGCGGGACCCGTCGGGGAGAACGTCGCGAAGCGTGCCGTACGGGGCGGTCTGACGGCCGCGGTCGTCGAGGAGCGTCTGGCGGGCGGGGAGTGCGCCTACTACGCGTGCATCCCGAGCAAGGCGCTGCTGCGGCCGATGGGTCTCGCGGCCGAGGTGAGCCGGGTCCCCGGGCTGGAGCTGCGCGGCCCGATCGACGCCCCCGCGGTGCTGGCCCGCCGCGACGAGACCGTGTCCCACCTCGACGACGGCGGCCAGGTGAGCTGGATCGAGAACGTCCCGGCGACGTTCGTCCGGGGCCGGGGACGCCTGGCCGGGCCGTTGCGGGTCGAGGTGACGGCACCGGACGGCGGCGTCCGGCCGCTGCGGGCCCGGCACGCCGTCGTCATCGCCACCGGCAGCGACCCGTGGATCCCCGACACGCCCGGATTGCGCGAGGCACGTCCGTGGACGAACCGGGAGGCGACCAGCGTCCAGCAGGTGCCCAAGCGGCTGGCCGTGATCGGCGGCGGGGCCGTCGCCTGCGAGATGTCCCAGGCGCTGCACTCCCTCGGCGCCCAGGAGACGATCATGTTCGTACGCGGCGACCGCCTGCTCGCCCGGACCGAGCCGTTCGCCGGCGAGCTGGTGGCCAAGTCGTTCCGGGACTCGGGGATCGACGTGCGCTTCGGCCGCTCGTGCGTGCGCGTGGAGCGGCCTGTCCCGGGTGGCCCGGTGACCGTCCACACCGACGACGGCTCGGTGATCGAGGCCGATGAGATCCTCGTCGGCACCGGACGGCGGGCCGCCGTCGGCGACATCGGCCTGGACACGATCGGCCTGCCTGCGGTCGGCCCGATCGAGGTGGACGCGAGCATGCGGGCGACGGGCGTCTCCGACGGCTGGCTCTACGCCGTGGGCGACGTCAACGGGCGCAACCTGCTCACCCACATGGGCAAATACCAGGGCCGGATATGCGGCGACGTGATCGCCGCCCGCGCCCAGGGGCGGCCCGACAACCTGCGGGCGACGCGCGACATCGCCGACGACCGGGGCGCGCCCCAGGTCGTCTTCACCGATCCGCAGGTCTGCGCGGTCGGCCGCACGGAGGCGCGGGCCCGCGCCGACGGCTTCGCCGTACGCGCCGTGGAGTACGACATCGGCGCGGTCTCCGGCGCGTACCTGCAGGCCGAGGGCTACACCGGCCGGGCGAAGCTGGTCGTGGACGAGGACCGTCGCGTGCTTCTCGGTGTCACGTTCGTCGGTCCGGCCGTGGTCGACCTTCTCCACTCGGCCACCGTCGCGGTGATCGGCGAGGTCACCCTCGACCGGTTGTGGCACGCCGTCCCGTCGTTCCCGACCGTGAGTGAGATCTGGCTCCATCTGCTGGAGGAGTACGGCCTGTGACGGTCAGCGGCGGCAGGTGAGGCGCAGCCGCCCCCAGGAGGTGTTGGCGTAGCCCCTGGGGTTCCACAGCGCCGCCGGTGACTCGGGGTGCGTGGCGCCCGCGCCGTCCCAGGCGCGGGCGACGATCTCCGCCTCGCCCTCGGGCAGGACGAGGGTGGTGCGCCAGTGCTGCCAGGCCCAGGGGCTCGCCGGCGCGTCCAGCTTCGCCTGGGTCCAGGTACGCCCGGCGTCCGGGGAGACGTCCACGCGGGCGACGCCGCGACCGTCGCCCGCGAACGCGTACCCGGTGATCTCGGTCGGTCCGGGCGGCACCCGGGAGCCGTGCTCGGGACGCAGGATGTCGCAGGTGAGGGCGACCGGCCCGAGCGGGATTCCGGACCCCGGCCCGCACCGGGACGGGTCGGCGTCGGGCGGCAGCATCCGGTACGCGACGGCCTGGAAGTAGCCGCCGGAAGGTTCCGCCTGGGCGGTGACGCGGTCGAGCCATTTCACGCTGCGGGCGCCGATCCAGCCCGGCACGATCGCGCGCAGCGGGGCGCCGTGGACGGCGGGCAGGGGATGGCCGTTCATCGCCCACGCCAGCAGCACCTCGTCCGCGGTGGCCTTGGCCACGGGGATGGAGCCGCCGTAGGGCTGGGGCGGGTCCGCCTCCCGCACCATGTCCGGCGCCCCGAAGGCGACGTGCGCGGCCTCGGGGCGCAGGCCCGCCTCGGAGAGCACGTCGGAGAGGCGCGCACCGGTCCAGGACGCCGTGGAAACGGCGCCGGACCGCCAGGGGTCCTCGCCGGGGATGTCGCGGACCTCGATCAGCTCGGCACGGCGGTTGCCCGCGCACTGCAGCGTCGCGATCACCTCGTGCGCGAGGAAGCGGGAGCGCAGCTCCTCCAGCGAGAGTCGCGCCGGCCGCTCGACCAGCCCGTCCACCTCCAGTCGCCAGGCGGCCGGGTCGACGCGGGGGACGGGCCCGTGGTTGCGGCTGTAGAAGGCGTCGAGCGGCGTGGTCAGCCGCTCCGCCAGGGCGGGCGTGGGCGGCTCGGCGTTGAACGGCTCGTCCGTGTGGACGAGCATGTCATCCCTTTTGTCCCACTTAGTCATGCTTCACGGGTACCCCGAGGCGAGTACGGCGATGCGTGACCGACGGTCCCGCGAGGCGGCCACTGGTTTTGCCCGGCCGGCTGGTGGACGACATCGTCGCCGCCAAGGGGCCGCGCGAGCTCTGGTCGGGCGTCACGGACCAGCTCACGCTGGCCGACTTCATCAGCTGCGGCGGCTACGACCGTCAGCTGCGCCGTATGCGCTGTCTCGCCCTGCCTGACGCGCCGTAGGGAAAAGAGCGGAGCCCCGCCGCCGTCGTGACGGACGGCGGCGGGGCTCCAGGTGTCCGCCGGACTCAGAGCGCGAGTTGCGCGCTGAAGGGCGGACCGGCGGCCAGCGGTCGCATGGCCAGGCGCAGGAGGGTGAGCGCGTTGTCGTCTCCGGCGATCCGGTTGACGCTCAGCTTCCCGCAGGCCAGGCAGTGGTGAATGAGCAGCCATTCCCCGTCGCGCCGGGCCGTCACACCCACCGCCGCCATGCGCCCGCGACACGTCTCACGTCGATCGCCGGGGATCCGGCCGTCGACGTGCAGACTCGTCAGGCAGTGCGGACAGTGGTTGCGGTGCGCCGTGCCGGGCGCCGTCAGCGGCACATCGAGCCGGCAGTTGGTGCACCGGAACGCGTCGCCCCGCTCACCGCCCGGCCCGTGCAGCACGTCCTTGCGCCGTTGCGGCCTCCGCTGCTGCGGTTTCCGTCGTGGCATTGCCGTCTTCCGTCCTCTCGTCACCGGGGGCGCGTCACAGATCGCCGAAGGTTTCGAGCGGGAACGGTGGCTGGGCGAGCGGACGGACCGCCATCCGCATGAGGATGAACTGGTTGTCGTCTCCGCAGATGGGGTTGGACGTCAGCTCGCCGCAACGGGTGCAGTTGTGGATGAGTTCCCAGTCGCCGGTGCGGAGCACCGCGATGGCGATCGGGGACATGCCGGAGCGGCACTCCGACGGCCCGCCTTCGACCTGGTCCCGGACGTGCTGGGAGTACAGGCACCTCGGGCAGTGGTTGCGCCGGCGGCCGTCCGGGGCGAACGCGGTCACGGTGAGGCCGCAGCGCACGCACTGGAAGGTCGTGGTCCTGAGAACGGAACTCGGGATGTCGTTCGACATCGGGAGAAACTCCTTGCTGAATGTCTTGACGAGGGCAGCAAGGAAGCGCCGAGCGGGCCTTGGGAGGCGTTCATCCGCCGACGGTGTTCACGCGGGTACGCGAACACACGGAAACGTCGGTGCACCGGGGCCCGGCCGAACCGACAGGTGACACGTCAGTGGCAGGACCCACCCAGGGCACAGAAAGGCGCGCTCGGCGCTGACCGGGGCATACATCAACTGCTTTCTAGGGCGCGACGGCCCGGAGTTCACTGACAGAGTGCCCGGGGAGCATAACAACGGCCCGCGCCGGCCCGCGAACGGTTTTTCGCGGCAGGGGAAAGCCGCTTCGCCGCCGAGGCGGATCGGCGTCACCCGGCGGCGGGAGGGTGCTCCACCGCGGTGTAGCGGCGCAGGTCGTCGCGGTCGAGGGCGACCCCGGGAAGGGAGGAGCCCGGAACGGCGCGCAGGCCGTTCAGCATGATCTCCACCACGCGGGCCATGGCCGGCTCGTCGGGCATGCTCGGCGGCGTGTAGACGTGCAGGGTCAGCAGCAGGGCGACGTCTCCGGGGCCGATGTCGTGGCGCAGCGCGCCGCTCGCCTGCGCCTGCTCGGTCATCCGGACGACGAGGGCGATCACCCGCTGCCGTATCTCGTGCAGTTCGCGGCCGGCGCGGAGCCGCTGGTGCAGGTGCGGCTCGATCTTCGCCGAGAGCACGCCCACCCGCAGCTCGATGCTGTCGCGCAGGAAACGGCACAGCGCGTGCCAGGCGTCGGGCTCCTCGCGCCAGGCGGTCTCCGCCAGCTCCGCCATGCGGCGCAGGCCCTCCTCGCAGACGGCGCCGAGCAACGCGTCCCGGTCCGGGAAACGGCGGTACAGCGTGCCGATGCCGACGCCCGCCCGGCGCGCCACCTCCTCCAGCGGCACGTCGACGCCCTGCTCCAGGAACAGGTTCTGGGCGGCCGCGACGATCAGGTCGCGATTGCGGCGCGCGTCGGCGCGCAGCCCTGCCGTGCCCTGCGGCTTCTCCGTCTCCACTGCCACCCCCGAACCAGGAACTGGACGATTCTCCTCCGGTTAGGTTACCGTGAAAATAAGCGGAGGAAATTCATCCGGTTAGTGGAGGAGTCATGACCGAGCGGACAGTGCTGATCTCCGGAGCCGGCGTCGGCGGGCCGACGGCGGCCTACTGGCTGGCCAGGCACGGCTTCCGTGTCACCGTCGTCGAACGGGCCGGAACGCTGCGCTCCAGTGGGAACCCGGTGGACGTCAGAGGCCCCGCCGTACGCGTCGCCGAACGGATGGGCGTCATGCCCCGGCTGCGCGCCGCGGCCACCGGCACGACGGGCCTCACCTTCGTCGACGCGGCGGGCAGGCGCGTCGGCCGGATGGACATGCGCGCCTTTCAGCAGCCGGACGAGGTCGAGTTACCGCGCGGCGATCTCGCGTCGATCCTGTACGAGGCGAGCCGCGACCACGCCGAGTTCCTCTTCGACGACTCCATCGCGACCCTCGACCAGGATGAGCACGGGGTCGAGGTCACCTTCGACCGCGCCGGGCCCCGCCGCTTCGACCTGGTGATCGGCGCCGACGGCCTGCATTCGACGACCCGTCGGCTGACGTTCGGGAAAGAGAGCGGGTTCGTGCGCCACATGGGCCTGTACGTCGCGACGTCGCCGCTCGGCGGCGGGGCCGGATCAGGCAGGGACGTCGTCATGCACAACACGCCCGGCAAGGCGGTCGCCGTCAGCCCCACGTCCAGCGGCGCGTTCTTCCTCTACCGGAGCCCGGCGGAGCCCGGCTTCGACCACCGCGACGTCGAGCAGCACAAGCGAATGCTGACCGGAGCCTACGCGGACGTGTCCTGGCGCGCGCCCGAGTTGCTGGAGCAGGTGCGCGCCGCCGACGACCTCTACTTCGACTCGGTGAGTCAGGTGCGCCTGCCGCGCTGGTGGAACGGCCGGGTCGTGCTCCTCGGTGACGCCGCGTCCTGCGTGTCGCTGTTCGGAGACGGCTCCACCATGGCCATGGCCGGCGCGTTCACCCTCGCCGAGGAACTGGCCGCCGGTCCGGACGACCCCGAGGCGGCCTTCCGCCGGTACGAGGCCGCGCATCGGCGCCTGGTCGATCCCAAGCAGCGGAACATGGGACAGGCGTCGGCGCTGCTGGTGCCCGCGACGCGGGGCGGCATCCTGGCGCGGAACCTGGCCGCCCACCTGTGGCCCGTCGCGGCCGCCGCCTTCGTCTACTTGCCTCGCTTCGCTCGGCGGCTCGGGGCGCCTTGAGGCGATGTCTTCCCTCGTCGCTCGGAGTCGCTCGTCCCTCGCTCCCCACTCGTTCCTCAGTCCAGACACCGCCGCGCCCCTCGCGGCTGAAGCGCGCTTTCCGCAGAGCGTAGATCCGCCCGCGTACCCGGCCGCGCTCAGCGTCGGCGCCTCCCCAGCACCTTCGCCCGGCTCCGGGTCACCCAGAGCAGGACGAGCGCGATCGCGACCGTCACCGGTCCCGCCACGGCGAGATGGGCGGTGAACCGCTGAACGATCTCCGGTGCGACGTGGTAGCTGACGGTGACCAGGGTCGCCGCCCACGCGCAGGCCGTGGGCAGGCTCGCGGTGACGAAGGTGCGGTACGGCATGCCGGCCCAGCCCGCGAGCCGGGGGGTGAGCGTGCGCGCGCTGCCGAACCACTGGGCCGCGACCACGGCCCAGCGGCCGTGCCGTCCGAGCAGCTCGCGCGGCCGGTCCCAGCGGCCGGGCGCGAACCGGTGGAACGACGGGGCGCCCTCCCGGCGCCGTCCCCACAGATAGGAGATCTGGGTGCCGGTCACCGCCGCGCAGGCCGCGACCCCGATCGCGCCGCCCAGCGGCACCACGCCCAGATGGGCGAAGTAGCCGAGCGCGACGAGCACGCTCGTCCCGGGCAGGGCGACGCCGATCAGCAGTCCGGCCTCGGCAGTCAGCAGCATCCACGCGACCGCGAGCAGCAGCGGCGGGGAGAACCGGCCGAGCAGATCAGACACCGGCGACCGGCCTGCGGCAGACGTACGCCATCCCCGGCGGCAGGTTCCGCCAGACGGGCCCGGTGGTCAGCACCTCGTCGAAGGCCGACCGCAGCCGCCGCCGCAGGGCCCTGGCCCCGGCGAGCGGTACGGCGTGCAGGTAGGTCACGGTGGTGAAGGCCCCGGTCGGCGCGAGCACCCGGCCCACCTCGCCGAGGATCCGCTCCTGACGCCGGCCGGGGAACAGCGACCAGGGCAGCGTGCTGACGACCGCGTCCACCCGGTCCACGCCCGCGCGTGCCAGGAGCGCGCCGAGGTCGGCGGCGTCGCCGTGGATGGTCTCCATCCACGGCTTGGTCCGGCGCAGGTGCGTGACGAGGTCCGGCTCGATCTCGACGGCGAGGTGCCGTGCGCCGGGGGAGAGCCGCTCCCGGATGGCCTCGCTGATCGATCCGGTTCCCGGGCCGAGCTCGACCACCACCGGTGTGCCGCTCGTGGGCACCACCGCGGTCAGGGCTCTGGCCAGCGAGGGAGAACTCGGCGCGATCGCGCCCACGACCCCCTGCCTGCGCAGCGCGACCGACATGAACGCCCGCAGGTCCGGGGCCAAGGCTGTCTTCATGGACCCAATGAGATCGTCGCGGGGACGCCGTCCGCAGGACGCCAGAACCTAGTCCTCGGGGTAGGGCTGGCCATACCTGCCGGGTGGATCCAGGCCGCTGGCCGGTCGGACGGCACGGGCCGTACTGTCTGGGGATGCAGTCATCGGCGGCCTGGCGGGCCCTCGTTCGGTGGGACCTGTTGCGTACCGCCTGGCCGTGGCGCTCGGTGGCCTACCTGGTCACCGGCGTGCTCCTCGGCGAGGTCGTCCTGGTGGCGTTCCTCTTCGCGCTGTTCGTGAGCACGATCCTGGCGTTGCTGGTGGTGGGCATCCCGCTGCTGCTGGCGCTGGGGTTCAGCGGGATACCGGTGGCCGCCTTGGAACGCCGCCGGCTGCGGATCATCGACCCGGAGCCGGCCGACACGCCGCACCGCCGGCCCGACCGTCCGGGGCTGCGCGGGTGGGTGGGGCTGCGCCTGCAGGAGCCCGCCACCTGGCGGGAGCTGGCCTACGTGGTCCTGATGATCACCGTGCTCTGGCCGATCGAGCTGCTGGCGGTCGTGTTCGGCCTCGGCGGGCCGGCGTCGATGATCCTCACACCGGTCCTGCGCGCCCAGATGGGTGAGGTGAGGGTGCTGAAGTTCTGGCTGGTCGACACGGATCTGGGCGCATTCGCGGCACTCGCGCTGGGGGTGATCTGGCTCGCCCTGGCCCTCTATCCGCTGACGTTGCTCGCCGCCGCGCACGGCTCACTGGCCCGGCTGCTCCTCGTGTCCCGGGACACCGAGAGCGGGCAGCGGCTCGAGGAGCTGACCCGGTCCAGGACCCGGTTGGTGGAGGCGTTCGAGGTGGAACGGCGGCGGATCGAGCGGGACCTGCACGACGGGGCCCAGCAACGGCTGGTCGCGCTGACCATGACGCTCGGCCTGGCCAAGCTGTCGGAGGGCGCGGAGGCGGCCGATCTCGTCACGAAGGCGCACGAGCAGGCGAAGCTCGCGCTGGCCGAGGTACGCGACCTGATCAGGGGGATCCACCCGCAGATCCTCACCGATCGGGGGCTGCCCGCGGCCGTCGCCGACGTCGCCGACCGCTCCCCGGTGCCCGTCGAGGTCGCGATCGAACTTCCCGGACGGCTGCCCGAGTTCGTGGAGTCCGCCGTCTACTTCGTGATCTCCGAGGCGCTGACGAACGTGGCCAAGCACAGCGGCGCCCGCACCGCGTCGGTCATCGGACGTCTGGACGGTGCCGGGCTGGTCGTGGAGATCCGCGACGACGGCGTGGGCGGCGCGGACCCCTCAGTGGGCACCGGCCTGGCGGGGCTCGCCGACCGCGTCTCGGTGGCGGACGGCAGACTGATGCTCTCCAGCCCGCCCGGCGGGCCGACCCTGCTACGAGTGGAGATCCCGTGCGCCTCGATCGCCCCCTCTCGATAGTCCTCGCCGAGGACGGCGTGCTGCTCCGCGAGGGGCTGGCCGGGTTGCTCAACCGCTTCGGGCACCATGTGGCGGCCACCGTGGGCGACGCCGACGGGCTCGTCGAGGCGGTGCGCGCGCACGCCCCCGACATCGTGGTCACCGACGTGCGGATGCCGCCGGGCTTCACCGACGAGGGCCTGCGGGCCGCGGTGGCGCTCCGTTCGGCGGACCCGCGGCTGCCGGTTCTCGTGCTGAGCCAGTACGTCGAGCAGACCTACGCGAGTGAGTTGCTGGACTCCGGGGACGGCACCGGGGTGGGCTACCTGCTCAAGGACCGGGTCGGCGACGTGGAGGAGTTCGTGGACGCGCTGCTCAGCGTCGCCGCGGGCGGAACGGTGGTGGACCCCGAGGTGGTGAGGCAGTTGCTGCGCCGCCGGCGCGACCCGCTCGAACGGCTCTCGCCACGCGAGCGGGAGGTCCTCGCGCTGATGGCCGAGGGCCGGTCCAACGCGGCCATCGCCAGGGGTCTGGTGATATCCGAGGCCGCCGTGGGCAAGCACATCGGCAACATCCTGACCAAGCTCGACCTGCCCCCGGCCGAGGACGACCACCGCCGGGTCCTCGCGGTCGTGACCTACCTACGCGGTTGACGCCCGGCGCGGCCGTCCGTGCCACCCGCCACGACGCAGGCAAGCCCAGCAGACCAGCTCCTACGGCTCAAGTGAAGTTGGCCCGGTTTGGTGGACAGGTCCTGCCCCGGCGCGCGCCCGCCCAGGAGCCGACCGATCTTCGAGTCTGTACCGGGTGGTAGACCATACCTGATTCATCTCCAGGAAATCGCATTGCACGCGAAAAGTCATCTTTCCTGATTACATGCGTACGGCGTCGAAGCGTTCCGATGCGTTGATGTCATCGTCCAGCCCGGACACTCGAAGCGTTTCGCTGGAGACGGTGAAGATGCTCTTGTCGGTGGGCAGCAGCCGCGTGACGACGGCGCGAGCCTCGGCCGCGGTGTCGACGATCTCGACGGCGTAGCCCTTCTCCCGTAGGGCTGCTGCGGTTCGGTGGAGCTGCTCTTCGGTTGCGGATCGTGCGAATCGGATGTCGATCGGGAGACCAGTATCGGTCGTGTGAGTGGGGGTCATCAGGGAACCTCTCATTGATCTTGTGGCTTGCGCGACAGGCCCGGCGACTTCGCGCTTTAAAGGGCGACCAGGGCAAGGCTGGCCGTGACCGCGCTGAGCACCAGCAGAACCAGCGACGGCAAGGTGCCCTTGGCCGTGTCGCGAGCTTTGATGTGAGTCGCGACGGCGCCGGCCATGAGGAGCGCCAGGCCGAGCGCGGCCGCGACGCCGAGCACTCCGACCCACAGCCCGACGACCAGGCCGACGGCTCCGACGATCTCCAGCCCGCCGATGACGCGCATGAGCCCGGTAGGCACGCCGAGTCTGGCGAGCTGAGCCGCCATTTCGTCCTTGCCGGAGACCTTCGGGAAGCCGGCTCCGGTAAAGGCGAGGGCCAGCAGGACGGACAGGACGGCGGTGGCGATGAACATGGTCGCGGGTCTCCTCACGGGCATTTACTTCAGTGGCTGAACTGTTTTCTATCAGAAGTTATTTCGGGCGCGCCAACAAGGGTGGCCCCACCGGGGACGATCAGCAGCGATACGAGCACGGCGCGCGGGCCGGTGAGGCCGACCGCTATCAAGCAGTGTTCTGCCGCCGGTGGCGCTGCCAGGGGAATCTCCATCGCGTTCGCCGTGCTGGCGGCGAACAGCGTGGGCGAGTGACGCGGACGCACGCCGAGGCCCGCCGTCGAGCCGAACGGTGAGCCGGGCGGTTTACGGCAGCCATGGCGAGCGCCTGTTCCGGGTGGGTCTCGGTCGCCGACGACACCCGCCGATGCGGCGTCGGCCGCCTTGGTTTCGCCGACGGCATCGAGCCGGGCAGAAGCGGGACGGGGAGAGGGCGAACCCTCTCGGCCGCCCGCGGAGGTTCAGCGCCGGATGTCGGCGCCGGCCACTGACTGAGCCGTACGCAGGAGCGACAGCAACTCGGTCCGCTGGCTGGCATCGAGCACCGAGATGATCGGCGCCCTTTCGAACAGGCGGGCCAAGAGGCGATCCCTGAGCTGCTGTCCGCGATGCGTGAGGAGAAGCCGCTTGGCCCTACGATCCTCCGGGTCTGGTTCCCGCCGCAGGAAGCCACACCGTTCGAGGGAGTCGGCGATCGCGGTCACATGGGACGGCTCGCAGCGCAGATGCGCGGCCACCTCCCCCATGCGCTGAGGCTCCTGGAGATGGATCAGCGTGTGAGCCTGTGGGACGGTGAGCCCCACGTCGGTCGCGGTCTCCTCGAAGTGCGCGCGTAGGGCCATCGACACGGCGAACAGACGCTCCACGATCTCCTGGCCCTCTGGGTCCGGCCACTCGATTCGTATATCCGCCACGACTCCCCACCCCGCTTGCTCCACCCCCTGAACTATTCCACGCCCGGCACGATTCCCGGAATGGCGCGTGAGGCAGGCCATCCTGCCTCTCACGGGTGTGGTGAGGGGAGGGATGCACCGCGGCCGGGCGGACACCCGTGTCACCGGGCTGGACATCAAGCCACTATGCCGAGGCCCTGGGAAAGCCATAGGTGCGGCCTGAGGTGCGAAACCAGTCCTCATCGAGGTCCTCGCAGCTCAGGCGCCCGACCTGGCCGCAGCACTGGCGGAGGCCAAAGCCGCCGAATCGGGACACCTCAACCTGGATGGCACCGCGCTCGTCATCCTCCGCCTCGAGCACGGCAGGCACACCTGACCGTAGATCACACTCGGCAATGATCCGTTACGCGGAAAGGCTCAGTGCGCGGAATTGTTTGCGGGTATTTGTGGTGAATTGTCATCCGAATTCCGGCGTTTCAGCAGCGCGACGCCGAGGGAATTCAGGCCGGCACCCCATATCAGGAGGACGGCGAACCACTGCGCCCACATGAGAGGAGCCATGGGGCCGGAAAGCAGGTTCTGAACCGACGGGTACGGCGTGAGCCAGCCCCGCGCGGGCCGGAGAACCTCGACGGCGCCGAGCACGGCCCAAAGGCCCATCGGCAGAACGACGGTGGCGAGGAACGCGACGACGGGCGGCCGTAGCAGGAGGCCCAGTCCGGTGCCGACCAGTTGGGCCGTCATCTGCACCAGCACGCCGCCCGCCGCGATGGCCCCGATGTGACTCCACGGGGCGTGGGCGGTGTCGGTCGCGCTGACCGCGAGCATGGCCGCGCAGATCAGCGCCCCGAAGACGCCGACGACGGCGGCCACCGACAGCGCGCCCAGCAGGGTCGGGACGGCGCGGACGGGGCGCGGCGCCCGGCGCAGATCGCCGACCATCAGGACGCCGAAGAACGGCACCGCCACCGACATCGCGCTCTGCACCGGACCGGCGAGCGCGGCGAACGTCCAGTCGGGGGACGGCGCCGCCACGGCCACCGCCAACGCGGCGGACAGGCCCGCCAGCAGGGTGATCGCGGCCAGCCACTTCCGGGGGAGCGTTCCGACCGAACGCCGGATCACGTCGAGAGTGGTCCCGACTGAATAAGTGGCCGTTTCCCTGGCCTCCAACCGGTTTTGCCGCAAAGCTGGTACTCCCGTTCCTTCGGCGCGTATTCATATCCGGACCGAAATAGCGTTCGCCATCACGTCGGCTGAATATCACGATATCCGGATAACAGAGTCCGGCCGAGGAAGTTCCACGACTTAAGGGGCACTAGACGCGCTGAATGGCACCGACCACCGCAACCCCGCACACCGGCTCCAGGTACCGGGCGCTGGTCATCGGTCCCACGTCGACCGCGTCGAACCCCAACTGGGTTCCCAGTTCGACGACCACCTTCCTCGCCTCGGAGTCGTCTCCCGCCACGGGCAGCAGCAGCCGGCGGCCGTCCAGTACGGGGGTCGCCATGGTGGCCGCGAACACGACCTTCCCGCGCAGCGCCGCCTTCACCTCGTCGTCGACGCCCTGCACCGCCGGGTAGGGCACGGCCAGTACGACGATGTCAGCGCGGGCGGCCTGGGCGGCCGCCCGCTCCGGGGGCGCCGAGTGATCGCGCTCTGACAGACCACGTCGGCGTCGCGGACGTCAGGGATAGATCTTCTTGTGCTCGGCCAGCATCGCGACGTACTGCTCGATGCGGCGCGCCCGCGTCTCGGGCTTCTTGGCGTCCTGAACGCGATACAGCACCGCGAAGCGGTTGCGGCTGTCCAGCGTCGCGAAGAACGCCTCCGCGGTGGGATTCTCCGCCAACGCGCGGGCCAGGTCGTCCGGCACCGTGGCGCTCCGCGATCCGTCATACGCGGCGTCCCAGCGGCCGTCTTCCTTGGCGCGTTCGATCTCGAGCAGACCCGGCGGCTTCATCCGGCCCTGCTCGATCAGCGCGTTGGACTTGTCACGGTTGACCTTCGACCATCTGCTCTTCGGTCTGCGGGGAGTGAAGCGCTGCAGCCAGTGCCCATCGTCGAACTTGGCCTTCTGTCCGTCGATCCAGCCGTAGCACAGCGCCACGTCGAGCGCCTGCGCGTAGTCCAGCGAATCGACGCCCGCCACCTTCTTGGCGAGCTTGAGCCAGATCCCGGGCGACGAGTCGTGATGGGCGGCGAGCCACGTCTCGAACGACTCGGCCGACGGAAAAAAGAGGATCTCTCGGTCGTGAGCCACCGCAGTAGTCAACCATGCCGTGGCACACGGTTGGCGCGGTCGGTGGCCGGGCTCGGGTGATGATCGCGCATTCCGGAAAATCACCGTGGGCAGGGATGTCTCGGCCATTAGGGTGCGTTCGTGGACACTCTGGAGAACCTCGTCATCACCGGGCGGCTGCGAGTTCCCATCGACGCCCCCGTCGACTCCACACCGGGCTGGGGCGAGGTGGCCGCCCGCCAGCTCGACGCCGCGCTGCTGAGCGTCGGCTTCACCTGCTCGGCGGCCCTGCTCGAACGCCTGTCGCGGCTGCCCGGCGGGACCGTGGTCGATCTCGGCGTACGGGTCCTGGCCGGCGTGCGCCGCCTGGTCGGCGACCACGTCCAGCACAACGCCTACTTCATCGACTTTCCCGCGAATGTGCCCGACACCCTGGAGTTCTGGGCCGGTCTGCTGCGCGAGGCGCTGCTCGACCCGGTCGCCGCCGCGCGCGTCCAGCCGTCCACGCTCGACCTGCTGACGCTGCCGGGCTACGGCCGCTACCCGCACGCGTACGCCGACCTGCTGGCCGCGCACGCCGAGCTGATCCCGCTCGCCGGGGACCGGGTGACCGTGCTGGAGCCGGGCGGGAGCCTGGAGTCCGAGGCGCGCGACCTCTACTTCTCGCTGGCGGGCGCGGAGACGCCGCTCGCCGCCGAGGACCTGGCGGCCCTGCGTACCCTGGCGTCGTTCTGCGCCGGCCAGCCGGAGCGCATCCCCGTTCGCGAGAACCGTGCCGTCATCAACGAGGTACGGCTGGCCGCCGGCGAGCCGCTGCTTGTCGACACGGTGACCGACGTGCTGCGGCTCGCCTGCGGTTGCTCCGGGGGCGACGTCACGCTGGCCACGCCCACCAGGTTCCGCTCGTTCCGCCGCGCCGAGCGCCGTGCCCTCCTGCGGGCCCTGGACACCGTCGCCACCCCGGCCAAGCTCGGCGACGTGCCGCGGCACAGGGAGCAGTGGAAGCGGCTCGGCGAGCGGCTGCATCCCCACGAGTACCCGCAGTTCCCGCGTGCCGCCGGCGTCTTCGAGGTGGCCAGGGGCGTACGCGGGGCCGCCGGCTTCGACAGCCGCGTCGAGGCCGCCCTGTCGGCGGGCCGCACCGCCGACGCCGTCGAACTGCTGGAGAAGGCGCCCGGCGCGCTGCTGCGCCGCCTCGACCACCTGCTGCGTACCGGCGACGTGTCCGCGTCGGCCGTACTCGACGCCGCGGAGCGAGCCGCGGCCGGCGCCTCCGGCCGCGTGCTGCTGTCCCTGCGCGAGCACCTGCAGAACCGGCTCGCCCCCGCCGCCGGCCGCGTCTTCACCAACCGGTACGGCAGGGCGTGGGCGGCGGCCGACTCCCGCCCGCCGCTGGAGGTGGACCTCGTGTCGCGGGCACTCGCCGTCCTGGACGAGGAGATCGCCCGGCGCCTCCCCGACCCCGGCGAGCTGATCGTCGATCCCGACGTGCTCGACGTCGCCCTGCCGCTGTCCGGCAAGGCCGTCTCACCCGGGCTCGGCATGCTGCCCCGCGGTTCGCTCTCGCGGGTGGACGGCGAGCTGCTCAGGTTCTTCGTCCACTGGCGCCAGGCCGAGCGGCGCACCGACTACGACCTGTCCGCGCTCATGCTCGACGCCTCGTACGACAATCCGACGCACATCTCGTGGACGAACTACGCCAACGGCTTCGCCGTGTACTCCGGCGACCTCACCGAGGCGCCCGCGCCGCACGGCGCTTCGGAGTTCATCGACATCCGTCTCGCCGACGCGACACAGCCGATCATCATTCCCCAGGTCAACATCTACGCGGGTGAGCAGTTCCACGAGGCCGCCGAGGCGTTCTTCGGCTACATGACCAGGGACGCCGAACAGAAAGGCCGGCCATTCGAGCCGCGCACCGTACGCATGAAGTCCGACCTGCGGGGCTCCGGCCGGGTCGCGCTGCCGCTCGTTTTCCTCCGCGGTGACGACGGCGACTGGCGGGTGAAATGGCTGCACCTCTACCTGAAGGGGCATCCCGGCTTCAACCAGGTCGAGGGCAACCGGGTCACCGCCTCCCTGCTGGTGCGCTCGATCGTGGAGCGCGACTACCTGCGGGTCCGCTACCTGGCCGACCTGCTGCGGAAAAAGGCGTCGTCGGCCGGGCACGCCACGTACATCGGGCTGGAGGCTCCGGAGGGCCTGCCGGCGGGGTCGCGGGCGTACACGCCCGCGACGCTGCACGAACTGATCCCCGCCTGATACGGTGAGGGCACCGTGAGGCCATGGGTGAGCTTCCTTCTCGCATTCTCATTAAGAAGCTCTAGTTCTCCCGCTTTCCTCGCGTTCCGGTCGTGAGGCCATTCGAGGGCTTCCTTCTTACCTGGTTCGAATCCAGGTAGGCCCCAGTGGGCCTGCCGGTCTTCTAGCTCCCGAGCCTTCCTCACGACCGCACCATGGCCTCGTTCCGCCAGAGCGGCGATTCGCCCACCACCGCCTGGGCCGTTCACTCCTGATGCCTGCGCACCATGCCGGCGGCGAGGGGAGCCCCGGCGAAGTCACCGGCGACGATCCGCGCCGCCACGGTCCGGCGTACGAGCCGGTCGGCCAGGCGTGGGGCGTGCCTGGCCACCGCCATCTCGACGCGTCCGCGGGCGGTGGTCGCCACGTCCCGCGGGGCGCGGCGCGCCGTCAGCGCGCGGACGATCGCGTCGACCACGCCCTCCACGGGCTCCGGCCGGGACACCGCGTCGAGGGACAGGCCGGCCTGCCGGGTGCTGTCGTGGATCGGGCTGCGCACCATGCTCGGATAGACCGTCGTCACGCCGACGTGCGTCCCGACTTCGAGGCGGAGCGCGTCGGCGTAGGCGGCCAGCGCGCGTTTCGAGACGCCGTACGCGGCGGCGAGCGGCAGCGGCAGGACCGCCATCCGGGAGGCGACGAACACCACCCGCCCCCTCGCGCGTACCAGATGGGGCATGACCGCGGCCGTGACGCGCCAGGCGCCGACGAGGTTCAGCCGGAGCTGCGCGTCCACCTCCTCGTCGGGGGCGAGCTCGGCCGGGGCCGGTCCGCCGCGACCGGCGTTGTTGACCAGCACGTCGACGCCGCCGAGGAGTGCCACGGCCTCCTCGATCGCGGCGTCCACGGACGTCTGGGACGTGATGTCGCAGGCGACGATCGGTATGCCGGAGTCCTCGGGGCGTACGACGTCCAGCCCGACCACGTGCGCGCCCTCCCTGACGAAGCGCTCGCTCATGGCCCTGCCGAAGGTGCCGGCCGCCCCGGTGACGAGGATCCGGCGTCCGGCCAGGCCGTGGCCGGATGAGGCGCGCAGCTCCTTCTTCATGATCCGGAGGTACTGGTCGATGTCGATCCGCATGTGCGGGCGCCGCTCGCCCCAGCGGGCCCGGGCGGCGGCGAGTTCGGCGGAGGCGATCTTCGCGGCCGTCTCGGGAGCGGGCGGCCGGTACGTTCCGGCGCGGAGGGCGGCCACCAGCCGGCCCTGCGCCTCGACGACCGGCAGGGCCGATCCGGTGGACTGCATCAACCCGACATAGCTGATGGACGTGTCGCCGATGGGGATGACATGGCGGTAGAGCAGCAGGCTCGCCGGATCGCCCGCCGTGTCGGCGTCGAGGAAGGGCAGCACCGCGCGGTATCCGGTGCACCAGATGACGTGGTCGACCTCGTCCACCCCGCCGTCGGTGAAATGGACCCGCGACCCGTCGAAACGGGAGATGCCGTGCCGGGCGAGCACCTTACCGGCGGCCACCAGCGCGGGTACGGAGTCGCTCAGGGTGGGGTGGTCCTGGAGCAGGCCCTGCCGGGGCGCGGGGAGGCGTGGTCCGGCGGGCCTCCTGGCGAGGATCCGGAGCATGGTCTGCGAGATCACCTGCCGTACCGGCCAGGGGAGCAGGGCGGCCAGAGCGCCGTTGAGCTGGTCGGAAGGACGGCCGAGCAGCCGTTTCGGCACCACCCAGACGCCTCGCCGGGCCGACAGCAGCACCGCCGAGGCATGGTCGGTCAGCTCCGAGGCGATGTCCATCGCGGAGTTGCCCGTGCCGACCACCAGTACGCGCTTTCCCGCGAACGCCGCCGGAGTGACGTAGCCGTGCGCGTGGGACCGGGTGCCGGTGAACGCCCCGGGGTACGGCGGGTCGGGGTGGCGCGGCACGTGGTTGTGGCCGTTGGCGACCACGAGATGCTCGACCACTTCACGGCTCCGCCCGTCCGGGCCGTCCAGGACCAGTTCCCACGACCCGTCAGGGGTGCGCCGCGCCGACTCGAGCGTCGTCCCGAACCGGAAGCGCTCGCCCACCCCGAAACGGTCGGCGTACGCGAGCAGGTATTCGAGCATCTGGGCGCGGGTCGGGTAGTCGGGCCACTCCTCCGGCATGGGGAAGTCGGAGAACTGCGTGCGCGGCTTGCTCGTGTTGAGGCAGAGCCCCTCGTAGGAGGCGGTGGTGTCGTCCAGCCGCCACAGGCCGCCGAGCCCGTCGGCGCGCTCGATGCCCAGTACGGGCACGCCCGCCTCGATCAGCGCCTTGACCGCGGCTATCCCGGCGGCTCCGCCGCCGACGACGGCGGTCATGCCCGGCTTTCTGGGGTCCATCGCGCACCTTCCGATTAATCCATCGATTGATGGAATTATTGGCGGGATGGGCCGCGCGCGCCAGGGGGTGCGTAGAGGAGATCGATCAGGCGGTGGGCGTAGGCGCGGAACTCCCGCTTCTCGCGGGCGACGGCGACCGCCCCGGCTCCCGCGGCGGTCAGCGCCGCCACGTGGCCGTGTGTCGCCCACACCAGGCTCCGCACGGTGACGTGGGGGGTCGGCTCGCTGATGAGGCCGCGCGCGGCCGCGTCCAGCAGGGCCTGCTCGATCTCGTGGTAGATCGGCAGCGCGTACGCCTCGTCCAGTGGAGCGTGACGGGTGGGGTCCAGCCAGCGGCGCAGCCACAGGAACGTGGTGTGCGGATGCTCGTCCAGGAAGTCGACGAACGTGTCCACGAGGCCGTGCATGGCGCCGACCAGATCGGAGGGCGACGCCGAGCGCGCCGCCTCCGCGACGGCGCGCACCGAGGGTTCGAGGGTCGCGCGCTCCAGTGCGAATACGCGGGCGAAGCACGCCTCGCACAGCTCCGCCTTGGACGGGAAGTGGTGGTGCACGCTGGAGACGTCGATCCCGACCTGTCCGGCGATGTCGCGCATGGAGACGCCGTCGAACCCGCGTACGGCGAAGAGTTCGGTCGCCTTCAGGAGGATGCGCTCGGGCGTGGCGGGTGCGGAAAGGTCACGTGGCGGCCGCCCGCGGCGGCGCGCGCGGGGCGCTCCGGCGTCTTCCTCGCTCGTCTTCATGCCCCAAGTCTGGTCGCGTCCGCGTCGGGCACGCAATCGATCGCCCGTTGGATTACCGATCGGAGGTCTCCGCCTGGGACCAGGGCGGGACGACCGGCCCGTCTTGGGACAGATCCCGCCGTGTCGAACGACGACCGGTGCATACAACCGGGAGGCGCGTGCCGGAGGCCTTCTTTCACGGGCTGTTGATTGCGATTTTCGCAATCAACAGCATAGGCTGCAGGTCATGGCCGGGGAGAAGACAGCAGCGCGAGTACGGCGACTGATCGCGGAAAGCGGCCTCACGCAAGCTGAGTTCGCCGGAAGGGCCGGCCTCGACGCCTCCAAGATGTCGAAGTCGCTCTCCGGTGTCCGGCGATTCACGTCGCTCGACCTCGCCCGGATCGCCGACCTCTGCGGAGTGACCGTCGACTGGCTCCTCGGTGCGGACCCCATCTCGCCGTCCCTGGCCGCACGAACGGCCGCATCCCCGTTGACCTCGGCCGACACCGCCATCCGCGAAGCCGAACGCCTCGCGCAGACGCGGGCTGACCTCGCATTCCTCGGATTCCGGCAGGACGTACCAAGGTTCAAGCTCGGTGGCGGGTCCTTCGTGGACCAAGGGACGAATCTCGCCGCCACCGCCGCCGAGCACGCCCTCAGCAGGCACGTGACGCTCTGGCAGTGCCGAGACCTGGCCGCAGCCGTTGAGACAGCGTTCGGAGTGGACGTCCGAGTGCACAAGCAGCCGGACGGATTCGACGGGCTTTCCTGGTCCGACGACGACTCCGCGCTGATCGTGGTGGCAACCTCTGAGGTTCCCGCCCGCCAGAGGTTCACGATCGCGCACGAGTTGGGTCATCTCCTCGCGCGAGACGACCAGAAGCTCAACGTGGACGTGAACATCAACGACGCCGAGCACAAGAAGAAGCCGTCGGAGAAGCGCGCGAACGCGTTCGCCGCGGAACTTCTTCTCCCCGCACAGATGCTCCGGGAAGAAGCCCGCCGTACGACCTGGAGCCGACAGGATTTCGCCGCGCTGACCTGCCGGTTGTGGGTCTCCCCGAGCACGCTCGCATGGAGATTGTTCAATCTCGACCTCATAGACCGCGGCCTCTGCGATTCCTTCCGGGGGATGACGGCAGGGGAGGCGGCGTCTCTCGCGGGGGAGTGGGAGTCCTTCGGCGAGTGGATCCAGCATGCGTCTCGCGCTCGCATCCCCGCTCCGTTGGTACGCGACACATTCCAGGCGTACGCCGAGAAGAAGTCCACACTCCGCCCGTTCGCGAACCTGCTCGACGTCGACACCGCCACGCTCCGACAGGCGATCAACGGCACGAGAGAGGATTCTCCCCTCGCGTCATGACCTGGTACTGGTTTCCCGACAACACAGTGCTCTGCAACTTCGCCGTCGTCAGGAAGTTGCCGCTCCTGCGACAGATCTTGCGCGAGCGTGGGCGTTGGACCGAAGCGATCGCCTTCGAGGCGGACAGATCCGCGCGTTACCACCCCGACCTGCGGACGGTCGCAGTGGAGGGGTGGCTCGGAGAACCGATCGAGATCGACATCGAGGAAGCGCATGTGGTTGAACGTGTGCGACGCGCGGTCTTCGGCGGCACACAGCAGGAGCCGTTGAAGCATCTTGGTGAGGCGCAAACGTGCCATGTCATCCGGCATTGGCCCGAGTTCGCCGGCTCGTACTGGATCACTGACGACTATGACGCCCAGGAATACGCCAAAAACGTGGGAATCACGACGCGAGATACCGCGGATTTGATCAGCGAGGGCGTGAACGAGGGGCACTGCTCGCGGAACGACGGCTACAAGATCCTTCAGCTCATGCGGCAGGAGGGCATGCACCTGCGGGTTCCGCCAAGCCAGGCGCACCTGTAGCCGTCCCGCGAGTGCGGCCAGGCCAGGGGAGCGGTGAGAGGTGGTCTGAAGGTTCAGGGCAGCAGGGTGCCGACCCGCTTGACCGTGCGGATCACCGGGGCGGTCTCCAGCTCGCGGACTCCGCTCAGCGGTGCCACGCGTTCGGTCAGGTAGCGGTAGAGGGCCCGCGTGTCACGGCAGGTCACCCCGGCCATCAGGTTGGTCGGGCCGGTGGTGGCGGCGACCACGTCGGCCTCTGCGTGCCCGGCCAGTGCCGCTCCTACCGCGCTCAGGGCCCGTGGCTCCACCTTCATTCACAACCAGGCCTCGGCGTGGTAGCCGAGCGCCTGGGCGGGGATCTCGACGTCGAAGCGCAACGCGCCGCCGGCGCGCAACTGCTCCAGCCGTCGGCGGGCGGTGGTCTGCGAGCACCCGGTGGCCGCCGCCAGCTCGCCGAAACCGGCCCGGCCGTCCTGAGCGAGTACGCGCAGCAGGGTGCGGTCCTCGCCGCTCAGATCGATCTCGTGCTCGTACGTGGGAGCCGGGCGTGGCCCACCTGGACGGGGTGATCACCTACGGCAAGCGCCTCACCGCCTTTCGGACGGCGGCCGAGCACGTGACCGCACATTTCGAGGACGGCACGACGGCGACCGGCGAGGTGCTGGTGGGCGCCGACGGCGTCAACTCCGCGGTCCGCCGGCAGTACCTGCCGCACGCCCGCGTCGTCGGCACCGGCCTCACCCAGCTCTACGGCAAGATCCCGCGCAGGTCGGCGGAGGATCTGGGCGGCCCGTTGATCCCGGAGCTGCGTTCCTACGAACGCGGGATGGTCGGCTCCGGCTTCACCGCGGTGCGTGCCTCCGCCGCCAACGGTGCCCGGATCCTCGGACAGGACCCGCTCCCGGCCTGCCCGGCGGATCCGCCCACCGTGCCCCCCGGCTGAGGCTTGGTCACAAGGGGCCTCAGGGGCCGTCCTTGATCACGTTGCTTCCGATGCTCGCTGTGGCATGGCGGGCCGATACGTTGGCCCGCATGGGATTGGCGGTATCGGTGGGGATCATCGCGGGGCTCGTCGGCCTCGATGATGAGGGCGTGGTGGGGTTCCAGTCGAGGCTGGACGGGTTGAGCGCGGCGTTGGCCGAGGAGGGCATCGTGTGGCGTGAGCCCGACGGTCCCCCGGGGGTGGAGATGCGCCCGCACATCGGCGGCTTCCCCTATTCCTTCCTGCACTACCTGCGGCGGGTGTTCGCGCTGGTCGACAACGACCAGCCGGTCACCCCGGCTCGCAGTGCGGACGACATCGACCGTGACCAGCGATGGGTCGAGTCGAGTTCCGTGCTGTTCGATTCGCATCTGCTGTGCCATTCGGACTGCGCGGGCTACTACGTGCCGGTCGACTTCGAGGACGTCGTGTTCCTGCCCGAGTCCTCGGGCGTCGACGGCGGTGGGATGGTCGGGTCGAGCCTGCGGCTGCTGCGTGAGCTGTGCCGGTGCGCCCCGGCGCTCGGCATCCGCCTCGACCCGTCCGCCTCAGCGGCGGGAGCGGACATCGGTGGTGTGCTTGCGGACGCGGAGGCGGCCCGCCTGTTCGCCCTGCCGCCCGAGGACTTCGCCACCGAGACGATGGTGTGGTTGACGCTGTTCGAGGCGTGCAGAGTCAGCGTTCTCAGCGGACATGCCGTCGTCTTTCATTGAGCACTGCTTCCGTGCCGTGGGGCGGGCCGGCCAGGGCGGTTGCCCTGGCCGGCCGCCGGTCTGGGCGGGAGACGGCACCGGCTCCGCGCCGGCGCCGTCTCCAGCCGCCATCGTTCAGGAGCTGTACGCCTCCAACTCGGAGAGCAACGCGGCCGCCCAACGGGTGTTGCCGGTGAACACCAGGCGCAGGTGCCTGGCCGCCGCCATGGTCGGCAGCGTGATCGTCACCTGGTTGCCCGACGCCGGATCGAAGGTGTAGTCACGGCTGTCCACGACCGTGTCGTAGGTGGTGCCGTCGGTGCTGGTCTGGACCGAGAGGGTCTGGGTGCGGAGACCGGCGAGGTGGTCACCGTGTACGACATCACCTGGACCGGTTGACCCGGCACTCGGGCATGTCAGGCCGAGGGCCGATCGCTCGGCCGGAGATTGTCACCGCTGTCCTCTAGCCTCCCGGTTAATCGATCAAGCCGGTCTTACCTGGAGAAGGCGGACATGACTTACCTTGAGCTGTCGGAGGACGGCGGCGGAGCGCACAAGTTCTACGAGACCGTCGTCTCCGGAACGCGGGTGACCATCACGTACGGGCGCATCGGCGAGGCGGGTCAGATCAAGGTCACCGACTTCCCCACCGAGGACAAGGCGCGGGCCGCGGCGACCAAGAAGATCAACGAGAAGCTGCGCAAGGGCTACGCCCCGGCGGTTCGCGGCGTGCGCCAGCGCAGGGCGGTCACCCGTAGGACCATCGCGAGCACCCGTTCCACCGCCCAGCAGGCGCCGGTCCTGTGGCGCTTCGACAGCGGCGCCTCCGCCTTCGGCATCTTCGTGGACGAGGAGCGCTGCTGGGTCGGCAACCAGCGTGGTGACGTGTACACCGTCACCCACTCCGGCACCGTGACCGGTCGCTTCCGCCTGCCGGACGGCGTCAAGTGCATCGTGGCCGACGACTTCTGGATTTACGCGGGCTGCGACGACGGCAAGGTGTACGACCTGAGCGGCAAGGTGCCGAGGGCGGCCTACGAGATCGCCGCCGACGTGGACATCTACTGGCTCGACATCCACGACGGCATCCTCGGCGTCTCCGACCGCGCCGGACGGATCACCACGATCGACTACGAGGACGAGTTCCAGTGGGCGCGTACGGGCCAGGGCGACTACGCCTGGATGGTCCGGTGCGACGAGGACGCGGTCTACCACGGCCACTCCGGCGGCGTGGCGCGCTACGACGCCTCCGACGGCGCCCTCGTCTGGCACACCCCGTCGGCTGACAACGTGCTGTTCGGGTGGCAGGAGGAGGACGCGGTCTACGCCGCGACCGCCCGCCGTACCGTCCACCGCCTGGCCAAGAACGACGGCCGCGTCGAGGCCGTGTACCGGTGCGACGGACCCGTCTACTCCTGCGCGACCTCGCCCGGCGGGCGCTACGTCTTCGCCGGCGACAGCCACTCCTCGGTGTACTGCTTCGCCGCGTCGGGGGAGCGGTTGTGGAAGCTCGGCACCGGGTGCGGATCGGCCTTCTCCATGCAGTTCCTCGACGACCGCCTCTACATCGTCACCACCGACGGCACCCTGGCCTGCGTCGACGCGAGCGAAGCGGCGATCGCCGCCGCGCGCCAGGGCACGGTGCCCGAGCCCGTCGACGTCAAGGCCGCCGCGTCGCTTCCGGTGGTGGAGCCGTCGGTCGTGCTGGAGACCGTCACGCACGCCGGCGACGGCGTGGTCGTGGAGTGCGTACGCGAGGGCGAGCGGTTGCGCGTCCGCGTGGCCAGCCCCGGCTACGAGACGTGGAACGTGCAGTTCCCCAAGGAGATCCGCGAGGCCGGCGCCCGCTACATCGTGGAGGGCGTACGCCCCTCCGGCCGGGGCGGCTTCTACCGCACATACGGCGAGATCAGGCGGCTCCTCTAGGACAGCCCGCCGAGCCCGTTTACCACCCGGGGCTATCGGACGATTTGGCTGGTAAACATGGGACATGCGGCGCAGCGCGTCACATCCGGCTGGCGCCGAGGACGGGACGGAGGCCGCGTGCGAGCGAACGAGACAGGACGAACGGTCACGTCACGGGTCCTGTCGATCCTCGAAGCCTTCGAAACCCACGGGCCGAGTCTGTCGCTGTCGCAGCTCGCGGAGCTGACCGGCCTGCCGCTCTCCACGGCGCACCGTCTCCTGGGCGAGTTGCACGCATGGGGAGCCCTCGCGCGGGACGACCAAGGGCGTTACCAGGTCGGCCTGCGCCTGTGGGAGCTCTCGCAGAGCGCCGGTAGACGGTTGCGCGACACCGCGCGGCCCTATTTGCAGGACCTGTTCTCGCTCACCCAGGAGACGTCACACATCGCGATCCGTGAGGGCAACGAGGCGTTGTACGTCGACCGGGTCTACAGCTCCAAGCGGGTGCCGCGCGCGTCCCGCATCGGCGGGCGGCTGCCGCTCCATGCGACGGCCGTCGGCAAGGTGCTGCTGGCCTACGAGGAGCCGTGGTTTCGCGAGGCTTACCTCCAGGGCGATCTGGAGGCCCGTACGACGCGGACGCACATCGATCCGGCGGCCCTGGCCGATGAGCTGGAGCAGATCGCCGAGCAGGGGCACGCCATCACGCTGGAGGAGGCTCGTGCCGGCGCCTGCTCCATCGCCGTGCCGGTCGCGGGCCGGTCTGACCAGGTCGAGGCGGCGGTGGGCCTGGTCCTGCTGTCGACGCAGCGCAAGACGCTGACGCGACACCTGCCGGTCCTGCGCGGGGTGGCCTCCCGCATCGAGGCGGCCATCGCCCGCTATCCGTCCGGCTATCTGCGGCAGCGCGGCTGACCCCGTTCCGGGCCGCGGCCACGCCCGCTCCGTCCCTGGAACACGTGACGTCCGCTCACATCAGCGACTCTCCACGGAACCTTCACGCACGCTCGCTTCCGCTGAATGGAAACCGCGCATTGTGACCAGTCACGTTCCGGCCTCACACTGATGAAACTTCGGAAATGCCCGAAATGAAGTGGAGTTGAGCGTGACCGCAAACCTCACCGCCGCCCCGCGATCGTGTCCCGTCCACCACGGATATGAGCCGTTCGACCAGAACGACCCCTTCCCGGCGTACGCGGCGCTGCGTTCCGAAGAGCCCGTCATGTTCGACGAGCGCATCGGATGCTGGGTGGTCACGCGGTACGACGACGTCAAGGCGGTCTTCGAGGACTGGAAGACCTTCAGCAGCGAGAACGCCCAGGCACCGGTCCGCGAGCGTGGGCCGGAAGCCACGCGGATCATGCTCGACGGCGGGTTCACGGCCTACTCGGGCCTGTCGGCGCGTGTTCCTCCGGAGCACACCCGCATCCGCAAGGTGGCCGCCAAGGCCTTCACGCCTCGCCGTTACAAGGCACTTGAGCCGAGCATCCGGCAGCACGTCGTCACCCTGCTGGAGCGGATGCTGGCTCGGCCCGAGGCCGCCGGGGACTTCGTCCGCGACCTCGCCTACGACGTCCCGACGGTCACCATCCTCACGCTGATCGGGGCGGACACCGGCAAGGTGGACACCTTCAAACGCTGGTCGGACTCGCGGGCCGCGATGACCTGGGGCGACCTGAGCGATCAGGAGCAGATCCCGCACGCGCACAACCTCGTCGACTACTGGCAGGAATGCCTTCGCCTGGTGGCCGACGCCCACGAGCACGAGCGCGGCTCCCTGGTCGGCGACCTGGTGCGGGCCCAGGCCGCCGGAGACGAGATCTCCGACCATGAGATCGCCTCTGTCGTCTACAGCCTGCTGTTCGCCGGTCATGAGACGACCACCACCCTGATCGCGAACGCCCTGCGTGTCCTGCTGTCGCATCGTGACCAGTGGCAGCGCGTCGTCGACCGTCCCTCGCTCATCCCGGCGGCCATCGACGAGGTGTTGCGCCACAGCGGATCGATCGTGGCGTGGCGGCGACGCGCGCTGGCGGACACGCGGATCGGCGGCGTCGACATCCCGAAGGGAGCCGACATCCTCCTCGTCATGGGATCGGCGAACCGGGACGCCGCCAAGTTCGACGATCCGGAGGTCTTCGACATCGACCGGCCCAACGCGCGCGAGCACCTCTCGTTCGGATTCGGCATCCACTACTGCCTGGGCAACATGCTCGCCAAGCTCCAGGCCAGGATCGCGATCGAGGAGATCGCCCGCCTCATCCCGGATGTCCGGCTGCGCGAGGACGCGCGGATCGCCTTCGGTCAGAACCTCTCGTTCCGTTCTCCGGTCAGCGTCCCGGTGGAGTGGGAGGCCCGCGCATGAGCGGCTTCGACACGCGGTACGTCCAGTTCTTCGACGGCGGAACCGAGCCGGACCATGCCCTCCTCGGAGGGAAGTGCGCCTCCCTGGTCACGATGACCGCCGCCGGCATGCCCGTGCCGCCGGGCTTCGCGGTGACCACCGCGCTGTACGACGCGTTCGTCGAGGAGTCCGGGCTGCGCGACGTGATCGCGAACAGGCTCAACCGGCTCGACCCCGACGATGTGGTCAGCGTCGACGCCGTGTCGGCGGCCATCCGCGACGAGATCTGCGCGCGCCCCGTGCCAGAGCGGCTGCGACGCCCGGTGATCGAGGCGTGGGCGGACTTCCAGGGGCGGTTCGAGCGGCCGGTGCCGGTGGCCGTCCGGTCGTCGGCGACCGCCGAGGATCTGCCGGACGCGAGCTTCGCCGGCCAGCAGGACACCTACCTGTGGCTCGTCGACGAGCACGACGTCCACGACCACATCCGCAAGTGCTGGGCCTCGCTCTACACCAGCCGCGCCATCACGTACCGGCTGCGGAACGCCGTCCCCGAAGACGGACTCTCGATGGCCGTCGCCGTCCAGAAGATGGTCCATGCCCGGGTCGCCGGGGTGGCGATGACGCTCAACCCCCGCAACGGGGACCGCTCGAAGATCACGATCGACGCGTCCTGGGGGGTGGGCGAGGCGGTCGTGTCCGGCCACGTCACACCGGACAACATCCTGGTCGACAAGGTGCTGATGTGCATCGTCGAGGAGCACGTCGGCGACAAGCACATCGAGCTGGTGCCCGACGGCGCCGGCGGCCGGCTCGTCGAGCGCGACGTGGACGCGGCCAGGCGAGCGGTCCGGAGCCTGACCGACGACCAGGTCAAGGCCGTCGCCGAACTCGCCAAGCGCGCCGAGCGGCACTACGCGTGCCCGCAGGACGTCGAGTGGGCGCTCGACGCGGACCTTCCTGACGGACAGAACCTGCTCCTGCTGCAGTCACGGCCGGAGACCGTCCATTCGTCCAAGCCGAAGCCGGTCGCCGCACCGGCGACGGCGTCGCCACCCCCCGTCGGCTTCAGCCTCGGCAGCATCACCGCGCATCTGACCGCGGGCCGCGCCGCGAGCGTGACGAACTGAACCGACTTCGCCTCTCACGACAAGGACCCCGATAGTCATGACTGTCGAACCCGCAGTGAAGTCCTTCCCGCGGCCATCGGAGCTGCCGGTTCCTCCGGGCGCGGAAGGCTGGGAGAAGCTCTACCCCTACAACCTCGTGTTCCAGAACCTGAGCGGCTCGGACGACGAGAAGTTCTGGTTCTGCGACAGCCAGCACTGGCCGACGGTGTTCAAGCCGTTCGAGACCATCGGCGGCGAGTTCGCGGTCAAGTGTCTGGGCCAGTACAACACCAGGCACCTGCTCATTCCCCCGGCCAACGGCATCGAGTTCAAGATCCACCTCGGCTACCTCTACATGAGCCCCGTGCCGGTGCCCGAGAACCGGATCGCGGCCCGAGTGCCCGAGTTCGAGCGGCGGGTCGGCCACTACTTCCAGAACTGGGACAGCCTGCTGGAGCAGTGGAAGCTCAAGGTCCGCGCCACCATCGACGAACTGGAGACGCTGACCTTCGCCGGCCTCCCGGAGATGGTGCCGTTCGCCGACATCGTCAGCGGCAAGGCCAAGGACGGCTCCGAAGTCCTGATGGAGAACTACGACCGGCTTATCCAGCTCGTCTACCAGAACTGGCAGTACCACTTCGAGTTCCTCAACCTCGGCTATCTGGCCTACCTCGACTTCTTCACCTTCGCCAAGCAGGTCTTCCCCGACATCCCCGACCAGGCCATCGCCAAGATGGTCCAGGGCGTCGACATGGAGCTGTTCCGTCCCGACGACGAGCTGAAGAAGCTCGCCACGCTCGCGGTCGAGCTCGGCCTGCAGTCCGCGTTCGAGAACACCGACGACGTCGAGGGGACCCTGGCTCGCGTCGGCGATCTCTCCGGTGGGCGGCGGTGGCTGGACGCTTACCGCGCCGCCCAGGACCCCTGGTTCAACTTCACCGTCGGCAACGGCTTCTACGGACACGACAAGTACTGGATCGAGCACCAGGAGATCCCCCTGGGCTACATCAAGGACTACATCCGCCGGGTCGACGAGGGGCAGCGGATCCTCCGCCCGATCGACGAGCTCGTCGCCGAGCGCGACCGGATCGTGGCCGAGTACCGGTCGCTGCTCGACGGGGAGAACCTGGCCGCCTTCGACGTCAAGCACGGTCTGGCCGTGACCGCGTACCCGTATGTCGAGAACCACAACTTCTACATCGAGCACTGGACGATGGGGGTGTTCTGGCGCAAGGTCCGTGAGCTCAGCAGGGTGTTCGTGGCGGCCGGCTTCTGGGCCGACGAGGGCGACCTGCTGTACCTCACCCGCGGCGAGGTGCGCGACGCCCTGTTCGACCTCGTGACCGGATGGGCGGTCGGCGCCGAGGCGACCGGACCGAGCTACTGGCCCGCGGAGATCGACCGCCGCCGCGGCATCATCGACGCCCTCGGCAGCCGGCGTCCGCAGCCCGCGCTCAACACGCCGCCGGCCCAGATCACCGAGCCGTTCACGATGATGCTGTGGGGCATCACGACCGAGCAGGTCCAGCAGTGGCTCGGCGACGACTCCGGCTCCGACAGCGCCATCACGGGCATGTCCGCCTCGCCCGGCGTCGCCGAGGGACGCGCCCGTGTCGTCCACCACGCCGACCAGCTGAGCGAGGTCCAGGAGGGCGAGATCCTCGTCGCCACGATCACCGCGCCGTCGTGGGGACCGATCTTCGGCAAGATCAAGGCGACCGTCACCGACATCGGCGGCATGATGAGCCACGCCGCGATCGTCTGCCGCGAGTACGGCCTTCCCGCTGTCACGGGGACCGGCAACGGATCGACGACGATCCGTACCGGGCAGCTCATCCGGGTCGACGGCAACGCCGGCCGTGTCGAGATCCTCGAGGACTGAGGCGTGCCGACCACTCCGGACGCCGCGGGCGCCGGGCGCACCGTACTCGTCACGGGAGCGGCCGGCGGCCTCGGCCGCGCCTTCGCCCTGGGCTTCGCCTCGCACGGATACGCCGTAGCCGTCGCCGACATCGACGCCGACGGAGCCGAGGAGACCGCCCGCCTCGTCAAGGAAGCAGGCGCCGCCGCCTGGCACGGACACGTCGATGTGACCTCCGTCGATTCCACCGAAGCGCTCGCGGCGGCGGTGGCGGACTTCGGCGGCGGGAGGATCGACGTACTCGTCAACAACGCCGCGCTGTACGCCACCGTGACCCGCTCACCTCTGGAGCAGATCGATCCCGCCGAGTGGGATCGGGTGATGGCGGTCAACGTCAAGGGACCGTGGCTGGTCGTGCGGGCGGCCAGCCCGTACCTGCCCGAGGGCGGCCGGGTCGTCAACCTGTCCTCGGCCACCGTCTACTCCGGTTCGGAGCAGTGGGCCCACTACGTCGCCTCCAAGGGCGCGGTCATCGCCATGACCCGGGTCATGGCCAAGGAGCTCGGCCGCCGATCGATCACGGTCAACGCGATCGCCCCCGGCTTCACGCTCACCGAGGCAAGCTACGGGCTCATCGAGAACGCCGAGTCCTACGGCGTCGACCGGGGAGCGTTGCGACGCGCCGGCCGGCCGGACGACATCGTCGGCGCCGCGCTCTTCCTCGCCGGACCCGGCGCCGCCTACACGAGCGGACAGACCCTGGTCGTCGACGGCGGCCGCCAGTTCATCTGAGACCACCACCAGGAGCAGCATGCCGAAGATCACCTTCGCCGCCGCCGACGGCGAGACGCGAACCATCGAGGCCAACATCGGCGACTCGGTGATGGAGACCGCCGTACGCAACGGCATCAGCGGCGTCGTCGCCGAATGCGGCGGATCACTGTCGTGCGCGACCTGCCATGTCATCGTCGACGAGGACGACTTCGCCTCTCTCCCGCCGATGGAGGAGATGGAGGACGAGATGCTGTGGGGCACGGCCGTCGACCGCACCGGCACGTCGCGGCTGTCGTGCCAGATCCGGGTGACCGAGGACATGGGCCTGCGCGTCACACTGCCCGAGACACAGGTCTGACATGAGCGAGAACGGCCTGTTGATCATCGGTTCCTCCCAGGCGGGGGTGCAGCTGGCGGTGTCGTCGCGCGCCCTGGGGTATGCCGCGCCGGTGACCCTGCTGGGCGATGAGAATCACCGTCCCTACCAGCGGCCCGCGCTGTCCAAGGACTTCCTCCAGGACAAGATCACCAAGGAATCTCTGATCTTCCGGAGCCAGGAGTTCTGGGACGAGCATCGCATCACCGTCGTCAAGGGTGAACGCATCGAGAAGATCGTCACCACACCGGACGGCACGGGCACCGCATGGTCGACCAGTGGACGTGCGTTCCCGTTCGGCCGGCTGGCACTGACCGTCGGGGCACGGGCCCGGCGGCTCGATGTCCCCGGCGCCGGCCTGGACGGGGTGCTCTACCTGCGCAACGCCGATGACGCACTCGAACTCAAGGCCCGTACGGCGGGGGCCGAGCGCGTGGTCGTCATCGGCGGAGGGTTCATCGGCATCGAGGCCGCCGCCGGCCTGCACGCCCTCGGCAAGCGGGTCACGCTCCTGGAGTTCGCCGACCGCCTGGTGGCGCGCGCCGTCGGAGCCGAGACCTCGCGGTTCATCCTCGACCACCATCGTCGAGCCGGCATCGACATCCGGCTCGGCAGCGCCGTGGACGAGATCGTCGGCCATGGCGGCAAGGTGCGCGCCGTCCGCGCCGGCGGCGAGGAGATCGCGGCCGACATCGTCCTCGTCGGCATCGGCGTCGTCCCGAACACCGAACTCGCCGAGGAGATGGGGCTGCGCTGCGACAACGGCATCGTCGTCGATCGCCATGCCGTCGCCTCCGACGGCACGACACTCGCCGTCGGCGACTGCGCCAACCTCCCCAACCCCGTGCCCGGCTCACCCGCGGGCGAGCGCGTCCGCTTCGAGAGCGTCAATCACGCCATCGAACAGGCCAAGGTCGCGGCCCACGCCCTGATCGGCCGGCAGGGGGAGTACGCGGGTATCCCGTGGTTCTGGTCCAACCAGGGCGACCTCAAACTGCAGATCGCCGGCCTTTCGTCCGGCTACGACCGCACCGTCGTCCGCAGCCCCGCCGACCCGCTCAAACACTCGGTCCTGTACTACCGCGGTGACCGTCTGGTCGCCGCGGACTGCGTCAACGTTCCACTCGACTTCATGGCCGTCAAACAGGCGCTCACCAAGGGAGTGACGCTGCCGCCCGACGCCGTCGCCGACCCGGCCGTTCCTCTGAGGTCGCTGCTCGCGGAAGTCGCCGCCCCCGACGAAGGGAACCAGCCAGCATGACGACGCCCCTCCCCGCGGCCCCGGTCCCGGCCAACGGGCCGGTCGACACCTCGCCGATCGCGCTCACCCCGGCCCGCGGCACCGATCTGGACACGATCTGGTCGGCGGTCGTGCCGGAGACCCGGGTACGGTCCAACGACATCCACCTGCCCGTGTCCCTCGCGTACGCCGAGCGGCTCTGCGACGCCCACCCCGAGGCCGACGCGCTGCTCGTCAGAGTGGCGATCCTGCTGCACGACGTCGGCTGGGGGCGGGTCGACGAGTCCCGGATTATCGCCGAAGGCTTCACCGGCGACTGGCGCAAGGCCGCCATCCGGTACGAGCACGAGAAGCAGGGGTGCGAGATCGCCCGCGAGGTGCTGCCGCCGCTGGGATACGACGACGCCTTCATCGAGCAGGTCACCGCGATCATCGACGGTCACGACACGCGGGCCGAAGCGTATTCGCTGGAAGACGCGCTGGTGCGGGACGCCGACCGCTTGTGGCGGTTCGACCACGCCGGCATCGCGCTCGCCTCCGGGTGGTTCTCGATGGACCCGGCGACCTACTGCGACCGGCTGCGCGCGGAGATCGTGCCCGAGTTGCTCACCCAGGCGGCCATCGAGATGGCCCTCGCCTCACTGGCGCGCTCCGAAGCCCTGCTGAAGACGGACGTGCTGCGATGATCCCCTGGACGCACGTGGACGACCACTTCATCGACGGAGCATGGGTGTCGTCCACCGGTTCGGAGCGCATCGGGATCACCGACCCGGCGACCGAGGAGATGTGGGGCAGCGTCCCGGCCGCCACCCGGGACGACCTCGACGCCGCGGTCGCCGCGGCGCGCCGCGCCTTCGACACCGGGCCGTGGCCGGGGCTCCGCCCGAGCGAAAGGGCGGAAGCACTGCGGCGCATCGCCGACGAGATCGAGAAGCGCGCCGAACCCCTCGCGATCACCAACACGCGCGAGAACGGCTCGCCCATCGCCGAGACCGGCGGAGCCGCCGCCAACGCCGCGGCTGTCTTCCGCTACTTCGCCTCCCTCGCCCCGGAGCTGGAGCGCGAGGACGTCCGTCCCTTTCCGACCGGCATCGGAGAGACGCTGGTACGCCGGGAGCCGATCGGCGTCTGCGCGCTCATCGCACCCTGGAACTTCCCGATCAACCTTGTCGCGATCAAGCTCGCTCCCGCGCTGCTGGCCGGGTGCGCGACCGTCGTCAAGCCCGCCGAGGCCACGCCTCTGTCGATCCGGTTCGTCGTCGAGGCGGCGGCCGACGCCGGTGTGCCGCCCGGCGTCGTCAACCTGGTGACCGGGACCGGGCTGACCGGCGACGCCCTCGTGCGCCATCCAGGCGTCGACAAGGTCGCGTTCACCGGATCGACGGACGTCGGCCGGCGCATCGCGGCCGCCTGCGGTGAGCTGCTCAGGCCCGTCACCCTGGAACTCGGCGGCAAGTCCGCGGCGATCGTCCTCGACGACGTCGACCTCGACCACTTCTCTCAGGTGCTCATCCGCTCCTGCATGCGCAATACCGGCCAGACGTGCTACATCTCGACCCGGATTCTGGCGCCGGACACGCGGTACGACGAGATCGTGGACCGCGTGACCCGCACGATCGCCGCCGCGCCTCAGGGCGATCCGTTCGACCCGGACACGGTCTTCGGGCCGGTCGCCACCCGCCGCCAGTTCGAGATCGTGTCCGAGTTCATCGAGTCGGCTCGCACCGAAGGGGCGCGCGTCACCACGGGGGGACGCGCCCGCACCGATCGCCCCGGTTTCTTCATCGAGCCCACCGTGCTGGCCGATGTCACACCTCGGATGCGCGTGGCCCGCGAGGAGATCTTCGGCCCCGTGGTCACCGTGCAGCGATACGGCGACATCGACGAGGCGATCCGCATCGCGAACGCGACCGACTTCGGTTTGGGCGGCATCGTGTTCTCCTCGGACCCGGACAAGGCGCAGGCCGTCGCTGAGCGGATCGACACCGGATCCGTCGGCATCAACTTCTTCGCCTCCAACCACGCGGCGCCGTTCGGCGGGCGCCACGACTCCGGGCTCGGTGTCGAGTACGGCGTCGAAGGTTTGGCGCAGTACATCACGTACAAGTCGATCCACCGCCGGGCATCCGCCTGAACGGCCGCGCCCGCCCCCTGGGTGCCCACCGCGGACGACTCCCGGCGACGTCACTCCGGGCGGCCGGCTCGGACGCAGTACAGCAGGGGCTTCACGTGTTCCTCGGCCTCGATGCGGAAGCCCGCGCCGGGAACCGGATCGGCGAGCAGAACCGCCATGCCGGGGTGCATGGCCGTGGTGCCGGGAACATCGCTGCCGCCGACAGGACCCGGCGGCTCCGGCCGCCGGGGTCAGGAGGTCAGCGGATGGGGCGGAAGAAGGCCCTGACGTCCTCGACGAGCAGGTCGGGTGCCTCCATCGCGGCGAAGTGGCCGCCGCGTTCGAACTCCGACCAGTGCACGACGTTGTGTTCGCGCTCCGCGATCCGCCGGACCCCGGCGTCGCCGGGGAAGACGGCGACGCCGTGCGGCAGCGCGGAGTACTCGGCCACCGCTCCCCAGCCCTTCTGCCCTTCCTTGTAGAGACGGGCGGCTGAGGCCGCGGTCCGGGTGAACCAGTAGATGCTCACGTCGGTGAGCATCTGGTCGAGGTCCACCGCGTCCTCGGGCAGTTCGCGGGCCGGGTCGGTCCATTCCTTGAACTTCTCCACGATCCACGCCAGTTGCGCCGCGGGCGAGTCGTGCAGCCCGAACGCGAGGGTCTGCGGCCGGGTCGCCTGGATGATCGCGTAACCAGCCCGGTCCTGGTCCTGGTACTGACCGAGGCGGGCGAGTTCCGCATGGGTGAGCCCCTCGAACTCGGCCGGGTCACCGGTGGGGAACCCGAGCGCGCCGTTGACGTGCACGCCGACGACGTTCTGCGGCGCGGTGCGGCCGAGCATCGGCGAGATGACCGCGCCGCTGTCGCCGCCCTGCGCGCCGTATCGCCGGTAGCCGAGCCGGTCCATCAGCACCGCCCACGCCCGCGCCACCCGCTGCAGGTCCCAGCCGGTTTCGGTGGTGGGACCGGAGAAGCCGAACCCGGGGATCGACGGGGCGACGACGTGGAAGGCGTCGGACGGGTCGCCGCCGTGCGCCGCCGGGTCGCTGAGCGGGCCGATGACCTTCAAGAACTCGGCGACCGAGCCCGGCCAGCCGTGCGTGATGACCAGCGGCAGCGCGTCGGGTTCGGGCGAGCGGACGTGCAGGAAGTGGATGTTCTGTCCGTCGACGCGGGTCGTGAACTGCGGGAAGGCGTTCAGCCGCGCCTCGGCGGCACGCCAGTCGAACCCGGTGCGCCAGTACTCGGCCAGTTTCTTCGCGTAGCCGACGGGCACCCCGTAGGACCAGCCCACGCCGGGCAGTTCGTCCGGCCAGCGGGCCGCCGCCAGCCGAGCGTGCAGGTCGTCCAGCTGTGCCTGCGGGATATCGATCTGGAACGGGGTAATTCGCGGGTCGTTGTTCATGCCTGTCACAGTAGATACCGGTTAGGACAGCCTCAGTCCTAGGATCGGCGTCATGCTTGAGACATCGGCGCGGCTGCTGCGGCTGCTGTCGCTGCTGCAGACCCCCAGGGACTGGCCGGGCGCCGAGCTGGCCGAACGGCTCGGCGTCTCGCCCCGCACGATCCGCCGCGACATCGACCGGCTACGCGAACTCGGCTACGTCGTGCACGCCGCCGCGGGCACACCCGGCTACCGGCTCGGCGCCGGCACCGGACTGCCGCCGCTGCTGCTCGACGACGACGAGGCGGTCGCGGTCGCCATCGGGCTCGGCACCGCCGCCGTCTCCGGCGTGACGGGCATCCAGGAGACCTCGGTTCGCGCCCTCGCCAAGCTCGAGCAGGTCCTCCCGTCCCGGCTCCGGCACCGCGTCGGCGACCTGCGGTCGGTCACGGTCCCGCTGGCGGGCCAGGCCGCAGCCGTGGACCCGGCCGTGCTCACCGCGATCGCCGCGGCCGTCCGCCACCGGGAAAGCCTGCGGTTCGACTACCGCTCTCACGACGGCACCGCGGACCGCCGCGCCGCCGAGCCGTACCGGCTGGTGAACGCGGGCCGCCGCTGGTACCTGGTGGCGTGGGACACCGGCCGGGGCGACTGGCGCACGTTCCGCGTCGACCGACTGCGCCTGTACACGCCGAACGGGCCACGCTTCACGCCCCGCGAGCCGCCCAGTGCCGACCTCGTCCGCTACATCTCCGAGCGGATCTCCGTCGACCCCTACCGCTATCGCGGCCGGTTCACGGTGCACGCCCCGGCCGACGTCATCGCCGCCAGGATGCCGCCGACGATGGCGGTGGTCGAGCCGGTCGACGACAACGCGTGCGTCCTCAGCGCCGGATCGAACTCCCTTGACGAACTGGCCATGTGGATCGGGCAACTCGGTGTCCCATTCCAGGTGCACGAACCGCCCGAACTCATCCAGCACATTCACGCGCTCGGCACCCGCCTCGTCGATGCGGCCCGGCCGCACACGCCTACCTGACAAGCCCACGCCCAGCGACCTGATGACCCGCCGCCTCACCGGCGAGTCCGCCCCCAGCTGGTAGCGGCCGGTCGTGCCACCGCTGCCCGCGGCACCTGGCGATTTGGATTTGCCTACTATTCAGGTAGGTATTACGGTTTACCTCCAGATCCCCCGGAAAGCGAAGGGTTGTTGGGAACATGTCCTCCTTCAGACCTGCGGTCGTCACCGTGGCCATGCTCGCCGCCGTGGGGCTTCTGACCTCCTGTGGTGGTTCCGGCGCCGGCGTCCAGGCCACGAGCGACGGCGAACCCGTGTACGGCGGCACGCTCACCTACCTGGAACACCAGCCGCCCACCTGCCTCTACCTTCCGGCGGCCGGCTTCTATCCGAACGGCGGCGTGCTCAACCAGCTCACCGACAAGCTGACCTGGCAGAACCCCGAGACGCTCAAGATCGAGCCGTGGATCGCCACCAAGTGGGAGATCAACGAGGACGCCACGGAGTACACCTTCCACCTGCGGGACGGCGTCACGTTCAGCGACGGCACGCCGCTCGACGCCGAGGCCGTGGCCGCGAACTTCGACGTGTACGGCCTCGGAGACGAGAAGCTCAAGCTGCCCCCGGCCGAGTTCGTCAACAACTACGAGCGCAGCGAGGTCATCGACGCCAGGACCGTGCGCTTCCACTTCAGCAAGCCGTCGCCCGGCTTCCTCCAGGGCACCTCCGTGATCGGCGCCGGCCTGGTCTCCAAGAAGACGATCAGCCTGCCGTACGAGGAGCAGTGCCAGCTCAAGAACGTCATCGGCTCGGGGCCGTTCACGGTGGCCAAGCAGGTCGTCGACAAGGAGATCGACCTCCAGGCGCGCAAGGACTACAACTGGGCGCCGCCCTCCTCCACGCACCAGGGCCGGGCCTACCTCGACCTCATCAAGATCATCGTCACGCCGGAGGACAACGTCCGCGTGGGCGCGCTGACCTCGGGGCAGGCCGACTACATCCGGTACGTGCAGGCCTACGACGAGGCGACGGTCAAGAGCGCGGGCTTCGTCGTCAAGGGCGAGCCCACCCGCGGCGTCAACAACGGCCTCTACCTGCGCCCCGCCAACAGCATCCTGAAGGACATCAGGGTCAGGAAGGCGCTGCAGGCCGGGACGAACGCCAAGGAGGTCGTGGACACCCTCTTCACCGACAACTATCCCGTGGCCACCTCGGTCCTCAGCCATCTGGCGGCCGGGTACGTCGACCTGTCGGACAAGCTCGTCTACGACCCCGACGCGGCCAACAAGCTGCTCGACGAGGCCGGGTGGACCCGCGGCGCCGACGGCATTCGGGAGAAGGACGGCGTCAAGCTGCAGCTCGGCGTCTTCGTCGCCGGCCCGCAGCCGCTGTCCAAGCAGACCCTGGAGCTGGTCGCCCAGCAGTGGACCAAGATCGGCGTGAAGCTCGAGATCCGCCCCGCCGACGCGGGCACCCAGGCCGTGGACATCAAGAACGCCGAGAAGACGGCGGTGAACCACTCGATGGTCGGCCGCGCCGACCAGGACGTGATCAAGAGCCAGTTCCACACGAAGAACCGCGACGCGATCCTCTCCAACGACAAGAAGCTCGACCAGCTCCTCGAGGAGGAGTCGGCCCTCGCCGACGAGGCCAAGCGGAACGAGAAGGTGGCCGAGATCCAGCGGTACGTCATCGACCAGGGGTACACCATCCCGCTCTTCGAGGAGCCCCAGGTCTACGGCATCGCGCCGTACGTCCACGGGGCGGCCTTCGAGGCGGTCGGCCGGCCGAGCTTCTACTCTGTCTGGCTCAGTAAGTGACGAAATATCTGCTCAAAAGGGCAGGGCAGGCACTGCTCGTCCTGTGGGCCGCCTTCACCGCGGCGTACATCCTGCTCCAGGCCATGCCCGGCGACTCCATCCTGATCAAGTTCCAGAACCCGGAACTCGGGCTGTCGCCGGAGCAGATCGCCAAGATCCGCGAGTACTACGACGCGGGCGGCTACCTGCACACGGTGCTCGGCTTCCTGCACGGCGACTTCGGCTACTCGGTCGACACCGGCACCCCGGTCGTCGAACGGCTGGCCGAAGGCCTGCCGGAGACCGCCAAGCTCGCCACCTGCGCCTTCGTTCTGGCGGTGCTGCTGGCCGTGCTGATCGCCTTCGGCTCCGCGTACAGCGGCAGGCTGCGCGGCCTGCTGCTGGCGGTGCCCTCCCTGTTCATCTCGGTCCCGGCGTTCTGGCTCGGCATCCTGCTCATCCAGGTCTTCTCGTTCCGGCTCCGGCTGGTCCCGGTCATCGGCGGCACCGAGCTCCAGCAGCTCGTGCTGCCGGTGCTCACGCTGGCCGTCCCGATCTCCGCGCCGATCGCGCAGGTCCTCGCGCGCAGCATCGACCAGGTGCTCACCCAGCCGTTCGTGCCGGTGGTGGCGGCCAAGGGCGCCTCGCGCTCCTGGATCCTGTGGCGGCACGTCGCGCGCAACGCGCTGCCGCCGACGCTGACCGTGGCGGGCCTGGTGTTCGGCGAGCTGATCGCCGGGTCCGTGGTCACCGAGACCGTCTTCGGCCGGAGCGGCATCGGCCGCCTCACCGAGCAGGCGGTCAACGCGCAGGACACTCCGGTGCTCCTGGCCGTGGTGGTGCTGGCCGCGACCGTCTTCGTCCTGGTCAACCTGCTGGTGGACGTGCTGTTCCCGGTGCTCGACCCGAGGCTGGCGACATGAAGTGGCTGTCGTGGGCGGTCATCGCCCTGGTGGTGCTCTGGGCCGCCATGCCCTCGCTGTTCACCGGATACGATCCGCTGGCCGGGGTCCCGGCCGAGAAGCTCCAGGGGCCGAGCGCCGCGCACCTGTTCGGCACGGACGCCGTGGGGCGCGACCTGTTCGCCCGGGTGGTGCACGGATCGGTCCATTCGCTCTCGGGCGCGCTCGTCGCGGTCGCCGTCGGCCTGGTGCTCGGCACGCTGCTCGGCCTGATCGCCGGCTCAGTGCGCGGGGTGGTCGACGAGATCGTCATGCGGATCATGGACGTGCTGCTGTCGGTGCCGGGGCTGCTGCTGGCGCTCACCGTGATCATCCTGCTCGGGCCGGGCACGGTGCACGTGGCGATCGCGGTGGGCGTCGGCTCCGTCGCCTCCTTCGCCCGCCTGGCCAGGGCCGAGGTGGTCCGGGTGCGCCGCACCGACTACGTCGAGGCCGCGTTCGGCAGCGGCGGCACCTTCGCCGGGGTGCTCCGGCGGCACGTGCTGCCGAACTCCCTCGGCCCGGTCATCGCGCTGTCGGCGCTGCAGTTCGGCGTGGCGATCCTGGCGATCTCCACGCTCGGCTTCCTCGGCTACGGCGCCGAGCCGCCCACGCCCGAGTGGGGGCTCCTCATCGCCGAGGGCCGCAACTACCTGGCCACCTCGTGGTGGCTCACCACGCTGCCCGGCGCGGTCGTCGTCGCCGTGGTGCTCGCCGCCGGTCGCATCTCGAAGGAGATCAGATGAGCCTCCTCGACGTCCGGGATCTCACGGTCGCGTACGGCCGGCAGGTCGCGGTCAAGGGCGTGTCGTTCACGGTCGAGCGGGGAGAGGTCGTCGCCGTGGTCGGCGAGTCCGGTTCCGGCAAGACGACGACGGCCAACGCGATCACCGGCCTGCACCCGGCGTCCTCGGGCGAGATCCTGCTCAACGGTGTCGACATCGCGGGCTGGTCGCAGCGCCGCCTGCGGTCGATCCGGGGACACCGGATCGGCCTGGTCCCGCAGGACCCGTCGAACTCGCTGAACCCGGTCATGAAGATCGGCCGGCAGATCGGCGAGATCCTCAAGATCCACAATTACGGCGACAGAGCGGGCATCAGGCGGCGGGTGATCGAGCTGCTCACCCGCGTCGGCCTCGACGACCCCGAGCGCCGCGCCGGCCAGTACCCGCACGAACTCTCCGGCGGCATGCGCCAGCGTGTGCTCATCGCCATCGCGATCGCCCTGCGCCCCGGCCTGATCATCGCCGACGAGCCGACCAGCGCCCTGGACGTCACCGTCCAGCGCCGCATCCTCGACCTCATCGACGACCTCAGGAACGAGTACGGCACCGCCGTCCTCCTGGTCACCCACGATCTCGGCGTGGCGGCGGCGCGCGCCGACCGCCTGGTCGTGATGAAGGACGGCCTGATCGAGGAGTCGGGCGGCGTCCGCGAGGTGCTCGCCGCGCCCGCCTCGCCGTACACCCGCCGCCTCTTCCAGGACGCCCCGGCGCTCACCGCGCGCCCGTTCAAGCCCTTCGACGCCGCGGCCGAGCCCGCCATCGTCGTGCGCGACCTCGTCAAGGAGTTCGGCTCCTTCCGCGCCGTCGACGGCGTCTCCTTCGAGGTACGGCGGGGCACCACCCACGCCCTGGTCGGCGAGTCGGGTTCGGGCAAGACCACGACGGCCCGCATCGTGACCCGCTTCACCAAGGCCACGTCGGGCGAGGTCGTGATCGGCGGCGACCCGGTCGGCCCGCGCGACTTCCGGCGCAGGGTGCAGCTCGTCTACCAGAACCCGTACGGCTCACTCGACCCCCGCCAGACGGTCGCCGCGATCGTGGAGGAGCCGCTGCGCAACTTCCGCCTCGGCGACCGGACCGCCCGCCGCGCCCGGGTGCGGGAGCTGCTGGAGCGGGTGGCGCTGTCCGAGACGCTGCTCGGGCGCCGGCCCGCGGAGCTGTCCGGCGGGCAGCGGCAGCGGGTGGCGATCGCCCGCGCGCTCGCCGTCGAGCCCGAGGTGGTCGTGCTCGACGAGGCCGTCTCCGCGCTGGACGTGACCGTCCAGGCGCAGATCCTGACGCTGCTGGAGGAGCTCCAGCGCGACCTCGGACTCACCTATCTCTTCATCTCCCACGACCTCGCCGTCGTGCGGCAGATATCGCACACCGTTTCCGTAATGAGCAAGGGACGAATCGTGGAATCAGGGACGACACGCCAGATCTTCGACAGCCCACAGGAGGACTACACCCGCGAGCTGCTCGCCGCCGTGGCGGAGCCGGTGCGATGACCAGGATCGGCTTCTTCACCCGGGTCCTCGACGACGCCCCGCCCGGCGAGCGCTACCGTCTGGCCGCCGAGCAGGTCGAGCACGCCGAACGTCTCGGCTTCGACACCGCCTGGGTGGCCCAGCACCACTTCGACGGCGACGAGGGCGGCCTGCCCGCGCCGCTGGTCTTCCTCAGCCACCTGGCCGCGCGTACCAGCCGGATCAGGCTCGGCACCGCCATCATCACGCTGCCCCTGGAGCACCCGGTGCGCGTGGCCGAGGACGCCGCGGTACTCGACCTGCTGTCCGGCGGGCGGCTGGAGGTCGGCGTGGGCGGCGGCGGCACGCCCACGGCGTTCACCGCCTTCGGCAAGGACCCGGCCGAGCGCGGCTCCATCTACGCCGAGCACCTCCAGGTGCTCGTGGACGCGTGGTCGGGCAAGGACCTGGGCGGCGGCAACCACCTCTACCCGGCCGCGCCGGCGCTGCTCGACGCGATCTGGGAGGCCACGTTCTCCGTCTACGGCGGCGCGCGCGCCGGACGGGCGGGCAACGGGTTGATGCTCTCGCGCACCCAGCCCAGGCCCGAGGGGGCGCCGCACGCCACGCTGGCCGAGATCCAGAAGCCCATCGTGGACGCCTACTACGCCGGCCTGCCCTCCGGCGTCGCCCCCCGGGTCATGGCCTCGCGCACCGCGTTCGTCGCCGACACCCGCGAGGAGGCGCTGCACTGGGCCGCCCGCGGGCTGGCCAAACCGGGCCTCCGGCAGCCGGACGGCGACGGCGTCGACGCGCTGATCGCCGCCTGGGACGCCCACGTCGGCACCCCCGAGGACGTCGTCGCGAGCCTGAAGGCGGACCCGACCCTGGAACGTGCCACCGACCTGGTCTTCCAGGTGCACTCCATCGATCCGCCGCACGAGCAGATCCTGCGCTCCATCGAGCTGCTCGCGACCGAGGTGGCTCCCGCGTTGGGAGGGGTATTGGAAGGAACCACCGCATGACCGCCGACGTCATCGACACGCTGGCCAGGGTCCGGCCCGGCTCCCGCCTGGACCTGCTGCGCGACCGGCGTCCCGACGCCCGCGAACACGCGCAGCGCGCCTACGACGCGCTGTTCGCCCCCGACTCGGAGGAGGAGGTGACGTCGGTCGAGCGCGCCGCCGTGGCCGCCTTCGTCGCCGGTCTCCACCAGGACCCCGCCGTCGCCCGCCACTACGCCGACCGGCTGGCCGAGCACGCCCCCGGCCTCGTCGCGACCATTGAGCGCGAGATCGAGGAGGCCCGGACCGTCGGCCCGTACGGCGTGTACGACGAGCCGGCGCTCGCCCAGGAGAGCCTGATCGGCCCGGCTTACCGGGCGGCCCGGCGCGACGCGCTCGGCGAGCGCCTGGCCGCCGCCCTCGACCACGCCCACCTGCTGGTCTTCCGTCCCCGCGAGTCGAGCCGCGACGCGCTCAAGACGCTCATCGACGCCGGCTGGACCACCGCGGGCGTGGTGACGATCTCGCAGCTCGTCGCCTTTCTCACCTTCCAGGTCCGCGTGGTCGCGGGCCTGCGACTCCTGGGAGCCGACCGATGAAGTTCACGCAGGACAAGCTCGGCTGGGAACCCTGGCTGGAGCCGCCGGCCGAGGACGAGCTGACCGAGGCCCACCGCCACGCCCTCGTCGACAAGGCGCGCGCGGCCTCGCCGTACTTCCGGCTGCTGGCGCTCGACCCGCGCGTGCTGCACGCGCGGACCACGACCGACAACGACATCTTCTACAACGCCGACGGCGGCCTGCCGCGCGCCGAGCGGGAGCTGGCCGCGACCGCGACCTCGCGGCACAACGGCTGCGTCTTCTGCGCCTCGGTGCACGCCCGCTTCGCCGCGCACTACTCCAAGCGCCCGGGCGACGTGCAGCGGCTGCTCGACGACGGCGTCGACGCGCCGCAGAACGAGCGGTGGCGGGCGATCATCGACGCCGCTGTGGCGCTGGCCGCGACCCCCGGCGCGCTCGGCGCCGACCACCTGGCGGCCCTGCGCGCCGCCGGGCTCGACGACCTGGAGATCAGCGACGTGATCCACGCCGCCGCCTTCTTCAACTGGGCCAACCGGCTCATGCTTTCCCTGGGAGAACCCGCATGACCATCGCACTGGACCACCTCGTGTACGCCGTCCCCGACCTCGAGGCCGGGGTGGCGGCCTTCGCCACGCTGACCGGCGTCGCCCCCTCGGCGGGCGGCGCGCACCCCGGCGGCACGGCCAACTACCTCGTCGGCCTCGGCGACGGCGCCTACCTGGAGATCATCGGTCCGGACCCGTCCCAGCCCGGGGTCCGGCCGCGTGCCTTCGGCCTGGAGGCGCTGACCGAGCCGACGCTCGCCGCGTGGGCCGTACGCACCGGCGACATCGAGGCGACCGTACGGCAGGCCCGCGAGGCCGGTTACGACCCGGGCTCCATCGAGCCGCTCTCGCGGCGCACGCCCGACGGCACGCTCCTCGAATGGCGGCTGACCAGGCGCGACGACCCGGCGGCCGTGCGCACCACGCCGTTCATCATCGACTGGGGGAGCACCGCGCACCCCTCGGCCTCGGGCATCCCGGCCCTCTCCCTGGCGTCCTTCACCGTGATCCATCCGGAGCCCGCGTCGGCGCGCGGCCCCCTGGACGCCCTCGGAGTCACGGTCCCGGTCGAGCGCGGCCCGGCCCCCGGACTGCGTGCCGTACTCGACACTCCGGAAGGACAGGTGACACTCGCATGAGCACCCTTCGTGAATACCTCACCCAGAAGCGCGCCGCGCTCCTCGCCCGCCGCACCGCCACGGCGGAGAGCGGCGGCGGTCCGGTGCCGCTGCGCGCGACCGTGACCGCCGAAGGCCGCAGCGGCGTGCGGCGGATCAGGATCCGCGACTTCCAGATCCTCAGCGACAGCGGTCCCGACTTCGCCGGGTACGACCTCGGGCCCGCTTCGCCGGAGCTGCAGGCGGGTGTGCTGGGAAGCTGCGTGACGCACATCTTCCTGATCAAGGCGGCCGAGCTGGAGGTGCCGATCGACGCGCTGTCGGTGGACGTGCGGGCCGAGTACGACCCGCGCGCCCAGTCGCCGGACGCCACCGACATCCCGGTCTATCCGCAGAACTTCCGCTACGAGGTCCACCTGGACTCGCCCGCCTCGGACGAGGAGCTCGCCCGGCTGCACGCCGAGGTCGAGCGGGTCTGCCCCATCCTCAACCTCATCCGGAACCCGCAGAACATCTCGGGCACGATCGTCCGGGTCGCCGCCTGACCCCGCCCCGGCCCGCGCTGTCGGCACGGGCCGGGGTCCGGTTTCTCCGCCGGGCGAGATCTCAGTGGTCGCCGCCGCGCTCCAGGGCCGTAGGGGCTCGCGGACGTCCCTCGCCGAATTCTCCGTTTTTGCGACTTTCCGATAGAAGATTCCGGGGGGCAGCAAGGTCTTGGCGGGGGTAAGGGATGCAAGCGGTCAAGGCAGGCGAGGACGCCGACGGGAGCCGGGCGTCGACGGCCGCGGAACGTGTGCCCGCGGGGGCGGGCGAAACGGCGTCCGGGAACGCGTTTCCCGGCGGAGGCGGCGAGCCCGGCGCAGGTCACATGGACGCCCGGCGGGTGGCGGTGGTGCGGGGGACAGCCGCCGTGCTGGCCGCGCTGTCGGTGTCGCTGACCGTGGCCGGCACCGCGATCCAGTGGTCGGTGCCGAAGGAGTGGGCGCCGTGGCCGCCCACGGCGCCCGACCATGGCTCGGGCCTGATGTTCCCGCTGGTCGGCGCCTTCCTGATCGCGTACCGTCCCCGCCTGAAGCTGGCCTGGCTGATGTGTGCCGGCGGCCTCGGCTGCGCGGTCAACGTGATGGCGACCGGGCTGCAGTTCACGCAGGCGTCGGCCGGCCATCTGGAGAGCGCGGGGTGGCTGCGCATCCTGGCCATCGCGGGATGGACGGTCGGGGCGTGCGCGCTGTCGATCCTCGTACCGCTGCTCTCGCCGGACGACCGCCTGCCCTCCCGGCGCTGGCTGCCGGTGGCGATCGCCGGTTTGGCCGCGACCGTCGCGTACGGCGTGCACAACATGGTGCGGCCGACGCCGCCCGCCGGCACGTACCGCTGGCCGCAGGTCATCCCGAATCCGCTGGCGATCGAGGCCCTGGCTCCCTATCACACCGCGGTGAAGGGGGCACTGACCCTGCTGGTGAACGCCTTCATGGTGCTCACGGTGCTCTCCCTGCTGGTACGGCTGCGGCACGCGACCCCGGCGGCGCGCCGGCAGCTCGCCTGGCCGCTGGTCGCGTTCGCCGTCTACGCGCTGTTCACGCTGCTCGGCGAGGACTACTGGCTGCCGGGGACGGTCTGGACCGGGCTGATTCCGGTGGCGATCGCCTTCGCGGTGCTGCGCTACCGCCTGTACGGCATCGACACCGTCATCAGCCGGACCGTCATCGCGACCGGCCTGGTCGTCGCGGTCGGCGCCGTGTACTTCGGCACCGGCGCCCTGGCCGGGCTGTTCGTCTCCGACTACGACCAGGTCGCGGGGCTGGCCGCCGCCCTGGCGGCGGGCGCGTTCTTCGAGCCGTTGCGCACGCGCCTGCGCCGCCTGACCGATGTGATGCTGTACGGCAGGCACGGCCGGCCCGAGGAACTGGCGAGGAGGCTGGCCCATGAAGTGGGCGAGACCGAGCCGGGCAACGCGCTGGCCGCCGTCACGGCGGTGGTGCAGGACGGCCTCGGTGTCACCGGCGTCGCTGTCGAGGTCGGTACGGCGGGCATGCGGGTGGAGCGGGGCGCGGCCGGACCGGATCCGTATGTCGTGCCGCTGGTGTGGCACGGCGAGCCGGTCGGCCGGATGCTGGTCGGACCGCCCGGAGCGCGCCGATTCTCGGCCGCCTACACCGAGCGGCTGATCCGGACGGCGACCCCGTACGTCGCGGACGTGGCGCACGCCGTGCTGACGGCGGCCGACCTGCAGCGTTCCCGGGAGCGCATCCTGAGCGCGCGCGAGGAGGAGCGGCGCAGGCTCCGCCGCGACCTGCACGACGGCCTCGGTCAGGCGCTCGCCTCCATGTCGATGTCACTGAACATCGCGCGAATGCGCCTGCGCGAGGCGCCGTCCTCGGCCGACCGGATGCTGCGGGAGCTGCGCGGCAGCATGGACTCGGTCAGCCAGGAGGTCCGCGAGCTGGTCTACGGCCTGCGGCCGCCCATGCTGGACGACCTCGGCCTGCACGGTGCGGTGCGCGCGCTCGCCGTGGAGCCGGGGCCGACCGTCGACGTCGAGGTGGAGGGCGAGACAGGCGACCTCCCCGCGGCGGTGGAGGTGGCGGCGTACCGGATCGCGCAGGAGGCGCTGACCAACGTGCGCAAGCACGCCGACGCCAGCCGGGCCACCGTCACGCTGGCCCGCTCGGAACACGCGCTGGTCGTACGGGTGCGCGACGACGGCACGGGGCTGCCCGAGCATCGGCGCTCCGGCATCGGCTTCGCGTCCATGCGCGAGCGCGCCGCCGAGCTGGGCGGCACCTGCCTGGTCACCCGGGCCCCGGCGACCGGCGCGGACGCCGGGCCGGGGACGCAGGTGGAGGCCACGCTGCCGCTCGCCGTACGCTCCGGCGACCGGGCTCCGGTGAGAACCGGGGGGAGCCTGGATCAGGCCCAGCCATAGGTCGACCTGATGGACGCGGCGATCTCGCCGACCAGGTTCCCGTTGTCACCGTTGGCCAGGACGGCGTACCCGGCTCCCAGTTCCGGATAGCCCGTGAACACGGACGTGAAGCCGTAGTTGGAGCCGTCGTGGGTGAAGGAGAAGTTCTTCGTCCCCGACCCGGAGATGAACAGGCCCCGGCCCATGTCGGGCTGCGGTCCCTTGCTGAGCAGCGTCCGTACCGACTCCTTGCTGAGCGGGCCCGCGATGTCACCGGACGCGGTCCACGCCTTGTTGAGGTAGCACACGAGACCGCACAGGTCGAGGACGTTCGTGTAGAGGCCCGCGGCGGCCGACTCCGGATAGCGGTTCCGCTTGCCGGGGATCACCGCGCCGGTGGAGGTGTGCCCCGACGCGAGCTCGAAGGCCGGGGACAGCGCGTACGAACTGGTCTTCATGCCGAGCGGCGCGAACACCTCCTTGTCCATGTACTGGGCCATCGACAGGCCGGTCTGCTGCTCCACCATCCGCTGCAACAGGACGAACCCCGCGCCGGAGTAGTGGTACTCCGCGCCGGGGTCGGTGGTGAGCTCGATCTTCGGCGAGTTGCCCTCGCCGTTCATGATCTGGAGCAGTGACGGCACGGTCGAGTTCGGCGCGTAGCCGGCGAAGCCGCCACCCGCGGTGGTGTTGAAGCCGGAGCAGACGTCCGCCGGAGAGGTGGAGCCGCGTCCGATGACACCGGCCCGGTGGGTCAGCAGGAGGTCGATCGTCGGCACCGCGTCGGCCGATACACAGGAGCGGCGGGGCAGGGGCCAGCCGAGGTAGGGGCGGATGTCGCTGCTCAGCGGCTTCTTGAGCGTCTGCATGAGGCGCAGTACGCCGACCGAGGCGACGGCCTTGCTGATGGAGGCGGCCTGGAAGGCGGTCTCGGGGTGCGCGGCGGCCCCGCTGCCCGCCTCCAGCCAGCCGTAGCCGGTGGACCAGGCGACGCGGTTGCCGGTCACCACCGCGATCGCCACGCCCGGCGTCTTCCAGTAGCCCATCCGCTGCCAGATGCCCCCGTCGCGCACCGCGTTCTCGACCTGGCGCACCCGATCGGCGGGCAGGGACGGAACCTTGCCGCGCGAGCACAGCGACCAGCCGCCGGTCGGCGAGAAGGTGACGTTGTGCAGCTGCCAGCCGCCCGCGGCGAGCTTGCCCATCTGCTGGTAGCACTCGTCATCGATGCCGCGCGCGTGGAACTCGTCCTGCGCGACGACCGCCCACCCACCGGCGCGGGGGAAGGCGACGTGGGTGACGCGGCGTCCCCCCTGGGTCAGGTTGCGCATCATCTGGTAGCACTCGTCGTCGATGCCCCGGACGTAGAAGCCGTCCGTGTCGACCACCGACCAGCGGTTGCCGCCCGCCGGGGGGAAGGCGACGTTGACGACCTGCTTGCCCGCGCCGTAGGAGGCGGTGATCCGCTGCTGGCACTCCGTGGGGATGCCGCGAGCGGACACCCCCTTGTCCGTGGTGATCACCCACCGGTCGCCGCCCTCGGGCGGGAAGGCCACGCAATGGATCCTCCGGCCCGCCTTGGTCAGCTTCCCGAGCTCGGCGAAACACGCGTCGGGGATGCCGCGCGCGAAGAAACGGCCGTCCTGGGTGACGACGACCCAGCCGTTGGACGGCGTGAACGCGAACGAGGTGATGCCATAGGGCGCCAGCTCACCCATCTTCGTGTGCGCCTCGTCGGGCACGCGACGGTTGAAGTAGGGGTAGCTCGCCGCCCATGCCGCCTGCCCGAACCCCACAGTGGCCATGCCGACGCCGGCTCCGGTGGCGGTGGTCAGGCTGAGAAAACGTCTCCGGTCCATACGGGCACTCCTCAGGTCTGCACAGGACGGGTCCCGCGTACGGGACGCCGGTGCTCAAGAAAGTCAAATCCTGACAGACAGCCGAGTGATCCGCTCCTCCATCACAGAACACCGGGGAGACGGGCCATCCGGGCCGGCCCGAGGGCGCTCCGGAGACGGGCTTCGCGTGAGGATTCGACCTCGAAGCCGGCCTGTGGTCCATGTGGCGACGGCGGCGACGACGGTGGGTCCGGCCTGGTGTCAGCGGCATGGCGGCCCCGGCGGTGTCACCGGAGTGGCGGTCTGACAGGCGTCCACGGGCATGACGGAACTCGGCGCTGAGCACGTCATGATGTACGGCCACCATCGGCCATTCCGCGTCTCACGATGAGAGAAAGCCCTATCTCGTGATCTGAGCGGCCTTGCTCGGTCCTCTTATGGAACGAGATAAATGAGCCTTGCTCGGAATGCCCGCGAGATTCCCCGTTCGTCCCCGCACTTACCCCGAATTCCCCGTCGTTTCCACCCGTATATCGTCCAGAATTTAATTCTTATGGACTAGTTGTGCGATGTCGGAAGGCCGCGACGTACGGCGCCCTGCCCGGCGGGCTGCCGCTGCGGCACGTGCGCGAGCTCGCGCTGGCCGTTGACGAGCACCTCGTGCTGCAGCCGTTGCAGCTGGGCGGAGGGTTCGAGGCCCAGCTCCTTGTGGAGGGTCGAACGGACGGACTGGTAGGCGCGGAGCGCGTCGCTGCGCCGGCCTACCTGGTTGAGCGCGCTGATCAGCTGGCCGTGGAGCCACTCGTTGAAGGGGTGCTCGACGACCAGGTCCCGGAGCTCGCCGATGAGCTCCGCGTGCCGGCCCAGCTGACTGTCGGCCCTGATACGCAACTCGATGGCGCGCATCCGCTGTTCCTCCAGACTGGAGGCGTACGCGGCGAGGATGCGGCCCTGTGGGACGTTCGCCAGCGGCGAGTCCGTCCAGAACGCGAGCGCCTCGCGCAGGGTCTCCGCCGCCTGCTCCGGGCGGCCCTCGTCCAGCTCCGCCCGGCCGCGCGCGAGAAGCCGGTCGAAGACCTCCGCGTCCAACGAGCCCTCCGGGACCCGGAGCAGGTAGCCGGGCCACTTGGTCACGAGGATCTCCTCGGTGGAGCCGGTGCTCCGCCTCCCGATGAGCTTCCGTAGTTGGTAGATGTAGGTCTGTGTCGTCGTGATCGCCGTCCTGGCCGGCGAGTCGCCCCACAGCTCTTCGATCAGGGTCTCAACGGGGACGACCCGATTGGCTCTCAGCAGGAGAACCGCCAGGACCCGCAGCACTTTCGGCGGCGTCGGAGTGCAATGACGGCCGTCATGAAGCACTTCGAGCGCGCCGAGAACTTTGAACTCCAGCATGCCTCACCTATCTGAAGAAGGGTGTTCGGCGTGACCGTCCTACGGCTTCACACGCCTTTCTGACAGCACGGGAATCGAAACGAGTATATGGCGATGTAATCGAAAGCGGAAGTAATTAGTGACCTTTGTTCTGCTGTGTCCCCTTATGTTCGATGTTCGGTTTACGGACGATTCCTAATCGTCGATTTTTCGCAGGACCAGGGCGGCATTGAAGCCGCCGTTCCCCCTGGCCACCACCAGCGCGGTACGTATGGGCAGCTCGCGGGGCCGGCCGAGGACCAGGTCGAGTCCGTGCGCCTCGTCCGGTTCGGTCACGGCGACCGTGGGCGGGATCACGCCGTCGCGCATGCAGAGCAGGGCCGTCGCCATGTCGAGCGCCGCCCCTCCCGCGTACATGCGGCCGGTCATGGTCTTCGGCGCGGTCACCGGGACGCCGCGCGGGCCGAACAGCGTCCGCAGCGCCTCCGCCTCCACCCGGTCGGCCTCCGGGGTGCCCATGGCGTCGGCGAAGACGACGTCCACCTCGTCCGGGCGCACTCCGGCGTCGGCCAGTGCGAGCTCCACGGCGCGCAGCAGCGTCGGCGGCCGTCCCCGGCCGGGCGGCGGGTCGAAGGTCGCGGCATATCCCGCGATCTCCCCGTACGGCCCTGCCGCGCTCCCGTCGCCGGGACCCGCGCCTCCGCGGCCACGACTCGCCGGCAGGTCGTCCGCCCGTTCGACGACGAACATCGCGCCGCCCTCGCCCGGCACATAACCGCAGGCCGCGACGTCGAACGGCGTGTACGCGCACGACGGGTCCGGCACCGTGCTCAGCATCCGGTTCGACAGCTGCGCCACCAGGCCGTACGGGCACAGCGACGCGTCGGTGCCGCCGACCAGGGCGAGCCTCGTCCCGGACCGCAGCATCCGCCGTGCCTGGCCCACCGCGTCCAGGCCGCCGGCCTGCTCGGTGGCGAGGGCGGCGCACGGGCCGCGCATGCCGTGCCGGATCGACACCTGTCCAGTGGTAGCCGCGTAGAACCAGGCGATCGACTGGTAGGCCCCCACGTGGTCGGGGCCGCGGCTCCACAACCCGGTCATCTCCCGCTGCCCGAACTCCGTCCCGCCCGACGAACTGGCCGTCACCACGGCCATCTCGTACTCCGGCAGTTCGGCCGGGACGACTCCGGCGTCGGCGAGCGCGCTCGCGGCGGCGACCAGGCCCATGTGGGTCCAGTGGTCGGTCTGGGTGGTGAGCCGACTGGGGATGTGGTCGGTGGCGACGAACCCCTTGACCTCTCCGGCGATCCGCACCGGATAGGAGGCCGGGTCGAACCTGGTGATCGGTCCGAGGCCGCTGCGCCCGGCGAGCGTGGCCGCCCAGTGCTCCTCGGCGGTGGACCCGGTCGGCGCCACGACCCCGAGCCCGGTCACGACAAGGCGTTCCCTCATGCCGCCAGCCCCCGGGGGCGGGTCAGGACCATCGCGGTCTGGAATCCGCCGAACCCGCTCCCGACGCTCAGCACCGCGTCCATGGCGTGGTCCCTGGCGGTCAGCGGCACGTAGTCGAGGTCGCACTCGGGGTCCGGCGTGTGCAGGTTCGCCGTCGGCGGCACGACCTGGTGCTCCAGCGCCAGGGCGGAGGCGGCCACCTCGATCGCGCCGATCGCGCCCAGCGAGTGCCCGATCATCGACTTGATCGAGCTGACCGGGATCTCGTAGGCCCGCGCGCCGAGGCTCCGCTTGAACGCCGCGGTCTCGTGCCGGTCGTTCTGCTTGGTGCCCGAGCCGTGCGCGTTGATGTAGTCCACATCGGCCGGGGCGAGCCGCGCCTGGTCAAGCGCGACCCTGATGGCCTCGGCCATCTCCCTGCCGTCCGGTTTCAGCCCGGTCATGTGATAGGCGTTGCTACGCGCCGCGTAGCCCGCGATCTCGGCGTATATGTGCGCGCCACGCGCCCGCGCCGCGCCCAGCTCCTCCAGCACGAGCACGGCCGCGCCCTCGCCCAGAACGAACCCGTCCCGGTCCCGGTCGAACGGCCGCGAGGCGTGCTCCGGGTCGGCGACGTTGGGGCTGGTGGCCTTGATCGCGTCGAAGCAGGCCACCGTGATGGGGGACACCGGGGCGTCGGTCGCGCCCGCCACCGCCACGTCCACGGTGCCCTCGGCCACCAACTGCGCGCCGTAGCCCACGGCGTCCAGCCCGGACGTGCAGCCGTTGGAGACGAGCTGGACCGGCCCCTCCGCACCGCACTCCCAGGCGACCTCGCAGGCCAGGGTGCTCGGCACCATGTACCCGTACAGGTGCGGGACGCCGTACTCGTGGTCGACGAGCCAGCGTCGCCCGCCGTCGCTGAGCACGACATACTCCTCCTCCAGGCCCACGGTGCAGCCGACGGCGCTGCCGAGGCTCACCCCGACCCGGCCCGGTTCGACGCCGTCCGACTCCAGGCCGCTGTCGGCCAACGCCTCTCTGGCCGAGGCGACGGCGAATTGCGCGGCGCGGTCCATCCGCCGCACCTGCTGGGCGGTGAGGCCGGCCAGGATCGGGTCGAAATCCGCCTCGGCGGCGATCGGCGAGCGGAAGGCTCCCGCGTCGAACGCCCGGATCAGCCGGGTCGCGGTGCGCCCGGCCGTGAGCTGCTCCCAGAACGCCTTGGTACCGATCCCGCCCGGCGTGACCAGGCCCATCCCCGTGATGACGACCCGTCTGCTCACCGGCGGCCTCCGCCCACCTCGGGGGTGGACTCGGCGGCGTGCGGCGGCTCCTCGGTGTCGACGTGCCCCAGCTCGGGGCTGGGCGCGAGTGGGCCGAGGTGGAAGACGGCGACGGCCTCCTCGTCCCCTGTGTTGACCAGCCGGTGCCGGGCGCCGATCGGCACCGCCAGCGCGTCGCCGGGCTCCAGGTCGACGACCTCGGTCTCCACCCGCATGCTCAGCCGTCCGCGCACCACGTAAAGGAACTCCTCGGAGTACGGGTGGTAGTGCTCGGAGACGTGCTCCCGCGGAGCGAGGGTGAGAACCCCCATGAAACCGCTGGTCGTCCCTACAGTCTTCGGGCTGAGCAGGACGCGGATGTCCCCGCCCCTGCGCCGGTTCGGACTGACGTCGGCCGCCGCGATCTTCGTGATGCGGAGCTGCTCCACAGCCATCGGACTCCCCTCGTAGGAATGGCCGGTTTCTCCGGAAATGTCGTTCGCCCGGACGATTGCAGGCGGGAATCGAGGAGCCGTCCACGCCTCATGGTCTCCTCCTCAAGAGGCACTGAAGTTCGTACAGTGGCCCCTATGCCGCGCGCACTGTCCAGAGACGCCGCGATCGACCTGCTGCTGGCCGCGACGGTCGCCGCCGTCACGGTCGGCGGGACGGCGGTCATCGCCTGGTCGTCCACGCCCGGCCGGCTGCCCGACTGGGCCGGATACCTGATCCTTGTCGGGATGTCGGCGCTGCTGGTGGCACGGCGGACGGCGCCGGCGCTGACGATGGTCGCCGTGCTGGCGGGCTCGCTGTGCTACCAGGTGTTCAACCTGCCGGGCGGGGCCTTCACCATCCCGCCGGCCGTCGCCCTCTTCAGCGCGGTCAGCGCCGGCCGCAGGATCGTCTCCGTGGCCGCCATGGTGGCGTGGACGCTGGCCACGTTCCTGCTCGGCGGCCTTTGGGGGCGCGCCCCCGACGTCCAGGGCACGGTGTGGCTGGCGACCTGGATGGCCGTCATCCTCGTGGGCGGCGAGGTCACGCGCGCCCGCCGCGAGCGGCTGCGGGCCGAGCGCGAGGAGGCGGCCCAGGCCGAGCGGGCCCGCGAGGAGGAGGCCAGGCGCCGCGTCACCGAGGAACGGCTGCGCATCGCCAGGGAACTGCACGACGTCCTCGCCCACAGCATCTCGGTGATAAACCTCCAGGCGGGGGTCTCCGAGCACCTGATCGACCGCGACCCGCAGCAGGCGCGCGCCGCGCTCGGCGCCATCCGCCAGGCCAGCAAGGAGGTGCTGGTCGAGCTGCGGAGCATGCTGGGCGTGCTGCGCGCCGTCGACGACGACGGCCGTCCCCTCGCCCCGGCTCCCGGGATGGACCGCCTGCACGAACTGGTCGAACGCGCCCGCGACGCGCGGCTGGAGGTGTCGGTCACCCTGCCGGAGGAACGGCCCGAGCTGCCGGGCGGGGTGGATCTGGCGGTCTACCGTATCGTCCAGGAGTCGCTCACGAACGTCATCCGTCATGCCGGAGCCAGCCGAGCGCATGTGACGATCGGGATCACCGATCGCGACGTCCTGGTCGAGGTCGCGGACGACGGCGCCGGCGTGCCGGCGGGCGCGCCGCTGCGCGAGGGCAACGGGCTGGTCGGGATGCGGGAACGGGTCATGGCCATCGGCGGGGAGTTCACCGCCGGACCGGCGGAGGGAAAGGGATTCAGGGTGCAGGCGAGGCTACCGGCACGGAGCGCGGCGGCGTGATCACGGTGCTGCTGGCGGACGACCAGCCGCTGATCAGGATGGGGCTGCGCGCCCTGCTCGACTCCGAGCCGGACATCGAGGTGGTCGGCGAGGCGGCTGACGGGGGACAGGCCGTCGAGAGGGCCGCCGAGCTCCTCCCCGACGTCGTGCTGATGGACGTCAGGATGCCGGTGCTCGACGGCATCGAGGCGACCCGCCGCATCGCCGGCGACCCGCGGCTCGACACCGTGCGGGTCGTCATCCTCACGATGTTCGAGCTGGACGAGTACGTGTTCCGGGGGCTGCGCGCCGGGGCCAGCGGTTTCCTCGTCAAGGACACCGACCCCGCCCAGCTCCTCCAGGCCGTACGGGTGGTCGCGGCCGGTGACTCGCTGCTCAGCCCCAGCGTCACCCGCCGTCTGATCACCGAGTACGCCGGCCGGACCTACGACCCGCCGCCCACTCCCGAGCTGGACGTGCTCACCGACCGCGAGCGCGAGGTCGTGGCGCTCGTCGCCGCCGGGCTGTCCAACCAGGAGATCGCCGAGCGCATGGTGGTCAGCCCCGCGACCGCCAAGACACACGTGAGCCGCGCGATGACCAAGCTCGCGGCGCGGGACCGGGCCCAGCTCGTGGTGTTCGCCTTCGAGTCGGGACTGGTGCGCCCGCGCCCGCGTCACTGACTCACCAGGCGACCGGCAGCTCCGGCAGGCCGCGGATGAGATGACCGCCTTCCGCGCGCAACTCACCGACGGGCACGGCGAGCCGCAGCCCCGGCAGGCGGCGGAGCGTCACCGCGAGGGCGAGCTCCAGCTCGATCCTGGCCAGCCGCGCCCCCAGGCAGTAGTGGATGCCCAGGCCGAAGGTCAGGTGCGGGTTGCTCTCGCGGGTCACGTCGAACCGCCCGGGCTCGTCGAACACGTCGGGATCCCGGTTGGCCGCCGAGATCGCGGGCAGAACGGCCTCGCCCGCCGCGATCGTCACGCCGCCGAGCCGTACGTCCTCGGAGGCGACGCGCAGCAGGCCGCCGCCGGTGGTCAGCGCGTTGTAGCGGAGCAACTCGTCCACCGCCGACGGCAGCAGCTCGGGACGCGCGCGCAGCGCGGCGAGCTGCTCCGGGTGGCGGAACAGGCACAGGAACGACAGGGCGATCTCGCTCGCGGTGCTGAGGAACCCGCCGGTCAGCACGGTGGCGCCCATCATCACCAGCTCCTCCTCGCTGAGCGCGTCGCCGGAGTCCCGGGCCGCGATCAGCTCGCTGAACAGGTCGTCGGCCGGGCTCTCCCGCTTGGCGGCGACCAGTCCCTCCAGGTAGCCCTTGAGGTCGGCCCTGGCCCGCGCCACGTCCTCCGGCCGGAACCGGGTCAGGCTCAGCAGCACGTCCACCCAGCCGGCGATCCGCTCGCGATCCGCGGTGGGTACTCCGAGCAGCTCGCAGATCACCGTGATCGGCAGCCGGCGGGCCAGGCCCGACACCAGATCGGCCGGTGGGCCGGCGGCGACGAGGCCGTCCACCAGCAGCTCCACCTCACGCTCGATCACCGGCCGTAGCGCGGCCATCCGGCGGTTGCCGAACGCCGGGGCGACCAGGCGGCGCAACCGCGTGTGCTCGGGCGCGTCCATGCTGAACAGCGAGGCGGGGTCGGGCGGGATCGGCTGCAGCCTCGGCGCCCCCGGACGCGTGGTGAGGGCCCGGCTGAAACGCGGGTCGCTCAGGACCGTCCGGTTGTCCTCGTAGCCGGTCACCAGCCACGCCGTGTCCCCGGTGGGGAACGTCACCCTCGCCACCGGCCGGTCCGCCCGCAGCCGGTCGAACTCGGGCGCCGGCTCTCCCGGGCACCGGGCCGCGAACGGGAAGCGCGGCCTCTCGCCGTCGCCGGTCGCGGTCCGCTGGGTCTCCTGGGCGGTCATCTCGGCACTCCTCTCTGCCAGGGGGTTCTCGCCGTCCGCACGGGAACCGGCCCGTACGGGATCCGCGGGGGCCTCAGCGTCCCGGCCGAAGGTCGCGGCGGCCTGGAGAGGCGCTGGAGCCCGCCGGGTGGCGTACCGGCGGGGCGCAGCGCACCAGCGGAACACGAATGCGGCGCGAGATCCGGCTGCCAGCATCACCGCCGACGGCCGACCTCGGGAGTTGGAGTAGATGTCACCACCGCAGGAGCTCTGGCCATGGCGCCAGCCGCGCTGGTTCAGCACGCTGTTCAAGATCGACCTGTGGGAGCGGTTCAGCTTCTTCGGGATGATGGCGATCCTCTTCCTGTACGCGAGCGCGTCCCCGCGCGACGGCGGGCTCGGCATGGACGCGGGCGGCGCGGGCGCGCTCGTCGGGCTCTATGTCTCGGCGACCTTCGTCGCGTCCGTTCCCGGCGGGTGGCTCGGCGACCGGGTCTTCGGCGCCCAGCGGGCCGTCGGGTACGGCGGGGCCGTCATCGCCGCCGGGCACCTGTGCCTGGCCCTGCCGTTCCGCGCCGCGTTCTTCCCCGGCATCGCGCTGATCGCGGCCGGAACCGGCCTGCTCAAACCCAACCTGTCCGCGCTGCTCGGCGCGTTCTACCCGGAGCGGGCGGCGGCTCGGCGCGAGGCGGGCTTCTCGGTGTTCTTCATCAGCATCCAGGCCGGGGCCCTCACCGCGCCCATCGTCACCGGCTTCCTCGGCGAGCGGGTGAACTGGCACCTGGGTTTCGGGGCCGCGGCGGTCGGCATGGGCGTCGGCCTGGCCACCTACCTGCGCGGCCGCCGCCACCTCGGCGACGTCGGGCGGCGGCCCGGCCAGCCGGCCGCCCCGGAGACCCTGCGGCGCGTCGCCCGGCGCACCGCGCTCGGAGTCGGGGCCGTCGCGGCCCTCGCGGCGCTCGACGTCCTGGCCGGGACCGCCCGCATGGAGCACTTCGTCGCCGGGCTCGGCCTGCTTGTCCTGTTCGCGCCCATCCCGTACGCCCGCGCGATCATGAAAGGGCCCGCGGTCAGCGCGGACGACCGCCGGAGGCTGCGCTCGTACGGCTGGGTCTTCCTGGCGACGGCGGTGTTCTTCCTCCTGGCCGGCCAGGGGAACTCGGTGCTCAACCAGTTCGCCGCCGTGGCCACCGAGCGCGCCGTCCTCGGCTTCACCGTTCCCGCGAGCTGGTTCCAGACGCTGCACCCGCTGTTCGTGCTCCTGGTCGCCCCGGTCGTGGCCCGGATCTCGACCGGGCCGGGACGGAGGCTGAACGTGCCGGTCAAGCTCGCGCTGGGCCTCTCCCTGGCGGCCGTCAGCTTCCTGCTGATGGCGTCGGCCGCGGGCCTCGCCGCGACCGGCCCGGTCTCGCCGGCGTGGCTCACCGTCGTCTACCTGCTCCAGGCCTGCGCCGAACTCGTCGTCGGAGCCGCGGGCCTGGGGGCCACCGCCCAGATCGCCCTGCCCGGGGCCTCCGGCCAGCTGATGGGTCTGTGGTGGCTCGCCGGGGCGGTCGGCGCCGTGGTCGGCGGCCAGCTCGCCCGCGTCGCGATGTCCGGAGGATCCGTCCCCGCTCCCGCGTACTTCCTCGGCCTGTCGCTGCTTCCGGTCGCCGTGGCGGCCGCGCTCGCGATCGGCCGCAGGCGCATCAACACCCGGCTCGGGCTGGACACGCCGGCCCTCTCACCGACGGAGGTCTCATGACCACGCACCTGCACCACCCGCCCGCCGAAGCGGTCAGCGCGGAACCGCTCTGGCGGCTCGGCACCGCGTACTTCAGCCGCAAGACCATCCTCACCGCGGCCGAGCTGGGGGTGTTCACCAGCCTGTCCGAGCGGCCCGCCACGGCCGAGGAGCTGGGCGCGCGCCTCGGGCTGCACCCCAGGGGCACCAGGGACTTCCTGGACGCGCTCGTGGCCCTGGACATGCTTGAGCGCGAGGGCGGTGTCTACCGCAACACGCCGATCGCGGAGCACTACCTCAACGAGGACCGGCCGTCCTATGTCGGGGCGTTCCTGAGCAACGCCGACGCCCGATGGAACCGGCTCATCGACGCGCTGCGCAGCGGCGAGCCGCAGAACCGCTGGGGGTCCGGACCGGAGATGTTCACCGAGCAGTACCGCACGACGGCCGCCTGGCGGAACTTCACCGCCGGCATGGATTACCTCAACGGCATGATCGGTCCGGCGCTGGCCGAGGCGTTCGACTGGTCGTCGGTGGACTCGGTCGTGGATGTCGGCGGGGCCCGCGGCAACCTGGTCGCCGCGATCCTGCGCCGCCACCCGGACCTGACCGTCGGCGTCCAGGACCTGCCGGGCGTGGAGCCGGTGTTTCACGAGCACATGGAGCAGCTCGGGCTCACCGGCAAGGTGACGTTCCACGCCGGCAATTTCTTCGAGGACCCCATGCCCTCGGCGCAGGCACTGGTCATGAGCCACGTTCTGCACGACTGGGGTGTGCCCGAGCGCCGCCGGCTCGTCGCCTCGGCGTTCGAGGCGCTGCCGCCCGGCGGGGTGCTGCTGATCTGCGACCCGATGATCGACGAGGACCGGCGCGGCTCGGCCGGCGCCCTGCTCACCAGCCTGAACATGCTCATGGTGACGCCGCACGGGTCGGAGTACACGACGGCGGAGTGCCGGACCTGGCTCACCGAGGCGGGTTTCGCGGAGATCACCTCGTCCTCGCTCGGCGCCCACAACACGCTGATCGTCGCCCGCCGTCCGCTATGAGCACCCGGACCGAGTCGACCGACGTCGTCGTCGTGGGCGGCGGGGTCGTGGGGCTGTCGGCCGCCGCCTTCCTCGCCTGGCACGGCGTCCGGTGCCAGGTGCTGGAGCGGCGGGCCCGGCCCTCCGCCCACCCCCGGGCCCGGGGGTTCAACCCCAGGGCCGTCGAGCTGCTGCGGCAGATCGGGCTGGAGCCGGCCGTACGGGAGGCGGGCGCGGGCTTCGCCGACCACACGATGCGAGCCCGGGTGGAGAGCCTCACCGGCCGTGAGCTGTTCCGCGCGGACCTTCCCTCGGGCGGCGAGCTGGACGCGATCAGCCCGTCGCCGTGGGCGCTGTGCAGCCAGGACCGCCTGGAGCCGCTGGTACGGCGGCGCGCGGAGGAACTCGGCGCCGCCGTGAGCTTCGGCCGTGAGGTCGACCACTTCACCCAGGACGCCGACGGCGTGACGCTCGTCCTGCGTGACGGCGGCCGGCTGCGGGCGCGCTATCTCGTCGCCGCCGACGGGGCACGCAGCCGCACCCGCGAACGGCTTGGCATCGAGCTCAAGGGGACACGCGCGCTGGCCTACCAGCTCAGCATCGTGTTCGAGGCCGACCTGCGCGGCCCTTTGGGCGACCGGCGGTTCGCCATCTGCCAGGTGCGCAACGAGCGGGTGGACGGGCTGCTGGTCCACGACGACACGCTGCGCCAGGGCATCCTCTACATCCAGCATCCGGAACGGGCCCCCGACCACCCCGAGGACCGCTGCCTGGAGCTGGTACGCGCGGCCCTCGGCGTGCAGGACCTGCCCGTACGCATCCTGGACCGGCAGACGTGGGAGCTGTCCGCGCTCTGCGCCACCCGCTATCGCGAGGGGCGGGCGTTCCTGGCGGGCGACGCGGCCCACGTGATGCCGCCGGTGGGCGGGTTCGGGGCGAGCACCGGCATCCAGGACGCGCACAACCTGGCCTGGAAGCTCGGCCTCGTGCTGCGCGGCCCGGCCGGGCCCGGGCTGCTCGACAGTTACGAGGCCGAGCGGGCGCCGGTGGCCGACCTGACCGTGGACCAGTGCCTGCGCCGGGTGACCACCCGCACCGGGTTCGGGCCTCCGGCGGCGGGCGCCGGGCTGATCGACGACCTGACGCTCACCTTCGGCCACCGGTACCGCGCGGGCGCGCTCGCCGAACCGGAGCCGGCGGCCCCGCCCGTGACCGACCCTCGGGAGCCGGGCGGTCAGGTCGGCACCCGCGCGCCGCACGTGGCGCTCACCCGCGCGGGCGGCTCGACCCTGGACCTGTTCGGCCGCTCCTTCACCGTGCTCGCCGGGCCGGGCGGGGAGAGCTGGACGGCGGCGGCCCGGAGCGCGTCGGCGGAGCTGGGCGTCGACGTGGCCGCGTCCACGATGACCGACGGCCTCGTCGCCGACGGGGGAGCCGAGTGGTGCCGCCGCTACGGCGTCGGCGCCGGCGGGGCGGTGCTCGTCCGCCCGGACGGGATCGTCGCGTGGCGCCGGCCGCACGCGGTCCCCGATCCGGCCGGCGAGCTGCGTGCGGCGCTGCGCGGCGTACTGCGCCCCACGCCGACGAGCGGACGGAGCTGAGGCATCCGATGTGCGAGTCGTTCCTACGGTTTCTTGGGCTTCTCGGCACGGCCCAGCTGTACTGGTGCGTGCCGCCGGAGCCGGAGAGCGGACACGGGGAGGGTGATCCGTGGCGCTGTCCGACCTGACCGCGTCCGATCCGGCCGCCCGGCCGACCGGCCGCCGTCTGATTCTCCCGTTGGCGGCCGTCATGCTCGCCCAGCTGCTCGCCGTGGTCGATCTGAACATCACGGCCGCGGCTCTGCCGGCCGTCGTCGCGGAGTTCGGCGATCTGGACCTGTTCGCCTGGGTCACCACGGGCGCCGTGCTCGCCTCCACGGTGACCACGCCCTTGTACGGCAGGTTCGGCGACGTCTTCGGGCGCAAGCCGGTGTTCGTGACGGCGCTCGCCGTGCTGTCGGCCGGTTCGGTGCTGTGCGGGCTGTCCGGGTCGATGATCGAGTTGGTCGTCTTCCGCGCTGTCCAGGGCGTGGGGGCGGGCGGGCTGATGGTGTCGGCCGTCGCCGTCTACGCCGAGCTGCTCGACCCGCGGCGGCGCGTACGTCACCAGATCTACTTCGCCACCGGGATGAACGTCTTCACCGCGCTGAGCCCGTTCGTCGGCGGCCTGGTCACCGACGCGATGGGCTGGCGGTGGACGTTCTTCCTCACGGTTCCGGTGGCGCTGGTCGCGCTCGTCCTGATCGCCACCGCTCGGCTGGCCCGACCCGAGGGCGCGGCCGCCGTCGACTACGCCGGGGCGGCGCTGCTCGGCGGGGGGTGCCTGTGTCTGGTCCTGCTGTCGAGCTGGGCGGGCACGGAGTACGCCTGGGGATCGCCGGTCGTGGTCGGCCTGGCCGCGGCCGTCGTACTCCTGGCGGCGCTGTGGGTGCGGGCCGAGCGCCGCGCCGCCCGGCCGATCGTGCCGCTGCGGCTGTTCCGTGACCGCGTCCTCGTCGCGGCGAACGTCCAGGGCTTCGTGACCGGGCTCGCCATGTTCGCCGCCATCACCTTCCTGCCGCTGCTGATGGTCGCGTCCGGCGCGAGCGTCACCGGAGCGGGGGCCGCGCTGCTCCCGATCACCGCGGGGACGCTCGTCGCGTCCCTCGGCGGGAGCCCCCTGATGGCGCGCCTTGGCCACCCCCAGGCGTTCGGCGTCGCCGGCGGCGTGCTGCTCCTGGCGGGTCTGGTCGGGCTGGCCGCCCAGACCGCGTACGGCGGCGTCGCCCCCGGGCCGATCGCCGTGTGGACGGCGTGCTTCGGGGTCGGCCTGGGCCTGATGTTCCAGGTCTACTCGGTCGCGGTGATGAACCACGCGCCGCGTCCCGACCTCGGGGCGGCGCTCGCCGTCCAGTCGCTCAGCCGCCAGCTCGGCGGCATGCTCGGGCTGGCCGCGCTGAGCGGCGTGTTCCGGTCCGAACTCGCGCGCACCGGAGAGCACGCGGCCGCGGCGGGCGTCGTCTTCGCCATCGCGGCGGCGTGCGCCGCCGGCGGCCTGGTCGCGGCGCTGCTGCTGCGCGTCCCGCATGTTCCGTCCCGGCCCCCGGTGCCCGCCGGCGGGCGGCAAGCCAGTTGAGAAGAGGAGTCAGCGATGAGTCAGTTCACCCTTCAGGACCTGCGGCGGGTCATGCGCGAGGCGGCGGGGGAGGACGCCGGCGTCGACCTCGACGGCGACATCCTTGACACGTCGTTCGCCGACCTGCAGTACGACTCGCTGGCGGTGCTGGAGATCACCGTCCGCGTGGAACGCGAGCTCGGTGTGAAGCTCGGCGACGACGCGGTGGAGTCGGCCACACCGAGGGACTTCCTCGCCCTGGTCGACGCCAGGCTCGCCGAGGCCGCCTGACTACTCCCGGGGGAGTAGCCCGGACACGCGGCTGCTCCCCGGGGAGCAGCCGCACAAGCCGCCCATGACCCGATGACGATCCCCGGCCGCCGTGACAGGCTTGATCATCGTGATCAGGCCTGTCCGGTGACGGAAGCACTCGGAGCGATATGGACACCCTTCTCCTGGCACGGCTGCAGTTCGCGACCACGACCTCCCTGCACTTCCTCTTCGTGACCCTCTCGCTCGGGCTGGTCGTGTTCGTCGCCGGCATGCAGACCGCCTACGCGGTCTCCGGCAAGGCCGTCTACGCCCGCATGACGAAGTTCTGGGGCACGCTGTACGTCATCAACTACGCCCTGGGCATCGTCACGGGCCTGGTGATGGAGTTCCAGTTCGGGCTGAACTGGGGCGGGCTGTCCGAGGTCGCGGGCAACGTCTTCGGGGCGCCGCTGGCGCTGGAGACGCTGATCGCCTTCTTCGTCGAGGCGACGTTCCTCGGCATGTGGATCTTCGGCTGGAACCGGCTGCCCAAGTGGATCCACCTGGCGCTGATCTGGCTGGTCGCGGTCGCCGCGTACGCCTCGGCGCTGTGGGTTCTGGCGGCCAACGCCTTCCTGCAGAACCCCGTCGGCCATGAGATGCGGAACGGCCGGGCCTATCTGACCGATTTCGGCGCGCTGCTGCGGAACGACAGCCTGACCGACTCCCTCCTGCACGTCGTATCGGCGGCGCTGCTGGCCGGAGGGCTGTTCGTGGCCGGGATCAGCGCCTGGCACTTCATCCGGCGGACGGACGAGGTGGAGGTCTTCCGCCGCTCGCTGCGATGGGGCGTCGTCGCCGCCCCCGTCGGCGCGTTCTCGATCATCCACTTCGGCTTCCTGCAGGAGGTCGCGATCGAGCGGTACCAGCCGATGAAGCTCGCCGTCATGTACCAGGAGCCCGCCCGGCTGGAGGCCGCGCGGCAGCTGATGCTGCAGCGGTTCGGCCCCGGCGACTTCGCGCCGCCCTCCTGGATCGCGATCCCTTACCAGATCATGATGAACGGCGCCTTCGTTCTCGCCCTCGCCACCCTCGCCTGCCTCGTGCTGCTGTTCCGGAACTGGCTGGTACGGCTGCGCGTGCCGCTCTACGCGCTGGTCGTGATGATGCCGGTGCCATTCGTGCTGGTGATCATGGGCTGGCTGGTACGGGAGGTGGGCCGGCAGCCCTGGGCGGTATACGGCCTGCTGACCACCGAGAAGGCGGTGTCGGACGTCCCTCCCGGGCTCGTGCTCGCCTCCTACGTCGGCTTCACCTTGGTGCTCGGGCTGCTCGTGGTCCTCGACTACTGGCTGATCGCCACGTACGCCCGCAGGGGACCCCGCCACACGCTGTTCGGGACGACGCTCGCCGAGCCCGCCAGGGACCGTCTGACGGCCTACTGAACACAGGAGGAAACGGTGGATCTCGTATGGGCGGTCCTGCTGGGGCTGCTGTTCTGCGGCTACTTCGTGGTGGACGGCTTCGACATCGGCACCGGTCTGCTGCTCCGCCGGGTCGGCCACACGGAGGGGGAGCGGCGGGCGCTCCTCACCGCGATCGGCCCGTTCTTCCTCGGCAACGAGGTGTGGCTGGTGGCCGTCGGCGGTGTGCTCGCCGGCGCGTTCCCACTGGTCAAGGACCGGGCGCTGGGCGGGATGTACCCGCTGGTCGTGGTGGGCCTGCTCGTCTGGGTGTTGCGTGACGCGTCGATCTGGTTCCGCAGCCGGCGCGGGTCGCTCGGCTGGCGGGCGGGCTGGGACCGGATGCTGGTCGTGACCAGCGCCGCGTTCGCCGCCTTCTGGGGCCTGTTCATCGGGGCCGCGCTCGCCGGCCTCCCCCCGGCGGGCGCGACGGCCGGGGCGGCGCGGCTGGCCGGGCCGTACCCACTGCTGTGGGCGGTGGCGATGGTCGCGCTGTTCGCCGCGCACGGGTCCGTCTTCCTCGCGGTACGGCTGTCGGGGGATCTGATGAAGCGGGCCGAGGCGACGGCTGCGCGCCTGCTGCGCCCGGCCGCGGGACTGCTCGCGTTGGCCGTGTCGGCCGGGGCCGTCCTGGTGCTGCCGAAGCGATGGGAGGTCCTGCTCTCCGCCGTCCTGATCGGCGGCCTGGGCGCGGCCGCCCTGTGGGCCGCGCGGGCGGCGGTGCGGCGGGGGAGGCACGGCCGGGCGCTCACGCTCACCTCCCTCGCCGCCGCGTCCCCTGTCGCGGTGCTGCTCGTACGGCTCGCCGGGGACCTGCCGGGCGCGGCGGCGGACGACGACACTCTGCGCACGCTCGGCGGTTTCGCCCTCGTCACCCTGCCGCTGCTGGTCGCGGCCCAGGCGTGGATGTGGTGGGCCTTCCGGAGACGGGTGGACGCCGGCACGGTGGTCTTCTTCTAGAGGAGCGCCTCCCTAGCGAGCCGGCGACCGCCGTGCAGGGTCTCGGCGTAGGAGAACACATGCCCGGAGCCGACCTCGACCGGCGCCAGCAGGGCCATGTCCGGGTCGTCGCCCGGATCGAGCGGGAAGGCCAGCTCCGCCGGGCCGGACCAGACCTCGCCGAACTCGACGCCGGTCACCCGCGAGGCGACCAACTCGTTCACCGGGACGTCGCCGGGGATCCAGGAAGGAAAGAACCTGCTGTGGACCAGGGGGAGCGTGTGCAGTTCGGGCGGCTCCGAGCGGCCCTCCAGGGTCACGGCGGCCGCGGCGAGCCGTCGGCCGCGCACACTGAGGGCGCCGGAGAAGCGTCCTCCGGGAGCCATGCGCGGTCCCGCGCGACCCACGGTGACGGGGCGGGTCAGGTGGACGACGCCGTGCTGTTTGGGCATCCCCTGCACCCAGCCACGGACGAGCGGCACCGCCTGGTCCACCCACGCGTAGGGGCAGCGGGCCATCGGCTCGCCCCGGTGCGCGCAGGCCAGGAGGATGAGGAACTCGGAGAAGCGGCACCGCGCCGGGTCGCGCAGCTCGGTCCCGGAGTCCGAGCACCACTGCCACTCGGCGAACACGGCGGCGGCCCTCCCCGGATCGGGGCCCGCGTCCAGGCCGGGTGGCAGGAAGCACTCGGCCGCCGCCGGGTCCAGCCGGTAGTCGACCATCACCACCTCGCCGGAGAAATGCCAGGGCGGCGGGGTGATCATGGAAGAGGTCCCGGAGGGAGAGAGCGGCAGCGAATAACCGACGGGTCCGGTGTGGCGCGTCACGCTGGTCATGGGCGCAGCGTAAGTACGCCGCCGGGCCCGGACAACGGCGCTCCAGCCGGTGTCGAGCGGACCTCGACGGCCGCTCGACGGCCGGCGCGGCGCTAAGGTCATCCGCATGGGCGGGCGCGTGGACGATGCCGCGGGACCGTGGCAGCCCCTGCTCGCCGTGCCGTGGCGGGTGCCGTTGTCACGACTGCCCTGGCGATCGGCGGCGTACCTGCTGTCCGGTCCGCCGGTGGCGCTCGCCTGGGCGGCGGGCACGGTCGTCCTGCTCGCGCTCGGCGCGGTGACGGCACCCCTGGTCGTCGGGGTGTGGGTGCTCGGGCGCGTTCCCGCGTGGACGGTGGCCATGGGACGGGTGGAGCGGGCCCGGCTCCGGCTGCTGGACCGCCGTCCCGTCCCTCCGATTCCCCGGGGGGACCGCGCCAGGGAACTGCTGACCGAGCCCACGACCTGGCGCGAGGTCGGGCACGGACTGCTGCTGTGCGTGCTGGCCCCGATCGACCTCGGCTGCCTGCTGGTGGTCGCGGCCACGGTGCTGGGGCCGCTGTCGGCGCCGGTGTGGCACGCGCTGCCCGGCTCGCCGCGGGCCAATGCCTCCTGGCAGGCCGTGGTGGACGACCCGGCGCTCGCGTGGGCGGCGGCCGGGGGCGGGCTGGTGATCGCGGTGGCCGCCTCCTATCTGGTCTCCGCCGTCGCCGCCGCGCAGGCCGTACTGGCCCGGACCCTGCTTGTCCCGTCCGAGGACCGGGACCTGAGGCTCCGGCTGATCGAGGTGGATCGCTCCCGGGCCCGGCTGGTCGACGTCTTCGACAGCGAGCGCAGGCGACTGGAACGCGACCTGCACGACGGCACCCAGCAGCGGCTCACCGGGCTCATCATGACGCTGGGCCTGGCGAAGCTGGAGCTCGGCGACGCCGCGCCCGAGGCCGGGTCGCTGGTGGAGCGGGCCTACCGGGAGGCGCAGGAGACGCTGGGCGAGCTGCAGGACCTGGTCCGCGGGATGCGGCCCGCCATCCTGGGGGACCGGGGCCTGCCCACCGCGCTGGCCGAAGCCGCCCGGCGCTGCCCGGTGCCGGTGACCGTGCGCGCCGCCGCCGCGGGACCGCGCCCGCCGGAAGCCGTGGAGGCGGCGCTGTACTTCGCCGGGTGCGAGACGCTGACCAACCTCGCCAAGCACAGCGGCGCCGGGCGGGCCGAACTGGACCTCGCCGGAGAACCGTCCGGGCCGGGACGCCGCAGGCTGGTGCTGCGGGTCGAGGACGACGGGGCGGGCGGAGCCGATCCGGAACGGGGCAGCGGCCTGACCGGCGTCGCGGACCGGATCGCGGCGCTGGGCGGCTCCGTCAGCCTGTCGAGCCCGCCCGGCGGGCCGACCGTCATACGCGTGGAGGTCGAGTGGACGTCGTGATCGCCGATGACGCGGTGCTGCTGCGCGAGGGACTGCGGCACATCCTGGAGCGGTTCGGGCATCGCGTCGTCGCCTCGGTCGGCGACGGGGACGCGCTGCTGGAGGCGGTGGCCGAGCATCGCCCCCACGTGGCAGTGGTGGACGTACGGATGCCGCCGAGCTTCCGTGACGAGGGGCTGCTCGCCGCGCTGCGCATCCGCACCCGCCACCCGGGGATCGGCGTCCTGGTGCTCTCGCAGTACGTCGAGCGCTCCTATGCCCTGGAGCTGCTGGAGTCCGGGGCCGGCAAGGGCGTCGGCTATCTGCTGAAGAACCGGGTCGGCGAGGTCGAGGAGTTTCTGGACGCGGTCGAGCGGGTGGCCGGCGGCGGCACCGTCATCGATCCCGAGGTGGTCGTGCGACTGCTGGAGGACCGCAGGGACCGCGCCGCCCTGGACCGGCTCACCCCCCGAGAGCGGCAGGTGCTCGGCCTCATGGCGGAGGGCAAGTCCAACGGCGCCATCGCGAGGAAGCTCATGGTGACGGACGCGGCGGTGCTCAAGCACGTCGGGAACATCTTCGGCAAGCTCCTCCTCGAACCCACCGACGAGGAGCACCGCCGGGTGATGGCGGTGCTCCACTACCTGCGCGAGGAGGCGTCGTGACGGCCTCTCAGGGCCACCGCCGCCGGCACGAGGCTCGACAGCGTCACCACGGCCACGCACGCGCCCACGACGGCGCCGGTCTCGGCCCACGGCAGCGCCGCTGGGACCGCGCTCCCGATCCCGCGCAGCACCTCTCGCAGCCCCAGCACGGCCAGGGCCGTCACCGCGACACCGAGGAGGGCGCCGGTCGCGGCCACGCACAGCGACTCCCACAGCACCATGCGCAGGACCTGCGCCCGCCGCGCGCCGATCCGTAGCAGCCGGGCGAACTCGCTCCTGCGAGAGCCGAACGCCATCGCCGAGGTGTTCGCCACCGAGATGAGCGTGTATGCGACGGCGAACCCGGTGAGGGCCACCGCTCCGATCCGCATGCCCTCCTGGCGCGCTTTCCCGGCCGCGGCCGTCGTCTCCGCCGTGGGCGTCACCCGCACCCGGTCCGACCGGCGCTCGATGGCCGCGGCCACCGCGCGTGGGTCACCGCCCGGACCGACGGCCACGTGGACGGAGACCGGGCCGGGCAGCAGGTCCTGGGGGACCAGCAGCGGGCCGCCGAGCGGGGAGCCGTCGAACACGGCGGCGAGCCGCAGGACCGCCGGCTCGCGCCCCGGCAGGGCCAGCCGTACCGGCCCGCCCAGCCGCCAGCCGAACCCCTCCGCCTGCCTGCGGTCGGCGGCCACGCCCCTGTGGCGCAGACCGGCCAGGTCACCGGCCACGTGCGAGACGTTCATGACCTGGCCGATCCCCTCCGGGAGCACGCCGAGCGCGGCGACCGTCCGCTCCGTCCGGTTCGCCGACACCTCGACCTCGCCGGCGGTCACCGGCACCGCGACGCGCACCCCGGGCACGGCCGCGACCTCGGCGGCGCCGGGACCCGAGACGACCAGATCGGAGCGCCAGGAGCGCTGCGCGTCGGCGGCGATCGCCCGGCCGAGGAGGGCGGTGCCGCCGAGCAGCGATCCGGTGAGCCCCACCGTGACCAGGACGGGCGCCGCGGTCGACGCCGTCCTGCGCACGGCCTGCCGGACGTTCTCCCTGGCCAGCATGCCGGTCGCCGAGGTCAGCCGGACCAGGGGAGTGGCCACGGCCGCCCCGACCCAGGCGGCGAAGGCGGGCGCGAGCAGCGCGAACCCCAGCACCAACGGCAGCGAGACGAACATGGTGAGCGGCATCCGCCCGTCCGGCGGCGCGACCGGCACCAGCGCGAGCATGCCCGCTCCGCAGGCGAGGAACGCCAGTCCGCCGCCCCACCTGCCGCGTCCGATCGGCGGCTCCGCGAGCGCGGCGTCGCGCAGCGCCTCAGCGGGCCGCACCTGGGACGCCCGGCGCGCCGCCGACGCGGCGGCGACCACGCCGATGACCACCCCCGGCACGAACGCGCCGAACAGCGCCCCCGGAGACACCCGGGACACGAAACCCGCGGGCAGCAGCCCCTGCCCACGCAGGGCGGCCGTCACCCCGGCGGTGAGAGGGAAGGCCAGCACCGTGCCGATCACGGAGGCCATCACCGCCGCCAGCCAGGCCTCGGCCATGACCAGGCCTCTGACCTGGCCCGGCGTCGCCCCGACCGCGCGAAGTACGGCCAGCTCCCGGCGCCGTTGCGCGACCGTGAAGGCGAACGTCCCGGCGACCACGAAGATCGTGGCGAAGGCGCCGATCACCGCGAGCATCACCAACAGGGAGCCGGACTCCTGGACGGCTCGCCGAAGAGGCGCGGGGGTCCCCGGCGGCAACGCGGAGGCGGTGGCGAGCAACGAAACGGCGGCCCCGCTGTAACCCACGCCGAGCGCGAGGGCCACGATCGCCCCGGCGAAGCCGGAGACGCGGGAGCGGAGTGTCAGCCAGGCCACGCCGACGAGAGCCGCGACCCCGTTCATACCGCCTCCCGGCGGTCGCCGTCCTCCAGGTCCGCCAGCCGGGAGGCGACGGACGCGGGCGTCGGTGAGCGCAACTCGTCCACGATCGTGCCGTCGGACAGGAACAGCACCCGGTCGGCGTGCGACGCGGCCAGCGGGTCGTGGGTCACCATCACCACCGTGTCGCCGCGCTCGCCGACAAGCCGGCGCAGCAGGGCGAGCACCTCCCGGCCGGTGCGGCTGTCCAGCGCGCCGGTCGGCTCGTCCGCGAAGAGCACCTCGGGCCCGGCCGCGAGGGCCCTGGCGATGGCGACGCGCTGCTGCTGGCCCCCGGAGAGCTCGGCGGGGCGGTGGCGCGCCCGGTCGGCCAGCGCGACCACGCGCAGCAGCTCCTCGACGTGACCGGCCGGCGGCCTGCGCCCCGACAGCCGCACCGGCAGCGCGACGTTCTGGGCCGCGGTGAGGCTCTCCACCAGGTTGAACGACTGGAACACGAACCCGATCCGGTCGCGTCGCAGCTCGGTCAGCCGCCGTTCGTCGAGACGGCCCAGGTCCACGCCGCCGACCAGGACCCGGCCGCCGTCGGGCCGGTCCAGGCCGGACGCGCACTGCAGGAGCGTGGACTTGCCCGAGCCTGACGGGCCCATGATCGCGGTGAACGAGCGTGCGGGGAAGTCCGCGCTCACCCCGCGCAGCGCCGCCACGGCGTTCGGCCCGGAACCGTAGACCCGGCGCACGTCGATCAGCCGTACGGCGTCGGGGGAATGGGTCTGGTTCATGCCGTCCAGCCAACCAAAGCGGGACGCGGCCCGTCACGGGCGATCACGGGAGTTCCGGAGGTAGTGCGGACGCTACTTTCCCGGCCCGGCGGTCTCCCTGGCTCGATGCTCGATCACGGCTTGAACGCGCGCCGAGCGTCGCCTGCCAGCATTCCCCGCAGGTGCCGCTCCGGGCACTCACCCCACAACCACGCACGCGGAGGAGCTCGCGGATGGGTGGCATCGCAGGATGGGTGGACTTCCACCGGAACCTCGTACCGGACCGCAACGCAGTGCTCGCCCAGCTCGGCACGCTCGCCTGGCGCGGGGCCGACGGCGAGGGGATCTGGGCGTCTCCACACGCCGTGATCGGCCATCGCCGCCGGGCCGGCGTCGATCTCCCCGGCGGCCGCCAGCCGATGTCCGAGGGCGATGTGGCGCTCGCCTTCGACGGCCAGATCTACAACTACCGCGAGCTCCGCGAGGAACTGCGGGGACTCGGCCACCGCTTCCGCACGGACGGCGACACCGAGGTTCTGCTCCGCGCCTACCTCGAGTGGGGCGAGGAGTGCCCCGCCCACTTGAACGGTATGTTCGCCTTCGCGCTGTGGGACGGCCGGGCCGAGCGGCTCGTGCTGGCCCGCGACCGGTTCGGCGTCAAGCCGCTGTACTACCACCCCACCGACACCGGGGTGATCTTCGGTTCCGAGCCCAAGGCCGTGCTCGCGCACCCGCTGGTCGATCCCGTGGTCGACGCCGACGGTCTGCGCGAGCTGCTCGCCTTCACCAGCACGGTCGGCCGCGCGGTCGTCCGCGGCATGCGGCGGGTGCGGCCGGGCGAGGTCGTCGCGATCGACGAGAAGGGCACGGGCGAGCGGCTCTACTGGCGGCTCGCGGCGGCGCCGCACACCGACGACAGGGGCGCCACCGTGCGCCGGGTGCGGGAGCTGCTCGAGGCGTCGGTGACCCGGCAACTCGCCGCCGACGTGCCCGTCGGCGTGCTGCTGTCGGGCGGCGTCGACTCCAGCACAGTGGCGGCACTGGCCGCGCGGGCCCTGCGCGACCAGGGCGCGGGCCGGCTGCGCACGTTCACCGTCGGCTACATGGGCGGCCAGGCCACGGGCCCCGGGCCGATGCGCAGCGCCGAGGACGCGCCCTACGCCCGCGAGGTGGCCGAGCACATCGGCTCCGAGCACGAGCTGATCGAGCTGGACGCCCGCGACATGACCGACCCCGTGCTGCGCCGTACGGCGGTGTGGGCACAGCAGGACATGCCGGTGGCCGCCCCGCAGTTCCCCGCCTCGCTGCGCGCGCTCTGCCGCCGCATCGGCGAACGGGTCGGCGTGGTCCTCGCCGGGGAGCAGGCCGACACCGTCTTCGCCTCGTTCATGGGGATGGACGACCCGGCGGTCGTGGCCGCCGAGACCTACCCGTGGATCGCGGCCACCGCCCACCACCTGCCGCCGCAGGGGCTGGGCACCGGCCTGTTCAGCCCGGACGTGCTCCGCGAGCTGGACGTGCCCGGCTACTGCGCCGACATGTATCGGGCCGAGCTGTCCGGTGTCCCGACCCTGGACGGCGAGGAACCGGGGGCGCGCAGGATGCGGGAGATCTACTACCTCCATCTCCAGGGCTGGCAGGAGTTCGGCTGTGCGCTCGACGACGGAGTGAGCCTGGCCGGCGGCGTCGAGCTGCGCTGGCCGTACTGCGACCACGAGCTCGTCCAGTACCTGTTCAACGTCCCCTGGGAGATGAAGACCTTCGACGGGCGGCCGAAGAGCCTGCTCCGCGCGGCCGCGGCCGACCTGCTACCGGCGTCGGTGTTGCAGCGGGAGCCCAGCCAGTTCCCCACCGGGCGCGATCCCGCGTACGCCCCGATGCTCAAGGCGGAGCTGGCGCGGGTGCTCGCCGACCCGGCCTCGCCCGTGCTCCCGCTGCTCGACCTGGCCGCCGCCAAGGCGCTGCTGGCCGGGTCGATCGAGCCGCGGCGGGCGTGGCGCGACCTCACCGACATGGAGATGGTCCTGCAGACCAATCAGTGGCTCGATCAGCACCGCATCCGCATCGCCCTTTAGACCGCCAAACGACCGGGGTACAGAGATGATCGAACCGGCAGTGCACCTTCGCTCGGCCAACCTGACCGAGCTGGAGTATCTGGCGCTCAACAGCGAGCTCAACATGGCCGACGGCCACGCCCGCCAGGAGCTCACCGACGGCCAGCAGCGGATCGTCGAGGAGTTTCCCACCCTCTTCGAGAAGGCCGCCGCGCAACCGGTGGAGGACCTGGAGCGGGAGGCCCACCGCGCCTTCCTTCACCTGCTCGGCCAGCACAGCTATCCCGCGGGCCGGGTGCTGAGCTGCTACGCGTCCTCCGTCGCGATGGAGATCCTCGCGCGGTCGCTCGCCACCAGGACCGACGCGGTGGCCCTGGTCCATCCCACCTTCGACAACATCCCCGACATCCTGCGCGGCGTGGGACTGCGACTGGTCCCGGTCGAGGAGGACCCGCTGCACGCGGGGGCGCCCCTTCCTGACGGCGTCGGCTGCGTCTTCGTCACCACGCCGAACAACCCCACGGGCCGGGTGCTGACCGCGGAGCGGCTGGCGGCGCTCGCCGCCGAGTGCCGCGAGAAGGACGTCGTGCTCGCGCTCGACACCTCGTTCCGCGGGTTCGACCCCCGCGCCCACTACGACCATTACGCGATCCTGGAGTCCAGTGGGTGCCGGTGGACGGTCATCGAGGACACCGGCAAGCTGTGGCCGACGCTGGACCTCAAGGTCGGCCTGCTCGTCTACAGCGCGAACGTGGGACTGCCGGTCGCCAAGATCTACTCCGACATCCTGCTCGGCGTCTCGCCGTTCATCCTGGCGCTCGTCGAGCGCTTCGCCGAGGACGCGGCGAGCGGCGGCCTCGCCGACCTGCACGCGTTCATCGCGGAGGGCCGCCGCATCGTCCACGAGACGCTGGGGGACGTGCCCGGGATCTCGTTCCCCGATGCGGACAGCGTGGTCAGCGTGGAACGGGTCGATCTGGGCGACCGGCGCTGCGCCGACATCTGGTCCGCCCTGCAGGACCGCCAGGTCTACGTGCTGCCCTGCACCCAGTTCCACTGGGCCGATCCCGGGCTCGGCGAGCGCTCGTTGCGCGTCGCGCTGGCCCGCTCCCACACCTCCCTGCAGGCCGCCGTCCGCGAGCTGCGGTCCGTCCTGCTGGCCGGCTGAGCGGCGCCCGTGGACGGCCCCCGCCCCCACCGGCTCCGCTGGGTCCCCGGCATCGTCCAGGCGGTCGCCCCGGACGGCGTCGCGGATCTGGCACCGGGCTACCTCGACCCGGAGCTGCTGCCGACCGGCCTGATCGCCGACGCGTACACCGAGGCGTTGGAGGAGTACGGCGCCGCCGCGCTCACGTACGGCGAGAACCAGGGAGTGCTGCCTCTGCGGCAGGCGCTCGCCGAGCGGGCGGCGACCGGCGGCCGGCCGTGCGGGCCGGAGCACGTGCTGGTCACCGCGGGCACGTCACACGCACTCCACCTGCTCGCGACGACGCTCGCCCGGCCCGGGGACGTCGTGCTGTGCGAGCCGGTCTGCTACGACTTCGGCAGACGGATCCTCACCGACCGCGGGCTGCTGCCGTCCCCGATCCCGATGGACGGCGAGGGACCCGACCCGGCGGCGCTGGTGGAGGCGGCGCGGGCGCACCGCGCCGCCGGGCGCCGCGTCGCCTTCGTCTACCTCGTCCCCACCTTCCACAACCCCACCGGGCTGCTGGTCGGCGAGCACCGCCGTCGCGAACTGGTGGCCGCGGCCCGGGAGAACGACGTCCTGATCGTCGAGGACGACGCCTACGCGGAGCTGCGCCTCGATCCGGTCGTGATGCCGCCGTCCCTCGCCGAGCTGGCGGGCTACACCGGAGTGATCCGGCTGTGCACCTTCGCCAAGACCCTCGGCCCGGGGCTGCGGCTCGGGTGGATGATCGCCGATCCCGTGCTGACCGCCCGGCTCGCCGCCGGTGGGCTGCTGTCCAGCGGCGGCGGCCTGAACCACCTGGCCTCGCTCGCTGTCGCCACCCTGCTCCTGGACGGCCGCTACGACCGGCGGATCGCCCGGCTGCGCGAGGGACTGCGGGCCCGGCGCGACGCGCTGGTCACCGCCCTCGGCGGCGGCGTGGCCGTGCCACACGGCGGCTTCTTCCTGTGGCTGCCCGGGCTGGACGCCGGCGCGGCCGAACGGGCCGGCGTCCGGGTCGCGGACGGCGCGCGCTTCGGCGCGCCGCCCGGGCCGGTGTCGCGCCTCAGCTACAGCTTCAACCCGCCGGAAGAGCTGGCCGCGGCCGGTCGGCGGCTCGCCGCACTGCTCGACCTCACCCCCACCGCCTGAGAAAGGACCTCTCGTGCATCGAACGCTCATCGTGGCCCGGATGCGGCCCTCGGACGCGGACGCGGTCGCCGAGATCTTCGCGGAGTCGGACGCCACCGAACTGCCCCGCATGGTCGGCGTCTCGCGGCGCACGCTGTACCGCTTCCACAACCTGTACTTCCACCTGGTCGAGGCGGACGACGACATCCGTGACCGGCTCTACCGGGCCCGCGACACCGAGCTCTACCGCGACATCAACACCAAGCTGGCGCGGCACATCTCGCCCTACGACCCCGCCTGGCAGGAGCCGAAGGACGCCATGGCCACGCCCTTCTACCAGTGGCAGGCGGTGTGACATGGCCGGACACACGGACAACGAGATCGTCATCGACGCCCCCGCCGACATCGTTTGGAGGATGACCAACGACGTCCCGTCCTGGCCCGAGTTGTTCAGCGAGTACGCGGCGGCCGAGGTGCTCTCCCGGGACGGCGACACTGTCAGGTTCCGCCTGACGATGCACCCGGACGCCGAAGGCAACCGGTGGAGCTGGGTCTCCGAGCGCACGGCGGACCCGGGGACCAGGACCGTGCGCGCCCGCCGGATCGAGACCGGCTGGTTCAAGTACATGAACCTGTTCTGGGAGTACACCGAGGCGCCCGGCGGAGGCGTGCGGATGCGCTGGGTCCAGGACTTCGAGATGAAGCACGAGGCTCCGCTCGACGACCGCGCGATGGCCGACCGGCTCAACCACAACACCGAGATCCAGATGAAGCGGATCAAGGAGATCGTTGAGCGCGTGGCGGCGGAGGGCTGAGCCATGGGCGTTCTGCTGTCCCAGATATCCATCGCGCTGAGCGGTCTGGTCGCCGGCATGCTTCTGTGGTCGGCGATCGGCGGGGTGCCCTGGATGCGGCGGCTGTCCGCCGCCGACTACGTCCGGCTGCACCAGTACTGGTCCCCGCGCTTCGATCCGCTCGCCCCGATCATGGTGCTCGGAGTGCTCGCCTGCGACGTGGCGCTGCTCTTCCTCGCCCCGACCCGCGCGTCACGGTACCTGCTCACCTTCCTGGTCGTCGCGCTGGCCGCCATCGTCGTGATCTCCGCGACGAGGAACGCCAGGCTCAAGCGCACCGTCATGCGGCTCGACCCGGACCGGCTGCCGCAGGACTGGGACGAGCGCGACCCGCGCCCGGCCTTCGGCCGGTGGAACCTCGCCCGCACGATCATCGCGATCGTCGTCTTCCTCGGCAACGTCGAGGCGATGGCGGTGTACACCGTATGAGCGGGAGGACCGAGACCGCGGGGACCGCCGATACGACGAGCGCGCCCGAGAGAGCCGGGGCGGGCGGCGCGGCCTTCCGCGTCGTGCTGGACATCCGCGTCCGGCCGGGCAGCGAGGCCGAGTTCGAACGGGCCTGGCTGGAGGTGGCCGAGGGCATCGCCCGGCACCCGGCGAACAGGGGGCAACGGCTGCTGCGCGACGCCGAGGACGACGGCGCCTACTACGTGTTCACCGACTGGACCGACGAGTCGAGTTTTCGAGAGTTCGAAGTCAGCCCGGAGCACGCGCGCAACCTCGCCCGGCTCCGGCCGTACCGGAATGGAGGCTCCATGAGGACCATGCGCGTCGTCTACGAACTGGCGGGTGCCCGATGAGCGAGCGGGTGCGGGTCATCCTCTGGTACCGGGTGCCGAAGGAGGAGGTGTGGCCGCTGGCCGACACCTACCGGAAGATCAGCGAGCAGCTGGTCGGCGCCCCCGGCATGCTCGGGAACGAACTGCTGCACTCCCAGGTGGACGAGACCACCGTGATGGTGACCAGCCACTGGGAGAGCCTGCGGCATCTGGAGGAGTGGGTCCACAGCAGCAGTCACCGGCACACCAGCCCGCTGCGGCCCTACCTCGACACCGGCCGGGACCGGCCCTACGAGACCTTCACCGTGATCTCGTCCTTCTGAGCGAACCGGATCGGAGGCAACCCATGTCGGACGGACGATGGATCCAGTGCCAGGGATGCCGGGGGATGATCCATCACCGCCGGTTCGCCCGGGACCTCGGGGTCTGCTCCGAGTGCGGCCATCACCATCCGGTCACCGCCGAGGACCGGGTGGAGCAGCTGCTCGACCCGGGCTCGGCCGTCCCGGTCGAGTCCGCGGCCGTGCTCGCCGACCCGCTGTCCTTCGTCGACAGCGTCCCCTATCCCGACCGGCTGGCCGGCGCGCGGGAGCGTACGGGCCTCGCCGACGCGGCGCTGTGCGCGCGCGGCCGGCTGGCCGGCCGGCCGGTCGTGCTCGTGGCGATGGACTTCCGCTTCCTCGGCGGGAGCCTCGGGGCGGCGGTGGGCGAGCTGGTCACGGTGGCGGCGGAGATCGCCGTGCGGGAGCGGCGACCGCTGATCACGGTCACCGCCTCCGGCGGTGCGCGCATGCAGGAGGGCGTGCTCTCGCTGATGCAGATGGCCAAGACCAGCCAGGCGTTCGCCGAGCTGGACGAGGTGGGCGTCCTGTCCGTCTCCGTGGTCGCCGACCCGACCTTCGGCGGCGTCGCGGCCTCCTTCGCGACGCTGGCCGACGTCATCCTCATCGAGCCGGGCGCCCGGATGGGGTTCGCCGGTCCCCGGGTCATCCGGCAGACGATCAGGGAGGAGCTGCCGGAGAACTTCCAGACCGCCGGGTTCCTGCTGGAGCACGGCATGGTGGACGCCGTGGTGCCCCGGCAGGACCTGCGCGGCGCGCTGGGACGGCTGGTCGCCGCCACCGTTCCCGTCACAGCCCCCGCCGGCCTTTCCGCCTCCGACGGCGGAGGCGGAGGGGAGACCGGGGCCGTGCCGTACGTGCCGGAGGAGCGCGACCCCTGGGAAGTGGTGCGGCTGGCCCGCGACCTCGGCCGGCCGACCACCGCGGACTACGCGGGACTGCTGCTTGAGGACTTTCAGGAGTTGCGCGGTGACCGGGTCTTCGGCGACAGCCGGTCGGTGGTCGCGGGCGTCGGCCGCCTGGGCGGCGTCCCGGTGATGCTGATCGGCCACCAGAAGGGGCACACCACCCGGGAGCTGGTGGCGAGCAACTTCGGCATGCCGCCGCCCGAGGGCTATCGCAAGGCCGCCCGCCTGATGCGCCTGGCCGAGAAGTTGCGCATCCCCGTGGTGACGCTGGTGGACACGCCCGGGGCCTACCCGGGAGTGACGGCCGAGGAGCGCGGCCAGGCCGTGGCGATCGCCGAGAACCAGCGGCTGATGGCCCGGCTGACGGTCCCCGTCGTCAGTGTGATCACGGGGGAGGGCGGCAGCGGCGGCGCGCTCGCCCTGGGGATGGCCGACCGTGTGCTGATCTGCGCCAACGCCTGGTACTCCGTGATCAGCCCGGAGGGCTGCGCCGCGATTCTGTGGAAGAGCCCCGCCGCCGCGCCCCTGGCGGCGCGGGCCCTGCGGCTGGACGCGGGGGAGCTGCTGCGCCTGGGCGTCGTGGACGGGGTGGTGCCCGAGCCGGAGGGCGGCGCGCACACGGACCCCGTCCTGGCCGCCCGGCTGCTCGGCGCCGCGGTCGGCACGGCACTCGCCGACCTGCTCCCGCTCTCCGCCGCCGAACTGGTACGGCGGCGCCACGGCAGGTTCCGCGGATTCGGCCTGCCCGCCGCCGACAGTGCCCCCGTAGCCGTCCCCGTAGTCGCAGCCGCGCAGAGGTGATCAATGAAGAACCCGTCCGAACCGGGAGGCGACCTCGACCTGCTGTGCCAGGCCGCCACCCGCCTCGTCTCGCTCCTGCCGCAACCGCCGGCGACGCTCAAGCTCCGGCTCGGCGCGGCCAGCGCCGAGCTGACGTGGGAGAGCGCCCCCGCCTACGGTCCGGCGGCCGGGGCCACCCCGTGGGAGGCCCCGGCCGCCGAACCGGCGGACCCCGCGCTCGATCACGTCACGGCCCCGCTGGTCGGAACCTTCTACCACGCTCCCGAGCCGGGTGCGCCGCCGTTCGTCGCGGTGGGCGGCGCGGTGGAGGCGGGCCAGCAGGTCGGCATCGTGGAGTCGATGAAGCTGATGAACCCGGTCCACACCGAGATCGCGGGACGGGTGGTGGAGATCCTGGTCCCGGACGCCACCTCCGTCGAGTACGACCAGCCGCTCATCGCGATCGCCCCGGCGGGCGGTGACGAGGCGTGCGCGGTGCTCTTCCCCGGCAAGGGCGAACCGTCCGCCGGACACGACCCCGTCGGGGGAGGGAGACGCTGATGTTCGACACCGTCCTGATCGCGAATCGCGGCGAGATCGCAGTCCGGATCGCCCGCACCTGCCGGGAGATGGGCGTGCGCACCGTCGCCGTCCACTCGACCGCCGACCGCGACTCCGCGGTGTCCCGGATCGCCGACGCGTCCGTGCAGATCGGGCCGCCCGCGCCCCGGCGCAGCTATCTCAACGCCGCCGCCCTCATGGAAGCGGCCCTGGCCGCCGGGGCCGACGCGGTCCACCCCGGGTACGGCTTCCTGTCGGAGGACGCCGAGTTCGCCCGGATCTGCGAGGAGAACGGGCTGGTCTTCATCGGCCCGTCGCCCGAGGTCATGGAGCGGCTCGGGGACAAGGCCGCCGCGCGGGCCGCCATGAGCGCGGCGGGCCTGCCGGTGCTGCCGGGGAGCCTGACACCCGTGGGTGAGGACGAGGCGGCCGGGCTCGCCCGCGAGATCGGCTATCCCGTCATCGTCAAGGCGGTGGCCGGCGGCGGCGGGCGCGGCATGGCCGTGATCCCCGACAGGGACGCGTTCGCCGCGGCGTACCGCCGGACCAGGGCGGAGGCGCGGATGCTCTTCGGCGACGACCGGGTCTGCGTCGAGCGCTACCTGCCCGCCGCCCACCACGTCGAGGTGCAGGTGCTGTGCGACGGCCACGGCAACGCGGTTCACCTGGGCGAGCGGGACTGCTCGGCGCAGCGGCGCCGGCAGAAGCTGGTGGAGGAGACCCCGTCGCCGGCGGTCAGCCCCGAGTCGGCCGCGCGCATGGCCGCCGCCGCGCTCGACGGGGCGCGCGCCGTCGGCTACCGCGGACTCGGCACGTTCGAGTTCCTGGTGGACGACGAGAGCGGCGACTTCTACTTCATCGAGACCAACTGCCGCATCCAGGTCGAGCACCCGGTGACCGAGATGGTGACCGGCGTGGACCTGGTCCGCGAGCAGCTCGCCGTCGCCGCGGGCCTGCCGCTGTCGCTGCGGCAGGAGGACGTCGCACGGCAGGGTGTGGCGGTGGAGTGCCGGGTCAACACCGAGGACCCGGATCGAGGGTTCGCGCCGACGCCCGGCCTGGTCGCCGAGTTCGTCCCGCCCGGCGGGCCGTTCATCCGGGTGGACACCCACGCCTACCCGGGGATGCGGACGCCGCCGGACTACGACCCGCTGCTGGCGAAGGTGATCGCCTGGGGGCGCGACCGGGACCAGGCGCTCGACCGCATGGACCGAGCCCTGGCCGAGCTGCGGGTGAGCGGTCCGGGGCTGCGCACGAACGTCGGCTTCCTGCGTGAGGTGCTGGCCAACCCGGTCTTCCGCAAGGGGACGCACACGACCGGTCTCGTCGACCGGATGCTCGCGTCCCGGAACGGCTGACCCCGCGTGGCCCCTGCCGCGGCGGCACTGTGTCGCGACGGCGTCGCCGGTCGTACCACGAGGACATCCAGGACGTACACGACATGGAGGGATCCAGAGGACATGAAGGAGACGACGATGAGCGAGCCCGACATCACGCTGGTCCGTGACGGGAACGGCGACGTGACGCTGTACATCGATGACATCCAGGCGATGCAGGGATGGGAGCGGACGCTCATGTGGCGCTCGGCCGACCTGCTCTGCGAGCGGGGCGGGGAGTTCCTGGAGGTCGGGCTCGGCCTGGGCTACTCCGCGCTGCGCATCGCCGAGCGCGCCGACACCTTCCGGCACACAGTGATCGAGAAGCACCCGAAGGTGATCGAACTCTTCCGGGCCGAGCACCCGGACCCGCCCGCCACGCTGGAGATCGTGCAGGCCGACTTCTTCGACTATGTCGACACGCTGGCGCCCGACAGCTATGACGGCGTGTTCTTCGACCCGGAGCTGCCCAAGGAGCTGTTCGAGGACCGCGGCCTGCTGGACGACTTCATGCCGAAGATCGTCCGGGCGCTGCGCCGGGGCGGCACGTTCGTGCCCATGTTCTCCCTCGACGGCGACGTCCCCGAGGCCGCCACCTGCACCGCGTCCGCGGCCGTGATGCTCGACCGCTACCTGCGGTTCTTCGACCGCGTCGTCGTCGAGCGCCACCGATACCGCGCGTACGCCAACACCGTCTACACGCCCGGCCGCGTGGGCGACGCGTTCGTCCTCTGCTTCACCAAGGACTGACCCGGCCGCTTGCCCCGGCCGGCCGCGCCACTCAGGCCGGCTTGACGGCGCGGAACACTCCGTAGCGCATGACGCCGCGGTCGTAGGCCTGCTTCATCAGCGGCACCGAGTTGACGAAGCGGAAGACGTCGGTGCCCTTGGCCCGCAGCAGCTTCCAGACGAAGAGAGGATCCCGGACCAGCGGTCTGGCGATCTCCGCGGACAGCTTCCACGTGGTGCGGGCGTGCTCGGTCCAGTCGGCGGTGGCGACGTCGGCGTAGCCCAGTTCCTCGCACAACCTGCCGTAGTGGTCGAGCGGCAGGACGTGTGAGACGGCGAAGTCGCGGTACAGCCGCCGGAGCAGGCGCACCTCGGACGGAGCGAGCCGGTCGTCGCGGCCGCACCAGGTCGCGACGACCAGTCGGCCGCCCGGCCGCAGCAGCCGGAGGCACTCGGCGAGGTAGGCGCGCTTGTCCGGCATCAGCTCGCAGCTCTCCAGCGACCAGACCACGTCGAAGGAGGCGTCGGGGTAGGTCGAGCGCATCGCGTCCATCAGGAGGAACCGGGTCCGGTCGGCGACCCCGGCCTCCTCCGCCTTCTCCGTGGCCCGCCGCACCTGCTCCGAGCTCAGGGTGATGCCGTCCACGTCGCAGGCCAGGTCGCGGGCGAGCATGATCGACGACGCGCCGACGCCGCAGCCGCTGTCCAGGACCCTGGCCCCCTCGGGCACCTCGCCGAAGGCGATCAGCTCGCGCACCGTGCGCCGCTGCGCCAGGTGACGCGAGACGCCCAGGTCGTCGAGGTCCCAGTAGCCGTGATGGATGTGCTCGCCCCACATCTCCTCGTACAGGTCGATCAGCTTGTCGTAGTGGTCGCGCACCGCCCGGTGCAGGTCTTCGACCCGTCCGTCGAAGGTGAGGCCCGTGTCGGTCATGGCGGTCCTTTCGTCGGGGTGACGCCCTTTCGTCCGGTGACGCGCCCATGCTCCACAGCGGCCCTGGTGCGCGGCTCGAATACGGCTCAAGGCCGCTGCGACCACGGTCGGACATGCTTCCCCCGAAACCTCGTCCGACGTCAGGAGGCGGATCGATGTGATGGCAGGAAGCTCACCCCCCGCAGGGCTGTCCGCCCTGGTGACGCACCTCGTCGCGCTGAAACCGGACCTGCGGCCCGAGGAGATCGGAACCGGCTCCTCGCTCACCCGGGATCTCGGTTTCGACTCCCTCGACCTGGTGCGGCTGGCGGCCCGGATCCGCGACCACCATCCCGAGGCCGACCTGCGGTCGTGGCTGACGGTCACCAGCCGGACCGAGATCGACAGTGTCGCCTCGCTGGCCGCCCTCCTGTCCGAGACCGGCCGTACGGACTACGTCGCGCTCGCCCGCGAGCTCGCGCCGGCGTTCGCCGAGCGGGCCGCTCGGCACGACGCCGAGGCGAGCTTTCCGTACGAGAACCTCGACGACCTGGTGCGCAGCGGGTACACCGCGATGACGGTGCCGCGGGAGTTCGGCGGCGGGGGCGCCGACCTGGCCGAGTTGTGCGCGGCCCAGCAGGTGCTGGCCGGAGCCTGCGCGTCCACCGCGTTCTCGGTCAACATGCACGTCCACGGCCTGGCCATGATCGCGAAGCTCGGTGGCGCCGACGCCGAGTGGGTCTGCCGCGCGGTGGCCGACGGCGCGGTGATCGCAGGCGGGTTCAGCGAGCCGGGCGTCGGCGGCAACTGGTGGCACCCCACCACCAGCGCGGAGCCGGTGGAGGGCGGCTACGTGCTCAACGGGCGCAAGGGCTTCTTCACCGGCTATCCGGGGGCCACCCATCTGTTCCTGAGCGCCGCCACCGTCGACGACCGGGGGCTGCCGCGGCCGATGGCCTTCCTGATGCCCAAGCCGGAGAAGGGCATCCGGGTCACCGGAGAATGGGACGCGGCGGGCATGCGCGCGACGGGCAGCCACTCCCTCGCCATCGAGGACCTCTTCGTCGAGGAGAGGTGGTCGATCGGCGAGCCCGGCACGCTGCCGTTGCTGTTCATGACCGGCGTCCACTGGGCGTGGTGCAGCTTCGCCGCCGTCTTCGCGGGCATCGCCAGGGCCGCGCTCGACCACGTCGTCGCGACGCAGCGGCGGCGCGTGCTCAGCGTGATCGGCAGACCGAACGCGCACCTGCCCGGCGTTCAGTTCCGGGTGGCCGAGATGGCGGCGAGGCTGGCGGCGGCCGAGGCCCACCTGGCGGCCGCCGTGCACGCCGACCACGACACCGACGACCCGCTCGGCCACTACATCGACATGAGCCTGATGAAGACGAGCGTCACCCGGCTCGCCCACGAGGTGGTGACGCTGGGCATGCGGGTCCAGGGCGGGTCGTCCCTGGTGTCCGCCGACCCGCTCCAGCGGATGTACCGCGACGTCGTGGCCGGGCTGCTCGTGCCCCCGGCCACGGACGTGGTGCTGGAGTGGGCGGGAAAACAGGCGCTGGACGTGCCGATCTTCGCTGAGCCGAGGTGGGCGGGATGAGCGGGACGAACGGGATGGCCACCGGAGTGACCGCTGCCGGCGGGACCGCCCGGGCCGGCGCCGAGGAGCGCCACGCCGCGGCCCTCCTCGCCCTGGCCGGGCGGGCGTACGACCTCGCCGTGCGGGACGTGTCGGCCGACGCCGACCGCGCCCGGCTGCCCGGCAGCCAGTTCGGCGTGGCACGCATGCGGGCGTGCCTGGCCACCATGCGGGCGCTCCTGGCCCGGCACGATCGCGACGACCACATCGTCGCCTACTACGTAGCCGGAGAGGCCGAGCGGGTCGTCTCCCTCGCGTACGAGCTGGTACGCGATCCCGAGGCCACGCGGCTGATGGGCGACCTGTGGCACGAGCTGAAGGCCGCGCGCCCGCCCGTCTCCCGCGACCTCGCCCGCGAACGCATCGGCAAGACCGCGCTCGGCATCGACCCCGCCGCGACGCCGAGGTGGCTGTGACGCCCGGCGGCGAGCGGCGCCTGGTCGCGCTCGACCCCGCCACCGTGCCGATCGACAACGACTACTACTCCGACGTCGGCGACTCCTGGTGGGACGCCCGCGGGCCGCTGCGCGCCCTGCACGACATGAACCCCGCCCGGGTGGCGTACTTCGACGCGGTCGCGGCCCGGCTCGGTCCCCGAGGGAGCCTGCGGGTGCTCGACGTCGGGTGCGGCGGCGGCCTGGTCGCCGAGCCGCTGGCCGCCCTCGGCTACCGCGTGACCGGCGTGGACCTGTCGTCCGGGGCGATCGAGACGGCACGTGACCACGCCCGCGCGTCGGGGGTCGCGGTCACCTACCGGGTGGGCTCCGCCTACGCGCTGCCGGTCGGCGACGCCGCCGTCGACGTGGTGGTGGTCTCCGACGTCCTGGAGCACCTGCACGACCTGACGGCCGCCGTCGCGGAGATGTCCCGGGTGCTGCGGCCGGGGGGCGTGGTCGCCTTCGACACGATCAATCGGACCGCGGCCGCCTATCTGGTGGCGATCCTGGCCGCCGAGCGGATCCTCGGGATCGTCCACCCCGGCACGCACAACTGGCGCATGTTCGTCCGCCCCGGCGAGTTGGCCGCGCTGTTCGCCCGCCACGGCCTCCGGCCCGCCGAGCTGCGCGGCCTGGCCCCGGCCGCGCCCGTCCACCGGCTGGTCGCCGCGGCGCTGCGCGGCCGGCCCCTGGGCGGCTTCCACCTGACCCGCTCGGCGGCGGTGAGCTACATCGGCCACGCCGTCAAGACACAGGAGCGTTGACATGGCATGGATCAGGTCCGCGACGGACCGCAGTGTCGTCATCCGTACCGACCGGGGGCGGCTGCGCGCGCTACTCGCCGACGTCGTCGGCTGCGGCCGGCTGATGCCGGGAGTCGAGGAGCTGGAGCGGGTCGGCGACGACCTCTACCACTACCGGCTGGCGCGGGTGTCCAACGGCGCGGTCGCCTTCACCCCCGACTACGTCGCACGGTTCGACCTCACCGATCCCGACGCCATCGCCTGGGAGCCGCACGGCGACCACACCTTCCGCTCGTGGGGGACGTTCCTCATGCAGGACGGGCCGACGCCGGGTGAGGTCAGGCTGCGGATCGACACCCGGTCCGAGGCGTGGGTGGACGTGGCGCCGGTCGTGCTGGTGCTGATCGAGCCGTTCGCCCAGAAGGAGAGCGACGAGGTGACGGAGGGCTTCCTCGCGGCCATCAAGAACGCCGCCGAGGCCCGCCTGACGGAGATCGCGTGACTCCCCCGGCGGCCCGCATCCTGGCGGTGCGGCCGGCGGCCGCGGGGCCGCCGGTCTCCCAGGACGAGCTGTTCGCCTCGTTCTACAAAGGGCTCTACGCCGAGGTTGCCGACGCGGAGCGGCTCTTCACCGGCACCCAGGTGCGGCAGCGCCGGCTCGCCTGGACACCCGAGACCGACTACGCCGCCGGCTACCCCGGCATGGCGGCCCGGATCGACGCGTGGGAACGGCACGCGCTGGCCATGGGCCGCGCGTCGGTTGGCGCCGCGCTCGAGGGCGTGGACCGCGACGACGTCGGCACGTACGTGTTCGTGAGCTGCACCGGTTACGCCGGCCCCACTCCCGACATGGTGCTGGCCGACGAGTTCAAGCTCCGCCCGGACCTGCGGCGCACGTTCGTCGGCCACATGGGCTGCTACGCCGGGTTCACCGGGCTGAAGGTGGCACTGGACGCGCTGGCGGCCCGCCCCGGCGAGCTGGCCATGGTGACCTGCGCCGAGGTTTGCTCGGTGCACCTGCGCCCGGAGGCGACCAGGGAGCAGGTCGTGGTCAACGGCCTGTTCGGCGACGCGGCGGCGACGATCCTGCTGGCCGCGGCGGCGGACGGCGAGGACGGGCCGGTCGTCCTCGCCACCCACACCGAGACGCACGGCGCGACGGCGAGCGCGATGACCTGGCGGATGACCGACGACGCCTTCCGCATGACATTGTCGCCCTACGTCCCGCTGTACCTGTCGGAGTCCGTCGGCCCCTTCGTGGCCCGCCTGCTGGAACCGTACGGCCTGCGCGTCGGCGACGTGGCGCACTGGGGCATCCATCCGGGCGGGCCGAAGATCGTCGACTTCGTCGGCGACCGCCTCGGACTGCCCGAGACGGCGCTGCGGCCCTCGCTGGAGATCCTGCGCTCCTGGGGCAACTGCTCGTCACCGACGATCCTGCTGATCCTCGACCACATCCTGCGCGACGTGCGCCCCGCCCCCGGGGAATACGGCGTGTTCATGGCCTTCGGGCCGGGGCTGACCCTGGAGTCGGCCCTGGTCCGGTTCTGATCCGTCCTGACACCTCCGGCCTCACCCGAGGAGAACCCATGACGATCCAGGATCTGGTCGCTGACCTGCTCACCCAGCAGTGGGTCATCGACCTGTTCACCGAGCTGTCCGAACGGCAGCGCCGATCGACGGAGATCGCCGGGAGGGTCCGCGAGCGGTCGGCGTCCAACCACGTCTTCTGGCCGTTCCACGCGCCGCAGTTCCCCCTGGTCACGGCCGAGGCGTCGGGCGGCCGGATCCTCGACGCGGACGGGAACTCCTATCTGGACTCCCACCTCGGTTTCGGCGCGCAGGCCCTGTTCGGGCACAACCCGCCCCGCGTGGTCGAGTTCGTCCGCGACCGGCTCGCCCGCGGCACCGGCAACGGCTACCTCAACCCGATCGAGGACGACCTCGTCGGGCTGCTCGGGGAGTTCGTCCCCCACTGCGAGAAGTTCGCGTTCCTCAACTCGGGCACGGACGCCACGAACGCCGCCATCCGGCTGGCCCGGGCGCACACCGGACGCCGGCTGGTGGCCAAGTTCGAGGGCGCCCTGCACGGCGTACACGACATCGCCGCGCACAACACCGCGTTCTGGTACCACGGCCACCCGGTCGAGCCGTTCCCCGAGATCGGCCCGGACGGCGTCGCGCCGCTGCCCGCGCTGACCGGCGTCGCCCCCGCCTCGGCGGCCGAGCTGCTGGTGTTCCCCAACGACGCCGAGGCGGCGCTGGACCTCGTGGAACGGCGCCGCGACGAGCTGGCCTGCGTCATCGGCGAGGCGGTGTCGTCGTCGTTCCCCTTCGCCGAGCGGACCGTGCCGGTCGTCCGCCGCGTCGCCGAGCGGTGCCGTGAGCTGGGCGTGCCGTTCGTCCTGGACGAGGTGCTCACCGGGTTCCGGTTCGGCGCCGCCGGGGCGGCGGGCCGCTTCGGCATCCCCGCCGATCTCTACACGTACGGCAAGGTCGTCTCCGGGCTGGGGATCCCGATGTCGGTGGTCGGCGGCCGCGCCGACCTCCTCGATCACATGCAGACCAGCGGCCTGCCCCTGACCGACATCGGCCGCAAGACCTGCGTGCAGACCACCCACGCGGGCAACCACCTGGCGCTGGCGGCGTCGTTCGCGTCGCTCAGCCTGCTGCGCGAGGCCGGCGACGCCTATTACGAGCGGACGCGGGCCAAGGTGGCCAGGGTCCAGGAGCGGCTGGCCGCGTTCCGCGCCGAGACCGGCATCCCGCTGCGGCTGCTCGGCTTCGGCGACTTCATCGGCTCCTTCGGGTTCGTCGCGGAGGACTCCTACGACGACTACCGGACCTTCGCGGCGGCGGTGAACCCGGTCGGGCTGTTCCTGCTCACGCTGATGCTGCGCCGGCGCGGCGTCTACACGCTCAGCCTGCCCATGTTCTTCACCGGGGACGCGCACGACGACGCCGACATCGACGAGCTGTGCGCGGCGGTCACCGACTCGGCCCTGGAACTGAGCAAGCACGGATTTCCCTTCATCCTGTCCTAAAGGAGCATCCATGTCCCCTCCCACCGCCACGCCCGCCCAGGAGCTGATCGACGACCTGCTCGGCCGGCAATGGATGGCCGACCTGCTCACCGAGCTGTCCGAACGGCAGCGACGCTCGGGTGAGCTGGCCGGTCAGGTCCGCGAGCTGTCCGTGACCAACGACGTCTTCCTGCCGTTCCACGCCCCGCCGTTCCCGCTCGTGGTCGCGGAGGCGTCCGGCGGCAGACTCCTCGACGTGGACGGGAACACCTATCTCGACCTCCACCTCGGCTTCGGCGGTCAGTCTCTCTGGGGCCACAACCCGCCCCGCGTGGTCGAGTTCGTCCGCGACCAGCTCGCCCGCAGCACCGGCAACGGCTACCTCAACCCGATCGAGCTCGACCTCGCCCGGCTCATGAAGGAGCTGGTGCCCCACTGCGAGAAGTTCGCGTTCCTCAACTCGGGCACGGACGCCACGAACGCCGCCATCCGGCTGGCCCGGGCGCACACCGGGCGCCGGCTGGTGGCCAAGTTCGAGGGCTGCTGGCACGGCATCCACGACATCGCCGCGCACAACACCGCGTTCATGGCGCACGGCCACCCCCGCGTCCAGCCCTTTCCCGAGATCGGCGAGGACGGCGTCCGCAGGCTGCCCGCCTTCGCCGGGGTCGAGCCGGGCGACGTGCTGGTGCTGCCGCACGACGCCGCGGTGGCCGGAGCGCTGATCGACCGGCACCGCGACGACCTGGCCTGCGTGATCGCCGATCCCGTGTGCCAGTCCTTCCCGTTCCCCGAACGGACCGTTCCCGAGGTCATCGAGATCGCCGAGCGGTGCAGGGCGCTCGGCGTGCCGTTCGTCCTGGACGAGGTGCTCACCGGGTTCCGGTTCGGCGCCGCCGGGGCGGCCGGCCGCTTCGGCATCCCCGCCGATCTCTACACGTACGGCAAGGTCGTCTCCGGGCTGGGGATCCCGATGTCGGTGGTCGGTGGCCGCGCCGAGTTGCTGGACCGGCTGCTGACCTCGGGCCAGCCCCTCGACGACATCGGCCGCAAGACGTACGCCAGCAACACCCACTCGGGGAACCAGCTCGCGCTGGCGGCGTCGTTCGCGTCGCTCAGCCTGCTGCGCGAGGCCGGCGACGCCTATTACGAGCGGACGCGGGCCAAGGTGGCCAGGGTCCAGGAGCGGCTGGCCGCGTTCCGCGCCCGAGACCGGCATCCCGCTGCGGCTGCTCGGCTTCGGCGACTTCGCCGGGACGTTGGGGTTCGTCGCGGAGGACTCCTACGACGACTACCGGACCTTCGCGGCGGCGGTGAACCCGGTCGGGCTGTTCCTGCTCACGCTGATGCTGCGCCGGCGCGGCGTCTACACGCTCAGCCTGCCCATGTTCTACACCGGGGACGCGCACGACGACGCCGACATCGACGAGCTGTGCGCGGCGGTCACCGACTCCGCCCTGGAACTGGACAAACACGGATTCCCCTTCATCCTCCCATGACACTCGACATCCACCCCGACCGGAGAGGGGAGCGGCCCGAGGCCGCTCCCGCCGAGCCGCCGCCCGGCGCGGAGAACCTGGCGGCGGTCCTCGCCGCGCGGGCGGCCCGGGAGCCCGACACGGTCGCCTACTACCTGCCGGAGCGCCCTCCGGGCGAGGACCGCCTGACCGTGGGCGACCTGTACGCGCGGGCCGGGACCGCCGCGGCGGCCCTGGCCCACGCCGGGCTGGAGCCCGGAGACCGGGCCTGCCTGTGCCTGGACACCTCGCCCGACCTGCTCGCCGCGTTGTACGGCGCCGTGCTGATGGGCGCCGTGCCGGTTCTGGTCGAGCCGCCGACGGCCTTCGGCCGCCACCACGCCTGGCTGGACCGGACGCGGCACATCGTACGGACGGTCCGGCCCGCCGTACTCGTCTGCGATCCCGAACTGCGCCCGCTCGCCGAGGAGGCCGCCGGCCCGCGGACCTCCGTCGTGTGCCCGCCGTACCAGGGGCAAGGGGCACCGCTCGTCGGCGCGGCAGCCGATCCCGGCGACACCGCGCTGATCCAGTTCAGCTCGGGCACCACCTCGGCCCCCAAGGGGATCGCGCTGAGCCATCGCGGGCTGCGCGCCGCGGTGGACGCCATCGGCCGGGCCACCCCGCTGCTGAGTGATGATGTCGCGGTGAGCTGGCTGCCGCTCCACCACGACATGGGCCTCGTGGGCGCCACACTGACGACCTTCGTCTACGGCGTGCCGGCGGTGCTCGTCAGCCCGCTGTCCTTCACCGCGCGGCCGCGGACATGGCTGGACCTGGTGCACCGCTACCGGGCCACGGTCTCACCCGCGCCGAACTTCGCCTACCGGCTCGTCGCCTCCATGGCCGGCCGCATGAAGCTGGACGGGCTCGACCTTGGCTGCTGGCGGGTGGCGTTCAACGGGGCCGAGGTGGTGGACGCGGCCACCATCCGGGCCTGGCAGGCGGCGTTGGGGCCGCACGGCTTCCGCCCCGAGGCGATGCGGTCCTGCTACGGCCTCGCGGAGGTCGGGCTGGCCGCCACGTTCTCCGAGGCGCGGGCGGTGCCCCGGATCGCGACGGTGTCCGCCTCGGCGCTGTCGCGCGACGGCGTCGTACAGCCGCCGGCCGGTGAGGACGACGGACGGGATCTCGTGTCGTCCGGGCGGCCGGTGCCCGGCGTCAAGGTGAGCGTCGTCGACGGCGACGGAGCCGGGCTGCCCGACGGCGTCGTCGGCAGGGTGCTGCTGTCCGGGGACTCGATGATGGCCGGCTATCTGGCCGAGGGCGAGCCCGGGGGCGCGGCCGCGCCGCGCGACGGCTGGCTGGACAGCGGCGACCTGGGGTTCACGCTCGACGGCGAGTTGTTCGTCACCGGGAGGAGCAAGGACCTCGTCATCGTCGCCGGGCGCAACCACCAGCCGCAGCTGTTCGAACTGGCCGCCGCCGCCGTGGACGGGGTCAGGGCCACCGGAGTGGCGGCGCTCGGCCTGCCGGACGCGGACAGCGGCACCGAGCGGCTGGTGCTCGTGGTCGAGACCCCGCTCTACCGGGACGCCGATCGGGCCGAGCTGCTGCGCCGGGAGGTGGAGCGCGCCGTCTCCGCCGGCACCGGCGTCCGCCCCGGCCGGGTGGATGTCGTACGGCCGGGGATGCTGCCGAGGACGTCGAGCGGGAAGCTGCGCCGTCCGCTCCTGGCCGCCATGCTGGCCGAGGGGACTGCCGGGACCGGGACCGAGGCCGGATGAAGCGCGGGGCGGGACGGGCTTCCCGGCCCTCCCGCCGCGGCCGTCCCTCCCGACCGGTTCGCGCCGGATCAGCGGGCGGGGCGCGGCTCCTCCGCGGGAATGTCGGGGCAGACCCGCGGCGGCCCGCCCCAGACACGCGGGCCGAGCAGGTGCAGCGTGGCGGGCATGATCAGCAGCCGGACGATGACCGCGTCCAGCACCACGGCGATGGCCAGCCCGAGTCCGAGCTGCTGGACGATGCTGATCTTCGCGGCGAGGAACGACACGAACACCGCGACCATGATGAGGGCGGCGCTGTTGACCAGGGCGGCGGTGCGCCGCATCCCCTCGTTCACCGCGTTCAGGTGGTCGCCCTGCGCCAGGTAGGACTCGCGCATGCGGGAGATCATGATGACCATGTAGTCCATGCTCAGCCCGAACATGACGGCGAACACCAGGGCCGGGGTGGTGCTGTCGATCCGCTGGCCCAGCCAGGTCTGGCTGATCAGGGTGAGCAGACCCAGGCTCGCCGCGACCACCATCGCGTTGAGGATCAGCGCCAGCAGCGGCAGCCGCCACGACCGGAACGCGCCGGCCAGCAGCACGAAGGTGATCAGCGCGGCGGTGCCGAGGATCGCCGGCATCGACCGGACCAGGACGTCGTCGAAGTCCACCCCGTGCGCCGTCGGGCCGACGACGTGCACGTCCACATCCGGCCCGACGGCCGACGGCAGCCGGTCGCGCAGGTCCCGCACCAGATCGTGCGTCCGGTCGCTGTCCGGGCCCTCCGCCGCCGTGGTCACCACCCTGGTGACGTACCGGCCCGCACTCTCGCCCCACAGTGCGGCGAACGCGGCCCTGGCCTCGTCGGGCAGCCCGGCGAGGTCCCCGGCCGCCGCCGCGCCGAGCGCCTCTCGCGGGAGGCCGAGGTCGGTGACGGCCTGGGCCGACGACACCGCCTGCCGCAGCGACCCCGTCACCTCGGTGACCGCCCGTACGCCGTCGAGCAGCGGTGCCGGGCCGTTCCGGACCGGGGCGGTCAGGACGACCTGGAGCGGGAACAGATCGCGGGGGTCGAGGTCGGCCTGCAGCCGTTCGATGCCCTGCCGGGAATCGGCGGAGGAGGGCAGGATGGACGCGCTCGCCACCGGCGCCTGCAGCCTGATCCATCCCATCGGCCACGCCAGCAGTGCGAACAGCACGGCCAACGCCAGCAGCAGCGGCACCGGCCGCCGGTGCAGCCGGGCGAGCGGTCCCGCGCCGCGCGCCCGGTCCGCGGGGGTGCCGCCGCGGCCGATCGACAGCCAGTCGATGCGCCTGCCCATGAGCCGCAGTACGGCCGGCAACAGCGTCATGGTCATGGCCAGCGCCACCATCGTCACCGTGATGCCCGCCAGCGCGATGCTCGTGAAGACCATCAGCCGGGGGATGAACAGGGCCATCAGCGCGGCCACCACGGCGAGGCCACTGAACAGCACGGCGTGGCCCGCTGTGCGCATGGCGGTCTCCAGCGCGGTGAGGTGGTCCGCGCCGGCGGCGAGCTCTTCCCGGTAGCGCCGGATGATGAACAGCGAGTAGTCGACCGCGACGGCCAGTCCGATGATCGAGACCGCGTTCGTGAAGAGGATGGAGACGTCGGTGACGCCGGCGATCAGGTAGCCGACGGCCATGGCGGTGACGAGGGCGAGCCCGGCCAGCACGACCGGCACGAGCATCGCCGCCACCGAACGGAACACCAGCAGCAGCACGACGACGAGCAGCGGAAAGGCGATCATCTCCGCGGTGGCCGCGTCCTGCTCCGACTGGATGCTCAGGTCGTAGTCCAGCGCCTGCGTGCCGGTTACATGCACCCGTACGCCATGGCCGCGCAGCGCGGCGGTCATCCGCTCTCGCAGGTCGGGGATCAGGTTCTGCACGGTGGTCGGGTCGGCGCGGAACCCGAGCCGCAGGAAGGTGGTGTGCCGGTCGGCGGAGAGCCACCGCGGCTCTTGCCGGTAGTCGGAGACCGAGGCGACGTGGGGGAGGGGCCGGGCCAGCGCCGCGGCGTGGTCCACGACCCGGGTGACATCCCCCGAGGCGTCGTGCAGGACGACCTGCAGTTCCTCCGGGACCTCGGCGAAGGCCCGCTCCAGGATCCGCTGTCCGGCCGCGCTCTCCCCGCGGGGGTTGTCGAAGCCTCCCGCCTTGAGCGCGCCGGGTAGCTGGAGCATCAGCGGCACCGAGACGGCGGCAAGGACGAGCCAGATCGCGACGACCAGTCCGGGTCGCCTCAGCGCGAGACGTGTGAGGGCGTTCACAGGCGTGCTCCTCGGTCAGACTGCACGACGATTCGCAGGAACCGACGAGCCACGGCCCCCCACCGATCTGTACCCGACCACATTCGAGCCCGGTTAGAGCCACGCTGGAGAGCAAACGGACAGGCGTGAACTGGCAGATGCCCACCTGATCGGCTAGGCGAGTGTCAGACACGACCTAACAGCCCGGTACACCTGCCGCCCTGTCCGGCGGTGCTGTGCAGACGGGAGGGTCCTCGACGTAGGCCGGATATCTCGCCATCATCGGCGCGACGACCTGGGTGTAGAGGAGGACCCCGATCGCGGCCGTGATCAGGCCGTAGATCCATGCGCCGATCTTGTTGCGGCTCGTCAGAGAGAAGAGGAGGCCCACGACCGGTGCTCCCAGGCCGAGTATCGCGGCGGCGAAGGCGAAGACGACGGCCAGTTGGGCGTTCACCGGCTCGGCGCCCGCCAGCGAGAAGCCGAACCAGAACGCCACCATCGCCAGGAACGGCGTGCCCGCGAACCAGACGATGCCCAGGGCGGCGAGTTTTCCGCCGTTCCTTTGGTCGGCGCCGTCCCACGTCACGGTCAGCAGTATTCGTCCCCGATCGTCGGCGGTGAAGCACGGAAACTTCACGGTTCCAGGGATGCTCAGCGAACAGCGGGGGAGATCCACGAGGCGCAGGAGGGCTCCAACTGCCCGACGGTGAGATCCAGATGGCGGTGCCTCGCCGTTGGCCGCCCGATGCGATCGAACGCGGTCCGCATCGGGCGGGCGTCTCATGGGCGGTCGCCGCCACGCGCCCGGCCGGCGGGCAGCAGGTAGACCAGCAGTGTCGCCACGATCGCGGTGATGAGGGTGAAGATCGAGGACATCGCCAACGCGTGCGCGGCAGCCCCGACCTTGCCTTCCGCAGCGGGACGGAAGGAACTGAAGAACACGAGTCCGATGATCGCGACCCCGAGTGCGCCGCCGACCTGCTGGGAGGTGGAGAGCACCCCGGAGGCGAGGCCGACGTCGTCCGGGTCGATTCGGCTCAGGACCGCGTTGAGCGACGGCGTGATCAGCAGGCCGCCGCCGACGCTCTGCAGCATGAGGGTCGGGATGATCAGACCGGGTGTCAGTTGGAGCCCTGACGTCAGAACGATCACGGTCGACGCGTAGCCGACGGCGAGCACGATCGCCCCGATCTCCAGCACGCGGCGGCCGTACTTCGGCACCAGCCTGCTCGCGATCACGCTGAAGACGAAGAACGTCAGCGCCGCAGGGGTGTACACCAGGCCGGCCCCGAGCGCCGACATGTCCAACCCGTCTTGCAGTGCGATGGACAGCACGAGGTAGTACGAGGTGAGGACGGCGTAGATGGCGAGCACGAGGACGATGCCGACGGAGAAGGACCGCGTCGCGAAAAGGGAGAGCCTCAGGAGGGGATCGCCGCCTCGGTTGCCGATCCAGCGCTCGACGTGGGCGAAAACGGCGAAGGCCGCGACGCTCGCGGCGAGGCTGGCCCACGTCCACCACGGCCAGCCTGCCTCGTGACCCTGAATGAGCGGGAAGACGACCAGGAACAACGCGACGGTGAGAACCGTGACTCCCGGGATGTCGATGCCGCGTGCGCGCGTCGCCCGTGACTCGGGGACGTACCGCATCGCCAGCAGGATCGTGGCGAGCCCGATCGGGACGTTGATCCAGAACACCGGCCGCCAGCCGGAGCCGAAAAGGTCGGCGCCGATCAGCAGGCCGCCGATGAGCTGACCGCCGCTCGTCGCCAGTCCGATCACCATGCCGAGGACGCCGAAGGCACGGTGGCGGTCCTTCTCGGGGACCAGCAATGTGATGACGGCGAAGACCTGCGGCACCATCAGCGCGGCGCCCAATCCCTGTGCGAGCCGTGCCGCGATGAGAGCGATCGCCGTGCCGGACAGAGCGCAGGCGGTCGAGGACAGCGTGAAGAGCGCCATTCCCAGCGTGAAGATCCGTTTGCGCCCGTGCAGGTCGCCGAGGCGGCCTCCGGTGATGAGGCACACCGCGTAGGTGAGCTGGTAGCCCGCCATGATCCACTGCAGTTCGCCGCTGGACGCGCCGAGGTCGGCTTTGATGGCCGGCTCGGCGACGACGACGATGAACGAGTCCAGAATCGCCATGAACGTGCCGACCATCACGACGGACACGGCGCGCCACGGCGTGGGAGACGAGGTCGGCGGCGCGGCCCCTCGCGCTTGGAGGGATTCGTCGATGTCGGTCACGCGGGCGTCTCCCTTGTTCCGTTCGCCGCCGAGCACGCCGGGTGGCGCGGCGGCGGTCTCATGCCTTTCCACATCGCTCGGACGCTCGATCGCTTGTCACAGAACGCGTGCCGAGCACGCCCGCGAGTCCCTTGACCAGCTCGGACGCCATCACGGCCTGACCTGATGTCGAGAAGTGGACGCGGTCCGTACTCAAGAGGTTCGGCCGGGAATTGACGGGGTGGCTCCACATGTCGACGAGCACGGCGGCATGGGTGGCCGCCAGTTCGCGGGTGATGTCGTTGAGTGCGCGCACCCGGTCGTGCCAGTCCGGGAACCTCGGCACGACGAAGGCCGCGCCGAGGGTGAACGTCGTCAGCTGGGCGCCGGTCTCCGCGGCACGCGCGAATATCCGCCGCAGGTTCCGCCCGATCTCGACGAGGTCGGGATCCGGCTGCCAGATGTCGTTCGCGCCGCACGAGATGTGGATCAGGTCGGGGCCGAACTCGAGGACCGGGCCTACCTGGTTCTCCAACGTCTTGGTGGTCGTCGCCCCGATTTTCGCGGCGTTCAGGTACGCCAGGTCGGGGCGTGCCCGGCGAAGGATGTCGGCCAGCCGGTCGGGCCATCCCAGGTTCGCGTAGCCGGGGGTCGGGTCCCCGGTCCCGGCCGCGAGGCTGTCGCCCATCGACGCGAACCGTCGCCAGGGCGCGCCGGCCAGCAGCCGCGTGGCGCTCGCCGCCGACAGGCAGAAGGGGTCGGACTCCTCTGTGGGATACATGGTCACAAAGAAAACATACGGTCGGTCGTATGTATTTCGCAATGCGGGCTGTGGCAGGATGGAGTCGATGAACGAGCCGGCGCAGCGATCAGGGGCAGACGCGGGAACCCGCCCCGACGGAGCAGGCGTGGCGGTGTCCGACCAACGCCTCCTCCGCGGCGCGCGGGCCAGACGGACGATCACACGCCACGCCGTCGATGTGGCGTCGCTGGAAGGGCTCAACGGCCTCAGCTTCGGCCGGCTGGCCGCCGACCTCGGGCTCAGCAAGAGCGGCATCCAGACGTTGTTCGCGACCAAGGAGAATCTGCAGGTCGCCGCCGTCGAGGCCGCGCGTGAGGTGTTCACCGACACGGTCGTCCGCCCGACGCAGGCCGTGTCCCGCGGCGCCGCCCGGTTGCGGGCGCTGATCGAACGATGGATGGCCTACGCCGAGACGCCGCTGTTCCCGGGCGGCTGTTTCTGGGCGGCGAACCTCGCGGACTTCGACAGCAGGCCGGGGCAGGTCCATGACGCGCTCTTCCGGCACCAGCGAGACTGGCGCGGTCTCATCGCCGGCGAACTGCGATTCGCGGCCGACACCGGCGAGATCGCCGACCTGGACGCCGACCTCGCCGCCTTCCAGATCGATGCGGTGCTCTGCGCCGCCAACACCGCCTTGCGGCTCGGCGACAAGGACGCCGGGGACAAGGTCCGTCACGTGATCGAGGGGTTCCTCGCGCCTCCTCGGTGACCCGATCCCGCCGGGGATCGGCGCCACGAGGGTGCCGAATGTACATCCATGCGGGGCGGCGCCGGTGTGCGTCCCGGGCGCGTGCGTGATGCCGCGCTCAGCCTGTGACGTGCCGCCGCTGTTCTTGTGGGGCGCCGCATCAGGTCGGAGCCGGTGATCCGGGCGCCACGCTCTCCGACCGCTCGCGTACCCGCTGTGGGCTGTGGACGGCTCAGGTGCGCCGCAGCCCCGCGTCGAGTCGGGGGAACCGCACCATCTGGGGCCGGGACATGTTCGAAGAGCCCGTATGCAGCGGCCGTACCGACTGATCGGACGGCCGCTGCATACGACGCGAGGGTCAGAGGGAGAGGATGCCGCAGACGTTCGTCCAGAGGCCCAGTCCAAGACCGGCGTTGACGTTCGCGGTGGCGAGCGTCCCGAGGTCGGCGTTGACGTTCGCGGTGGCGAGTGTCCCGAGGTCGGCGTTGACGTTCGCGGTGGCGAGTGTCCCGAGGTCGGCGTTGACGCCCGCCGCGGCCGCGACGTCCGCGGAATGTCCAACAATGAGAGGTGCGGGCACCCATGCGGTAGTCACATTCGCGTCGAGGGAAAGCCCCGCGTTCGCCCCGATGGAAAGCCCGGCGATGCCGAGCCCGCAGGCGCACGTCGCACCGGTCGCCTCGACGCCCGTGGTGAGAGTCTCCGTGGAGACATTCTCGGTGGAGACGTTCTCGGTGTTCTCTGTGGAGACGTTCTCTGTGGAGACGTTCTCTGTGGTGACCGTCTCCGTGGTGCCTGTATTGGTGGTGGCCGTCTCCGTGGTGCCCGTATTGGTGGTGCCTGTATTGGTGGTGCCTGTATTGGTGGTGGCCGTCTCCGTGTTGCCCGTATTGGTGGTGCCTGTATTCGTGGTGCCCGTATTGGTGGTGACCCCGGTGGTCGGTGGGGTTTGAGTCACCGATGGCGTCGGCGTCGGCCTGGGCGTCGGAGTCGGTGTCGGCCTGGGCGGCACGGGGGGCGGTGGGGGCAGTGTCGGCCGAGTCGGCTCCGTACGGACCCGCGGCCTGTGCGGCGTCACGACGATGTTCCGCACCGTCTGGTCCTGATGCTGGCGCTCGTGCTGTCGCTCTCGCTGGTGCTGGCGGTTCCGATTGTGGTTCCGGTTGTGGTTCCGGTTGTGGTTCTTGTTCCTGCCGATGCCACAGGAAGGACAGGTGGAGCCTCGATGGTGGCTCGTGACCACGGGGACGGGGACGCCGTCCGCGAACGCGGGGGTGATCACGCCACCCGCGGCCAGGGCGCCCCCGACCGCCACAGTGCTGATCATGAGCACTCTGGCCAGCTTGCTGGACTTGAGCAACTTGGTTCTCCTTGGAAAGGTCTCGCGTCCCGGAGTAATAATTCTCGAATCGGTTGATGGTGGAAAATACCCAACCTTGATAACCGCTCGAGATTTTCTCTGAACGCCGCTTGGCCTCTCCCGTTCGGTGGCAATCTAAACGGAGGCGGGCAGCTCTTGCCGATTTCATTTTCGTTTTTTGGTGGACGCGAGTTACTTTGCGGGGCGGTTCTCCCGAATGCCGCCGATAGGTCGAAATATCACTGATATCGCTCCTATTTCGGAGCGCGTCGTACGTCGCCGTGGCAGGCCGTCGTCCATGGTGTGACGTGAGCGGGCACGCGCCTCGCCGACGCCGAAGAGGTCGTCGCTCCGGCTGCCATCCTCGGCTCGAAGGACTGGACCACAGCCTCTGGCCTGCGCGTTCCAGCGGTCGTCTTCCCTGTGTGGGCCTCGTTTGGCCGAACTCGCCGTATGCTGTACGGTACACCGTACGGAAGAGAAAGGGGCGCGGGCTTGTACGAGCCGAGCGATGAGGAACTGAAGAGCGTCGAAGACTGGTTCGGCCAGTACGATGCGCTGGCCGAACAGGGGGAGATCGAGAGGTTGGCCGATCTGGCGGTCTTCCCGATGAACCTGGCCACCGACGTGCCGGGCGCCTTCGCGGCGGTCCGGCAGTGGACGCGCGAGGAGTACATCGAGGCGATGAAGGACGCCATGGGCGGGGGCACGGCGGGCCTCGACCTGGAGTCCACGAGGACGCCGCGCTTCATCAGCCAGAATCTCGTGCTGGTGGAAACCACGGCGACGATGACGATCGAGGGCCGGCGGGAAAGCATGCACTACGCCGACCTGCTGGTGCGCACCGAGGACGGATGGGCATTCCAGACGATGGTGCAAGGCGGGTGGGGGCACGGCTGGCCGCCGGCGAAACGCGGCTGATCCCGTGCGGGCGTCCGTGGCAGCCGACTAGCCGGTGATCGCAGACCAGGGCTGGACGAGGGGCTGAAACCGCCCGGGCCGCGTCCCGTGGGGTTGCGGCCCGGGGTCGCCTGCGCGGACAAAGGCTATTTCTCCTGCGCGCTCGACCAGTTCCCCGCCGAGCGCGGCATCCGGCTGATCCGACCGCGACCGCACGCCCCACCCTGGTGAACCGCTGCTCACGTGCATCCGCCGGCTCATCGAGTCGGTCAACGACACTCTCGGAGGCCATCTCGACCGGGAACAGCACGGCGGACGCACCATCGACGGCGTAGGAGTCCGCATCGCGCAACGCCTTCTGGCCCTGAACGCCGCCATCCGGCACAACCGAGCCGCCGGCCAACCGATCACGCGTTCCCAGACCGCCTACGACTACGACCATTAACCCCGTGGGGAACTACTCGTCTAGGCTCGCGGGCATGCCGGACACACAGTACGAAGATCTGCTCCGCCACGTGCTCGACACAGGCGCCCACAAGGAGGACCGCACGGGCACGGGCACGCGGTCGATCTTCGGTCATCAGTTGCGCTACCGGCTGGCGGACGGCTTCCCGCTGATCACGACGAAGAAGGTCCACTTCCGCTCGATCGCGTATGAGCTGCTGTGGTTCCTGCGCGGCGACGCGAACGTCAAGTGGCTGCGGGAGAACGGCATCACGATTTGGGACGAGTGGGCGGCGCCGGACGGTGATCTCGGGCCGATCTACGGCGTGCAGTGGCGGTCGTGGCCGACCCCGGACGGCGGGCACGTCGACCAGATCAGCCAGGTGCTGCGCACGCTGCGCGAGAACCCCGACTCTCGGCGGATCATCGTGTCCGCGTGGAACGTCGCCGACATCCCCCGGATGGCGCTGCCGCCGTGCCACGCGTTCTTCCAGTTCTACGTCGCCGACGGCAAGCTCTCCTGCCAGCTGTACCAGCGCAGCGCGGACCTGTTCCTCGGCGTGCCGTTCAACATCGCGAGCTACGCGCTGCTGACGCACATGATCGCCGAACAGGTGGGCCTCGGCGTCGGTGACTTCATCTGGACCGGAGGCGACTGTCACATCTACGACAACCACGAGGACCAGGTCCGCACGCAGCTCGCACGCGAGGCGCGGCCGTTCCCCACGCTCAGCCTGAAGCCTGCGGACAGCCTGTTCGACTACACCTACGAGCACATCACGCTCGACGGCTACGACCCGCACCCCGGCATCAAGGCGCCGGTGGCGGTGTGATCGGGCTCGTCTGGGCGCAGTCGGCGAACGGCGTCATCGGCCGTGACGGCACCCTGCCATGGCACCTGCCGGAGGACCTGAAGCACTTCCGCTCCCTGACCGCGGGCGCGACCGTGCTCATGGGCCGCCGCACATGGGAGTCGCTGCCCCCGCGGTTCCGGCCGCTGCCGGGCAGGCGCAATCTCGTGCTGTCGCGTACGCCGCAGGAGGGCGTGGACACGTTCCCCGACCTGTCACAGGCGCTCGACGCGATGTCGGGGGACGTGTGGGTGATCGGGGGCGCGGCGGTGTATCGGGCGGCGCTGCCGTTCGCGGACCGGATCGTGGTCACCGAGATCCGGGAGTTCTTCGAAGGCGACACGTACGCGCCGGATGTGGGGCGCTCACCGGACTCGGTTGGGGCGTGGCAGGAGTCGTCAACTGGGCTGCACTACCGGTTTCTGACCTGGGACTGAGGTCAGCGACCGGCGGCGGTTGTCGCCGGACTGGTCGGGCACGTATCGAAACGCCCCAGACATCCCGACGGGCAGGAACCGCAGTGATGGTCGGCTCCGCGGGTAAGGAGGCCTCCGATCTGACCTCGCAGCCGGTGGGCACCTGCTGACGAACGAGCGCCCGCCGGTTCCTGACCCAGCTCGTACGCTGCTCGACCAACCAGGGGCGCACCGGAGCACGCCGGGTCTTGGCTCGATCGAACAGGCAGGAATTGGATCTCCCGACGGAGCCGCTTCATCGTCTAGGGTCATGCCGCTCAGATCGATTCCACCGCTAGGAGCCGGTAACGATGTCCTATCCGCCGCCGCGATATCTGAAGGATCACGGGATCGCCAGCGCAACCTTCCGGTCGGCCGACGTACCACCGGACCTCACGATCGGCGTCAAGTCCCGGGTCGGCTATCTGGCCACCGGAGCGAGCACGGATGGCCAATTCGGTCTCTACCGCTGGGACATGGCCGCGATCCCGAACGGGCCCGGCGCCCATTTCCACCGGACCATTTCCGAGTCGTTCTTCGTCCTGGAGGGCACCGTCTCGCTGTACAACGGCGAGCGGTGGCTGGACGCGACACCGGGCGACTTCCTGTACGTGCCGCCGGGCGGGGTCCACGCCTTCAGTAACAATTCCGATGCGCCTGCTTCCATGCTGGTGCTGTTCACGCCGGGTGCACCCCGGGAGGCGTACTTCCAGGAACTCGCCGAAATCGTCGCTTCCGGCCGCCGGCTCACCGAGGAGGAATGGACTGAGCTGTATGCCAAGCACGACCAGTACGCGGCACCCTGAATCACGCTTGAGTGATAATCCGGACGCCGCTATCGCTGTCCTGAACGGCAGCGCGACCTTGTTGGGGGCCGCAGGTCGCGGAAGAGCCCGGGGCGGGACGTCGGTTCGGTGAATGTGCCTTCGGCGGGCACGCGTCCGCCTTCCATGAAGGTGATCCGGTCGGCGACGATCGTGTTGGGGCGATCCACTCTGATCGCCCCGTCTTGGCGAACGCTTAAGCCTCGGATCGATGGAGCCGTCACCGCGGACCGGCGCGCGCGAGGTGGGCGCGCCGGGTGAGGCGGAGACGATCAGGAGACCTTCGTCGGCACTCTGATCTCGCCTTTCGCGATCTTCCTGGCGAACGCGTCGAGCGTGGCCTTGATGTCGTTGACCCGCCCGCCGGTGGTGGCGTAGCCCACGGCTCCGGCCTTCAGCCCGTACACGGTGACGCCATGCCTCGCCTCCTTGCGGAGGAAACGCTTGAGGAAGTCGTAAACCGCGACGTCGGCTTTCTTCACGGCTGAGGTGAGGATGACGTCCTTCACCCTGGCGTCGGCGCTCCTGGCCTGGTCGAAGTCGCAACCGATGGCCATGCCACCCGCCGCCTTGGCGGCCGCGAACACGCCCTGGCCCGAGCGCTCCGCAGCGTGGAACACCACGTCGGCGCCCTTGTCGAACAGGGCGCGGGCTTTCGATCTGCCTTGATCCGGGCTGTTGAAGCCGCTGAAGTCCGGGGGCATGGTGATGTAGCGCGCGTCTATCTGGATGTCGTGGTCGACCGCCCTCGCACCTGCCTGGAACCCCGCCTGATACCTCTGGATCAGCGGCACCTTCACGCCGCCCAGGAAGCCGATGTGGCGGGTGTCCGACTTCAACGCGGCAGCAGCGCCGGCCAGGAAGGCGGCCTCGTTCTCCGCGAAGACCAGGTTGGAGATGTTCGCCCGCCGGGGCGACTCGTCATCCACGATGGCGAAGGTCGTACGGGGATACTCCTCCGCGACCTTCAGCACCGCCAAGTCGTAGTAGAAGCCGACCGCGATGACGGGGTTGTGACCGCTGCGGGCGAGCTTGCGGAGCAGGTTCTCCAAATCCGCGTCGCTGTCACTGACGCTCGCCTCCAGCTCCTGGCTCGGGCCGAGCCTCAGCTTCCGCACGGCTCGGTCCAGACCCGCCGCCGCGCTGTCGTTGAGCGCCTGGTCGCCGCGGCCCCCGATGCCGTACGCGATGCCGACCTTGATTTTCCCGGCTGGGGTACCGGTGTTCCCGGCGGCATTCGCGCTCGCCGCGGCGCCGGCCGGTCCGGCGCACACGCTCATGGCGAAGGTGAGGAGGAGGGCGGCCCCGGTGTGCGAGACAACGCGGCGCTGAGAATCGTTCATGTGGGAATCCCCCTGTAGACGCCCCCGAACGCGATCAAGTCGCCCCGAATATAGATGGCATGTGCCGGTATGTGAATCGCTCGGGATCCGCAGACCGCCGACGTGCGGATCCAGCCAGGCCGCTCGTACGAGGGCGCGGGGGAGCGGCCGTCGAACCGGTGACCGACCGGCTCGGCGGCTACGGCATGAACCCCGAACGCCGGGCGACGATCACGGTCTCCATCCGGCTGTGGGTGCCGAGCTTGCGCATGATGGTGCGCAGGTAGCTCTTGACCGTCTCGGGGAGTATGCCGAGGCGGCGCCCCGTCTCGGCGTTTCCGCACCCCATCGCGACCAGGGCCAGCACGTCCAGCTCCCGCGGCGACAGCGGGTTCTCACGAAGGGGCCCGCCGTTGGAGCGCGCCAGCCGGTCGCAGGCGTCCTGGAGGCGCAGACGGAGCGCGGGATCGGCGATCTCCTGTGCGATCGACCGCAGCTGGGCGTGCACCTGGCGGACTTCCTCCCACTCCGGGGCGGTCGGCGCCTCACGCGCCGCGCGGATGATCGCGGCCGTCTCCAGTTCGACCATTCGGCGCTCGACCTCGCGCCGTACGGTCAGCTCGATGCCCATGCGGAGGGCGACCTGAGTCATGGCGTCCAGCACGCGGGTGCTGAGGGACAGCGACTCGCGGGTCCCGCCGTACAGGACCCCGAACACCGAGCCGTCGATCGTGACCGGCACGGCCGCGATCGCCCGCATCCCTTCGGCGATCACGGGCTTGTCGTACTCATGGCTGATCCGCACGTCGGTGGTGTAGTCGTCGACGCTGCCGGGGCGTCCGGTGACGAGCACCCGGCCGCCGAGTCCGTTGCCGGCGCCGATGACCAGGCCACGCAGGGCGCCGGTCAGCGTCCCGGTGAACTCCATGAGCCGTACGTCCCGCCGCGCGGCTGACACCGCACCGCCGAACGCGACGGGGAGTCCCGTCATCCGGCGCATCCGCGCCAGGGCGGTGTGCAGCGCCTCGCGTTCGTGTTCCGGGTTGCTGACCGGCGCGGGTGTTACGGCCATATCACCGGAATGTAATGAGATTTGCTGGTCGGAGCCATCCCCCGAACGGGGGTAGTGGACCGCGGCATTCATGCCGATGCTGCGTCCATGGGCGACTTACTTCTCTCGTACTCCTCCGGCACCTCGGACGTCCCTCTGCTCGGGGAGACGATCGGGGAGAACCTCGAACGCACCGTGGCGCGCTTCGGTGATCGCGAGGCGCTGGTGGACGTGGCGACCGGGCGCCGCTGGACGTACGCCGAGTTCGACGCCGCGGTGAACGAGGTCGCGCTCGGACTGATGGCCCGCGGCGTCGCCAAGGGCGACCGGGTCGGCATCTGGGCTCCCAACTGCGCCGAATGGGTGCTCCTGCAGTACGCCACCGCGAAGATCGGCGCGATCCTCGTCAACGTCAACCCGTCGTACCGCAGCCACGAGCTCGCCTACGTGGTGCGACAGTCCGGCATGCGGCTGCTGGTCAGCGCGGTCGCGCACCGGGGCAGCGACTACCGGGCGATGATCGCCGAGATCGGGTTCGCGGACGCCGTGTTCATCGGCGAGCACGGATGGGACGACCTGGTCGAGAGCGGCAGGCGCGGTGACCCCGCCCTCCTGCGGGAACGGGCGGCGACGCTGACCTTCGACGACCCGATCAACATCCAGTACACCTCGGGCACCACGGGCTTCCCCAAGGGAGCCACGCTGTCGCACCACAACATCCTGAACAACGGCTACTTCGTGGGCGAGCTGGTCGGCTACACCGAGGCCGACCGGGTCTGCCTGCCGGTCCCGCTGTATCACTGCTTCGGGATGGTCATGGGCAACCTGGCCGTGACCTCGCACGGCTCGTGCATCGTGCTTCCCGCACCCGGCTTCGACCCCGAGCTCACGCTGCGCGCCGTCGAGCAGGAGCGCTGCACCTCCCTGTACGGCGTGCCCACCATGTTCATCGCCGAGCTCGGTCACCCGGACTTCGCCGCCTTCGACCTGTCCGGCCTGCGTACGGGGATCATGGCCGGCTCGCCCTGCCCGGTCGAGGTGATGAAGCGCGTCGTCGCCGAGATGAACATGAGCGAGGTGGCGATCTGCTACGGCATGACGGAGACCTCTCCGGTGTCGACGATGACGCGGCGCGACGACGGCCTGGCCCGCCGTACCGAGACGGTCGGCCGCGCCATGCCGCACATCGAGGTCAAGGTGGTCGACCCCGCGTCGGGCCTGACGCTGCCGCGCGGTGAGACCGGGGAGCTGTGCACCCGGGGATACTCGGTCATGCTCGGATATTGGGAGCAGCCGGACGCCACGGCCGAGGCGATCGACACCGCCCGCTGGATGCACACCGGCGATCTGGCCGTCATGGACGCCGAGGGCTACGTCAACATCGTGGGCCGGATCAAGGACATGGTCATCCGCGGCGGCGAGAACATCTACCCGCGCGAGATCGAGGAGTTTCTCTACACCCATCCCGACATCGCCGACGTCCAGGTGATCGGTGTGCCGGACGAGAAGTACGGCGAGGAGCTCATGGCCTGGATCGTCATGCGGCCGGGGACCGAGCCGCTCACCGGCGCACATGTCAAGGAGTTCTGCGCGGGGCGGCTCACCCACTACAAGATCCCGCGCTACATCCATGTCGTGGACGCGTTCCCCATGACGGTCACGGGAAAGATCCGCAAGGTGGAGATGCGCGAGCGCGCCGTCGAGATCCTCGACCTGCACGACGCGGCCCGCGTCCGCAACGCGTGATCGCTCCGCCCCAACCGTGATGCGGCGGGCCTCACGCCAAGGAGCGCTCCGTCAGAGGTCCAACCCGATCACGACTCCGGCACCGGGATCATTGGGGCGGACATGTGCGTAGTGGAGTTGCTGGGGGGGCGGACGTGATCAACGTGCTGCTGGCCGAGGACATGCATCTCATCAGGGGGGCGTTGGCCGCGCTGATCGAGTTGGAGGACGACATGCGGGTCGTCGGAGAGGTGGCCACAGGGGAGGAGGCGGTCGCGCGCGGGCTCGAACTGCGTCCTGAGGTCGTGGTGCTGGACATCCAGATGCCGGGACGGCTGGACGGGATCGCGGCGGCGGAGGAGTTGCGGGCGCGGGCGCCGGAGTGTGCGCTCCTCATGCTGACCTCGGCAGGGAGGACGGAGACGCTCCGCAGGGCGCTGGCGGCCGGGGCGCGTGGCTTCATGCTGAAGGACGCGCCGCCCGCCCGGCTGGCCGAGGCGATCCGGCGGGTCGCCGCGGGCGAGTCCGTCATCGATCCGAGCCTGGCCGCCGCGGCCATCACCGAGCGGCCGAACCCGCTGACCCCGCGCGAGGCCGAGGTTCTGCGCCGGGCGGGTGAGGGCGCCGACCTGGCCGAGATCGCGGCCGGCCTGTTCCTGAGCAAGGGGACGGTGCGGAACTATCTCGGCGCGATCGTCACGAAGCTAGACGCGCGCAATCGGCTCGACGCCGTCCGCATCGCCGCCGAGAACGGCTGGATATAGGACGGTCAGCCGGTACTCGCCGCCGTCGCTCCCGGCGGTCAGCGTGCCGCCCGCGGCGGCGACGCGTGCGGTGAGGTTGGCCGTTCCGCTGCCGGTTCCCCGGACGGCGCGGGCGCCGTCGTTGACGACCCGCAGTCCGGCCGGGGTGATGTCGATGAGGCAGTACGTGGCGTCGCTGTGCCGCAGCACGTTGGTGACGGCCTCGCGCAGGACGATCGCGAGCAGCGCGTCGTCCCGCCCCGACTCCCGGCGTACGGTGACCTCGACGCCCGCCGCCTCGAGGACGGAGCGGGCCGAGTCCAGCTCGGCGGCCAGCGACAGCCGAGGGTCGGGATCGGCGGGGATGGCGCGCAGCGCGGCCAGGGATCGGCGGGCGATCGCGGCGATCTCCGCGAGCTGCTCTCCGGAGCCCTCCGGCCCCAGCCGCCCGGCCAGCTCGGCCTTGACCGTGATGGCGGAGAGCCCGTAGCCGAGGAGGTCGTGGACGTCGCGGGAGATGCGCCTGCGCTCGTCGGCCGCGGCGAGCGCCGCCAGTGCGCGCCGCGCCTCCCTCGCCTCGAATACCAGCGCGGTCTGCGTGGTCAGCCCGTAGAACATGGCCGCGATGGCGACGGCGTTGAACGTCCAGTACAGGTTCTCGGCGGGGGAGTAGCCGCGGACGGCGAGTACGGCCGGCAGCGACATGACGATCACTCCGGCCAGCGGCCACCAGGGCCGCCCGAAGATCAGGAAACCGGCCACGGCGAACCCGGCGAGCTGCGGATAGGGCTGCCCCGGATACAGGAGCGTGACGGCAGTGAGCAGGACCATCGCGGCGGACGTCCAGACGGCGTGCCGTGGCCGCGCGCCGGGCGGCCGCGGCAGCGCGTGGTGCAGCTGCAACCCGAGGATCGCCGCGGCCAGCAGTGAGAGCGCGGGACGCCCCTGGAGGTAGATCAGCGAGGTCGCGAGGTACCCGGCGTGCACCGCGACCAGGATCGGCAGCGCCAGCCGGGGTGTGAGATCCGGCTCGGGCACGGGTTCGCCCGCCGCGCTCGGTACGGCACGGGCTCGCGAGGCCGCCGACCGGGAGACCTCGGCGATCCGCGCCGTGTCACCGCGCCCGACGAGAGCGATGATCGTGGACAGGATCGTTCCGAGGGCGGCCTCCAGCTCGTGGGCGGCCCGTGACCGCTCGGCGGAGACCGCCCTGGCGGCGAACTGCGCGCGTGCCGCGTGGACGGCGGCGCGCGTGTCGCCGAGCCGGGTCACCCCGAACAGGACCAGCCCCTGGCACGCGGCGTTCAGCACCGCGAGCGCGATGCCGAACGGCGTCGCGGGCGCGAGAAGGGCCGCCGCGGCGACCACCGCCCCGAAGAGGCACCAGCGGGCCGCCCCGCGCAGGACGAGCAGCGCCGACGCCGCGACCATGCCCGCCGCGGCCGGCCCCGCCCACGGCAGGAGCAGGACCTGGGCCGCCAACGGCCAGCGGCTGCGCCACGGCGTCAGGCAGTACACCAATTGGAGTGCGAGAACGAGGGCGAACGGCGGGCTCGGCACCGGATGGAGCGGATCCACCGCGACGCCCAGGAGAACCACCAGAACGATCAGCACGTTACGCACCATATGTCCTGATCGTGCATTCTCCATGCCGGACCATGGCGCCAGACACTGTCGAGGGGCGAGGCCCGCGCAACACACTGACGGCCATGAAGAAAGCGGTCATCGCGGCCCTCGCCGTCCTCACCCTTCACGCCGCCCCTGCTCACGCCGACGACCTCGGAGCGACCGCGGCCCGCCCCGCCGCCGCGCACGGCGCCGCCGCGCACGGTGCCTCCGCGCACGGCGCCTCCGCGCACGGCGACGAGCTCGGCGCGACGATCGACCGGGCCGTCCCCGCCCTCCTCGCCGAAGACAAGATCCCGGGTGCGGCCGTCGTCGTCGTCGAGAACGGGAAGACGGTGTTCAGCAAGGGCTACGGGCTCGCGGACGTGGGATCGGGCCGGCCGGTCGACACCGCCACGCCGTTCCTCACCGGCTCGCTGGCCAAGGTGTTCACCGCCGAGGCCGTCCTGCGCCTGGTCCGGGAGGGCAAGCTCGATCTGAACACCGACGTCAACCGCTACCTCACGACTTTCAAGATCGAGGATACCTACCCGGGCCGTCCGGTGACCTTGGAGCACATGCTCACCTACACCGCGGGCTTCGACGACGACATCGTCGGCCTCGCCCGCGAGGATCCGGCGACGCTGCCCTCCCTCGCCGAGAGCGTCGAGGCTGCCCAGCCACGCCGGGTCCGGCCGCCCGGCACCCTGATCGCCTACGACAACTACGCCCTCGCCCTCGCGGGCTACCTCGTCGAAGTGGCGTCAGGCGAACCGTTCGCGCAGTACGTCGCCGAGCACGTCTTCGCCGCACACGGCATGACCGGCTCGAGCGCCGCCCTCCCGCACTCCGCCGCGATCGGGACACGGCTGGCCCACGGCTACCGCCCGGACGGCGACGGCTACGCCGAGCAGAAGGGCCAGTACAGCCCCTGGACGCCGTCCGGCACCGGTCCCGTCGTCACGCCCGCCGACATGGCCCGGTACATGATCGACCAGCTCAAGGGCGATCCCATCGCCCGGCAGATGCAGGAACGGCACTTCACCGCTGACCGGCGCATGCCCGGCATGGGCTACACCCTGGAGGAACGGCCGCGAAACGGCCGCCGGATCCTCTACAAGGACGGCGACGTCCCCGGCTATCACAACGCCATGGCCCTCATGCCGGACCAGAGGTTCGGCGTCTACGTCGCCTTCAACGGCGACGGCACATCCGGCGCCGCCGCCTGGGACGCGCAGAAGCTCCTCACCCAGATCATCGACCGGCGCTTCCCCGCGCCCGCCGCGCCCACCGCGTCCGCGCCCACGCCGCTCACCACGGACGTCTCCAGGTACGCCGGCTCCTACCGTTCCGCCCGTACCAGCCGCAGCAGCCTGATGAAGGCCTCGACCCTGTTCTTCGTCCCGACCGTCACGGCCAACCCCGACGGCACCCTCACCACGTCCGGCCTCTCCCCGGACCCCGACCGATCGACCCAGCACTGGATCCAGATCGCCCCGGGCCTCTTCCAGGAACGCGACGGCCAGGCCCGCATCTCCTTCCCCGGCGACGGGACCCTCGTCTCCTCCGCCCTCCCCTCGGAGGTCTACGAGGAAGTCCCCTGGTACGACGCCCCCACCCTGAACGTTCCGCTCTTCGCGGTCGGCGCCCTCGCCCTGCTCCTCGCCGCCCTCGGCCTGCCCCTGGCCGCCGCCGTCCGCCGTGTCCGCAGGGCTCGCTCACCGCTCCCGGCCCGCCTCGCCACCCTCACGGCCTGGATCGGCGGCGTCCTGGCCACCGTCTTCCTCGCCGGGTTCGCGCTCCTCATGGCCGACCCCAACGTCCTCATGGCGGCGCTGCCCCTGAACTCTCCGCTTCTCGCCGCCCTCCCCGTCCTGGCCACCCTCGCCCTGGCCTTCGCCGTCCCGATGGTCCCGGCCGTCGCCGTCGCGTGGCGCGCCCGCTGGTGGAGCCTGCCCTCCCGGATCGCGTACACCCTGCTCACGCTGGCGGCGGCCGCCTATTTCACGATCGCCTTCAACTACCACCTCCTGCTCTTCTGAGCCGATGGTGATCGAAGTCCCACACTCGCCACAGGCGGGGCTCAGTGCGGCCGCTGGTGGATGTACAGTTCCCGGCGGTCGGCCTGCTGGACGGCACGCTGGTCGGGCACCGGCAGCTCATAGCGGACTTCACGAAGATGATCTCCGTGCTGCCGGTCGGCGTTGTAGACGGAGGGGAACTTCCAGATCGCCCTGACGAAGTTGGTCTGCCCGCGCAGCAGGTTGCGGCCGATGATCCCCATGGTCTTGGCCGCGCCTGCCACGCCGAGGTGCTTGCGGTTCATCACCGCCTGGGCCCGCACCAGTTCCCGGTAGAACTCGCCGTGGACCAATAGGGTGCGCATCCACACTCCCTGTTCTGTTCGGCCCGGCCCCGACCGCGGCGCCACGGCATGCCATAGCAGCGTGCTACCCAGCCGATTCGTACCGTAATCGACCGATATGTCCGGAAAGGCGGGTCCGTTTCCCGCGGATTGTCAGGGGCACGCAGACGATGTGGAAGCGGGGGAGCCGGTCGTGCCCGGAGGCGTGTGCGGTGTCGACCTCGCGCACCGGGTCCTGGCCCATATATCCGTCGGGCGAGGGCCGGAGGCGGTCGTGGTCGACGCGGCCGCGCGGCGTGCCTTCGTCGCCTGTTCCCGCAGCAACACGGTGGTGGCGGTGGACCTCGACCGACGCCGGACGGCATGGCGGTCCCCGGTCGGTCGGGAGCCGATCCCCGTCATCTTCGACCTGCCGACCCGGCGGCTGTTCACCGCCGACGCCCGCACGGACACGGTCACCGTCGTGGACGCCGACAGCGGGACCCGTCTCGCACAGGTACCCGTTGGCGTTTATCCGGCAGGGCTGGGCCACCATCCCGGGCTGCGCCGGGTCTTCTCCGGAGATACCGCCGCCGGCACCGTCACGGCGCTCGACGCCGATCACATGCGCGTGATCGGGATCGTTCCCGCGGAACTCGGCGCCGGCAGCATCGCGGTGGACATCAGCCGCGACCGGGGTTACTGCGCCAACTTCATGTCCGCCTCGGTCACCGTCTTCGACGCGGCGACGCTTCGGCCGTTGGACCGGATCGCGGTGCCCGAGGGACCGTGCAAGGTCGTCGTCGACCCGGTCTCCGACCGGTTGTACGTGGCCGGCTCGCTGCACGGCACGATCGCGCGGATCAGCCTGCGCACAGGCGAGAACCTGGGTGAACTCGCGGTGGAGCGGGCCCCGGTGGGGATGTGCGTGTCGCCGGACGGCCGGTGGCTGTACGTCTGCAACCGCGGGGCCGGCACCGTCAGCGTGCTCGACACGCTTCGCGGGACGGAATCACATCGCATCGCGGTCGGCAACGGGCCCGGGGACTGCGCGCTGGACCCGGTTACGGGTCGGCTGCTGGTGTCCAACGCCGGCAGCGGCACGCTGACCATCGTGGACCGGCCGTGGCTGCCCGGGCCATCGGCGCGGGCCCTCCATCCGATGGTCGGCCGCTCGCTGCCCGAGTTCGCGCTGCCGGATCTACGGACCGGGCGGATCCGTACCACCCGGGAGTGGGCGGAGAAGAAGTACGTCATCAACTTCTTCGCCAGCTGGTGAGGCCCCTGCAACGCGGAGGCGCCGGTCCTTGAGGAACTGCGCCGCCGTACAGCCCGGTCGGGGCTGGACGTCATCATGATCAATGTATGGGAGAGCGTGGACGCCGCCACCGAAGCGCGCAACTTCGCGGCCGTCTGGGGCCTTGACGGCACCGTGCTCCTCGACGAGACCGGTGAATATGCGGCACAGCTCGGAATCCACGGAGTGCCCACCAATGTGTTCGTCGACGCGAACGGGGTAGTGCGCACAATGGGCGCGACCAGGCCGGACGAGCTGAACACGGCGGTCGATGCTCTCCTGCGGCAGTCGTGATCAGCGGCCGGACGCGAGTCGGTCACTCCGATCTCGTCCGCCGAGGCGGAAGTCTCCCTCTGCGTTGGGAGAGGGCCGCTGTGCGGCAACCTGGATATAGGACGTGAAACAACCGCCCTGCGCCGGACAGAGCCGGGGACCATGCTGGTTGAACTTGGAGTGAAGTCCTTGCCCGATGTCTGGGCATGTCGGACGCGATGACCGCGGCCCTTTCCGCAAGGCCGCGGACGCGCTGCTGCGCCGGTTGACGACCCTGGTGGGCGGCCGGGCCCGCGCCCAGGTGATCGTCATCCTCGCCTGCGTGCTCGCCCTCGACGCCGCTGACAAAGGAACGGTCGGAGCGCTGGCTCCAGGGCTTCAGAGGGATCTCGGCATCAGCGAAACCGAGGTGGGGGCCCTGGCCGCCGTGTCGTCCGGTGCCGGAGCGCTGGCGGCGCTGCCCGTGGGCCTGTTGACCGACAAGGTGAACCGGGTCCGGTTGCTGCTCGTGAGCATCGGCATGTGGGCCGCGGCCATGGCGGTAGGCGGCCTGTCGGGGTCGTTCGAGATGCTGTTGCTTTCGAGGGTGGCATTGGGAGCGGTGACCGCGACCAGTGGGCCGACCATCGCCTCGCTTGTCGGTGACTACTTCCCGGTCGCCGAGCGGGGCCGGATCTACGGGTTCATCCTCGCGGGCGAAATGCTCGGCGCCGGTTTCGGGTTGGTCGTGATCGGAGACCTCGGCGACCTGTTGTCGTGGCGTTACTCCTTCTGGTTCCTCGCCCTCATCGGGCTCGTCCTGCTCTGGACGGTCAAGCGCGGGCTCGCCGAGCCGGCGCGTGGCGGCCAGAGTCGCATGGAACCGGAAGAAGGACCGCAACAGCCGCACAGACAGAGCGACGACGCAGGAGAGGACGCCGGGCAAGAGGGCCGACAAGACGACCTCGCGCAGGAAGTCGTCAAGCAGCAGGAGATCGCCCCTGAACCGGCGCTGGTCCTGCGCCGGGACCCCGCGGGGATGTCGATGTGGCGCGCGGTCGTCTACACGCTGCGGATTCCGACCAACCGTGTGATGATCACCGCGTCCGCGGTCGGCTACTTCTTCTTCGCCGGCCTGCGCACGTTCGCGGTCCAGTTCGTCGGCGGGCATTACGGCTTGAGCAGGGTGGCGGTGAGCGGGCTGATCCCGATCGTCGGCCTCGGCGCCCTCCTGGGAGTGCTGAGCGGAGGACGCCTGGCGGACCGGCTCATGCGACACAGGCATCCGAACGCGCGCGTCCTCGTGCCCGCGTCGGCCTACATCATCTCGGTGGTGCTGTTTCTCCCCGCGATGGTGACCACGTCGCTGGTGATGGCGGTCCCCCTGTACACGGCCGCGGCGTTCGGGCTGGCGGCGGCCAACCCCCCGTTGGACGCCGCGCGCCTCGATGTGATGCACTTCCGGCTCTGGGGACGAGCGGAGAGCGCCCGCACACTCCTGCGGATGACCGCGGAAGCGGGCGCCCCGGTGGTGTTCGGGTTCGTCGTGGACATGCTCAGCGGCCCCGCGAGCCGGGCGACCGGCCTGGAATACACCTTCCTCATCATGCTGGCGCCACTGGTGGCCAACGGCGTCATCCTGCTGCGCGCGCGGCATACGTATCCGCGCGATGTCGCGACCGCCGTCGCCTCCGAAGAGAGCACCCGTTGAGACCGTTGATCACGCTGTCACGGAGATGCGTGAGCTCAACGGACTTCGGCCGGGGGACGGCGTGTGGCCTCGGCGGCCTCCGCCACCTCCTGCTTCACCTGCGACACCGCCCGCCTGGTGACGACCCCTGTCTCACGCAGTCGTCCCACCCCCAGCAGCGTGAGCGCGGCGCCCGCGGTCAGGTAGCCGGTGGCCAGCACGAGAGCGGCGCGTCGAGGAGGCATCACCGACTCGAGCGCCCGGAGCAGCGCGACCGAGCCCGCGTGCAGGGCCAGCAGGCCGAAGACGCCGCCTGCCGCCAGCAGGCCGCCGCCGACACCGGCACGCCGCATGTCTGTCGCCAATTCCGCGCGTAGCCGTGTGATCTCCTCGCGCACCAGCCCCGCCGCGTCAGCCGCCAGCCGACTCGCGGCGTCTTCCTCGGCCTGGGGAGTTTTGTTGTGGTTTGCCATGTTCGTCTCCTCCTGTCCCGCTAGCAGGCGGACGTCGTCGACGCTGACCGCCGGCGAGGTCACTGCCTGATCGGGCAGTACACGACGTGTGGCCTGCGAGATCGTCAGCCACTGGATCAGCGGAACGGGCAACCGCCACGGCGGCGAGCCCGTCGAGTCGAGTTCCTCTCCCCACCACGTGCCCGTTCGCCAAGGGGTGCACGCGCGACGAGTGGTGGCCGCTCATCTCGGGCGCGGTGGTGGCGGCCGGCTATCCGGTGGCTCAACAGGGTGAGAGCGTGCCGCAGGCCCGCTCTCGCTGGTACGTAGGTTGCGGCGGATCGGCAGCGCGCCGCACAGGGCCGACCCGCATCACGGTCCCGCCCGGAGTGAGCAGATCACACGCGAGGCGTGGCGGCGCCGAGGACGTAGAAGGAGAACGGGGTGCGCGCCCGCGGGAACAGGAAACGCTCGACGTCCCCCACGGTGAAACCGGCCTGCTCGATCTCGGCCAGGGTGTCGCGCCCGGTGTGGCAGCCGCCGGCCAGGCGCGGCCAGACGGTGGCGTCCAGCAGTGCCTGCACCCGGGCCAGGCCGCGTGTATCGGCGCGTCCACGCTCCAGGAAACGTACCTGTCCGTCCGGTTTGAGCACCCGCCTTGCCTCGGCCAGCGCCGTTCCGACGTCGGGCAGCGAGCACAGCACCAGGCAGAACACCACCGCGTCCACGCTGTGATCGGCCAGAGGAAGCCGGTCGGCCAAGCCGGGCACCACCTCGACGGCGACCGCGGCACCGGCCGCGGCTGTCCGGGCCTGCTCCCGCAGCCGCGGTTCCGGCTCCACTGCCAGCACGCGGGCCACCTCGGCCGGGTAGTGCGCGAAGTTGACGCCGTGCCCGGCTCCGACCTCGATCACCTCGCCGGTCAGGCCCGCCAGCAGCTCGCGGCGGCGCTCGGCCAGGCCGCCCTCGTCCATGGCGCGGGCCACCTTCGGATACATCCGGCCGAAGACCGGCCGCCGTGGGTTCGTCTTCGCCATCGCGGTCACCAGGTGACGGGCAGGGCGGTCAGGCCGCCGGCGAGCACGTGCCGGTTGAAGGTCAGCTCCTCCACCGCGCAGCCGAGTTTCAGGGTGGGGAAACGGGCGGCCAGCTGGGAGAAGACAGCTTTCAGCTCGATGCGGGCCAGTGGTGCGCCGATGCAGTAGCGCGCTCCGTGGCCGAAGGACAGGTGCGGCACAGCCGGGCGGGTGAGATCGAAGCGGTCGGGGTCGGCGAAGACGGCCTGGTCGTGGTTGGCGGCGCCGGTGTCCAGCAGCACCAGGTCGCCGGCCCGGACGTGGACTCCGCCGATCTCCAGGTCGGCACGGGCGTAGCGGGGGATGCCCCCGCCGCCCAGACGGGGCGCGCGCAGGATCTCCTCGACCGCTGCGTCGATCCGTGACGGGTCGTCCACCAGGGCCTGCCACTGCCCGGGGGTGGCCAGCAGCCACAGCGTGCCCATGCCGATCGCGGTGACCGTGGTCTCGTGGCCGGCGAAGAGCAGGAACATGCCCATCGCGGCGGCCTCGTCGTCACTGACTCCATCGGTGGCGGCCAGCCGGGAGATCACGTCGGCGTCCGGGTCCCCTTCGGCCCGCTTGCGCGCCACCAGCCGCTGCCCGTAGCCGAACAGCTCGGCCAACCCCTGCTCGGAGTGGGTGCGGTCGGTGGTGTCCGCCGCGGCCTGCGTCCATTCCCTGAACTGCGCGCGGTCGGCGTACGGGACACCGAGCAGCTCGCAGATGACGGCGATCGGCAGCGGCAGCGCCAGCGCGGCGTGCAGGTCGGCGGGCGGCCCTGCGGCGGCCAGCTCGTCCAGCAAGTTCGCGGTCAGCGTCTCGACGCGCTCGCGTAGCGCGCGCATGCGTTTCGGCGAGAAGTGCGGCTGCAGCAGCGAGCGCATCCTGCGGTGGTCGGCCTGCTCGGTGTCGAAGCCGCCCAGCGGGCCGCCGAACATCGCCGACTCCCCGGTACGGGAGGCACGTTCGGGATCGCGGTGGGCACGGCCGAGACGGTCGTCATCCAGTAGTCGGCGTACCTCCTCATATCCAAGGCCGACCTGTACCGGGCCGTGCTCGACCGCGCCTGCACCCGCCTGGCAGAGGCCGTCGGCACCGACGACTTCGACGGCGACGCCATCCCCGCCCTGCTGCGCGCCGCCGCGGTCGACCCCGACGGCTTCAAGCTGCTGTTCCGCTACGCCGCCCGCGAGCCCGACTTCCGCGACCTGATCGACTCCGTCACCGCCGCCTCCCGCGATGTCGCCCGCCGCAACCTCGCCCGCCGCATCCCCGCGGGCCCGTGGCTGGACTGGGCCGCCAACCTGATCCCCACCTTCACCCTGGAAGCCGTCATCGCATGGCTCGACGCCGGCCGACCCGATCCCGATCAGGCCGCTGAGCGCATCGGTCAGGCCGTGCGCGGGGTCATGGCCGCCGCTCTTCCCTCCCACCAAACGGAACTTTGACGGCCTGTTCCGTCGGTCGTGCTTCATGGCGACGCTCCTGACTGCCGGCATGTCGGCGTCCCCCGAGCGTGTGCTCTTCGGGTGCCCGTCGCGCACCGGTGAACCGGGATATGTAATATCCCCTTTGTGCGAATGGGTGAAGGAGTCGAGTGGGGCCTGCACTGCTGCCTGGTCCTGGCATGGCTGGACGATGAGGCGCCGGTGTCCACGGGCAGGCTGGCGGCCCTGTTCGAACTGCCGCCGGTCTATCTGAAGAAACGCCTGCAGGCACTGGTCCGCGCGGGCATCCTCACCTCGACGCCGGGCGTCCAGGGCGGTTTCCGGCTGGCCCGGCCGCCCGAGAAGATCACACTGATGGACGTCGTCGCGGCGGTCGAGGGGCGGGACGAGGCGTTCCGGTGCACCGAGATCCGCCGGCAGGGCGCGGGAGTCGAGGCCCCCGCCCGCGAGTTCGCACGTCCATGCGGCATCGCCACGGCCATGCGCCGCGCCGAGCTGGCCTGGCGCCGAGAACTGGCCGCACAGACGCTCGCCGACCTGATCGCCGACGCGCCGGCCGGGGCGCCCCGCCGGGCCCGCCGGTTCTACGAACGCCTCGGAAGCTGAACCACGGCCGACCGGCGGCTGATCGATCCCCCGGCGCCCCGCCGGGCTTCAACGGGAGGAGATTGGGGATGTCGAATATCCCGATTACGCCGCGCCGGGCGACGGAAGGAGAGCGGTCGAACCCTCCGACGGCGGGACCCGCGTCCGGCCACGACGAACCCCGGGCACGCGGCCTGCCCTCGACGGCCGTCCTGGCCGTGGGCACGTTCGCGGTCGGCACCGACGCCTTCGTGGTCGCGGGATTCCTGCCGGACATGGCCGCCTCATTGAACGTGACCCCGGCGACGGCCGGTCAGTCGGTCACGGTGTTCGCGGCCGCCTACGCCGTCGTGTCCCCGATCCTGGCCACCGTGACCGCGCGCATGCCACGGCGGGCCCTGCTCGTCGGCGCTCTCGTCCTGCTCGGACTGGCCAACCTGGGCTCGGCGCTGTCCCCGTCGTTCCCGGTGCTCATCGGCACCCGGATCCTCGCTGCCGCCGGGGCCGCCGCCTTCACACCCAACGCGGGCGCGGTCGCCGCGACTCTGGTCCGTCCCGAAGCGCGGGCCCGCGCCCTGGCCGTGGTGGTGGGCGGACTGACCGTCGCGACCGCCCTCGGCGTCCCGCTCGGCGACGTCATCGGCAGGTGGCTGGGCTGGCGCGGCGCTCTCGGCACGGTGGCCGCGATGTGTCTGCTCGTGGCCGCCGCTGTGGCCGTGACCATGCCGATGCTGCCGGGCGGCCCGCAAGTCGCGCTGCGCACCCGGCTGGCCGTACTGCGACGGCCCGCCGTCCTGACGGTGCTGCCCCTGACGGTGCTCGGCATGGCCGCCGCGTACAGCGCATACGCCTACATCGTGCCCGCCCTGCGCGCGATGGACATCGGCGAATCCTCCACGGTGTGGATGCTGTTCCTGTACGGAGCCGGCGCCGTGCTCGGCAACCTCGCCGCCGGGTACGCCACCGACCGCTGGGGTTCGGTCCGCGTCCTGAGCACCGGATACCTCACCATGGCCGCCGGGCTGGCGCTGCTGGCCTGGATGGCGGCCTCCGGGATCGCGCTTCCCGCAGTGGCGGGCCTGCTCGTGCTGGTCTGGGGCGGGAGCAGCTGGTGCCAGACGCCACCGCAGCAACACCGGCTCATCACCGCGGCACCGCAGGAAGCCCCGCTGGTCGTCTCGCTGAACTCCTCGGCGATCTACACCGGCATCGGTGCCGGCACTCTGCTGGGCGGGCTCACCCTGCCGCACGGGACGCCCCTCGTCTACCTGAGCGGCGCCGCGCTCGCCGCGGTGGCTCTGATCTTCCTCCTCGTCACCGCGCGCAAGGGCTCCCCGTCGTCCTGACCCACGCCGAGCAGGCGGCGCTACCGGTGTCGTCCGATGGCCGTGCTTCTCTTGATCGGCGCTGTCGACGAGTACGTCGACAGCGCCCATGCCCTGTGTGGACCGACCTGGCCCGCGCACTGACGATCGCCGCCTTCAGGGGCCGGATCTGAGGGGACGAGCGGCGCGGCGCCGTCGAAGGCGCGCCGTGGTCCTGGCCGGTCGTGTCCACGCGAGGCCCCCCGGGCCTCGCTCTGGCCGGTGCACCGCCTACCTCGATGGCCTGGAGGGAAGACGATCCCGGCTTGCGGCGAAGGGTGAGTGATCGTAACCACCGCTCGGAAGGCAGGCTTATGTCGGAGACAAGAACTTGATCGTCGACGTGTGCGAACAGGTGACCGACGCCGAACTCGTCGCCCGGTACCGGCGGAACCCTGACCTGTTCACCGCCGTGCACGACCGCTACTACCGCGACATCTACCTGTACGTGGCCGGCCGGCTGGACACGCAGATCGCCGAGGACATCACGGCCGAGACGTTCCTGCTGGCCTTCGACCGGCGCGACCGGTTCGACCCGGAACGGGGGAGCCTGCGGCCCTGGCTGTTCGGCATCGCCACCAACCTGATCGCCAGGCACCGGCGCAAGGAGGCACGCCACTACAGGGCGCTGGCCCGGCTGGCCCCGGAACCCGTCATGGAAGGCCACGAGAACCGGGTCGTCGCCTCTGTCGAGGCTCAGCGCATGCAGCCGCACCTCGCCAAGGCGCTCGCCGCGCTGTCCGGTGGTGAGCGCGACGCTCTGCTTCTCGTGGCCCTGGGCCAGCTCAGCTACCACGAGGTGGCCCAGGCGCTCGGCGTGTCCACCGGCACGGTGGGCTCCAGGCTCAGCCGGGCGCGCACGAAGATCCACGCCTTCATCGACAAGGAGACCGTCAATGGATGACCTGAACGCGCTCGCCACCCTGCTGGCCAAGCCGGAGCCGTCCACCGAGGCGATCAGCCGCAGCAGGGGTCGGCTCCAGGACAGGATGCGCGGCCGCGCGCGACGGCGGAACGGGTGGCTCATGCCGGCACTCAGCCTGGCCGCCGCCGCCGCGGCGGCCGTCGCCGTGCTCGCCACGGGCGTGACCGCGCCCGCCGGCGCACCGGCCTCGGGCAAGGAGATCTTGCTCATGGCCGCGGCCAGTGCGGAACGTACGCCCCAAGGTTCCGGGACCTATTGGCACGTCAAACGTTGGTGGCCGAATCTGGGCGAAGACATGGAGAGCTGGACCACGCGCGACGGCCGGCGCTGGACCACGGGCGAGTCCGACCGCACTCCCGGCGTCGTCGTGTCGGACTCGACCTCGTTCATGCTCAAGGGCGCCAAGGTGGACTTCGAGGATCTCGAAAGCCTGCCGACAGATCCAGAGACGTTGAAAGCGCGGATCGCCGAGCTTCAGGGGCGTGACAGCGACATGGCCGCATCTGAGCAGCGAGGTGACCCCACCCGCACCCTGGTCGCGCTGATCTCGGAGCTGCCGGCGCCGCCGGAGGTCCGTTCCGCGGCGTTCCGGGCACTCGCCGCGATGCCGGGAGTCGAGAGCGCGGGTGCGGTCGCAGGTGGGCAGGAACTGCTGTTCCCTGATCCTGACGGCGGGCCGGAGATCAAATTGGTCGTCGATCCCGAGACCGCTCAGGTGACTCGCACCAACTACCTCCAGACCAACGACGGAGGCGTGATCTGGAGCGGCCGTGACTTCATCTCCGTGACCGCCGACTGGACGGACCAGCCCCCTCAGTAGGGATCTGGTCGACGGCAGCCGAAGGCTCCCACCACGCCACGCGGAGACGGGTCGGCCGGCGGCTGTTCGACGTTACCCAACTGCTGGAATGGCGGTACGGCGACGCCGACAGAGGCGACATCCCGCTGATCACGCAGTCGGGCACGGGCCCGGCCCCTGCGCGCAGGGGTGTCCGGGGGCGGGTTCGCGCTGCCGGTCCACCACGTCGAACTGCTGCCGGAGCCGAAGGTCGCGCCTCCTGTACGTGGCCGGCCGGCTGACCCGCTCAGGCTCGGGCGGCGCGTTCGATCGCCACCCCCACCCCGTCGAGCAGGTGGTCCAGGCCGGCGCGGAAGTCGTCGTCCGGACCGGCCTCCGGGTGGGGGGCGAACACCCCGGCCTCGACGGCGCCGGCCAGCGCCGGGAACCGGCCGGGGTCGGCGAGCTCTGTAAGCAGGGCGGCGTACGCCCCGTCGGCCCCTTCCTCTGGTTCGGCGGTCATATACGTCAGGAGCTGGGCCGCGCCGCGCACGTAGTGCAGCACCAGCATGACCACCGAGAACCGGGCCCGCGGGTCCAGCGGCGTGCCGCCGAGGGAGCGCAGCGCGGCGTCCAGCCAGGCGAGCTGGCCGGGGTCCACCGGCGGGGAGTTCACCAGCTGGACGATCCACGGATGCCGCAGGTAGACGCCGAACAGCTCGACGGCCCACCGGGAGAGTGAGCCGCGCCAGTCGGCCGGCGCCGTGCCGAACTCCGGCGGCGGGCCGGGCGCGGCGGCCAGCATGAACAGCTGCAGGTCGTCCTTGCCGGCCACGTGCCGGTACAGCGACATGGGCGCGCAGCCGAGCCGTTCGGCGAGCCGGGCCATGGACAGCGCGGCCAGGCCCTCCTCGTCGGCGAGGGCGACGGCCGCCGCCACGATCCGCTCCAGGCTGAGCGCGGGCGTGCGTCCCCGCCCCTTCGGCTTGGCCCGCCCCCACAGCACGTTCAGCGCGTGCGGCAGCTCGTCTGCGATGTCGTCCGGCATTCCACGGAGCTTACCAGTTTGCGTATGGCCTACGCGTTGCGTATATAGTACGCAAAGAGCGTATGACATACGCATCCACTCGACCGCCCCCCTTGGAGTCGTCATGCACACGACGATCGACAGTCCTCCGCCGGTACCGGCCCGCCGGCGTCCGTGGTGGCGGCGCCGCTGGACGGTGCCGCTCGGCCTGGTCACGGCCGGGTTCCTCGCGTTCTCGCTGCCGCCGTACCTGACCGGGGACCCGTCGCTGTCCCGGGTGCCGCAGCCGGAGGGGTTCGGCCTGCACTATCCGCTGCTCGTGGCGCACGTGCTGTTCGCCTCGGTCGCCATGGTCACCGCGTTCTTCCAGGTGTGGCCGTGGTTCCGCCGGCGGCACCCGGTGTGGCACCGGCGCGCCGGGCGGGTCTACGTGTTCGCCGGGGTGCTGCCGGCCGGGCTGACCGGCCTGGTCATCGGGGCGCGCACCCCGTTCGGGCCGTTCCTCGCCGTCAGCGACGTGCTCCTCGCCCTGCTGTGGCTCGCCTTCACCGTGGCGGGCTGGCGCGCCGCCCGCGCCCGCCGGTACGCCGACCACCGGCGCTGGATGCTGCGCAGCGCCGTGCTGACCTACTCCATCATCACCAACCGGGTGTGGACCGGGATCATGATCATCGCCCTGCCCCCGCTGCAGGACACCGTCTTCCACGGCGACCCCGACCTGATGGCGTGGACGATCTCCGGGCTGTCCGGCTGGCTCGGCTGGACGATCCCGTTGCTGGCCGTGGAGTGGTACCTGGAGCGCGAGGTGGCCCGCCGCGGCCGCCGCACCGCGCTCGCGACCTGATCCCGGAGGCCGATCCCGGGCCGATCCCGGGCCGATCCCGGACCGCCCGCCCCGGAACCGCCGCCGCCGGTTCCGGGGTGTTCGCGTTTGCGGAGGGCCTGAACTGCGGCACCACCCCCGCCCGGCCGGCGGCGGAGAGTTCGGAGATCACTGCTTGGCGGTGAAGACGATCTCCACTCTCCGGTTCTTGGCGCGGTTCTCCTCGACAGGCCTGCCGTCGACGAGGTTGGGCAGCTTGGGCCTGCTCTTACCGAAGCCCCTGACCTGGAAGGTCACGCCGGACAACGTGCCCTGCAGAACCTGCCGTACGGCCTGGGCCCGCTTGAGCGACAGCACGTTGTTGTAGGCGTCGCTGCCCTGGTCGTCGGTGTGTCCCTCGATCCTGACGACCCCGCCGGCGGATTCGGCCTGAATTCTCCCGGCGATCTGGCGCAGGCGCGCCTTCGCCCTGGCCGTCAGCACGGCTTTGTCGAGCGCGAACAGCACGTCGCTGGTGAGCGCCACGGTGACCTGCTCGCCCTGCTTCGACTCGCTCTCGGCGCCGTCGAGCGACTCCACCTCGGCGATGACGTCCTCGACGGTCGCGATGACGTCCTCCACGTCGGCCGTGACGTCCACCGGATCCGCCCACGCGCCGCCCGCCGGACCGGCCACGGCTCCGGCTGTCAGCGCGACCGTGACCGCAAGGACCGCGAGACGTTCAGGAAATCGGGACATCGGTAAGCACACCCAGCACCTTGAGGTCCACGTTGATCTTCGTGACATCAGCCGGCGGGGCGGCGAACGTGGCGTGCAGTGGCAGCACCTCACCGGGCTCGGTGAACACGTCGTAGTCCGAGCACAGGCACTTGGCCTTGGGATAGGCTCCCGTGCGCGCGACGGTGTACCGCTTGCCGTTGACCGGATCGACCAGGCTGATCCCCGCCACGGTGAGGCCGAGACCGGCCGGGGTGTCGCCCAGGTCGCTGTGCATCTCCCAGCGCTTGTCGCCCTCGTTCGTGATCGTCCAGGTCAGCGTGGACAGCCGGCCCTGCCGCTTGAGCCCGTTGATCTCCACGGTCAGGTCGGTGCCGCTGACCTTGATCTTCTTGCCGGCGATCACTGTGTCCTGCTCGGCGGGCGCGCTCGTCTGCCCAGCGGGCTCGGCGCCGTCGCCGTCGCCAGTGGAGGCGGGCGCGGGGGAGTCGTCGGAACTCCCAAGGTCGACGGCCTGCCTCTCCTTTGCGACCGGTTGCTTCTCCTCACCACCGCCCTGCTGCCCGGGAAGCATCCCGCAGCCGGTGAGCAGGCCCGCCAGCACGGCCGTCAGCACATACCCGGACAGCGTCGGAGTGTCCCTTTTTCGCATCCCGTCTTTCACCCCAAGATGTCATTAATCGAACAGGCCTCGCAGGCGGGGCACCTTCGGCATCCGCATGGCGCGCCACGTCACACCCACGGTGCTATGGCCTCATTGCTGGACTCTTCGGTCAGCACGGCAATCGCCGCGCGCAATTCGTGCCATAACTACTCATCCGCCTCATCATGGCCGATCGCACGATCATTCGCATTTTCGATACCGGTAATTTGAGTACAGAGGCCACTGCGGAAGAGAAGAACGGGCAGGTCAAGGCCCGCATTCGGGAACCGGGTCGGAGCGGGAAATCCGCGCCGGATGGCGGAGTGTTTCGCCGACTCCGGGGCGACTCCCCGAGGATGAGTCGATCTCCCGCGAAGTGATCCACCGGGTGCCGTTTTCGGGTCAGTGGGGCTTGCGGGCGTCGACGCGTTCGATCGCGCCCATGGTCAGGCGCTCGGTCTCCTCGATGGTGACGCCGAGACCACGCAGGGTGGTGACGGGGCGGCGGGTGTAGTGCTCGCCCTGCAGAGGGACGCTGATCAGGTCCACGGCGTGCTGCAGCGCACGTAGTGGCCAGAAGGACGCCGCGACGTGGTCGGCGAGCAGCAGGCGTCCCCCTGGCCGCAGCACGCGGAGCGCCTCGATGAGAGTGGCGCGTTCGTCGGGGACGCAGCACAGGGCGAAGGTGCTGACGACGGTGTCGAACGTCGCCGCGGGGAAGGGCAGCGCGGTCGCGTCCGCTTGGTGGAGCCTGACGGCCCGGTGGACCCGGTCTGCCTGCCGGCGTGCGGCGTCGACCATGGCGGCGCTCCAGTCGATGCCGGTCAGGTCGACGTCCTCGGGGTAGTGACGGAGGTTGGCGCCGGTGCCGATGGCGAGCTCCAGAGTGGCGCCGCGGGCCCGGCCGCAGACCCAGCGGCGGCTATCCGCCAAGAACCGGCGTTCGACCCCGGCCGATCTCCTGTCGTAGGTGGCTGCTTGCCGGTCCCAGTAGCCGACGAGTTCGCCGGATGACCGGCTCATGGTGCTGCGACCTTCGGCGTTGGGGTGCCGCCGGCCTGGGACGCGTTGAGGATCTGAGCGAGCGCGGACTTGACGTCATGGAGGCGGTCGGGTCCGACGACGGCACCCCAGCGGGCCTCCATGTCGGCGAAGTAGGTGGCGCTGATCTCGGCGGCGCGTGTCCCACGATCGGCGTAGACGACGATGCGGCCCCGGCCGTCGGTCGGGTCGGGGACACGTCGCACGTAGTCGCGTTGTTCCAGGTAGCCCACGAGTTCGCTCATCGCCTGAGGCGTCATCCCGGCCCGGCGGGCCAGCGTGGTGGGCCGGGTGCCGTCACAGTCCATGAACCGGAACACGTTCAGGCAATGGGTGGGGCGTAGATCCTCGTGCCCGCTCTCGACAAGGCGCTGGTAGAGCTCGTCGAGGATCAGATTGAACGCCTGACCGATCAGCTGCGGCAGGAACGGCACCGCATTTGTAGATCCTTCGGGCACCTTATAACCTCACCTTCTTAGGCTCCCTTACTATTTTATGACGTAGCCGAAGGAGGCGCGCGCCATGCGCCGGCCCACCGAGCCCATGACGATCTCGGACCGGCGGCTCGTAGCCGGTCGTGGCCCTTCCAGGCGCGACGCCCATCACGGAACGACGTCCCGGCTCTCGCGGTCGTCGCGGCGATCTCCGGGGCCATCTTGTAGGGGACCTCGGGCGTGGTGTGGAGGGCGATCGCCGTCCACACGAAGTCGGCGTCGGCTTCCGAGAAGCCGCCGCCTGATGGGCATCCGTACGCTCGGTTGAACTGGGCCGTCTCTACACGTTCTCCCGCTTCCGCAGAGCGTCGACGAGAGAGTTCGCCAACGATCGTCACCTGCCGGCCAAGGAGCCGGAGCTCCTGCGGCGGCTCATCCGATCGGGTCGGAGACCAGGCCGAGGTGGCGGGCGACCTGGGCCGGATGGGTGAGTTGCGGGTAGTGCCCCGCGCCGGCGATCTCGGTCACCGGGTGGCCGACGCCCACGGTCAGCGGGTCGGCCGAGCCCACGAGGATCTCGACCGGAACGCTGACCCGCTCCAGCAGCGATCGTGACGTCTCGCGTTCGGCGAAGGCCGTGCGCATCGCCGCGATCACGCGGCGCGCCACCCCTGGACGGCGCAGGTCCGCAGCGGCGCTCGCCACCTCCGGCCCCTCGGGAACGCCGAGCGTGGCGGCCAGGCGAGCGGCGGACATGCGGCGCAGCAGGGGTACGGCCAGGGCTGAGCGGGTGAGCCGCGGGCTCGGAGCCTGCAGGAACGCGGGGGCGACGAGGACAAGCCTGCTGATGCGCCCGGGATGTTCGACGGCGAAGCGGAGCGCCGGCCCGCAGGCCAGCGAGTGCGCGACGAGCGCGGGGCGGGTCCGCACCGGGCGCATCAGGTCGGCGAGCCACGCGTCCATCGGCTGGGCGGTGGGAGCCGAACGTCCCAGGCCGGGCAGGTCGGGGGCCAGGATCGGGCCGGGCAGGTGCGCGGCGAGGGGCGCCCACAGGTCGGCGTTCATCGGCAGCCCGTGCAACAGGACGTGGGCGGGTCGGTGCGCGTCTCCCATCCTCCAGGTGCCGCCGCGGAAGCCGTACGGGCTCAACCATGGCGACGCGGCGCCGAAGCGGGCGGCCACCAGGTCGTCGGCCCACGCGCGCAGGGCGTCGGGGGCCGGGGGCATCTCCAGGCCGGCCGCTTCGGCGAGAGCGCGGGCGGAGGCCGTCGGGTAGCGGTCGGCCGACAGGAACGAGAGCGTCTCGGGGTCGGCGCCGGTGATCTTCCGTGGCAGGCGGCGTACGAGGCCGACGGGGATGGTACGGCGCGGCGCTCGCACGCCAATGTGGTCGGCGATCGTGCCGACCAGCTCAGGGAGGCGCGGCGTCGTGTCGTCGAGCACCCAGTGGTCCTGTCCCGCAGGCGAGGTGGGGAGCTCCGCCAGGAACCGCGAGAAGTAGTCGATAGTGACGATCGGCAGGAAGACGTCGGGGCCGCCCGGGAGCGCGGGGAGCCGCCCGTTCCACAGGTTCTCGACGAGAGAGGCCAGGCCGATGTGCTGGCCGGGGCCGATCACCGTGCTGGGATTGGCGACGGTCAGCGGGACCTCCAGCTCGCGGGCCCTGGCGCGCACCGCGAGATCGGCCTCGGCCTTCGACGCCTCGTACGCGCCCAGCCTGGCGTAGTCCGGGTGGGCGTTGCTCACCCGGTATCCGCTGATGTGCACGAGCCGCCGCAGTCCGGGCAGCGTGGCGGCCCATTCGAGCACGTTGAGCGCCCCGGTCACGTTGGTCGCCCGTGCCTCCTCCACGCCGAGGCCGAACGCGAAGCGCGCCGCGGTGTTGTAGACGTCGCGCACCTGGGGCAGTCCCGTGAGCGGCCGGGTGATGTCGGCGGTGACGACCGTCAGCCGGCTGGTGTCGACGTCCTGTGAGTCCAGCCAGGGGGTGAGAGTGTCGTTCCGCACGGCTGCCCCCACCCGCTGGCCCCTGCTGAGCAGCTCGGCGACGAGGGAACGTCCGATGAAACCGGTCGCGCCGAAGACGATCGCGTCCATGAGCACTCCTAAATAGATCGGTCTACATATTTTCGCGACTGAAAGAAGGCCCGCCTCGTGTGGCGGGCCCGGGTCAGCGCAGCAAGGCCCTGAGCTGGCCGGTGACACGATCCAGTGGCTCTCTGCTCCGGTGTGCCTTGGCCAGCAGCAGCGCCCCCTCGATCAGGGCCAGGATCGTGACCGCGAGGTCGTCGGCGTCCGGGCGTCCCTCAAGCCGCGCACGCAGAGCAGCCGCCCATGAGGTGTACACCTCCGAACAGGCCTGCTGCAGCGGGTCGCTGGCGCCGGCCATCTCGAGCGCCACGGTGGCCACCGGACACCCCTTCTGCCAGCCCGATTCCTCCAGCCGATCAGCCAGGTGCCGTAGCACTCCTTCGACGAACTCGGCCGCGGACGCGCTGGACTCGGCCAGGTCCGCGAAGGCGTCGCCCATCGCCTGGCCGGCACGCCGGATCGACTCGCCGACGAGCTGATCCTTGCCGTCGGGGAAGTGGAAATAGAGCGAGCCGCGGGGTGCGCCACTGGCCGCGATCACCTGATTGAGCCCGGCGCTGAAGTACCCCCCGGTCTCGACCAACTCCTGGGTCGCGGTCAGTATCCGGGCCCGCGTCGCCGTTCCCTTCTGTCCCATGGCGCGAAAATAGACCGGTCTGTAGATTTTTTCAACCTGTCTCGTACGTCTGCCAGCACTCACGCGCGCCGGCGCCTCGATCGTGCTGATCCGAGACGACCTCAACCAGCACCTGGCGATCGGCATCGGGCTTCGCCGTGGTCCTGCGCGAAGCCGCGTCACGTCCCCAAGGGCGACTGCTGATCCAGCCGGTTCCGGAGATCGCGCGGGACCGGCGATCCGCGTGGTCGACGCGGTCGGCTCGCATCCCAGGACATGACGGGATCGTAGGGGAGTAGGGACACTCGCCGACCATCACGCCTCCGATGCCGCTGCGTCCGGCACACCCGAAGGCGATCTACGGATGTGGCGCCGGATGGCCTTTTCCGTCCTTCAACGGCGAGCGGGCGGAACATTCAAAGCGGCAAGCGGCCGCCACGAGACGCGGACGGCCGTTTTCGGTCTATGCGTAACTCGGCCGACGAAGATCAACTCGTCCGGGTGTGGAGAGACATCCGCGTGAAAGTGCCGGCGAACGCATTCGATGGGATTGAACGTGGGTCCGTCGAGCACCGGCCGAGACAATCGCTCCCTGGTCGTTCGCACCAGGCGCCGGGGAAGCAACCGGCTGAACTGCTGAAACGCGACTTCGACGCGTCGGCATCGAACCGGCGGTTGGTTTGCCGACCTGACGTACGTGCCGACCGCGTTCGAGAGGGTGTACACCGCATTCAGAGTGAATTTATACTCGCGGATGATTCTTTCGGATGAGTGGCCAGGTAACCGATTGTGCGGGACGACCGCGGGGTGGACCTGGGAGGTGGCGTGCTCGTCAGCGACGTCATGACGGCGTTCCCGGCCTACATACGGCTCGGCGCGACCATTCGGCGGGCAGCTGAGTTGATCAGCGTGTCGGAGGTCGGCCAACTGATGGTCCTGGACCACGACGGCCGGTTCGTCGGGTCACTGTCCGAGGAGGACCTGGTGCGGGCCATGCTGCCCGGCTTCGACGACGTGACCGCCGCCGGCGGCACGCTCGCCGGAGCGTTCCAGATCTTCCTGGAGCGGGGCCGCGCTCTCGCCGACCGCGTCATCGACCCCCTCGTCGTGCGCGACGCGGTGACGGTCCGATCGGTCGACGAACTCGCCCGGGCGGCGATCGTGATGATCGACCGCGGGATCCGAAGGCTTCCCGTGGTCGACGACGGAACCCTCGTGGGCACACTGTCCCGGGCCGATCTGTGCCGGGCGGTGATCTACCATTCCTGAGCTCCGGTTGATCCTCACCGATCGGCACACTCACGAGTCCAGCGAGCGGGTGTGCACGCTGCCGGCCACTCTCGGCCGGGACAGCGGCGCGGCGGCGGTGGTGCTGGACGACGGCACCGTCTCCCGGCGCCACGCGCGGCTGGAGGCCGTCGACAACCAGCTGGTGCTCACCGATCTCGGCAGCTCCAACGGAACCTACGTGAACGACACGCGGGTGACGCGCCAGGTGCTCGCCCCCGGGGATCGGGTGCGCATCGGCCGATACGAGCTGACGTGGACGTTCCTCGACCCGGATGTGACGGCGCTCGTCGATCCGGGCCAGCTGACCGTGCTGCGGCCGGTCGGGCCGCCGCGCGTCGCCGCACGACGCGTGGTGGAGGCCGCCGAGGAGCACAACCGGCGGGTCGGGCACGAACTCGACGGATTCCTGTCGCTCGCGCACGGATTTCTGCCGGTCGAGCCGCCGCTGCTGGCCTTCCCGGAATCGCACCGAGCCTGGGACGAGATGACCGACCGGCTCCCCGAGCTGTTCCGCCGGCTGTCGCTGCGCCGGGCGTTCGACGCGATGCCGGTGCTCGACGCCCGGCCCGAGGCGTTGCCCGACCGATACCTGTTACGCGCCTCGACTCTGCTCGGCGTTTTCGCCCACGCCTACCAGTACATGGCGATCGATCCGCCGACCGCTCTGCCCGATTCGCTGCTGCGACCGTGGACCACGGTCTCGCGCCGGCTGGGCAAGAAGATCCCGGCCGTCTCCTACATCGATCTGTTCTTCTACAACTGGCGGCTGCGCGATCCCGCCGGGCCGCGGGCGCTGGACAACATGGACCTGCTCGTTCCGGCCTGGAACAACCCGGCGGAGCGGGTGTTCTACCTGGTCACCACCGAGTTCGCGATGGAGCTCACGCCCGTGCTGGGCGCCATGCTGGACGCTCAGGAGGCCGTTGTCGCGGACGATCCGGCCGCCTTGGAGAGCGCGCTACTGGTGATCCTCGACCGGCTGCAGCACGTCACCCAGGCCATCTATCCGCAGATCGATCCCAACCTCCGCGCCCGGCATCCGCTCGACCAGGTGCTGTGGGCCAAGACGGTCGGCACCGCGGGCGTCCCGATCTTCGACGGCGCACCCAGCCCGAGCGGCACCGCGCAACCGCAGATCCACGCGCTGGACGCGTTTCTCGAGCGCCGCGACTTCGGCTCGCTGGTCGGGCGGCAGAGCGTCTACCTCTCCGGATTCTTCCCGCGGCACTGGCAGGAGCTGGTGGCCGCGTTGCGTGAGGTGTCGGTGCGCCAGTACGTCGAGGACACCCGCAACAGGACCTTGCGCGGCATCTACAACGCCATGCTCGACGCCTATGTGGGCGACCGCGGCTGGATGGGCCTGCACCGCATCAAGACGTACGGCTTTCTGGAGGTGGCGTTCAAGGTCGGCCGCCAGGTGACGACCGGCGCCCGGTTCACCGGACTGTTCAAGGACCGGACCTGGGACAAGGTGGACGGCGAGCTGGCCGTCGCCCGTGACGAGCGCCGCCCGCCGGTGGGTCCGCCGGTGGTGTTCGGGACCGCCCGTCGGGGCCGTGTCGTCACCGGAGAGTCCGGCGCCTGGACCTGTTATCTGGAGCTCGACGTCACTGGGCATGGCGTCCACCACTTGCCCGGTGACCGGGTCGGCGTGCTGGCCGAGAACGACGACGAGTTGGTGCGCCGCACTGTCGCCGCCCTGCAGGCGACCGGCGACGAGCTGGTACGGCTCACCCCGAAGTGGCGCGCTGCGGTGGCCTGCCGGGCGGGCTACGGCGAGGTCGACGTGCTGCCCCTGCGGACATTGCTGCGCTTCGCCCGGCTCCGGCCGATGGGGCGGGAGGTGGCGAAACGGCTGGTGAAACTGACAGCCGTGGGCTCGTGGCAGCGAGTGGTGGACGCCCGTATGGAGGACCAGTGGGAGCTGTGGGACGTCCTGAACCTGTTGTACGCGGGCGGATATGACGTCACCCGGCTGTGGAAGGCCGATCCACGCGAGGACGACGCGTTCTGCGCGGTGATTCCGCCCGAGCCGTTCCGGCTGTATTCGATCGCCTCGGCGCCGCCGCCCGGCCAACCGGCCACCACGCTGCAGCTGGTGGTCGCCGGTCTCGACTACACCTCCGCCCGGACGCCGTGGTCGTACCCGCGGGAGCGACAAGGCACGGCATCGCATTTCCTGCGCCGGGCGAGCGTCGAGGGGCGGCACCGGCTGTCGCTGCAGATCGTCCCCACGCCGCGGTTCCGGCTGCCGGCCGATCCGGACCGGCCCGTCGTCATGTTCGCGGCGGGTTCCGGGATCGCCCCGTTCCTGGGGTTCGTCGCCGCGCGCACCGGGCCGGGCGAGAACCGGCTCTATCTGGGCATCCGGACGCCGGAGGAGTTCGTCGAGCACACCGGCCTGGACGCGGCGGCGGCCGCGGGCCGGCTGAAACTCTCCGTCGCGTTCTCCCGCGCCGACGCCGCGATCGGATTCGACGGCCGGCGTCACGTCGTCCAAACCGGACAGGGGCGCCGGGTGGACGACGTGATCCGCGCCGAGGCGGACGCACTCTGGGAGCTGTTGCGGTCCACCGACGACGGCGGGCGCGGCGCATTCGTCTACGTGTGCGGCAGCGCACGGTTCGCCGTCTCCGTACTCGAGGCGTTGACCGACATCGTGCCCGGCGACGGCCGCGAGTTCCTCCGCCGACTGGTGGCCGACGGACGTCTGGGCCAGGACGTCTTCACCACCTACATGGGTCACGCGCAGCAGGGTCCCCGCTTCGAGGTGTCGGATCTGGCACAGCACAACACCCCCGACGCGGGCTACTGGATGGCGATCGGCGGTGCGGTGTTCGACGTCGGCGAATTCCTGCACCTGCACATCGGCGGCCCGCACATCGTCCGCAATCACGTCGGGCTCGACGCGACCGCGGCGTATCGAAAGGTGCTGCACCACGCGCACGCCGAGATCGACGCCCAACTCGCGATGTACCAGATCGGCCACCTGCGCCGGCTGCAGTTCGGCGCCCGGTGGGGCGTGGTGCTCACCGAGGACGGTCTGCGCGCGCTGCCGCTGGAGGAACTGTTCCGGACCTGGGTGCGGTTCGTGTACCTGCTGGTCGGCATGGAAAACGCGTTGGCCGCCGACTACGGATTCACCACGTCGGTCACCACCTTGGGCGAAGACCCGCAGGAGCTGACGCCCTTCAAGGCGCAGTACGTCCTCGAGGCGCACCGGCGGTTCCTCGTCAGCTATCTGGACGGGCTGGTGCACGAGGACCTGCGCACCCTGTGGCAGCTCACCGTCGGCTTCTGCGACCCGCACCTGGACATCCGGTCCTTCGACACCGATCTCGCCGCCATGTCCGCGCGGCCGGATGTCGGGCTGGTCCGGCATTCCGTATCCGCCGTCAAGGAGCTCCTGCTCGCCGGGGACGACTTCCGGCGAGTCACGGCGATGTGCCGCACCTACGCGCACGTTGACGTCCAACTGCTGCGCGACCTGAAAACCGCTGTGCTGGAAGGAATCCGCGCGTTCGAGATCCACGAGGGCGACGTCGTCGAGCAGGCGGGAGCCACGCTGCTGACCGCGGTGCGCGAGGCGCTCGCCGCGGTCTCCACCTACTACCAGCGCCTCGCCGAGCAGACCCGCGGCCAGGGCATCACCGCCGACGGTGCGGCAGAGGAGGCGATCCCGGCCGACCGGGGCCTGCCCGGCCACGGCGGTCCACTACCGCTTCCCGACTGACGCTCGATCGCGACAAGGGATCGGCGGCGCCGATCCGCGGACCGGCGGCCGGAGCGGCGGGCCGGCTTTCGCCCCGCCGCTCCGGACCGGTCGCCGGGCTCAGCGGCCGATCGGGAAGTTGCTGCGGAAGATGTCGTGCGGATCGTGGTGGCGCTTGATGGCGCGCAGGCGCTCCAGTGCGGCGGGGGTGAAGGCGTCGGCCGCGGTCTCGCCGGGGTTGAGGAAGGTGAGGGGTTTGCGGCCGCTGACGGGGAGGGCGTCGGCGAGTTCCCGCTGCTTGGTCGCGATCGCGGCTGCGACGGCCGGGTCGGTGGGGACGCCGAACAGGTAGAGGGCGTAGGGCTCGGTCAGGGGGCCGTGCGGGGAGTCGGAGGGGTGGGTGAACGCGCCGCCCAGGTGCCGGATCTGCGCGCTCAGCAGCGGGGCGATCGGGTCGGCGAGCAGGGTCTTGACGGTGGTGTCGTCGAGTGCGGTGAGCAGTTCGGCGCGGGAGGAGCCGGGGCCGGGGTCGGTGGGTTCGGCGGTGATGGTGCCGAGTTCGGCGACCGTCATGGTCGCCCTGCCGTCGGACAGTGGGGCGGGCAGGCGGTCCAGCGGACGCAGCAGGTCGCGCGCCTCGTCTTCGTCGCCGAGGTAGGTGGCGTCGATGGCGACCATGGGGTCGGAGCCGGGGAAGTGCAGCAGGTCCAGCCAGAGGGTCAGTTCGTCGGTGGCGGTGGCGGTGATCTGCCGGTAGGCGTCCATCACGTCGGGGGCGTGCTCGGCCGTCCACAGCATGCGGCCGCCGTACAGGTGCGGGGCGGGGTGCAGGGCGAGTTCGAGGGCGGTGACGATGGCGAAGTCGCCGCCTCCGCCGCGCAGCGCCCAGAACAGGTCGGGGTCGGTGCCGGCGGTGATGTGCCGCGGGTGGCCGTCGGCGTCGATGATGTCGAGGGCGGTGACGTTGTCGGCGACCCAGCCGTGTTTGCGGCCGAACCAGCTCAGGCCGCCGCCGAGGGCGACGCCGGTGACGCTGACGATCGGGGAGCTGCCGGGCAGGCCGGTCAGGCCGTGCGGTGCGGCGGCGGCCTGCAGCCGGCCGGAGGCGACGCCTGCGCCGATGCGGGCGCGGCGCGTGGTGGGGTCGATGTGCAGGCTGTCCAGCCGTCGGGTGCGTAGCAGGACGGTGCCGTCGGTGTGGCCAGTGGCGCCGTGCCCGTTGGGCTGGGTGGCGATCCCCAGTCCGGCGGTGCGGGCGTGCCGGACGAGCGTGGCGACGTCGTCGGCGTCGGCGGCCTCGACCACGGCCGCCACGGGCTGCTCGACGGCCAGGTTCCAGGGACGGCGGGCGGAGTCGAAGCCGGGGTCGCCGGGCAGCAGGATCCGTCCTCGGACGGCGGACCGCAGGCTGTTCAGCTCATTCATTGATCTTCCTTGGGTTGGGAGCGGCAGGTCAGGCGGCGAACACGGCGATGCGCAGGCCGTCGGTGGTGGCGGCACGCAACGCCGGCAATGGAACACACCTCCGTGAAGAACTAAGAAAGATGAAACGGCGCGGCGTGTGATGACACACGCGCGAGATGACCGGGGATCCGCTCGGCCGGGGGATCGCGAGCGTCAGCCGAAGATCGCGGTCGGGTCGCCGAGGTACCAGGCGTTGTCGATGCGCATCCGGCGTACGACCCAGCGCCGCCCGTCGCGGACCAGTTCGACGTCGTACGGGTTCTTCAACAGGGCGAACGTGGAGTGGTCGGCGGTGAGCAGGTGCTGGGCCTCCACCAGGGCGGTCAGGCGGGCGGTGTCGCCGTCGATGGCGATGCGCGGGTTGGTGACCTGGTGCGTGGTGTCGACGCGGCCGGCGAACGTCCGCAGGATGGTGGTGACGATCGTGTCCCGTCCGGACAGCAGCGGCGGACGCCCGCCCCACTTGGCGGCCGCGGGGCGGAAATCCACCTCGGCGTCGGCGGCGAAGGCCGAGGCGAACAGCTCAGCGTCCTTGAGGTCCTGGCCGAGGCCGAACCGGTACAGCGCGTCCAGAATTTCGGTCCGGTCCCGCAGCTCCACGACGACGGCTTCAGTGTCGGCGGCCAAAGTGGACAACGCATGTTCATCGATAGTGCACATGGTGTGCTCCCGTGCAGATCAGAGGGGTTGACGAGCGCTTCCACCCTCTGCCCGGGCGACTGGCGGATCAATGCGACCCTGTGCAACGATCGTGAAGCGCGCCTTAACGATGGAGGGTCATGCTGGAGCGTCACGAAGTGGAGGTGTTTCTCACCCTCGCCGAGGAACTGCATTTCGGCCGGACGGCGCAACGGCTGCACGTGTCCACCGCCCGGATCAGCCAGACGATCGCCAAGCTGGAGCGCCGCACCGGGGTACCGCTGTTCAACCGCACCAGCCGCCGCGTGGAGCTGACCGCGGCCGGGCGGCGGTTGCACGAGGGCCTGCGCCCGGCCTGGGACCAGCTCACCGCCGCGTTCGAGCAGGCCATCGCCAGTGGCCGCGACGTGACCGGTCTGCTGCGGGTCGCCTTCGTCGGCGCCGCGGGCGGTCAACTGCTGGCCGGCGCCACCGAGCTGTTCCGCCGACGCCATCCCGACTGCGACGTCCAGCTACGTGAAGCGCAGATGATCGACCTGATGCCCTGGCTGCGCAACGGCGACGTCGACATAGCCCTGGGCACCTTCCCCATCGACGACCCCGGCATCGCCACCGGGCCGGTCCTGGTGTCGGAGGTGCGCATGCTCGCCGTCCCCGCCGTGCATCCCTTTGCACGCCGCACATCGGTCAGTCTGGAGGACCTCGCCCGAGTCACCCTGCTCCAACTTCCCGACACCCTGCCCGACTCCGTGCGCCGGGACCGCACCCCCAGCACCACCCCGTCCGGACAACCGATCGCCCCCGGCCCCTCGGCCTCCACCTTCAACGAGATGCTCACCCTCATCGGCGCCGGCCGCGGCGTCTTCCCCGTCGGCGCACACGCCAGGCGCTACTACGCCCGCCCCGACGTCGCCTACGTCCCCTTCGACGACGCCCCACGCCTGCAATGGGGCCTGCTGTGGCAAGCCGACAACACCACCGCCCGCGTCCGCGCCTTCACCAAGGCAGCCCACGACCTCCTCACCGACCAGACCTGATCCACATCGTCAACGCCTGTCTGTATTGACCCGCAGGGTCGCCAGAGGCTGTTCGGGGCAGGGATCATGAAGTTCGGCCATTTCCTCCTGCTCCTTCCTCTCTTGGCGCCGGTCGTCTGTAGCGGCTTGGGGGCCAGGTCTTTTCCGGTGCACGCGTGTCTTTCACGCTGTTCGAGTCGGGGCGGATTTTTCCGGATTCTGACAGACGTGACTCCCGCTGGTCGGATACAAATGACTGATGATCTTTACGACCATGCGCAGAGGTCTCAGGAATGCCATGGTGGCGCTGTGTGGTGCCACGCTCGCGGGATGCGGTCTGATCGGCGGCGTCTTCGGAGACGGCGTTCCCACGTTCAGTCTTCCGTTGGACGCCTACGAACTCGGCCCTGTCGATCGCGCACAGGTGTTGCGCGCCCGGTTCGCATTGATAACGGAATGCCTGCAGCAGTACCGGATCGATTTCCAGGCGCCCGCCGTCGAACCGGCGACCTATCCGAAGAACGCCGATTACCTGGGGTGGATGGACGATCGGCAGGTCAGACGGTACGGATATGCCGGGCCGCCCGGGCACGCGTCGATTATGGCGACGGACGGTTTCGAGCCGTACTCCGTCACCGATGAGCAGTTCTACGTGTTGACGGGAAAGATCAAACGCTTCCACGGCAAGGCGGTGCCGCCCGGCGGGTGCGAGGCCAAGGTGGACAGTGTGCTCAACCAGGGAGCCAAGGGCGTTCCCGCCACCGAGGTCACGAAGACGTTCAACCGGAAGGAGGTCCAAGGGCTGGCCGACAACGCGTCAGACGCGGCCTGGCAGGACGAGCGTGTCAAGGCGGCCGAGCGGTCCTGGAGCGACTGCATGAAGCGGGCGGGCTTCGACTACCGGACCCCGGTCGACGCGATGGGCGACCCGCGCTGGGCGACGACCGCCGCGAACGACGAGATAGAACCGCCACGCGGCACACCGGAGGAGATCCGCACCGCGCTCGCGGATTCCGCGTGCCGCCGGGAGGTCGACTACTACGGCATACGCGAGGCGGTGTACACCGAACACCAGAACAAGATCATCACAGATCACCGTGGCCGGCTGAACACGATCAGGCTGCTCAACGAGGCTCGCCTCGCCAACGCCATCAAGGTGCTCAATGGTGAGATCGCGGTTTCGTGGTAGCGCACGGACGTTGATCCCTGACCGGGAACGCCGGGATTGGGGCCATGCTCGGTAGGCGTTGGCGGCGCCGCCGTGCGGGCACTGCCAGGGAAGGCGCGCGCCCCTACAGGTGATCCGCAGCGCTCCACGGCACCCGGCCGCGTCGGCTCCCTCGGTCAGGGAGGGGCAGACTTGCCCGTGTGAAGCGCATCCTCATCATCGGCATCGGGGCCGGTGATCCCGACCACCTCACCCTGCAGGCGGTCAAGGCGATCGCCGCCACCGACGTGTTCTTCATCCTCGACAAGGGCGAGGTCAAACACGACCTCGTACGGCTGCGGCACGACCTCATCGAGGCTCACGCCCGGCAGCCGTACCGGATCGTCACGGTGGACGATCCCGAACGGGATCGCATCACCCCGGCCTACGCCGCCGCGGTGGAGGACTGGCGCTCGCGTCGCGCCGACATCTGCGAACGGCTCTTCCGTGACGAACTGGCGGACGACCAGGTAGGCGCGTTCCTCGTGTGGGGCGACCCTGGTCTGTACGACAGCACCCTGGCGATCGTCGAAGAGATCCACCGGCGGGGCTCGGTCCGGTTCGACCACGAGGTCATCCCCGGGGTCAGCAGCGTGTCCGCCCTCACCGCCCGGCACCGTACCGGCCTGACCCGCCTCACCCGGCCGGTGCACGTCACCACCGGCCGCCGCCTCGCCGAGGAGGGGCCGTCCGCCGACGATGTCGTGGTCATGCTGGACGCGCACTGCGCGTTCGCCGATCTGGGTGATGAGTACGACATCTACTGGGGCGCCTACCTGGGCACACCCGACGAGATCCTGGTCGCCGGGCCGGTGCCCGAGGTCGCCGACCGCATCCGCGAGGTGCGAGCCGAAGCCCGAGCACGCAAGGGGTGGATCATGGACACCTATCTGCTGCGCAAGACGTCCCGCTGAGCATCCGCCCTGTACCGCTTCGTACCTTGTGCCCGTGCGGTTCGACCTCTTTTGCCAGCGCGGGGCAGCGCGGGGGAGCGGGCCGGCGACGGAGGGGCAGCCCGTCGTCGCCTGTACGTGAGCCGGCGTCGCCCAGTCCATCGCCAGAGCCATCCCGCGTTGGAGAAAGGCACGCTCCTCGCTGGAGTTCAAGCACGTTGGCGGCATACCAGCCGGAGGCCTGCGGGGGTCAGAGCGCCTTTGGCGTCCAGTCGGTAGGGGGTGGTCGCATGACCGGAGAACCGGTGGCGGCCGGCCATCATCGCGGCGATGAGAATCATCTCGGTCGTGGCCAGCGCCGCTCCTCGGCAGATCTGCGGCCCTGCCCCGAAGGGCAGGTAGGCGGGGTTGTGATCGGCGTTATCCGGCCCGAGCCAGCGTTGCGGACGGAAATCGTCCGGGTCGGCGAAGTAGCGCCGATCGTGGTGCAGCAGGTAAGGCGAGACCAGGATGTTGTCGCCGGGAAGCAATCGGAATCCGCCGAGCTCGGTCGGTGCCGTGATCGAACGGGAGATCAGCCAGGTGGGCGGGTGGAGGCGCAGCGTCTCGCGGACGAACGCGTTGGTGAGACGGAGTCGGGCAAGATGCGTGGAGTCGGTCTCGGCCGGGTTCTCGGGGAGGCTCACCGCCTCAGCGGAGATGCGGTCGGCCCACTGGGGGTGGCGCGCCAGCTCCATCATGAGCCAGCCGGTCGCACGCGTGGGCATCTCCTGGGCGGCCACCATCAAGGTGGCCAAGCCGTAGGCGATGCGATTACCGGGGCGCATGCCGTCCTCTTGCGATGCCTGCATCGCGGCGGCGAGCAGATCTTGCTCACGGCGGCCCTCGGCCAGACGCTGATCGATGACTTCACGAATGCGCCCGGCGAGTCTCCTCTGACAGCGGTACACGCGCATCCGCGACGGTGAAGGGACCCACGACGGCAGATAAAGGTACCTGTGGGTGAGCTCTATGCGCAGGCGGGCAAGCTCTTCTTCTGCGTGCATCAGAGCTGGAGCGTCCGGGCCGAAACAGTAATAGGCCCCCATGCGCGAAATCGTGCGATTGACCTGAGGGAGTACATCCACCTCTTGGTCCAGCGGCCAATCAGTAGCCAAAGCGGCGGCCTCCGCCGCCAGCATGCCGGTCTTCTCATGGACCGCGGCGGGACGAAGTCCGCGCACCAGGGCCATGGCGGAGTGGCCGCCGACCTGTTGCCGGGCACGGCGCTCCACGGGCGGGGCCGCGAACGCTCCCTCAAGGACGTCGAAGCCCTTTCCCGTGCGGCGAAATACTTCTCTGGTCAGCTCCGACCCGGCTACTACGTAAACGCGTGGACGGATCGCCCATACATCGCCGTAACGCGCCGTGCCCTCGACGAGGAAAGATGTCGGGTCGGCCGCGAACGGCGCCACTCCCGGGATCTCCCCGTTTCGCGGCCCAGGCGGCCGATCCACGGACATCCTCCCCGCCACAACGGATCAGCTCCAGCTGGTGTAGGGCCTGAGCCGGGCCACCCGCCTCTTCGCCAGAAGGTTCTTGAGAGCCGTCATGGACTTCACCTCCTGCATGAAACGCAGTGCGTCTACATCCTTACCCGCGGGTAGGTTGCCGGGCCAGGCGTTCCGGTCAATTCGCAGTAGATAGCGAATCCCAACTAAAGCGAATTATTGTGAATGGCAACGTTGGGCAAGCGATCGCGAAGACTTTGACCTTTGGGAATCACCGATATTACTGGGTGATTCGATTGGAGGGATGCGACCTCGGCTGATCAGGGCGCCGATTCGCCGGCGCTCGCGCGATCCCAGAGGGAGTGCTTACGCGGGGATTCCTTTTAGGGTGTATATCCCCAAATCCGTCACTTTGGGGTGAATTGTCATCACGCTGGGTAGTCAACGTGGTGCCTGGCGCGAATGGCGGCCGGGCCGGTGCTCGAAGGGGGACGGCCGCCCGGGCGAGCGTTCGCCGCCCTTTCCCGGCCCCAGGAGTGCCATGTCGCCTACCACGGTTGACGTCCAGACCGCCTATGGTCCCGTGTCGGGGCTGATCGAGAACGGAATCGCTTCCTTCCGCGGCGTCCCCTACGCCGCCGCCCCCGTCGGGCCGAACAGGTTCGGCCCGCCCGTGCCGCCCAAGCCATGGAGCAAGGTGCTGGACGCCCACCAGTTCGGGCCGACCCCGCCGCAGCCGCGCCTCAAGGGGAAGCTCGGCGAGCTGTTCCGCAATCCGGTCATCCCGGGGGACGGCTACCTCAACCTGAACGTGTGGAGTCCAGACGTCCACGGTGGCGCACCGGTGCTGGTGTGGATCCACGGTGGCGCGTTCACCACTGGCTCTTCCGCGGTGACCGCCTACGACGGTGCCACGTTCGCCCGTGACGGCGTGGTCTGCGTCACCATCAACTACCGCCTCGGCGTGGACGGCTTCGCCTGCATCGACGACGCTCCCGCCCCGGCCAACCGCGGCCTGCTCGACCAGATCTTCGCCTTGCAATGGGTGAGGGACAACATCGCCAACTTCGGCGGAGACCCGAACAACGTCACCGTGGCCGGCGAGTCCGCCGGCGCGATGAGCGTGCTGACCCTGCTTTCCCTCGACCAGGGCCTGTTCCACAAGGCCATCGTTGAAAGCGGCAGCGCGCACATCGGTCAGACTCGCGAGGACGCCGCCCTCATCACCGCCGCCGTCGCCGCGCGACTGGGTGTCGAACCGACCGCCCGCGCCCTCGCCGCGGTGGACATCGCCGACCTGATCTCGGCACAGGGCGAAGTGAGCGATGACGTCACCACCACGGCCGACCCACAGCGGTACGGGGCGAGCACCATCGCCTCGTGCGGGATGTCGTTCATGCCGGTGATCGATGGCGATGTGGTGCCGCAACTGCCGATCGACGCCATCGCCGAGGGCCGGGGCGCTGATGTGCCGCTGCTGATCGGCACCGCCGTCGAGGAGTTCCGGCTTTTCATCGTCCCCACGCCCATGGTGGCCTGGCCCGGCGCGCGGCCGTTCAGGACCAGGACCGAGGTCTACGGTGTCCCGGCCGGGTTCTACGACCGCTATGCCGAGACCAACGTCGAGCCCTACGCCCGCAACGCCCCGTCCGGCATCGCCTCCGCGGCACTGACCGACCGGATGTTCCGCATCCCCACCTACCGCATCGCCGAAGCCCGCACCGGCATCGATGCGATCGCCACCACCCACGTGTTCGAGTTCGGCTGGCGCTCACCGACGGCACCCAACGCCCTGCGTGTCAAGCTCGGCGCCTGCCACAGCCTGCCGCTGCCCTTCGCCTGGGACACACTCGACAACCCCGACAGCGAAGAATTCACCGGCCCGAACCCGCCCCAAGACCTCGCAGACGCTCTGCACGGGCGCTGGGTCGAGTTCGTCAAGACCGGTGATCTCGCCGGATGGGCTCCCTACAACACCACCGAACGCCCGGTGATGACCTTCCATCGCGACAACAAGCCGGGCAACACCATCGTCTCCGACCCGCGCCGCGACGAGCGCGAGCTCTGGAAGAACGAGCTCAACCCGAGCTGACCAGTACGACAGCATGCTGCCGGCCCCGATGCGCGCAGTGCTCGCCGGGGCCGGCAGCGACGCAGAAACCACGCGCGACGGAGTACCCGGAATGATCCGAAGCGCTTTACCCGTCAGTCCGTGTACGGCCACCAGGACATGGAGGTGCCCGACTGCGCGCAGCCGCGGATCGCGGTCACCCTGGACGTTTCGTATGAGCGGCACATCGTGCACAACGACCCGGCCCGCGTCCTGAACGAACTGGCCGTCAAGCAGGACCGTCTGAAGTATCTGGCTCACGTGGTGGACGGGAGCCGGGGCGATGCGGGGAAGCGCGCCCAGGCCGAGCATCTGCTGCGTCTGGAGGCCGCCGCCTATGACTGGCACGAGGACTACCGCCCGGAGTGGCGCCCCTGACATCACTCGCCGAGACGGGCACGGCGTCGCACGAGCGTCGCCCGCGCCCGAGATGTACCATTTGGTACATGCGCTTTGAATCTTCGGTCAGGATCGCCGCCAGCCCGCAGCGTGTGTGGGAGGTGTTCAGCGACGTGGAACGCTGGCCCGAATGGGCCGAGTCGGTCACGTCGGTGGAACTCGCCGAGCCGGGGCCGTTGAAGGTCGGGTCGCGGGCGAAGGTCAAGCAGCCGAAGCTGCTGACGGCGGTCTGGGAAGTGACCGAGCTGGTGGAAGGCGAGTATTTCGCCTGGGCGAGCAGGAGCCCGGGCGTGCGGGTCATCGGAGGGCACTGGGTGGAGGCCGCCCCGGACGGCACGGTGTGCCGGTTCACCATCGACCAGGAGGGGCCGCTCGGTCCACTCATGGCACGGCTGACCGGCAAGCTCACCACCCGCTACCTCGCGGTGGAGGCCGCGGGCCTGAAGGCGCGCAGCGAGCAGGCGTGACGCCCAAGGAGAAGTGGCTGGCCAAGGCGATCGAGTACTTCGCCGCCCACGGGGTCGGGGATGCCAGCCTCCGTTCCATCGCGACCGGCCTCGGCACCAGTCACCGCATGCTGATTCACCACTTCGGCTCCCGGGAAGGGCTGCTGTCCGAGGTCGTGCGAGAGGTCGAGGCACGGCAGCGGGCGGCCCTCGCGGACCTGGCCGTGGACGACCTGCCCCTAAGGGAGAGCTGGCTGCGTTTCTGGGACAAACTGGTCGAAGCCACCCTGATCTACGGGCGTCTCTTCTTCGAATTCTCCGCGCACGCCATGCAGGACCGTCCATACGCCCAGGGCCTGCGGAACGATCTCATCGCTGTCTGGCTGCCCCCGCTGACCGAGATCTGCCGACAGAGCGGGATGGGCCCGGAGGAGGCCCGCGCGTACGCTCGGCTGAGCCTGGCCGCCACCCGCGGCCTCCTCTTCGACCTGCTGCTGACCGGCGACCGGAAGGGTGTGGACGAGGCGCTCCTGCTGCTCGACCGGCTCTTCCAGGAGCTGGTCGAGCACCCTGCGGACAGCTGACACCATTGATCGTGCGGGCCTCGACCCGGTGATCAGCAGGACTCGCAGGCAACCGCCGGCAGGGTGAGGAGATCAAGGCGTTCGTGCTGTCCAAGGGCGGCGCCGAGGTGATGTCTGCGGGGATCGATGCCTGGGCGAAGGAGCAGCTGGCCGCGTACAAGTACCGGCGCATCGTTGAGGTAGTGTCCGCCCTGCGGATGACCGCCACCGGGAAGGTCCTGAAGCGCGAGCTCGCCCAACCCGCCCCCCGACTCGACCTCAGAAGGCCGAACATGCCGAACTTCTCCGACTTCAACATGCACATCTACCTGGCCGGACTGAACGGCGAGAAGCCGGGGTACCCGGTGGCCTACAGCGATCTCGAGGCGCTCGCAGCGGAGAAGCTCGACCCGGTCCTCTACGACTACGTCGCCGGTGGCGCCGGCGACGAGGTGACCCAGCGCGGCAACGTCACCGCGTTCGAGCGCTGGGGGATCGTGCCGCGGATGCTCTCCGGCGCCGCCGAGCGCGACCTGTCCGTCGAGCTGTTCGGTCGCCGCTACCCGACGCCGCTGATGATGGCACCGATCGGAGTGGTCGGCATCATGCACGAGAGCCGGCACGGCGACCTCGAGGTGGCGAAGGCGGCGGCCGCGACCGGCGTCCCCATGGTCGCCTCGACGCTCACCCAGGACCCGATGGAGGACGTGGCAGCCGCCCTGGGCGACACCCCGGGCTTTTACCAGCTCTACACGCCCAACGACCGCGAGCTCGCGGAGAGCTTCGTGCGCCGGGCCGAGGCCGCCGGGTACGCCGGCATCGTGGTCACGCTCGACACCTGGTCCCTGGGCTGGCGCCCGCGGGACCTCCGGCACGCCACGATGCCCCAGCTGCAGGGACTGTGCCTGGCCAACTACTTCAGCGACCCCGTTTTCCGTAGCCGGCTGGAGAAGACACCCGAGAAGGACCCCGCCGCCGCGACGTTCGCCTGGGCCCTCACGTTCGGCAACCCGGCCCTGTCCTGGGACGACCTGGCCTGGCTGCGCGGCCTCACCAGCCTGCCGCTGCTCCTCAAGGGCATCTGCCACCCCGACGACGTACGTCGGGCGCGCGACGGCGGCGTCGACGGCGTCTACTGCTCCAACCACGGCGGCCGGCAGGCGGCCAGCGCTCCAGCGCTCGACTTCCTGCCCGCCGTCGTCGCCGCGGCGGAGGGCATGCCGGTCATCTTCGACTCAGGCGTGCGCACGGGTGTCGACGTGGTCAAGGCCCTCGCACTGGGTGCCACCGCGGTCGCGGTCGGCCGCCCCTACGGCTGGGGCATCACGCTGGGAGGCGCCGCGGGCGCGGAGCACGTGCTGCGCTGCCTGCTCGCCGAGGCGGACCTGACGATGGGACTCAACGGCTACCGGTCGATCAGTGACCTGGGCCCCGACGTACTGGTGCGGGTGCCCTGACCGAGCAGCCCGCGTCCGGGAGCGTGTACGAAGAGGAGCCTGGAGCCGCCTTTGCGCAGGTTCGCGGGGCGAGGGGTCGCCGGCGTTTGACCTGTGGCTCGACCTTGAGACAGCGGCTCAGGGAAGATCGTTCTCTTGTGCCTCTCCGACTCTGAGCGGCCACCGGTCATGGCGAGTGGACTGTCGTACCGCTGGAAGGTCGGATCAAGCGTCGGAAGGTACTCGGTGGGCCGATCAACGAGTACCACCGAGCCGGGTGGATGTTCGAAGAACGTGCAGCTCAAACCTTATGCGATGGGCTTTGGTGCGGTATAGGGGCATATGTAGCGACCAGTCGGGCAAAGGGACGTTACTACTCCTTCTGGACGAATCGGAGGGCTCAATGATTGTTCTCGGAATCATCCTCCTCATCATCGGGTTCGTGTTCGGCATCTCCATCTTGTGGGCTATCGGGATAGCGCTGCTGGTGATCGGCGCTGTCCTGTGGCTCCTTGGAGCACTCGGACACGCGGTCGGAGGACGACGCCACTATTGGTGATCCTCAGCGGTCCTTTCCGCAGTTGGACCGCGGATTCACTCATCGCGATCGGCCGCTCCCTTGGCCGGTCCTTCTTTGCCTGTGATCGCGCCGGCCGGCCCGTTCGGCGGAAGCCTGAGACCCCCAGTCAGTGATGGGCACCGTCCGGACCGGCCTGCCGGTGGATCTGCAGGACAAGGACGTTGCGGGCACTGTTCGAACCAGGCGGTCCCCGAGGATCTGATCGCGGACAACCGGCGCCGGGATACGGCTTCTTTCGTCACCGCGTCCGGTGGCGTGGACGGCACGTCGAGAGGCGGCGTGGCGGGGAGCCTCCGTTGGTCGCGGTGTGGACCGTCGAGCCGCCGGCCGGAGTTCACCCCGAGAGGGCGGGACGGCGTTGCAGCCGAGCCATCTCACTCACCGCGTCCATGAGTTGGTGCGGGCGAGGGGTCTGCCGGCGGTGAGGTGGCATGACCTGCGGCACGGTGCGGCGACGTTGGCGCTGGCCCCGAGTAGCAGTGAGTCGCGTAGCCGTTCCAGAGAACTCCCCAGTTCAAGCCCTATGCGATGAGTTCTGAAGCGGTACAGGCGCGGCGGCACTGGCCGGCCGCTCCTGCTCCTCGTGCGCGTGGAATGCGTTCCCGTTGGGACCCACTCGCTTCGAGTTAGCTGTCTGACTAACTATGGACACAGGCCTGTCCGGCACGTTATGGTCATCCGCGTTAAGTCAGTCAGCTAACTAACTCGAGCTTAGTTCCATGATCGTCGTAACCGGTGCCACCGGCAAAGTCGGGCACGAGTTGGTCCGCCTGCTTGGCGAGGCGGGGGAGCGGGTGACCGGGCTCTCCCGGCAGTCGGCACCGCTTCCTGAGGGGGTCCGGCACAGCGTGGCCGACCTCGCCGAGCCCGCCGGCCTGAAGGCGGCCTTCGACGGGGCCGACGCGTTGTTCCTGCTTGTCGCGGGGCAGGATCCGCAGGCCATCCTCGACATGGCCAAGGCGGGCGGGATACGGCGAGTGGTGCTGCTGTCCTCCCAGGGTGCGGGGACCCGGCCGCAGGCCTACCGCCACGCCGCCGCCTTCGAGGACGCCGTCCGCGGCTCGGGGCTGGACTGGACGATCCTGCGGCCCGGCGGTTTCGACTCCAATGCCTTCGCCTGGGCGGAGCAGATTCGCGCGGACCGTACGGTCGCCGCCCCCTTCGGCGATGTCGGGCTGCCGGCCATCGATCCGGCCGACATCGCCGAGGTCGCGGCCGTGATCCTGCGGGAAGCCGGGCACGCCGGACGTACGTACGAGCTCACCGGCCCGGCGCTGGTCACCCCGCGCGAGCGCGCCGCGACGATCGGGGAGGCGTTGGGCACGGCGGTGCGCTTCGTCGAGCAGACTCGCGAGGAGGCCCGCGCGCAGATGCTGCAGTTCATGCCCGAACCGATCGTGGAGGGCACCCTGGCCATCCTGGGCGAGCCGACCGCCGCCGAGCAGAAGGTCAGCCCGGACGTGCAGCGAATCCTCGGCCGAACGCCGCGCACCTTCGCCGACTGGGCGGCGCGAAACAACGCCGCCTTCCGATGAGCGATCCGCCGAGCTCGGCGGAGGCGTTCCTGGCCGAGCCGCACGCGGCCGCCTTGACCACGTTGCGACCGGACGGCTCCCCGCACCTGGTGGTGGTGCGCTTCACCTGGGACCGCGCCGCGGCTCTGGTCCGAGTCCTGACCGTCGCCTCCTCGCGCAAGGCCCGCAACGTGGCCGTCCGCCCAGGCGGACGTGCCGCGCTCTGCCAAGCCGAGGGATTTCGCTGGGTCACCCTCGAAGGCGCCGCCACGGTGTCCAGTGATCCGCGGAGGGTGGCCGAGCCGCTCCCGCCTCCGGGTTGTGGCTGGTGATGGTCGTCGTCAGGTTGCCGGTTGTGGCCGGACCGGACTCGTTGGTTCGAGGTACGGGCCGAGGAGCAGGGTCAGTTGCTCACGGACGTGTTCGGCTGGGCTGCCGTCACCCGACAGGCCCCAGGCGATGAGTGCTCCGTTGTAGGCGGCGTGAACCGCCCGCGACAGTCGGCTGAGATCACCTTTGATGAGCTCACCGGCGGCTTGGCCCGCGGCCAGGACGTCTGCGATCGCACGTTCGACGGCGGCGGCGTAGTCGCGGCTGATCCGTTGGAACTGCGGGTCGGCCATGTCCAGCAACAGGAACGCCAGGTGGTTGGCGAACTCCTCGGAGTCGCGGATGGTGCCGGCCGCCGCGGCGAGGATCTCGATCAGGGTCGCGGCGGGGGCGCTCGCATCCTTGGCGGCGGCCACCTGACGGGGCAAGGCGTCGACTCCGTGAGCGGCCACCGCCAGCAGGACGCCACGTTTGGAGCCGAACCGCTGCACCAAGGTAGCCGCGGACAATCCGACCTCACGGCCGACCTCGGCCAGCGTCAGGCGTGCGGGACCCATACGTGCGATCACGCGTGCGGCACCGGCGAGAACCTGTTCGTCGCTGACTGTTCTGGGCCGTCCTAGCGTCATCGGTACATAGTAAACGAATCTTCGTTTACTATGTACCGACCCCGTCGCAGGGGAGACCATGGCCCCTAGCGTCGCCCGCCGCATCGTCGGCGGCGACTGGAGCGTCCGCCGCAGAGCCGAACGCCCACACCGCCGACGCCCGATGGGCCAGGCGATACCGCCCCGCACGGCGCGGCGGGGATGTCCGACTGCTCCAGCCGGGCACCCCTTAGCCGCGTCACCAACCTGCCTGGGAAGTACCGCTCACGGTCGGCCGACATCCGTCCGGCAGCAGGCAAGCCGCCCTCGGTCGACCCCGTTTCAACGCAGTAGGGATCTGGCGGAAGGGGTGAGCCGCAACCGCTGCAGCACCATCGGCTCCAGGACGGGAGCCACGTGGTCCCGCCAGCGGTCCGAGTCGTTCAGCCGGGTCAGATGCTCGTCGAGGTGAGCCTGGCTGGGAAAACGCGCGAACCACATGAAGACGTTTTCGCCCGTACGTACCGGAAGCGCGGGGAAGGTGTTCTCGGCGTACTCCGTGTGCAGATACGCCAGCGGCGACGCTCCGGTCGCGGTCAGCAGCGGGCGGACCTCGCGATCGAAGAAGCCGGTGAACGCCTCGTCGAACGGCCTGTCGCGCCGGTAGATCGTCGCCAGAACGAGCGACGGAGGTGGCGCGGCGCCGCCGATCGGGGGCCGTATGGCCGTCGTGGCGGGGAAGCCGGAACTCGTCGTCGCCGGACGCAGGAGCAGTACGTTGTCGGAGTCGATCATCGTGGCGTTGGCCGCGGGACCGTGCGCCTTCCACGCCGGACCGCCGTAGAAGCGGGCCAGCGCCTCGGCGCGAGACGGCATGTCGCTGAATCCTCGTAGCCAGACGAACCGGTCCGGGTCATCGAGATCACGGAACTGCCCCAAGATTCTCATGCCGACGGCTTCCTGGCTTTCGACGAATTCCCGGTCGAACAGATCGATCAGGATGTCCCGCCGGCCAGGGTGCAACGTGTACTGCCTCAGCTCGGTGATCGGATACTCGCCGATCGGCGCCATGTCGCCTGCCTCTCTCAGAACAATTCTTGTTACAACTGAGTGCGTGCTGTAGGTACGGTCGGCTCTGAGCGTGGATCACCTACTCCTGGAGAGTCCGCTTCAGCACATCGGCGATCGAGGTGCGCTGCAACTCGTGACGTAGGGCCTGCTCGACGCCGTCGTAGACGTGACCCAACGCTGGGCGGATGCCCTTCCCGACGGGGCACTCGAGGTTGGGGTCGGTGTGATGCATCGCGAACAGCGGGTGCTGCTCGACCGCGTTGTAGACGTCGAGCAAGGTGATCTCCTCCGGCGTGCGGGCCAGGATCCAGCCCGCCCCCGCGCCCCGGCGTACCTCCACGAGGCCCGCTCGGCGGAGGTCGCCCAGGCTGCGCCGGATGATCACAGGGTTGGTGTTCACGCTGGCGGCCACCTGCTCGGAGGTCAACAGGTCCTGCCCGCGCCGGCGAGCAAGCGCCATCCACGTCAGCACATGTGTTGCGATCGTCAGCCGACTGTTCTCCGCCATCTCGCCTCCCGTTTGAAACAAACCTTGTTACAACAAGGCGAGATCGTCAAGCGCGTCCTTGCCGCCAAGGAGCTGCGGCATGAACGTGACAGGGTGGGGCGGCGGCCCGTCCGTCCTTGGGGTGGGCTGCTTTGGCGTACGTCTAATTTGACATGTCTCTAATCAGTGCGGCATGCTCGAATTACTTCGACACGCTTCTAATCAGAGGGTGTGGGTTCTGTCTGACCGTGCTCACACCGCCGACCTGATGCTTCGCCGACAATCGAGGAGACAGCCGCCATGGGTGGATGCTGCAGCACAGAGACCGTGGAGATCGAGCAGTTCACGCCGCGCGCCGGCCTTCCGGTCGTGGTGATCGGCGCCGGCCCCGTGGGCTTGGCCGCCGCCGCCCATCTGACTGAGCGCGGCCTGGACTTCCAGGTCATCGAGGCGGGCGAGCAGGCGGGCGCGTCCATCACGCAGTGGGGCCACGTACGGGTGTTCAGTCCGTGGCGCTACAACATCGACCCCGCCGCCCGTCGCCTGCTGGAGGCCCGTGGGTGGACCGCGCCCGATCCCGAGTGGCTGCCGACCGGTGCTGAGATCGTCTCCGGCTACCTCGCTCCGCTGGCCGACGCCATCGGGGACCGGCTGCGCACCGGAGTCAAGGTGATCGCGATCAGCCGCCTCGGCTACGACCGGGTCCGCACCAAGGGACGCGAGGAGGCCCCCTTCCTGGTACGGCTCGACAGCGGCGAGGAGATCCAGGCCAGGGCCGTCATCGACGCCTCCGGCACATGGACCACGCCGAACGTGCTCGGTGCGAGCGGCCTGCCCGCCTTCGGCGAAACCGATGCCGCCGACGTCATCGACCACGCTCTGCCCGACGTGCTGGGTGCCGACCGCGCGACCTACGCGGGCAAGCACACGCTCGTGGTCGGCGCGGGACACTCGGCCGCCACCACACTGATCGCCCTGGCCCAGCTTGAGGACGCCCAGATCACCTGGGCCATCAGAGCCGGGTCTGCCACCCGTACCTACGGCGGGGGCG
>NZ_BBYK01000047.1:0-20498 GCF_001570365.1 Microtetraspora fusca | reverse complement strand
CCGATGCGCTGCCCGCCCGTGGCGCGCTCGGCGCCCGCCTCCACCACCTGGTCACCTCCGGCCGGGTACGGCTGCTGACCGGCTTCTTCACCCACTCCGTGGAGAAGGCCGACGGCCAGGTTCGGGTGGTCAGCCGGGATCCGTCCGGTGCCGAGCAGTCGGTGACCGTCGACCGGATCGTCTCGGCCACCGGCTACCGGCCCGACCACTCCATCGCCTCGGAGCTGCGACTGGACCTGGACCCGGTCCTCGGCTCCACTTCGCAGCTCGCCCCGCTGATCGACCCCAACGACCACTCCTGCGGCACCGTCCCCGCCCACGGCGTGGACGAGCTGGCCCACCCCGAGTCCGGCTACTACGCGGTCGGCGTCAAGAGCTACGGCCGCGCGCCGACGTTCCTCATGGCCACCGGGTATGAGCAGGTCCGTTCCGTCGTGGCCGCGCTCGCCGGGGACTGGGAGGCCGCTCGCCACGTCCAGCTCGACCTGCCCGAGACCGGCGTGTGCTCCTCCAACCTGGCAGAAGCGCAGGAGCAGCGGGTGGGCCTGGCCGCCGGCATCAGCGGCGGCCTGCTTGCCGCCCCGCTTCCCGTGACCACCGTCTCCTCCTCCTCCTCCTCCTCCTCCGGCGGCGGCTGCTGCGGCTGAACCACCAGCCTGTCGGGGTGGATCGCGATGTTCTCGGTCGCCGACAAAGCCGCGGCTCCCCTGGGAGCGGTGGCCCTGGCCCAGGCCGCAGGTTGCGGGTGGGGCATGGCCGCCGTGGCCGTGGCATGCGGAATCGCTTCGTTCGCTCTGGTTGCCTACCATCGCCTATCATTTAGATCGGCATCGAATCAGGAGGTGTTGTCGTGACCGTCGCCACCGGTCAGTGCTGCGCGCCGATCGCCCGTGAGCCGCTGTCGGAGACCGACGCAGCCGAACTCGCAGTGCTGCTCAAGGCGGTCGCCGATCCGGTTCGGCTGCGCCTGCTGTCGATGATCGGCTCCCACTCGGGTGGCGAGGCGTGCGTGTGCGACCTGACCGACGCGTTCGACCTGACCGCCCCGACCATCTCCCATCACCTCAAGGTGTTGCGTACCGCCGGGCTGATCGACTGCGAACGGCGCGGTACGTGGGTCTACTACTGGATCATCCCCGCTGCCGTGGCCCGGCTCGGCGCCCTCTTCACACCTTTGGCCGAACCTGCCACCACATGACCTCATCCTTGGTCGACGTCCTCGTCATCGGAGGGGGCCAGGCGGGTCTTGCGGCCGGGTATCACCTGCGCCGGGCCAAGGCCGACTTCGTCATCCTTGACGCCCAGGACACTCCCGGCGGGGCGTGGCAGCACGCCTGGCCGTCGCTGCGTCTGTTCTCGCCCGCCCAGTACAGCTCACTTCCGGGCCGGGGGATGCGCCCGCCACCGGGTGGCGGCTATCCCAGTGCGGCGCACACGGTGGCCTATCTCAGCGAATACGAACAGCGTTACCAGCTGCCGATCATCCGGCCCGCTCGCGTGCGTGCCGTATGGCGAGACGTCGACCGGCTGGCGGTCGAAACCGACGTGGGCGCTTGGCAGGCTCGTACCGTCATCAGTGCGACCGGCACGTGGTGGCGCCCCTACATCCCGTACTATCCCGGCATCCGGGACTTCCACGGCCGGCAGCTTCACACCGCTGACTATCGGGGTCCCCAGCCCTTCCACGGCCGGCGCGTGGTGATCGTCGGCGGGGCCAACTCCGCCGCGCAGATCCTCGCCGAGGTCTCCTCCGTCGCCCAGACCACCTGGGTCACCTTGCGTCCGCCTCGGCTGCTGCCCGATGAGGTGGACGGGAGGGCCCTGTTCGCGCTGGCGACCCGCCGCTACCAGGCGGTCCAGGCAGGCCAGAACGCCCCAAGCGTCGCTGATCTCGGTGACATCGTCGTGGTGCCGCCGGTCCGTGACGCACGTGATCGGGGCGTGCTCAAGGCTGAGCCCATGTTCGCCCGGATCACCCCACACGGTGTCGCATGGCGCGACGGCACCGAGCTGGCTTGTGACGTCATCCTGTGGTGTACCGGCTTCCGCCCGTCGCTCGGCCACCTGACCCCGTTGGGGCTGCGCGGCTCTGACGGACTTATCCCGACCGAGGGCACCCGTGCGCTGGGCGAACCGTGCCTGCACCTGCTCGGCTACGGCGACTGGACCGGCCCTGCCTCCGCAACGCTGATCGGAGTCGGCCGCACCGCGCGTGACGCAGTCGCTGAGATCATGACGCAGTTGTGAGGCCGTGCCTCAGCTGATGCGCCAGAGACGCGGACGCCCGGACGTCGGCGAGCACCGACGCGCGGCCCACACCAGCCCGCGTGTCGAGGCGGCCACCCTGGCGGCTGCGGCCCGTCTGCTCACCGCCACCGTATGGCTGATCTCCTGCCCGCCGGCTGCGTGATCACAGCGTTGCTCGCCGAACTTCGGCTAGACGTCCAGTTCGGCGAGCAGCTTCTCGATGCGCCGACGGATCTCGTCGCGGATCGGGCGTACGGCCTCGATGCCCTGGCCGGCGGGGTCGTCGAGCTTCCAGTCCTCATACCGTGTGCCGGGAAAGAAGGGGCAGGTGTCGCCGCAGCCCATGGTGATGACCACGTCAGAGGCCTCAACGGCCTCCGGTGTGAGGATCTTGGGCTGACCGCCGGTGATGTCGATGCCGACCTCGCGCATGGCCTCGACCGCGACGGGATTGATCCGGTCGGCCGGAGCGGACCCGGCAGAGCGGACCTCGACCCGGTCCCCGGCCAGATGGGCGAGCCAGCCCGCGGCCATCTGGGAGCGTCCGGCGTTGTGGACGCAGACAAACAGGACGCTGGGCTTGCGGTCAGGCATGGACGGGCTCCTTCGTGAACAAGCGGCGGCCCCAGAGGCTGACGTAGACCAGGGCGACGAGGACGGGCACTTCGATGAGCGGGCCGACGACACCGGCGAGAGCCTGGCCCGAGGCGACGCCGAACACTCCGACGGCGACCGCGATGGCAAGCTCGAAGTTGTTGCCCGCGGCGGTGAAGGCCAGCGTGGTGGTGCGGTCGTAGGGCAGCCCGATGGCCCGGCCGGCCAGGAACGAGCCGCCCCACATGAGGGCGAAGTAGGCGAGCAGCGGCAGCGCGATCCGTGCGACGTCGCCGGGTTGTGAGGTGATGGTGTCGCCCTGCAGGGCGAAGAGGATGACGACGGTGAACAGCAGGCCGTACAGGGCCAGCGGGCCGACCCTCGGCAGGAAGCGGGTCTCGTACCAGTCGCGGCTCCTGACGCGTTCGCCGAGCTCGCGGGAGAGGTATCCGGCGGCGAGCGGGATGCCGAGGAAGATCAGCACGTACCCGGCGATGTCCCAGGCGGAGACCTCGAGCGCGGACTGCGGCAGGCCCAGCCATCCAGGCAGCACCTGCAGGTAGAACCAGCCGAGAGCGCCGAAGGCGACGACCTGGAAGATCGAGTTGACGGCGACCAGTACGGCGGCGGCCTCCCGGTTGCCGCAGGCCAGGTCGTTCCAGATGAGGACCATGGCGATACAGCGGGCCAGCCCGACGATGATCAGACCGGTGCGGTACTCGGGCAGGTCAGGCAGGAAGAGCCAGGCGAGCGCGAACATGACGGCCGGGCCGATGAGCCAGTTGAGCACCAGAGAGGAGACGAGCAGCCGCTTGTCGCCGGTCACCGCGCCGAGGCGGTCGTAGCGGACCTTCGCCAGCACCGGATACATCATCAGCAGCAGGCCGAGCGCGATCGGCAGGGAGATGTCACCGACCTTGACCGCGTCCAGGGCGGTGTTCAGACCGGGGACGAGCCGTCCGAGGAGCAGGCCGGCGGCCATCGCGACGCCGATCCAGACCGGCAGGAACCGATCCAGTGTCGACAGGCCGCCGATCACGTTGGTTTCAGGCGGGACGGACGCTGCGGCGCGCGTCGGGCTCGATGACATGAGAAGTGATCTTCCATGCGTGCCGGAGATGGCGGGGCGGATGCCGCTCAGACCGTGACGGGGACGCTGAGCAGGCCCGACAGCTCCGCGAGCGTCTCGGGGACGATGCGGTAGTACACCCAGGAGGCGCGGCGCTCCGAGGTGAGCAGGCCGACCTCCTTCAAGACCTTGAGATGGTGGCTGATCGTCGGCTGGGACAGGTCGAAGGCGGCGGTCAGGTCGCACACGCAGGCTTCGCCGCCCTGGTGGCTGGCGACGATCGACAGGATGCGCAGCCGTACCGGGTCGCCGAGCGCCTTGAACACGCGCGCCACTCCTGCGGCCTGCTCGCCGTCCAGAGGCTCACGCGTCAGAGGCGAACTGCACTCCAGAAGCTCCAGCGGTTCCATCCGCCCTCCCTGTGTCGATGCCTATCGATATCAATATATATCGATATCGATGAGTGACTAATCAGGTCCCGTCCGTGCGAGGTCGGACGGGAGGGAAGTTGGGCTGGGCGAGGAGATCGCGCACATGGCGCTCGATCTTGTCCCGGATCGGACGGCCCTCTACCGGCACGTCCGCGTCCCACCCGCTGCGGCTGGTAGACGTCGATGCGGACCGGGGTCGTGCCCGTCTGTCCTCGCGACACGACGGCCGTGCGACCGGCAACCCCCAGTACGGCACCTCGGCGAGGCCCCCTACGGCTGGTGGGGCCGTGTCATGAGCTGTCGTTCCTGCCCTTGGTCACGATCGAGGCTGTCTCCAGCTGTCACCAGGAGCGAGCCCGTCGAAGATGATCTCGAGTGCACGCGCGCGGGCCCGCTCGTCGAGGCGGATGTGGGCGACGGCCCGTGAGACGCCGACGAGGAGCGCATGGACCTCGTCGAGGCCGATGTCCGTACGGACCGCTCCGGCGTCCTGGGCACGCCGGAGCAGGACGCCGACGGCCTCGCGCAGGTCCCGCGGGCCCTGGCCCGCTTTGCCGTTGACGTCACCGCCGGCGTCGGTGAACGCCTCGATGATGGCGAGCTTGCCTGCGGCATCGGCCACGATCTGGCCGAAGAAGTCGAAGAACGCGGGGCCGGGATCATCCGATTCGGCGAGGCTTTGCGCCCGCCGGCACAGGCGGTCGAAGTGTCTCACCACAACCGCCTCCAGCAGGATCTGCTTGGTGGGGAAGTGGCGGAAGACGGTGGCGATGCCGACCCCGGCGAGGCGCGCGACCTCCTCGGTGGAGGCCGCCGAGCCGCCCCTGCCGAAGACCTCCTCGGCGACCTCAAGGATCCGGGCTCGGTTTCCGCGGGCATCGGCGCGCGTCGGTTGTGTTGCCATCCGAAGTCTCCACTCCGTATATTCGGAGTCTCCACTTCGGATATGTGGAGTCTCCACTTCGGATATTACCGTCCAATCAGGAGGCATCATGGCGCTCACTCCTCGCGAGGTATTCCTCAAACTCGTGTGGGGCGTCTCGGAGGGGCGCTGGGACGAGCTGCCCGATCTGTACGCGGAGCAGACCTGCGTCGAGCATCCGTTTGCGCCGTCCGGCGACAAACCGCTGCGCACCCGTGAGGAGCTGCGTGAGCACTTTTCGGCCGGCAAGCGCCTGCCGTACCTTCGCCAGGAGCCGGCCAACATCACCGTGCACGAGACCGCCGATCCCGAGGTGATCGTCGCCGAGTTCGAATACCGAGGGACAACCGAGGGGGGTGACCCCTTCCGGGTCCCCTGCGTCTTCATACTCCGCGTGCGGGACGGGAAGATCATCAGCTCCCGTGACTACATCCACCACATCGCCTCGGCTCGCCGCCGAGGCGATCTCGATCAGCTCATCGAGACCCTGAGATCATGATCGAACGGCGCCTTCAGCGCCTCGCTGACCATCGCGCCAGGCACGCTCTACACGGTGGGCGTCGCCCTGCCGGCGAGATCCAGCGGCTCGGCTCCAGCCAGGGCACGTACGCCCGGCTGCGCGGTGAGCGGGCTTCTGACCTGCGGCTGGGTGCAGCTTCGATCATGGTTCTGACCGACTGGCGCGGCCCGAGCTGTCGGCGGCCCGGCCGTACGTCCTGCGGCACGCGGCGGTCTCGCTCTGGCTGAACGCGGGAGTCCATGCCCCGGAAGCCGCGGAACGGGCGGGCCATGAATTCCCACGTTCGTTGTCAGGCACGGGCGGCGATGTAGGCGTCAGCGATCTCTCGTAGCCGGGTTCCGTCGAACGAGGGGCCGTGCCCCGGGTGGACGACGGTGACGGGCAGGTCGCGCAGCCGGGCCATGGTGGCGACGTAGGCCTCCTGGTCGGCTCCGTGGATGTCGTCGAGGAGCTGGTCGTCGTAGACGACGTCGCCTGAGAAGAGCGTCTGGGTCCGCGCGTCGTACAGCGCGATGCTGCCGGGGCTGTGACCGGGCAGGTGCAGGACGGTGAGCTGCCGGTCGCCGAGGTCGATGGTGTCGCCGTCGGTCAGGTACCGGCTGACGGGGGCCGGGCGCAGCCGGTAGGTCTCCGGGTCGTAGTGCTCGTACGGGACGGCGGAGATCAGCAGTTCGGGCACTTCTTCGTCGTCGGGCTCGGTCATGCCGAGTTCGTCGAAGAGGGCGGCGGAGGCCAGCGCGCCCGGCAGTGGGGTCTGGAGGTTCTCCGCCTGGTGGGCGCGGCAGTCGGCGAACTCGTGCGCGCCGCCCATGTGGTCGAGGTGCCCGTGCGTGATGACCAGGATCGGCTCGTCGGTGAACAGGTGGGGGAAGGCGGGACGCAGCGGGGCCACGCCGAGACCGGCGTCGACGAGGAGGTCGCGTTGACTGCCGCGGATGTGCCAGATGTTGGCCTGGAGGAATGGGTGCACCTGTGGTTCGTGGATCACGGTGATGGCATCGTCGACGGGGGTGACGGTGAACCAGTGGTCGGCGACGGGGAGCTTGGGTGCCGGTGTGGAGCCGGCTCTGGTGACATGCGGGGGAGTCACCGGCGGTCCTTCTGACGGGTGTCGCTGAGCAGGACGTACACGATGGTGGAGACGAGCGGGCCGATCAGGGCGGACAGGTCCAGGCCGCCGATGGCGCTGGTACCTGGCCCGACCAGGACGGTGGTGTTCACGAACAGCAGGGCGGTGACGGTGCCGGAGATGAGGGCGATGATGCCGGCCGGGTTGTAGCCCCGGCGGTACCAGAACGCGCCGCCGGGATGCTCGGCGTGCAGTGATGGTCCGTCGTAGGCGTTGCGTCTGAGGACGATGTCGGCGGCATAGATCGCGATCTGCGGGCCGAGGAAGGTGACGGTCAGGGCCAGGATGTTGTTCAGCGAGGCCACGAAGCTCGGCGAGAGCAGGGCGTAGGCGCACAGTGCGCCGCCGAGCAGCGCGTCGATGGCCACCGAGCGGGCGCGGCTGATACGTACGCCGAGGGCCTGCAGGGACAGGCCGGAGGAGTAGGTGGTCAAGACGTTGTTGGTGATCGAGGAGATGACGATGAGCGCGAGGAAGATCGTGTAGAACCAATCGGGCACGATCGCGCGCATCGAGCTCTGGGGGTCGTTCATGTCGACCGCGGTTCCGGCGAGGATGCCGATGCCGCCCATGACGACGGAGGGCACGAAGCCGCCGGCGGCGGTGCTGACGGCGACCTTCCACTTCGAGACGTCGGCGGGCAGGTAGCGGGCGTAGTCGGCGCCGTTGGCCCAGGACAAGGGTGCGGCGGCGATGACGGTGAACCCGATGAAGGCGGCCACCCACAGGTCCTGGCCGTGCAGCGGGGTGAAGCCGGCGGGGGTGAGGGTGGCGTGCTGGGTGACGAAGCCGCCGAGGACGAGGCCGCTGGCTCCCAGCACCACGGAGAACAGCACGCTGAAGCGGACGATGGTGGCGTGGCCGTACAGGCTGAGCGCGAACGCCGCGACGCCGGTCACCACGGTGATGGCGACCTTGGCCGGGGTGGAGGGGTGCAGGCCGAACGACTCCAGCAGGGCGAAGCCTGCCAGCGCGCCGATGGACAGGTTGATGCCCTCGTAGATGACGGCCACGAGCCAGCCGAGGCCGGCGCCGAAGGGGCGGTTGCCGCGGATGCCGAACATGGCGCGGGTGACGACCTGGCTGGGGGTGCCGGAGGCCGGGCCGCTGACGGCGAGGAATCCGACCAGGCCCCAGAAGAGGTTGCCGAGGACGAGGACGGTGAAGGACTGGCCCACGGACAGGCCCAGGACTGACAGGGTGCCGCCGAGGACGAGGTAGAGGTAGCCGACATTCGACGACAACCACACGGGGAACAGCTCGAACGGTCGGCCGTGCCGTTCGTCGTCGGGGACATAGTCGATGCCCCTGGTTTCGATCTTGCCGAACGCGTCCTGTGGCACTGAGGCATCTGGCGGTCCGGGGGGTGTTGCTTGTGCGCTGGCGGCGTCCGGGACGGAAACCATGCCCACCTCCATGTTGAGCACATGCTCAATTGCTTGTTGAGCAGGTATTCAATAGACGTGGTCGGCGGACGTCAATGCCCGTTCCGTGCACACATGAACACCCTCCGCGCCGAGCGTCGTGGGGTTGCGCACCTGACCTGCGTGGATGTAATTGAGCGGCCGATCAATACACTGAGGGGCATGCCGAAGAGGGCCGCCACACGCCGACCACCGGAAGAGCGTCGCCAGGAGATCATCGACACGGCACTCGCCCTGGCCGACACCCTCGGCCTGGACCGGATCACTTCACGCGACGTCGCCACCACGCTCGGCGTCACGTCGGGGCTGATCCACCACTATTTCCCCACCGTCGACGACCTCGTCGTGGCCGCGTTCGCCCAGACCGCGAGCGCCCAGAACGACCAGGACCGGCAGGCCTGCCAGAGCCTGCCGCCCACCGACGCCCTCCGCGCACTGATTCAGCGGTCCCTCAGCATGGGAAGCGCCAACGCCCGCATCTGGATGAGCGCCTGGGTCGCCGCCCCCCGGCGGCCCGACCTCGCCCGCGAAGTCGACAAGCAGATGATCGACGGACTCGACGTCCTGACCGACCTGCTCCGGCGCGGCCACGACGCCGGCGTCTTTCGCGTCAGTGACCCGGCCGCCAGCGCCCTGCGCATACTCGTCCTCGTCGACGGCGTCCTCGTCCAGGTCTCCATGCGCTCCGAAACCACGTACGGCGACGTTCACGCCCTCGTGTGGGACACCGTCGAACGCGAGGTCGGTCTCCCGCTCGGCAGCCTCCGCCCCGAAAACACATAGGCGAACGGCCAACGGCGCGCCCTGCCGAACTCTTCGGTGGGGTTCCTGTTGTCGCCTCGGTGGCTCAGGCGGCCATGTCCAGTACCACGCGAAACCACGCCCGGCCGGACCCCCCGACTCGGAGCCGGCCCGCGGCGGTGGCGACGGTTCGGACGTGGAATCGGCCGTCGGCAGGATGACCTGGATTCGGGCGACCCGAAGAAAGGCACGGTCGCGGCCATGCGGTCTTCGAGTGAGCTTCGAGGGGGGCCAGTCATCATGACGGCGTCAAGATGGGAGGTCGAGGTGGAGCAGCGACGGCTGGGCGTGGACGGGCCCGTTTCGTCATGCATCGGGATCAGCTGTCTTCTTCCTTCCTCTCAACTGCGGACGGGCGTGACAGGGATCAGTTCGGTGTTGACAGGGGCGGCGGCGATCACCGGTGTCGCCGCGAGGTACTTGGCGTGGAGTTGACCGCAGGCGGCGTCGATGCCGGTGCCGAACTGCCGTCGCCGTGTCGCATGCACACCGCGGGCGGTGAGGCCGCGCACGAACTCGTCTACTCGGGGGGAGGACGGGGCGCGGTAGTCCGGTGAGGCTCCCGCCGCCTCGTTGTAGCGGATGACGCTGACGTGGAACAGCTCGGGCCGGGACCGCGCGTGAACCAGCTCGGCGAGCGCGGCGAGATGGTCGTTGCTGTCGTTGACGCCGGCGATGAGCAGGTAGGCGAGGTAAACCTTTCGGCGGCTCGTGGCGGCATGCCGGTCGAGGATGTCGAGGTTCTGGGTGAGCGGGAAGCGTTCCTCGAGCGGGATGATGCGGGCACGCTCCCGCGCGAACGGCGAGTGCACGGACAAGGTGATCGTCACCTGTGGGTGCTCGTTGACCAGGCGGGTGAGATTCGGTGCGAACCCCACGGTGGACACGGTCACTCGTCGCGCGGACATCCCGGCGTAGCCTGCGTCTGTCAGCAGGGTGAGCGCGTCGAACAGGTGAGGGTTGGCGAGCGCCTCGCCCATCCCCATGAACGCGACGCTCGCCGGCCGGGGCAGCCCCTTGCGAGTCCAATGCGGGTGCATCACCTGGGCGACGATCTCGTCGGCACTGAGGTTGCGGACCAGGCCCACCGCGCCGGTGGCGCAGAACGTGCAGCCCAGGCCGCAGCCGGCCTGCGACGAGATGCACATGGAGTCCCATCCGGCTCGATAGCGCGACACGACGGTCTCGATGCGGGCGCCGCTCTCCGAACCGAACAGCACCTTCTCGACTTGTTCGCCCCGTTGGACTTCCAGTGGAGTAAGGGGATGCAGCCGTGGACCGAATCGTTCCGCGAGGTCGGCACGCAGTGCGGCCGGCAATGCATGGACGTCCGCGAAGGTCTCGGCTGTCGAGCTCTGCCATGCGGCGATGATCTGGCGGAAGCGAAACGCGGGGGCACCGGTCTGTTCGAGATGGTCGCGAATGCGCATCCAGCGGCTTCTCGTGGTCAGGACGACGCTCATGTGTCACCGCCCCGTCGGGGGCAAGACCTCGCGGCCTCGGTAGAAGCCGCAGTGCTGGCACGCTCGGTGCGGCAGGGTGGGCTTGCCGCAGGCGGGGTTCGTGCAGGTGGTGAGCGTCGGCGCGCTCGCCTTCCAGTGGGCGCGACGGTGACGGGCGCGGGAACGGGATGTGCGGTGCTGCATGGCCATGGCCTTTCGCGAGTGGTTGCGAATATCAGCGGAGCTGACGGGACAACCGACCACGGGCCGTGAGTCAATGCGGCGAAAGATTCGATCCCTATGACCGGAACGCCACCTGCCCCAGACACCGGGGGCTGCCCGAGTGCTGGGCGAAGGGTGGACGGGTACGGGCGGGCAGGATCGAGGTCGCGCGCGTTCGCAGGCACGAACTCAAGACCGAGGTCGGTGCGATGCGAACGTGCCGGCGAGGCTCACGCAGAGGTGTCAACGCCTTGGACGAGCGGACTCACGCTACTGCGTTTGGGAGAACGGTCATTCACCGATGCGGGCGTCGCCCACACACGTGAAAGCCACCGGCAGTTCGGTGGCTAGATTCTGTCGACCTCGATCTCCATGACGCCCACCCTACCAGTCGTGGACAGCCGGCTGATCTCGGCCGGTGGTGAGGAGGGTTGGCCCGAGCCCACCCCGCCAGCCGTGGGCGCGTAGCCACGGGTCGGATGCTGACCAGCGGATATTGCTTGACACGCATCACAGAGGTGGGCGTCGATGCCGGCGCCCATGGTCCACCGGCTTCCCCATACTTCGCCACACCCGTGCGCGGTGGCGCGTGTTCACGCCTTCAGCGCCTCAGAGCTCCGTTTTGAGGAGGAGCAGGGCGATGTCGTCGGAGCGTTGCCGGGTGTGCGGGGCGCGCTGGAGCAGGGTGTCGGCGATCTGCTGGAGGGACCGGTCCGGGCCGTGCCTGAGGTCGGCGGTGAGGTCAGTGATGGCGCGGCCGAGGTCGCGGCCGGGGCTTTCGACCAGGCCGTCGGTGTAGAGCGCGAGCAGGGTTCCGGGCGGAAGGGGGTGTTCAACGGTGGGATACGTGGCGCCGGTGTCGACGCCGAGAAGCACGCCGGGAGGCACGTCGATGATCCGCCCGGGCTCGTCCGGGAGGCGCAGCAGCGGCGGGAGGTGGCCCGCGCTCGCCGCGGACAGGACGCCCCGCTTCAGGTCGAGGTGGACGTACAGGCAACTGGTGAAGAGGTCGGGGGCCAGGTCGAGGAGCAGCCGGTTGGTGTGGGCGAGGACCTGGCCGGGGCCGGCGCCGGTCGCGGCGTGGGCGTGAACGGCGGTGCGCACCTGTCCCATGAGCGCGGCGGCCGTCATGTTGTGTCCCTGGACGTCGCCGATGACCGCGGCTACCGCGTTGTCCTCCAGACGGATCAGGTCGTAGAAGTCGCCTCCGATGTCCACACCGTGGGTCGCGGGCAGGTAGCGGGCGGCGACGTCCACCCCCGGGACTGTCGGGAGACTCCCGGGCAGCAGGCCGGCCTGGAGGCTCTGGGCGAGCTTGTCTTTGATGTCGTAGATACGGGCGCGGTCGAGGGCTTGGGCGGTCAACCCGGCGAGCGCGGTGAGGGTGAATCGCTCCTCGGCGGTGAAGGCGTGCGGCTCGGCGTAGGCGAGCACGCACATGCCGACGGGCCGGTCGGAGGCGATCAGCGGCAGGAACGCCCAGGCGTTCATGTCGTCGTAATGAACGGCGTGCGGATAGGCCTGCTGGAACTCGTCCCAGGTGGCGAAGAACTCCGCCTCCCTGGTGCGCACGGCGTGCTCGCCGGGCATCGACAAGGTGATCGGGAGGTCCTGGAACCGGTCGACGACGCCGGTGCCGTAGCCGCGTGACCCGATGACCTGCATTCGTCCGCACTCCAGGACCGCGATCGCCATGGCGCGGACGTCGAACACCGGCATGACATGGTCGGCGACCAGATCGATGACGTCCCGCATGGTGACCGCCCGGGTGAGGCTCGCGGTCAGATGGAGCAGGTTGTAGAACGCTTCCGCCCGGGGCGGCCGGTCCAGAGCGGACACCGGTTCCCGCACCTGCTCCAGCGTCGGGGGCCGGGCCGCTGGAACGCGGACAGGACCGGGAGCCGGCTCGCGCCCGTGCTCCTCGACACCGGGCTCGGCCGCCGGAACCGAGGTGATGCGAAGGGTGATACCCGACCGATCCGGAAACAGTTGGAGAAATCTGCTGTCGCCGTCGGGAGGCTCGGCGGTGTAGGACGTGACCTCCTGGCTGACTATCGCCGCGCGGTAGCAGTCTTCGAACACCGGACTCCGCAGCCACGCCGCCACTTCCCACGGCGGTCGTCCGATCAGGCTCGCGACGGTGCCGCCGAGCAGTTCCGCCGCGGCGGCGGTGGCGTAGGTGATGCGGCCTTCCAGATCCAGCGACACGCAGCTCTCAGGGAGCCGGTTGAGGCAGTCCACCGCCGCGGGAAGGTGCGGTCCCGCCACCTCGTCGCTTCCCGCCGGGGCCAGGAGGTACGGCCGATCGCCCGGCAGCACCGGGGCGCCGTGATCGGCTGCGCGTCGCAGCAGGTCGGCCATCCGCCGTCGGGCGGCATCGATGATGTCGCGCTCCCCTGCGGAGAGGTGCGGTGGGCGTGGCACGGGCCACACCAGCAGCAGAACGCCGAAGTCGCGTGCACCGCTGTGAATGGGGGCGGTGGCCGTCGCGACATGGTACGGAAAGGCGAGCGCGGCCCCGGGAAAGCGGCGGGCCAGATCATGGTGATTGGACACCCACACCAGCTGACGCTCGCGGGCGGCGGCGGCGACGGGTACGAGACTCTGCACTCTGATCCGCGCCCACGGCTTCGCGATCTGCTCGGGAAGGCCGATCACCCGATCCATCAGGAGGACCTGATCCGCGTCGGCCAGGAGGTAGATCCCACCGATGTGCGCGCCGACGTCGGCCGTCACGCGGAGGAGCATCTCGTCCAACGCGCGTGCGTACCGCTCGGATTCGGTGGCGCAACGGACCCGGGCTCGCATCATCTATTCGACTCCCCCCTGTGCCTGACCAGCACATCTGTTCAGGAAGAACCGCACATATGGAAGATATGGTGTCGTATGGGCGGAGTTGCCACCGTTGTCGGATGCCGCCCCTCACGTGTCCCAAGCATGAAGAGAGCTTTACGGTTCTTGCCCGTATGTCGGGCCAGTTCCTCTGCCGTGGCAGGCGGCGGCGATCAGCCGGGAAAGTGCCCCACCGTCAGAGCGACTCGACGCCCCGTTCCCCGGGGCCGGCGTGCGCGCGGGCGCTGGGAAGGTTGAGCCCGATGATCCGCACGGTCTTGCCGGCAGCCCTCAACGGCTTGACACGGACTTGACACAGAGAGGCGCGCACCGTCCAGGGGACGCCTGCTCGGCTATCTGCTGAACACGTCATCACCGCCGCGCCGACCGGGGCGCCGCCGGCGCGGGAAACGGCGAATGCCGCCTCCGGATATCTGGAGGCGGCATTCGCGATCGTCAGATCAGTGCGCGAGGGCGTACCGCTTGGGGTTGCTGATCGTGGTGCAGTAGTACCCGGCGGGGGCGAGCTTGAGGTCGATCTGGCAGGCCCGAGCACCCTCGGTGGTGTACGGATAAGTCTTGATGACGGTCTGCGCCGACGCCGCGCCCGAACCGAGGACGATGCCGGCGGCGGCCGCGGCGGCGACGATGACTGACACTGCTCGGGAGGTACGCTTCAAACCGATCTTCATGCGTGATCACACTCCTCGCACTTGACTGACAATGATCATTACATGACGGTCAGAGGCATTACCAGATCGTTGGTGTCACAAGATCATGTGACTTGTGTCATAGTGTGCGCGCCCGGTAGGACGGGTAGAGGACGGAGGCTTCCCGGGAATCTGCACGCTCCTCCGTCACGGCTCATGTTCACCTTGTTTTCCTGAGTGAGCAGTCCGTGCATCTCCGGCCGCCCGGGACCCGGTAGTACAGGCAGCAGCTTCGGCGCCGGAACGCGAGATCCGGGCCGGCGAACTCGCCTCTGCCACGCAGGTTCCCGGTGCCGAGCAGGTCCACAGCGAGCCGGGTGATGGACGTACGGAGGTCGGGGTGGGACCGCAGGATGTCGCGTGCGGCCTCGGCCATGGCGGACGCGGCGTTGCCGTGGAGGAGTCCCGCGGCGACCTTGACCTGTGACCCGGCGGCCAACGGGGCCAGATGCTCGTCCATGACCAGCCGATAAACGACGTGCGTGAGAGCGTCACCGGACGGCGCCCGCCATCCGCGCGGCGCGGGCAACCGCAGTGCGGGACCGTCCGCCTGCTGCTGAAGTCCGCCGAGGTCGGGAACGATGCCGTGCAGAAGGACGCAGCCGAGGACGGGAGCCCACAGCCGGGCGGCGTGACCGAGCTGGACGATGGAGGCGGCGATGCGCGGCTCGGACGTGCCGTAGCGGGCCGCGCGCTCGGCCCCCAGATGCGCGAGACCGGCCGCGTACGCATCTCCGATGGGTCGCCATTCACCGTCGGCTTCACCGACGGTGAGGGAGAAGAACGATCCCAGGTCGGCGACGTCGGTCAGGGCGGCGGCGACGGATCCGGGTGGCACCGGCTGCAAGGATGTCACGTCGATGTCGAGCCGTCTCCCTCGGATCGGCCGCCCGGCAGCACGCTGACCTGCGGGATGCCGGTACAGGGGTGGACCGTCACCTCGGCGTCCACCTGGTAGACCTCGGCGAGCAGGGTGGGGGTGAGCACCTTGGTAGGAGATCCGGCGGCGACGACGCGACCGGCGTTCAGGACGCAGATCCGGTCGCAGAACGCGGCGGCCAGGTTGAGGTCGTGGAGCGCGACGACGGCCGTCACGCCGAGGCGACGCACGAGCCGGAGCGCGTCGAACTGGTGACGCAGATCCAGGTGGTTGGTCGGCTCGTCCAGCACCATGGTCCCGGTTCGCTGGGCCAGGGCCCGCGCGATCAGGACGCGCTGTTTCTCCCCTCCCGACAGCCGGTCGAACGGGGCCTGGGCGAGGTGGTTGACATCCAGGGACTCCGGCGCGCTCATGACGATGTCACGGTCATCGGCGTCGTCTCCCTGGAAGGCGCGCTTGTAGGGGGAGCGGCCCATCGCCACCACGTCGTACACCGTCAACTCGAACTCGGCGGGCGCCTCCTGCAGGACGGCGGCGAGCCGCCGCGCGAGTTGCCTGCCGGTCATGCGCCAGATGTCCGCGCCGTCCAGCAGCACCCGGCCCGATGTCGGACGTTGCGCCCGATAGAAGGTGCGCAGCAGGGTGGATTTTCCGGCGCCGTTCGGCCCAACGAGCGCGACGACCTCGCCGGGAGCGATCCGCAGGGAGACGTCCCGCACCAGGGAGCGTCCGCCGACGACGACGTGGATTCCCTCGGCATGAAGCTCCGCGGGGGTGCCCATCGTGCTCATCCCGCCGCCCTGCGTCGCATCAGCCACAGGAAGAAGGGACCTCCGGCCAGCGCCGTCAGGATGCCGATCGGAATCTCCTCCGGAGCGATCACGCTGCGGGCGGCGAGGTCGGCGACGATCAGGAACGCCGCGCCGAGCAGGGCGACCGCGGGCAGCGCGCGACGGTGGTTCGCGCCGACCAGCAGCCGCACGACGTGCGGCATCATCAACCCGACGAAACCGATCGACCCGCTCACCGCGACGATCGCCCCGACGATCAGAGCGACGAGGACGAACAGCGCGGCGCGGAAGCGGTGGACGTTCAGTCCCAGGGACGCCGCGGCCTCCTCCCCGGCCAGCAGCAGGTTGAGCGGACGGCTGACGCCGAGCAGCACGAACGTCCCCAGCAGGACGGCCCCGGCGGGGATCCAGACCAGGTCCCAGGTCGTGCCGGCGAGTCCGCCCAGCATCCAGCGCAGCGCGGACTCGGTCTTGTGCGGATCGCCGGAGGTGACCACCAGGTAACTGGCGACCGCCGAGAGCACCTCGCCCGTGGCGACTCCGGACAGGACCAGGCGCACCGTGGTCATCCGTCCACCCGCGCGGGCCAGGAAGTAGACGAGAACGAGCGCCAGGAAGGCGCCGGCGAAGGCGGCGAGGGGAAGTGTGAAGATACCGGCCAGCGACAGGTGGAACACCATGACGAGTACCGCGCCGACCGACGCGCCCTGCGACACCCCGAGCAGCATCGGATCGGCCAGGGGGTTGCGTACCAGCGCCTGCAGGGCCATCCCGCAGACCGACAGGCCCGCTCCGACGACCGCGCACAGCAGCACACGGGGGACGCGGACGTCCATCACGATCGTCTCCCTGACCCGCGGCCAGGTGGGCTCGACCAGTGCCGGGTGGAGCCGATGCAGCAGGATGCCCCACACCTCACCTGGGGGCAGGCGGACCGAGCCGATCGCGATCCCGGCCGTGGCGGCGGCCGCCACCGCGACGGCGAGCAGCGTCAGGACGAGCGGGTACGGCACGCGCGCACGGCGATCCCCGCCGACCGGGGGAGCGGCCGGCGGGGACTCGGCGACCCGGGTCACGCGAAGCTGTCCGGGTGCAGTTGGCGAGCCAGGGAGTCCACGCCCGCCGGCACCCGGACGCCGAGCACCGTCGAGGACAGCGGCAGCACCGCGAATCGCTTGTTCTTGATCGCGGGTACGTCCTTGAGCGCCGGGTTGGTGAGCAGGAACGCCTTCTTGCTCTCGACGGGCTGGTCACCGTAGTCGTAGATGACGATCACCTCGGGCGCCCGCTCCGCCACCTGCTCGAACGAGACGTCGCCGAACGTCTTGCCGAGGTCGGCGAACACGTTCGTCCCGCCCGCCAGCGTGATCATCTCGTTGCCGACACCGGCGCCGCCCGCGGTGAACGCCGTCTTGTCGCCGCTGTCGTAGACGAACACCTTGACCGGGTCGATCCCGTCGATCTTCTGCTTGACGCCGTCCAGTACGTCATGCATCGCGGCGATCTGGTGCTCGGCGCGGTCGGACACTCCGAAGATCTTGCCGATCGTGCGGATCTCGTCGTCCACGGTGGCCGTGGTCACCGGGCTCGTGCATCCCTCGATGTTGAGGTAGGAGTTGATCCCCGCCTTGGCGAGGGTGTCCCGGCTGCGGCCTTCCTTCTCGGCGAAGGCGCTGGCGAACCCGCCGTACACGAAGTCGGGCTCGACCGACAGCAGCGCCTCGTAGGACGGGTACTCCTTGGCCAGCACCGTGATGCCCTTGTAGGCGGTCTCGTACTCGGGCAGGACCTTGTCGTCGAGGTAGGCGGTCGCGACCATCGACTTCTCCAGCCCGAGGGCGAGCATGATCTCGGTGGCGTGCTGGTTGAGCGTCACGGCTCGTCGTGGCGGCTGCTGATAGGTGGTCGTCACGCCGCAATCGCTCACGGTCACCGGGAAACCCGCAGCGGACGAGGTCGCCGCCGAAGGGGCCGCGGCTGAGGAGCCGGCCGAAGGGGTGCTCTGTCCCGTGTTCCCGCAGCCGGCGAGCAGCAGCGCGAACGTCACGATCACCGGGATGAGACGCGAGCATCGGCTCTTCATGGATTGACCCTCTCTGTGGCGCGGCGGGGGAGGAGCCGGATCACCAGGAGAGTGCCGCCGTCGCGGCCGGTGTCATGACCGTCGGCCATGAAGCAGCAGCTCGGAAAGCCGCCGGCCGTACCGCGGGCAGTGAGAAGGACGTCACGCCGATTGCACGGCATGGTGACGACCACCGTCCTCTCTTGGGGAGATCCGCCCCAATTCCTTCGAGGAGGCGACCGCGTGAGTCTCCTGGCTCTCGGGTCGATGCTCGCCCCGGCCTTCCCGCCCGCGTACGGGCAGTGGCGTCGTCGGGGTTCGCTCGCCGATCACAGTGGCGGGACCGCGCCGGATTCACACCGGCTTCCTCGTTCCGCCGTCGCCTTCGGGCGACCATGGTCGCATACGAGGCATGGCTCACAAAGGGCCGGGTTCGGATAGATTGCCGCGGTTGTCGGGCCCGCTTGGAGTCAGCCGATTTGATCACGGCATCCCGGGGTGCTCGGCGTGATCCCCGGCATCGGCGGCTCCCAGCGCCTGACCCGCGCGATCGGCAAGGCCAAGGCCACGGAGCTGTGCCCGACCCGCCGCACCATGGACGCCGAGGAGGCGGAGCGGGCTGGTCTCCCGGGTGGCGCCCGCGGCCGGCCTGCTCGCCGACGCGTTGGTTACGGCCGAGACCGTCACGGCCATGTCGCTTCCGGCGGCGACGATGGTCAAGGAGAGTGTGAACCGCACCTTCGAGACCACACTCGCCAAGGGGGTCCGCTCCGAACGGCGGCGCTTCCACGCCACGTTCGCCACCGCCGACCAGAAGGAGGGCATGGCCGCGGTCATGGAGAAGCGCACGCCCGCCTTCGTCAACCGCTGAAAGAGCGCCTGGCTTGATCGCGCGCCCCCCGGTTCCGGTAAGGACCCGGAGGCGCGGCGGTCAGCCGCTCAGCGGCGCCAGGCGCCTGGCCGGCTCCGGTACGTGCCGTTCGGCCGGGCCCTGGTAGGCGCTGAGCGGCCGGATCAGCGCGTTGTGGTGAGCGCGCGGGCCTGCGGGTCGGTGAAGTCCGCGGTCGAGACCAGTGCGGTCAGCGTGCCTTCCAGTTGGCCACTCAACTGGCCCTGCTGGAATACGACGACCTGACTGCTGGAACGGGAGCGCGGAAGGGCCAGGTCGGGCTCCCGCCGGGTCCGGCTGCACGATCTGCGTCACGGCGCGGCCTCACTGATGCTCGCCGCCGGGGTGGAGCATGATCGACCTCATGGTCCGCCGGCTCGCCGGCGAATCCACCCCCCACGCGGCGAGGCGCATAATCCGAAGCAAACGGAACCTATGTGATCAAGCACCCACGAAAAGACTTGATCCGCAGTACTGATGACTGCTCCCCACAAGGCGGTTCAAGGCCATCGCAGTGATGGGCGCAGCTCTGCCCATCCGGATCCTCAACGCAGCAGCATTCTCGATTTGGCTCCGGCCGGGATGGCACAATGACGTACATGAATGATAAGGCCTCACCGAAGCGACTCCTAAATTCACTTCCTCTCTACGCCACCGTCGAACGGCAAGTATTCGATGGCCAGGATCTGGCCTCGCTACGACCGCAGCAGCTGTGGTTCGTGCGCTGCTCGTTCGTCGGGGTAGACCTACGTCACTCCGCTTTAGATGGCTGCTCCTTTAAGCTGTGCGACCTCAGCATGGCGCACCTTCGGGGCGCGTCACTCAGAGGCGTTAGCATGGCCGGCTGCAACCTGCGGGCGGCTGACCTGCGGGACACCGACCTGACCGCAGCACGATTCAGCAGCGTCAACACGGGCACCCCGCCGCACGGTCTAACCGATGTCACTGGCGCCAAGTTCGATAACGCCATCACTCGTGACATGCAATTCGAGCAAGTAATCGGTATTCCGTCGCGGTTTATCTAGCCTCGGGCTTTCGCGGTGAATTTCTCCGTAGCCGCTCCAGAGAACTTCCGGTTCAAGCCCTGTGCGATGAGCTTGAAGTGGCGCACGGCATGGCGCGGGCGAGGGTATCCCGCCTGGGTTGGCCGTCGGGCTGATCTCATCACGGCCCGCCCGACCTGGCATACGGCAACCTCTGCCTGCGAGGGCTCCAGGCCTCATCCTTAAACGATCAGGAAGAGGTGGGCCTGGCGCGAGAGTGCAACGCCTCGAACCAGTCAGCGGCCATATCTGTTTCCGTGACCCGTCCGATCAGTGCCAATGCCGAACTGATACTCTCGTCCGTTTCCACGTAATTTTCGTGGACTTCCGGACCGCTGATCTCAAAGCGCAGCCCCTCCATCATGTGATCGAGCGCGTGTGGATCAGCGCCGACCCGGTCGTCGGGCGATATGGGATCGAAAGCGACGACCATGTGCCCATCGCGGGCATACGTGAACCACGCGTTTCGCTGATCTCCATGCTGAAGCTG
>NZ_BBYK01000046.1 GCF_001570365.1 Microtetraspora fusca | reverse complement strand
CCCACACCCCCCACGCCCCGAACCCCCCGCGCACCGCGTACGTCTGAGAGGGGCCGGTCGTGACCGGCGCCCCCGCGGTCAAGGCGATCAACCTCGTCAAGATCTACCAGTCCGGGGGCGTGCCGGTTCCGGCCGTTCGCGGCATCGACATGCAGGTCGAGAGCGGGGAGTTCGTCGCCATCATGGGCCCGTCGGGTTCGGGCAAGTCCACTCTCGTCCACATGCTCGGCGGGCTCGACGTCCGTACGAGCGGGGAGATCTGGCTCGACGGCACCCGCGCCGACACCCTCTCCGAGAGCGGGTGGGCGATGCTGCGGCGGCAGAAGGTCGGCTTCGTCTTCCAGTTCTTCAACCTGGTCGCCAACATGACCGTCGCCGACAACGTCGAGCTGCCCGCGCTGCTGGGCGGGGCCTCTCCCCGCCAGGCCCGGGAACGGCGCGAGTACCTCCTCGGTGAACTGGGGCTCACCGAGCGGGCCTCGGCCGCTCCCGCGCAGCTCTCCGGCGGCGAGCAGCAGCGGGTCGCGCTGGCCCGCGCGCTGGCCAACCAGCCCCGGCTGCTCCTCGCCGACGAGCCCACCGGCAACCTGGACAGCCGCAACACCAAGGACGTGCTGCGCCTGCTGTCCGACGTGCACAGGAAGGGCCAGACGATCGTCCTCGTCACCCACGACGCGCGGGTGGCCAGCATGGCCGACCGGGTGGTCAGCCTCCTGGACGGCGAGATCGTCGACGACGGCGCCCTGCCCAGGACGCGCCGCCGCCCGATGGGCACGGTCGGCGACGTCGTCGAGCTGCGAGGCTGAGGCGTGCGGGCGGAGCTGCGCTGGATCCGCGCCGACCTGCGGGCCCGCCGGGGGCAGGCGCTGCTCACGATCCTCACCGTCGCCGGGATCGTCACCGCGCTCGTCACCGCGGCCACCCTGCTCGAAGACGGCACGAACCCCTGGCGCGGCCTCTTCACCCGGGGGAACGGCGCGCACATCTGGATCCACACCAAGGACACCCCCGACGTCGGCGCCCTGCGGTCGCTGGACGGCGTCACCGACCTCGCCGGGCCGTACCGGAGCGCGCCGGCGACCCTGGCCGCGCACGGGCGCAAGGTGCCCATCGCCCTGCAGGAGACGCCCGCCGCGTTCCAGTCCGTGGCGCGCCCGCTGCTGCGCGAGGGGCGCTGGCTCGACGTGCGCGACCCGGACGCGGTCGTGGTCGAGCGGTCGTTCGCGCGCGAGCTGGGGCTGCGCCCCGGCAGTCCGTTCCCGGTCACCGGTCTGAACGGCGCCTCGCACGCCTTGGTGGTGGCCGGCCTGGCCGAGAGCGGCGACCAGGGCTTCTACCCCGACTGGGCTCCGGGCCTGGTCTGGACGCTGGCCGGGACGCTCAACGTGGTCGAGCCCGCCGCCGGTCGCACCGAGAGCGTCGTCGGGTTACGGCTCGCCGACCCCGACGACACCGACCTCGTCGTGCAGCGGGCGGTCACCGTGCTGGACAACCAGGTGCAGCGGGTGTCCACCTGGCGCGAGGTGCGGGCCTCGATGGAGCTCGACAACCGGCTGCTCGGCCTGCTGCTCGCGCTGTTCGGCGCCGCGGGCCTGGTCGCCGCGGCCCTCGCCCTCGCCAACGCCACCGGCGGCCGGGTGCTCGGCCAGGTGCGCGACATCGCCACGCTGAAGTCGCTCGGGTTCACCCGGCGCCAGGTGACCTTGACCCTGGTCGCCGAAAACGGCGTCCTCGGCCTGCTCGGGATCGTGCTCGGGCTGGTCGCCGGCCGGCTGATCACCGTGTACGCGCTGCCGGACACCGTGGTCGTCCCGCTCTCGCCCGGGCCGTTCGCCGCGATCGCCCTCGGCACGGGGCTGGTGGTCCTGGGCTCGGTCTGGGTGCCCGCCTGGGGCGGCGGCCGGACGCCGCCGATCCCCGCCGCGCCGGCCGCGCCTCCGGGCGGCCACCTGTCCCGGCTGGCCCGGGTGGCCCTGCTCGTACGGCTGCCGCCCGCGCTGGTGCTCGGCGCGCGGGACGCGTTCACGCGGCGGACGCCGGCGGTGCTGACGGTGTGCGGGGTGGCCATCCCGATGATGATGATCGCCATCGGGCTCGGCTGCTGGGCGACGCTCGACGACTTCATCCGGCATCCCGAGCGGGTCGGCCAGGCGGCCGCGCTGACCGCACGCCCGGGAGACCTGGCGGCGGACGAGGCGCTGCGTCGGGCCACGGCCGACCCTGACGTGGCGGCGGTCTATCCCGGAGCCGAGCCGGACGCGCTCGTGCCGTGGCAGACCAGGACGGTGCGCACCCGGGCGCTCGGCCGGTCCGCCGACCCCTATCCGTTCCCCGTCGTGGAGGGCCGGATCTACCGGGACCAGGGCGAGGCGGTGGCCGGGCAGGGCCTGCTCGACCTGCTCGGCGTCCACATCGGCGACCGGGTGCGGATGACGATCGGCGGCACCCCGCTGATCGTCAGGATCGTCGGCCGGGTCGTGGAGCCGGAGCACGACGGCGAGGTGCTGTCGTTCGGCCTGGACAGCCTGGCGCCCAAGGACGCGGTGCCGCAGTTCTACAGCATCGTGCTGCGCGACGGCGCCGACCCCGCCGAGGTGCGGACGCGGCTGCTCGGCATGTCGCTGGAGGTCTCCCCGGTGGTGAACCCGGCCGATCGGCTGGCGATCATCAGGGTGATCATCATCGCGCTGGTCGCCGTGCTGGCGCTGATCGGCCTGGCGAACCTGCTGACCGCGAGCGCGCTCGGCCTGCGCGACCACGCGCCGGATCTCGCGGTGCTCAAGGCGATGGGGCTCACCCCGCGTCAGGTCATGGCGACACTGATGACCGGCACCGGCCTGCTCGCCGTCAGCGGCGTGGTCATCGGCACTGCGGCGGGCGCGCCGCTCGCGGCCGTGCTGATCGATCTGGAGGGCCGGGAGAGCGGGGTCGGGGCAGGGATCGGCCGCGCCCCCACAGCCGGGATGCTCGCCGCCTCCGTGCTGGTCGCGGTGGGCGCGTCCCTGCTCGTCACGCTGATCCCGGCCCGCCGGGCGGCGCGCGCCCGGGTGCCGCACAGCGCACGCTGACAGTCCGTACGGCCCGGCGGACGCGTCGCGGAAGGCGACGATCAAGGGGATTGCAAGGGGTCCGTCGCAGACTGCGCCCAACGCAGCCTGAGAGGATCTTTCCGATGGCCATCCCCCGCGCCCGATCCGGCGGCCCGACCGCCGGCGCAGCCGTCCCTCCGCAGTTCTCCGCCGGCCGTCGGAGACGGCGAAAGGTGACGCGAGCCGCACTCGCCCTGGTCCTTCCGATCGCGGCCGCATCCATGATCAACGGCGGGGTCGCGGAAGCCGCGGCCCCGCAGTGGCGGGTCGTCCCGGGCACCGCCCTCGGGCCGCACGGCAGCGGCCTGGTGGAGGTGGCCGCGACCGGCCCGCGGGACGCCTGGGCCGTGGGGTACGCATGCACGGTGGAGAAGCACGTGCCGTGTCCGGCGATCGCCCGCTGGAACGGCGTGCAGTGGAAGAACGCGACCATGCCCGCCTACCGCTATCCGGCCGGGTACGACACGGACATCTACACGTTCGACGCCGTCAGCGCGGCGTCCCGAGACGACGTGTGGGTGGTGGGCAACGGAAGCAGGGTGCGGGTCGGGCACTGGAACGGCGGAAGCTGGCGCATGTACCAGCCGTTCGGCTTGGCCGAGAACTACCGACTGTCCGACGTCGAGGTCGCTCGGGAACGGGTGTGGTTCGCCGGGACCACCAACGACGACCGCGGCATCATCCTGAGCTGGAACGGGCGCACGGGCTTCACCAGCGAGTCCATCCAGAACGGCGGCTTCGCCGCGGTGTCGGCCCGCAGCAGGACCGGAGAGACCTGGGCGGTCGGTCACTCGCTGAACACCGACGGGCCCCTCGTCGTACGGGGAACCGGGAAAGCCGGTGCGATGGACTGGAGGGCGATCTCCGTCCCGGCGACACCCGAGGGCAGTCTCACCCAGGTCTGGCCGGTCAGTGCCGACGACGTCTGGGCGATCGGCCACATCGGCCCCGGTGCCCGCGCTGATCTCACGATGTCGCAGCCGCTCGTGCTCCACTACGACGGCAGGTCGTGGAGCCGGGTGCCTCTCCCGGTGAAGAAGGGCCGCCTCACCGGCATCACCGCCGACGCGTCCGGAGGCATCTGGGTGGCCGGCATCGACGCGTCCCACCCGAAGCAACCCCTCTTCCTGCGGCAGTCGCGGGGCCGATGGACCGCGACGTACGGCCCCGACTTCCGCTTCGGCGAGGTGTACTCGGTGTCCATCACCCGGATCCCCGGCTCGAACGGCATGTGGGCCGTCGGCCGCAACGGCGATGGCGACAGGGACGGGGAGAAGACGACCATCCTCCGGTACGGCTGATCACCTGACCCCCGGCCGACCGCGCGGGCGGCCGGCCGGGGCCATGCGCAGCCGGGCCCGCGAAGGGGTCCCGGCTGCGCCTCACGTCCGTCCGGAGACGGCCGTCAGGGGCGGATCGAGAACCAGTAGAACCCGTGGCCCGGCAGGGTCAGCAGGTACGGCAGCTCGCCGATGACGGGGAAGGGGACCCCGCCGCGGCACTCGACCGGAGTCATGCCGGCGAACCTGCGCAGGTCGAGCTCGACCGGCTGCGGATGCTTGGACAGGTTGTTGACGCACAGCATCCGGTCCTCGCCCTCCTCACGGAGGAAGGCCAGCACGGCCGGGTTCGGCGACCACAGCTCGATGTAGTCGCCGGTGCCGAACACCGGGTGCTCCCGCCTGATCTGCAGCATCCGCCGGGTGAAGTGGAGCAGCGACGACTCGCTCTTGAGCTGCGCCTCCACGTTGACCGACTGGTACCCGTAGATCGGGTCCATCACGACGGGAAGGTACAGCCGGCCCGGGTCCGCCTGGGAGAAACCGGCGTTGCGGTCCGGGCTCCACTGCATCGGCGTGCGGACCGAGTCGCGGTCCTCCAGCCAGATGTTGTCGCCCATGCCGATCTCGTCGCCGTAGTACATGACCGGCGAGCCCGGCATGCTCAGCAGCAGCGCGGTGAACAACTCGATCTGGTCCCGGTCGTTCTCCAGTAGCGGGGCCAGCCGGCGCCGGATGCCGAGGTAGGCCCGCATCCGCGGGTCCTTGGCGTACTCGGCGTGCATGTAGTCGCGCTCTTCCTCGGTGACCGTCTCGAGCGTCAGCTCGTCGTGGTTGCGGAGGAAGATGCCCCACTGGGCGTTCTCCGGCAGCTTCGGCGTGCGCGACATGATCTCCGAGATGGGCTCCCGGTTCTCCCGGCGCACGGCCATGAAGATGCGCGGCATCAGCGGGAAGTGGAAGGCCATGTGGCACTCGTCGCCGCCGGTCGTCGGGTCGCCGAAGTACTCGACCACGTCCTCGGGCCAGCCGTTCGCCTCGGCGAGCAGCACCCGGTCCGGGTAGAGCCGGTCCACCTCGGCCCGCACCCGCTTGAGGTACGCGTGCGTCTCGGGCAGGCCCGAGCAGGAGGTGCCGTCACGCTCGAAGAGGTACGGCACGGCGTCCAGCCGGAACCCGTCCACGCCCAGGTCGAGCCAGAAGCGGAGCACCTCCAGCATGGCGTCCTGCACGGCCGGGTTGTCGTAGTTGAGGTCCGGCTGGTGGTGGAAGAACCGGTGCCAGTAGTACTGGCCGCGCACCGGGTCGTACGTCCAGTTGGACTCCTCGGCGCCGATGAAGATGATCGGCGCGTCGGGGTAGCGCGTCGGGTCGTCGGACCAGACGTAGAAGTCGCCGAAGGGCCCCTCCGGGTCGTGCCGGGACGCCTGGAACCACGGGTGCTTGTCGCTGGTGTGGTTCATGACGAGGTCGGTGATGACGCGGAGGCCGCGTTCGTGGGCGGCCTCGATCATCTTGATGAAGTCACTGAGATCGCCGAACTCCGGAAGGATCTTCAGGTAGTCCGAGATGTCGTATCCGCCGTCGCGCAGTGGGGACTCGTACAGCGGCAGCAGCCAGAGGCAGTCGATGCCCAGCCACTTGAGGTAGTCCATCTTTTCGATGAGCCCGCGCAGGTCGCCGGTGCCGTCGCCGTTCGAGTCGGCGAAGCCGCGGACCAGCGCCTCGTAGAAGACCGCCCGTTTGTACCAATGGGGGTCCTGGGAGGTGAAGTCCTCAATCTCCGGGGTGGGCATGAGGGTGCCGCCACCGGGAGCCTCGCGAGCCGGCACGGGGGCGTGGCGGCTCGTGGACCCAGCGGTCGGCTGTGAAGCCGGGATGAGGTTGCTGGGCGCCGTGACCTGGGGGGACAGGTCGGCGGCAGCCTCGGAAACGGGTTCCGGGCATGGCGAAGCAGCGTTCATCTGGTCTCGCTTGATGAAGAAGGGGTGGGGGTGGCCTGGTCACACTCCGCAGCTGTATGCCAGCTCATGCCATATACATAACAAGAAACTACCACCCGCCCGGGTTTGACAAGGAGTCGTTACCCCGCCCTGACAAGTGCTTTTCGTCTGTTGCCGTCTGATCGCGGACAGTGATCCCGTCGCCGCCCGGCAGAGTCGTGCGCGGGCGACGGCGAGGCCGCCGGAACGGTGCCAGCGGCGGACGAGACGTCGAGGTGTGGGGCGGGTCAGCCGAGGCTCCCCGCCCACGGCGGCGTGAGGTCGCCGAGGACGTCCTCGTAGTCGGCCAGCCAGGCGCCGAACAGCACCAGGCCGCGCAGCCAGAACCGGGAGTTCCACGAGCCGAACGACGCCAGCGCGTCCGGCCCCTCGGCCACGACGTCCAGCATCTGCGGCGACATCAGGCCGGGGATCGTCGCGGCCCTCAGCAGCATCCGGTGGTTCCACTCCCGGGCGACCGGGCCGTTCGAGCGCAGCGGCACCCGGCGGTGCGGGAGCGCGCCGTTGGTGGACGGCAGCGTCGCGACCTTGGGATTGGCCGCCCGCAGGATCTCCCGGTAGAACTTGCCCCCCTCCTTGCGGGTGACGGGCACCGAGAGGGCCGCGTCGAAGAACTCCGGGTGCAGGAACGGGAACACCGGCGTGGCCTCGGGGCCCACCAGATTGACCGGGGAGCGGGCGATGCCCCGGGCGGTGCGCGTGTGCAGCACGCTGAGCGGCAACTCGGAACGGTGGCCGTGCAGCATCGAGGTCGCCCGGGTGAAGGCCGCGCGGACCCTGCCGTCCATCCAGCCGAGCGCGGCCTCGCCGAGAACAGGCATGTGCGGCTCGCCGGTCGCCAGCGCGGCCAGGAGCGCCTCGCGGCGGGAGGCGCCGGTCCCGGCGTCCACCGCGTCGGCGGTGATGAGGAAGTTCTTCATCAGCGGGCCGCCGGCCAGGCCGTCCACCACCGGCCGCCCCGCCGCGTGGACCTCGCGGGCGAAGGGGGAGTACCAGGCGTGGTGGCTGGTCAGGTACTCCAGCCGCCGAGCCGCCCACAGCGCCTCTTTCGGGTATTTCTCGGGATATTGCGGGATGATTCGGTGCGGCAGGCCGAGTTCCCGGGTGATGTAGCGCGCGAAGTCGATGTCGTTGTCCAGCCCGTCGTCCGGGCTGGTCGTCCACGACTCGACGTCCATGTTCCTGGCCACTGCGACGCTCGCCAGCAGCCGCGAGTCGTACCCGCCGCTCACCGGGACCAGCACGCGGTCGTACGGCTTGAGCGCGTCGTGCAGCAACTCGACCAGGTCGCCGCCGGTCACGCCTCGGTCGAACGGCTCCTCGCGCACCCAGCGCGGCGCCCGCCGGTCCACCCGCATCCGCCGGTCGGTCCGGGACCAGATCAGCGCGGACGCCCCCGGCAGCCGCTTGACCTCCAGGTAGGGGGTGTCCTCAAGCAGCGGGTAGGTCAGCTTGAGAATGGCGGCCCAGGCGTCCCAGTTCACCTCGTACGGCGTGCGCGCCAGGGCGAGCAGCGGCTCGATCAGGCCCGCGAAGTAGATCGCGTCGCCGTCGGCCAGGTAGTAGACGTCGTCCAGGCCGAAGGCCCCCGTGTGCAGGATCACCTCGTCCGGCTCGTCGATCAGGCCGGGCGTCTCGTAGGTCTCGGCCACGGACAGCCAGCCCGGTCGCGCCCCCGTCCCGGCGGGCACGCCCGATTCTCCGGGACTCGCCGGCAGGCGGCCACCCCAGGCGAAGGCGGCGTGGCCGGAATCGCCCGCCTGGCCCCGCTCCTGAACGTCCGCCGCGTCTGTCCCCGTGCCCGTGCCGTACGGGCGGATGGGCGCGGAGGTGAGGAGGGCCGCGTCCGGCGTCCGGTGGACCAGCCGCACGGCCGGGCCCGAGCGGGCCAGCGCGTCCAGCCTGGCCGGGTCGAAGGGCCCGATGGCACCACACACGTACGGCCTGGCCTGGTATCGCGGCCACTCACCTTTGCGCACCGTTTGCCCTCCTTCTACTTCGACGGGAGAGTCTACGGATCCGGGCCACCACCCAACGACCCGCGAAAACCGCGAGGCCCGCTCGGCCGCCGCCCTCGCGAGCTCACCGCCCCACAGAGCACTCACCGGCACGGCCCGGAGTTTCGGCCCGGAAGGCAGCGTCTGCGTACCCGTGTGGAGGACGACCCCCACGACGAAGTCCTCACCCGGCCGGTCCGCCAGGTGGGATGGCCGGAGGCGTGTGGACAGATGGTCGCCGGGGGCGTGGAGAGATGGTCGCTGACTGTGTGGAGAATTCGTCGCCGGTGCGGTGGACGGTTCGTCGGCGGGCCTGGGCGGGGTGTACGGCCGGATTCGCGGGGTATGTCGTGGCGCTTCGCCGGTAAGTTTGTGGTCAGCGGGATCTTGGGAGCGGTGGAGAGCTTTGTGGCGGTTCGGGGAGCGGAGATCGATCCGAGTGATCTGCGAATATTGTGGCTCCCGCCTTTTCGGACTACCGCGGAGTGACCCATGAGCGAGACGAGCGACCTCGAGAGCGTCAGGCGCGCATTGGCGCAGGCCGTCGAGGAGGCCGCGGGGGCGGCGGAGCTGTCCCGGCTCCTCACCGAGTACGAGCGACGGCTCGACGAGGTGGCGCGCTCCGAGGCCGAGGCGCTGACGCGGATGCGCGAGGCCGAGGTGCGGGCGCGGAGGGCCGAACGGCAGAACACGCAGCTCGCCAAGCAACTGGCCGAGCAGCGCTACCAGACCGAGGTCGCCAACTGGAAGCTCGCCTCGGTGCAGGACAGCCGCTGGCTCAAGCTCGGCGACGCCCTGCACACCAAGAATCCCGGCACGGTGGCCCGGACCCTCAAGGAGCCGGTGAAGAAGCGGCCCGCGCCCAGGCGTTCCGAATTCAAGCCGGAGCTGCCGGACGTCGGTGAGCCGCCCGCGACGCCGGCCGCGCCCGACCCGCGCGCGCCGCAGGTCTCCGCGCCCATGGCCGACGGCTTCGAGGTGCCCAAAGGGCCGCTGGCCCGGCCGTACCTCACCGTGGCGGCGATCGTGGACCGGCAGACCGAGGCGCTGCTGCGCTACGAGTGGCGGCAGGTGACGAACTTCGGCCCCGAGAACTGGGCCGCGATGCTCGACCAGCACCAGCCGCACCTGCTCTTCGTCGAGTCCGTACAGCCCGGCCCGCGGCAGGGCAACGGCGGGCGCTGGCTGGAGGCCCTGGCCGGGGAGTCGCGGGCGCTGCGCGACCTCGCGGAGGCGTGCCGCAAGCGCGGCGTCAAGACGGTCTTCTGGCACTCCGGCGGCTCCGTCTCCCGCGGGGTCCCGGCCGCCGAGCACTTCGAGTACGTCCTGACGACGACCGAGGCCCGGGCGAGGGAATGGCGGGCCGCGCTGCGCCACGATCGCGTCGGCGTCCTCCCGCTGGCCGTCCAGCCGCGCATCCACAACCCGATGCCCGCGATCGGCGGGCGCACCTCCGACGTCTTCACGCTCGGCGCGGTGGCGCTGCCGGCGCCGCCCGCCGAGGAGAGCGAGCCGGATCAGGCCGACGCGGCGCCGCGGGCGGAGGCCGCCGAGCCCGTCCTGGGCGGCCGCGTCTGGCGGCCGCTCCCCGGGCAGGACGAGGACAAGACGTCCTACGACGACGTCCTGACCGCGTACCGGCGGGCCGGGCTGGTGGTCGCGGTGGCCGACGCGGACGCGCGGGTGGTCGCGGAGATCGCCGCCTGCGCCACGCCCGTGCTCAGGCTGGCCGCGGGCGTCAAGCCCGAGGTGACCGTGGCGCAGGCCGAGGCGCTGCTCGCGGACGCCGCGGGCCTCGAACGCGAGGCCCACCTGGGCTGGCGTCGGACCGTTCCCGTCACGCCACTGCTCGACCCGCTGTTCGACGTGGTCGGACTGCCCAACGTCCGTAACATCGGCACCGTCTCGGTCATCGCGGCCGTCCACGGCGCGGCCGAGCTGGAGCACCTCCTGGACCAGATCGCGCGCCAGGCCCACGTGCCGGGGCAGCTCGTCATCATGGCCGAGGGGCTGGACGCCGGGCTGGTCGAGAAGAGCGCCCGCCAGATCCTCACCCCGCTCCAGACCTCCGCCGAGGACGCCCCCGGGCTGTCGCTGCCGCAGGGCGTGGCCGTCCTCCAGGACCTCGTCGTACGGGTGCCGGACGCCCCGATGACGCGCGGCGCGGCGCTCGACCGGGCGCTGCGGCTGGCCGAGGGCGACTACGTCGCGGTCTTCGACCCCCGGGACGTGTACGGCCAGCACTACCTGTCCGACCTGATCCGCTACTTCGGCTCGACGGACGCCGAGATCGTCGGGAAGGCGTCGTTCTACGCGCACCTGCCCGAGGTGGGGGCCACCCTCCTGCGCCAGCCGGGCGCCGAGCACAGGTTCCTGCCCGAGATCGGCGGCGGGACCCTGCTGGGCCGCCGCCAGGCGCTCGCGGACCTCGGCTTCGCCGACGTCTCGGACGACTGGGACGAGACGCTCATGCGCCAGTGCCGGGCCGACGGGGTCCGGGTGTACTCGGCGGACCGGTACTCCTATGTCTGCGTGCGCGAGTCCGCCGTCGGCCGCCTGCTCGGCTCGGCCACGCTCCAGGGCTACTTCCCCGTCGAGCCCCTCGCCCTGATCTAGGTCGGCACTAGGCTGCCGGGGTGACTCCTGACCAGCTCGCCGAGCTTCTCGGTGCGCCGCCCGCGCCATGGGGATCGTGGGTGAGCGAGGCGGTCTACGGCTCGCCGGTCGCGTTCCGGGCCGCGTCGGGGCGGCCGCCGCGCGAGGTCGCCGAGGAGATCGCGGAACGGCTGCGTGAGCACCACGGGATCAAAGCGGTCACGGTACGGCCCGACGGGTTCCTGCTGATCACGGTGACGGCGCCGGGCGAGGTCGCGGGTGAGATCGTGCGGAAGGGGCCGCCGGAGATCCGCGAGCCCGCCGCGCTCGCCCCGGACTTCCCCCGTACGTGGGACAACCCCGGGTTCGTCGTCCGGTACGCGTACGCGCGGGCGGCGGCGGTACGGCGCTGGGCGCGCGATCTCGGCGTCCCCGAGGAGGGGTTCCGGCCCGAGGCGCTGGACGATCCGCACGACCGCGCCGTGCTGCGGCTGCTCGCCGAGCTGCCGAGCCGTACGGCGAGCCGCGACCCGGCGTGGGGGGCGTACGCCGGGCAACTCGCGCTCGCCTACCACGACGCGCACGAGCACTGCCCGGCCGTGCCGTGGGGAGACCGGCCCGCGAGCGACGTCCACACCGCGCGGCTCCGGCTGGCGACCGCCGTACGGACCGTACTGGCCGCGGTCGTGACGCCCGCTCTGCCCGAACGGCTGTGACGGCGTCGGGCGCCGGTCCACCCGTCCTTACACGGTCGTGCACCGCCGCCACGACCGAGGCCGGAGCGGAGGCGGTCGGGGAACACCGCAGGGGCGGGCGCTCCCGAGCCACGGAAAAGGAGGTCCACCATCTTCGGGGCTTTGCAACGAATTTTTCGTTGGAACGATGAAATCGCCGCATTTCATATGGTCGGCTGTCTCGCCTGTCGGTCATCCGTCTCGCCGTGCCGGTGGGGTCGGATAGCCTCGTTCGGGTGAGCCGATTCGCCCATTCCGCCGGTGACGGGCATGCCGAAGCGCTGCCCGAGGTACGTCCACCGCACACCCCCACTGATCTGAACACCCTCGACCCGGCGATCTGGACGCGAACGTCCGGCCGGATCGACGGTGCGATCACGATCGGCGGCGTCGACGTGCGTGATCTGGCGGCGCAGTACGGTACGCCCCTCTACGTCGTGGACGAGGAGGACTTCCGCTCCCGCTGCCGCGACTATCGTGGGGCGTTCGACGACGGCGAGGTCCACTACGCGGGCAAGGCGTTCCTGTGCAGGGAGATCGCCCGCTGGATCCAGCAGGAGGACCTCGGCCTCGACGTGTGCAGCGCGGGTGAGCTCGCGGTCGCGCTGAGCGTCGGCTTCCCGCCCGAGCGCATCACGATGCACGGCAACAACAAGTCGCTTGCCGAGCTGGAGCGGGCCGTCGACGTCGGGGTCGGCCACATCGTGGTCGACTCGTTCGAGGAGATCGCCCGGCTCGGGTTCCTCGCGGACAAGTACGGCACCCGCCCCAAGGTCATGATCCGGGTGACGGTGGGCGTCGAGGCCCACACGCACGAGTTCATCGCCACGGCGCACGACGACCAGAAGTTCGGCCTGTCGCTGAACAGCGGCGCGGCGGCGGAGGCGGTCCGGCGCATCCTGGCGCTGCCCCAGCTCGAACTGGTCGGTCTGCACTCCCACATCGGGTCCCAGATCACCGACACGGCCGGCTTCGAGGTGGCGGCGCGCCGCCTCGCCGCCCTGCTCGTCCAGGTGAAGGAGGAGCACGGCGTCGTCCTGCCCGAGCTGGACCTCGGCGGCGGCTACGGCATCCCGTACGTCCAGGGCGACGACGCCCTGGACGTGAAGGAGCTCGCGGACGGCCTGCGCGACATCGTCACCAAGGTGTGCGAGGCGGCCGGCCTGCCCATGCCGCGGCTGACCGTCGAGCCCGGCCGGTCCATCGCCGGGCTCGCCGGCGTGACGCTGTACGAGGTCGGCACGGTCAAGGACGTCGAAGGTCTGCGCACCTACGTCAGCGTCGACGGCGGCATGAGCGACAACATCCGCACTGCCCTGTACGGCGCGGACTACACCGCGGTGCTCGCCTCCCGCGAGAGCGAGGCCGAGCCGATGCTCTCCCGCCTCGTCGGCAAGCACTGCGAGAGCGGCGACATGGTCGTGCGTGACCTGTGGTTCCCCGCCGACCTCGCGCCGGGCGACCTGGTCGCCGTGGCCGGGACCGGCGCGTACTGCCGGTCGCTCGCCAACAACTACAACTACCTGCCCAAGCCGGCCGTCGTGGCGGTGGCCCACGGCCAGTCGCGCGTCATCGTGCGCCGGGAGACCGAGGACGACCTCCTGAGGGGACAACTGTGACCAAACCGCTGAAAATCGCGTTGCTGGGCTGCGGGGTCGTCGGCTCGCAGGTCGTCCGGCTCCTGCGCGAGCAGGAGAGCGACCTCGCCGCGCGCGTGGGCGCCCCGCTCGAACTCGCCGGGGTGGCGGTGCGCAAGCTCGGCCGCAAGCGCGACACCGACATCGACCCGGCCCTCCTCACCACGGACGCCGAGAGCCTGGTGACCCGTGACGACGTCGACATCGTGGTCGAGGTGATCGGCGGCATCGAGCCGGCCAGGTCGCTGATCCTGGCCGCGATGGCCTCGGGCAAGTCCGTGGTCACCGCGAACAAGGCGCTGCTCGCCGAGGACGGCGCGACCATCCACCGCGCCGCGCGCGAGAACGACGCCGACCTCTACTTCGAGGCCAGCGTCGCGGGGGCGATCCCGCTGCTGCGCCCGCTGCGGGAGTCGATGGCCGGTGACCGCGTCCAGCGGGTGCTCGGCATCGTGAACGGCACCACCAACTACATCCTCGACAAGATGGACTCCACCGGCGCGTCGTTCACCGACGCCCTGGAGGAGGCCCAGGCGCTCGGCTACGCCGAGGCCGACCCGACCGCCGACGTCGAGGGCTTCGACGCCGCGGCCAAGGCGGCGATCCTCGCGGGCATCGCCTTCCACAGCCGGGTCACCGCGGCGGATGTGCACCGCGAGGGCATCACCGAGATCACCGCGGCCGACGTCGCCTCGGCCAAGGCCATGGGATACGTCATCAAGCTGCTCGCCATCTGCGCGCGCTCCGAGGACGGCAGGTCCGTGGGCGTCCGGGTCCACCCCGCGATGATCCCGAGGTCGCACCCCCTCGCGGGCGTCCGCGAGGCGTACAACGCGGTCTTCGTGGAGGCCGAGTCGGCCGGGCGGCTGATGTTCTACGGCGCGGGCGCGGGCGGCGCGCCCACCGCCTCGGCGGTGCTCGGCGACATCGTCGCCGTCGCGCGCAACCGCATCGCGAACACCCGGGGCCCCGAGGAGTCCACGTACGCGGACCTGCGGGTGCACCCGATGGGCGAGAGCATCACGCGGTGCCACGTCTCCCTCGACGTGGCGGACAAGCCGGGCGTCCTCGCCAGGGTGGCCGACATCTTCGCCAAGCACGACGTCTCCATCCAGACCGTCCGCCAGGAGGGCAGGGGCGACGACGCCCAACTCGTCATCGTCACCCACCGCGCCACCGACGCCGCGCTCCAGGCGACGATCGAGAGCCTGCGTGAGATGGACACCGTCCGCGCGGTCGCCGGCGTGATGCGGGTCGAAGGCGACGAGGCCCCGTAACGAGGCTCCCTCGCATCTCCTGCCGCTCGTGCCTCACAATTCCGATATATCTGGGAATGTGAGGCACGAGGTGTGCCGGAAAGCCTGACGCGGCGGGGATGTGAGATGCGAAGAACACTCTGGGCGACACTCGCGCTGTCCGCTCTCGTCGTCCCGGTGTTCGCGGGGCAGGCCGCCCACGCGGCGTCCCGTCCCGCCGTCCAGGCCGCGAGCCGTCCCGCCGTCACGGCTGGGATCGCGGCCGCCGCCGTACCGGCGGCCAAGCCGACGGCGAAGCCCGGGAAGAGCCCCACGACGGTCGTCGCGCTCACCTTCGACGACGGCGACCGCAGCCATGCCATGGCCGCGAGGCTGCTGGAGAAACACGGGCTGCGCGGCACGTTCTACGTCAACAGCGGCGATCTCGGGACGCCGGGCAAGCTCTCCCGCCGCCAGGTGGCCGCGATCGCGAAGGCGGGCCACGAGATCGGCGGCCACACGGTGAACCACGAGCGGCTGACCGACCTCGACCCCGAGGAGCAGGCGGCGACGATCTGCGCCGATCGCCGCGCCCTCCTCGGAACGGGCCTCAGGGTGCGGACCTTCGCCTACCCGTACGGAGCGGTGGACGCGACCGCCCGGCAGGCCGCGCGGGACTGCGGCTACAACGCCGCGCGGACCATCGGCGGCATCGCCCAGCGGCCGTGCCGCGACTGCACCGTGGCCGAGCCCGCCCGGCCCGAGCGGGTCTACGAGATCCGCACGCCGGGATCGGTCCGCGAGAGCGCCACGCTGGCGGACCTGAAGGGCTACGTGATCCGCGCCGAACAGGGCGGCGGCGGCCTGCTCCCGCTGGCCTTCCACAAGGTGTGCGCGCGAGGATGCGGCACCTTCTCGGTCCGTACGGACGTGCTCGACCGGTTTCTGAGCTGGCTGGCCAAGCGCGAGCGCCACGGCACGGCCGTGCGCACGCTCGGGGACGTCACCGGGGGCCGGGTGCGTCCGGCACCCGCCGAGGTGCCCGGCGGGTGAATCCACGTCGGGAAGGTAGCCGTGCCGGATGTCAGGTCGATGGAGGTTCGCCGCGTTTGCGGAACAGGTGATCGGCCTTCCTGATCGCCCGGCGTACGACCGTCAGGTCGCGCTCGCGTCGCAGGCGGACCGCCTCGGCCCGCCACTGCTCGGCCTTGGCCCGCCACCGATCGGTGTCCCGGCGGCCCTTCGCGGCCTCCTTGCGCAGCGTGGCGGCCTCCTTCTCCAGCGCCGCCAGACGTGACCGCAGCCGCCCTCCGTCGACCTTGCGCTGGACGGCCAGCGCCTTCCAGTGGGCCGCTTCCGTGTTGCGGCTGCTCCGGGGCGGCCGGACGGCCGGGTCGAGCCGGGCGAAGCCCCACGTCTCGCCGTCGAGCCACTCCACGCCGAAGGTCTCGTGGATCACGTCGTCGACGTGCTCGCCGTCCTTGACCAGGCGGAGCGCCCGTGCCACGGACGAGGTCCGCTCCAGGCGGGCGCTGAGCACGCCGCCCCCGTCCTCGTCCAGGGCCACGCACAGCAGCCCGAGATCGTGCTCCTCGGCGTACCGGACCAGCCGGTCCACGGTGTCGGCGGCGACGCTCCAGCCGGGCGGGCAGACCAGCCGGAACGGCGCGGGAGTCGCCGTCGCGGGGGCGGAGGCGGCGAACCCGACCCGTCCGTCGTGCGCGTAGCGGCCGCGGACGAGCCGCAGGTCGAGCAGCGGGTCGTCCAGCGGCGCCCGCCGCCCGCCGTCCAGCGCGTCCCACGGGCCGGTGAGGGTGACCCGCACGTCCGGGAGCGTGCTGACGAGTGCGGCGTCCACGGTCCCCGCCACGCTCTCGTAGCCCGCCGTCGACGCGTCCACGAGCACCTCGACGTACGGCACGAGCCACTGCCGGCCGCCCTCGATCCGCAGGAAGCGCCGGTAGGGGATGCGGTCCGCGACGAACGGGGAGTTGTACCGGCGGACCTCGTCCCCGCGCCGCATGGCGGTCGGCGTGCCGAGATGCCAGCTCCGCGCCGCCCTGTCCGGCACGAACACCGCCCCCGCCTGGGTGAGGCGATATCCCAGCTCGGTGTCCTCGGCGAGGACCAGCGACGTGTCCAGCCCCCCGGCCGCGCGCAGCAACTCGGCGGGGAGCGAGGCCGTCGCCCCGACGTGGACGCGGTGCAGGACCGAGCTGGGCGCGTTCCTGAACCCGTCGTACCGGTCGACCAGTTCCTCCCACCAGTCGTGCGCCACGCTGGAGGGCAGGTCGAAGAGCGCGTCCTCGTGGCCCGCGGCCACCGTGTCGCGTACGTCCGGGGGAGCGGGCAGCCCGGCCGCCACGTCCGCGAACCGCAGCGTCCCGAGCACGACGAGGTAGTCGGCCAGGTGATGCCACCGCATGTGCGCCTCGACGTGCTCGCGGTACGGCACGATGTCGGCGTCGATGCGATGGATCACGTCGCCCTCGGCGAGTGCCACGGCCGTGTCGAGCGCCCAGGCGATGCCCCAGCCCCCGGGACGCGTGGGCACCACGCGGGTACAGCTCGGCGCGATCGCGGGCACCCGCAGCGGCGGGCCGCTGCCGTCGTCCACGACGATCACTTCCAGGAGGCGGTCGGGGTAGCTCTGCGCGGCCAGCGCCGCCAGGAGGAGATCCAGCTCCGCCTGGCAGTCGCGGGCCGGGACGACCACGCTGACGGTCAGGGAGGGCTCCCAGGCGCCCGGGGCGGGCGGCGCGAGCGCCGCATGGTCGTTCCGCCGGATCCGCGGGACGCCGCTCTCGGGGACGGTGTACGGGCTCATGGCGTGGCCTCCGGCGCTTCCATCAGGGCGCTCGGCCGGAAACCGCGCCACTGCCGCTTGTTCCGCCGGAGGAAGGTGCCGATCGGCTCGCGCCAGGTGTGCTGGGACGCCGGGCCGCGCCGCAGCACGTACCCGAGGCCCTGGGTGCGGTACACCTGCCCGCCCGCGCTCTGCACGGCGTGCTGGAACTGGGTGTCCACGGCGCGGGGGAGCGGGCGGAAGCCGCCGACCGCGTCGAACGCGGCCCGCTCGGTGAAGATCGTGCCGCCCGCCACGAAGTTGGTGATCTGCTCGGTGACCTGGTCGCGGCGTACGGTGACGTCGATCGACGCGAGGTAGACGAACTCCAGGGCCGCGCCCAGCACGTTCGCGCCGGTGTAGGAGTGGGCGAGCAGCAGGTCGGCCAGGAAATCCGGGCCGTACCAGTCGTCGTCATCCATCTTGAGCAGGAACGAGCCGGACGCGCGGGCCGCCGCCCGGTTGAGCAGCGCCCCGAACGCGAGCGACGCCGCACCCTCGACGACCGTGATCGGCCGCTCGAACGAGGCGACGGCCGGGGCCACGGACGGATGATCGCGCGGGATCCCGTGCAGGGCCAGAACGACCTCCAGCTCCGCGTCGCGCTGCCGGGCCGCCTGGCCGAGGGCGAAAGGCACCATTTCGGGGCGGCGGGTGGTCAGCAGCACGGACGTGAGCGGCCGCTGCCGGGCGGGGGCGCCGAGCCGCTCCCATCGGGCCTCGACGCCGTGGTCCCGGAGGGCGCGCCTGCGGAGCCGGATGCTGTGCTCCTCACGTCGCAGGTCGTCGTCCAAGTCCTCGGGCGTGGCCGCGCGGAGCAGCCCGATGAGCCCGTCGCCGAGCGCCCCGGCCCACGGAGGGATCTCGCCGGTCAGCATCGGCACGCCCGCCGCCGCCAGCGAGGCGACCACCCGTACGGCCGCGATCGGCCCCGTGTGGCCGTTCCGCCAGTCGATCCGCAGCCCGCGCAGCTGCCTGAGACGGGCGACGTCCGTGACGGTGACGCACCCCGACGCGGCGAAGCGGGTGAGCACCTTCCCGTCGTGGACGGCGTTCCAGCGGCCGTCGGCCAGTTCGAGGCGGCCGACGCCCAGCGTGGGCGTGGTGACGAAGCCCATCGGATTCACCGACCGGTCGTCCACCGGGGGAAGCAGCCGGACATCGTTCACATGTACGGCAGGCCGCCCGTTCGCGGCCTCCGTACCGGCACCCAGAGGCGCGGCGCCTCCGGGCTCGCCGAGGCGCTCCCAGCTCAGCTCCTCCAGGGCGGGGAGATCCACTACGGCCTCGTCCCCTTCCCAGGTGGGCAGGCCGTCCGGGAAGGAGGTGCGGAGCACCACGTCGCCGCCGGGAGCGCCGATACGTATGGGCAGAGGGCCGCCCGGCTCCACCGGGGACGCATTGGGGTCCCCAGGCCGCCAGTGGGCCGCGCCCGGCCCGGCCAGCGCCGCCACGGGGGCGGCGATGCCGTCGAGACGGTTCCCCGCGAACGCGCGGGCGGTCGCGGCCACGGTCCGCCCGGCCGGCGTGGCGGCGGAGAATCTCGCGTCCACCGCCCACGCGCCGCTCGCCGGCCGGTGAACCCTCAGCTCCGTGAGGGCCCGCCAGCGGTGGGCGGGCGTGAGCGACGGCGCGGGCGCCGGGTACCAGTAGGGGGTCTCGGCGGTGACCACGATCACCCGCTCGGCGCGGGGCAGCAGCGCGTGCATGGTCGCGGCCCGGCGCAGATCCGTCGGAGTGCGCGCGAGCACGAGGACCTCCGCCACCTCCTCGTCCGGCGACGGAGCCGCGGTTCCGTCCGGCGCGGGGCTCTCCGGAGACAGGGCGAGCCGGGGGTCGCCGTCGAGGTTCACGAGGTGTCGGACGCCCTTGGTGGCGAGGCTCTCCGGGGACTCCACTCCGACGCAGTACACGGCGACCCGCCGTCCCACGCCGCGCCGTACGGCCTCGCCGACGATCCGCTCGAACATCACCGCCGCCTGAACCTCCGGCCGCGAGCGGCGCCGACCGGCTCCGCGTCATGGGCGTGCCGGAGTTCGGCCTTCAGCCGGGCCACCTCGGCCCGCAGCCGCGTGGCTTCGGAGCGCCACCTGGCCGCGCTCGCCCGCCACTTGGCCGGGTCGCCGCCAACCGGCTCGGCGTCCTCGTCCCGTACGACGCCGAAATCCTCCGCCGCGACCCAGATCGACCCGTACATCTCGTCCACCAGCGCGTCCAGGACGCCGGGACCAGGGGAACGGCGAGCGGGGCCGGTGGCACGCGGCACGCGGTCAGGGGGAGCCGTTCTCGTCCCGCCGGCGACCAGCGCGGCGCGGGAGAACGCGGCGGTCCGTTCCAGCCGCAGCGCCGTCACCCCCGCCGGAGTCTCCTCCACGGCCGCCGACACGAGGCCGTACCCCCGGCGTTCGGCCAGCTCGACGAGCGACGCCAGGGAGTCGGGGCCGAGCACCCATCCGGCGGGACAGACGAGCCGGAACGGCGTGGGCGCGCAGCTCTCCGCCGCCGCCCGCGCGAAGCGCACCCTCGGCTCGTGCTCGTACAGGTTGTACGCGAGCCGGGTGTCGAGCATCGGCTCGTCGAGCGAGGCCCGGCGGCCCGGGGGCAGCTCGTCCCAGGGGCCGAGGAGCACCACCGAGGTGTCGGCCAGGGTCCCCGCCAGGGCGGCGTCCACACTGGCGCGCACCTGCTCGTACGTCGCGCCGTGCGCGTCGATCACCACCTCGACGTACGGCACCGCCCAGTGGCGGCGGGGATGACGGCGCAGCCACCGCAGGTCGGGGATCAGGTCGCCGAGGAACGACCAGTTGTGCTGGTGGACGTCGGCCTCCCGGCGCATGACCGTGGACGTGCCGAGGTGCCACGCCCGGGCCTCGGGGTCCGGGATGAAGACCGCTCCCTGCTGCGCGAGCCGATATCCGAGGTCGGTGTCCTCGGCCATGTTCAGCGACGTGTTCACGCCGCCCGCCGCCTTCAGCAGCCACGCGGTGACCGACGTCGTCGCGCCCGAGTGCAGCCGGTACGCCCCGGAGACCTCGTCGCGCAGCTCCCGGGTCGTGCCGAGCACCTCGGCGGTCCAGCTGTGCGGCCGCGCCCCCGCGAACGCCGCCGCGCCCTCGTACGTACCGGCGAAGACCGCCTCGGGCGAGGGCGGTGGCACGTCGTCGGCGACGAACCCCACACTCCCGTGGACCACGGCGTAACTCGCCAGGTGGTGCCACCGCATGTGCGCCTCGATGTGGTCCCGCGCGAGGATCATGTCGGAGTCGACCCAGTGGACGACGTCCCCGACCGCCGCCTCAGCGCCCGTCTGCCTGGCCCAGCCGCGTCCCCACCGGCCCTCGGGCACGCGTACGATCCGGGTCGCCTCGGGGGCGATGCGCGGGAGGCGCAGCGCCGGGGCGCTGCCGTCGTCGGCGACGACGACCTCCATCAGATCGCGGGGGTAGGTCTGCGCGGCGAGCCCGGCGAGCGTCCGGTCCAGCGCCTCCTGGCACTCGTACGCGGGGATGACGACGCTGACCGTCAGCCGGGGCTCCCAGGCGCCGAGCGCCGGGGGACGCAGAGTGCCGTAGTCGTTGCGCCGGACGCGTGGAGCACCCGGAGCGAGGGCGTCAAGAGCATCGACAGTCGGTCCGGCGTCAGGGGTGGGGGCATCAACGGCACCAACAGCACCAAATGGCATGTGCGGAACCGTCATGGCGTGCTGCGGGTGAGCGTCACGAGCCCCTTCTCGGCCTCGTGATCCACGGCTTCCAGGGGGAACTCGTCCAGCCAGCGCCGGACCGCCGCCCGCTCGTCGGCGCGGGCGGCGTCGTCGACGAGGATGCGCACGTCCTGCGTGCACCGGTCCAGCAGGGCGGGGACGGCCGGGTAGCGCGCCTGCGGTCCGGTCGCGCCCGGCGGGCCGTCCACGAGGAGCAGGCCGATCCCGTCGAGATCCCGCGTGGCGTCCTCGTCGTACCAGTTCCAGGACTCGGCGCCGTGCCGCCAGGGGCGCAGCGGGGCATGCCGCACCTCCACGATGTGGGACAGTCCGTGGGCGCGCACCAGGTCGCGGGAGAGCTCGAGATAGCGCTCGTCGTGCTCCAGGGAGACGACCCGGCCGCCGCCGTAACGTTCCACGGCGTAGCCGAGCCAGACGCTCGACGAGCCGCTGCCGCACTCGACGACCAGCCGGGGCCGGTGCTCGCAGATGTGCCCGACGAGCCGGCGGAGCAGGTCGGGCGAGGCGGCCCACCCTCTCAGCTCGGGCAGCGGCGCCCTCGGCTCGATCAGCGACCGGAGATCGACGTACGCCTCGACCTGGCGGTACCCCTGCCGGAACTCCCTGGTCAGGGCCTTCTCGACGCGATCCAGCCGAGTGCCGACGAGCGAGCCGACGCCGTCGACGGCCTTCTCGATCTCCTGCCGGGCGAGCGTCGCGTTGACACGGTCCTCCCCGAGCGAGGCGAGGATCGCGCGCAGGTCCTCCTCGCGGCGCGGGCCACGCGCCTCGGCCGCCGCCGTGACCTGCTCCAGCCGCCCGGCGACGTTCGCGAGGGCGTTCGCGGCCTTGGCGAGGGCGGCCTCCTGGCGCTTGACCCGGCCGTCGATGCGCAGCGCCTTCCCGTCCACACGGCGTACGGAGAGGGCGACGAGGAACATCAGGCCGGTCGCGCAGACGAGGAGGCCGAGGGTCAGTCCGGCGAGGATTTCGACGATCTCCAGCAGGATCAGCACGGTCAACGCCGCCAGCGTCAACGCGCCGACCGCCGCGGCGGCCACGATGAGCCGACGGGTGGTGGGCATTCGTTGTCTACCTCCGTGGTACGCCCCGACGGCTCGCCTGCGAGCGCGGGGCACCTCCCCGGATCTGCCCGCGCGCGGTGCCAGGAGGGCCTCGGCGGCGGTGCCGCCGCTCGCACGCGCGTCGCGCGCCCTCTCTCCCCGCCTCGTGGCGTGTCCGTCCGGATCCGCTCTCGGCGGCGGATCCGCGGAACAGTACCGAAATGGTCTACGGGACTGTTGCAGTCACGACTTCAGTGGAATTCTAATGATCACCGAACATTGCGGATTCTTCCGGCCTTCGGCGTATGTGTATGTTCTAGCGGTGCTTTGTAGGTAAACCATGGGTAATCCCTGAGAGTTTCCTGATAGGACGGTCATGACGAGCCCCCAGGGGTTCCTGAGCAGTGCGGATGCGGAGCCGGCGCAGGCCACATGGGACGGCGCCCGGTGGATGATCGCCGGGACGCCATTTCCCGAGGAATCGACCGGGGAGGCGGTGGCGCGGCTGCGCGCATTCCAGAGCGTGGGCCTCGCCTGGCCCGGCATCATTTCCCCCGACGCCGCCCCCTCGCCCGACGGCGATACGCCGTACGACGCCGACGCCCGCCGATCTCTCGACGCCGTGCTGGCGCTCGCGGCGGCCGGGGTGCCGCTGCACGCGGAGGCGGTCCCGCGGTGGCTCGCCGCCGAGGATCCCGCGCTGGCCGAGCTGCTCACCTCGGCCGGCTGGCTCGAACCGGAGACCGACACGTCCGGAGTCTCCGTGGCCCCGCTCCGCCGGGAGGAGCACAGCGTACGGCTCCGCCGCCACGCCCTCGCCGCCCGCCGTACGCGGCCGAGCGTCAGCGTGATCGTGGCCAGCAGACGGCCGTCGATGGCGGGGTGGGCGCTGTCCCAGATCGCCCGGCAGCGGCACGTGGACGTCGAGGTCGTCTTCGCCGCCCACGGCTACTCCGCCGACGTCGTACGGCGGGCCGCCAAGGGGCTGGACATCCCCGTCGAGGTGATCGAGGCGGACGGCGGCACGGTGTTCGGAGACGTGCTGAACGAGGCCGCGCGCCGGGCGAGCGGAGACCTCCTCGCCAAATGGGACGACGACGACTGGTACGGCCCCGAGCACCTCGCCGACCTCCTGCTCGCCCGCTCCTACTCGGGCGCGGACATCGTCGGCACGACGGCCGAGTTCTTCCATCTCGAACCGCTCAACCTCACCATCCGGCGCACCGACTACAAGAGTGAGGTCTGGAACCGGCACGTCGCGGGCGGCACCATCATGCTCGACCGCGCCGCGTTCACCGGTTTCCCCTCGGTGCCGCGCGCGGTGGACGAGGGGATGCTCACCGCGGCCGAGGCGGCGGGCGCCCGCATCTACCGCACGCACGGCCTCGGCTACATGCTCAGGCGCTCGACGGCCGACCGGCACACCTGGCGGCTGCCGCTCGCCCACTTCCTGAAAGTCGCGACCAACCAATGGCGGGGCGTGAGGCCCAGCCGCATCCTGGAGCCGGCTCATTGATCGAAACGCCCGTAAGCACCCCCCGCGTCAGAGGAAACGACTATTCCGTCCTGACACCCCCTGAGATCGGCTCCTGGACGCCCCGGCTGACGGTCAGCGTCGTCATCCCCGCGTACGGCGGGCAGGACAAGCTCGACCTCGTGCTCGCCGCGCTGGCCGTCCAGACCTATCCGGCGGAGCTGACCGAGGTCGTGGTCGTGGACAACGGCACCTCCCCGCCGCTGCGCCTCCCCGAGCCGAGGCCCGCCGGCACCCGGCTGATCAGATGCGAGACGCCGGGCCGGGCCGACGCCAGGAACGCCGGGCTCGCTGCGTCCGGCGGGGACGTCGTCCACTGGCTGGACTCCGACGTCGTGCTGGAACGGGACGCCGTCGAGGCGCAGATGCGCTGGCACCACCTCGCCCCCTACCTCTCCGTGACCGGATATCTGCGGTTCAGCGAGGCGCGGCCGCCCCAGCCCGCGGAGATCGCGGACGCCGCCGAGCTCGCCCCGTTCTTCGAACCCGCCGAGCCGCACTCCTGGATCGTCGACCTCGTCGGGCGCACGGACGGCCTGCGCGACGCGCGCCGGGCCTTCAGCCTGCACGTCGGGGGATCGACCTCGGTCAACCGGCGGCTGATCGAGATGACCGGTCCGATGGACACCGGCCTCATGCTGGGCCAGGACACCGAGATGGGATATCGCCTGGCCCAGGCGGGCGCGGTCTTCGTCCCCGAGCCCCGCTCCCGGGCCTACCACCTCGGCCCCACGATGCGGATGCGCGACATGGACCGGGTCACCCGGGTCAGCCACGCGTTCATCCCCGACCGCGTCCCGCAATATCGCTGGCTCCGCTCCCACCCCGGCCGCCAGTGGCTCGTGCCGTACGTCGAGGTCGTCGTGGACGGCGCGGACGCCTCCTACGAGGACGTGCGGGCCACGGTGGACACCGCCCTCGCCGGCACCGTCCCCGACGTGGGCGTGGTGGTGACCGGGGTGCCCGAGCCGGAGACCCGCGAACGGCGGGCGCCGCTGACCGACCCCTGCCTCGACCGCACGCTCGTCCACGGCCTGTACGCCCACGAGGCGCGCGTACGGTTCACCGCGTCGACCGCGCCCGCGCCGTTCCGGTTGCGCGTCCCGGCCGGGTGGGCGTTGGGGGAGGACACCCTGGCGACGCTCGTCGACCTGATCGAGGAGCGCGGGCTGGGCATGGTCGGCCTCCTCCTGTCCGAGGACGGCGAAGGCCCCGGGGGAGGGGTGACAGTCGCGCGCCTGGAGCGTACGGCGGCGTTCAACCGGGCGACCTTCGTCCAGGAGCCCGGAGCCGCCGGGGAAGCCGGACGGGCGGCCGACGCCGGGAGAGGCGGCGGGGAGACGGAGGCGCTGGACGACGCCGTGGCCGAGATGTTCGGCGCGGTGTGGATCGACGGGGCGCCCGTCGGCCTCCTCCCGGCGGAGCAGGCGCCGGTTCCCGTCGGACGGCGCAGCGCCTACCGGGCGAGGGCCGAGGCGCAGGCCGAGGCGGCCAAGCTCGCCAAGGAGGTCGAACGGCTGCGCGCCCAGGTGGGGAAGTGGCGCGACGAAGCCGCCAAGTGGCGCAAATCCACCGTGGAACTGCGCCGCGAGGTGGGCTCCCTCCGCAAGGAGGCCGCAACGTTACGCCGCAAGCGGAGCATCAAGGCCATCGTCCGCCGCGTGATCTACCGCTAGTCCGCTGCCCGCGACGTTCACCGGGACCGAGGGAGCGGAGCGGAAGGGAGCGAGGATCGGAGCGAAGGCCCGGCGAAGCGGGCTTCGCGAGGATCGGAGGTGCCTCCCGGCGAAGTGACCGACTCGGCCGAGGTTCGTGCAAATCCACTGGCGACCCCTGGCGGGATGGATCGAGCTCTCTGGCTGTCGCCGGCGACAGCCAGAGAAGACCACCCGGCGGCTCCGCCACGCATGGACACCCGCCGGAGCACTACGGACGAATCCGGTATCGGGTCCGGATGGCGGTGCGCAGCCGCCGGACCCACGAGCGCTTCCCTCGCGGGCGCCCGCCGCGCCCGCGCGCCTCGGTGAGACCCGCCATCGCCGACCTCATGTCCGTCTGAGGAGCCGCGGGCCGGGCGGGTGCGGCCGGCCGTTCCTGCGCCGAGGGCCAGAACGCCTCCGCCGGGCTGTGCCGTACGCCGTGAGTCTGCCGGATGACGTCCGAGAGGGGCTCGCCCGGGCGGGCCAGCAGCAGGGCCCGTCCCACGGCCTCGGTACGCTCCACGGTCGCGGTGCGGCCGTCCGGGAACGTGACGACGAGCATGCCGAGCCGCTCGTCGAGCACCGTCTTGACCATCCGCTCCAGCGTCTCCGGCGCGAGCGGGACGTCCACCGGCCCTGAGTAACGGAACGGCACCGGCGTCGCGCTCGGCGACACGTCCTCGGCCAGCCGTACCCGGGGGTCGTCGGCGAACCCGGTCCGCAGCATGCGCAGATCGAACCCGGGCGCGGTCAGCACCGGGTGGCGGCCGGAGGGCAGCGCCGACCACGGCGCCACCAGCGTGACGGCGACGTCGGGCAGCGACCCGTCGAGCGCCGCGTTCACCGCCGCGCGGGTGACCCGCTCGCTCGCCCCGGCCACGTCCAGGACCACCTCCACGTACGGCACGCGCCAGTGGCGGCCCCGCTCCTTGCGCAGGTCGCGGCGGAGCGGCACGCGATGGGCCAGGTAGGGCTCCACGGTCCGCACCGTCGCCCCGCGGTCGCGCCGCTGCGCGGGCAGGCCGAGATGGACGGCGCGGGCCGCGAGATCCGGCACGAAGACGGCGCCCGCCTGGGCCAGCCGGTACCCCAGCTCGGTGTCCTCGCCCCGCTGGACCTCCGCGTCGAAGCCGCCGACGTCAAGGAAGAGCGTCCGGTGGAGGGACAGCGTGGGGCCGGTGCAGACGTGGTACGGGTTCTTGCTGCCGCGCATCCCGTCCAGGCGGAGGATCGTCATCTCCGTCGTGCTGGGGATGGTCTTCTCGGGGTCGAACAGGTGCGTCAACGTGTCGCCGGCCACGGCCTCGTACACCTCGGCGGCCGTGACGGGGGTCTCCTCGATGAACCGCTTGCCGCCGATCGTGACGAGATAGTCGGTGAGGTGGTGCCAGCGCAGCAGCGCCTCAAGGTGATCGCGGTGGAGGACCATGTCGGCGTCGAGACGCTGCACGACGGTGCCGTCGGTGGCGGCGACGCCGGTGTTGACCGCGTGTCCCGGTCCCCAGCCGTCCGCGGTCGTGACGATCCGGGTGTTCTCGGGGCGCATCTCCGGTAATCGCAGCGGCGGGACGCTGCCGTCGTCCACGATGACGATCTCTGTCAGATGGGCGGGGTAGGTCTGCGCCGCGAGCGAGGCCAGGGTGAGATCGAGCCGGTGCTGGCCGCCGTACGCGGGGATGATCACGCTGACCGGCACTTCCGGATGCCAACCGCCGATCGGCGCGGGGACCAGGGGAGAATAGTCGTTGTGCCGGATCCTCGGCCGGACCTCGTCGCCCGCCACGTGCCCCTCCTCGGTTGTCACCTGTCGAGTCAAGTCAGGGGATCGACCCTAACGAAGCAAACTCCTAGTTCGCTGAGAGCGCGAAGCGCTGCTCGTCCCCATATATCGGCCTCGTGTCCGGAAATATGTCCATAAGCTGGACGGTGGATCCCGCAGGTAGAGCGGTTGGCCGTAAACTCGGTGGCCAATACCGCAGGTGGGCCCGTGTGGCGGAGCCCGCGTAGAAGGAGCGATCATGACCAGGGCTTGGCGTGGCCTCATCGAGGAGTACCGTGACCGGCTTCCGGTGACCACGACGACGCCCGTGGTCACCCTGCTCGAAGGCGGCACGCCGCTCGTGCCCGCCAGGCGCGTCTCCGAGATGACCGGCTGCGACGTCTATCTGAAGGTCGAGGGGCTCAACCCGACCGGCAGCTTCAAGGACCGCGGCATGACCATGGCCATCAGCAAGGCCGTGGAGGACGGCGCGCGGGCCGTGATCTGCGCCTCCACCGGCAACACCAGCGCCTCGGCCGCCGCCTACGCCGTACGCGCCGGGCTGACCTGCGCGGTGCTCGTGCCGCGCGGCAAGATCGCCATGGGCAAGCTGGCCCAGGCGCTCGTCCACGGGGCCCGGCTGCTCCAGGTCGAGGGCTCCTTCGACGACTGCCTCGACATGACGAGGAAGCTCGCGGAGAACTACCCCATCGCCCTGGTCAACTCGGTCAACCCGTACCGGCTGCAGGGGCAGAAGACCGCGGCGTTCGAGATCGTCGACACGCTGGGCGATGCCCCGGACGTCCACTGCATCCCCGTCGGCAACGCCGGCAACATCTCGGCGTACTGGATGGGGTACAAGGAGTACGCCGCGGACGGCGTCGCCACCAAGACCCCGCGGATGCTCGGCTTCCAGGCGAGCGGCGCCGCGCCCATCGTCGGCGGCGCCCCGGTCACCCACCCGCACACCATCGCCACCGCGATCAGGATCGGCAACCCCGCCTCCTGGAAGCTCGCCGAGGCGGCGCGGGACGAGTCCGGCGGCGACATCCAGGCAGTGACCGACCGCCAGATCGCGGCGGCGTACAAGCTGCTCGCGCAGAGCGAGGGCGTCTTCGTCGAGCTCGCGTCGGCGGCGAGCGTCGCGGGCCTGCTGCAGGCCCACGAGCAGGGGCTGCTGACCCCGGGCCAGCGGGTCGTCTGCACCGTGACCGGCAACGGCCTCAAGGACCCCGACTGGGCCATCTCCGGAGCGCCCGCCCCGGTGACGATCCCGGTCGACGCCTACGCGGCGGCCACCGCGCTCGAACTGGCCTGACCCCTGAGCGGTCGCGTGAACGGCGCCGGCCCCGCCCGCGCCGTTCCCGACCGCGTACGGCTCGCGTACCGCCTCAGGCGCCCGTGCGGCACGGCTCGTCCGTCGTGTCATGTCGGGCCGGGGCGTCACGTCGAGCCGGTCGCGGCACGGCCGCGTGCCGCGCGCCCTCCCCGTGGCGGCTGCCCGGGGACTCCATCTCACGAGGAGTTCGATGACAGGTAGCAGCAGCGTGGTCGTCCGGGTTCCGGCGACGAGCGCCAACCTCGGTCCCGGATACGACACCCTCGGCCTGGCGCTCGACCTGTACGACGAGGTCGAGGTCGCGCTCTCCGACGACGGCGTGACGGTCGAGGTCGAGGGACAGGGCGCCGGGGAGGTGGACCCGGGCGAGGGACACCTGATCGTCAAAACCATGCGGGCGACCTTCGACCGCATGGGCGTCCCACAGCCCTCCGGCGTCACACTCCGCTGCCGCAACCGCATCCCGCACGCGCGCGGCCTCGGCTCGTCCTCCGCCGCCATCTGCGCGGGCATCCTCGCCGCCAGGGCGCTCGCGCCGGCACTCTCCGGCACGGCCGGCGGCATTTCGGACGACGACGTGTTCGCGCTGGCCACCGAGTTGGAGGGCCATCCCGACAACGTGGCGCCGTGCCTGGCCGGAGGGCTCACCATCGCGTGGTCCGAGCGGTCCGGCACTCCGCGTATGGTGAAACTGCCCCTGCACGAGGACGTCCGGCCGGTCGTGTTGATCCCGCCCTTCCGGTCGTCCACGAAGGAGGCGCGCGGGCTGCTGCCGAAAGAGGTGCCGCATTCCGACGCCGCCGTCAACGCGGGGCGGGCGGCGCTGCTCGTCGCGGCGCTGACCCGGATGCCGGAGCCCGGCCTGCTTCTCGCCGCCACCGAGGACCGTCTTCACCAGGACTATCGCGCGCCTGCCATGCCGCAGACCGCCGACCTGGTGCGACGGCTGCGCACCGCGGGGGTTCCCGCGGTCGTCTCGGGAGCGGGTCCGACGGTCCTTGTCTTTTCGACATCGGACACCGAGGATTTGATCGCACCAGAAGTGGGTACGGACTGGCTCATCCAGCCCTTGAACGTCCACCTGCAGGGTGCGGGCGTTCAGTTTCCCGAGACACGCTGATGCCTCTTCGACCTCCAGGGAATAGCCGTGTGCGCTGGTGATGTTAGGCTGATAGCCGCACCAGGTGCCCCCATGTTGGGTGCGTGCTTGTCATTCGCACATCGCTGCACTTCGCTCCGCGTCCTTCGACGCGGGCAGGGCGATTTTCCCGAAACCGCTTCCTCCCGTTGCCCCGATCGGCGCGGCGAGAGGTGGGGTTCTCGGAGGCATGCGCGTTCGAACCACTTCGACATCTGGCAGTTCGCGATTCCGGAGCGTCACCAACACCTGAGATTCGCGAAGCCCGACCCGGTCTGTCCCGCCGGGTCGCACCACCGGGACACCAGGACGCACGAGTCCGGTGCCCGACCCCTGGGAAGGACCCTTAGTTGAGCGACACCACCGAACTCCTCTCCGACGGCCAGGCCGCCGGCGACACCCCCACCACTGCTCCGGCTCGACCGCGTCGTCGCTCCGGCACCGGCCTGGCCGGCATGGTGCTGCCCGAGCTGCAGGCCATGGCCACCGGGCTCGGCATCACCGGGATCGGGCGGATGCGCAAGAGCCAGCTCATCGCGGCCATCCAGGAGAAGCAGGGGGCGACGGGAGAGGCGCAGGCGGAGCCGAAGCCGGCCGCGGAAGCGCCGGCCGCCGTCGCCGAACGCCCCGCTCGCGGTCGCAGGGAACGTTCCCGCGCCACCGCGGCCGCGCCCGTGGCCGAGAGCCGCGAGGAGCAGCCCGCCGCCGAGCGCGTGGACAGCGCTCCCGCCGCGGCCCCCGCCGTCGCCGCCTCCAGCGCCGTCACCGCGAGCGCTCCCGCCGTCGCGGACGCCCCGGCGGTCACCGAGGCCCAGGGCGACGCCCAGAACGAGACGCGCGGCGAGAGCCGCGGCGAGCGCTCCGACCGCCGTGAGCGCCGCGGCCGTGGCGACCGGCGTGAGCGTTCCGACCGCTCCGGCGACCGCGAGAGCCGTACGGACCAGCGGGCCGCGGACGCGGGCGACGCCCAGACGCGTGGCCGTGACCAGCAGGGCCGCGACGGTCGCAGCGACAACCGTGGCGACCGCGCTGACCGTGGCGACCGCGCTGACCGTGGCGACCGCGCTGACCGTGGCGACCGCGCCGACCGTGGTGACCGCGCCGACCGTGGTGACCGCGCCGACCGTGGTGACCGCGGCGACCGTGGTGACAGCCGGGGCGACAGCCGTGGTGACCAGGGCGACGACGCCCGCGGCCGCCGCGGCAGGTTCCGCGAGCGCAACCGCCGTGGCCGCGACCGCTTCGACAGCAACGAGCCCGTGATCAGCGAGGACGACGTCCTCATCCCGATCGCCGGCATCCTGGACATCCTCGACAACTACGCGTTCGTCCGCACCAGCGGCTACCTGCCCGGCGCGAACGACGTGTACGTGTCGCTGGCGCAGATCCGCCGCAACGGCCTGCGCAAGGGAGACGTCATCACCGGCGCCGTCCGGCAGCCGCGCGACGGCGAGCGGCGCGAGAAGTTCAACGCGCTCGTCCGCCTCGACACGGTCAACGGCATGGAGCCGGAGCAGGCCCGGCAGCGGCCCGACTTCAACAAGCTCACGCCGCTCTACCCGCAGGAGCGCCTGCGCCTGGAGACCGAGCCGAACGTCCTCACCACGCGGATCATCGACCTGGTCTCGCCGATCGGCAAGGGCCAGCGCGGTCTGATCGTCTCGCCGCCGAAGGCCGGTAAGACGATGGTGCTGCAGTCGATCGCCAACGCGATCACCCGCAACAACCCCGAGTGCCACCTGATGGTCGTCCTGGTGGACGAGCGTCCGGAAGAGGTCACCGACATGCAGCGGTCGGTGAAGGGCGAGGTCATCCACTCGACCTTCGACCGTCCCGCCGAGGACCACACCACGGTCGCCGAGCTCGCCATCGAGCGGGCCAAGCGCCTGGTGGAGCTCGGTCACGACGTGGTCGTGCTGCTGGACTCGATCACCCGTCTGGGCCGCGCCTACAACCTGGCCGCGCCCGCGTCGGGCCGCATCCTGTCCGGTGGTGTGGACTCCACCGCGCTGTACCCGCCGAAGCGCTTCTTCGGCGCCGCCCGCAACATCGAGAACGGCGGCTCCCTGACGATCCTCGCCACGGCGCTGGTCGAGACCGGCTCCAAGATGGACGAGGTCATCTTCGAGGAGTTCAAGGGCACCGGAAACATGGAGCTCAAGCTCAACCGGTCCCTCGCCGACAAGCGGATCTTCCCCGCGGTGGACGTCGACGCGTCCGGCACCCGCAAGGAAGAGATCCTCATGTCGAAGGACGAGCTCCAGATCGTCTGGAAGCTGCGCCGGGTGCTCCACGCCCTCGACATGCAGCAGGCGCTCGAACTCCTCCTGGAGAAGATGCGCGAGACCAAGTCGAACGCCGAGTTCCTGCTCCAGGTGCAGAAGACGACGGTCAGCAACGACCGCGACTGAGTTCCTGTACGGCGAAACGCCCCGGGTGGTTCCGACCACCCGGGGCGTCTCCCTTTCCGGAGCGTCCCCCGACGCTGTGGTCGTGGGACGTGTCAGGAGAGCCGCGGCGAAGGGGCGGCCCGGCCGTCCTCCGCCGGAGGGGCGTCGTCGCCGGGCCCTCCGGCCCCGACAGGGGCGGTACCCGTTTCCGAGCCCGTGCGCCCGGCCGTGAGGAACTTGACGTCCTTCCGCTGCCCGAGGACCTCGCCCGCCTCGCCGTACGCGGTGACGGTGACGTCGGGGGAGTCGACGACCATGCCGCCCAAGCCGTCGTCTGGGCCGGGAACGGACGCGGCGGGCACCCGTCCGACGAAGAAGCCATTGTTCACCTGTGCGGCGGCGCGCCGACCGCCCGCCCAGTCGATCTCGACCCGGCGCACGTCGGATGTGACGCGTCCGGCGACGACACGGTAGCTGCCGCCGGATTGGTCGTCGTCCCGCATTGCGTGCGAATCGGTCTGCACCTCGTACGCGTCCACGGTGAGGGCCCCGGTCAGGCCCGCCTCCAGATCGCCGGGTGGGGCGTAACCCCAGTACGTGAACACCGGACGGTCGGCGAAGTTCGGGTTCTTCTGCGGCGTGCACAGGACGAATCCGGCGGTGCTGCCGACGAGTGCCGTCGATCCCACGTCGTCGCGATACTCCGCGAGGACGCGGAAATCGCCGACCTTGCCGTGCTCCGGGATGCGCTTACGGCTGTCCATTTCGTGCACGGGGCCACCCAAGGGCATGCAGTCGCGTATGAGCTTCACCTGCTCGGGGGTGTTGTCCGGCAGCTCGTGGACGCTCGCCGCGATGTCCTTGCCGCCGGACGCCGGCAGTACGACCCCGACCACGGAGGCCGCGGCGACCGCGAGCCCCGCGAGTGACCACGACAGGCGGCGCCGCCCCGACCGGACCAGTGCCCGTGAGGCGTAGACGTGCGCGTCCACCGGCCGGGCCTCCCGCGCCATGAGGTGGAGTTCCTGGGCGATCTTCTGCTCATCGAGATCCATGATCAGCTCTCCTGAGTTGCGGGGGCGCCGACCAGACCGCGGAGCCGGACGATCGCCTGGTGGGCCTGGCTGCGGACGGTTCCCACCGAGCAGCCCATGATCTTTGCGACCTCCGATTCCGGGAGGTCCTCGTAGTAGCGCAGCACCAGCACGGCGCGTTTGCGCGCGGGGAGGGCACGCATGGCCCGGGCGAGGGTGACGCGCGTGTCGATGTCCCCGCTGTGGTCGCCGATCGGCAGCTCGGGAAGGACGTCGGTGGCACGTTCACGCCCCCAGCGCGGACTTCGCCACCGGTCGACCTGCTCGTGGTACATGACCCGGCGTACGTACGCTTCGGGGTTGTCGCGGATCTTCCGCCACCGTCCCGCCGTCTTGGTCAACGCGGTCTGCAGCAGGTCCTCGGCCGCGTGCTGGTCGCCGGTCAGGAGGTACGCGAGCCGGATGAGGCTGTCCGACCGGCCGGCCACGAACTCCGTGAAATCGTCTCGTCTGCTGGGGTGCAAAGGTTCTCCTCGGGTCTCATCACTCATGGGGACGAGCGCGAGGTCCCGGTTCTATGGCGCCCTTCTCGTCGCCGGACGCGAAAAGGCCCGCACGGTGTGAACCGTGCGGGCCTTCCCTGGTGCTGTACGGCTTGCGCCAGGGGTTGGTGACGCGAGGCGTGCAGATCCCCTGAGCCGCTACTTGACCGTCACGAGCTTGTAGTTCGAGTAGGAGCCGTAGGTCGTGCTGGTGCCCGTGGCCGCCAGACGCCAGTAGCCGGTGTACTTCGGCTTGACGGTCTTGCTGAACTTACCGGTCGAGCTGGAGCCGACGTAGCCCACGAACGACCACTTCGAGGAGCCCTTCTTCTTGAAGTAGAGCTTCATGATCTTCTTCTTCCACGCGCCGGAGCCGCGGTAGACCTTGCCGGAGAGCTTGGTCGTCTTGCCCTTCTTCAGCGAGGTGGGCGAGGCGGTCAGCGTGATCTTCGAGCTGGCCTTGGAGGAGCCGGACTTCTTGACCTCGAAGCCCTTGACGAAGCTGTAGGTCTTCGAACCACGGGTGACCGTGATCTTCAGCTGCCAGGCGCCGGTCGAGGTGCTGTAGTCGAAGGAGGCCGAGTCGTGGTACGACTTGCCGTCCGACTCCATGCCGGTGCTGAGCGAGATGTAGTCGTCGTAGCTCTTGCTCTCCAGCCGGACGTCGGTGAGCTTCTCGTCGCCCGACTTCTCCAGCTCGAACGCGACGAAGACGTCGACGTCCTTGCCCGACTTCAGCGTGACGGGGTTCGGCGAAACGCTCGCCCCGTTGACCCGCGTCGCCGCCTTGACCTCGAAAGTCTCATCCTTGGTCACAGCGTCGCCACCATCGGGCTTTACCGTGACCCTCAAGGTCCACTTGCCAGTGGAGGTGGTCGGCTTGTCGCTCGACGAGACCGGAATGGTGCCCTTGACCTCAACAGGACTTGTCGGCGGCGTCGGGGCCGGCGTGCTGTTGGCCAGATCCGTCAGCTGAGTGACCGAGGCAGAATGACCCGCGCTGGTGGTCTGCTCTCCCTCCTTCCAGAACTCCGCCTTGATGGTCGGCGCCTTGTTGCCGACATAGGGGTCATTGACCTTGATCACGAAGGGAATCGTGTCGCTGCCGGTGGGCGGGATGAAGGCCACCGACGTGTCCACCTTGATGTCGGCGATGCCCAGTGCGCGAAGGGCGACGGCCGATACGGCGTTAGCGGGGGAGGCTACGGTGATGGCCGCACCGGTAGCGAAGAGTGCCGCCCCCGTTGCGGCTGCTACTGCAAGCCGCAGGCTCTTCCTCATGGATACCCCTAACATTGGTAAAATTGAGGGAAAAGTCGGGTTTGAACACCGGAGCCTAGTGGTGCCTGTGTGACTCGTCCACCCGGATGGTGAGGTTGCACCTCATTTACCGAGCCCTTTCCCGAACGTTCCACAATGTTGGGATATGGGCCATCACCTGGGAACTCGAGAGTTATCCACATCCTGAGAGGTCTCTGAGAGGCATTCCGACAAGCGCCGCAGAAACTGATCTTCGGCGTCGAAAGTGGCATAGGACACATCGCGACACGCCGATGGCGTCCCGCTTTCCGGCGCTTCCCGCGGAGTCTGGTCAGGCCGCCTACCAGAGGCCGTGACGCCCCCGGGAGGCGGGTCGGCGCGGCACGCCGACAGCCCGGAGGACGCCGCGTGTACAGGCGGGGAATAGCCGACGGCGTGGAGCGGTTTCACGATCTGGCACACTGGTAGCCGAACCGCAGCGGTACCGGTTCCCGCGCGCGCGTCCGTATGTGCCCGACGCGCGCAAGCCTGCACGGGCGATCCTGCAAGGTGAACAAGCGACCCGGCGACCGCGCCTAGCGTTAGGACTGAACAATGAAGCCCGAGATTCACCCGGACTACGTCGTCACCCAGGTGACCTGCACCTGCGGGAACAGCTTCACCACCCGCAGCACCGCCAAGAACGGCGTCATCCACGCCGACGTCTGCTCCGCCTGCCACCCGTTCTACACGGGCAAGCAGAAGATCCTCGACACGGGCGGCCGGGTGGCGCGCTTCGAGGCGCGCTTCGGGAAGAAGGCCCAGAAGGGCCAGTAGCTCTTCGCGGACGCCGGCTCGGACCGTCTCTTTCGATTTCGACAAGAGGCGTGCCCGGGTCGGCGTTCTTCGTGATGGAGGCCAAATCCCGAAAGCCGTACCCAAGGAAAGGATCGCGGTGAATCTCGACGAGATCATCAGTGAGTACGCGGATCTGGAGTTGAAGCTCGCCGATCCCTCCGTGCACGCCGACCAGGCCAAGGCGCGGACGTACGGCAAGCGCTACGCGACGCTCACGCCCATCGTCACGACGTACCGCGAGCTGGAGGGCGTCCGGGAGGACCTCGCGGCGGCGCGGGAACTGGCGGCGGAGGACTCGGCGTTCGCCGACGAGGCCACCGAGCTGGAGGGTCGCATCCCGGCGCTGGAGGAGCGGCTGACGCACCTCCTGGTCCCGCGCGACCCGAACGATGACAAGGACATCATCATGGAGATCAAGGCGGGTGAGGGCGGCCAGGAGTCGGCCCTGTTCGCCGGCGACCTCCTGCGGATGTACCTGCGATACGCCGAGCGCGTCGGATACAAGACCGAGATCATCGACGCCCAGCACTCCGACCTCGGCGGCTACAAGGACGTCACGGTCGCGATCAAGGGCAGAGAGGGCGTCTGGGCCCGCCTCAAGTTCGAAGGTGGCGTCCACCGCGTCCAGCGCGTCCCGGTGACCGAGTCCCAGGGCCGCATCCACACCTCGGCGGCGGGCGTGCTCGTCTACCCCGAGGCCGAAGAGGTGGACGTCCAGATCGACGCCAACGACCTGCGGATCGACGTCTTCCGGTCGAGCGGCCCCGGTGGCCAGAGCGTCAACACCACCGACTCCGCCGTCCGGATCACCCACGTCCCGACCGGCGTGGTCGTGTCCTGCCAGAACGAGAAGAGCCAGCTCCAGAACAAGGAGTCGGCGATGCGCATCCTGCGGGCCCGCCTGCTCGCGATGGCCCAGGAAGAGGCCGAGGCGGCGGCCATGGCCGAGCGCAAATCGCAGGTGCGTACGGTCGACCGTTCTGAGCGGATCCGTACTTACAACTTCCCTGAGAATCGCATTTCCGACCATCGGGTGGGCTTCAAGGCCTATAACCTCGACCAAGTCCTGGACGGGGATCTGGACGCGGTGATACAGGCATTGCTCGACGCCGAACTGGCGGAAAAGCTGGCTGCCCATTCGTAAGTGGACCGATGACCTTCCTGCTTGACGAGATCGCACTCGCCACCGCCCGGCTCGCCGAGGCGGGCGTGCCGTCACCGCGAACCGATGCCGAGGAGATCGCGGCCTTCGTGCACGGCGTGCCGCGCGGCAAGCTGCACACCGTCAAGGACGCGGACTTCGACGCCCTCTTCTGGGAGGGCATCGCGCGTAGGGAGGCCCGGGAGCCGCTGCAGCACATCACCGGCCGGGCCTACTTCCGCTACCTCTCGCTCGAAGTGGGCCCCGGTGTGTTCGTTCCTCGGCCCGAGACCGAGGTCGTGGCCGGCTGGGCGATCGACCGGCTGCGCGAGATGGACGTCGCCTCACCCGTCGTCGTCGACCTTGGCACGGGATCCGGCGCCATCGCGCTGTCGATCGCACAGGAGGTGGCGCTCGCCCAGGTCCACGCCGTCGAGATCGACCCCGTGGCGTACGGCTGGGCCAAGCGGAACATCCTGGAGCACGGCCAGGGTCGGACGACGCTGCATCCGGAGGACCTCACCGACTGCCTGCGGGAACTGAACGGCAAGGTCGATCTGGTGATCTCCAACCCGCCGTACATCCCGCCGGGAGCCGTCCCGCGCGACCCCGAGGTACGCGACTACGACCCGTCGCGCGCCCTGTACGGTTCCGGAGAGGACGGCCTCGACGAGGTCAGAGCGGTCGAACGCACGGCACGGCGGCTGCTGCGGCCGGGCGGGTTCGTCGCGGTCGAGCACGCCGACGAGCAGGGCAACGCCGTCTACTGGCTCTTCTCGGAGGACAACGGCTGGCGTGACGTACGGCTGCGCCAGGACCTCACGGGGCGGGACCGTTTCGTCACCGGGCGCCTCGGACAGGAGTGAGAGCCGTGCCGTACCTGAGAAGGAGATGGGACGCATGAGCAGTAGGCGCTATGACTGTGCGAAGCAGGGCGAGCGCACCTCCGGGCTGATCGACGCGGCGTCGGCCGTACGCGGGGGCGAACTGGTGGTGTTGCCGACGGACACGGTGTACGGCATCGGCGCCGACGCCTTCACCCCGTCGGCCGTGGCGGCGCTTCTGGAGGCCAAGGGACGCGGCCGCGACATGCCGGTCCCTGTGCTCGTCGGCACGGTACGCGCGGCGACCGCCCTGGTCGAGGACCTCGGTCCGTACGGACAGGACCTGGTGGACTCGTTCTGGCCCGGACCGCTGACGTTGATCTGCCGGGCCAACCGGTCGCTGTCGTGGGACCTCGGCGACACCAAGGGCACCGTCGCCGTGCGGATGCCGCTGCACGCCATCGCGCTCGACCTGCTCAAGGACACCGGCCCCATGGCGGTTTCCAGCGCCAACCGGTCCGGCGCCGCGCCCGCCACCACCGCCGAGGAGGCGGAGGCGCAGCTCGGAGACTCCGTCGCCGTCTATCTGGACGGCGGCAAGTGCGCCGACGACGTGCCCTCCACGATCGTGGACCTGACCAGCGCGGTGCCCCGGGTGCTACGCAAGGGTGCGCTCTCCGTGGAGAAGCTGCGCGGTGTGGTGAGCTACATCGCCACGGGGGATTGACTCAACACCAGCAAACCGGGTCAATCATGCCGTCTGGCTATCGAAGGCATGTCGGGCTAACGTCGCGGTTACGGTAAGTGCGCCGATGTCTTCGTGGAGGCGTGCCCATGCCCAAACTGGACGGGATGGACCCGAAGCTGGTCCGCGAACTGCTGGCCCACGTCAAGCAGGCCGCGAAGCAGATGGACGGCATCGAGGCCCAGGTCACGCGGCTCACGCGCGCCGCCGGCGTCGCCGTACAGACGACCCACCGTCCCGCCCAGGTGGCGGACGCCTGCGGCGCGATGGTGAAGGACGTCGCCGTACGGCTCGACCTCCTGGAGAAGAAGGAGAAGCAGTCGTCCGGGGCGGCCAGGCCGTCGTCGGCGTCCTCCGGTGCCGAGCGCGACATCACGAAACCGGCGGACGACCCCAAGGACGACACCGCCAAGAAGACGCCTACGGACAAGGACCCGCATTCCGGTAAGGGATCGGACTCGGCCAAGGGGGCCGACAACGGGCCCGATAAGGGCGCGCACGGCACATCCGATGATTCGCCGCACAAGAAGACAAAGTCTCCGGACCATGGCACGTCCAAGGGCACCGACGCCGAACCGGACATCACCCGACCGGCGGACGACCCCAAGGACGGCGCGGCCAAGGACCCCAGCCACGACTCCGGCAAGGAGACCGCCAAAGAGCACGGGAAAGCGTCCGGCAAGGAATCCGGGAAGGATGCCGGGCACGGATCCACCGGCAAGGAGACCGACGGTCGGGGGAGCGCCGACAATCCCGGCAAAGACCCCGGGAAGGCCAAGGAACACGCGCCGAAGACCGGCGGTTCCTCCGGCGGGGGCAAGACGGACGAAGAGCCCATCCGGGTGGACATCGCGTCAGAGGACGTCGCCCCGAAAGCCACCACCGCCGCCCCCGCCCCGAAGATCGCCGTCGACAACCCCCATCCGGACGCCGTCTACGACACCTGGAACGGCACCGACACCGGACACGCCTCCACCGGCACCGGAGGCGCGTCCAGCGGGACGACGGGTACCGGACATGCTTCGACCGGGACGGCCACCGGTGCGGGAAGCACCATCACGACCGCGGGTGCCGGCGACGTTTCGAGCGGCTCGGCAACAGGTGCCGGAGGTTCCTCTCCTGGTACGGCGGCTGGAGACGTCTCTGCCGGGACGACGACGGGTGCCGTCGATGCGTCCACCGGAACGACGGCAGGTGTCGGCCACGCTTCGACGGGCACAGCCGCCGGTGCCGCCGGGACGGGAAGCACCATCACGACGGCAGACGGCGGCTCCGTGGGGGCGGCAGGAGATGCGTCCGCGAGCGCGGCCGGCACCACCTCGACCGGCACCCCGGCGGCGGGTACGGCCTCCGCGGGCGCCGGCTCAGGAGGAATTCCGGTCGGCACGACCGACGGAGCGGCCACGAGCACGACAGGGGCCGTAACGTCCGGCAGCACCGCGACACATGCGCCCGGCGTGCCCCTCGGCGGTGCTGACGGCGCGTCCACCGCCGCATCCCCTGCGTACGGCGACGCCGGGGCCGGGGTGCACGCGGCCTCCTACGGCGAAACGGCGGCTGCCCCCGGCGCGGGGGTGTCGTCCGGCGGCATACCCGGTGTGGGGGGCGGTGGCGATGCGGGCGTCACGGCTACCGGCCAGGCCGGGGACGTGTCGGCCGGCACGTCCTCAAGCGCCCCAGCTGCCACAGGCGGCGGTGCGGGTGCGGCCTCGTCCGCGAGCGGTACAGGGGACGCCTGGGGGAGCTCGATCATCGGCACGACCGGGGAAGCGTCATCTGCCTCCTCCCCAGGGACAGCGACTACGGTCTCCGGTGATACCGGGACGGCGTCGCACGGCGTCCCGGCTACTACGGGCGCGGTGGCACACGGTGCCTACGGAGGGGACGGCGCATCGGCCGCCGGCGGCTCAGGCCTTTCGCGGGACGATTCCCTCATCATCGACACGCCGTGGAAGGACCATCCGGACGACATCGATCAGACCGTCGGGCGGCAGGTGATCGTCGTGGACGGCGTGAAGGTCGTCTCCACGCCCATGAACCACGTCGCCGACGCCGCTCTCACCTCGGTGGACGGCGGCGCGGCCCAGCCCACGACCGCGCACGTCACGGCCGGTGCCGCTACAGGAACCCCGGACACAGGCGCCGTCGGCGGCCCCGGCTCCGGGCACGCGCCGGATGCGGGTAGCGCTGGAACAGGGGCTACGACGACCGGAGCAGGCGCGGGGGCGGGCACGGTGACCACCGGAGCCGCGACCGGGACAGCCGGACACGCATCAGGAACCGGCACGACAGGCGCCCAAGGTTCCGGCGACCTCGGCTCCGGCGTTCATGGTTCAGGCGGCCAGGGATCGAGCGTTCACGCGTCGGGAACCGGCGGTGCGGCCATCCAAGGGGCCGACGGGTCAGGCGGCCACGGATCGGTCGCCCACGCATCGGGTGGCCACGGATCGGGAGCTCACGGATCGGGAGCTCACGGATCGGGAGCTCACGGGACCGGAACGCAGGGGAGCGGAGCTCACGGGGCGGGTGTTCATGCGGTAGGGGTTCACGCGGCGTCTGGCACGTCGCCCGGGCCGCACCCCGACGGCCCGCCGGGATTCGTCGAGCCCCTGGAGCCGACCCGGCAGAGCGTACGTCATCCGGGGTTGGCCCCCGGAGACCCTCTCGGAGATTACGTGGGAACGCCGGAGGACAACGTTACGGAAGATCCGTTCGCCACGGGTGGCGGTGACGCCGTTCACGGCACGCCGGACTCCGTGGACGCGGCGAGAGAGAAGGCCAAGGGAGGAAAGACGTGATCTATGGGGATCCGCCCGCGCCCACACCGCTCCAGGCGGGAGAGACGCCGCCCGCGCCGTCGGCCACGGATCTGCTCGCGCCCGGCGGCCAGCACACGACGTGGGTGTTCAACCCCGAATACCAGCGGCTCGTCGATCTCTGGCTCCAGGTTCTGCCGCTCATGGAACAGCTCACCGGATCTCTGGACAAGCCGTATCAGATGGCGCGGAGCACCGACGTCTGGGACGCGCCCGTGGCCAAGCGGTACGTGGACGACGTGGCCGAGTGGCGCAACCGGCTGGCGATGTACCGGCAGGCCGTGCTGACCGCCATCAGCGACCAGGCCGCCGACACGCCGCGGTGGATCCCCAGGGGCGTCGGCGCGCCGCCCGCGTTCTCCTGACACCTCGTCACCTGGACGGCGCCCACGTCGGCCCGTCTTCCCCAAGCCGGGCTGTCCCCACCAAAGCGGGTCACCAAAGCGGGTCACCAAAGCGGGCCCCCAGGCCGGTCGCCCTACCGTCTGTGGCCGTCGTCGCCCGCCCCGACGTGTATACGGACCCTGGCCTTGTCTCCGTCGATTTCGGTTCCGGCTTCATCGATCGAGGCCCGTCCTCACCCACTGCGGCGTTGTCTCCACCGGTCCGGGGACGTCTTCACCGACCGCGATGGTCGGCCGGTCTGGGCATGTCTTCGGTCTCCGTCGCCCCGGGTCCACCTTCGCCGATGTCAGCGATGGTGCCGGTGCACACGGTGGCCTCGGACGGAATGCGACGGGCCGGAGGGCGCTGGGGCGTCCAAGGTCACCGGGGAGAAACCAGGTGCGCGTAGACGATCACGTTGTTGAGGTAGTGCCCGCTTCCCTGGTCGAAGGTTCCACCACAAGTGATCAGTCGCAGACCTGGGAAATCCGTCATTCCGTACACTTTCCCCGTCGGAAAACGATCTTTTCGTACGCTTTCTAGGGAATCGACGCTAAATGTGGCCTGTGTCCCGTCCTGTCGGGACACCTTCACGGTGTCGCCCGGCCGCAGGTCGCCGAGGCGGAAAAAGACCCCCGGCCCCTGCTTCGAGTCCACGTGCCCGACGATCACGGCCGGTCCGGTCGCTCCCGGCGCGGGGCCGAGCCGGTACCAGCCCGCTTCGTCCACCCGGGAGAGTGGCGGCACCTCCAGCGTGCCGTCCGGGTTCTTGCCGAGCGTCATGAGGCCCGTACGCACGCCGATCCGCGGGATTTCCAGCCGTACCGGAGGCGAGGCGGGCATCGCCTTCGCGGTCGGCCTCGCCGGTTTGGCGGCCGTCGGCGCCGCCTCCGGGGTGGCCGCGCTCAGGGGCGGAGCGGGCGGCAGAGACGGGGCGGCGTCGGGGGAACAGCCGAGCGCGAACGCGGCGACGGACACGGTGACCAGGGCGAGAGCCGCGACTCCGCCCGCAAACCCGCGCCGCATCAAAATGCTCCGATTTGCAGCGTTTGCTGTGATTTAAGCAACACGACAGCGTTCTGTCCCATAGGCCACAAATATACCTTTAAGATCATATGGAACGGTCTATAGAGTTTGTTCGGGACGGTCAGTGATGGTTCGGGTGGGGACCCGGCGCGCCCCTCACCAAATACGGCGCCTCGGTGGCAGGGCGCGCGCGTACGGCGATCCCGGCCGGCATCGGGCCTCCTCGCGGGCGGACGGCGGCCGCGACCTGCCCCCGGTGGACATCTCCGAGATGCGGGTCATCGTGCTCGTCCCCGCGCACAACGAGGAAGACCAGATCGCGGAGACCATCCAGTCGCTCCACCTCCAGCAGCGCAAGCCCGACAAGGTCATAGTTGTCGCGGACAACTGCACCGACGCGACCGAGGAGATCGCCCGATCGTACGGCGCCGAGGTGATCAGGACGGTCGGCAACCGGCACAAGAAGGCGGGCGCGCTCAACCAGGTGCTGGAGGGACTGCTGCCGGACCTGGACGGTCGGCACGCGGTGCTCGTCATGGACGCGGACTCGGCGCTCCATCCCGGGTTCATCCACAATGCGGTCGCCAGGCTGGCGCCCGGGAAGCTGGCCGCGATCGGCGGCACGTTCACCGGAAAGCCCGGCGGCGGCCTCGTGGGCATGTTCCAGCGGAACGAGTACGCCCGCTACGCCCGGGACGTGCGCAGGCTTCAGGGGAAGGCCCTTGTGCTGACCGGTACGGCGACGCTGTTCCGCGCCCTCGCGCTCAAGGAGGTCGTGTCCGCCCGGCGCGCCGGCCGCCTGCCCGGACGCGACCGGGTGTACGACGTGCGCGTCCTGACCGAGGACAACGAGCTGACCCTGGCCCTCCTGCACCTGAGGTTCCGCATCCTCTGCCCCGCCGAGTGCACGCTCACCACAGAGGTCATGGAGACCTGGGCGGACCTCTTCAAGCAGCGTCTCCGGTGGAAACGTGGGGCGCTGGAGAACCTCACGGACTACGGCTGGACGCGGGTGACCCTGCCCTACTGGGGGCGCCAGCTCCTGTCGCTCGTCGGCATCATCGTGATCTTCGCCTATCTCGGCGCGACGACATGGTCGATCGTCGTCGCGGGCGGACTGGTGATTCATCCTCTCTGGCTGGCCATCACGGTCATCTTCATGATCGAGCGGGTCGTGACCGTCAGCAGCAGGGGCCCCAAGCAGATGGCGATCGCGAGCCTGCTGTTCGTCGAAATGGTTTTCGACGTATTCCTGCAGATCGCTCAGGCGAAAGCCTTCTGGGACGCCGCATGGCGTAGAGAAAGGAAATGGTAAATGTACAACAATCCCCCTATCGGTGGTGTTGCCGCCGGTTTCGGAGGCGGCGCGCTGTCGGCCCCCTTCGTCGGCTGGAACGCTTTCTGGATCGCGCTGGGCGCGTTTACGCTGGTCTCCGCGGCCGTCGCGATCAAGCGGATCATCCCGAAGCGGCAGTCGTGATCGCCGTTCGGTAATGGCCGACAGCGTGTTCACGTAAACGGCCGCCGCGGCGATCCCGCGGTGCTCTGCCGCAATTTCCCTGATATTCGGTAGAGCTTCCGTAAAGCCCGTTGAGGGCAGCCGTGGCGGCCATTTCCGGGCTTACATTGGGAGAACGGTCGTTCCTGCGATGTGAGCCCGGTCGATGAATGAGACGCACCCGTTCTACGGACCCGATTTCTCCCAACTGGCGCGGCAGGATCCCGAGGTCGCGCAACTGCTTCTGGACGAGCTCGCCCGGCTGCGCGGCGGGCTCCAGCTCATCGCGGGCGAGAACTTCACCTCGCCCGCCGTGATGGCGGCCCTCGGCTCCACGCTCACCAACAAGTACGCCGAGGGATACCCCGAACGGCGGTACTACGCCGGCTGCGAGGTGGTCGACCAGGCCGAGCGGCTCGCCGTCGACCGGGCCAGGCGGTTGTTCCGCGCCGATCACGTGAACGTCCAGCCCCATACCGGGGCCTCGGCCAACTTCGCCGCCTACGCCGCGCTGCTCAAGCCCGGCGACACCGTGCTCGCGATGGCGCTGCAGCACGGCGGCCACCTGACCCACGGGTCCAAGGCCAACTTCTCCGGCCGATGGTTCGACGTCGTCTCCTACGGCGTGCGCCGGGACAACGAGCTGATCGACTACGACGAGGTCCGCGACCTCGCGCTCAGGCACCGCCCCAAGCTGATCATCTGCGGCGCCGCGACCTACTCCCGGCTGATCGACTACGCGGCCTTCCGGGGGATCGCCGACGAGACCGGCGCCTGGCTGCTGGTGGACGCCGCGCACACGATCGGGCTGATGGCGGGGGAGGCCGTCCCGTCCGCGGTGCCGTACGCGGACGTGGTCACGTTCACCACCCACAAGACGCTGCGCGGGCCGCGCGGCGGCGGCATTCTCTGCACCGCCGAACTCGCGCAGCGGATCGACCGAGCGGTCTTCCCTTTCGCCCAGAGCGGCCCGCTGATGCACTCGGTGGCCGGGAAGGCGGTCGCGTTCGGAGAGGCGCTGCGGCCCGAGTTCCGCACGTACGCCGCGAGAGTCGTGGAGAACGCGGCTGCCTTCGCCGAGGCGGTCACCACCGAGGGGTTGCGTCCCGTCTCGGGCGGCACGGACACCCACCTGGTTCTGCTCGACGTACGCGGTGCCGGTGTGACGGGAGCGGAGGCGGAGGGCCGCTGCGAGGAGGCGGCGATCATCCTCAACCGCGGCGCCATCCCGTACGACCCGCAGCCGCCCACCGTCACCTCGGGCATCCGGATCGGCACGTCCTGTGTGACCACCCAGGGCATGGAGCCGGGGGAGATGAAAGAGATCGCCTCAGCAGTCGTGCAGGCCGTGTGCAAGCCTGGTGCTATAACGTCAGTGATCGAACGGGTAAGGGCGCTGACCGCCGCGCATCCGGCTTATCCCGGCGAATGAGGCGCTTCGCCGCCTTTTCCCGTCACAACTGGTCCGCCCAAGCGAGAAACTAGGTCCGTGCGCGAATATCTGCTCCTGGCGCTCGTCACGGCCGCGGTCACCTACCTGCTGGTGCCTCCGGTCCGGGTGTTCGCACTGCGCATCGGCGCGGCGCCCGAAGTGCGGGACCGGGACGTGCACACGGTGCCGATCCCGAGGCTGGGGGGCCTGGCGATGTTCGGCGGGATGGCCGCCGGACTGCTGCTCGCGACACACCTGCCCTACGTCGGAGGCGCGCTCGCCACGGGTCAGGCAGGGCAGACGGTGACCGCGCTTCTGGTGGCGGGCGGCGTGATCGTGCTGACCGGCTTCCTGGACGACTGGCTCGGCATGGACGCCCTGGTCAAACTGGGCGGCCAGATCGCGGCGGGCGGTCTGCTCGTCTATTTCGGGATGTACCTGCCCTGGCTGCCACTGCCCAAGGACATGGGCGGCTCGACCGGGCTCGACGCCAACCTGCGCACGATCATCACGATCATGATCGTGGTCATCGTGATCAACGCGGTCAACTTCGTGGACGGCCTGGACGGGCTCGCGGCGGGCATCGTGGGCATCGGGGCATTGGCGACGTTCGCGTACTCCATCGCGCTCTCGCAGAACAGCAGCGGGTCGCGCATCAACGTGACGGCGGCCATCGCGGCGATCCTGATCGGGATGTGCCTCGGCTTCCTGCCGCACAACTTCAACCCGGCCAAGATCTTCATGGGCGACACCGGGGCGATGCTGATCGGGATGCTCCTCGCCACCTCCCTGATCACGATCATCTCCTCGGTCGACTCGGGCGCCATCGACCGGATGAACAAGTTCCCGGTCGTGCTGCCGCTGCTGCTGCCGATCGCGGTGATGGTCCTGCCGTTACTGGACCTGGTCATGGCGGTGGTCCGCCGCACGTCCGCCGGCCTGTCGCCGTTCGCGCCCGACCGCGGCCACCTGCACCACCGGCTGCTCGACATCGGCCACTCGCAGCGCCGCAGCGTCCTGATCATGTACGGCTGGACGTTCCTGTTCTCGTTCACGCTGGTCGGCCTGTCGATCGGCGGCGTGCCGCTGATCCTGTTCCCGATCACCGTCGTGCTGGCGATCGCCGTGCTCATCCTGATGGCCTCGCCGCGGTGGCGCTCGCGCAAGGGCGGGCGCCGCGAGCGGCGGCGCGGCAAGGACGAGCCCGGGGCCGGCGGCGCGAGCCGGCCGGGCGGCCACTCCTCCGCGTTCGGCGCCGGCCCCTCCGATCCCGGTACGGCCGAGGCGAGCGCGACGAGGCGCGCCCGTGCCACCCCCCTCTGACCGCCGTACCGAACTCCTGATCGCCGCCGCGAACCGGCAGGTAAAGGCAGCCCCCGCTGAGCTTGTGATAGCTTTCACTAGCAGGGAGTTCCACATGCTGGAATCTCTCTGGAAGCAATCGCTCGCTTGACAACCGGTTCATGGAGTTCCGATGCAGGCCAACGACGTGCGCGTGCTCAAGGGCGCCGCCCTCCCCACCCTCGCGGTGGGCCTGGTCGCCGTGGTCGTCGCGGTGATTCTCGCCGGTGTTCAGGGCGCGATCGGCGCGCTCATAGGCATCGCCCTGGTCGCGGTCTTCTTCACCGTCGGCCTGGTCGCCGTCTCGTGGGCCGGTCGGATCTCGCCGCAGATGATGATGCTGGCCGCGATCGCGAGCTACGCGGTCAAGGTCCTGCTCATCATGGCCCTGCTGAAGGCGTTCGAGGACGCGACCGCCTTCAACCCGCGCGCCTTCGCGCTGACCGTCGTGGCGTGTACCGTTGCATGGACCGCGGGGGAGATGCGCGGCTTCATGAAGTTGAAGCTGCTTTACGTCGAGCCCGAGGCCGGAGTTTCCGGGCAGGGAAACCCGTGATCCGCGTCGCGGCGCAGTCCGATATGACTAGTCCGCTCCCTGCCTGCTATCGTCGTGCCCGCGATGAGCGAAATGAAGCGCAGCCCAGAAGAGGACGGCCGCGACTTCGCCAATGCCGCCTGGTCGATTCCCAGCTATCTGATCTCGGGAATGATTATCTGGGGCGGCTCCGGCTGGTTGCTGAGCCGTTGGACGGGCGTGCACGCTTTCATTCCCGCCGGCATCCTCATCGGGGTAGTGCTCGCGATCTACCTCGTCTACTTGAAGTACGGTCGCTGAACTCAGCCGACGGTCATCCCTCTGGGCAAGCCATCCTGATCCATCTCCACGTTGAAGGGAACGCCGCGTGAGCGCGCTGACGGTTCTCGCCGCCGACGAGTTCAAGGCCCCGGGGCTTGAACTGTTCGACTTCCCCCCGCTCTGGGACGGGGCGCCCTTCTGGCTGACGAAGCCGGTGCTGCTCGCGCTCCTGAGCTCGCTGGTCGTCATCGTCTTCTGCTGGTCGGCGTTCGCCAACCCCAAGCTGGTGCCGAGGGGCGTCCAGAACGTGGCCGAGATGGGCTACATGTTCGTGCGGGACCAGGTGGCCCGGCCGTTCCTGGGCAAGGACGCCGACCGCTACATGGGCCTGCTGCTCAGCCTCTTCTTCCTGGTCTGGATCTGGAACCTGATGGGCGTCATCCCCGTCCTGCAGTTCCCGGTCGCCTCACACATCGCCTTCCCCATCGTGCTGGCGGTGTCCGTCTACGTGTTGAAGATCTACCTGGGCATGAAGCACCAGGGCGGTCTCGGCTACTTCAAGAACATGATGTTCCCGCCCGGGCTGCCGAAGCCGATCTACTTCCTGCTGGCTCCGATCGAGTTCCTCTCGAACATGATCGTCGCCCCCTTCACGCACGCGGTGCGACTGTTCGCGAACATGTTCGCCGGTCACATCATTATCGCGTTCTTCAGCATGGTGGGCTTCTGGTTCCTCTTCGAGAAGCTGACCCCGCTCGGAGCGCCGGTGGGAGTGCTGGGTGTCCTCTTCACGATCGCCATGACTGGCTTCGAGTTGTTCATCCAGTTCCTGCAGGCCTTCCTGTTCGCGCTGCTCGCCGCCATGTACATCGGCGGCTCCCTGCACGCCGAGCACTAAGACCCCTTCCCGCCTAGTCCAGACCGGTGACACCCTGCACCGGCCGTCCAGTAAAGGAAAAGCAATGAGCGTTCTCGCTGAGGTCTCCGGCAACATCGGTTCGATCGGTTACGGCCTGGCGACCCTTGGCCCCGGCATCGGCGTCGGCCTCATCTTCGGCAACGGCCTTCAGGCCATCGCGCGCCAGCCGGAGGCCTACGGCCTGATCCGGCAGAACATGCTCCTCGGCTTCGTTCTGGTCGAGGCCCTCGCGCTGATCGGCCTCGTCGCGCCGTTCATCTACTGACGGAAGACCCCTGACGGAAGGCTGCATCCATGAAAGCGGCAGCTACGCTTCTCGCGGTTGAGGGCAACAGCCCGATCATGCCGCACCTGTACGAGCTCGTCGTCGGCGTCTTCGCGTTCCTTCTCGTCCTTGTTGTCGTCGGCAAGATCCTGACGCCGCGCATCCAGAAGACGCTGAACGAGCGCACGGAGGCGATCGAAGGCGGCATCAAGAAGGCCGAGGACGCCCAGGCCGAGGCCCAGCGCACGCTGGAGCAGTACCGCGCCCAGCTCGCCGAGGCCCGCCAGGAGGCGGCCCGGATGCGGGAAGAGGCGCGCGAGCAGGGCGCCCGGATCAAGGCCGAGCTCCGCGAGGAGGCGCAGGAAGAGGCGCGTCGCCTCATCCAGGCGGCTCACGCGCAGATCGAGGCCGACCGGCAGCAGGCCATGGCGCAGCTGCGCGGTGAGATCGGTCGCCTGTCCACCGAACTCGCCGGCCGCATCGTGGGTGAGTCCCTGGAGGACGAGGCCCGGCAGCGCCGTGTCGTCGACCGGTTCCTCGAGCAGCTCGAGGGAACGCAGGCGGTTCGCTGATGTCGCGGCGAACCCGACGCGCTGAGCGCGGCGAACGAGGGGCGGTGATCGGTCGATGAGAGGTCTGAGCAGGGCTTCGCTCGCCGAGGTCGAGGAGCGGTTCAACACTGTTGCCGGCTCCGCCGACCTCGGCACGCTCGCGGACGAGCTCATCGCGGTCGCCGGCCTGCTCGACCGCGAGCACGGCCTGCGCCGCAACCTTTCCGACCAGGCCCGCCCGGCCGCGCAGAAGGCCGACATCGTGCGGTCGCTGCTGTCGGACAAGGTGAGCACGGCCACGCTGGAGACCGTGGTCGCCGCCGTCGAGGCCAAGTGGTCCCGGCCGGGCGACCTGGCCGACGCGCTGGAGCGGCTCTCGGTGATCGCCGCTTCCGCCGAGGCCGAGGGCCAGGGCCGTCTCGACGACGTCGAGGACGAGCTCTTCCGCTTCGGCCGGATCCTCGCGGCCAACCCGGAACTGCGGCGCACGGTGAACGACGCCACCATTCCGGGCGACCGCAAGCGAGAGCTTCTGAACTCGCTGCTGTCCGGCAAGGTCGCGCCGACGAGTCTCCGGCTGGTCACGCAGCTCGCGGCACATCCGCGAGGACGTAGCCTGGAGTCGGGCCTCGACGAGTACGGCTTGACCGTCGCCCAGCAGCGGGAACGTCTGGTCGGCGTGGTGCGCAGCGCCATTCCGCTCGACGAGACCCAGAAGCAGCGTCTCGCCGCCTGGCTTCGTGCCACGTACGGACGTGATGTCCACCTGAACGTCGAGGTGGACCCCAAGGTGCTCGGTGGGTTCTCGATCCGGATCGGCGACGACCTGATCGACAGCACCATCGCAGGACGTATCGAAGAAGTACGCCGCCGGTTGGCCGGCTAGGCGAATAGGGAGACAGAAGAGAGATGGCGGAGCTTACGATCCGGCCGGACGAGATCCGGGACGCGCTTGAGCGCTTCGTCCAGGCGTACGAGCCGGAAGGTGCCGCGCGCGAGGAGATCGGGACCGTCGTCGACTGTGGCGACGGCATCGCCCATGTCTCCGGCCTGCCCTCGACGATGGCGAACGAGCTGCTCGAGTTCGAGGACGGCACGCGTGGCCTGGCACTGAACCTGGACGTCCGGGAGATCGGTGTCGTTATCCTGGGCGACTTCAGCAAGATCGAGGAAGGGCAGCAGGTCCGCCGTACCGGCGAGGTCCTCTCCGTTCCCGTCGGTGACAACTACCTCGGCCGCGTCGTCGATCCGCTGGGCAACCCGCTGGACGGCAAGGGCGCGATCGAGGCCGAGACCCTGCGCGCCCTGGAGCTGCAGGCCCCCTCGGTCGTGCAGCGCCAGCCGGTCAAGGAGCCCCTTGCCACCGGCATCAAGGCGATCGACGCCATGACCGCGATCGGCCGTGGCCAGCGCCAGCTGATCATCGGTGACCGTGGCACCGGCAAGACCGCGATCGCCGTTGACACGATCATCAACCAGAAGGAGAACTGGCTCTCCGGCGACCCGTCCCGGCAGGTCCGGTGCGTCTACGTCGCCGTCGGCCAGAAGGGCTCCACCATCGCCCAGGTGAAGGGCCGCCTCGAGGAGGCGGGCGCGATGGAGTACACCACCATCGTCGCCGCTCCGGCGTCCGACCCCGCGGGCTACAAGTACATCGCGCCCTACACGGGCTCGGCCATCGGCCAGCACTGGATGTACCAGGGCAAGCACGTCCTGATCATCTTCGACGACCTGACCAAGCAGGCCGACGCCTACCGCGCCGTCTCGCTGCTGCTGCGCCGTCCGCCGGGCCGCGAGGCGTACCCGGGTGACGTCTTCTACCTGCACTCGCGTCTGCTGGAGCGCTGCGCCAAGCTCTCCGACGACATGGGCGGCGGCTCGATGACCGGTCTGCCGATCATCGAGACCAAGGGCAACGACGTGTCGGCGTTCATCCCGACCAACGTCATCTCCATCACCGACGGCCAGGTCTTCCTCGAGACCGACCTGTTCAACGCCGGTGTCCGCCCCGCCATCAACGTCGGTGTGTCGGTCTCCCGAGTCGGTGGCTCGGCGCAGACCAAGGCCATGCGGAAGGTCGCCGGCACGCTCCGTCTGGCGCTCTCCCAGTACCGCGACCTGGAGGCGTTCGCCGCGTTCGCCTCCGACCTCGACGCCGCGTCCAAGGCGCAGCTCGAGCGCGGTCAGCGCCTGGTCGAGCTGCTCAAGCAGCCGCAGTACAGCCCCTTCCCGGTCGAGAAGGAGGTCGTCTCCATCTGGGCCGGCACCACCGGTGAGCTGGACGACGTCCCGGTCGAGGACATCCGCCGCTTCGAGGGCGAGTTCCTCGACTACCTCGCGAGCCAGCACAAGGGTGTGTTCGACGGCATCCGCGAGACCAAGGAGCTCTCGGACGACACGATCACGGTCCTCAAGGACGCGATCACCGAGTTCAAGAAGGGCTTCACGACCTCGTCCGGCGAGCTGCTGGTCAGGGACGTGCCGGTCGAGGCGCTCGAGGCCGGCGAGGTCGGCCAGGAGAAGATCGTCAAGCACGTCCGCAAGTCCGAGAAGAAGTAACTCATGGGTGCCCAGCTGAGATTGCTGCGGCGGCGGATCTCGTCGGTCAAGTCCACCGCGAAGATCACCCGTGCGCAGGAGCTCATCGCCTCGTCGCGCATCGTCAAGGCGCAGCAGCGCATGCAGGCGGCGGTGCCGTACGAGCAGGAGATCACGCGGGCGGTGTCCGGCGTCGTCAGCAACACGTCGAGCGTCGACCACCCGCTGACCGTCGAGAAGGAGCAGCCGCACAGCGCGGGCGTGCTGATCGTCACCAGCGACAGCGGGTTCTGCGGCGGCTTCAACGCCAACGTCCTGCGTGAGGCTGAGGCGCTGCGCGGGCTCCTTGAGGAGCGCGGCATCCGGGCCGTGCCGTTCGTCGTCGGCCGGAAGGGTGTCACCTGGCACACCTTCCGCAACCGCGAGATGGGCGGCCGCTGGGAGGGCTTCTCACGGAAGCCGTCGTACGCCGACGCCAAGACGATCGCCGACACGCTGATCGAGTCGTTCAAGGAGGAGAACGGGATCGACGAGATCCACATCGTCTCCACCGAGTTCGTCTCGATGCTCACGCAGAACGTCGTGGTCAAGCGGGTCCTGCCGCTGGAGGTCGTGGAGTCGGAGGCGGAGTCCGACGACGTCATCCCGCCGTACTTCGAGTTCGAGCCGAACGCCGCGGAGGTGCTCGACTCGCTGCTCCCGCGGTACGTGGAGTCGCGTATCTTCAGCGCCCTGCTCCAGTCGGCGGCCTCGGAGGAGGCCTCGCGCAGGCGGGCCATGAAGTCGGCGACCGACAACGCCAACGAGCTCATCCGCGTGTTCACCATGCAGATGAACCAGGCTCGGCAGGCTGAGATCACCCAGGAAATCAGCGAGATCGTCGGTGGCGCCAACGCGCTCGCTGACGCCGCAGCGGGGAAAGAGTGAGTAACCACAATGACTGTTGAGACCGCCGTGGCCACCGTTGGTCGCGTGGCGAGCGTCAAGGGTCCCGTCGTCGACGTGGAGTTCCCCGTCGAGGCGATGCCGGACATCTACAACGCGCTGAACGTCGATGTGACCATCGGCGGCGAAACCAAGACCCTCACCATGGAGGTCGCCCAGCACCTGGGTGACAACCTGGTCCGGGCCATCTCGATGCAGCCCACCGACGGCCTCGTTCGCGGCGCCGCGGTGACCGACTCCGGTGCGCCGATCTCGGTGCCGGTCGGCGACGTCGTCAAGGGCCACGTGTGGAACGCCCTCGGCGAGTCCCTCGACGTGCCGACCGCGTCGCTCCAGGTGACCGAGAAGTGGGGCATCCACCGTCCGTCCCCGGCGTTCGACCAGCTCGAGTCGCGCACCGAGATGCTGCCCACCGGCATCAAGGTCATCGACCTGCTCACGCCGTACGTCAAGGGCGGCAAGATCGGTCTGTTCGGCGGCGCGGGCGTCGGCAAGACCGTTCTGATCCAGGAGATGATCCGCCGCGTCGCGCTGAAGTTCTCGGGCACCTCGGTGTTCGCGGGCGTCGGCGAGCGCACCCGTGAGGGCAACGACCTCTGGCTGGAGATGGATGAGGCCGGCGTTCTCAAGGACACCGCCCTCGTCTTCGGCCAGATGGACGAGCCGCCGGGCACCCGTCTGCGGGTCGCGCTGTCCGCTCTGACCATGGCGGAGTACTTCCGCGACGTGCAGAAGCAGGACGTGCTGCTGTTCATCGACAACATCTTCCGGTTCACCCAGGCCGGTTCCGAGGTGTCCACCCTGCTCGGCCGTATGCCGTCCGCGGTGGGTTACCAGCCGACCCTGGCCGACGAGATGGGCGTTCTCCAGGAGCGCATCACCTCGACCCGCGGTCACTCGATCACCTCCATGCAGGCGATCTACGTTCCCGCGGACGACATCACCGACCCGGCGCCGCACAACGCGTTCGCGCACCTCGACGCCCAGACGGTGCTTTCGCGTCCGATCTCGGAGAAGGGCATCTACCCCGCGGTGGACCCGCTCGACTCCACCTCGCGGATCCTCGACCCGCAGGTCGTCGGCGACGAGCACTACGCGGTGGCCCAGGAGACCAAGCGAATCCTGCAGAAGTACAAGGAGCTGCAGGACATCATCGCCATCCTGGGTATCGACGAGCTCTCCGAAGAGGACCGGGTCACGGTCAACCGGGCCCGCCGCATCGAGCGGTTCCTCTCCCACCCGATGTACGCCGCCGAGGCGTTCACCGGCCAGCCGGGTGAGTTCGTGCCGCTGGACGAGACCATCGCCTCCTTCAAGGGCCTCTGCGCGGGTGAGTACGACCACCTGCCCGAGCAGGCGTTCTTCATGGTCGGCGGCATCGACCAGGCCATCGCGAAGGCGAAGGAACTCGAGCGCTAAGACGCCTCCGACGCCTGTACGGCTCCGCCTGAGCCGTACAGGCGTCTATCGAAAGGGAGCCCTGAAGTGGCAAAGCTTCGCGTTGGCGTCGTGTCGCCGGAACGTGAGATCTGGTCGGGCGAGGCCGACATGGTGATTGCGAAGACCGTGGACGGCGAGATCGGTATTATGCCGGGACACGCTCCCGTACTCGGGGTCCTCGTCGAGGGCGGTGTTCTTCGCGTCAAGCGCGGTGGCGAGAGCGATCTCGTCGCCGCGGTTCACGGCGGGTTCATCTCCGTCGCGAACAACGATGTGTCGATCCTGGCCGAGGCGGCCGAGCTCGGCTCCGAGGTCGACGTGGCCGCCGCGAGGGACGCGCTCCAGCGGGCGCAGTCCTCGATCGAGGCCGGTCAGGAGGACGCGGACATCCGTCTGGCGGCCAAGCGTGCCAGGGCCCGGCTGCGCGCAGCCGGGGAAGAGGTCTGATTCTTTTCTGAAGGAGGGCGGCGATGGCGGCGCTCGACGTTTTCGCTGGCGTTTCCCTTGTCGCTGCCCTCCTCGTCGTACGCGGTGTCGCCCTGGCCATGAGCCGGGGCAATGTCGTCTGCCGGGTACGCACGGGAAACCAGGGCTGGAAAGCCGGAGTAGCCCGCTACGCCGGGGGAGAGCTGCACTGGATCCCGTTCTTCGGACTCCGCCTGAGGCCGCGCCACGCGATTGCGAGGCGCGGCCTCACGGTTTCCCGGCGCAGACGCCTCGGCAGCGGCGAGGGGCCCGAAGGCTACTGGGCGGTCGAATGCTCCGCCGAACGCGGCCCGCTCGCCCTCGCCATGAGCGAGGACGCCCTCACCGGCTTCCTCGCCTGGCTCGAATCCGCCCCGCCCAGCGCCTACCTGGACGCGGCTTAGCATCTGCCGCGCCTTCGGCGCGGCAGGCTCGGGGCGCCCTCAGTCGATGTCTTCCCTCGTCTCTCGGGGCCTCGTCCCTCAGCCCGCTCGCTCCTCAGTCCAGACACCGCCGCGCCCGTGTCTATTTGCGCTCGCTCCGCTCGCGCGGGCTCGGGGCGCCCTCAGGCGATGTCTTCCCTCGTCGCTGTGTCTATTTGCGCTCGCTTCGCTCGCGCGGGCTCGGGGCGCTTTCAGTCGATGTCTTCCCTCGTCGCTCGGGGCTTCGTTCCTCAGCCCACTCGTTCCTCAGTCCAGACACCGCCGGGCCCCTCGCGGAGTCGCTCGTTCCTCGCTCCCCACTCGCTCCTCAGTCCAGACACCGCCGCGCCCCGAGCGTGATGGTTCGGCGCCGTAATGATTGACGGCGCTCGCGCGATTCAGCGCCGTGTGCTGCCGGGGGTCCAGAGGATCTCGTCGCCGCCGGCGGCGATCCGGCACAGGATGAACATCAGGTCCGACAGCCGGTTGAGGTATTTCGCGGTCAGCGGGTTCACGTCGTCGTGGGCCTCCAGGGCCGCCCAGGCGGACCGCTCGGCCCGGCGGACGATCGTACGGGCGAGGTGCAGGAGCGCGACGCCGGGGGTTCCGCCGGGCAGGATGAAGCTCCGTAGCGGCTTCAGATCCGCGTTGAACCGGTCACACTGCTCCTCCAGCCACGCGATGTAGGACTGCTCCACCCGCAGCGGGGGGTACTCCGGGTTCTCCTTGACGGGGGCGCACAGGTCGGCGCCGAGGTCGAAGAGCTCGTTCTGCACCCGCCGGAGGACGGCCGGGATGTCGTCGGGCAATGCGCCGATCGCCAGCGCGACGCCGATCGCGGCGTTGGCCTCCTCTACGTCGGCGTACGCCGCGAGCCGCGGATCGGTCTTGGACGTGCGGCTCATGTCTCCGAGGGCGGTGGTCCCGTCGTCGCCGGTCTTCGTGTAGATCTTGGAAAGAACGACCGGCTTGTCGTTGTCAGCACGCGTCATACGGGCCAGCGTAACGGTGCGCTCCTGGCGGCTCGGAGGCGCGATCCTCCGTCTCGGCCGACCTTCCCGTGACCGCGCTCTCGCGCCCGGACCCGACGCTCCCCGGCAGTTCGATCATGCCTGACCAGGGCCGACGAATTATCGGTATCGCTTACCGATGACCATACGGATTTCCACGCGGCGGCGCGGAGCCTAGCGTCTGGCGGCAACGAGGCGCGAAACGGTTCGCTCACCTCGTCGTCATGTTCTTTCACCCCCCAATTCCCCGTCTCGTCACCGCGTGACCCTCGGCCCGCGCCGGCAGGCGCGCGCTCAGCGGTGGCGGGCCCGGGGAATCCGCCGAAAGGAGCACGACAGCGTGAAGCGCTTACTCGCGGCCGCCGTCGGCGTGGCGACCGCCGCGTCGATGGCCCTGCTGGCCTCCCCGGCCAGCGCCGCCCCACCGGGCCCCTCGAAGGACCGGTTCAAGGCCCCCGAGCGGATCGCCGCGGACCCGGCGGCGATCGCCGCGGCGGATCCGGCATCGCTCGCCGCGGCGGTGGCGGACAAGGCCGTCGCCAGCGGAATCGACGACCTGAGAAGGGGACCCGATGAGGCGTACCGCCGCACGGCGGTGACACCGAGCGCGGGCGACATGTACTTCGTCGCCTACGAGCGCACGTACAAGGGACTGCCGGTGGTCGGCGGCGACGCGGTCGTCGTGACGGACGCGGCGGGGCACGTCCGCGACACCGTGGCGGCGACGGGACCGAACGCGGCTGACGTGCCGATCACCCCCAAGATCAGCGCCGCGCGGGCCGTCGACGTGGCGAAGTCCAGGCTGTCCCGCGTGGACGACTCCGCCGAGCCCCGCCTGGTCGTGCTGGCGTGGGGCGATCAGCCACGGCTCACGTGGGAGGCGACCGTCTCCGGCCTGGCCGGCGGCAAGCCCAGCGTCCAGCACGTCTTCGTGGACGCCCGGACCGGCGAGGTCGCCGACTCCTACGACCTGGTCCGCGAGGGCACCGGCAACGGCTACTACTACGGCCAGGTCACCATCGGCACGAGCGGCTCGGGCAGCTCGTACTCGATGACCGACACGAGCCGGCCCGGCATCCAGTGCGGCGGCCAGAACGGCTCGGCCTACACCGGCACGGACGACGCGTGGGGCAACGGCTCGGGCACCAACCTGGAGACGGCCTGCGTGGACACCCTCTACGCCGTCCAGCGCGAGTGGGACATGCTGCGCGACTGGCTGGGCCGCAACGGCATCAACGGCTCCGGCAGGGGCTTCCCCGCCCGGGTCGGGCTGAGCGACGTCAACGCGTACTGGAACGGCAGCTACACCAACTTCGGGCACAGCCAGGACAACGCGCGGCAGGCGACGACCATCGACGTCGTGGCGCACGAGTTCGGCCACGCGATCTTCCAGACGACGCCGGGCGGCGCGGGTTCGAGCAACGAGAACGGCGGGCTCAACGAGGCCACCGGCGACATCTTCGGCGCGCTGACCGAGCACTACGCGAACAACCCGAACGATCCGCCGGACTACCTGGTCGGCGAGAAGGTGAATCTCGTCGGCAACGGGCCGATCCGGAACATGTACAACCCGAGCGCGCTCGGCGACCCGAACTGCTACTCGTCCTCGATCCCGAGCACCGAGGTCCACTCGGCGGCCGGGCCGCTGAACCACTGGTTCTACCTGCTCGCCGAGGGCAGCAACCCCGGCGGCGGCAAGCCGTCCAGCCCGATCTGCTCCGGCGGGCCGTCGTCGGTGACCGGCGTCGGCATCCAGAACGCCGGAAAGATCTTCCTGGGCGCGCTGAACCGCAAGACGTCCACGTGGCGCTACACCGACGTCCGCGCCGCGTCCGTGGCGGCGGCCATCGAGTTGTTCGGCGCCAACAGCGCCGAGTGCAACACCACCAAGGCGGCGTGGAGCGCGATCAGCGTGGCGGCGGCGTCGAACGAGCCCGCCTGCGGCACGGCCACCAGCGACTTCTCGCTCACGCTCACCCCGACGTCGGGCGGCGCGCAGCCCGGCGGGCAGGCGACGGTCACGGTGAACACGCAGACCACCTCGGGCTCCGCCCAGACGGTCACCCTCTCCGCGTCCGGTCTGCCCAGCGGTACCACGGCGTCCTTCAACCCGTCGTCGGTGACCTCGGGCGGCTCCTCGACGCTGACGCTGTCCGTCGGATCCTCCACCGCGCAGGGCTCGTACCAGATCACGGTGACGGGAACCGGTTCGACCTCGCACAGCGCCACCTACAGCCTCCAGGTGGGGCAGGGGCCGGGCGGCAGTGAGCCGCCGGATGTCAGCGTCACCAACATCAAGAGCCATCTGACGCAGCTCCAGAGCATCGCCACGAGCAACGGCGGCAACCGCAGGTCCACCGGCAACGGCTACCTGCAGTCGGTGCAGTACATCGAGGACAAGCTGAAGGCCGCGGGCTACGCCGTGACCAGGCAGAGCTGCACCTCGCGCTGCACCAGCGGAGCCGGCCCGAACCTGATCGCCGACTGGCCGGGCGGTGACGAGAGCCAGGTCATCATGTCCGGCGCCCACCTCGACAGCGTCTCGGCCGGTCCCGGCATCAACGACAACGGTTCGGGTTCGGCCACCCTACTCGAGGTCGCGCTCACCCTGGCGAGCAAGAACCCGAGCCTGGCCAAGCACGTGCGGTTCGGCTGGTGGACCGACGAGGAGCAGGGCCTGAACGGCTCGGCCTTCTACGTCAACTCGCTCAGCTCCACGGAGCGGTCGAAGATCAAGGTCTACTACAACTACGACATGGTGGGCTCGCCCAACGGCGGCTACTTCATCAACAACATCACCACCACCGCGGCGCAGTACCTGAAGGAGTTCTACGACAAGCTGAACCTCCAGCCCGAGGAGAACACCGAGGGCGCCAACCGCTCCGACGACGCCTCCTTCCGGAACGCGGGCATCGCCAGCTCCGGCGTGGCGGCCGGCGCCAGCTACACCAAGACGGCGGCGCAGGCGGCCAAGTGGAGCGGCACGGCGGGCCGGGCGTACGACTCCTGCTACCACTCCTCGTGCGACACCACGAGCAACATCAACGACACCATCCTCGACCGGGCGGCCGACGCGGCCCTGTACGCGGTCTGGAAGCAGGCGGTCGGCACCGGAACGCCGCCGACGCGCGACTTCTTGATCTCCGCCAACCCGGCGTCCGGGACGGTGAAGGCGGGCGCGCAGGCCACCTCCACGATCGGCACGGCCACCACGGCGGGCACCGCGCAGACGGTGAACCTGTCCGCGAGCGGCCTGCCGACCGGGGCCTCGGCCTCGTTCAGCCCGCAGTCGGTGACCTCGGGCGGCTCGTCCACCCTGACGATCTCGACCTCGGCCACCACACCGGCCGGCTCGTACACCGTGACGGTGACGGGCACCGGCGAGACCGGCACCCGCACCGCCACGTACGCGCTGACCGTCCAGAGCACCACGGACGGCAGGACGTTCACCAACAACACGCGCGTCGCCATCCGGGACTGGTCGAACGCGCAGAGCACGATCACGTCCACGGCGTCGGGCGCGGCGGTGTCGCCGGTCAAGCTGTCCCTCACCATCAGTCACCCCTGTGCCGAGGACCTGGACATCTGGCTCCGCGGCCCCAACGGCACCTGGTATCTGGTGGACGCGTACGGCGGCACGACCTGCACCCCGTACGGCACCAGGACCTTCTCGGTCCCGGTGAACCAGAACGCGTCGGGCACGTGGGTGCTCGACATCGAGGACGTCTACCTGGGTGACCAGGGCTACCTGGACTCCTGGAGCATCACTCTCTGACCGCGACTAGGGAGTGTCAGACACGACCTAGTGGTCGGGCCCCGGCCGGTCGTCCGGCCGGGGCTCGCGCACGTCGTTGCGGGTGCGCACGCCGAGCTTCTGCAGCACCCGGGCGACGTGGGTGTCCACCGTGCGGCGGGACAGGAACAGCACCTCGGCGATCTCCCTGTTGGTACGGCCCAGGGCCACCAGCCTGGCCACCTCGGCCTCCCGAGGTGACAGGACGCCGCCGCCCGCCCTCCTGGTCCTGCGCGCCGGTCCGGCCGCGCCGATCTCCCGCAGCAGGCGGCGGCAGCGGGCCGCGTCGCGGGTGGCGTCGAGCGCCGCGTACCGCTCGGCCGCGCGGGCGACGAGCTTGGCGGCCTCCTCGCGCTCGCCGAGGCCGAGCCGGGCGCCCGCCTCCGCCTCCGCGGCCCGCGCGGCGGCGTGTGGGCGGGGCATCCCCTCGTAGGCCGACTTCGCCCGCGCGTAGTGTCCCGCCGCCTCGTCGCGCCGTCCCTCGTGCTCGGCCAGCGCGCCGCGGGCCAGGTCGAGGGCCGCGTGCGCGGATGGTGCGGTCCTGCCGTCGACGCCCGCAGCGAACTCGGACACCAGATCGGCGGCCTCGCCCGCGCGTCCGGCCCTGAGCAGCGCCGCCACCGCCTGTGGGGCGACCTGGTCGCCCCACACCCACAGGCCCTTGCGGCGCAGCCGGCCCACCGCCCACTCGGTTTCGGCCAGGGCGGCGTCCAGCGCGTCGCGGGTCAGATGCAGCTCGATCAGGCCGGCGGACGCCGGCGCGGTCACCGGCAGGTACCCGGAGTCGGGGTCGCGGACGCCCGTGGCGTCGAGCTGCTCCCCGGCCTCCTGCCATTCGCCCCTGGCCAGGGCGAGCATGCCGAGCGCCAGCCGCGCCTCCACCGCCAGCAGCGGCGCCTCCGCCGTCATCTCCACCGCCGCGACGGCGCGCTCCCGCAGCCCCTCCCACCGTCCGGTGAGCCAGTCGAGCCTGAGCGACGACATCTCCACCAGATAAACCGGGTAGAGCGCCCCGCTCTCGTCGGAGATCCTCCTGCTGCGCGCCGCGAACTTCTCGGCCGCGCCGTAGTGGCCGAGTGCCGTCGCCGCGTCGCACAGGTTCGAGTACGCCCGCGCCGCCTGCCTGCGAACCGCCGCAGAGGGATGGTTCTCCGGCAGCGCCGAGGCCATGGTGAACGCGTCGGGCGAGCCCACCAGCATGGCCATGGTGACCTTGTTGGCGTGGACGGCGGCGGCCAGCTCGGGGTCCTGGTCCTCGACGGACGACAGCAGCTTCTCCGCCTCGTCCATCCACGCCTTGTGGATGTCCAGCGGCTCGCCGCCCCACGCGGGCAGCCCGAGCAGGGCCAGGCCGCGGGCGGCCAGGTCGGGCCGGTCGTGCAGGTCGGGCAGCGCGGCCAGGATCTCCTGCCGTCCCGCCGGGTTCGCGCCGGCCTGGTTCGCCAGCAGCACGCCCAGATTGAGCCGCGCCTCGCCGCGGACGTGGCGGGACAGAAAGTCGTCCGACAGCAGGTGCCGCAGCAGCCGCACCACCCGCCGGTACGACAGGCCGACGGCGGCGATCCTGCTCAGTCGTAGTGCGAGTGGGCCGCGGGCGTCGCGTGGCAGCTTCCGGTCGGCCAGCATGCCTTCGAGCACCTCGACCGCGAGGGGCACGTCGCCGACGGCGGCGGCGTGGTCGGCGGCGGCCGCGCCGTGGCGCCGCCAGGCGTCCAGGTCGCCCGCGTGCCTGGCGTGGTAGGCGAGCCGCACCAGCGGCGGCGGGTCGAGCGCGGAGAGCGCGGCCATCGCCCGCCGGTGGATGGGCCGCCGGTCCGGCCCCGGGATCGCGTCGTAGGCGGCCTGCTGGGCGAGCGCGTGCCGGAAGCCGTACTGGCCGTCGGGGTGTTCGAGCAGGACGCCCGCCCGGAGCGCCTCCGACAGGCCGTTCTCGTGCGCGTCCGCGTCCGGTTCCTCCGCGCCGGCCACCGCGGCGAGCAGCGGTTCGTCGGCGGGCATCCGGAGTACGGCCGCCGCGCGGACGGCGCGCAGGGCGGCGGGGGAGAACCCGGCGAGCCGCTCGGCCATCGCCTCGCGCAGCAGCAGCGGCACGGGGATGCGGTCGAGTACCTCGGGCGCGTCCTCGCCGCCGGGTAGCCGGCCCGCGTCGTCGCGCAACGAGCGCACCACCTCCTCGATCACGAACGGCACTCCGGCGGTGCGCTCGTGCAGCCGGGCGGCGAACTCCTGCGGCACCGGGGCGCCGTCGAGCAGCGCGCTGGTAAGGCTCCGCACCGCCTCGACATCGAGCGGGGCCAGCGAGATCACCTCGCTGCGAACGCCGGGCCGGCGGCGGTAGGCGCGCCCGAACGGCAGGCCGGGCACGGGGAGGTCCTCCCTGCGGAAGGTCACCACCAGCGCCAGGCCCTCCGGTGGCTGGTCGGTGAGAAAGCGGAGCAGGTCCCGCGTGCCGTCATCGGCCCAGTGCAGGTCCTCGACGACGAGCGCGGCGGGTGCCGCGGCGGCGAGCAGCGCATGCACCGCCCGGAACAGCCGGTGCCGCTCGGCACGCGCGTCGTCGAGCGGCGGTGGCGAGGGGGCGGGCGGCAGGTGCCCGGTGAGCTCGGGCAGGTACCCGCGCAACGCCCCGGTCACGGGGTTGAGCCGGTCGCCGGCGGGCAGCGCGGCGGCGGCGTGGCGCAGCGCGTCGAACACCGGGCCGTACGGGAACGGCTCCCTGAGCTGCTGGCAGTGGCCGAGCAGCACGGTGCGGCGATCGGCGCGCAGCCGCTCGATCGCCGTGTGGACCAGGCGGGTCTTGCCGATGCCTGCCTCGCCCTGCACCAGGATCACCGCGGGCGGGCTGCCGACCGCTTGGAGGAGGGTCCGTAGCTGGGCGTCGCGGCCCACCGGGGCCAGGGAGGCAGGGCCGGTCATGGGCGGCTCCATAACAGCGCGGGTTTACTCCCCCTGTCGGAACTCAGTTATCCAATACCGATCAAGCATGGTCAACCCTCCGTATCTCCGGAAATCCGGTCGGTGCCGGATCCCGCGGAGTTGCGGCGTGATCCCGATCAGGCACTCGCAACCGTCGTCTTGACCGAGCGCCCGTGTGATGGATGACCGCTTTGTCGTCGGCGGACACGTCAAACGGGCCCGGCGCCATCGGATGACATATGTCATCCGGAAGGTCTGATATCGACGTCTTCAGGCGTCCGGTAGAGCGCGAAATGATCGGTCACATGTTGGAGACGCAGGAACTGCGCAAGACGTTCGGGACGGGCAAGGTCGCCCTGGACCGGGTGAGCTTCGCCGTACGGCCGGGCGAGATGTTCGGTTTCGTCGGCGCGAACGGCGCGGGCAAGACGACCACGATGCGGATCGTGATGGGCGTCATGCAGGCCGATTCCGGTGAGGTGCGCTGGAAGGGCGCTCCGCTGGGTTTCGCGGAGCGGCGGCGGTTCGGCTACATGCCGGAGGAACGCGGCCTGTACCAGAAGATGCGGGTCGCCGAGCAGATCGAGTACTTCGGGCGGCTGCACGGGCTGTCACCGGCTGCGGCCAGGAAGGCGACCGGTGACCTGGTGGAGCGGCTCGGGCTGACCGAGCGCACGAAAGACGCGGTCGAGTCGCTTTCGCTGGGCAACCAGCAGCGGGTGCAGCTCGCCGTGGCCCTGGTCCACGACCCCGACGTCCTCGTCCTGGACGAGCCGTTCTCCGGGCTCGACCCGCTGGCGGTGGACGCGCTGGCCGAGGCGCTGCGCGAGCGGGCGAGGAGCGGTGTACCGGTGATCTTCTCCAGTCACCAGCTCGAACTCGTGGAGCGCCTGTGCGACTCGGTCGGCATCATCTCCGCCGGGCGGATGGTGGCGAGCGGCACCGTGGACGAGCTGCGGGCCGCCGAGGGGCGCAAGCTGCGCGTGGTCGTCGCCGACCCCGAGCCGGGATGGGCGCAGGACCTGGCCGGCGAGCTGACCGTCGAGGGCGGTCGCGAGGTGCTGGTCACGCGGGACGACGACGATCAGCGTGTGCTGCGCGCCGCGATGCGCGCGGGACGGGTCGAGCACTTCGGGGTGGAGCGTCCGACGCTCACCGAGATCTTCAAGGAGGCGGTGGCGTGAGCGCATTGTTGCTGGTGGCCCGGCGTGAGATCCGGACCCAGGTGCGTTCGAAGGGGTTCATCGTCGGCCTCGTCATCACGGCGCTGCTGGTCGGGGCGGCCGCGTTCGCGCCGAAGATCGTGGGCGGCCCGGACTCGTACAAGGTGGGCGTGGTCGCCTCCCAGCGCCTGCAGATGTGGGGCGACACCAAGGTCGAGTGGCAGGACTACGCCGACGAGGACGCGGCCAGGCGGGCCGTGCTCGACGGCGACGTGGACGCGGCGCTCGTCGGCGGCACCAAGGTGCTGACCGACGGCGAGATCGACGACCAGCTCGGGCTGCTGCTGCAGAGCGCGCACCGCGAGGCCCAGATCGGCGCCGCCGGGGTCACGGTCACCCCGCTCGACATGCAGTCCGTCGGCGCCGACACGCGCTACCAGAAGACTCGCACCGGCATCGCGGTCGTGCTGGTGATCATTCTGTTCATGCTGGTCATCGGTACGCCGATGATGGTCGCGATGGGCGTGGTCGAGGAGAAGAGCAGCCGCATCGTCGAGATCCTGCTCACATCGGTGCGCCCCGCGCAGCTCCTCGGCGGAAAGATCCTGGGGCTGGGGGGCGTCGGCCTGATCAATCTGGTCGTCGCCATCGCGGCGGGGCTGGTCGGCGCGCTGGCCTCCGGGCTGGCGCTCGACTTTCCACCGGGGATGGCCGGGATCGTGGCCGGCGTGATCGTGTGGTTCGTCCTCGGCTACCTCTTCTTCGCGGCGTTCGCCGCCATGCTGGCGTCGCTCGTCTCGCGGCAGGAGGAGGTCGGCAACGTCCTGTCGCCGATGACCATGACCATGATGGCGACGTACGGTGTGGCCTTCTACTCGGTCACCGACCCCACCGGCACCGTGGCCACGATCGCGTCGTTCGTCCCGCCGTTCTCGTCGATGGTCATGCCGGTGCGGGCGGCCGCGGCCGAGATCCCCTTCTGGCAGGTGGCGGCCTCCGCCGTCCTGATGGCCGCCGCCGTCGCCGCGGTGGCGCTGCTGGCCGCGCGGATCTACGAGCGGGCCGTGCTGCGCACGGGCGCGCGGGTGCGGCTCCTTGACGTGGTCAAAGGCCGATAAAGTGGAGTAAATGGTGGTTGACGGGCTGAGACGCGCACGCAGGGTCGTCCGGTGGGTGCTGATCGGGACGCTGCTCCTCACCTGGTTCCTGGCCGTCCTGACCAGCGCCGGGGCGCTCGGTTTGGGGGTCCTGGCGTGGCAACGCGCCCTGCTCGCCGCCGCCGGGCTGGCGATGTTCAGCGTCGTCTTCGTCCGGATGACGGACGCGGTGCTCTCCCATGGCATCTCCCGGCGCGAGAGGGTGGTGTCGGGCGCCCTGGCGCTGGCCGTCATGGTGACCGGCGGCGCCCAGATGACGGGGTGGGGGTTCGTGCCGCTGGCGTGGCTGTCGATCGCCGCGGTCGGGGTGTCGCGGAAGTCCGCGGTGCTGCTCGGCGCCGGGACGGCCGTGGTGGTGACCCCGCCGGCCGTCTTCGCCACGCTGGCCGGCGGCGACCCCACCTTCGCCACGGATGTGCCGAGCACCGTCGGCGCGGTCGTGGGCGTGAGCTTCTACTACGTGGTGATGTGCGCGCTCTTCCCCTGGACCAACCGGCTCTGGGTGTGGATCTGGCGGCTCGCCGAGGAGGCGCACGCCGGGCGCGAGGCCCAGGCGCGACTGGCCGTCGCAGAGGAGCGGCTGCGGTTCGCCCGCGACCTGCACGACATGGTCGGCCACCAGCTCTCCGCCATCGCGGTCAAGAGCGAGCTCGCCGTACGGCTGTCCGCCGCCGACGCGGGCGCGGCCAAAGACGAGATGGCCGAGGTCCGCGGCCTGGCCCGTACGGCGTTGCGGGAGCTGCGGGAGACGGTGCGCGGCTATCGGCGGCTCGACCTGGGCGCCGAGCTGGCGACGGTGCGCGGCGTGCTGGAGGCGGCCGGGGTGACCTGCCGTCTGCATCTGCCGCACAGGGAGGTGCCCGAGGAGGTGGCACCGGTGTTCGCGTGGGTGATCCGCGAGGCGGCGACGAATGTGCTCCGGCACAGCTCGGCGTCGCGATGCGACATCACCGTGCGCCACTCGGAGGAGGAGGCGGTGCTGGAGGTGCGCAACGACGGCGTGGCCCGCCGGGCGGCGGAGGACGTCGGGAGCGGCCTGGCCGGGCTGGGCGAGCGCATGGCGGCGGTCGGGGGCACACTGGAGGCGCGGCCCACGGGATCGGGCGAGTTCGTCCTGCGCGCGGTCGCCCCGCTGCCCGTGGAGGTCGGGGCATGATCCGTGTCCTGCTCGCCGACGACGAGCGGCTCATCCGGCAGGCGATCGCCATGCTGCTCGGTCTGGAGGCCGACATCGAGGTCGTCGCCCAGGTCGGCAGGGGCGACCTGGTGGCCCAGGCCGTACGGGAGCACGAGCCGGACGTGCTGGTGCTGGACGTCGAGATGCCGGGGATGGACGGGTTGTCCGTGGCGGAGAGCATGCCCGGCCGGGCGATGCTGATCCTGACCAGCTTCGGGCGGCCCGGATACCTGAGGCGGGCGCTCGCGGCCGGGGTGCGCGGATTCGTGCCCAAGGACGCGTCGGCCGAGGAACTGGCCCGCGCCATCCGGAAGGTGCACGCGGGTGGCCGCTACCTCGATCCGGAGATGGCGGCCGCCGCGATGACCGCAGGGGAGAACCCGCTGACGGAGCGGGAGCGCGACGCGCTGGCCCTGGCGGCCAAGGGCGCGTCGGTGGCGCGGATCGCCGCCGAGCTGCACCTCACCGAGGGGACCGTCCGGAACTACCTGTCCAGCGCCATCGGCAAGCTGGGAGGGGGGAACCGCATCACCGCGATCCGCGCCGCTCAGGACATGGGGTGGATCTGAGGCCGTCCCCGGGCTCCTGTGCCGCGCTCGCCGGCGTCAGGGGTGGAACGAGCTGCGGAAGATGTGGATCGCCGCGGCGGTGAGCCGGTCCACGGAGGGAGCCGGGTCGCTCAGGACCCATTCGATGAGCAGCTCCGTGATGGCCCCGATCACGCCGAGCGAGAGCAGGTGGGGCTCCAGCGGGGGGCGGTGTCGTACGTCGTCGACCGCGCGCTCTATCACCTTGCTGAACTCCAGCACGGAGCGCTGCCGCGCGCTGCTGAGGACGTCGCCCGCGCGGCGGACCTCCACGTGCATCACGCGGGCGCGCCGGACATCCTTCGTCACAAACCGGACGTACTCGCCGATGCCGGCCACGATGCGGTCGTCCAGCGTAGGCGGCGCCTCCTCGATGGCCGCCGACACGGAGGCGAGCGTCTCCTCCACGCATCGGTCGTAGACCGCGCGCATGAGGTCGTCGCGCCCCGAGAAGCACTCGTAGAACGCGCGGTTGGAGATGCGAGCGGTCGCGCACAGCCGCTCGATCGTCGTGCCATGGAAGCCTGGGTTGGCGAACAGCGTGTATGCGGCCGTGATCAACCGCTCTCTTCGGTCGGCCAGCCGTTGTTCGGCCGACATCCCCCGGTATTCCCGTCCCACCACTACTTCACCTCGCGCCGTCAATGGCCCCCCAGGAGGAACCATTATGGACGCAAGATCCTTTATGCGAAAGTATCTATAAATTAGCGCTTTCGGCCGCCCGAAAGGAAGGTCATTTACTTGACAAGCCGGTCAAGTGGGGCCTGTATTCGATCTTGATTCGGCCTTTTACGGTAGGTAACCATGGCTAGATGAGGCCGCGGCCGAGCGCGGTGGTGACGGCCGCGGTGCGATCGGAGACGCCGAGTTTGGCGAAGACGCGGAGCAGGTGGGTCTTCACCGTCGCCTCACTGATGAACAGCTCGGTCCCGATCTCCGCGTTCGTCAGCCCGCGGGCGACGAGCGAGAGCACCTGCGCCTCGCGCGGCGACAGGGACTCCGCGACGGGCGCGCGCATGCGCGTGACGAGCTTCGTGGCGACGGACGGGGCCAGCACGGTCTCTCCCCGCACCGCCGACGCGACCGCGGCGAGCAGGTCGGCGCGGGAGATGTCCTTGAGCAGGTAGCCGGCCGCGCCCGCCTCGACCGCCCGCACGATGTCCTGGTCGGTCTCGTACGTCGTCAGCACGATCACCCGGCTCTCCGGGCGTTCCGCCAGGATGCGCCTGGTCGCGTCGACGCCGTCGCCCGACGGCATCCGCAGATCCATGAGGATGACGTCCGGCCGCAGCTCACGGGAGCGTACGACGGCCTCGTCGCCGGAGCCGGCCTCCCCGACCACGTCCACGCCGGGGTCGGACTCCAACATGCCGCGCAGGCCCTGGCGTACGACGGGGTGGTCGTCCACGATCATCAGGCGAACCACGGAAGGTCACTCTCCATCTCGGGAATCGGGCGGCGGCGCCGGCGAGGGCAGGGTGACGGTCAGGGTCGTCCCCGGTCTGGTGGCCGCGTCGGCCGCGGGGATCGCGTCGGTCATGGAGCCGGTCACGGTCAGCGCGCCGCCTTCCTGCTCGACGCGGCTCCGCATGGCGCGCAGGCCGTACCCCGAGGTCGGGCCGGGGCCGAGGCCGCACCCGTCGTCGCGGACCGTCAGCGTCACCTCGGCCACGCCGTACACGAGGCGGACCTGGACGGCCGACGCGGCGGCGTGCTTGCGGACGTTGGCCAGGGCCTCCTGCGCCGCCCGCACCAGCACCACCTCGGTGTTGGCCGGCAGCGCGCGCGAGACGCCCTCGACCGCGAAGGACGCCTGGAGGCCCAGCTCCTCGCCCAGCCGGGCGGTGAGCCGCCGCAGCGCCTCGTCCAGGGTGGAGCCGTCCAGCGGGGCCGGGCCGAGCGCCGCGACGAGGGCGCGCGCCTCCGCCAGGTTCTCCCTGGCGGTCTGTACGGCCAGCGCCAGATGCCGTGATCCCGGCGCCGGCCCCGGCTGCGCCTCGGCGGCCTGGATGAGCATGATGATGCTGGTGAACCCCTGGGCGAGGGTGTCGTGGATCTCCCGGGCCAGCCGTTCGCGCTCGGCCAGCGCGCCACGCTCGGCGGACAGGCGGGCGACCTCGGCGCGGCTGGCGGACAGCTCCTCGATGAGCCGCGCGCGTTCGGTGCTTTGGGTGATGATGCGGCTGATCCACGACCCGAGGACGGCGGCGAACGCGATGCCGATCAAGACGATGGAGACGAACCCGAGGTGCCCGGTCGTGCCGTACGCCGCCAGGAACATGGTCACGGGGCCGGCGTTCAGCGCCAGCAGTACCGCGACGGCGTATCGGTCACGCAGGAGCATGAACGCCTGCGGGCAGAGCGCGAACAGCCCCATGGTCGCCGAAGTCGTGATGATGGTGGCCGGGACGAAGGTCGCGATCATCACGCCCACATAGAGCAGGCCGCGGCGGTCGCGGGCGCCGCCGTCCCCGAGCGCTGGGCGGCCGAGGAGCAGATACCCGGCCGCGCAGCAGCCGAGCAGCGCGAGCGCGACCGTCCTGGCGGCCGGGGTCAGGTCGTGGTCCGCGAACACGAGCGCGATCGTGACGGCCAAGACCACGGAGTACAGCGTCTCCCAGCCGCGGAACGCCTTCCACGCGTGGCCGGCGCCGGGCTCGCCGTCCCCGGAGGGGGCGGCGACGCCCTCGGCGAGGGAGCGCCGGTTCCGGCGCCAGGCCGTGCTCATCCGTCGCGGCGGCCCTTCCAGCGGAAGGTCGTCAGGCACAGCACCAGACCCCCGATCACCCACGCGGCGAGGACCAGGGCCACCCGGTCCAGCTCGTACGACTTCGTCAGCTCAAGCGTGGCGCCGTCGTCCCCGAGGAACACCGCGCGGAACCCCTGGCACATCCACTTCAGCGGGAACACCGAGGCGACGTTGATCAGCCACTCGGGCATCTGGGTGAACGGGATGAAGACTCCCGAGATGAACTGCAGCACCACGAACGGCATGCTGATGACCGCGGCGGCGCTCTTGGCCGAGCGGGGGAGGCTGCTCGCCGCCGTGCCCAGCAGCGCCGCGGCGGTGACCCCGAGCACGAACACCCAGGCGAAGGTCACCCAGCTCGACACCTGGCCGGGCAGGTCCAGGTCGTACATCAGGACCCCGATGGCCAGCAGGATCGCGACCTCCAGGAACGCGATCACCAGCACGTTGATGATCTTGCCGATGAAGTAGGCGCTGCGCGGCATGGGCGTTCCGGCCAGCCGCTTCAGCGTGCCGTCGTCGCGGTCGCCCGCGATGCCGATGCCCAGATTCTGGAAGCCGGCGCCCATCACACCGGCCCCGATCAGCCCCGCCGTGTAGAGCTGCGAGACGGTGACCCCGGTCCCCTCCAGGCTGCCGGCGAAGATCGAACCGAACAGCATGAGCAGGATGATCGGGAAGGCGAAGGTGAACACGACGGCGTCCTTCTCGCGGAAGAACATCTTCGTCTCCACCATGCCCCGGGACAGGCCCAGCTTCAGGGCGGAGGGCATCGCGTGGGCGGGGGCCGCAGGGGGAGCGGTCTCGGTCAGGGTCTCATTCACGGCGTCACTCACTGATTCATTCACTGCGTCATTCACCGGGGGCCTCGATCAGCTTGAGGTAGACGTCTTCGAGCGTGGGACGGGCGACGGACAGGCCGGGGACCTCCCCGTCGTAGCGGCGGCTGAGCTCCAGGACCGTCTTGGTCGGCGTGTCCGTCTCGACCGAGCCCTCGTCCCAGCTCACGAGGGCCTTCGCGGTGGCCCGGCCGCCCAGCGTCGCGGGCTCGCCCTCGGCGACGATCAAGCCGCCCGCGATGACCGCGACCCGGTCGGCCAGCGCCTCGGCCTCGTCCAGGTAGTGGGTGGTCAGCACGATCGTGCTGCCCGTGTGCGCCAGCCCCGCGATCAGCTCCCAGAACTGCCGCCGGGCCTCGGGGTCGAAACCGGTGGTGGGCTCGTCCAGGAAGATCAGCTCCGGGTTGCCCAGGACGCCGAGGGCGACGTCCACCCGCCGCCGCTGCCCGCCGGAGAGCTGGCGGATCCGCTTGTTCGCGCTCTCGGAGAGCCCCACGGCGGCGATCACCTCGTCGGGGTCCCTCGGGTTCGGGTAGTAACCCGCGAAGTGGCGCACCGTCTCGCGCACGCTCAGCTCGGCGGCGTCGTTCGCGGTCTGCAGGACGATGCCGATGCGGGAGCGCCATTCCCGAGTAGGCCGGCCCGGGTCGACGCCGAGCACCGACACCTCGCCCGCGTCCCGCTTGCGGTACCCCTCCAGGATCTCGACGGTCGTCGACTTGCCCGCCCCGTTGGGGCCGAGAATGGCGAAGACCTCGCCCCGCCTGATGTCGAGGTCGATGCCCCTGACCGCCTGAACGTCGCCGTACCGCTTGGTCAGGCCGCGGACCTCAATGGCGTTTGTCATGCTGCAAGGATCTACCGGCGCTTTACGCCAGGACACCCCTGGTCGACTGAATCCCGGTGTCCACCGTTCGGTGGACACGCGGCCGTCAGAAGAGCGTGGGATTCTCCGGCTCGATGCCGCGGAGCGCGTCGTAGTCGAGGGTGACGCAGTCGATGCCGCGGTCGACGGCCAGCACGCGGGCCTGGGGCTTGATCTCCTGCGCCGCGAAGACGCCCTTGACCGGGGCGAGCAGCGGGTCGCGGTTGAGCAGCTCCAGATAGCGGGTCAGCTGCTCGACGCCGTCGATCTCGCCGCGGCGCTTGATCTCCACCGCCACCGTGCCGCCGAGGTGGTCGCGGCAGAGGATGTCCACCGGGCCGATGGCCGTCATGTACTCGCGGCGGATCAGCGTCCAGCCGTCGCCCAGTGTGGTGATGTGCTCGGCGAGCAGCTCCTGCAGGTGCGCCTCGACGCCGTCCTTCTGGAGCCCCGGATCGACGCCCAGCTCGTGGCTGGAGTCGTGCAGCACCTCCTCGATGGTGAGGATGAGCTTCTCGCCGGTCTTGCCGTGGGTCACGGTCCAGGTGCCGTCGTCCTCGCGCAGCTTGCACGGGGGGTTCATCCAGTTGAGCGGCTTGAACGCCCGGTCGTCGGCGTGGATGGAGACGCTGCCGTCCGCCTTGACCAAGATGAGGCGGGGCGCCATGGGCAGATGGGCCGTCAGCCTCCCCACGTAATCCACGCTGCACCGCGCGATGACCAGCCGCATAGCGGCCAACCCTACCGGTCGCGCCGCCTGCCCTCTGCCGGATCGGACCCCTCTGGGAGACTGACCCCATGGCGCAGACGTTTGAGACTGTCGGTGTGGTGGGACTCGGCACCATGGGCGCGGGGATCGCCGAGGTCTTCGCCCGTTCGGGCCGTCGAGTGATCGGTGTCGAGGCCGACGACGCGGCCCTGGAGCGCGGTCGCGGCCACCTGGAGCGCTCGACCGGCAAGGCCGTCGCCAAGGGCAAGCTCACTGAGGACGCGCAGCGCGAGATCCTCGGCCGGGTCACCCTCACCACCTCGCGTGAGGACCTGGCCGACGCCGACCTGGTGATCGAGGCGATCCCGGAGATCATGGAGTTCAAGCGCGGCCTGTTCGCCGACCTGGACCGCATCTGCAAGCCGTCCGCGGTGCTCGCCACCAACACCTCGTCGCTGTCGGTCACGGCGATCGCCGCCGGCACGTCGCGGCCCGGTCAGGTGATCGGGATGCACTTCTTCAACCCCGCCCCGGTGATGAAGCTGGTCGAAGTCGTCCACACCGTGGTCACCGACGACGGTCTCGCCGACGACGTCGCCGCGCTCGCCCGGAGCCTCGGCAAGACCCCGATCACGGCCGGCGACCGCGCCGGGTTCGTGGTCAACCGGCTGCTGCTCGGTTATCTCAACCACGCCTGCGCCCTGCTGGAGTCGGGCGTCGCCGGCCGCGACGACATCGACGCCGCCATGAAGCTGGGCGTCGGGCTGCCGATGGGGCCGTTCACGCTGCTCGACCTGATCGGCCTGGACACCTCCTACGAGGTGTGCGAGGTCCTGTTCCGCGAGACCCGCGACCGGCGGCACGCGCCCGCGCCCGTGCTGCGCGAGCTGGTCACCGCAGGGCTCCTCGGCCGCAAGACCGGCCGCGGGTTCTACTCCTACGGCGAAGCCGCCCCCGCCGCGCCGAAGGCCCGCCGGGCGGCCTCCGTGTCCACGGTCGGGATCGTCGGCGGCGGGCCGGACGCGGCGGCGCTCGCCACCGCCCTCGAGCGCGCCGGGTTCAAGCCCGTGGTCGCCGAGAGATCCGACCTGACCGCGGTCGGCGAGGCCGACGTGGTCCTCGCCCTGTCCGACCGCCCGGTCGTCGAGCTCGCCGTACGGCTGCCGCACCCCGAGCGGCTCGCCGGGCTGCACCTCGTGGGCGACGGCGTGGCCGAGGTCGCCTCCACCGTGCTGACCTCGCCGGAGACCGCCGCGGCCGTACACGACCTGGTGAAGATCCTCGACCGCACCCCGGTGATGTGCGGGGACCGGGCCGAGTTCGTCGTCAACGCCCTGCTGTACGCGTATCTCAACGACGCGGTCCGCATGCTGGAGTCGGGGTACGCCTCCGCGGGCGACATCGACACCGGGATGCGGCTCGGCTGCGGATATCCGGCGGGGCCGCTGGAGATGCTCGACGCCATCGGCCTGGAGGCGGTCAGGGACGGGCTGCGCGCCCTCTACGCGGAGTACCGCGAGCCGGCGTTCGCTCCCGTGCCGCTGCTCGACCAGCTCGTCACGGCCGGCGTGCGGAGCATCCGGGAATACGCCGGCTGACCGCTCGTTCTGACTGACATGACCCCCGTCGCGCCCTCTCCGCCCCCTGCCGTGCCGTACTCTTCCGTCCGTACGCGCCCCGAGTGGGTCGCGCGCGTCCGCGAGGAGGCCCCGTGAGCCCGCGCCGCGCACGCCGTTCCGACGGCTCCTCGCGCCGCTCAGGGCGTCCCGGGTACGGCGGACGCGGAGCCGAGGCCGACGAGGAGGGCCTGGGCTTCGCCGGACGGTTCGGCATCGGCCAGGTCGAGGAGTGGCCCGACGGCGAGTGGCAGGTGCGGCGCATCGTCGGCGGGGCGGCGGACAAGATCTACCGCTGCCCCGGCTGCGACCAGGAGATCAGGGTCGGGCTCGCGCACCTCGTCTCCTGGCCCAACTGGACCGGCGGCGAGAACGAGCGGCGCCACTGGCACACCGCCTGCTGGCGCAACCGGGTCAACCGCGGCCCCGGCCGCACCCGCTACTGACGGCCACGACCGTCGGCGGGTTGTCGCGGGCTTTTCAGAGGAACTGTGCAGGAGGTTTGGGGATGGTGGCGGAGATCCGGGCGTCGACGGTGCTGCCCGCGCGGCGGGAGGACATCGAGCTGCACACGGCCGACGGACTGACGCTGGTCGGCGAGATCGCGCTGCCCGAGGACAGGCCCCCCGCGGCCACGCTGGTCTGCCTGCATCCGCTGCCGACCCACGGCGGCATGATGGACAGCCACGTGCTGCGCAAGGCGTCGTACCGGCTGCCCGCGCTGGCCGACCTCGCGGTGCTGCGCTTCAACACCCGGGGCACCACCTCGGATCGCGGGACGTCCGAGGGCTCCTTCGGCCACGGTGAGGACGAGCGGTTCGACGTGGCGGCGGCCCTGGAGTACGCCGAGTTCCACGACCTGCCCCGCCCGTGGCTCGTCGGGTGGTCGTTCGGCACCGAGCTGGCGCTGAAGTGGGGCCGGGACCCGCTCGTCGAGGGCGCGATCCTGCTCTCGCCGCCGCTCCACCGTGCGACGGACGCCGACCTGGACGCCTGGGCGGAGTTCGGCCGGCCCCTGGTCGCGCTGGTGCCGGAGCACGACGACTACCTGCGGCCCGATGAGGCGCGTACGCGGTTCGCCCGGGTGCCGCAGGTCGAGGTGGTCGGCGTGGAGGGCGCCAAGCACCTGTGGGTGGGGGAGCCGTACGTGCGGATCGTGCTCGACGAGATCGTCAAGCGGGTGAACCCGGCCGCGGGCCCGCTGCCCACCGAGGTCTGACATCCGGGCCGGATGCCACCGTGGGTGCCGAAGCGGTATAAATCAGGAACAGTAGAGCTATGTTCTGTTCCAGTGGAGGCACCGTGCAGGCGTTCGATCTCTCGGGCAAGAAGGCGTTCGTCACGGGGGCGTCCCGCGGCATCGGCCGGGCCATCGCCCTCACGTTCGCCGAGGCGGGCGCGGACGTCGCGCTCGTCTCCCGCTCCGCCGAGAGCCTCGCCCAGGTGGCCAAGGAGATCGAGGACCGCGGGCGCTCGGCCCACGTGATCCCCTGCGACGTGACCGACCGCGACGCCGTGGCACCCGCCGTCCAGGCCGCGATCGAGGCGCTCGGCCACGTGGACGTCGTCGTCAACAACGCCGGAGGATCGAGCTTCCTCGCCGAGTTCAAGGACCTGCGGCTGACCGGCTGGGACAAGCTCATGCGGCTCAACCTGGACTCGGCGATGGCCGTCCTGCACGCGTTCGCCCCCCACCTGCTGGAGCGCGGCGGCGGGTCCGTCATCAACGTCGCCTCCGTCGCCGCCAAGGGCGCGCCGTTCCTCGCGCCGTACGGTGCGGCGAAGGCGGGGCTGGTCGCCCTCACCAAGACCCTCGCGGTCGAATGGGCGTCCCGCGGCGTACGGGTGAACGCGCTGTGCCCGGGCTGGACGGCGACCGACCTCAACCGCAACCTGTGGGAGGACGAGAACGCGAGCAAGGCCACCATCAGCGGCGTCCCGATGGGCCGCTGGGGGACCGCCGAGGAGATGGCCCAGCCCGCGCTGTTCCTCGCCGGCCCGGCGTCCGCGTACATGACCGGCCAGGTGCTCTTCGTCGACGGTGGCCAGACCGCGATGTCCTGACCGTTCGCTCTCGGCGGGTCGACCTTCCTAGAGGCCCGGACAACCGCGGGGTGGGGGGCTCGCCACGCCGTTCGTACGAGCGCGTGGCGAGGGGCCAACGGGTTCATTGACGGCGATCGCGGGTTACGTTGGCCAGATGCGGCTCTACTCGCGATCAGCCGGCTCCGGGACGCCTGTGGTCCTGCTCCACGCCTTCCCGCTCTCCTCGGCGATGTGGCAGGCGCAGCGTGAGGGGCTCGCGCGCGCCTGCACGGTGATCACTCCAGACCTGCGCGGCTTCGGCGGCTCACCCCTCGGAGACGACGCGCCCTCGCTCGACGTCATGGCCGACGACGTGGCGCGGCTCCTCGACAGCGAGGGGATCGAGCGCGCCGTGGTCGGCGGCCAGTCCATGGGCGGGTACGTCACGATGGCCTTCTGCCGTCGCCACGCCGACCGCCTGCTCGGCGTGATCCTCGCCGACACCAAGGCGGCCGCCGACCCCGCGCCCGCGAGGGAGAACCGCGAGCGGATCGCCGAGGCGGTCCTCCGGGACGGCCCGGCCATCCTCGTGGACGAGGTCCTGCCGCCGCAGCTCGGTGCCACGACCGCGCGGCGCAGGCCCATGGTGTCCGGCCGGGTACGCGGCCTCGTCCAGTCCGCGCCGCCTCCGGCCGTGGCGTGGGCGCAGCGCGCCATGGCGGCCCGCCCGGACTCCTTCGACACGCTCCGCGCCCTGACGGCGCCCGTGCTGGTCATCGTGGGCGACGAGGACGAACTGTCCCCGCGGGCCGATGCGGAGGCGATGGCCGGGGCCGTGCCCGACGGCAGGCTCGCCGTCGTCCCTGAGGCGGGCCATCTGTCCGCGATGGAGAATCCCGAGGCGTTCAACCACGCCGTCGCCGACTTCGTCCGTTCCCTGCCCTGAACGGGGAGACGCGGGAAACCGAGACGCACAAGGCGGAGGACGAGCTAAGCGGAGGGGGCGGACGAGGCGGACGGGGTCACCGTCCAGGCCTGCGTCCCCTCCCTCTGCTTTCCTCCCTCAGGAGCTCGCGGAGGCAATACTCCGCGTTGGCTCCATGTCGCTACCTTTGCGATGCGACACGACGATTGTGATACAAACATGTGACCTGATCCGGCCAATGACCGGAACATGCCACGGAGGTGCCACGTTGTGGGACGCCATCGGTTTGGACGTCCTGGAAGAACGGATCTACCGCCTGCTGCTCCGTGACCCCCGCTGCTCCGTCGAGGAGTGCGCGCGGCGGCTGGAGGCGTCGCCCGACGCGGTCCGCGCCTCGGTGGACCGGCTCATGGAGCTCGGCCTGCTGGAGTCGGCCGAACGGCGCGGCCTGCGCGCGGCCGACCCCAGGATCGGCCTCGGCGGGGCGATCCGCCGCCGCCGGGCCGAGCTCGACCGGCTCAGCCTGGTGGCCGACGAGCTGGCCGCCGACTTCCAGGAGGGGCTGCTGCGCGCCGACCCGGAACGGGTGATCGAGGTGGTCGAGGGCAGCGCCGCCGCGAGCCGCCGGGTGGGGGAGCTGCTGGCCGGCGCGTCCAAGGAGGTGCTCGCGCTGGACGCCCCGCCGTACGCCGCCTCCTCGGGGACGTCGATCAGCGCCGAGGAGTCCGCGCTGGCGCGGGGCGTGCGCTGTCGCGCGATCTACTCCTCCGCCGTGCTGGACCTGCCCGCCAAGCTCGATGAGATCCGGCAGATGATGAGCCTGGGCGAGCAGTCGCGGGTCCACGCCAACCTGCCGATCAAGCTGGTCCTCGTCGACGGCGCGACCGCCCTGCTGCCGCTCACCGGCAACGAGGAGGGCGTTCACTTCACCTCCGTCGTCGTACGGCACAGCGCCCTCACGGACGCCCTCGTCGCCCTGTTCGAGACGCTGTGGCGCGAGGCGGCCCCCCTGGCGGGGACGTCGTCCGTACCGGCTCTGGACGCGGTGGACCGGCAGATCCTGGAACTGCTCGCGGTGGGGATGAAGGACGAGGCGATCCTGCGGCACCTCGGCATCTCCGAGCGGACGCTGCGGCGCCGGATCGCCTCCCTGCTCGGCCGCCTGGGCGCCACCGGCCGCTTCCAGGCCGGCGTCCAAGCCGCCCGCCGCGGCTGGATCTGACGCCCCCACCCGAGCGCCCCGAGCCCGCGCGAGCGAAGCGAGGCAAATGAGCAGGGCCCGGCGGAGGTGATCCGCCGGGCCCTGCTCATGGTGTCGCTATAGCCGTCGCCTGCTCCCCCGTAAGCGCCGGTTGTTACTCCTGCCACCACTCGGCGTCGTCGTCGGCCTTGCTGCCGGCCTCGACGGGCTTGGAGACCGAGACCGGCTTGTCGGCGCTGGGTGCGGCCGACAGCGCGGGCTTGGCCGGGGAGGCCGCGACCGGCGCCGGCTCGGCGTCCATGCCCGGCAGCGGGGCGCCACCGAGGAGCTGCCGAAGCTGGGCGAGGTGGCTGGTGATGCTGTCGCGCTGGCGGGTCAGCTCGTCGACCTGGCGCTGCATGGCGGTGCGGGTGCGCTCGGCCTCGTTCTTGGCGTCGGTCACGATCGACTCGGCGCTGGACTTGGAGTCGGCCACGAGCTGGTCGGCGTTCTTCCGCGCGTTGGCGAGGAGCTGCTTGGCGTGCGCGTCGGCCTCGCGCCGGGTCTGCTCGGCCTGCTGGGTGGCCTTGCTGGCCCGCTGCTCGGCCGTCGCGGCGCGCTGCTCCGCCTCGGCGACGAGCTTCTGCGTGTTGGCCTGGGCGGTGGCGTGGCGCTCGGCCTCCTGCCGCTCGGCCTCCTCGCGCCGGGAGGCGAGCTGGATCTCGAACTCCGCCTCCTCCTGGGCCCGCTTGGCCTCGGACTCCTCCAGGACGCGCTGCGCCTGGGCGCGCATCTCGTCCGCCTGGCGCTTGGCGGTGGTGAGCACCTCGTCGCGCTCGCGCTTGGTGGAGGCCCGGAGCTGGGCGACCTCGCGCTCGGTGGTGGTGCGCAGCTTGGCGATCTCCCGCTCGGCGTCCGCCCGCTTCTCCGCGACCTCGTGGTCGGCGGTGGCCCGGACCTTCGCGACCTCGCGCTCGGTGGTCGAGGTCAGCTCGTCGGCCTCCCGCTTGGCGGTCGCGCGGATCTCCTCGGCGTCGCGCTCGGCCGTGCTCCGCATGTCCTCGGCCTCGCGGGCGGCGAGGGCGCGCTTCTCAGCGGCCTCGTTCTCGGCGGCGGCGCGCATGTCGGCGGCGTCCACCTTGGCCTGCGCCTTGATCTCGTTGGCCTCCGACCTGGCGGCCTGGACGAGCTCGGTGGCCTGTTCCTCGGCAAGACGAAGCAACTGCTCAATGCGGGCGCCGAGACCGGAATAGGTCGGACGCTCCTGCTCCTGCAACTGACGCTGCGAGTCGGAAAGCTCTCGCTGGAGCCCGCTCACCTGTTCACGCGCCTGACGCAGTTCTGTGTCGAGCGTCTTCAAGTGGTCGTGGACCTGGTGCCGGTCGTAGCCGCGGAGCACCACGTCGAATTCCCGAGAAGGGGCGTCTTCAAAGAAATTGTTGAGTTGGGCGTCGATGTCGGACTGCATGAGGCTCGATCCTGGGTTGTCGAGACGGCTACACGGGCCGGACGGGGGGTTCGGACAGCCGAGGCGGGGAGCCCATCCGGGTCCACGTCCGGTGGTACGCCAGCGTACTCCGGTACTGCCGCGTTGGCGGCCCCCTCCGACTTTATGCGCGACTTGTTACGTGTGAACCTTTCTTGCGTTCAGAGGGTCAATGCCGCGCCGTCTCGACCAGCTCCGTCAGGACTCCTCCCACGTCTTTCGGGTGGAGAAACGCGATTGACGCACCCATTGAACCGTGCCGCGGACGCTCGTCGATGAGTTTTATGCCCTTTGCGGCGATATCCTGCAGAGCTTGCGTGACATCGGCCACTCCATAGCCAATGTGGTGCACGCCCTCGCCGCGCTTCGCCAGGAACTTGCCGACGGCGGTGTCGGGGTGGAGCGGCTCCAGCAACTGCACGTACGACGCCCCGCTCGGCGCGTCGGTGACGTGCAGCATCGCCTCCTTGACGCCCTGCTCCTCGTTGACCTCCCGGCTCACGACGGTGAGCCCGAAGGTCGTCTCGTAGAACTCGATCTTCTCTTCGAGGTTGTGGCACGCGATGCCCACGTGGTCGATCCTGAGCAGCATTTCCTCACTCCTCCGCGTCGCGATCCGCGCTCTCGCCACTCTGCCAGGCCCGGAAGATGTGGGCGACCACCATGGCGATCACTCGGACACTCCTGGGTATCGTGACATCGTCGCCCAGATCCCGTGATGGAGGCCCCATCCAATGTCCGGTTCCGTGATCGTCGCAGGAGCTCGTACGCCCATCGGGCGCTTGCTCGGTTCGCTCGCCGGCCTGTCCGGCGCAGACCTCGGCGGCATCGCCATCAAGGCGGCGCTGGAGCGCGCAGGCGTCGCCCCCTCAGACGTGCAGTATGTGATCATGGGGCAGGTGCTCCAGGCGGGCGCCGGCCAGCTCCCGTCCCGGCAGGCCGCGGTCAGGGCGGGCATCCCCATGGCCGTCCCGTCGCTGACGATCAACAAGGTGTGCCTGTCCGGGCTCGACGCCATCGCGCTGGCCGACCAGCTCATCCGGGCCGGCGAGTTCGACATCGTCGTCGCCGGCGGCATGGAGTCCATGACCAACGCGCCGCACCTGCTGCCCGGCCTGCGCAAGGGCGTCAAGTACGGCCCGGCCGGCGTCGTCGACTCCATGGCCTACGACGGGCTCACCGACGCGTTCGACCAGCTCGCCATGGGCGAGTCCACCGAGCGGCACAACGCCAGGTTCGGCATCACCCGCGAGGAGCAGGACGAGTTCTCCGCCCGCTCGCACCAGCTCGCGGCCAAGGCCACCAAGACCGGCGTCTTCGAGGACGAGATCGTGCCGGTCACCCTCCCGGGCCGCAAGGGCGCGGAGCCCATCGTGTTCTCGGCCGACGAGGGCATCCGCGGCGACACCACGGCCGAGACGCTCGCCGGGCTGCGGCCCGCCTTCGCCAAGGACGGCACCATCACGGCGGCCTCCGCCTCCCAGATCTCCGACGGCGCCGTCGCGGTCGTCGTCATGTCCCGGGCGAAGGCCGAGGAGCTCGGCCTGGAGTGGCTGGCCGAGATCGGCGCGCACGGCAACGTCGCCGGTCCGGACAACTCGCTGCAGTCCCAGCCCGCCAACGCGATCAAGCACGCGCTGGCCAAGGAGGGCCTGACCGCCGACGACCTCGACCTCATCGAGATCAACGAGGCGTTCGCCCAGGTCGTGCTCCAGTCCGTCAAGGAGCTCGATGTCCCGCTGGACAAGGTCAACGTCAACGGCGGCGGCATCGCCCTCGGCCACCCGATCGGCGCGTCCGGCGCGCGGATCGTGCTGACGCTGGCCCACGAGCTGAAGCGGCGCGGCGGCGGCGTGGGCGCGGCCGGCCTGTGCGGAGGCGGCGGCCAGGGCGACGCCCTGATCGTCCGGGTGCCCTCCCGCGGCTGATCCGCCAGCTTTCCGCCGCCTCTCCGTGTCCGCCTCTCCGTGTCCGCCTCGCGGCCCGGCGCGCGCCGTACGCGCCGCCGGGCCGGCCTGAGATCGCGTGTCTAGGCTTGAACCGCGGGCGGCGAGCGATGCGGAGGTCTGATGGACATTGGGACGCTCGTGGCGGACGCGCGGCGCGGGCGGCCGCGGGCGGTCGCCCGGCTGATCACGCTGGTCGAGAACGCCGCCGCGACTCCGGGCGGCGACGAGCGGCTGCGCGAGGTGATGGCGGCGTTCGCCACCGCGTCCGGCCCCGAGGCCGAGGGCGGCCGCAGGCCGTACGGCGCGCGCGTGATCGGGCTGACCGGCTCTCCGGGCGTGGGGAAGTCGACCTCGACCGGGATGCTCATCCGGGCGTTCCGCAGGCGCGGCCGGCGGGTGGGCGTCCTGGCCGTGGACCCGTCCAGCCCGTTCACCGGCGGCGCGCTGCTCGGCGACCGGGTGCGGATGCAGGAGCACGCGACCGACCCCGAGGTCTTCATCCGGAGCATGGCGAGCCGCGGCCACCTCGGAGGGCTCGCCTGGGCCACCCCGCAGGCCCTGCGGGTGCTGGACGCCGCCGGGTGTGACGTCATCCTGGTCGAGACCGTCGGCGTCGGCCAGGCCGAGGTGGACGTGGCCCGGCTGGCCGACACCACCGTCGTCCTGCTCGCGCCGGGGATGGGCGACGGCATCCAGGCGGCCAAGGCCGGCATTCTCGAGGTCGCCGACGTGTTCGTCGTCAACAAGGCCGACCGCGACGGCGCCCAGGCCCTGGTCCGCGATCTGCGGAGCACGGTCGCGCCTCTGCGCGGGCCATGGCGGCCGCCGATCGTCTCCACGGTGGCCTCGAAGGGCGAGGGGGCCGACGACCTGCTCGCCGCGCTCGACAAGCACGCCGCGTACCTCGACGAGTCGGGGGAGCTGCGCCGCCGCCGGCTGGCCCGCGCGCGGGACGAGATCGAGACCATCGCGCTGGCGCGGCTGCGCGCCCGGTTCGCGCCCGAGGGCCGCGAACGGCGGCTCGACCGCCTCGCGGAACGCCTGCTGGCGGCCGAGACCGACCCCTACACCGCCGCCGACGAGCTGCTCGCCGACCTCGGCTGAGCCGTCCGGCGGCGTCAGGGCTCGGAGGAGTACTGGATCATGACGTCGGTGAAGCCGAGCGTCCGCAGCATGCCCTCCAGCATCGACCGGGTGTTCTCGTCGGCCCGTGCGCGCAGGTCGCTGGACGCGGCCGCTTCGGCGATCTTCTTCTCGGCCAGCACGTACAGCTCCTGCTGGTTCTGCGGCGAGGACGAGAGGAAGTCCGACACGCGGTCGAGCAGGCCGCGCTGCTGGGCGAACACGTACGACCGCTTGTTGTCCAGGTTGGGCTTCTCCAACTGGGCGTGCGGGAGCCGTACGGTGACCGAGGTGCGGTCGGGTGAGACGGTGATGGCGTTCTTGGCGAGCGCGCCGAAGTCCACGTAGGCGTCGACGTTCCCCGCGCCCACGAAGAGGGTTCTGGTGCCTTTGATGGCGTCGGGCAGGAAGGCGGCGTCCTTCTCCAGATCGACGACGACCTGGAAGTTCCCGGTGGCGGCCTCGAACCGGCTCAGGTTCTGGATCGACCGCAGCAGCACGGGGCCGCTGCGGTCGACGGTGCGCTCGCCGAACGGGTCGAGCCAGGAGAGGGCGAGCCGCGCGCCGACGACGAGGATCAGCACGGCGAAGAGAAGCCCGGCGAGCAGTCGCCAGCCGCGCCGGGAGCGCCGGGCCGGGGGTTCTGGGGCCGGCGAACCCTGGGGGGCTTGAGTCTGGCGGTTCACGGAGGGAATCTTCCCGTGATCGGCCATGTCTCACCTTCGCGCTGCATGTAGTGATAACGCGGGGTTCAGTGGGCGCCGGAGGGCTGCCGGGCCGTCTCGTCCGCCTCGGGAGTGGGGGTCTCGCGGCGCGACGGAGCGGTGTCCTCGTGCTCGTACGGGGGGTTCATGGGGTAGCTGGGGGCGGCGGGGGCGTCCCGGCGGACGTCTCCGCCGAAGTAGCGGCTCTGCAGCCGGCAGGTGGCGAAGTCCGTGTAGAACATCCGCAGCCAGTCGCGGCGCTGCGTCTCGGTCAGCCGGGCGAACCAGGCGGCGGCGTGCCGGTGCTCGGGCAGCGGACCCGAGGGCAGCGGCTCGTCGCGCAGCCAGGCGAGGACGATCGCGCGGTATCCGTCGGCCGGGGAGCCGGGGCACGGCCGGGCCAGCCTCTCGACGAACTCGGACGCCGCCCGGTCCGCGTACCCGGGGTCGAGGTCGTCGACGTGGATGGGCACGATGCCCTGGCCGGCCTCCTCGGTTTCGGAGCGCGTCCGCTGCTCGACCCGGTTGAACGCGGCGGGAGTGCCGGCCAGGCGGGCCGCGATCGTGGTGAACGTGCTGCCCAGCTCGCCGAGCCCGCCGCGCATCCCCGGATGCACGCACACGACGATCGGCCACTCCTGGCAGGTGTAGGCGATGTTCTCGCTCGCCGAGACCGCCTGCGGCTCGCTCAGCAACCGGGCCACCCCCGTGCCCGCGGCGAGCAGCGCGATCATCGCCGCGGCCAGCGCGAGCGCCTGCCGGGTGATCAGTGCCGCCCATCCCAGCAGGATCGCGATGGTGATGCCGACCAGCCACAGGGCCTGGTCGGTGAGCGTCGCCGCCGGCATCATCCGCAGCGCGTCGTACGGATCGCGCACCGCCGGCGCCAGCCGGTCGGCCCAGGGCGCGCCGCCGGCGAGCCACGTGAACAGCGCGTACGTGCCGAAACCGGCGATCAGCGGCGCGAGGGCGACGGGGGCCACCCAGCCGACCACCCAGCCCGCGACCACATAAAGGGAGAGGCCGGCGGCCCCCATGGCGACCCCGCCGGGTAGCGGGCCGTCGCCCTCCCCGGTGATCAGGGCGCGGATGGTGAGCACGGTCATGGTGGCGGCGAAGGAGCCCACCACGACCATGAGGATCGCGAGCGGCGGCCGCACCGCCTGCCACGTGGTGAGCGCGCGCAGGCGGTCGGCGCGGCGGCGGCGCGCCGCGACCCACGCGGCGAAGGCCGCGGCGACCGGACCGGTCAGCCGGAGCGACCCGATGACCGCGACCACGATGTTGTCCCAGTCCATGACGCCCGGAATGAGGACGCTCCACGCGCTGACGAGCCCAAGCACGAGCAGCACGGCCAGAAGCACGACCGCGCCCTGCTTGAGTTCCTCGCGTGAAACGCCTCTCCGGCTATCCACGGCCGGGCGCGGCCCCCGGCCACGCCCACGGCCGTGCGCGGCGCGACTTCCGCGCCGTCACATGCTTGTTGCCCATCGAACAAACCCCCCGTGCGGGTGGGCGGCGGCGCGGACCGCGCCGGTCCCCGTGGCGCTGGTCGCAGGGCGTGCCCGCCGTGGCCTGCCGGCTAGCAGACTTGGCTCGCGTTGCCCTCCGGGTTTGCCGCCGCCTCACCTTTTGACGTGGCAACCATAACGGAGCGTGATGTTTGACGCCGGAGTTCTGGGGTCAAGGAATCAATTTGGTTACACAGCGTACGCAGCGCAAACGGGACTAAGGTCGCGCTAACGTATCGCTGTGTTCATCTCGAAGCCGCTCAACCTGCCGTTCGACCCCATTGAAAGGGCCGCCGAGAGCTGGCGAGCGAACTTCGGGCCGTCCTCCGCGATGGCCGCCGTAACTTCGATCATGAGAGCCCACCAGATACTCCTGGCGCAACTGGACGCGCTGCTCAAGCCGTACGATTTGACCTTTGCGCGCTACGAGGCGCTGGTGCTGCTCACGTTCAGCAAGGCGGGCTCGCTGCCGCTCTCCAAGATCGGCGAACGGCTCATGGTGCATCCGACGAGCGTGACCAACACGGTGGACCGGCTGGAGCGGGCCGGGCTCGTGCGCCGGATGCGCAACCCGCGCGACGGGCGCGGCGTGCTCGCCGAGATCACCGACAGGGGCCGCGATGTCGTGCGGCTCGCCACCGCCGACCTGATGGCCGCCGACTTCGGCCTCGCGATGTACGGCGAGAAGGAACTGGGCGAGATGTTCGACGTGCTGCGGACGCTCAGGGTCGCCGCCGGGGACTTCGCCGACTGAGGGCTCGGCCGGCGCCGGACGGCCTCCCGGCCCCGACGCGCCGGCGGACCGTGCGGTCCGCCGGCGGTCAGAAGAGGGACGCGGTCTATCGGCGGACGGCGTTCAGGGCGTCGACGATGCCCTTGCCGTAGAAGCCGTTGCCGCCCGTGCCGCCCTCGCACGTGTGCGTGACGGTCACGGTCGAGCCGGACGGCAGGTGCCGCGTGTAGGTGAGCGCCGCCGGGTTCGGGCACGCCATGGGCGTGGCCGTCCCGAGCAGGATCTGCTCCACGGCGGCGGGGTCCATGGCCAGACGGCCCGGGTGCCGGGTGCTGGGCCTGCCGTACTTGCTGACGATCAGGGCGGCGACGCCGGCGGCGCGCGGCGAGGCCATCGACGTGCCCTGGAGGTACTGGTAGTAGCCGCAGGTGGAGCCCTTGCAGTCCTTCACCACGTAGGGGACGGTCGGCTCGCCGTTCTGGTCGATCTCGCCGTTGGCGACGGCGAGCGCCTTCGGGTACGCGGCGAGGGTCGCCTTGCCGATGTCGCGCGTGTTGTCGGGCGTGTCGTACACGTCGCCGCCCGGGGAGGCGACGTCCACGAAGCCGTTGCCGTAGTTGGAGTAGTACGCCTTCCGCTTGCTGACGCCGGTCGACGAGACCGAGATCACGTGGGCGCCCTGGCCGGGCATCGACTTGCAGCTGGTCGGCGTGATCGTGCGGGGGTACGGCGCCCGGCCGGGCACGCTCACGAAGTCCGGGCTGGTCGTGTCGACGTTGGTCTTGGTGTAGTCCATCGCCTCGTTGCCCGCCGCGCTGACCAGGGTCACGCCCTTGTTGTGGGCGTAGTCGAGCGCCCGCTGGGTCGCCTTGATGACGGTGGCCTGCTCGAGCTGGTTCTCGGGGGAGTCGGCCGGGTTGTCCACGCAGTTGAACAGCCACGGGTCGACGTAGTAGCTCATGTTGACCACGTTGATGCCGATATCGCCCGCGTAGGTGAGCGCGTCCACGGTCGGCTGCAGGAAGAAGTAGCCGGAGTCCTGACCGGCCCGGATGTTCACGATCGTGACATTGGGGGCCACGCCCGAGACGCCGAGCTTGTTGATCGGGGACGCGATCGACGACGCGACGTGCGTGCCGTGGCCGTCGCCGTCCACGTCCACGGGGTCGACGCAGGAGGCCACCTCGCAGGGGCCGTCCACCTCGTTGCCGTCGGCGTCCGTGGGGATGTCGACGGTGAAGTTGCGGCTCAGCGCCTTGTTGAAGTTGGGGGCGATGTCCGGGTGGGTGCCGTCCACTCCGGTGTCGATGATGCCGACGAGCACCCGCTTGTCGCCGCGCTCGTACTTGTGCGCCTCGTTCGCGTGGATCTGGTCGAGGTCCCACTGCAGGTCGCTGAGCGGCTCGTTCGTGGGCTTCTTGCCCCTCTTGGCGTGTGCGGCGTCGGCCCTGCCCTCCTTCTCGACCGCCTTGGACCGGATGGCCTTGCCGACGCCCGGCTGGACCTTGGCGGTCTTGGGCGCGACGCCGATGGCGCGGTTGCGCGCCACCCCTTCGATCGCGGAACTGCCCCTGATCGCGGCGACGAATCCGTTGTTGGTCGTGGTGACCGTCGCCACGCCCACCGCCTCGTTGACCTTCACGATGGAGCCGCCGGCGGCCTCGATCGCCTTCTGGGCGTCGGCCGCGTTCGTGCCTTCCTTGTAGAGGACGACGTACTCGGTCTGCCCGGCCGGCTCGGCCGTGGTGCGCACCGCCTGTGCCGGCGACGCCAGAGCGGCCGCGGCGAGTGCCGCGGCCGCGGCGACGACAATGACGCGCTTCACATCCACCTCCTGTGTGGACATCAACCATGCGCGTCTCATGTTTCGGTATTGACGGCCCCTGTCATAGATCCGTGCTGATTTGCAGCCAAGGTGTGATCTTTGGCGCTGCCGTTACCCAGCGGTCGGTGCTATGGCGGGATTTAGTAGGACGTCCTAGTATTTTTCTGATGGGGGTGGGGACATGAACGCGGACGAGATCGAGGCCGGACGCGCCCGCTGGCAGGCGCGGTACGACGCGGCGATGGCACGCGGCCCCCGGAAGGAGCACCGGACGCTGTCCGGGCTGGAAGTGGCGCCCGTCTACGGGCCGGAGGGCGACGACCCCAGGTTCGAGCGCGTCGGCTGGCCGGGGGAGTACCCCTACACCCGAGGTCTGTACGCCACCGGATACCGGGGGCGCCCCTGGACGATCCGGCAGTTCGCCGGGTTCGGCAACGCGCGCCAGACCAACGAGCGCTACAAGATGATCCTCCGCAACGGCGGGGGCGGCCTCTCCGTGGCCTTCGACATGCCGACCCTGATGGGCCGCGACTCCGACGACCCACACGCCCTCGGTGAGGTGGGCCACTGCGGGGTCGCCGTCGACTCCGCGGCCGACATGGACGTGCTCTTCGACGGCATCCCGCTGGGCGAGGTGACCACCTCGATGACGATCAGCGGCCCCGCCGTACCGATCTTCTGCATGTACCTGGTCGCGGCCGAGCGCCAGGGCGTCCCCGCAGCGCGGCTGAACGGGACGCTGCAGACCGACATCTTCAAGGAGTACATCGCGCAGAAGGAGTGGCTGTTCCCGCCCCAGCCCCACCTGCGGCTGATCGGCGACCTGATGGAGTACTGCGTGGCCGAGATCCCGGCGTACAAGCCGCTGTCGGTCTCCGGCTACCACATCAGGGAGGCCGGGGCGACGGCCGCGCAGGAGCTGGCCTTCACGCTCGCCGACGGCTTCGGATACGTCGAGCTCGGGCTCTCGCGCGGGCTCGACGTGGACGTCTTCGCCCCCGGGCTGTCGTTCTTCTTCGACGCGCACATCGACTTCTTCGAGGAGATCGCGAAGTTCCGGGCCGCGCGCCGCATCTGGGCCCGCTGGATGCGCGACGTGTACGGCGCCCGCACAGAGAAGGCCCGGTGGCTGCGGTTCCACACCCAGACGGCCGGCGTCTCGCTCACCGCCCAGCAGCCGGACAACAACATCGTCCGTACGGCGATCGAGGCGCTCGCCGCGGTCCTCGGCGGCACCAACTCGCTGCACACGAACGCGCTGGACGAGGTGCTCGCGCTGCCCTCGGAGAAGGCCGCCGAGATCGCGCTGCGCACCCAGCAGGTGATCATGGAGGAGACCGAGGTCGTCAACGTCGTCGATCCGCTGGGCGGCTCGTGGTACGTGGAGGCGCTCACCGACCGCCTGGAGGCCGAAGCCGAGGCCATCTTCACGAAAATTCGGGATATGGGCGGCGACGGCACGATGACGTCCGGCATCCTGCGCGGGATCGAGGACGGCTGGTTCACGACCGAGATCGCCGAGTCCGCCTTCGACTACCAGCGCAAGCTGGAGAAGGGCGACAAGAAGATCGTCGGCGTGAACTGCCACACGTCCACGGTCGAGCAGCCGCTGGAGATCCTGCGGATCAGCCACGAGGTCGAGCGGGAGCAGCACCGCACCCTCGCGGCCCGCCGTGCCGTACGCGACCGGGCCGCCCTGGACGGCGCTCTCGCCGCCCTCGTCGCCGCCGCCCGGTCGGACCGGAACGTGATCCCGCCCATGCTGGACGCCGTACGGGCCGAGGCCACGCTCGGTGAGATCTGCGACGCCCTCCGGGAGGAATGGGGCACCTACTCCGAGCCCGCCCGCTTCTGACGCGGTTCCCGCCGCCCGCGACAGAGCCGTCGTGGGGCAGTTCAGCGCTGGGCGGAGCCGCCGGGCGCGGCGAGGGACCCGGGTTGGCATGGAACAGCCGCGCGCGTACGGCAGGATTGGACTTATGGCAGCGGACTTCACACGACCTGGATCGCTCTACGGCGCCGTGGACCTCGGCGCGCGCAAGCAGGCTCTGGAAGCGCAGGCGCGGCGTGAGGCCGCCGCGCGTAACCCGGACGCGGCGGCGGCCACCGTCGTCGAGGTCACCGCGGCGACCTTCACCGCCGACGTCGTCGAACGCTCGATGAGCGTTCCCGTGATCGTCGAGGCCACCGTGCCACGCGCCGAGCAGGTCCAGCAGTTCAGCCAGACGCTGGAGAAGCTGGCGGCGGAGGCGGGCGGCGCGTGGATCCTGGCCCGCGCGGACGTCGAGGCCAGCCCGGAGCTGGCGCAGGCGCTGCGGATGCGCGCCGTGCCGACCGTTTATCTGGCCGTCCAGGGGCAGCTCATGCCCCTGTTCGAGGGCCCGCTCCCCGAGGCGCAGCTGCGTCAGGCGCTCACCCAGGTGTTCGAGCAGCTCGGCGTCGAGCTGGCCGCCCCGGGCGGGGCGGAGGAGCCGGCGGAGCCGCCGCTCGACCCGGACCTGGCCGCCGCGGACGACGCGGTGGAGAAGGGCGACCTGGACGCCGCCCAGGCCGCGTTCGAGCGGCTCCTCGCCCGGGAGCCCGGAAACCCGGAGGCGAAGATCGGTCTCGCGGGCGTGGGGCTGGTGCGCCGCACGCAGGGCCTCGACCCGGCGGACGTGCTGGGCCGGGCCGCCGAGCAGCCCGGCGACGTCGCCCTCCAGACGCAGGCGGCCGACCTGGAGATGCTGGCCGGCGACGTGGACGCCGCCTTCGACCGGCTCGTCGGCGTCGTACGGCGCAGCGCCGGAGACGACCGGGACCGGGTCAGGACGCACCTGCTCGGCCTGTTCGACACGCTGCCCGCCGACGACCCGTCCGTCTCCAAGGCGCGGCGCAACCTGGCGAGCGCGCTCTTCTGACCCACGGGCGGCCCGTGCCGACTCCGGCACGGGCCGAGAGCGGCGGCACCGCGCAGGCCGCATCGAGCGGCCTGCGCCGAACGCGTGCTACGCGCGTGTCCAACGCGGCCCTGTCGCGAGCAGGTCCTGCTGTCCGGACGTGACCCCGGCCGGGACGCTCCGCGCGGAAGTCTTCGCCGCGACGATTCCGCGACGTCGTGTCTTCTGAGAAGCAGATGCATTCCGCCGGGAGCTGTAATGTGTGGGCACTGGTGCGTCCCCGGCGCCGTCACGGACCGACAACGTCACGGTCTCCGGAGACGCGCATGCGCAGACAGCACATGACAACAGGAGCGTATTCACGTGGCCACCGTGCCGAGCGTCTCGTACTCGATCACCGTTCGTCTTGAGGTGCCGGCAGGCGGCAAGGCCGTCAGTCTCCTCACCCACGCGGTGGAGAGCGCCGGTGGTGTGATCACCGCGCTCGACGTCAGCACGGCCGGTCACGAGAAGCTCCGCATCGACGTGACCTGCGCCGCGAGGGACACCGATCACGCACAGGCCCTCGTCGACGCCCTCGGCACGGTCGAGGACGTCGCCATTCACAAGGTGTCCGACCGCACCTTCCTCATGCACCTCGGCGGCAAGATCGAGATGCAGTCGAAGGTCCCGCTGCGCAACCGCGACGAGCTCTCCATGGCGTACACGCCGGGTGTGGCGCGGGTCAGCATGGCCATCGCGCGCAACCCCGAGGACGCCCGCCGGCTCACCATCAAGCGCAACTCGGTGGCCGTGGTCACCGACGGCTCGGCCGTCCTCGGCCTCGGCAACATCGGCCCGGCCGCGGCGCTGCCGGTGATGGAGGGCAAGGCGGCGCTGTTCAAGCGGTTCGCGGGCATCGACGCCTGGCCGCTCTGCCTCGACACCCAGGACGTCGACGAGATCGTGCGCACCGTCCAGCTGATCGCCCCCGGCTTCGGCGGCATCAACCTGGAGGACATCTCCGCGCCGCGCTGCTTCGAGGTCGAGCGTCGGCTGCGTGAGCTCCTCGACATCCCGGTCTTCCACGACGACCAGCACGGCACCGCGATCTGCGTGCTCGCCGCGCTGACCAACGCGCTCAAGGTGGTCGGCAAGGAGATCGGCGACGTCCGCGTCACGCTCGCCGGAGCGGGTGCGGCCGGGACGGCGGTGCTGCGCCTGCTGCTCGCCGGCGGCGTGCGCCACGTGGTGGTCTGCGACTACCTCGGCGCCGTCCACAAGGGGCGCGACGACCTCGACGAGTCGCTGCGCTGGATCGCCGAGCACACCAACGCCGAGGGATACAGCGGCGACCTGCGCGGCGCGGTCAAGGGCGCCGACGTCTTCGTCGGCGTCTCCGCCCCCGGCATCCTCACCGGTGACGACATCGCGTCCATGGCCGAGGGCTCCGTGGTCTTCGCGCTCGCCAACCCCGAGCCGGAGGTCTCGCCCGACGACGCCCGGGAGCACGCGGCCGTGGTGGCGACCGGCAGGTCCGACTACCCGAACCAGATCAACAACGTGCTGGCCTTCCCCGGCGTCTTCCGCGGCCTGCTCGACGCCCAGGCCAACGTGGTCACCCCGGAGATGCTGCTCGCCGCCGCGAAGGCGCTCGCCGCCGTCGTGACGGACGAGGAGCTCGGCCCCAACTACATCATCCCGAGCGTCTTCCACCCCGACGTGGCGGGCGCGGTCGCCGCCGCCGTGCGGGAGTCGGCGGGCGGGCGGGCCCGCGGTTTCACGGAGGCCTGACCGGCTCCCGGCGGATCCGGCTCCCGGCGGGCACCGGATCCGCCGGGAAAGGCGAAGACGATGCCCGGGGCGGCGTGCGTGATTCCCGTCTTCTCCCTCATGATGGAGGGTATGGCGGAAGGGATCTACGTCGGCCGGCTGCTCGTCGCGACGCCACTGCTGGAAGACCCCAACTTCCGGCGCAGCGTCGTCCTCATCCTCGAGCACGACGAGAGCGGTGGGTCGCTCGGCGTCGTGCTCAACCGCCCGAGCGAGATCTCGGTGACGCAGGTGCTCCCTTCGTGGGACGCGCTGGTGACCGGTCCCTCCGTGCTCTTCGAGGGCGGCCCGGTGCAGACCGACAGCGCGCTGGCGCTGGCCGCGGTGCAGAGCGGCGGCGAGCCGCTGGGCTGGCGCCGGCTGCAGTCGGGCCGGTCGCCCGCGTACCGGCTGGGCACCGTCGATCTCGACGCGCCGCCCGAGATCCTCGCCGGTGAGATCTCGCAGATGCGCATCTTCGCGGGGTACGCGGGCTGGACGGCGGGCCAGCTGCGCAACGAGGTCGAGGAAGGAGCCTGGTATGTCATCGACTCCGAGCCGGGCGACACCTTCCACTCCGACCCGACGGCGCTCTGGCGTGCCGTGCTGCGCCGCCAGCAGGGGGAGCTCTCCTTCGTGGCGACCTATCCCGACGACCCCGAACTGAACTGACCGCCGAGCCGTATTGGTGAACGCGCCAAGGCCGGGCGCGCGGGGAGCGCGCCCGGCGGATGGCCCGCTGGGTCAGGCGGCGGTGCAGCTGAGGGACGGCGTGCCGTTCGGGCCGTTCCACGAGCCGAGGAAGCCGAACGTCGTGCTCGCCCCGGCGCCCAGGCCGCCGTTGTAGCTCACGTTCTTCGCGGTCACGCCCGACCCGCTCGATGCGATCGTCGCGTTCCAGGACTGCGTCACGGTCTGGCCGTCGGCGTAGGTCCACTTCACGGTCCAGCCGCTGATCGCGGCGCCGCCCGCGGTCACCGTGACCTCGCCCTGGAAGCCGCCCTGCCACTGCCCGACCACGGTGTAGGTCGCGGAGCACGACTTCACGCCGGCGCTCGGAGAGGTCGACGGGCTCGGGGACGGTGAGGGGCTGGGGGAGCTCGACAGGCTCGCCGAGGGGGAGGGGCCGGGCGTGGCGCCGCTGTAGATCGTGGCCTCCTTCGCCGTCTCCCTGATGCCGTTCGCGCCGTTGAACAGGCGCTGTCCCCAGGAGGTGAGCTGGTTGACGTTGAAGTTCGTCACCTGGTCGAGGTACTCGACGCCGCCGCCGTTGCCGCTCCACGACCAGCCGAGGTAGCCGATGCCGCGCGCCTGTGCCTGCGCCATGATCGTGTCCTCGTCGGGGTCGCCGTCGGAGTGCAGGTTGCCGAACTCACCGATCACCAGCGGCAGCCCGGCCGTCTGGAACGCCTGCAGGTACGCGGTGATCTTGGCCGCCGTGTCGAAGGCGCCGTACATGTGGATGGAGAAGACGGTGTTCTTCTGCGGGTCGGCGGCGAAGACGGTCGCGGCGGTGTCCCGCATGACGAAGCCCCAGTCCTGGCCCCAGTGGGGCGCGTCGACCATGAGCATGTGCTGGAAGCCCGCCGCGCGCATCCGGCCGATCGCGTTGGACGTCGCGGCGGTCCACGCGGAGACGTTGTTGTTGCCGTACGGCTCGTTGCCGATGTTGATGATGACGTGGTTCTCCTGGCCGGTCAGGACGCTCTTGAGGCCGATCCAGTAGTCGACGGCCTGGTCCAGCGTGTAGGCGCCGCCCTGCTCGCCGTACCCGGTGGTGTCGTGGTTCTCCAGCACACAGATCAGCCGGTTCTGCTTGCAGAGGGCGATGACGTTGGAGACGTCGTTCGCGCTGTTGGCGGTCCATCGGCCGCCGCTCAGGACCACCCGTACGGTGTTGGCGCCGAGCGACTTGATCCCGGCGAAGGAGCCGGTCTGGTTCGGATACCACGTGTGGGCGTGGCTGGTGCCGCGCATGATGAACTGGCTGCCGCCGGCCTCGTAGATCTTCCCGCCGCTCACCCGGAGGCCCGCCGCGGCCTGCGCGGGCGCGGTGAAGGAGAGCAGCGAGATCAGGAGTGCGGCCAGGGCGGCGGCCGCGGCGGCGAATCGTTTACTCATGACCCACCTTCGGTCGTGTCCTATGGGAGCGCTCCCAGGACGATAGGCGCGGCCCCTGCGCCCGTACAGGCGACGCGGGGCCGAGGCCGGGACGACCGGAGGCTGACCAGCGGGATCGGGGCGGCCGCCGATGAACCGTACATTGATCGAATTCGGCTGAGGGGCGAGCCGGGACCGGGGGCCTTCGAGCGCCCGCTCAGCGGTCCCAGCCGGGACGCAGGCAGCGTTCGGCGATGGCGATGGTCCGCTCCATGCGTTCGAGCAGGGGCGCGGGATCATCCGGGCCGTGTTCCAGGCAGACCCGGTTGATCGTGGTGAGGACCGAGACCACGAACTGGGTGTGCAGGTCGTCCACGTCGGTGCCGCGACGGCGCGCCACCTCCTCGGTCAACCGCCGCTCGCTCTGCGCGATCATGCACATCTGGCCGGCGATCAGGGATGGGGTCTCCTTCATGAGCCGCCGCACCTTGACGAAGCGGTCGGCCTCGGCGGGGTCGCCGTCACGCACTGTGGCCAGGGTGGTGCGCATCGCCCGCATCACCGCCTGGTACGGTGACTCGTCCCCCGGCCGGGCGGCGAGCTCGCTCTCGAAGATCTCCTGGCCGTCGCGGCACGGGGAGAGTGCGACCTCCTCCTTGGAGGCGAAGTAGCGGAAGAAGGTCCGCGGCGAGACGTCCACGGCGGCCGCGATCTGGTCGACCGTCGTTATGTCGTACCCCTCTGCTAGGAACAGGTCGAGGGCGGCGTCGATCAGCGCGATCCGGGTCTTCTGCTTCTTGCGTTCCCGCAGACCCACGGTTGTCATCTTCACGAAACCCTCGCTTCATACTCTGTCAGATGGCACCATATGCCGGAAAAAAGCGTTTGTCATTTGTCATGGGGTGACATAAGTTACTCCGGTTGTCTTCTCTGGAATGGGGGATCTCGATCATGGCTCAGGTGTTAGCCGTACAACCAGACGCGCCCGCGGGGCGCGGCAAAGGCCATCCGTGGATGACGCTGCTCGCGGTCTCGCTGGGCGTCATCATGGTGATGCTCGACGGCACCGTGGTCTCGATCGCCAACCCCGTGATCCAGGCGGAACTGAAGGCGTCGCTCTCCGACCTCCAGTGGGTCACCAGTGGCTATCTGCTCGCGCTGGCGGTCTTCCTCATCACCGCCGGCAAGCTTGGCGACCTCTTCGGCCACAAGCGGGTCTTTCTGATCGGCGTGGCCGGCTTCGCGTTGACGTCGCTGGCGATCGGCCTCAGCGGCTCGGTCGGCGCGCTGATCGCGCTCCGCGTGCTGCAGGGCCTCTTCGGCGCGATGCTGCAGCCCGCCGCGCTCGCGCTGCTGCGCAGCGCCTTCCCGGGTGAGAAGCTCAACATGGCGATGGGCGCGTGGGGGGCGATCATCGGTCTGTCCAGCGCCGGCGGTCCGATCATCGGTGGCCTGCTCGTGGAGAACGTGAGCTGGCAGTCGGTCTTCTTCATCAACGTGCCCGTCGGCGTCGTCGCGCTCGCCGCCGGTCTGTGGGTGCTTCAGGAGAGCAAGGCGCAGACGCTGTCGCGGGTCGACTGGCTGGGCGTCGTGCTGCTGTCCGGCACGATGTTCTCGCTGGTGTGGTCGATCATCAAGGCCCCCGATTGGGGCTGGGGCGACCCCTGGACCATCGGGTTCCTCGCGGCCACCGTGGTGATCGGCGGGATCTTCCTGTTCTGGCAGTCCCGCGCGCCGGAGCCCCTGCTGCCGCTCAGCCTGTTCCGCAACATCTCGGTCTCCATCGGCACCGGTCTGATGATCATGGTGGCGTTCTCGATGTTCGGCGCCATGTTCTTCCTCACGTTCTTCTTCCAGGGCGTGCACGGGCTGTCCCCGATGGACTCCGGTCTGCGGATGCTGCCGATGAGCGCCGGCATGATCGTCGCGTCGCCGCTCGCGGGCGTCCTCATCGGGAAGCTCGGTCCGAAGATCACCATCGCGGGCGGCATGCTGGTCACCGCGGTCGCGATGTTCCTGATGTCCCGGCTGAGCATGGACGCCGCGTTCATCGACACGGCGATCCCGTTCGTCCTGCTCGCGTTCGGCCTCTCGCCGGTCTTCGTCGGCGCGACCGAGATCATCGTGGGCAACGCGCCTGAGGACCTCAGCGGCGTCGCCGGCGGTGTGCAGCAGTCGGCCATGCAGGTCGGCGGCGCGCTCGGCACCGCCATCCTGGGCGCCGTCGTGTCGTCGAAGGTGGCGGAGGTGTTCCTCAACAACATCGGTCCGGCCGCGTCGTCGATCCCGCCGAAGGATCTCACCCTTCTGGAGAAGGCCGCCGCCGTGGGCGTGGCCCCTCAGGGGCTTCCCGAGCCGATGGGCAGCCTCATCACCAAGGCGTCGCACCTGTCCTTCATGGAGGGTCTGCACCTCGGCTTCACCGTGAGCATGGGCGTCGCCGTCCTGGCCGCTCTCCTCGCCCTCTTCGTGAAGGCGGGCCGCAAGACGGAGGGCGCCCCCGTCCACGTGGGCTGACGCCGTCCCCTGTGGCGTTCACCCGCCCCGCCGGTCCTCCCTCTCCCGGGTGTGACCGGCGGGGCGGTTTCCTTTCCCGCGTAAAATCGGTACTCGTGAGCGACACGAAGATTCTTCCCGAGAGCGATGTCACTCCGAGGCTCTCGCACGGGGACGGCGACCACGAGCGGTTCTCGCACTACGCCGACAAGAACAAGATCACTGAAAGCATGGTGACCGGCACGCCGATCCGCGCCCTCTGCGGCAAGGTCTGGGTGCCCAGCCGGGATCCGAAGAAGTACCCCGTCTGCCCGGAATGCAAGGAGATCTACGAGGGGCTGCCCAAGGGAGAGCCCTCCGGCGAGTGAGTGTCGATCCGGGATGACCGCTCCCGGTGCGGCTAGCGTCAGCTGTCTGTCTGACCAGTCGTATCGGGGGAGCGAATGGCCCGGCGCGTGCTCGCCGTCTGTTTGGCATGTCTGTTCACGGTGTGCGGGTTTCCCGCCGAGAGCCGGGCCGGGGCCACCGGCGCCAGAGATGAGTGCCGGGCCCGACCGCACCACCACGCCCCCGCCAGACTGGCGGAGCCGCGCGCTCCGGACACCCGGCAGGTCCGCCGGATGTCCGCCGACCTTCGCCGCCGCCTGGTGCGGGTGAAGGCCGGGAGGCGGAGCGGGCATGCCCGGAAGGCCGTCGAGGTCATCACCGTGCCGCTGTGGGTGCACGTCATCAAGGACGGAGCGCTCGGCGCGCCGGACTCCGCGGTCCGTCGGCAGGTAGACGCGCTCAACGCCGCCTACGGCGGCAAGGTGGGCGGCGCCGACACCGGCTTCCGCTTCGAGCTCAAAGGCATCACCCACACCGCCAACTCCCAGTGGTTCCGCGATCCCGTCGCGAACGAGGATCCGATGAAGCGCAAGCTCCGGACCGGCGGGCCGGAGACGCTGAACCTCTACGTCGGCCAGCTCAGCCAGCTCGTTCTCGGATACGCCACGTACCCGTACTGGTACAAGGACGAGCCGCAGCTCGACGGCGTGGTGATCGACTGGCGCAGCATGCCCGGAGGGCCGCTGGTCAACTTCGACCGTGGCTACACCGCCGTGCACGAGATCGGCCATTGGTTCGGCCTGCTGCACACCTTCGAGAACGGCTGCGAGCCTCCGGGTGACTTCGTGGACGACACGCCTCCGGAGGCGTCGCCCAGCTCCGGTTGCCCCGGGCGCAGAGACTCATGCCCCTCCCCGGGCGAGGACCCGGTCCACAACTTCATGGACTACGGATACGACCGGTGCATGTACGAGTTCACCGCGGGACAGGCGGCCCGGATGCACGAGATGTGGGACGCCTACCGCCGGTCCCAGGGCTGAGCCTGTCGGCGGCGAATGTCGCGATTTCCGTTGACGGGCGGCCGCGGGCATGACTAACTCCTGATCAGCGCTCGTGCCGCCGGGCGCGGTTCAGGAGGCGCCGTGGACGAGGATTGGACGCGCCGGGTGTGGCCGCCCTCCGACCAGGACGACACCGTCCGGGCCGAGCCCTTGCGCGGCGGTGCCGTCCCGCCCGGTGCCGCCCCGGACGCCGCCGGAGGCGGTGTCGCCGGGCGTGCTGGGCAGGGCGCCGCCGTGGGGCGTCACGCCGTGCCGGGTGGCTTCCTTGACGACGACCCCGACGAGACCTTGCCACCGTCGGCCAGCCGGTACGGCACGCCGACCCCGCCGCCACGCCGCATGCCCCGCTGGATGGTGCGCCTCGTCGTCGGCACCCTCGCCTCGGCGGCGGCCGGCCTGGTGATCGGCGTGCTGGTCGTCACCGTCATGGGCGGCACGGGCGGCGCCCCCGCCGGCACGGTTCACGACCCGCTGGCCCGTGTCGCGTACGACCTGCCTCCCGGATGGCGGGAGGGCGTCGTCGCTCCGGTCACCGGGTTCACGTCGGTGGCCGTCCACGAGCAGGCCACGGTGATGGCCAGGCATGGCGAGCGGGCGGACCCGGCCGATCCCCGCCCGGCGGTGGTCTCCCTGACCGATATGTACGGCCGGCTGCTGCTCCGCGGCGACAAGATCGACGTGGTGGACGACAGGGCGGTGACCACAGGCTCCCGCCGGGGCTACACGCGTGCCCTGCGCGCGGAGTACCGGGACGCGGTGAACCAGCCCGCCTTCCTCCGCGTGACGTTGCTCGTGGACGCCGAGGGCACCACCACCGTGCTCCTGGGGCTCGCTCACCCCGACGAACCCGTTGCCCGCGCGGAGATCGACGCCGTCATGGGCGCCGTGCGCTGACGGATTTCCGGCCGTCCGGCATTCGGGCGGCCCCGAGCCCTGACCACGTAAGCGGCGTCCATTCGTGAACATCGCCCCACGGGGTGAAGGCCGCATCCCGGCCTCGCCGAGCAGGGGTGAAAGCCATGGATATCCGGAGGGTGTGAGGCATCTCTCAGTGCCGCGGGCGCAGTAGCACAGCGGGACAATCCCCGCCAGGATCTCGACGGGTCGGCACGTCTTGTCGGTCGGTCGGGCTACTCTGAGGTCACTGTGAGGGAGCGAACCGATAGATACAGCATTGTTCCAACGGGATGGGGGAGGCGTCGTTGAGCGTATCCGCCGCATCGCACCTCTCGCCCTCCTATCCCGACCGCGCCGCATGGGGCACCGCGCCCAAGCTGCGCGCCTGGCAGCAGGAGGCGTTCGACCTCTACTTCCGGCATGAGCCGAGGGATTTCCTCACCGTCGCGACGCCGGGCGCGGGAAAGACCACATACGCCCTGCGGATCGCCAGCGAACTGCTCTCGCGCGGCGTCATCAGGGCCGTGACCATCGTCACCCCCACCGAGCACCTCAAGCGGCAGTGGGCCGACGCCGCCGCTCGGGTCGGCATCGGCATCGACCCCGAGTTCAAGAACAGCCAGGGCGCCACCTCGCGCGACTACACCGGCGTCGCCATCACGTACGCCCAGGTCGCGATGCACCCGGCGTTGCACCGGGCGCGCACCGAGGCGCGCAAGACACTGGTCATCTTCGACGAGATCCACCACGCGGGCGACGCGAAGTCGTGGGGTGACGGCGTCCGAGAGGCGTTCGAGCCGGCCAGCAGGAGGCTGTCGCTGACCGGCACGCCGTTCCGTTCCGACGACAGCCCGATCCCTTTCGTCACGTACGTCGAAGACGGCGACGGCACGATGCGCAGCGCCTCCGACTACTCGTACGGATACGGCCCGGCGCTGCGCGACGGGGTCGTGCGCCCGGTCATCTTCCTCGCCTATTCCGGTGAGATGAAGTGGCGGACGCGGGCGGGCGACGAGATCGCCGCCACGCTCGGCACCCCGCTGACCAAGGACCAGCTCTCCCAGGCGTGGCGGGCCGCGCTCGACCCGAAGGGCGACTGGATCCGCCAGGTCATCCACGCGGCCGACCGGCGGCTCACCGAGGTGCGCCGAGGCGTCCCCGACGCCGGAGGGCTCGTGATCGCCTCCGATCACGAGTCGGCCCGCGCGTACGCCCGGCACATCAGGACGGTGACCGGCGAGGGCGCCACGATCGTGCTCTCCGACGACCCGGGCGCCTCCAAGAAGATCAAGGACTTCTCCGCCTCCCAGGCGCGCTGGCTGGTCGCGGTCCGCATGGTGTCCGAGGGTGTGGACATCCCCCGGCTCGCCGTCGGCGTCTACGCCACCAGCACCTCCACGCCGCTGTTCTTCGCGCAGGCGGTCGGGCGTTTCGTCCGGGCCCGCAAGCGGGGCGAGACGGCGTCCGTCTTCGTGCCCAGCGTTCCGGTCCTGATGGGCCTGGCCGCCGAGATGGAGGAGGAGCGCGACCACGTCCTGGGCCGTGCGCAGCCCGAGGACGGGCTGGACGACTCCCTGCTCGAACGCGCCCAGCAGGATCGCAAGCAGCCGGACGCGCTCGGGGACGAGTTGCCGTTCCAGACGCTGGAGGCGTCCGCGACGTTCGACCGGGTGCTGTTCGACGGCGGCGAGTTCGGCACCGCGGCCGCGCCCGGCTCTCCCGAGGAGGAGGACTTCATCGGCCTCCCCGGGCTGCTGGAGCCCGACCAGGTGGCGTCCCTGCTGCGCAGGCGGCAGGCCGACCAGCAGGCCGCCAAGCGGCGGAAGGGCGCCCAGGAGCCCGCGCCCGCCCTCGCCCCGCACGAGCAACTGCACGAGCTGCGTAAGGAGCTCAACGGCCTGGTCGGCGCGTGGAACCACCGCACCGGCCAGCCGCACGGCGTCATCCACGCGGAGCTGCGCCGCGCCTGCGGCGGTCCGGCGATCGCGCAGGCCTCGGCGGAGCAGATCAAGGAACGCATCGCCATGATCAGAAAGTGGGCCACCCAGCGGAGGTGAGCCCCCGCGCCTGATCACAGCAGGCGGTGGATCGGCTGTTCGGTGGGGCGGCACGACGCGGCCCCACCGGCATGCCGCCGTCCCGATGGCAAACCTCGGTGGCGGGCGGCAGGAGACGTCAGCTGTTTGACGGGCGCCTCTCCGGGATGCGGTCGCCGGTGCGGCCGTCGACGGCCAGGAGCCGGACGCCGGGGCGCAGCGGCGGCATGAGCGTCAGGTCGAGCGCCGCCCGTCCTTCGGCGACGTGCACGGGCAGCGTCCGGGACTGCCGTCCCTGGACGTCGTCGCCGCGCGCGGGCCCCTCGTCCAGCCAGATCCGCACCTGGCGGCCGGTGCGCCGGAAGGTCACCGTCGCCGTCCCGCACTGCTGGGGCGCCGCCGTCCAGTAGATCGTCATGCTCCGTACGCCTTCGTGGCTGCGGCGGGCCGGTCGTACGAACTCCGGGGCGGGGGTGCGGGCCGCGCAGGCGGGGGAGGCGGACGCGGACGGCGTGGGGGTGTGCGCCACGACGCTCCCGGACTCCCCGGCCATGCCGCGTGCGGACATCTCGTGCGGCGGCTGGTCCGTCCAGGCGACGGCCAGCGTGGCCGCCTCCAACGTCGCCAGCGTCAGTACTCCGGTCAGGCGGGCGAGCCTGGTCTGGTCGCGGCCGAAGAGCCGCCAGATGCAGATGGGAGTGAGGACGAGCCAGGACAGGCCGAGCAGAAACGCGAACATCGACGCCGCCAATCGCGAGGAGTTGTCACTCTACGTAACACACATCTCGCGCACCGTGTGGGGCATATTGAACATTCGCTCGCCGTTCCCGCCCGTACGCCCTGCGGAAAAGCCGGGAGAAAGGGCACCGCGACCCTCAGCGGCGTTCCGAGGGCTCGGGGGCGACGGCACGTCCTCAGGACGTCTTCCGGACGTCTCACGGACGTCCTCCACTCTCCACGTCGTCTCCTGGCACGTCTCCAGGACGTCCCGGGACGGCTTCGCCCGTCCTCGGGACGTCCCAAGACACCTCCGGGACGTCCCGCGGGCCGTGGGGGAGGGTCAGCGGCGCACGATCGGGGTTCCGGTGAGCCGCACGCCGGCCTTGGCCATCTCATCCAGCGCGGCCTCGGTCGTCTCCGGCGCCACCCCCGCGGTGAGGTCGAGCAGCACCTGTACGGCGAAGCCCTCGCACGTGCCGTCCACAGCGGTGGCCCGTACGCAGTGATCGGTGGCGATGCCGGCGATGTCCAGCGTGTCCACGCCACGCCGGCGGAGCCAGTCGGCCAGGGTGGTGCCGTCGTCGGCGACGCCCTCGAAGCCGCTGTAGGCGGCCGTGTGGGCCCCCTTGCTGAACACCTCCTCGACCGGGGCGATGTCGAGTGACGGGTGGAATCCCGCGCCCGCCGTGCCCGCGACGCAGTGGGCCGGCCAGGTGTCCACGTAGTCGGGCCGCTCGGCGAAGTGGGTCCCGGGGTCGATGTGGTAGTCGCGGGTCGCCACCACATGGTCGTAGCCATGTTGCCGTGCGTGCCGGCCGATCGCGGCGGCCACCTCGGCGCCGCCGTCCACCGCGAGGCTGCCGCCCTCGCAGAAATCGTTCTGCACGTCCACGATGATGAGCGCGGATTTCATGCGAAACAGACTAAATCGACCACGGGGGGACCGGCGTCGTCCTCATGCGCCGGTCCCCCCGGGGATCAACTGAAGATAGTAGGGATCGCGGGGTCTCCGGGGGAGAGGCTGTGTGCCATCGTCGGCAGCTCCGCCACCGTCGCGCGATGGCGCGCCCGCCCGTCCTCCAGCGGCTCGCGGCCCACGATCTCGCCGTCCCGGACGAGCTCCGCGAGCAGCGGCCGGTGCCCGCCCTCCTCCGGCTCGCCGGTGACGATCTCGGCCACGGCCGTGCCGTCCTCGACCGCGCGGTAGGCCCACTTTCGGCCGCCCCTGCTGGGCTTGCCGACCGACTGCTTGGCCACCGGACGCAGCACTCCGCCGGCGTCCTCGCGGGCGACCAGCTTGTAGACGAAGTTCGCCGTCGGGTGGCCGGAGCCGGTCACCACGGAGGTGCCCACGCCGTACCCGTCGACGGGGGCGGCGGCGAGCGCCGCGATGGCGAACTCGTCGAGGTCGCCGGTCACGACGATCCTGGTCCGGTTCGCGCCGAACGCGTCGAGGATCCGCCGCACGTCCAGGGCGACCTCGGCCAGGTCGCCGGAGTCGATCCGCACCGCGCCGAGGTCGGGTCCGGCCAGCTCGACCGCCGTGCGCACCGCCTTGGCCACGTCGTACGTGTCGACGAGGAGGGTCGTGCCGACGCCGAGCGAGTCGAGCTGGGCGCGGAACGCGTCCTCCTCGGAGTCGTGCAGCAGCGTGAACGCGTGCGCGGCGGTGCCCGCGGTCGGCACGCCGTACAGGTGCCCGGCCATCAGGTTCGAGGTGGAGCCGAAGCCGCACAGGTACGCGGCGCGGGCGGCGGCGACGGCGGCGAGCTCCTGGGTGCGGCGGGAGCCCATCTCGATGATCGGCCGCCGGCCGGCCGCCTGGACCATGCGGGAGGCGGCCGAGGCGACCGCGCAGTCGTGGTTGAGGATCGAAAGGATCACGGTCTCCAGCAGGACCGCCTCGGCGAACGTGCCCTCGACGACCAGGACGGGTGACCCGGGGAAGTAGGACTCGCCCTCGCGGTAGCCGTACACCTGGCCGGTGAAGCGGTATCCGGCGAGGAACTCCAGCGTGGGCTCGTCGACGACGCGGGCGGCGCGCAGGAACTCCAGCTCCTCGTCGCCGAACCGGAAGTTCTCCAACGCGTCGAGCACGCGGGCCGTCCCCGCGACCACTCCGTACCGCCGGCCTCCGGGCAGGCGACGGGCGAAGACCTCGAAGACCGCCCGGCGGTGCGCGGCTCCCCCGGCGAGGGCGGCCTGCAACATGGTCAGTTCGTAGTGGTCTGTGAGCAAGGCGCTGCTCATGGTCATCTGCACGTGTCGAGACTACGGCGGGTGTGGTGCAGGATGGTTACGTGGGTGCTACCGCTCCGATGGAGGTCCAGCGTCCGTCGTCGGACGTGCGGCCGGATCTGCCGTGGCTGACGATTGTCTGGAACGACCCGGTCAATCTCATGTCGTACGTCACATATGTCTTCCAGACGGTCTTCGGCTATCCACGCGAGAAGGCGGAGAAGCTGATGATGGACGTGCACCACAAGGGCAAGGCGGTGGTCGCCAACGGCAGCCGCGAGGAGATGGAGCGCGACGTCCAGATCCTGCACTCGTACGGCCTGTGGGCCACGGTCCAGCAGGACAGATGATGGGCGCGGCGCGTGCGGGGCGGCCCCGGAGGTGTCGGCTCGGTGGCGGGCGAGGAGTTCGTCCGCCGTACGGAGAACGGAGTGACGGGTGAGCACCGGCTTCACGCCCGCGGGTGAGGGTGTGTCGATCGCCCTCGACTCCGGAGAGGTGGCGGTCCTCACGTCGCTCGTCTCCCAGATCCTCACCCTGGTCGAGCCCGGAGTGACAGGGGAGGACCCGCTGGAGCGGGCGCTCGGCATCGGCTCGGGCGAGGTCCCCTCCGATCCCGTGCTCGCCCGGCTGTTCCCGTCGGCGTACGCCGAGGACGACAAGGCGTCGGAGGAGTTCCGGCGCTACACCGAGGCGACGCTGCGCGACGGCAAGCGGGCCGACGCGCGGACGTTGCTGGACACGGCCGAGCCCGGCGTGGTGAAACTCACCGCGGATCAGGGGCGGGCGTGGCTGCGCGCGCTCAACGACGTGCGGCTCGCGCTGGGCGTCCGGTTGGAGGTCACCGAGCAGATCCACGAGGAGATGGCGGAGATGCCGGAGGAGGATCCGCGCTACCCCGCCCTCGCGATCTACGAGTGGCTGACCTACCTCCAGGACACGCTCGTCCGTGCCCTATGGTGAGGCCATGCTGACCATCGCACGGGAACTGGTGGACAAGATCGTGGCCCACGCGCGGGCGGATCACCCGGACGAGGCGTGTGGCGTGATCGCCGGCCCGGTGGGCTCTGACCGGCCGGAACGGTTCATCCCGATGGAGAACGCCGAGCGCTCTCCGACGTTCTACCGGTTCGACTCCATGGAGCAGTTCCGGGTGTGGCGGGACATGGACGACAGGGACGAGGAGCCGGTCGTCATCTACCACTCCCACACAGCGACGGAGGCGTACCCCTCGCGCACGGACGTGGCGTACGCGTCCGAGCCGAACGCGCACTACGTGCTCGTCTCGACCGCCTCCGAGGACGACGTGGAGTTCCGCTCCTACCGGATCGTGGAGGGCGTCATAACCGAGGAGCCAGTCAAGATCGTGGAGGCGTACGGCTAGACTGGCGCCATGCCTTTTGATGACGTCCGCCCCGGGATGTCGTCGGCTGTCCTCCCGGGCCGAGTGTGTCCCGGATCTCCCGTGCAGAAGTTCCTCTTCGCGCACACCCCTTCTGTCGTCGTCTACGACTGTCGCTGAGTTCCGTTCCGTATCGGAATCGCCGCCTGCCCGCCTCCGTTCCAATGAGGTGGGCTGTTCACCATGACGACCACTGATCAAGGAGACTGACCCGCGATGGCCATCGAGATCCGCATCCCGACCATCCTCCGCACCTACACCGGCGGCGCCAAGGCCGTGGACGGCACGGGCGCCACCCTGGAAGAGGTGATCGGCGACCTCGAGTCGCGCCACCCGGGCCTGCGGGACCGCCTGGTGGACGACTCGGGGCTGCGCCGCTTCGTCAACGTGTACCTCAACGACGAGGACGTCCGGTTCCTCGGCGGGCTGAGCACGCCGGTCGCCGACGGCGACACGGTGACGGTGCTGCCCGCCGTCGCCGGCGGCGCCCGCTAGGCGAGAGCCGTACGAGCATGCGTTTCGACTCTCTGATCGACTCGGTCGGTCGCACGCCTCTGGTCGGCCTGCCGCGTCTGTCCCCCTCGGACGACGTGCGGATCTGGGCCAAGCTGGAGGACCGCAACCCGACCGGGTCGGTCAAGGACCGCCCCGCGCTGTGGATGGTCGAGCAGGCGGAGAAGGACGGCCTACTCACCCCCGGCTGCACCATCCTGGAGCCGACGTCCGGCAACACCGGCATCTCGCTGGCCATGGCCGCCCGGCTCAAGGGATACAAGCTGATCTGCGTCATGCCGGAGAACACCTCCGAGGAACGCCGCCAGCTCCTGCGCATGTGGGGCGCGGAGATCATCTCCTCGCCGGCGGCGGGCGGCTCCAACGAGGCGGTCCGGGTCGCCAAGGGGCTCGCCGCCGAGCATCCCGACTGGGTGATGCTCTACCAGTACGGCAACCCCGCCAACTGGCGCTCCCACTACGAGTCGACCGGGCCGGAGATCTTCGCCGACCTGCCGACGGTCACCCACTTCGTGGCGGGCCTGGGCACCACGGGCACGCTCATGGGCGTCGGGCGCTACCTGCGGGAGAAGGTGCCCGACATCAAGATCGTCGCGGCCGAGCCCCGGTACGGCGAGCTGGTCTACGGCCTGCGCAACGTGGACGAGGGGTTCGTCCCCGAGCTCTACGACGCCTCGGTGCTGACCACCCGGTTCTCGGTGACCTCGGCCGACGCGCTGCGCCGGACCCGGGAGCTGCTCGCGACCGAGGGGATCTTCGCCGGCATCTCCACCGGATGCGCCCTGCACGCCGCCCTCGGCATGGCGCGCAAGGCCGTACAGGAGGGGGAGCGGGCCGACATCGTGTTCATCGTGGCGGACGGCGGCTGGAAGTACCTGTCCACCGGCGCCTACGAGGGCACCCTCGACGAGGCGGAGGATCGGCTCGAAGGCCAGCTCTGGGCCTGAACCTTCTTCGCGCGGACTCGTGAGCGAGGGCCGGTTCCGATCGATCGGAACCGGCCCTCGGCGTTCCGGCCGGGCCGAGGAGCCCGAACCGAAAAGCGCCCCCGATGGACGGGGGCGCTTTCCGACGACTGGGGACGATGTCAGTTGAACAGGACGCGGAGCGTGAATCCGGCGTTCTCGCCGGAGATCCGGCCGCTGAGGCCCACCGCCCGCAGCACCTGGAGGTTGGCCCGCTCCTCGGGCCGCATGTCGTCGTCGAGGTAGAACTGCTCGAACCGGTCGAGGTCGGCGTACAGGCCGAACGTGGCGTTGTCGGCGCCGGGCACCGCCAGCTTGAACGTCTCGTCGTCGCCGAGGGCGCCACCGGTGGAGAGCGTCTTCGCGTAGTCCTCCGAGGTCGCCGCGGCCAGCTTGCCGTCCCCGTCGACCTTGACGAGCAGGGGCACGCCCTCGCCCTCGGTCACGGCCGACTCGATCTTGGCCAGGACCTCGCGCGCCTTGGCCGGGTCGGTCCGCAGCAACACGCCGACGTTCGGCTGGTCGCCGCTCAGGCCTTCACGATCCACCGCCACGGCGGTGCTCTCGCCGAGCAGCGTGACCAGGTCGTCCGGCAGCTTGATGCCGTACTTCTCGCCGGACTGGGTGAGGGAGCGCCCCTCAGGGGTCTTCTCCGCCGCCTGCCGCAGCTTCGCCCACTGGTCGCGCACGATGTCGCCCAGGCCGGAGACGCCGAACGCGGCGGCGGTGGTGGCGGGCAGCTCGCCCAGCTTGACGGGCACGGTCTCGGTCTCGGCCGACTTGAGGCCCGTGCCGCTGACGAACCCCGTCAGCTCGGCGTAATTGTCCCCGAACCTGAGGGCTCCGGTGACGCGGCCGTTCCGTACCAGCTCGGCCGCGTCCTGCGCCTCGCCTACGTTCTTGGCGATCGCGCCCAGGTCGGCCCAGAAGGACAGCACGCCGGGCTCGCCGAGCGCGTCCGTGTCGCCGGCGAACCGCTCGTTCTGCGACAGCGGCGCCGCCTTCGCGTACTGGTCGGCTTCCGCCTGGGTGCGCGCGAGGATCGCGTATCCGTCGCGGAAGGCGATGCCCGACCCGCTCTCCTTCGTGCCGGCGCCCAGCTTGTTCAGGCCCGCGCGCGCCGCGGACTCGTCCTTCACCTGGACGGCGAGCACGACGTTCTCGCCCGACCGGTCCTCCGATGTCTGGGGCAGCACGGCGAAGCCCACGCGGTCGCCCAGCCAGGGCTCGACGTCCTTGGCGTAGTCGACCGCGGCGAGGTCGCCGGCTTCCTCGCGGAACACCTTGAACAGAGCCTCGCGAGGATCGTCTCCCGAGAAGACGTCCTTGGTCACGGAGAACTTGCGCGCGATGCCGAACAGCGCCACCTTCTGGTTGGCCGCCGGGTCGAGGTCGAGCCGCAGATACGCCACGGCGTTGCCGGGAAGCACGTCGTGGGGCTGGGTGCCCCCGCCGCTGAGCACGCTCGCGGCCCACACGCCGCCTCCGCCGACGACGCCCACGAGCACCGCCGCGATCAGCGCGATGATCCAGCCTCGGCCGCGCTTGGCGGTGACCGGCGGGGTGGGTGGCGCGGACGGCGGCCCCAGCTCCTCCGGCTGCGGCCACTGCCGAGTGCGTCCGTCGTCGAAGGGCTGCTGCGAGTACGGCTGGGGCTGGGGCTGTGGTCTCCGGTGGGGGATCGTCCGATCGGGATCCTGCCCTTGGGGGAACGGTGGGATGTCGGCAGGCATGGCTCTCTCACATGTCCGGTGACAGTGGGCAATTCTCAACGTAAGCGGCAGCGGTAGCGAAACGCTTGCACTTCGCTTGACCCGCAACATGACGGTTATCGAGGAGCCGATAAACTGACCGTTACCAGAACAACATTCGGGAAGCGGGGGTGCGGTGACCAAGTTCGACGAGGCGACGCAGGCGATCAAGGTGGACGACACGACCTACGACGTCTGCCTGGACGGCGGATACGCCATCGGAGGCCCCCTGAACGGCGGTTACCTGATGGCGGTCATGCTGCGCGCGGTGACCGACTCCTCAACGCACCGGCACCCCGTCTCGACCTCGGCCCAGTTCCTCAAGCCCATCCCGCCCGGACCGGCCACGGTCAGGCTGGAGCGCCTCAAGACGGGCCGGACCGCCGCCATGACGCGCGCCACCCTCGTCAGGGACGGCGAGCGGTACATCGAGATGCAGGTCACCACGGCGACGCTGGACCCGCAGGCCGCGCCCCACTGGTCGGGCGCCCCCCAGGTCGCCATGCCCGATCTCGCCGACTGCCTGCGGCTCCCCCAGCCGAAGCCGGAGTCGAACATGACGCTCGGCGAGCAGGTGGAGCTGCGGTTCGACCCGAGCTCGATCGGCTGGCTGCGCGGCGCCCCGAGCGGGCGGCCCGAGTCGCGGGCGTACTTCCGGATGGTCGAGCCGCAGGATCCGGACCCGTACATCATCGCGCTCGCCGTGGACGCGCTGCCGCCCGTCGTGTTCTCCGCCGGCGGCCGGGGGTGGGCGCCGACCGTCGAGCTGACCTGGTACCTGCGGGCGCTGCCCGCGCCCGGCTGGCTGACCGTGCTCGGCAGCGGCAGGCTGGTCAGCGACGGCTGGTTCGACGAGGAGGTCGAGGTGTGGGACTCGGCCGGCCGCCTGGTCGCCCAGTCCCGTCAGCTCGCCCGCGTCGGCCGCGGCTGAGCCGCGGCCGCCCTCCCGGAGGCGGCCGCGAAACACCACCGGCGGTGTGAGCATTCTTACCCTCAGCGAATCGCCGCCGGTCCCCTAACCTTGGGACTCATGCCGGAGAACAGCAGGCCGATCGGGATCTTCGACAGCGGCGTGGGCGGCCTCACCGTCGCCCGCGCGATCATCGATCAGCTCCCGCACGAGCCCATCGTGTACGTGGCCGACACCGCGCGCCAGCCGTACGGGCCGAAGGCGATCGCCGAGGTCCGCAGGTACGCCCTGGAGGTCATGGACCACCTGGTCGAGCACGACGTCAAGATGCTCGTCATCGCCTGCAACAGCGCCAGCGCGGCCGTGCTGCGCGACGCGCGCGAGCGGTACGACGTACCGGTGATCGAGGTGATCCAGCCGGCCACCCGGCGGGCCGTACGCGCCACCCGCAACGGCAGGGTCGGGGTGATCGGCACGCGGGCCACGATCGCGTCGATGGCCTACCACGACGCGTTCGCCGCCGCCCCGGACGTCGAGCTGATCGGGGTGCCCGCGCCCCTGCTCGTCGACTTCGTCGAACGCGGCGAGACGATGAGCGACGAGCTCATCGAGGTGATCCGCGGCTATCTCAAGCCGATCCAGGACGCCGGCTGCGACACGCTGATCCTCGGCTGCACCCACTATCCGCTGCTCACCGGCGCGGTCTCGTACGTCGCCGGGGACGGCGTCACGCTCGTGTCCAGCGCCGAGGAGACGGCCAAGGACGTCTTCCGCATCCTGCACGACCGGGGGCTCGCCAGCCCGCCGGGGGAGCCGCCGCGGCACGTCTTCCGCGCGACGGGCGAGACCGCCCTGTTCGAGCAGCTCGGGCGGCGCTTCCTCGGCCCGGAGATCCAGGCGGTCGAGCTCGCGCCGGTCGGCGACGGCTCATCCGCCGGTTCAGGAGACGGTTCCGGAGACGGCTCGAGAGGCGGTCGGCCGGCCGCCTCCTCGGCTCCCGGCGGCGACGGCTCCGGCGAGGGGAGGGCCCGATGAAGGTCACGATCGTCGGCTGCGCCGGCAGCTTCCCCGGCCCGGACAGCCCCGCCTCCTGCTACCTGCTGGAGGCGGAGGGGTTCCGCCTGCTCCTGGACTTCGGCAGCGGCTCGCTCGGGGCGCTGCAGCGGCACACCGGCCTCTACGACGTGGACGCGGTCTGCCTCTCCCACCTGCACGCCGACCACTGCCTCGACCTGTGCGCGTACCACGTCGTGCGGACCTACTCCCCGGACGGCCCGCTGCCCAAGGTGCCGGTCCACGCCCCGGCCGACGCGTCCCGCCGGCTCAACGCCGCCTACGCGATGCCGGACGAGCCCGTCATGGAGAGATCCTTCGACTTCGTACGGCTCCAGCCCGGCACCCGGCGCATCGGCCCCTTCGAGGTGGTCGCCGCGCCCATGAACCACCCCGTCGAGACGTACGGCTTCCGCGTCTCCCACGGCGGGCGCTCCGTGGCGTACTCCGCGGACACCGGCGAGTCGGCGGAGCTCGTCACGCTGGCCCGCGACGTGGACCTGCTGCTGTGCGAGGCGTCCTTCGTCGAGGGGCCGGGAGAGCGGCCCGACATCCACCTCACCGGACGGCAGGCGGCCGAGCACGCGGCGCGGGCGGGGGCGCGGAGCCTCGTGCTGACCCATCTCGTGCCGTGGTACGACCCCGAGCGGGTGCTCGCCGACGCGGCCACGGGCGGCTACCGCGGACGGACCGAGTTGGCCCGAAGCGGTGCGGTATATGACCTAGGGTGAAGGTCATGGCTCGTGCAGACGGACGTCGACCCGATCAGCTTCGCCCCGTGACGATCACCAGGAACTGGCTCGCCCATGCCGAGGGTTCCGTGCTCGTCGAGTTCGGCGGGACCAAGGTGCTGTGCGCCGCGACGGTGGAGGCCGGCGTGCCGCGCTGGCGCAAGGGCAGCGGCCTCGGCTGGGTCACCGCCGAGTACGCCATGCTGCCCCGCTCGACCAACACGCGCAGCGACCGCGAGTCCGTCCGCGGCAAGATCGGCGGCCGGACGCACGAGATCTCCCGCCTGATCGGCCGCTCGCTGCGCGCCTGCGTGGACTACAAGGCGCTCGGGGAGAACTCCATCCTCCTCGACTGCGACGTGCTGCAGGCGGACGGCGGCACCCGCACCGCCGCCATCACCGGCGCCTACGTCGCGCTCGCCGACGCGATCGCCTGGATGCGCGCCAAGAAGATGTGTCCGGGCAACCCGCTGGTCACCTCGGTGGCCGCCGTCTCCGTCGGCGTCGTCGGCTCCGTGCCGATGCTCGACCTGTGCTACGTCGAGGACGTCAAGGCCGAGACCGACATGAACGTGGTGATGACCGGCAAGGGCGACTTCGTGGAGGTCCAGGGCACCGCCGAGGGCGTGCCGTTCGACCGCGCCGCGCTGGACGGCCTGCTCGACCTCGCCGCCGCCGGCTGCGCCGAGCTCACCCGCCTGCAGACCGAGGCGCTCGCCTGAGCCGCCCGTACGGCCCGGCCGCCCTTGGCCGGTAGCAAGGGAGAAAGAATGCACAAGGTCGTCCTGGCCACCCGAAACGCCGGGAAGGTCGCCGAGCTGCGCCGGATCCTGGCGGAGACCGGCGCGCCGATCGAGATCCTGGGGATGGACTCCTTCCCCGAGATCCCGGACACCGCAGAGACCGGCCTCACCTTCGCCGAGAACGCGCTGCTCAAGGCGCACGCCGTCGCCTCGCGTACCGGCCTGCCCGCGATCGCGGACGACTCCGGGATCTGCGTGGACGCGCTGAACGGCATGCCGGGCATCTTCTCCGCGCGGTGGGCGGGCGCCCACGGCGACGACAAGGCCAACCTCGACCTCCTGCTCGCCCAGGTCTCCGACGTGCCGGACGGGCGCCGCCAGGCGCAGTTCGCCTGCACCGCCGCGCTCGCGCTGCCGACCGGCGAGGAGCACGTCGTCGAAGGCGTGATCGGCGGGGTGCTGACCCGCGAGCCGCGCGGCACCGGCGGCTTCGGCTACGACCCGATCTTCGTGCCCGAGGGCGAGACCCGGACGACCGCCGAGTTGTCGCCCGAGGAGAAGAACGCGATCAGCCACCGCGGCCTGGCCTTCCGGGCGCTCGCCGCCGACCTGCCCGAGCTGCTGCGCACGCTCTGACCACCTCCTCGCTGACCACCTCCTCGTCGCTGATTTCCCCTCGGCCTCCCGGTCGTGGCCGCGGAGGCATACCGTCGGACGTGTGAACACGAACGCGAGAGGCCCGCGCCCGCCCGCGTGGGCCGCCGCTCTCGCCGGGGTGACGGCGGGCGCGGTGGCGCTGGGCGTCGCCGAGCTGGTGGCCGGCCTGACCAGCGCGAGCGCGTCGCCGGTGGTCGCCGTCGGCGGCGCGACGGTGGATCGGACGCCTGCCGCGCTGAAGGAATGGGCGATCCGCGCCTTCGGTGAGAACGACAAGACGGTCCTGGTCGCCGGCATCGTCGTCGTGGTCGCCCTGATCGCGGCCGGTCTCGGCCTGATCGCCCGATGGCGCGTCGGGTACGGCGCCGCCGGCCTGGCCGCGTTCGGCGTGGTGGGGATCATCGCCGCGGTGAACCGCCCGGACTCCGGGCCGCTCGACGCACTCCCCTCGATGGTGGGGGCCGCCGCTGGCGCCTGGACGCTGGTCCTGCTCTTCCGCCGCGCCAGGGGCGGCGAACGGGCCGAGCCGATACCTCCCGCCGGACCTCCGGTCAGACGGGCCGAGCCGATACCTCCCGCCGGACCTTCGGTCAGACGGGCCGGGGCCGACCTCTACGCGTTCGACCGGCGGAAGCTGCTGACCGGCGTCGTGGTCGGCACGGGCATCGCCGGAGCCGGCGCGGTGACCGGGCGCCTGCTCGCCGGGCGCGCGGACGTGACCAGCGCCAGGAGAAGCGTGGCGAGGATGCTGCCGCGCCCCGCCGTCGCGGCGAAGCCGCTCCCCGCCGGAGCCGATCTGCGCATCAGGGGGCTGGCGCCGTTCGTCACGCCCAATTACGAGTTCTACCGGGTGGACACCGCGCTCGTCGTTCCCGGCGTGGATCCCCGGTCCTGGACTCTGAAGATCCACGGCATGGTGGACCGGCCGGTCGAGCTCACCTTCGCCGATCTTCTCAGGCGCCCGCTGGTGGAGGCGGACGTCACACTGACCTGCGTCTCGAACGACGTCGGCGGGCCGTACGTCGGCAACGCCCGCTGGCTCGGCGCCCGCCTGGCCGACGTGCTGCGCGAGGCCGGGATCAGGCGTGGCGCCGACATGCTGCTCGGCGTCTCGCAGGACGGCTGGACCAGCGGCACGCCGGTGGATGTCGTCATGGACGGCAGAGACGCACTGCTCGCGGTGGCGATGAACGGCGAGGTGCTGCCCGCGGCTCACGGGTTCCCCGTGCGCCAGGTCGTCCCCGGCCTGTACGGCTACGTCTCCGCCACCAAATGGATCACCGAGATCAAGGTCACCCGGTTCGACCAGGACACCGCGTACTGGACGCCCCGCGGGTGGGCCCCGCGGGCTCCGATCAAGACCGAGTCCAGGATCGACGTCCCGCGTGAAGGGGAGAGCGTTCCCGCCGGCCGCACCACCGTCGCGGGCGTGGCATGGGCACAGCACCGTGGCGTCGACGCGGTCGAGGTCCAGGTGGACGGCGGCGAGTGGCGGCGGGCGACGCTGGCCGAGGTGCCCGGTCCGGACACCTGGCGGCAGTGGTCGATCGACTGGGATCTCGCCCCCGGCGGCCACACGATCGCCGTCCGCGCGACGGACGCCACCGGATACACCCAGACGGCGGCCGTCGCCCCGCCCGTGCCGGACGGTGCCACCGGCTACCACACCATCATGGTCCGGGCCGGTTGACCGGGATGCAACGGGGCGAACCGGTGCGACCCGCCCGGGCGTGTGCGGGAATGGGACCTGCCGGGGGGCCGTCCCCCTCTAGCATCGGCATCCTGATACGCGCGTGAGTGGAGGGGAGCCGCGGCACGTGTCCCAGGAGATGACCCACCGGCAGTCCCGCTGGAAGTCCCACGGCACGTCCCGGTGGCGGTTGCCGACCGGCGTCTACAACCCCGTGGTCGCCTCCGACGGCCGCCGCTGGCGCGACTACGAGAAGGCCGCGGAGGTGCCGGCGTCGTCGCTCGACGAACCTCCCCTGAAGGTACGCGCACCGGTCGCGCTCGCCGGAGGCCGGGACTGGTTCGACCGGCCGACGCGCCCGCCCCGCCTCGACCTGGCCCGGCCGTACGGCGTGGCGGGCGGGCTCGCCGAGCCGGACTCGCAGGCGCAACGCGACCTCGACCAGGCGGTCGGCGGGCGTTTCCCCGACCCGCGCGGGACCTGGATCCGGCTCATCAACGCCGAGGGGCCCTCGGAGGACCCGTTCCGCTCCACCAACGCCGTCGACTGCGCGCTCTCCGTGCTGTCCACCTGGCACGGCGAGCCGGTCGTGGCCGCTCCGCGGCTCCCCGAGTACGACGAGAGCGGCGCCCCCGTACTGACCGGCGAGGCCAAGGGCGTGTCCCGGGCCGAGCGGTGGATCGGGCACCGGTTCGAGTACGTGGGACACGGCCGCCGGGCGTACGCCGTGATCGGCCGGCGGCTGCTCACCGGCGGGCACGGCGCCGCCGCGATCCTCATCACCCGCTGGCCGAGCGGCGGCAGCCACGCGTGGAACGCCGTCAACAGCTACGGAGAGATCGTCTGGATCGACGCCCAGCGCGGCCACATGGCGGTCGAACCGCCGTACGCCGACGTGACGGGCGTCTTCAGCGTGATCATCGATCGGGAGGGGCAGCGCCTTTGACGGTCTCACGCCGGAAGGCGCGCGAGCTGGCGGAGGCGTACTTCGCCGGCCGGTACGGCAAGGTGGAGATCTTCACCATCGGCCGCGTGTACGTGGCCTGGGCGCGCGGCGCGGACGCGGACGATCCCCGGTCGCTGCCGGAGACGGTCGGCGGCGGCTGCCTCGTCATCGACAAGGACACCGGCGGGATCGCGGTCCGCCCCCTGCTCGCCCCGCAGGCCGTCGCCGACCAGTTCCCTCGCTGACCGGCCTTCGGACGGTACGGGAACGCCTCCCGGGGTCGTCCCCGGGAGGCGTTTCCGCGTGACCATCAGCTGCTGGCGAGCGAGCCGACGATGGACGCGTTCGCCGCGCGCCGGGCGGGGAGGAGGGCGGCGACCACGCCGGCCACCCCCGAGAGGGCGACGAAGCCCAGGATCTGGAGGACCGGGGCCCGGAAGATGACGTCACTCACCATGGTCTGCGTCGCCGCCCACCCGAAGGTGACACCGAGGGCGACGCCCACGAGCGCTCCGATGAGGCCGAGTACGAGCGCCTCGATCGAGAGCATCCGGCGGAGCTGGGGCCGGGTGAGGCCGAGCGCGCGCAGCAGCGCCGACTCCCGGGTCCGCTCGTGTACCGACAGCGACAGGGTGTTGGCTATGCCCAGCAGGGAGATGAGGACCGCCAGCCCCAGCAGGCCGGTGATGATCATCGTCATCATGTCCAGCGCCTCGTCGAACGCGCCCCGGGTCTCGGCCGCGCTCTCCACCAGGACGGACGGGTACGGCTCGGTCGCCGCCTCGACGATCCTGCGCGAGGTGTCGGTGGCCACGCCGTCCTTGACCTTGATCAGGATCTGCTTGTCCATGACCCTGGGGAAGGCGGCGTCGAAGTCCTGCTCGGTCAGGTTCACGCCGTACACGGGCGAGGACTGGTCGGAGAGGAGCGCGACGACGCGGTAGTCCTTGCCGGCCGCCTTCACGGTGTCGCCGATCGTGACGCCGAGATCCTTGGCGGTCCAACTCGTCACCGCGGCCGTGCCCGGTCCGAAGTCCTTCATCGACCCCTTCACCGGGGTGACCTTGAACTCCGGATCGACGGTGAAGGCGCCGACGCTCACCGACTTCCCATTGACTCTGGCCTCGGTCTCCCGGACCACGACCACGGCGCCGAACTCGGGCTTGGACCGCAGTTCGGCGGCCACCGTGCGCGGGATCGACGAGTCGTGCTGCTGCGTGCCGATCATGTAGTCCACCGGGAACTGCTTGTTGAGCTGCTCCGAGACGGTCGCGCGGGTCGTGGTGGTGACCACGGAGATGAGCGTCATCAGCGTCACACCGATGGTGAGCGCGACCGTGGTCGTCGCCGCGCGCTTGGGGTTGCGCCGCGAGTTGTCCACCGCCAGCTTGCCCGGGACTCCGAAAAGCCGTGCGGGGAGCCATCCGACGAACGCGCTCAACGGCTTGACGATCAGCGGTGCCAGGACCAGCACGCCGAGGAAGAAGACGCAGCCGCCCGCCATGACGGTCAGCAGGGCGTCCTGACCGGGTTCCCCGGCCGCTCCCTTCGCCGTGACGGCCGCACCGGCCAGCAGGAAGAGCGCACCGAAGACGATCCGCAGCACGCCGGCACGGAAGGTGCTCTCCTCGACCTGGCTGCGCAGCGCCGCGATCGGCGCCACCCGGGTCGCCGCCCGGGCGGGCAACAGGGCCGCCGCGACCGTCACGATGATGCCGACGACGAGGCCCACGACGATCGTCTGGGGGGAGAGGGAGACGCCGACCCCGGTCGGGATGGGGGCGTCCACCGCGCCCAGCACCGCCAGCGCCGCCGCACCCAGACCGAGCCCGATGAGCAGGCCGAGCACCGAGGAGAGCACGCCGACGACGACCGACTCCAGCAGGATCGAGCCGAAGATCTGCTTCTTCGTCGCGCCGATGCAGCGCAGCAGCGCCATCTCACGGGTGCGCTGCGCCACCAGGATGTTGAACGTGTTGTAGATGACCAGCGCCGCCACGAGCATCGCGATCACGCCGAACAGCAGGAGGCCCATCCTGATGAACGAGGTGTCCATGTTGTTCTCGGCCGCCAGGTCGTCGGCGAGCTGCGTGCCCGTCTTGACCGTGTAGCCCGAGCCGAGCGCGGCGGTGACCGAGGCGCGCAGGTCCTCCGGAGAGACGTCGTCGCCACCGCGGACGTCGATCTCCCGGAACCCCTTCGCCCCCGTCATCCGCAGCGCGGTGTCCGCGGTGAAGCCGACCGCCCCCGTGAAGGACAGCTCCTGGTTGACGCCGACGTCGAACACCCCGACCAGGGTGAACTGGTGCTTGACCTGCTTCGAGTCGAGCACCGTGATGGTGTCGCCGATCGCGAACTCGCGGGTCTTGGCGGTGTCCTTGTCGAGCACCGCCTCCGTGGCGGCGGCGGGCGCCGAGCCCTTGGTGATCACCGTGCGGTTGAGCGCGCCCTCGGTGATGGAGATCCCCGACGTCGCCCTGCTCCCCGCGACCTTGCCGTTCTTGCCGATGAGAGGGGCGGTGCCCTGCACGATGCCCTGCGCGTCGGCGACGCCCTTCACCCCGCGTACCTTGGCCAGGTCGCCGGTGGTGAGGATCGGCTCCTGCTGCCGGTCGGCGTCGTCCCCCTTGGGGAGTACCGCGACGGAGATCTTGGCCGCGTCCGCGGTGAACTTCTGCGCGAACCCCGCGTCGATGGTGTCCGTCAGCACGAACGTGCCCGCGATGAACCCGACGCCCAGCGTGATCGCGAGCGACGTGAGCAGCAGGCGCAGCTTGTGCGCCAGCAGCCCGGCCAGAGTCGTCTTGAACACGGCTCAGGCCTCCAGCTTCATCAGTGTGTCGAGGACGGTCTGCGCGGTCGGCTGGTACAGCTCGGTCACCAGCAGGCCGTCCCGCAGGAAGATCACCCGGTCGGCGTACGACGCCGCGACCGGGTCGTGGGTCACCATGACGATCGTCTGGTCCAGCTCGCGCACCGACCGGCGCAGGAAGGACAGCACCTCGGCGCCGCTGCGCGAGTCGAGGTTGCCCGTCGGCTCGTCCGCGAAGATCACTTGCGGCTTGCTGATCAGCGCGCGCGCCACCGCGACCCGCTGCTGCTGGCCGCCGGAGAGCTGGGTCGGCCGGTGGCCCAGCCGCTCGCGCAACCCCACCGTCTCGATCACCCGGTCGAACAGGACCTGGTCGGCCTGCCGGCCCGCGATCTCCAGGGGGAGCCGGATGTTCTGCTCGGCGGTCAGCGTCGGCAGCAGGTTGAACGCCTGGAACACGAACCCGATGCGCTCCCGGCGCAGCAGCGTGAGCTGCTTGTCGTTCAACTTCGTGATCTCCACGTCACCGATGTGGATCTCACCCGCGGAGACCGTGTCGAGCCCGGCCAGGCAGTGCATCAGCGTCGACTTGCCGGAGCCCGACGGGCCCATGATCGCCGTGAACGCCCCCGTGGCGAACCCGACCTCGATCCCGCGCAGAGCGTGCACCGCGGCGTCGCCCTGGCCGTAAACCTTCTTGAGTCCCCTTGCCGTCACGGCCTGTCGGACGTCCGTAGTCATCGTCATGGGACCAACGCTATGGGCGTGATCTCGCGTTTCTCTCGGCTCGAGGAAGGGACCTGACCTGCGCCCTCCGCGCACCCGCGATGTCCGATGTACGACTTTCGGTGTACGTCCCGTTACTACCGTGGTCCACCGCTCGGCACGACCAGCCCGGTCTCGTACGCGTAGACGACGGCCTGGGCGCGGTCGCGGAGCCGCAGCTTGGCGAGGATGCGGCCGAGATGCGTCTTCACCGTCGCCTCGGCCAGGTGCAGCCGCGCGGCGATCTCCGTGTTCGACAGGCCCTGGGCCACGTGGACCAGCACCTCGCGCTCCCGGGCGGTCAGACCGTCCAGGTCGCGCGGCGCGTCGTTGTCGTCGGGCAGGTGGACGGCGAACCGCTCAAGCAGCCGGCGGGTCGTGCTCGGTGCGACCACCGCGTCTCCGGCGTGGACCGCCCGGATGGCGGTCAGCAGGTCGGCCGGCGGTACGTCCTTCAGCAGGAAGCCCGACGCGCCCGCCTTGATCGCCGCGAAGGCGTACTCGTCGAGGTCGAACGTCGTGAGGATGAGCACCCGCGGTCCGGACGACGAGGACGAGCAGATCTGGCGGGTCGCCTCCACGCCGTCCATGCGCGGCATGCGCACGTCCATCAGGACCACGTCGGCCTCGATCGAGCGCAGGGCCTCCACCGCCGCCGCCCCGTCCGCGGCCTCGCCGACGACCTCGATGTCCGGCTGGGCGCCCAACACCATCCGGAAACCCGTCCGCACCAGCACCTGGTCGTCCACCAGCATCACGCGTATCACAGTTCCTCGCTTCGTCCGGGGGCGGACTGGTTCACGCCATTTGCGGCGATCGAACCGTATGAGGCTCTCATGCCATCTGACCGATCGGGAGGCGGGCGGTCACCCGGAAGCCGCCTCCGGGGCGGGGCGCCGCCTGGACCGTGCCGCCGTACATCCCGACCCGTTCCCGCATGCCGATCAGGCCGTGCCCGTCGTCGGCGCGCGCGGCGGAGGCGCCCCGCCCGTCGTCGGACACGGTCAGCGTCACGTCGTGCGCGCCGTACTCCACCTGGACCGAGGCGCGGACGCCGGGGCCGCCGTGCTTGAGGGTGTTCGTCAGCGCCTCCTGGATGATCCGATAGATCACCAGTTGCTCTCCTTCCGGCACCTCGTGCCGGGGGCCGGACATGGTGAAGTCCACCGGCAGCCCCGACGCGCGGACCTGCTCGATCAGGTCGGCGAGCTGCTCCAGGCCCGGCTGCGGAGCGTACTCCTCGCTCGATGTGTGGTCGTCGCGCAGCACCCCCACCAGCCGCCGCATCTCCGCCAGCGCCTGCCGCCCCGTCGAGGACACCGCCTGTACGGCACGGCGGGCCTGCTCGGGATCGCTGTCGATGGCGTAACCGGCGCCGTCCGCCTGGACGACCATCACGCTGACGTTGTGCGCGACCACGTCGTGCAGTTCGCGCGCGATCCGCGTGCGCTCGGCGGCGGCCGCGATGCGCGCCTGCTGGTCCCTCTCGCGCTCGGCGCGCTCCGCACGCTCAAGGAGACTCTCGACGTACCGCTGCCGCATGTTGACGTAGATGCCGCTGACCCAGATCGCGACGACGAACACGGTCGGGCCGGGCAATTGATCGAGGACGTCATCGTAGGTGCGGAGCAGCCAGAGGACGATGCCGATCTCCGTGACCACGGCAGCCGCTATCGCCCATTTCAGGGGGCGGCGCGCGGCCACGCCGTACATGCCGACCAGGACCGCCACGTTGACGGGCAGAGTGCTGATCTCGACGAGCCACTGGACGAAGCACACCAGAGCGACGATCGCGAACGTCGCGACCGGGTATTTGCGCCGCCAGATCAGCGGCAGAACGAGCATCGCGCTGAGCAGGAGCAGCACGACCGTGCTGAACCTCCCGTACACCTCCGGGACGGCGGAGGCGACCAGGGCGGAGAGCAGGCCGAGCAGCATCAACGGCGTGAGAGCGAGCGTGTCAACGAGGAGGGAATGGCGTCGCTTCCAGGCGCGCAGTCTGCCGAACACGACACCAACGATAGGCAATGCGCAGGTAGGCGCGGTTCCCCCCTATGACGGATCCCGGTCTACGACCCGGGTCGCATAGCGACTTGTCCGCATTTACGCCACACTTACGGTTCGTCGGGCACTCTTTACAAGGGAGCCCTTGGGGGGCGAGTAAAGGGAGATCTGTGTGATGGCGGATCGCGACGCCGGGTCGCGCGGCGCAGAGGACGAGCCGCGCGACCCAGAAGGCCGGGAACTCGGGGATCGCCACGAGTCCGGTCCGGGCACGGCGGCGCATGCTGAGTCCGTGGCGCAGCCGTCTTCCGAGCGTGCCGGAATCGCGGAACAGCCCGCTGAAGATCCCGCCGCCTCCACCGACGCCCCGCCCACGACAGCCGACTCGATGTCCGCTCTCGGGCTCAAGCCCTTCACGTCGCCGAGCGGAGCGCCCGGCCCGCGTCCCGGCGGCTTCGGCCCTGCCGGACCCGCGCCGACCTTCGCGCCTCCGGCCGGCCCCGCGACCACGCCGATACCCGGCCCGGCACCCTACGGGCCGGCGCAGGGGCCCGGTCCCGCGCTTCCGCCCGGTCCCGCGCTTCCGCCCGGTCCCGCGCTTCCGCCCGGTCCCGCGCTTCCGCCCGGGTTCGTGTACGGACCGGGCGGCATGCCCGCGTCCGGGCCCGCGGTCACACCGATGTACGGCCAGCCCGCTGTGCTGGCCGGACCGGCTCTCGGCACCTACGCGTACGGCCCCGGCGGTCCCGGCTGGGCCGCGCCGGGATGGGCGACCGCGGCCGGAGGGGCCGGAGCGGGCTCCGGCGGCCGGGCACGGTCGGCCGCCCAGCGGTTCGGCGCGTTCGCGCGCGGGCGAGGGGGCCAGTTCATCGTCGCGGGGCTGATCGGAGCGATCATCGGCGGAGGCGCGGTCGCGGTCGGCACCGCAGTCTGGAACCGGGACCACGTGTACAGCGCGCCCTTCGAGGACGGCTATCAGGACGGTCGCGGTCAGTGGAACCGACCCTACGGCGGGGGACAGCGCCTGAAGGACCTGCAGGAGCAGTTGTCACAGCTCTGCCAGCAGACCGAGACCGGGTTCCGCTGCGCGGTACCCCGCTCCGGCCGCCTCCAGTAGTTGGGCGCCCACGAAACTTGGCCGGGTCGGTCACTTCGCCGGGGGGAACCCGCGGTCCTCGCGAAGCCCGCTTCGCTCCCTCGATCCCGGTGAACGTTGTGGACAGCGCACTGGAGATGAGGCGCCCCCGCGCGTTCTCCTGCTGATGAGGTGGGGCGCGAAATCGGCGCTTCCGTCAAAGAAAGAGAAAGCCGCCTCCTGTGAAAAGAGGCGGCTTTCGCTGAATTTAAAACGTGGGGTCGGCGGGATTCGAACCCGCACTGAAATGGACCTAAACCATTTGCCTCCTGCCGTTGGGCTACGACCCCTTGTTCTTTCCGGCGTAGGTGTCCGTCTGAGAATGGCAGTTCGGGCAGAGAAAGCGAAGGTTCTCTTTCCGGTTGTCGAGCCAGTCTCCGTTTATGTGGTCAACGTGCAGCGTGATCGAACGCCCTTGCCAGATCGCCTCGATCCTACAGGCATCACAGCGGTAGGGCACACCAACTGCGGCAAGGGCGCGTTTGAGCTGTGAGCGCCTCGGCCTCGGGGATCCCGGGGGAAGAACGACCAGGATCTCGTCCGGACGCCGCCTCCGCGGTGACTCTCGCCCTCGGTAGTGGGATTGGCCGAGGAAATGCGAGGTGTCGATGCCGAAGTGTTTGAGGCGGCGGCTGATGTGCGCGTGCGTCCCCCCGGACCATGGGATTCGGAGATAGCGGCGCACATCGGCGATGCTGACGGAGTTGGCGGCCGCCTCGGCGAGCAGCTCGGGGGTGTATTTGTACTTCTGGTTCGCCATGGCCGGAGCTTATTGGGCGGCACTGACAATTTCGGCCGGTCCGAATCCGGGGTAAATCCGGAAATATCCATGATGTGCAGGTTCCGGCGTCTCGTGACGACGGCGCGGATATGAATATCCGCGCCGTCGTCACGGGACGCCGGTATGGCTCACTGTCCCGATGCCGTAAACGGGAGGCTCCGCACGACCGGCGACCCGTGTGCGTCGGACGTGTCCTCAGGAAGTGCGGGGGCTCGTCCGTGGGCGAAGGGGACGGCGGTCCGTCATCGCGTACGGCCGCGTAGGCGGGCGGTGAGGCTGGCCAGGCCGCCCGGCAGGAAGTACACCATCACGATGAAGAGCACGCCGAGCACGAACAGCGGCTCGGACAGCGGCGCGCGCAGCACCTCCGGCAGGCCCGCGACGGCGTCGGAGGTGCCGAGCGCGGCGAGCCGGTGGTCGAGGTAGGTGTACAGCACTCCGCCGAGCATGGCGCCCCAGCGGCTTCCCGTACCGCCGAGCACCACCATGACCAGGAAGGCGAGGGTGAAGTTCGACGTCGTGATCTGCGGGCTCGACCCGCCGACCAGGAAGAGGTGGACGACCCCGCCCAGCGTCGCCAGGAATGACGCGATCACGAAGGCCAGCAGCCGGAACCGGTACGGCTGGAGGCCGAGGACCGACACCCTGCGCTCGTTCTCGCGGATCGCCTCCCAGACGCGGCCGGGCTCCGACGCCACCACCCAGGCGATCACCGCCAGCACGAGTACCAGGTAGCCGAGGGCGAGCCAGTACAGGTTCGCGGTGTTGGCCACGCCGGAGAGGAACGCCGGGATCGCGTCGGGCGCGAGCGGCAGCCCCTCCTCGCCACCGGTGAGCCGCCCCGGATCGCTCATCACGAGGATCGAGCCGACCTGCGCGGTCGCGAGGGTCACCATGGCGAACGCGATGCCGTTCACCCGCAGCGCCACGGCGCCGAGCAGCGCGGGCACGACCAGGCCCACGAGTACGGCGAGCAGCAGCGCGGCGGGGAGGGTGAGGCCGAGCTTCGTCACGGCGATGTTGACCGTGTAACTGCCCAGCGCCACGTAGAGCGCGTGCCCGAAGGACAGCAGCCCCGTACGGCCGAAGAGCAGGTCGTACGTGGCCGCGAGCCCGGCGAAGACGAGGCAGACGGCGAGTAGCTGCAGCGATCCCGGGCTGTTGGCCGGGCCGGGCAGCAGCCCGGGCAGGTCCAGCGTCGAGAACGGCAGGATCGCCAGCACGGCGAAGGCGGCCACCGGCACGCCGCGCCGTACCCAGCGGCGGCGGGGCGAGGCGGGACGCGGCCGGAGGTCGTCCACGCTCACGGTCCCGGAGGCGTCTGCTGTCGTGGTCACGCTGCCCTCCCTGCCAGGCCGCCCGGCCGGGCCAGCAGGACCACGGCGAGCAGGAGCACGACCGAGGCCTCCCCGACGCCCGCGGCGGCGTAGAAGCTGGTGAACTGCTGGACCAGGCCGACCAGCACGGCGGCGACCGCCGAGCCGGTGACCGATCCCATGCCGCCGATGACGACGACGATGAAGGCGAAGATGAGCAGGGAGGTGCCCTGCCCGGGGGAGACGTTGCCGAAGTAGACCCCGGCGAGCGCTCCGGCCAGCGCGGCCGCCGCGCCGCCGATGGCGAACACCAGCGTGAAGGCGGTGCGTACGTTGATGCCCAGGGCGGTGACCATGGTGCGGTCCTCGACGCCGGCCCGGACGATCAGGCCGAAGCGGGTCCGGCGCAGGAACACCTGGATCGCGACCAGCACCACGACGGCCGCGCCGATCAGCAGGAACCGGTCGTTGGGCACGATCGCGCCGAGGATGCGCGTGGTCCCGGTGGCCCATTCCGGCCGGGGGAACGTCAGCGGGTCGGCGCCGAACGCGGCCTGCAGCAGCGCCACCCCCGCCAGGCTGAGCCCGACGGTGACGAGCACCTGCTCGATCGTCCGGCGGTAGAGCGGCCGGATCAGCAGCGTCTCGACGAGTACGGCGGTCGCCGTGCCGGCCACGACGCCGAACGCGACGGCGGGCACGAACGGGAACCCGAGGTGTGTCGAGGACCACCAGGTGCCGTACGCGCCGACGGCGAGGAACAGGCCGTGGGCGAAGTTCAGCACGTCGGCCAGTCCGAAGATGAGGGACAGCCCGGAGGCGATGAGGAAGTAGAGCGCGCCCAGGCCGAGGCCGGTGAGCGCGAGGAGCACGACGTTGCTCATCGAATCTCCTCACGTGCGGGATCGCCGGGCCGCGGCCGTGAGAAGAGTGAGGAAGAGGTCACGCCACCCCCAGGAGTTCGCGGGTGAGGTCGGGGTCGGAGAGCAGGGAGGCGGCCTCGCCGGTGTGGACGACGGTCCCCTGCTCGATGACCACGACGTGGTCGGCGATCCGCCGTACGAGTGCGAGGTTCTGCTCCACCAGCAGGATGGGCACCTCGCGGGCGGCGCGTTCCAGCACGTCGGCCACCTCGGTGACGATCTTCGGCGCGAGACCCTTGGTGGGCTCGTCCACCAGCAGCATCCGGTTGTCGTTGAGCAGCGTGCGGCCGATCGCGACCATCTGCTGCTGGCCTCCGGACAGGGTGCCCGCGCGCTGCGCGCCCCGCTGCTTCAGCTCGGGGAACATCTCGTAGACCAGGTCGTACCGGTGCGGGCCGCGCCCGCGCTCGGCCAGCCGGAGGTTCTCGGTGACGGTCAGCCCGGCGAAGATGCCGCGGTCCTCGGGCGCGTAGCCGAGGCCGCGCCGGACGATCGCGTGCGTGGGCAGCGCGCCGATCTCCTCGCCGTCCAGGCGTACGCTCCCGGTCTTCGGCACGATGCCGAGCACGGCCTTCAGCGTGGTGGTCTTGCCCGCGCCGTTGCGTCCGAGCACGGCGGTGACGCCGGTGGCCGGTACGGCGAAGCCGACGCCCTGCAGGATGTGCGAGCTGCCGATCCGCACGTGCAGGTCGGCGAGCTCCAGAAGCGGTGTCACAGTGCCTCCCCGAGGTAGGCCTCCTGCACGACCGGGTCGGCCATGACGGCGTCCGGCGCGTCCAGGGCGAGCAGGCTGCCGTGGTGCATGACGGCGACCCGGTCGGCGAGGCCGAGCAGGACGTCCATGTGGTGCTCCACCATCAGCACGGTGCGGCCCTGTTCGCGGTGGACGGACCGGATCACCTCGGTGAGCGCGGGCACGTCCGCCACGCCGACCCCGGCCATCGGCTCGTCCAGCAGGATGAGGCGGGGGTCGGTGGCCAGCAGGATGGCGATCTCCAGCTTGCGCTTGTCGCCGTGGGACAGCGATCCGGCGGTCTCGCGGGCCCGGTGGGCGAGCCCCACGCGTTCGAGGGCCTCCGCGGTGGCCAGCCACGCAGCGCGGTCCGACTCGGCCCGCCGCCAGATCCGCAGGCAGGTGCCGCGGTGCGCGGCGGCGGCCAGCCGTACGTTCTCGGCGACGGTGAGGGCGGGGAAGACGCTGGAGGACTGGAAGGTGCGGCCGAGCCCCTGCCGGGCGCGGCGGTGCGGCGGCGCGTGGGTGATGTCGAGACCGTCCAGCTCGATCGTGCCGCCGGTTGGCCGGGTCAGGCCGGAGATCAGGTTGAACAGCGACGTCTTGCCGGCGCCGTTCGGGCCGATGACGGCGACGAACTCGCCCTCGGCCACGTCGAAGCCGACGTCCGAGACGATGTGGGCCCCGCCCACCGCCCAGCTCAGCCCACGTACGCGCAGGACCGGCCGGGCGGGGGCGGCGACGGTGCTCGTCACTTCTGCGCGGCCGCCGCGGGCGCGACGGCGTCGGCGTCGAGCTTCTTGACGACCTCGGCGGTGGGGGTCGCGCCGCCGGTCAGCTTGGCCTGGAACATCGGCTGCAGGAGGGCGTGGTCCTCGGCGCGCACGGTCATCGCGCCCTTCACGCCGTCGAAGCTCCATCCGGCGAGGTTCTTGACCATCGCGTCGGCGTCGTCGCCCTTCTCGGCGGCGTGCACGATCATCTGGGCGGCGGTGAAGCCGTCGCCGGTGAACAGGTCGACGGTGCCGCCCGCCTTGGTGACGCGCTCCGTCATGGCCTTCTCCACGTCGGTGCCCGCCGCGCCGGCGAAGTAGTGCGACAGGAAGTTGACCTTGTCCGCGACCGGTCCGTACGCGGGCCAGGTGGCGGTGATGTCGAGGCCCGTCACGACGGTCGTCGCGTCGAAGACGCCCTGCTGGCCGAGGGCGGTCCACATCGCCTGCGCGGTGGTGCCCGCCCAGGCGACGAACAGCAGGTCGGCCTTGGCCTCCTTGGCCTGGGTGGCGAACGGCGTGAAGTCCGTCGCGCTCGCCGGGACGAGCAGCGGCTCGACCGTCGCGCCCTTGGCGCCGAGCACGGCCTGCACGCCGGCCACGTTGGCCTGGCCGAACGCGCTGTCCTGGGCGAAGACGACGACCTTCTTGCCCTGGACGTCCCCGATGAAGGCGGCGGCGGTGTTGATGTCCTGCGCGGTCTGGCGGCCGGACCTGAACGTGTACGTGCCGGCGCCGGTGACCGCGTCGGTGGCGGCGGGGCCGGAGACGAAGAGCACCTTGTTCTGCTCGGCGATCGGCGCGACCTGGGTCGCGACGCCGGAGGACGTGGAGCCGGCGAGGATCTTGTACCCCTTGCCGATCAGGTCCTTCGCCGCGGACACCGCCTTGGCCGGGTCTCCGGCGTCGTCGACCTCGGTGACCTCGACGGCCCGGTCGCCGATCTTCTTGCTTCCGTTCGTGGCGTAGTCGAGCCCGGCCTGGAAGCCCTCGATGTACTGCTTGCCGTACGAGGCGAGCGGGCCGGACTTGGAGTAGACGAGACCGACCTTGATCGGATCCGTGCCGCCGCCGGCCCCCGAGCCGGCGCTGCCGGGGCTGCCGCACGCCGCGGCGAGGAGCAGGACCGCCGCGGTGGTCAGCGCCGCGGGTAGCCGGACCGGGTGAATCTTACGACCCATGGTCAACTCATTTCTGCAGGCATCGGGGAGATCGGGGGTAGCGCAGGCGGAGAACCTGACCGGATTGGCGCAAAGGCTAGGCAAAGCGTGATGGCGGTTCCATGTGCCGTGTCCCCACAACGGGCGGGGATGTGGTGTTAGGTCCCGCCATCTCGCGGTCGCGCCGGGCGCTCCCGGGTCCGCTTCGCCGGTTCCCGTACGTGCGCACCGGCCCGCCGACGCGGGAGTCGGCGGGCCGGCGTGTCCGGTCCATACGTGGCATGGGTGCGATGTGTCGGTCCGCCACGTGGCGGGTGGTGCTACAGGCGGGCCGGCCGCCGGGGGTTCAGCACTGACCGTCGGCGAGCTCCCAGTAGCCCGGCCCGGTCTGCCGGAGCGTGTGGGTGACGAAGACGTTCCACAGGCCCATGGCGGCATCGGACCCGTTGGCGTAGGTGTATCCGCCCTTCTGGTAGGCCCGGCCCGCGACCGTGTGGGCGTAGTTGCTGGCGGTCACGCAGACCGTGCTCGGCGTCGGTGACGGCGACGCGCTGGGTGACGCGCTGGGCGTGGGCGTCGGGCTCGGCGACGCGCTGGGGGTGGGGCTGGCCGACGGGCTGGGGGTGGTAGTGCCGTCGAGGCCGAAGAACCGGGTGTCGTAATAGGCGGAGCAGATGGTGTCGAGGAAGTAGGCCCCGGCCGTGCCGCACTGGTCGGCCGCGCCGCCGGGATCCACCGGAGTGCCGTGCCCCATCCCGGCGACCTGGTAGAACCGGACCGTGTCGTTGCCGTACCGCTCCAGGGTGGTGCCGGCGGGCAGGCTCTCGGTGGACGTCGGCGTCCGGCCGACCCCGAGCACGTCGGTGAACTGGTCGCGCAGCTCCACGCCGTTGGCCTTGTTGACGACGTAGTCGGCCTGCCCGTGCCAGACGGCGACCCTGGGACGCGGCCCCGCGTACCCCGGATAGGCGGCCCGGACGAGGTCGCCCCACTGGGCCGGGGTCTTGGCGACCGCCCCGGTCATGCAGGTGCTCGACGAGGCCGGCGGAGAGCATCGGTACGGCAGGCCGGCCACGACGGAACCGGCCTGGAACAGGTCGGGGTAGGTGGCGAGCATGACCGCGGTCATCGCGCCGCCCGCCGACAGGCCGGTGATGGAGATGCGCGCCGGGTCGAGACGGTACGTGCCGGTGGCGTAGCCGACCATCTGCGCGATGGACAGCGCCGCCCCCTGGCCGCGCTTGATGTGGGCCTCCTGATACCACTGGAAGCAGTTGGAGGGGAAGGCGGTGGCGTCGATCCGCTCGGGGAGGATCAGCGCGAAGCGGTGCAGGTCGGCGAACTTCCGCCACCCCGAGTTGGCGAAGTAGTCATTGGCGGTCTGCGTGCAGCCGTGCAGGGCCACCACGGCGGGCGCGCCGTCGGGCAGACCGTCGGGGCGGTAGACCCACATGTTGAGGCCGCCGGGGTTGGATCCGAACCCGGTGACCTTCTCCAGTCCGGCGGCCCGGGCGGGACGCGCCCCGGCGAGCAGGACGGCGATCAGCCCGAGCGCCGTGAGGGCGGCGACAAGGGCCGTGGACGCGGAGGCGGACACCCGCCGGCCGGGGTGTCCCGGCAGGCGGGTCGCGGGGCGGCTCGGTGAACGTTTCTGGGGGGAGGACAGCGGTGCTCCGCCGTCGGGGAGTGGGATCACGAGCGGCTCCTCGTTCACAGGCCCGACATCTGCCCGTGACGGTATAGACGACCGCCGTTTCGTGATATGTGGCCCGTCCCCCGTTCGGCCGCCGCCGGAGTATGGGAGCGCGACGTGTGCGCCGTCCACACAGCGTCGCCGCGCCCACACCGCCGCGCTGTCGTCGGCGGGGACCGCCCAGCGACATGCCTCCTTACGGGGTCAGGAGACGCCGAGCTCCTTGAGCAGGCGGGCGACGTGACCGGTGGCCTTCACGTTGTAGAGCGCCTTCTCGATCTTGCCGTCCGCGTCGATGACGAACGTGGACCGGATGACCCCCATGATCGTCTTGCCGTAGTTCTGCTTCTCGCCGTACGCGCTGTACGCCTTGTGGACGTCCAGGCCGGGGTCGGAGAGCAGCGGGAAGGTCAGCGCGTCGTGCTCGCGGAACCGCTGGAGCTTGGCCGGGGTGTCCTTGGACACGCCGAGGACGGCGAAGCCGTGGCCGGTCAGCGCGTTCAGGTTGTCGCGGAAGTCGCACGCCTGCTTGGTGCAGCCGGGCGTCATCGCGGCCGGGTAGAAGTAGAGGATGACCTTCCGGCCACGGAACGACTCGAGCGAGACATCGTTCCCGTCGGCGTCGGTAAGGGTGAAGTCCGGCGCGGCGTCGCCCGGCTCGAGCCTGCTCATCAAGTCCTCCTGCTATTGGACGGAAAAGCCCATGGTTCGCGCGCAACGCGGGTGACCCGCGAGGATGCGGGTAGGCGCTTATAAAGCTACCGGCTCGGCCGCCGTACGACGCGGCCACGTGAACTGGCAGACTGATCGGACATTTAGTACCACAGGAGGGGGTCGCCATGGCGGACACCGATCCCGATGCGCTTGAGCGGGAGATCGAGCGTACGCGAGTGGAGCTGGCTCGTACGGTCGACGCCATAGCTGACCGGGTGAGCCCGAAGCGCGTCGCCGAGCGGAGTGTGGCGAAGGTCAAGGCGAACGCGGAACGCCTGGTCGGGGGCACGCACCGGCAGGCCAGGCCGGGCGAGGAGGGGCAGGCCGATGTCTGGGAGGAGTACCCGCCCAGGGACATCAGCCCTGTTCTGATCGTGGTGGGCGCGGCCCTCGTCGTGGGCGCCGCCGTCCTGCTGTTCCGCCGTCGCAGGCGCAGCTGATCGCACGCCGCGGAGCCGGCAGAGCGTACGAGGACCTCTGATCGGAGACTCCCGATCAGGGGTCCTCTCGTGAGTCAGAGGAAGGTCTTGCCCTCGCCCCGATAGGTGGGGGCCTCCTCCACCACCCGGTCGCCCTCGATCAGGTGCAGGCTGGCGAACCGCTCGCACAGCTCGCCCGCCTTGGCGTGGCGGAACCACACCCGGTCGCCGACCCGCAGGTCGGAGGCGGCGTCGCCGAACAGCGGCGTCTGCACCTCGCCCGCGCCCTCGTTCGCGTCGAACCGCAGCCCGGCCGGGAGGTACGGCTGGGGCAGCCGCGTCGGCCCGGGGGCGCCCGAGGCGTGGTAGCCGCCGCCGAGCACCGTCGCGACGCCGGGCGCGGGCTTGCGCACCACGGGCAGCGCGAACAACGCCGCCGGGTGCCCCTCGAAGTTGCGGTAGAAGTCGAACAGCCGCGGGTGGAAGAAGCCGGACCCGGCGGCCACCTCGGTGATCGCCTTCTCGCGCACGGTCGTCTCGATGCTGCCGGTGCCGCCGCCGTTCACGAACTCCAGGTCGGCGACCCGTCGTACGGCCTGCACGATCCGGCCCCTGCGGACGATCAGCTCGCGGCGCGAGCGCGCCTGCATCCAGCGGACGACCCTGCCGTACGGGCCGGGGATCTTGTCGCCGACGCCGGCGATCTGCGCCTCGTACGCCATGAGCCCGGCGAGGCGGAGGCCGGGACGCCGGGCGATCTCGGCGGCGATCTCCGCGGCCTGCGCGGGCTCGCGCAGAGGGGAGCGCAGCGCCCCCACCCGCAGCTTGCCGGCGAACGCGACGAAGGCCGCGTCGATGTCCAGACATACCCGGATCTCGTGGGGCTGGCCCTGAAGCAGGTCCAGATGCTCGGGAGAGTCGACCATCAGCGTGATCTCCCGGGCGGCGACAGGGTCGGCGCCCAGAGCGCCGATGGCCTGGCGGTCGGCGGTCGGGTAGGCCACGAGCACGTCGCGCATCCCCGTGGAGACCAGCCAGAGCGCCTCGGGGAGGGTGAACGCCATGATCCCGGCGAATCCGTCCATCGCGAGGACGCGTTCGAGGATCGGACGGCAGCGGATCGACTTGCTGGCCACCCTGATCGGCTTGCCGGCCGCGCGGCGGGCCATGCTCTCCGCGTTCAACCGCAGCGCGTCGAGGTCGAGCACCGCGAACGGCGCCTCCAGGTGTGCGGTGGCCCGGTCCAGGCGCTGTCGGTCGTCCATGTCGGCAGCTTAGTACCGCTCCTCCGAAATATATGAGTAGGGTTCATATTAATCGCGGGGCAAATTTTGCGGCGGCGCACCTTCAAGATCCAGTCGATGGAGTGGTGCGCCACCCCCGCCGATCTTTTGCGGTGTACGCATATGCACGTGAGCATGCCTGTACACGGGAAGTGGTGATCGGCCCGATGAGCATCGTCGAGGACATCCTCGCGGCCTCCCCGACAGCGTCGGCGCGGACGGAACGGCGCACGCTGCGGCGCAACGCGGTCCGCACGCTGCGGCCCGGGCGCACTCCCGCGGGCGTCCTGGTCTCCGTCGCGATCGCCACGGCGACGTGGACCGTGCTCGCGGTGGCCATCGGGAGTCTCTTCGGCGCCCCCGCGGGGCCCCGGCTGGGCAGCCTGCTCTCGCTCACGTTCGGCGACCCGCTCGTCCGCAGTGTGGCGAGCGCGATGGTCGTCCTCGGAGCGCTGCTGGTCGCCCTGGCGCTGACCCCCGGGCGCCCCCGGCTCGTCGCCGTGGAGACCACCGACCCGCATCTCGTGATCGGCCTCACCCGCAGCGGCCTGCGCCGTACGCTGGCGAGCGCGGCGCGGGGGGTCGAGGGGGTCGAGGCGGCCCGCGTCCACATCCACCCGCGGCGCATCGAGGTGACCGTCGTCACCCGTGCGCAGGGCGCGGGCGAACTGCTCCGCGCCGTCGGCACCGCCGTCGGGGACCGGCTCGCCGGCCTCGGAGTCCAGGGCCGCCAGGACGTCGTCGTACGGCTGCGCCGGGCGAGGGGGTGACGATGCGCGCGTACATGGGAAACCGCATCGGCATCCTCGTGGTCGGCCTGGCACTGCTGATGGGCGGCGTCGTGGTGCTGCTCGCCGCCGGCGAGCGGCCCGAGGACCAGGTGCTCGACCTGAGCTTCTTCACCGAGAACGCCTGGGCGCGTCCCTTCGGCGTCCTCGTGCCGCTGGTGATCGGCATCATCGCGACGCGCTGGCTGCTCGTCGCCCTCGGCTGGGGGCGGATCGGCACGCGTACCGGCTCGGGGATCGCCATGCTCGGCGTGGCGCTCAAGGGCGTTCAGGGCATCGGCAAGCTGTACGTGCGGCTGGTCGGCGACAGCAGGATGCGGATCAGCATCGACCTCCTGCCCGAGGCGGACCCGGCCGAGGTGATCGGCCGGCTGAACGCCGAGGCGGTGTCACGAGTGCGCGGCGTCGTCGGCCGCGGGCAGCTTCCGACGCTGGTCAGGCTGCACATCCGGCGCCGCTGACCGCCGGGCGCCCAGCGCCAGCCCGGCCGCCAGGCAGGCGAGCGGCACCACCGGCACGATGTAGCGGTGGTCGAAGGCCGCGATCATCGGCGGCACGAAGAGCAGGGCCGCGGCGGCCGCCAGCGGCGGGATCACGGCCCACCGCCGTACGATCAGGCCGCCCAGCCCGATCAGCAGGATGACCGCGAGGAACGGCCCGCGCAGGTAGCCCTGCTCCTGGTAGGCGCGCAGCCACCCCGCCCACGGCTCCACCACCCGGGTCTCGCCGGAGGAGCCCTGGTACGCGGTGGTGAGCTGCGTCGCGGTGCGCCCCGCGGAAGCGATCTTGTCGGGGAACGGCTTCGCCGACTCGGGGAAGACGTACGCGCTCTGCGGTCCGGGGGAGGGGTAAACCCGGCGCTCCCACTCGAAGGCCCAGAGCGCGTCGCTCAACCCGGTGCGCAGGAAGTCGAGCGGCTGGCTGCGGATCGCCAGCGACGCGAACTCGCCGGCCAGCTCCTCCCGGTTCGCCCCGACGCGTTGGAGCGGGGAGGCGGCGTCCCAGATGTAGGCGGGCGCGGCCAGTCTCGGCTCGGTGGGGCAGAGCGGGGCGAGGCGCGGAGCGGGGTCCATCTTGGCGCAGTCGGCGAACGTCATGGTGCGCGACCACAGCCACGTGCTGCTGCCGCCCATGCCGTACGAGCCGTGCGCGCTGTGGAACCAGACGGCGTAGCCGCCGAGGACGACCGCCGCCGCCGCGACGCCCGAGACCAGTGCCCGCGCGCCCGCCCGGGTCAGCAGCAGCCAGACGGCGGCGATGACGATCAGCGGGAGCCCGATGGTCCGGGTGACGGTCGCCAGCGCCAGCAGGAACAGCGCCGCGGCGGCGGCCGTGACGGAGGGTTTCGGCCGCCACACCAGGATCGCCACCCCGGCCACGGCCAGGAAGGTGAACAGCAGGTCGGCCATCATCAGATGTTCGAGCTGGATCTGGTGGGCGTCCAGGAGCACCGGCGCGGCGACCAGCGCCGCGATCCATCCGCGCAGTGCCGTACGGCGTCGCAGGAGGACGTAGATGAGGACGGCGACGCCGATCCCGAGCAGATGCTGGACGATCACGACGGCCTGGATGTCGCGCAGCGGGCTGAGCAGCCACAGGAACAGCGAGTAGCCCGACGGGCGGGATGCCAGCGGGCGCAGATCGAGGCCCGAGCTCAGGTACGCGAACGAGTCGGCCCAGAACCACAGCGCAGGCCGGTAGCCGAGCACGGCCAACACCCGCAGCGCCACGCCGAGCACGAACAGGGCGAAGAACGCCAGGTGCGACCGCAGGAACGAGGCCACCTTCCCCCTTGCGGTTGCCTAACCGACCGACAAAACAGGAACCGTCAGGATAAAGCATGATCGCGCGAGGTGCGGCGACGCCTGGACTGAGGAACGAGTGGGCGACGGAGGAGCCCCGAGTGACGAGGGAAGGCGTTGCCTTGAGGCGCTGAGCGTTGTCATGCCGGAGGCGTGACCGTAAACAGGGGGGCGCGGCGACGCCTGGACTGGGCGACGGGGGAGTCCCGAGTGACGAGGGAAGGCGTTGCCTTGGGGCGCTGAGCGTTGTCATGCCGGAGGCGTGACCATGAACAGGGAGGCGCGGCGACGCCTGGACTGAGGAACGAGTGGGCGACGGAGGAGTCCTGAGTGACGAGCGAAGGCGTTGCCTTGGGGCGCCGAGCGCTGTCATGCCGGAGGTATGACGATAAACAGGGCTCAGCGGGCGACGCCCTCCTGGCGGGTGAGGAGGTCGAGTTCGGCGCGGGTGGGCAGGCCCTCCCAGTCGCCGGAGACGGTGCAGGCGAACGCCCCGGCGGTGACGGCGGTGTCCAGGCGGGTCTCGGGCGGCGCCCCGGCCAGCAGCTCGGCGAGGTATCCGCCGACGAAGGCGTCTCCCGCGCCCACCGGGTCGAGCACGTCCACGGGTACGGCGGGGCGGACCAGCGGACGGCCGTCCACCAGCGCGGCGCACCCCTCGGCGCCCAGCTTGACGACCACCTGCGACGGCCCGAGGTCGGCGAGGGCGGCGGCGAGGTCGAGCGGGTCGTCCTTGGCGGGCACGAACAGCTCGGCCTCCTCGATCCCGGCGAAGACCACGTCGCTGTCGCGCAGGATGCCCGACAGCCGTTCGGCCGCCTGTTCCCGGCTCCAGAGCCTGCCCCGGTAGTTGACGTCGAAGGAGACGGTGACGCCGTGGCTGCGGGCCAGGCCGACCGCATGGCGCACAGCCTCGGCGGCGGAGTCGGAGAGCGCCGGAGTGATGCCGGTGACGTGCAGCAACGCGGCGCCGGCCATGGCGTCCCCGGCCACGTCTGCGGGGCACAGCCGCGATCCGGCGCTGCCCGCCCGGTAGTACCAGACGTTCTGCGACCGGTTGGTGCGCCGTTCCTTCACCATGAGGCCGGTGGGCGCGCCGTCGTCGACGATCGCGCGTACGTCGAGGCCCTCGGCGCGCAGTTCGCGCAGCACCAGGTCGCCGAAACCGTCGGCGCCGACCCGGCCGATCCAGGTGACCGGGACGCCGAGCCGCCGCAGCGCGATGGCGACGTTGCTCTCCGCGCCGCCGATGCCGACGGCCATGCTGGGCGCGTGCCGGAGCGGACCGGTGCGCTCGGTGGTGAGCAGGGCCATGGTCTCTCCGAGCGTGACCACGCCCCGCCGCTGCGGCTCACCCATCGAGCGTTCCTCCGTTCTCGGCGGTTTCCCGGCGGTCCCGCGAGTCGCGGGGCTCACGGCGGGGACGGATCGGGGCGTCGTCCTCGCTGAACAGTTCGGGGTGCCTGGCTCTGATCTTCTCCACATCGCTCAGCACCAGCCGCAGGTGCCGGCGCAGCGCCTCGTCCGCGCTCGCCAGGTCGCGGCGCTCCAGCAGGTCGACAACATCGCGGTGCTGGCCGATCAGCAGGTGGAGCTGCTGGGTCAGCGGCAGCGACAGCCGCCTGGCCCGGTCGAGCTGGGCCTTGGCCTGGCTGACCACCGGCCACGCGTCGCCGTGGCCGCTCGCCGCCATGAGCCGCGCGTGGAACTCCTCGTCGAGCTGGAAGAACGCCTCGGTGTCGGCGTGCCGCTCGGCGTCACGCTGGGCGTCGAGCAGGGCACGCAGGTCGGCCACGTCGCGTTCTGTCGCCCGTTCCACGGCGTCGCGCAGCGCGGCGGTCTCCAGCGCCTCACGGATGAACTGGGCCGAGGCGATGTCGGCGAACCTGATCCGTGAGACGAACGTGCCCATCTGCGGATAGACGTCGACCAGGCCCTCGTCGGCCAGCAGGATCAGGCTCTCGCGTACGGGCGTCCGGCTCACGCCCAGCTCGGCGGCGAGGTCGTTTTCCGACAGGGCCGCGCCCGGCGCGAGCCGGAGGCCGATGATCCGCGTGCGCAGCAGCTCGTGCACGAGCTGGCGGGTGTTCCCGCCGCGCGCGCGGGCCGCGTGCAGCCCTTCCCTCGGTCTCATGAGAGACATTTCTACCACTGGACAAAGGCGGCTGGAGTACTTGTATGGTAGCCGACACCGTTACGGTGCCGTAGAGGGCGCCGCAGCGCTTGACCATCGCGGTTTGAACCATGCGAGGAGACCGCCCATGAGCGACAGTTCGGGCAGCAGGGTGGGCAGCACGGCGGACGGGACGGCCGCCGTGGCTCCCAAGGAGCTGCGGCGGACCGTCGGCGCGTCCGTCGTCGGCACCATCGCCGAGTACTACGACTTCTTCATTTACGGCACCGCGTCCGCGCTGGCCTTCAACAAGATCTTCTTCCCCGAGGTCGATCCGACGGTCGGCACCCTGGCCGCCTTCTCGACGTACGCGGTCGGGTTCTTCGCCCGGCCGCTCGGCGGGCTGGTCTGGGGGCACGTCGGCGACCGGATCGGACGCAAGAGGGCGCTGGTCTACACGCTGCTGCTGACCGGGCTCGGCACCTTCGTCATCGGCCTGCTGCCCACCTACGACCAGATCGGGTTGTGGGCGGCCGCCATCCTGGTCTTCGTCCGACTGGTGCAGGGCTTCGGCGTGGGCGGCGAGCAGGGCGGGGCGGTGCTGCTGACCGCCGAGGCGGCCCCGCCGGCCCGACGCGGCTGGTACGCGAGCTTCGTGCAGCTCGGCTCCCCGGCGGCGTACCTCGTGCCGACCGCGCTGTTCGCGCTGCTGACCGGTTCGCTGTCGGAGGAGGCGTTCCTGTCGTGGGGCTGGCGGGTGCCGTTCCTGCTCAGCGCCGTCGTCGTGGTGATCGGGCTGTTCATCCGGATGCGCGTGGACGAGTCGGAGACCTTCAAGGCGGCGAAGCAGACCCGCCAGTCCGAGGCCGCGCCGCTGCCGCTGCTGATGCGCAAGCACCGCAAGGAGGTGATCGGTGGGCTGTTCACCAAGTTCGTCGAGGCCGCGGTTTTCCCCTTCTACACGGTCTTCCTCGTGTCGTACGCCAAGGAGCACGGCGTGGACGGCTCGATCGTGCTCAACTCCGTCATCATCGCGATCGTCGCCGAGCTGGTCATGATCCCGCTCTTCGGGCGGCTGACCGACCGGGTGGGCCGCCGACCGGTCTATCTGGGCGCCGCCGTGCTGAACCTGCTGCTGATCGTGCCCGCCTTCAAGGCCGTCGAGACCGGCAACATGGCCGTCATCACGCTCCTGCTCATCGCGGGGCTGGCGGTCGGCCACGCCGGGACGTACGCGCCGCAGGCGTCCTACTTCCCCGAGCTGTTCCCCTCGGGCGTCCGCTACAGCGGAATCTCGGTGGTGTGGCAGTTCGGCTCGATGATCGCCTCCGGTCCGTTCACCGTCGTCGCGACCGCGCTGCTGATCGCGGGTGACGGCTCCTTCGGCTGGGCCGCCCTGTACGTCGGCGCGCTGGTCCTGGTCAGCATCGTGGCGCTGCTGTTCATGCCGGAGACCGCCCCGCGCCGGCTCGGCGGCCGGGAGTACGCGCACTGGCCGCAGGCCGCGCAGACCGAGAACGCCTGAGGAGACAGGGAGAACACGGGGGAGACATGGCCACCATCACCGACGCGAAGATCATCGTCACCTCGCCGGGGCGCAACTTCGTGACGCTGAAGATCACCACATCGGACGACGTGACCGGCCTCGGCGACGCGACCCTGAACGGCCGGGAGCTGGCCGTGGCGAGCTACCTGCGCGACCACGTCGTGCCGCTGCTCATCGGCCGGGACCCCGCCCGGATCGAGGACACCTGGCAGTACCTCTACAAGGGCGCGTACTGGCGGCGCGGCCCGGTGACGATGACCGCGATCGCCGCCGTCGACACGGCCCTGTGGGACATCAAGGGCAAGGTCGCCGGCCTGCCCGTCTACGACCTGCTCGGCGGCAAGGCCCGCGAGGGCGCCATGGTGTACGGCCACGCCAGCGGCGGCGACGTGGCCGAGTTGCTGGACGACATCGCCCGCTTCAAGGAGCTGGGGTACCGCGCGATCCGGGCGCAGGCCGCCGTCCCGGGCTCCCCGGGCAGCTACGGCGTGCGGCACGGCCAGGTCTACGAGCCCGCCAACGCCGCGCTGCCCGAGGAGCAGATCTGGTCGACCGAGGCGTACCTGGACTTCGCGCCCACCTACCTCACCGCGGTGCGGGAGCGGTTCGGGTTCGACTTCCACCTGCTGCACGACGTCCACCACCGGCTCACCCCGACGGAGGCGGGACGGCTCGGGCGGCGGCTGGAGGACCTGAGGCTGTTCTGGATGGAGGACCCCACCCCCGCCGAGCTGCAGGAGTCCTTCCGGCAGATCCGCCAGGCGACCACGACGCCCATCGCGGTCGGCGAGGTCTTCAACTCGATCTGGGACTGCGAGCGGCTCATCACCGAGCGGCTCATCGACTACATCCGCGCGTCGGTCGCCCACACGGGCGGCATCACCCACCTGCGGCGCATCTTCAACCTCGCCGAGCTGTACCAGGTGCGCACCGGCTCGCACGGCGCGACAGACCTGTCCCCGGTCAGCATGGCGGCGGCGGTGCACCTGGACGTGACCGTCCCCAACTTCGGCATCCAGGAGTACATGGGACACTCGCCCCTCACGCACGAGGTCTTCCAGCCGTCGTACGAGCTGCGCGACGGGGCGCTGTACCCGTCCGAGGCGCCCGGCCTGGGCGTGGAGCTGGACGAGGAGGCGGCCGCCCGCTTCCCGTACGAGCCGAAGTACCTGCCGGTCGGCCGCAGAGCCGACGGCTCGGTGCACGACTGGTGAGCCCCGGCGGGAGGTCCCGATGAGAAAGGAAGGCGGTGCCGTGAGCGCCATGGAAAGGCTGTCCGGCGCGACCCTGTCCCTCGTGCCCGAGCCGCTGCGGCCGGCGATGGATCCGGCGTCGCTGTGGCCGCGCATCGTCCACCTCGGCATCGGGGCCTTCCACCGTGCGCACCAGGCCGTGTACACCGAGCGGGCCGAGGCCCGGCACGGCGGCGGCTGGGGCATCGCGGGGGTCAGCCAGCGCAGCCGCGCCGTCGCCGACGCGCTGCGCCCGCAGGACGGGCTGTACTCCGTGACGCTGCGCGAGCCCGCCGGGCCGGTCACCCGGGTCGTCGGCTCGGTCACCGAGGTGCTCCACGCGGCCGACGACGGCGACCGGCTGACCGCACTGCTCGCCGACCCCGGCGTCACCGTGGTCACCCTGACCGTGACCGAGAAGGGCTACCGGCGGGACCCGGCGACCGGCGGGCTCGACCTGCGCGATCCACTGGTCGTCCGCGACCTGGCCGGCGCGCCCGTGCCGGCGACCGCGGTCGGGCAGCTCGCCACCGGACTGCGCGACCGGATGCGCTCGGGCGCGCCGATCTCCGTCGTGTCCTGCGACAACATGGCCGCGAACGGGGAGGTGACCGCGCGGCTGGTCCGCGACTACGTGGCCGCCACCGGCTGGCCCGAGCGCGACCGGCTGCTCGCCTGGATGAGTTCCGCCGTCGCCTTCCCCTCGTCCGTGGTGGACCGCATCGTGCCGGCCGCCACCGAGACCGACCTCAGCGCCGCCGCGCAGGCCCTGGGCGTACGGGACGAGGCCGCCGTGGTGGGCGAGCCGTTCAGCCAGTGGATCATCGAGGACGCCTTCGCGGCGGAGCGGCCGCGCTGGGAGAGCGCGGGAGCCGAGCTGGTGCCGGATGTGCGGCCCTACCAGCTCACCAAGCTCCGGCTGCTCAACGGAGCCCACTCGCTCATCGCGTACGCGGGCCTGGAGGCGGGCTGCGAGACCGTGGCGGATGTCATGGATCAGCCGTGGGGCGAGCGGATCGTCCGGGAGTACGCGGCGGAGGTGGCGGCGACCCTGGTGGGCGGTCCGGACCCGGGGCGGTACACCGACACGCTGCTGCGGCGGTTCACCAACCACGCCATGCGGCACCGGCTGCGGCAGATCGCCACGGACGGCTCGCTGAAACTGCCGGAGCGGTGGCTGGCCCCGCTGCGCGAACTGCGCGCCGCCGGCCGGGACACCCCGGTGCTGGAGTCGGCGCTCGCCGCGTGGGCCCGGCACACCCGCGACGACGAGCCGGACGACCCCGCGGCCGCCCGGCTGCGCGCCGCCTGGTCGGGACGCCGGGACGCGGAGGCCGTACGGGCGCTCCTGCTCGTCCTCGGCGCCGCCGACCTCGCGGACGACACCGGCCTGGTCACCGCCGTGGCCGGGCGCCTGGTCAGCACTCGATGACGTTGACGGCGAGGCCGCCCCGGCTGGTCTCCTTGTACTTGTCGAGCATGTCCCTGCCGGTGTCGCGCATGGTCTTGATGGCCTTGTCGAGCGACACGAAGTGGCGGCCGTCGCCGCGCAGCGCGATGCGGGACGCGGCGATCGCCTTGACCGACGCCACCGCGTTCCGCTCGATGCACGGGATCTGGACCAGGCCGCCGATCGGGTCGCACGTCAGGCCCAGGTTGTGCTCGATGCCGATCTCGGCGGCGTTCTCGACCTGCTCGGGGGTGCCGCCGAGCGCCTCGGTGAGCCCGGCCGCGGCCATCGAGCAGGCCGACCCGACCTCGCCCTGGCAGCCGACCTCGGCGCCGGAGATCGAGGCGTTCTCCTTGAAGAGCACCCCGATCGCCCCCGCGGTGAGCAGGAAGCGCACGACGCCGTCGTCGTCGACCCCCTCGACGAACCGCGTGTAGTACGACAGCACGGCCGGGATGATGCCGGCCGCGCCGTTCGTCGGGGCGGTGACGATCCGGCCGCCCGCCGCGTTCTCCTCGTTCACCGCGAGCGCGAACAGGGTCACCCAGTCCATCGCGCGCAGCGGGTCGCGGTCGGCCTCGGTCTGCAGGCGGCGGTACAACTGGTTCGCCCGCCGCCTGACCTTGAGCCCGCCCGGGAGGACGCCCTCCTTGGTGGTGCCGCGCCGTACCGACTCGGCCATGACCGACCACAGGTGCAGCAGCCCCTCGCGGATCTGCGCGGGCGTGCGGCCGAAGGCCTGCTCGTTCTCCAGCATGAGGGCGGAGATCGACAGGCCGGTCTCCGCGCACCGGTCGAGCAGCTCCGCCCCCGTGGTGAAGGGGTGGGGGAGCACGGTGTCGTCCGGCTTGATGCGGTCGGCGCCGGTGGCGTTCTCGTCCACGACGAACCCGCCGCCGACCGAGTAGTAGATCTTCTCGCGCAGGATCTCGCCCGAGTCGGTGAAGGCGGTGAACCGCATCCCGTTCGGATGGTGGGGAAGCGTGATCTTGCGTTCGAAGACGAGATCCTCGCCGACGACGAAGGGGATCTCGCGGGAGCCGTACACGGTGACCGTGCCCGACTCCCGCATGGCGGCGAGCCGCTCGTCGACCGTGTCCACGTCGACCAGTTCGGGCTTCTCCCCGGACAGGCCGAGCAGCACCGCCTTGTCGCTGCCGTGGCCCTTGCCGGTCAGGCCGAGTGAGCCGTACAGGACGACCTCGACGCGCGAGGTCTTCTCAAGCAGACCGTCCTGGTGAAGGCCGCGGGCGAACTTGTGCGCCGCCGCCATCGGGCCGCCCGTGTGGGAGCTGGACGGCCCGATGCCCACCTTGAACAGATCGAAGACACTGATCGCCATGATCCATGCCCTTATCTGGAGATGTCAGGGAATATCAGGACTCGCCCGAGGTGAGGGTGGCGTACTCGGCGGCCGAGAGCAGCTCCTCCGGCTCGCCCTCGATGCGCACGCGGAACAGCCAGCCCTCGCCGTACGGGTCGGAGTTGACCAGCGAGGGGTCGTCCACGACCGCCTGGTTGGTCTCCACGATCTCGCCGCCGATCGGGGCGTAGATGTCGCTCACCGACTTGGTGGACTCCACCTCGCCGACCGCGTCACCGGCCTCGACGGTGCTGCCCACCTCGGGCACCTGCACGAAGACCACGTCACCGAGCTGCTCCGCGGCGAACGCGGTCACGCCCACCGTCACGGTGAGACCGTCCTCAACGCCGGCGATCCACTCGTGCTCCTTGGTGTAGCTCAGCTCTTCGGGAATGCTGCTCACTTGCTCCTCCTGTAGAAAGGCAGATCGACGACGTCAACGGGTTCTTGGCTACCACGGATGTCCACGGTCAGACCGCCCTTGTCGAGGGCGTCGGCCGAGACGTAGGCCATGGCGATGGGCTTGCCAAGAGTCTGTGAAGGCGCGCCGCTGGTCACCACACCCACGACCTCGCCCTCCCGCGTGACCGGATATCCGTGGCGGGGGACCCGGCGGCCGCGCGCCACCAGGCCGACCAGGCGCCGCTCGGGGGCCGGGCGCCCGGACAGCGCGGCCTTCCCGACGAAGTCGCCCGGCTTGTCGAACTTCACGACCCGGCCCAGCCCGGCGTCGAAGGGAGTCATCTCCGCGGTCAGCTCGTTGCCGTACAGGGGCATGCCCGCCTCCAGCCGGAGGGTGTCGCGGGCGGACAGGCCACACGGCCGCAGCCCCAGCTCCGCGCCCGCCTCGGTGAGGGCGTTCCACAGGCCGGCGGCGTCCTCGGGCCGGGCGAACAGCTCGAACCCGTCCTCGCCGGTGTAGCCGGTACGCGCGATCATGACCTCGAACCCGGCGACCGTGCCGGGGAGGCCCGCGTAGTACTTGAGTCCGTCCAGGTCGGCGTCGGTCAGCTTGCCGAGGATCGCCGTGCTGTTCGGCCCCTGGATCGCGACCAGCGCGTACGCGTCCGACCGGTCCTCGACCTGGGCGTCGTACGGCTTCGCGCGCTCGGTCAGCTCCTGCGCGACCCTGGCGTAGTTGGACGCGTTGGCGACGACCATGAAGTCCTCCGGAGCGAGCCGGTAGACGATGAGGTCGTCCAGTACGCCGCCGTCCTCCGTGACGATCATCGTGTATCTCGCCCGGCCGGGTTCGAGCACGCTCAGGTGGCCGACGAGGGCGTAGTCCAGCGCCTCTCCCGCCTGCGGGCCGGTGACGTGGATCTCGCCCATGTGGGACAGGTCGAACAGCCCGGCCGCGGTGCGCACCGCGTTGTGCTCGGCCGACTCGCTGCCGTAGCGCAGGGGCATCTGCCATCCCGCGAAGTCGGTGAGCGTGGCGCCGAGGCCTTCGTGAACCTCACGCAACGGGGTAGATCGTGACATGATCGCACCTCAGGAAGACGGATGAGAGCATCCTCCCCCTCTGTCATCGGTGCCTGAGAGCTTCGTCCGTTTATTGCCCGGACTTTCACCTTCGGCGAGGCCGGTCGCGGCCTGCTTTCCAGAGGTCACCTGGCCCGCACGGTCCTTTGCCTTGAGAGGTTCGCGGGGAGGGCTTGCTCCTTCAGGGGACCTGACCGGCTGTCAGGACGCTCTCCCGCACGGGTTCATCGGTGCCCCGCCAGCCTAGTGGTCGGACGCCGTCTCGCGAAACCGCGTCCCACCGCTCACCTCGGAACCGGCCGCGCGCCGCCGGGTGGCTCGCGGCCACAGGGTGGTAGCAGAGCGATCAGGAATCGAGAAGCGCCGGTCACGGGGCCGCAACTAGCGTCATCGCCATGGCTTCCATCGAAAGCGTCACCCTTGAGGTGGCCGACCCCTCCGCCGTCAGACGCTTCTACACCGACGCCTTCGGTTTGGATTCGCAGGTGCGCCTGCGGGCCTCGGAGGCGCCGACGACCGGGTTCCGGGGGTTCACACTGTCGCTCACGGTGTCCCAGCCGGCCGACGTCAACGGTCTCATCGGCGCCGCTCTGGACGCCGGCGCTTCGCCGCTGAAGCCGGTCACGAAGTCGCTCTGGGGTTACGGCGGCGTCGTCCAAGCCCCGGACGGGACGATCTGGAAGGTCGCGACCTCGGCGAAGAAGGACACCGGCCCGGCCACCCGGAAGATCGACGAGATCGTGCTGCTGCTGGGAGCCGCCGACGTGGCCGCGAGCAAGCGGTTCTACCTTGACCGTGGCCTCGCCGTGGCGAAGAGCTTCGGCCGCAAGTACGTCGAGTTCGCCACGGGGTCGAGTCCCGTCAAGCTGGCGCTCTACGGGCGCCGTGCCCTGGCCAAGGACGCCGGCGTCTCTCCCGACGGCACCGGATCGCACCGGCTCGTGATCGGCAGTGACATCGGGTCCTTCGCCGACCCGGACGGGTTCGCGTGGGAGACCGCGTCGCGTTGAGCCGGGTGGCGCGGCCGTACCGGCCTCTGCCGCTCCTGGTCCCGCGGCATCGCCGGAAGCCGTCGAGATCGGGCGTCCGGCCTGTGCGCGGGCGCGGGACGAAAGCCGCGGACGAGAGCCGCTGGCTCGACCACGACACCGGGTTCGGCGCCGCGGTGGCTACCCCGGGCATGCGCCCAGGTGCTCGCAGGCATCGATGAATGGAGTTCTGTCATGTGTCACCCCTCGTGGACGCGCGCGCTCAACGAGGCCCATCGCCTGAACGACCTCGCGCGGCTGCGGCGCGTTCGGGACCGGATCGACCGGGAGTACGCGCAGCCGCTGGACGTGGAGGCGCTGGCCCGTGGCGTGCACATGTCGGCCGGCCACCTCAGCCGTCAGTTCCGGCTCGCCTATGGGGAGTCGCCGTACTCCTATCTGATGACCCGTCGGGTCGAGCGTGCGATGGCATTACTGCGGCGTGGCGACCTGAGCGTCACCGAGGTCTGCTTCGCGGTCGGCTGCTCCTCGCTGGGCACCTTCAGTACGCGCTTCACGGAGTTGGTCGGTATGCCGCCGAGCGCGTACCGGCGCGAGGTGGCACGCGCGACGGCGGGGATGCCGTCGTGCGTGGCCAAGCAGGTGACCAGACCGGTCAGGAACAGAGAAGCGCCGGCCCCCGAGCCGCACCCGGCCTGACCGGCGCGGACATCACCATTCACCTGGCCTTCAGCGCTCGCCGCACTCCGGAGTGGGGTCGGTGGTGCCGCGGCCGGGCGGTGTCCGTGGGCGGATGTGGGGCTTCGGGGGCATGACGCTCGCGGTGTCCCGTGCGCCGCCGTCCGCCGGTCACCGGCCCCGGGCTCGCCATTCGGGAGCAAGGATCGCCCAGATCTGCTTGTCGTAGCGCACGCCCTCGTACGGCCATGCCTCGCGTCGCACGCCCTCGAGCGTCATGCCGAGCCTCTTGGCCACCGCTGCGCTGCGGTCGTTGTCGGCCCGGCAATGCCACTCGGCCCGGTGCAGCCCCCGGGACGTGAACGCCCAGTCCAACAACGCCTCACACGCCTGCGTGATCAGGCCGTGGCCCTCGGCGGACGGCTCCAGCCAGCACCCGATCTCACACCAGCCGGCGGCGGCATCGAAGTCGGTGAACAACACACCGCCGACCAACACTCCATCCCGCCAGATGCCGTACAAGCGGGCACCGTCGCCGGCCTGGCGTTCGGCATACCGCTTGAGCGTGGCCCGCGCCCCGTCCACATCGTGGGTGACGAACGCGGACCCGACCCACGGACGAATGTGCTCGCGAGCCCGATCCAGATGGTCGGCGAACTCCTCGGCATGCCAGATCTCCAGCCCGGCAAGGCGGGCGCCGTCGCGCAGCGGCAGCGAGAACATGAGGGCCTCCCCATTCACATAACAAGCGTTATGGCAATGTACCGTGGCAGCGTGCCACGTACCAAGGGAGATCACGAGGCCCGCCGACGCGATGTCTCCGAAGCGGTCTGGCAGGTCATGGCCACACGCGGCTTCGCCGGCCTGACCCTGCGCGCCGTCGCCGCCGAACTCGGCGCGACCACCGGCCTGCTCACGCACTACTTCCCCACCAAAAACGCCTTGGTGGCGTACGCCCTCGACCTACTCGAACAGCGCACCATCTCCCGCCCCCGCCGCCACACGGGCGAAGGTCTGGCCGCCCTCAGGGACGCACTACTGGACATCCTGCCGCTGACCCCTGAAGCCATCGACAGCAACCGAATCTGGGTCTCCTCCTGGGACGCCGCACTCTCCGACCCCGCCCTGAGCACCGACTACGCCCGCAAGTACGCCCAAAGCCGCAACGGGCTGAGCGAGCGGGTGGCCGCGGCCCAGAAGCTCGGCGAACTGCCCCCCGGCGACCCCGCGCACATCGCGGCCGGCGCTCAGTTCTTCGTTCTCGGCCTGGTGGTCCAGGCCCTGTTCGACCCGGCGGCGTTCCCGCCGCAGCGGCAGGTCGAGCTCCTGGACGACTACCTGGCCACCCTGACCGCCCGCACCGATCCGACGACGATCACTCGGGACGATCCCGGCGGAGGGCTCTGAGCACCGATCGATCGCCGGCCACCGACCCCGGCGTCGCCGACGACGGGCGCCGCACCACCGCGAACCGAGGCGAGTCCCTCAGAGCCAGCCGCGCGCGGACGCTTCGACACCGGCCTGGAACCTGGTGGAGGCGCCCAGCCGTTCGACGACCGCGGCGATCCGGCGGGTGGCGGTGCGCGCGCTCACTCCGAGTTGCCTGGCGATCGTCTCGTCCTTCAGCCCGGCCTTGAGCATCCGGAGCACCAGCAGGTCCTCCTCGTCCGGCCTGTCGCCAGCAGGCGGCGGGGCCCCGGTGAGCGGCTGGCCGCGCTCCCAGTAGGCGTCGAACAGTTCGATGAGCGCGTCGAGCAGGCCGGAGGGACGGATCAGTGCCACGTTGTCGTAGACGCCGTCCACCAGGGGCATCAGTGCCAGCCGCCGGTCGGCGATCCGCAGTTTGAACGGCAGGCTGGGCAGGAACCGGGACCGTTCACCCTCTTCGGCCAATCTGAGGAGGGTCTCGAACCGGCGGGGGCGTTGCAGGGAGTCCGAGCAGTACACGACCCGGATGTCCACCCCCCGTGCGATCAGCTTCCGGGTCCCGGTGATCTCCGATTCGTTGGTGTCCGCCGATTCGTCGGGCCACCCCAGGTAGGGCGGCCGGTCGAGCACCAGCACCTCCGACGTGATCGCCCTGTTCAACTCCGTCATCTGCCGCTTCACCGCGTCCTCGCCCGAGAGGATCTCCACCAGGCCGGCCGGGTCGGCTCCCAGCCGGCCTGACTGGTAGAGCTGCGCGAAGTCGGCGACCGTGGTGCGGACCTCGGCCAGCCCCGCCTCGGCCTCCAGACGGCGCCGGTCGATCAGCCATCCAAGCGCCGCCTCGGGCGCCACCGGCTCGTACCTGCCCGGCCCGGTCCGTCGCAGCAGTCCGAGGTCGGCCAGCCGGGCGAGCGCGTGCCGCACCCGTGCGGTGCTGACTCGCAGCGAGCCGGCCAGGTCGGTGACTGTGCGGTCGGGGTGGCGGAGCAGGAATCGGTAGACCTGTTCGTCGAAATCGCCGATGCCCACCGCACCGAGCACTGGCTGGTCTTCCACCTACCACCTGACCAGATAGTGACGCTTTTCGCCATGTGACCGAAATTGCCAGCACTATATCTCGACAACTGATCCTCACGGGCCGTTCACTTCTACCTGCCTCCCAGCGACCTTGCTGCCGGGCGGCACCCCCCATCTCGAAGAGGAGCAATGGCCCGCAATACGCGACGAGCGAGTGCCTTCGGCGCGATGGCACTCGCCGCCGCCGTGGCGATCACCGCGGCACCCACGCCGGCTTCGGCCGACCCCCTGACTACCGGCCTCCTGACCGCCGGCCCGACCGGCAGCTACATCGTCACCCTGGCCGAGCAGCCGCTCACCACCTACCAGGGCGGCGTCGACGGCATCGCCGCCACGAAGCCCGGCAAGGGCAGGAAAGTGGACACCGGCAGCGCGAACGCCAAGCGCTACCGCGACCACCTCAAGAGCCGGCAGAACCAGGTCGCCCAGAGCGTGGGCGCCAGGCCGGGCAAGCAGTTCTCCGTCGCCGTCAACAGTTTCGTCGCCGACTTGACGCCGGCCCAGGCGCTCAGGCTGCACCAGAGAAGCGACGTGATTTCGGTCGAGCCCAACGAGCTGCTCAAGCCCACCAATGACCGAAATTCGACCGACTTCCTCAAGCTGTCCGGCGAGAACGGCCTGTGGTCCACGCTCGGAGGTACGGCGAACGCCGGCAAGGGGATCGTCGTCGGCGTGATCGACACCGGCATCTGGCCGGAGAACCCGTCGTTCGCCGCCCCGGCACTCGACGCCGCCCCGCCCACGGACGCCGATCCGTACCGGCCCTATCTGCAGGGCGAGACCTCCGTCATGAAGAAGGCCGACGGCGGCACCTTCACCGGCACCTGCCAGACCGGTGAGCAGTTCACCGCGAACCTGTGCAACCAGAAGGTCATCAGCGCCCGGTACTTCGGCGACGCCTGGATGAGCATGGTCCCGCCGGAGAAGCGGGCCGACTACGCCTCGCCCCGCGACGCGCAGGGCCACGGCTCGCACACCGCCTCGACCGCGGCGGGCGACACCGCCGTGAAGGCGAGCGCGAACGGCATCGATTTCGGGGAGATCTCCGGAGTCGCCCCCGGCGCGGCGATCGCCGTCTACAAGGCGCTCTGGCAGGGCGCCGACGACGACTCGACCGGCGGTGCCACCTCGGACCTCGTCGCCGCCATCGACCAGGCCGTCGCCGACGGCGTCGACGTGATCAACTATTCCGTGGGTGGCTCACAGGAATCCTCCTACTACTCCTCGATCCAGCTGGCCTTCCGCTCCGCCGCCGCGGCCGGCATCTTCGTGGCCACCGCCGGCGGGAACAGCGGGCCGGACGCCAGGTCGCTTGACAACACCATGCCGTGGACGACCACCGTGGCCGCGAGCACGATCGCGCCTTACCAGGCCGACGTCGAGCTGGGCAACGGCGCCCGCTACCGCGGCAGCAGCACGTCGGTGGTCGAGGCGCTCGGCCCCAAGCCGCTGGCGACGGCGCTTTCGGTGAAGAACGCGGCCGCCACGGACGCCGACGCGAGGCTCTGCTCGCCGGACACCCTCGACCCGGCCAAAACCGCCGGAAAGATCATCCTCTGCGAGCGTGGCGTCATCGCGCGGGTGGCCAAGTCCGCGGAGGTCAAGCGGGCCGGTGGTGTCGGCATGGTGCTGGCCAACACGAGCAAGCTGGACACCGACGGCGACCTGCACGCCGTACCGACCGTGCACGTCGACTGGCCCGACGCCAAGGCCGTGCTCGACTACGCCGGTATCGACGGCGCGACGGTCACGCTGCTGCCGGCCGGTTCGGACGGCCTCCCCTATCCGCAGGTGGCGGACTTCTCCTCGCGTGGTCCCTCGATCACCAACAACGGGGACCTGCTGAAGCCGGACATCGCCGCTCCTGGGGTCAACATCCTCGCGGCCGTGTCGCCGACCGGAAACGACGGCAAGGACTTCGACTTCTACTCCGGCACCTCGATGGCCACCCCGCATGTCGCCGGTCTGGCCGCGCTCTACCTCGCCAAGCACCCGGCGATGTCGCCGGCGGCGATCAAGTCCGCGATGATGACCACCGCCGTCCCCACCAAGGCGGCCGACGGCACGGACGCCAACGACCCCTTCGCGCAGGGCGCGGGCCACGTCGTCGCCGACGCCATGTTCGACCCCGGCCTCGTGTACGACGCCACGGACCAGGACTGGCTCGGCTACCTCAAGGGGCTCGGCTACGCGTGGGACACCACCGGGGCGGCGCCGATCGCGACGAGTGACCTGAACTACCCCACCATCGCGGTCAGCCGGCTCCTGGGCGGCAAGACCGTCACCCGCAGGGTCACGGCCCTGACGCCCGGCGTGTACCACGCCAAGGTCGACCTGCCGGGAATCAAGGCCAAGGTGACCCCGTCCACGCTGAACTTCAAGAAGGCGGGGGAGACCAAGGAGTTCGCCGTCACCATGGAGCTGGCGAAGGACGCGTCGGCCGACGTCCTCACCGTCGGCTCGCTGACCTGGACCGGCGCGGGCAAGACCGTCCGCAGCACCGTGGTCGTGACCCCGCAGAGCGCCCTCGCGCCCGCCGTGGTCAGGGGCACGGGAACGGAGGGCTCGGTCTCCTTCGAGGTGACCCCGGCCGTGAAGCACTTCCCGGTCACGACCTACGGAATGGTCTCCGGCCCGCTGACGCCCGGCTCCGCGCCCGCGGACGGCGGCTACACGACGGTCGACTTCACCGTCCCGGCCGGGGCCAAGGCCGTCGAGGTCACGCTCCGCGCGGACGACCCCCGGCAGGAGCTCGGCGGGATCGTCTACCTCGAGGAAAACGGCACCTATGCCTACTCGTCCTGGCTGGACGACAATGGCGGCAGCACCCCCGGGATCGTCATACAGAGGCCGAAGGCAGGGACGTACACCGTGATCGTGGTCGCCATGTCCATGGCGGAGACGCCGTTCACCGCGCAGGCGAACGTGGTGACCCAGAGCGGCGGCGCGGGCACGCTGACCGTCTCGCCCAAGAAGCCCACGGTCACCCCGGGCGTCCCGGTCACCTACACGGCCACCTGGTCGGGGGTTCCGGAGGGACGCCACACCGGCTACATCGAGTACCCCAATGGGGCCGGAACCGTGATCAGCGTCAACTGACGTGACCCGAAGGGGATGTCCGGGGATCCCGGGCGGGGCCGTACGGCCGGAACGCCGCCGCTCCGCCAGGTTGATCCGGACATCCCCATCAGAACCTCGGCATTCCCCCGTTGCCTTCGGGCGACGGGGGAATGCCGCTTCTCCGGGTCGTACGGGCGCCCCGTGCCCACGGTCGCGTCGAGCCAGTGCCCTCCGGGCAAACCTGACAGCCACAGGCTCCTCAGGCGGTGGCCTGGTCGTCGGTGGTGGCGGCGGTGCGGACCTGGACGTCTCCCGAGGCGAGGCCGGCCAGGCGTTCCTCGGCGGAGTCGATCACCTGCAGGTCGGCCTTGATGTGCGCGGCGGCGGCGTCGATGAGCAGCGTGACGAGCGGGTCGGCGGCGTGCGCGCGGCGCTGCCTGGTGAGCGCGCCGAGGTCGGCCAGGTGGGCCTGCCGCTGGGCGGAGACGAACGCGGCCAGCGCCTCGGGGCCGAGCCGGCTCGCCCCGAGGAGCTTGAGGAACAGTTCGTCGCGGAAGCCGGAGGTGCGGACCCATGGGGTGGTGGCCCAGGTCCGCAGTTCCTCCGCGCCTCCGGGCGTGAGCTGGTAGATCGTCTTGTCGGGGCGGTCGCTCTGCGCGATGTGGTCGCGGACGACGTGCCCGTCCCGGACCAGGCGGTCGAGGATCTGGTACAGGTGCCCGATGTTGAGTCCGCCCCATTGAGGTCCGACGGCCGCCTCGAACCTGGTCTTCAGTTCGTAGCCGTGACTGGGGCCGTCGGCGAGGAGGGTCAGGACGGCGTGGCTGAGCGGCAACCGGAGCCACCTTCCTCAATTGCGACAATGTAGGATCTCCCATGCTGCCCTACATTGTGACAATGTATCGTCCATGGGAGTCGAAGTCAGCCTGCGAAGCGTCACCCGGAAGTACGCGTCGGCCGTGGCGCTCGATGAGGTGAGCCTGGACGTCGAGCCGGGAAGCGCGGTCGCGCTCATGGGGCCGTCCGGTGCGGGGAAATCGACGTTGCTCTATCTGGTGGGCGCGATGGACCGGCCCGACGGAGGTGAGATCGTGGTCGACGGCGAACGCGTCCATGATCTGTCGCGACGGGGACTCGACCGATACCGCCGCCGCATCGGGTTCGTCTTCCAGCGCTTCCACCTGCTGCCCGCGCTCAGCGCGCTGGACAACGTGCTGGCTCCCGTGCTTCCCCGACGGGTGGATTTCGACCGCAGGGCCAGGGCCATGGAACTGCTGGAGGCCGTGGGGCTGGCCGACCGTGCCTCGGCCTTGCCGAGCCGGCTGTCCGGGGGCCAGCAACAACGGGTCGCCATCGCCCGCGCGCTCATCGCCCGGCCGCCGCTGCTGCTCGCCGACGAGCCCACGGGCAACCTCGACAGCGCCACCGGACACGAGATCGTCGATCTGCTGCTCACGCTGCGGGAGACGCACGGCATGACCATGCTGATGGCCACGCACAACCCGGAGCTGGCGGCCGTCTGCGACCGCGTCGTACGGATGAAGGACGGGAAGGTCGTCTCCGACGAGCGGCTCACGCCGTCGCAGGACGTGCTCGACCGGATCGGACGGCTCGGATGATCCGCCTGGCATGGGCCCGGCTCCGCCGGGAGCTGGGCCGTTCCCTCGTGCTGCTGGCCGGCATCCTCGTCGCGGCCACCGGGTTCACCGTGCTCACCGGAACGGCCGAGACCCAGCGTCTGGAGATCGTCGGGACCGTCGGGAAGAACTTCCGCGCGCAGTACGACATCCTGGTCCGCCCCAAGGGATCGATCACTGAGCTGGAGCGGACCCGCTCGCTGGTGCGGCAGAACTACCTGTCGGGCATCTTCGGCGGCATCACCCTCGACCAGTACGAGAAGATCAAGCGGATCAACGGCGTGGATGTCGCCGCGCCGATCGGCATGGTCGGCTACGTCACCCGGGGCGGCTCGGCCAGTGTCGACGTCACCGATGTGCTCCACAAGGGCGACCGCACCATGCTGCGGGTGGACCAGACCCGGGTCGCCGACCGCGGTCTCACCCGCATCCCCTACGGCGGCCCTCTTTACCAGTACGTCACCCGCCGCCCGGTGCGGGTGGACGTGGGACCCGGGCGCAGCGGCGACGCCCGCCAGTTCGCCAAGGAGAAGCTGGCATCGGGACAGGAGGTCGGGCTCGGCCCGTCGCTGCTGACGTCCGGCGAGGCCAAGAAAATGCCCGTGAGGGTGTTCCCGTCCGAGCGGGAGACAGCGGTGGGGTTCTGGTCCACCGAGACGGCGGACGGCTTCGAGATGACGCCCGAGCGACTCCGGGACGTGCCGCGCGGGCATGCTCTCGTGCAGGTGGACCAGGAGTTCCCGTTCATGCTGGCCGCCGTGGACCCGGACGCGGAGGCGCGGCTGGCCGGCCTGGACCAGGCGATGGTCGCCGGGCGCTATCTTCGGGCCCGGGAGGACTACCACAAGTACCGCACTACGCCCGGCAACGAGGTCAAGGAGATCCTCCTGCTGGCCGCCGCCCGGCCGTACGTGGACCAGCGCGACGAGGTGGTGATCCGCCGACTGCCCGCGGCGGCCGCGGAGAAGGTAGTGAAGGGCACGCCGGCGGCGGCGCTGAAGGCGTACCTGGGCGGTCAGGACGGCGAGGTGGTCAAGCGGGCGACGCTGGACGCGGAGTACTCCTACACTCGCATGCTCGACGCATGGGAGATCATCCCGGAGAACTGGTGGACGCCGCTGACCCGCTACTGGACGGCGGGGCCGACCGAGTACCGCGAGCAGAGCGAGAGCCGGCTGGCCGCGATCGCCGCGCACAATGCCCCGGAGATCTGGAAGAACCCGGCCAACGAGAAGATGTTCGGAGAGGTGGCGACTTACATCGGCGGAGGGGAGCGCTACGCGAGCGCGCCCGCAGGGGCAGCGGATGCCCAGTTCCGGCCGTTGCATCCGGTCTTCGTTCCGGACATCGGCATGCTCGCCACCCGGGTGATCGGGCGGTTCGACCCGGAGAAGCTGCCCGGGTTCAGTGAGCTGGCGGGACTGCCGATGGAGACGTACCAGCCGCCCGCCGCCCGGCCCGGCGACAGCCGTACGGGGAAGCTGCTCGGCGGGCGGGACCTGCTGCCGAACGACAACGTCGGCGGATACCTCCAGATGCCGCCCCTGCTGCTGACCAACCTCGAAGGGCTGGGACGGATCAACTCGGTCACCGGGGGCACGGCCCCGCTCAGCGTGGTCCGGGTCCGCGTCGCGGGGGTGACCGGCCCGGACGCGGTCAGCCGCGAGCGGATCAGCCAGGTGGCCAGGGACATCGTGGCGGCGACCGGCCTGGACGTGGACATCACCATCGGCTCCTCGCCGTCGCCGATGACGGTGGACCTGCCCGCCGGGTCGTACGGACGGCCCGCGCTCACTCTTGAGGAGGGGTGGGTGAACAAGGGGGTGGCCTACCGGATCCTGACCGCGGCCGACCGCAAGTCGCTGATCCTCTTCACGCTCATCCTGGCCGTGTGCGGCATGTTCGTGGTGAACGCCGCGTCGGCCGCCGTACGGGCATGCCGGGTCGAGCTGGGCGTGCTCGGCTGCCTCGGTTGGTCGCGCCCGCGGATGTTCGGCGCGGTGCTCACAGAGGTCGGCGTGATCGGCCTGCTCGCGGGCTGCCTGTCCGCCGCGCTGGCCGCTCCGCTGTCGTCGTGGGCCGGTCTGCCCGATCCGGGTGTGCGAGCGTGGCTGGCCGTGCCCGCCGCGCTGCTCCTCGCGCTGCTCGCGGGGCTGGCGCCGGCCTGGCAGGCGTCGCGGGTGCCGCCGGTGGAGGCCGTCCGTCCGGCCGTACGGCTGCCGGCGCGGGCGAGGTCGCCGCGAGGCGTGACCGGACTCGCGCTCGCGGGGCTGAGGCGGGCGCCCGGCCGGGCCGTGCTCGGCGCGTCGACGCTGACGGTGGCGGTCTTCGCGCTGACGCTGCTGCTCGGCGTGACGTACGGCTTCCGTGGCCGGGTCGTCGGCTCCCTGCTGGGGGACGCGGTCGTCCTGCAGGCGCGCACGGCCGACTATGTCGCGATCGCGGTCATGTTCGCGCTGGCCGCGCTGGCGCTGGCCGACGTGCTCTACCTCGGCATCCGCGAGCGGGACGCCGAGCTGGCGGCGCTGCGGGCCACCGGGTGGTCGGGTGGCGCGATGGCCCGGCTGATCGTGACGGAAGGGGTGGCCATCGGCCTCGTCGGCGCGCTCACCGGAGCCGTCCTGGGACTCGCCGCGTCGCTCGCCCTGGCCGGTGAGCTGCCCGTCGCCGTGATCGCGGGGGCCGGGGCGGCGGGGGCTGTCGGGAGCGTGCTGGCCGCGCTCGCCGCCGTGGCCCCCGCGCTGTTCGCCCAGCGGCTGCCGCTCGCCCGGCTGCTGGCCCAGGAGTGACCGTTCAGGTTCCGCCGGGGAGCCGGGTCACTGGGTGACGGTCCAGCCGCCGTCGATGGGGAGGACGGTGCCGTTGACGTAGGAGGCGAGGGGCGAGAGCAGGAAAAGGATGGCGTACGCGATGTCGTCGGGCTGCGCCATCCGGCCCAGCGGGATGCGCTGCAGCGTGCGCCGGCCGACGTCGCTCGCGGCGAAGCCCGCCAGCCGCGGCGTGTCGACCATGCCGGGGGCGACCGCGTTGCCGCGCACCTCGTTGCTCCGGTACGCCGCGAGGTGCCGCGTGTATCCGGCGATCGCCGCCTTCGCCGCGCAGTACCAGTCGGACGCGGTGCCGACGATGTTCCCGGCGACGGAGGCCACGTTGACCAGGGCCGCTCCGTCGGCTGCGTGGCCCGCGAGCCAGGTGTCGGTCATCCGGCGGACGCTGCCCAGGGAGATCCGCACGGCCTCGTCGAACTCGTACTCGCCGGACGAGGCGGGGCCGGCGTTGTTGACCAGGTAGCGGATGGCGCCCAGGCGGCTCCGGGTCGCGGCGAACCCCGCCTCGACGTCGTCCGGCTCGGACACGTCCGCCCGTACGGCGACGGCCGTGCCGCCCGCCGCGGCGATGCGCGCCGCCGTGTCGGCCACCGCGTCCGCGGCGAGGTCCCAGGCGGCCACGCGCAGGCCGAGCTCGGCGGCACGCAGGGCGGTGGCGCGGCCGATCCCGCTGCCCGCGCCGGTGACGAGGACGACGTCGCCGGGGGTGAATCCGAAATGAACCGTCGGCATGGGCACTCCTGCCTCCTCTTGTGGCGAAGCGGTCATACGCCGTAGCCGCCGTCGACGTCCAGCTTCTGTCCGGTGATGAACCGGGCCCGGACGGAGGCGAGGAAGCAGACCGCCTCGGCGACGTCGTCGGCGGAGCCGAAGGTCCGCAGCGGGATGTTGCCCATCGCCGCGTCGAGGGCGCGCTGGTCCAGGTCGCCGGAGGCCTGCAGGCGGGCGGACATGCCGTCGGTGAGCATGCCGGGGCCGACGCAGTTCACCCGGACGCCGAAGCGTCCCTCCTCCGCGGCCGGACCGCGTGCCAGCGCCTCCACCGCGCCCTTCGGCCCGGCCGACAGGCCGTCGCGTACGGGGTACCGGCGGGTCGCGGCGGTGGTGACGGCGACGATCGCCCCCCGGGAGGCGCGCAGGGCGGGCAGCACGCTCTGCGCGACGGTGAAGAAGCCGGTGACGTCGGCGTTCATCTGCTCGGCGAGCGCCGCCGGGCTGACCTTGGAGAGATGGACCATCGGCACGTGCGGGCCCGCGGCGTGCACGAGGGTGTGGATCGCGCCGAACCGCGCGACGAGCGACTCGACGTAGGCGGCGACCGCGTCGGCGTCCGTGACTTCCAGGCGCGCGGCGGTCACGACGGCCGGATTCGAGGGGCGCGCCCGGTCCGCGCGTCCAGGGTTCAACGCTTGCGCCTGGTTCGCGCGCCCAGGGTTCACCGGTTGCCCCCGGCTCGCCGGCCGTCCGGCGGGTACGGCGGTCGCCGGGGCCGCGGAGAGTTCCGCGACCAGTGCGTCCGCGGCGGCCGCGTTCGACCGGTACGTGAACGCGACCATGGAGCCGCGCCGCGCGAGGTGGCGGCACACGGCCGCCCCGATGCCGCCGGAACCGCCGGTGACCAGGGCCACGCCCGGCCTGCCTTCGAAGTCCCTCACCCGTGAGCCTTCCTGCCCGAGCCGCACGAACAAGCGTTTGGTCAGGTTAGGGACTTCGGGATCGGCCGTCAACGGGCGGCCGTGGTCCGCGATCTGTCGCGCGGGCTTAACGTCCTCGGCGGGTGGCGGCGCGTACCAGGGCGTCGAAGAGGGGCGCGTGCTCGTCGGCCTCCGGGTGCCACTGCACCGCGTGGCCGAAGGGGTGGTCCGCGACTTCGACCGCCTCGATCGTGCCGTCGTCCGCCTCGGCGGTGACCGTGAGGCCGTCGCCCAGCCGGTCGACGGCCTGGTGGTGATAGTGCGCGGGAGTCGCCTCCTCGGCCTCGTAGATCTTGGCCAGTGTGGGCGAGAGCCGTACCGGGAGCCGGCCGAAGGCGCCGGGCGCGGGGGAGTGCCCGAGGTGACCGACGACATCGGGCAGGTGCTGGTGGAGGGTGCCGCCCGTCGCCACGTTCAGCACCTGCATCCCCCTGCAGACGCCGAGGAACGGCAGGCCGGTGTCGAGAGCGGCCCGCACCATCCCGAACTCCGCCGCATCACGAAATTTCCGGATATAGCCGGTCGTGGGGTGAGGGTCGGCGTCGTACCTGGCCGGGTCCACGTCACCGCCTCCGGCGAGGACCAGCCCGTCGATCCGCCCGGCGAGCCCGGCCGGGTCGCCCGCCGGGGGCAGGACGACCGGTTGCCCACCCGCGCGGGCCACCCGTTCGACGTACATGTACGGCAGCAGCGCCGCCCTCATCTCCCAGACGGTGAACTTCGCCGGCTCGACGTAACACGTGATCCCGATGACCGGACGGGCCATGCCGCCGCCTTTCCTCGTGCTCCCCGATGGCGCGCCACGAGGAGCGCCCGGTCGCGGTGACCAGGCGCGTCCACGTGACACGAACGATGTGTACCCCCGCCTACAGCGGCGTGACGTACGCGCTGGAGATGCCGCCGTCGACCAGGAACTCCGCCGCGGTGATGAACGAGGCGTCGTCGGAGGCGAGGAACGCGACCGCCGCCGCGATCTCCTCCGCCCGCGCGAAGCGGCCGATCGGGATGTGGACGAGACGGCGCTGCGCCCGCTCGGGATCCTTGGCGAACAGCTCCTGCAGCAGCGGGGTGTCGACCGGCCCGGGGCACACGGCGTTCACCCGGATGCCCTCGCGGGCGAACTGCACGCCCAGCTCCCGGGTCATCGCCAGCACGCCGCCCTTGGAGGCCGTGTAGGAGATCTGCGAGGTGGCCGACCCCATCACCGCCACGAACGACGCCGTGTTGACGATCGACCCCTTGCCCTGGCGGCGCATGTACGGGATCACGTGCTTGCAGCAGTAGTACACCGAGGTCAGGTTGACCTCCTGCACCCTGCGCCAGGCGTCGATGCCGGTGGTGAGGATCGAGTCGTCGTCCGGCGGCGAGATGCCGGCGTTGTTGAAGGCGATGTCCACGCTTCCGAAGGTGTCGTGCGCCGTCTGGAACATCCGGACGACGTCGTCCTCGACGGAGACGTCCGCCTGGACGTACAGCCCGCCCACCTCGTCGGCGGCCTTGGTCCCCGCCACCTCGTCGAGGTCCACCACGACGACCTTCGCGCCCTCCTGGGCGAACCGGCGCGCGGTGGCGAGCCCGATGCCGCTGCCCGCCCCCGTGATGACGGCCACGCGATCCTGCAAACGCTGCATAGGTCCCTACTCCGTTGCGATGAAGACGTTCTTGGTCTCGGTGAAGGCGGCGAGGGCGTCCGGGCCGAGCTCCCGGCCCAGGCCCGACTGCTTGAACCCGCCGAACGGCGTCCAGTAGCGCACGCTCGAATGCGAGTTGACCGACAGGTTGCCGGCCTCGACCGCGCGGGCCACGCGCAGCGCCCGGCCGACGTCGCGGGTCCAGATCGACCCGCTCAGCCCGTACGGCGTGGCATTGGCCAGGCGCACCGCGCGCCCCTCGCCGTCGAACGGGACCACCGTCACGACCGGCCCGAAGATCTCCTCCTCGTACGCCCGGCGGAACGCCGAAGCGTCGGAGGAGTCGAGCGGGTCGAACCCGGGCGGGGCGGCGAGGACGGTCGGCGCGTACCAGTAGCCGCGGCCCTGCGGGCAGGCGCCCTGCGCGTACGGCGTGAGTCCGGGCCCGGCGAACGACGCGACCCGGGCGAGGTGTTCGGCGCTGACCAGCGGCCCCATCTGGGTCTCGGGGTCGAGCGGGTCGCCGACCCGGACCTCGCGCACCGCCGCCGCGAGCCGCTCCAGGAAGTCGTCGTAGATCTCGCGCTGCACGAGCAGCCGCGAGCGGGCGCAGCAGTCCTGCCCGGAGTTGTCGAAGACGGCCATCGGCGCGGACGTGACGGCCCGGTCCAGGTCGGCGTCGGCGAAGACGATGTTCGCGCTCTTGCCGCCGAGCTCCAGCGTGACCCGCTTCACCCGCGCGGCGGCCGTGGCCCCGATGAGCCGGCCGACCTCGGTCGAGCCGGTGAACACGATCTTGGGTACGTTCGGATGCTCGACCAGCCGGGCGCCCGCGACCTCCCCGGCACCGGGGAGGATCTGGAGCACCCCCTCGGGCAGGCCGGCCTCCAGGGCCAGCTCGGCCAGCCGGAGCGCGGTGAGCGGGGTCCACTCGGCGGGTTTCACGATGACCGCGTTCCCGGCGGCGAGCGCCGGTGCGACACCCCACATCATGATCACCATGGGGAAGTTCCACGGCACGATCACGCCCACGACGCCGAGCGGCTCGTGGAAGGTGACGTCCACGCCGCCCGGCACCGGGATCTGCGCGCCGTGGTGGCGTTCGGGCGCACCGGCGTAGAAGTCGAGCACGTCGCGGACGTTGCCCGCCTCCCAGCGGGCGTTGCCGACCGTGTGCCCGGCGTTGGCGATCTCCAGCCGGGCCAGTTCCTCGGCGTGGTCGTCCACCACGCGGGCGAACCGCCGCAGCAGCCGGGCCCGGTCGCCCGGCGCCGTCGCCCGCCAGGACGCGAACGCGGCCCTGGCACGCTCCACCGTGCGGTCGACCTCGGCCGCGTCGGCCATCTCGATGTCGGCGATCACGTCCTCGGTCGCCGGATTGACGATCTTCACAGTCGCTCGAACCCCCGGAAGAGCTCCCAGTCCGTCACCGCCGCGTCGAACGCGGCGATCTCGACCCTGGCGTTGTTGGCGTAGTGGTCCACGACGTCTTTTCCGAACGCCTCCTCGGCGAGCGCCGAGCCCTCCCACAGGGCGAGCGCGTCGCGCAGCGTGCCCGGCACCATCGCGGCGCCCGACGTGTACGCGTTGCCCCCGCACGGCTCCTCAAGGGGAAGCTCGTGCTCGATGCCGCGCAGCCCGGCGGCGATCAGCGCGGCCACCGCGAGGTAGGGATTGACGTCCCCGCCGGGCACCCGGTTCTCGATCCGCAGCGAGGGGCCGTGCCCGACCAGGCGCAGCGAGCAGGTGCGGTTGTCCACGCCCCACTTCACCGCGGTCGGCGCGAAGCTGCCCGGGACGAACCGCTTGTAGGAGTTGATGTTCGGCGCGTAGAAGAGGGTGAGCTCCCGCAGCGCGGCGAGCTGGCCCGCGATGAAGTGCTCGCCCACCTTCGACAGCCCGTACGGCTGCCGCCCCGCCATCACCGGCGTGCCGTCGGCGTCGCGCAGCGAGATGTGGACGTGGCAGGAGTTCCCCTCGCGCTGGTTCGGCTTGGCCATGAAGGTGATCGACTTACCCTCCTGGGAGGCGATCTCCTTGGCGCCGTTCTTGTAGAAGACGTGGTTGTCGCATGTCGTCAGCGCGTCGGCGAACCGGAAGGCGATCTCGTGCTGCCCGAGGTTGCACTCGCCCTTCGCCGACTCGACGTACAGGCCGGCGCCCTCCATGCCGAGCCGGATCTTGCGCAGGAGCGGCTCGATCCTCGCGGTGCCGAGCAGCGAGTAGTCCACGTTGTAGGCGTTGGCGGGGGTCAGGTCGCGGTAGCCGCGCCGCCACGCCTCCTCGTACGTGTCGTCGTAGACGCAGAACTCCAGCTCCGTGCCGACGAAGGCGGTCCAGCCGTACGCCGCGAGCCGCTCGATCTGCCTGCGCAGGATCTGGCGGGGGGAGGGTGCGACGTTCGAGCCGTCCTCCCAGACCAGGTCGGCCAGGAGCAGGGCGGTGCCCTCCTGCCACGGCACCCGGCGCAGGGTCGCCGGGTCGGGCCGCATCACGAAGTCGCCGTACCCCCGCTCCCAGGAGGACATGGCGTAGCCGTCCACGGTGTTCATGTCGACGTCCACGGCGAGCAGGTAGTTGCATCCCTCGGCGGCGTGTTCGAGCACCTCGTCGAGGAAGTAGCGGGCGGACAGCCGCTTGCCCTGCAGCCGGCCTTGCATGTCGGTGATCCCCAGCAGGACGGTGTCAACCCGGCCCGCCTCGATGTCCGCGCGAAGCTGCTCGACGGTCAGCACACCGCCTCCTCGGGGCGTCAAAAGTCTGGAAACAGACCAATGGATGGATGCAAGCATCCGGCCCGGCCCCGCGTCAACCATCGCTGTGAGCTAATCTCGGGCCGAAACGCCCTGTGAAGGATGGGACGGGGCCTCCCCTCCAGCGGTCGCCGGCGTTTCCCGCGGGTCGCCGCCGCCGGGACGCGTCCGTACGGCATCCGCACGCGGACGGCCGCCCGGCGGGTCGCGCCGGGGGCGGGGGCACGCGCGGCCGTCACCGGCGAGGCCCCGCGAAAGCAGGCAGGTCACAGGGGCAGGCCGCAACGGAAGGAGCCACCGTGGACGCGCCCTCGATGCTCCCGCTGCTCCGGCCGGTCAGGTCGGGCAACGCCTTCGAGGAGACCGTCGAGCGGCTGCTCCAGGCGATCAAGCTCGGGGTCGTCCCGCACGGCGAGAAGCTGCCGCCCGAACGCGAGCTGGCCGCCCAACTCGGCATCAGTAGGGTGACCCTGCGGGAGGCGATCCGCGCGCTGCAGGACGCCGCCTTCCTCGACGTACGGCGCGGCCGGTACGGCGGAGCGTTCGTCGTCTACGAGCCGCCGCGCCCGGAGAGCGGCGACCTGCGCAGGGCGGTCGCCGCGATGGGCCAGGGCGACCTGGAGGACGCGCTGACCTTCCGGATGGCGGTCGAGTGCGGCGCGGCCGAGGTCCTGGCGAGCGCCGAACTGACGCCCGCGCAGCGCGCGACGCTCGTCCGGCGGCTGGAGGACGTGAACGAGGCCGCCCCGGAGGACTACCGGCGGCTGGACACGGCCTTCCACCTGTCGATCGCCGAGCTGACCGGCTCGTCGCTGCTCGCCGCCGCCTGCGCGGACGCCCGGCTGCGGGTGACCGACCTGCTCAACGCCATCCCGGTGCTGGGGCCCAACATCGAGCACGCCTCCGTCCAGCACGCCGCGATCGTGGAGGCGATCCTGGCCCGCGACCCGGACGCGGCCCGGCGGGCGGTGGCCGAGCACCTGGAGGGGACGGCGGCGCTGCTGCGCGGCTTCCTCGCCTGAGCCGGTCCCGGCCGGAAAGGAAGGCCGTCGCGTTCCGAGACGGCCGGCCCTCCCCGGCGGAAGTGCGCAAACCACCCTCCCAGGCCGTAGGGTCCGGAGCCAGGCCGTACGACGCCGGGGCGCATCGCCGGGGGCGCGTGCGCGGATCGGCGGGCGGCCTGTGGAGCAGGGGTGCCCTCCAACGGGGCGAAGATTGCGTGAGGGGCAGGAACATCGCCGGGGGGCGTACGTCAATGGCTGACTGGTTTCACGAGAGCGTGGTGGAGACCCACCGGCTGCCGCTGTTCTGCTTCTTCGTCGCGCTGATCGTGGCCTTCGTGTTCACGCGGATCAACGTGCGGTTGATCAGGTCGCGGGTGCGCTGGTGGTTCGGAAACGTCAGCGTCGGCGAGATGCACATCCACCATGTCGTCTTCGGCGTGGTGCTCATGCTGCTCGGTGGCGTCGCCAGTCTCGTCCTCTCCAGCATCTCCACCGGCTGGTACGCGTTCACGGCGGCGGTGTTCGGGGTCGGCTCGGCCCTCGTTCTGGACGAGTTCGCCCTGATCCTGCACCTGAGAGACGTCTACTGGTCGCAGGAGGGCCGCACCTCGGTGGACGCGGTCTTCGTGGCGGTCGCCGCGACCGGCCTGCTGCTGCTCGGCCTGCGCCCGCTCGGCTGGGACGCGTCCGACGGCACCCCCGAGGGCAGATGGTTGGCGGCGGGCTTCCTCGTCGTGAACCTTCTCTTCGCCGTGACCACATTGCTCAAGGGCAAGATCTGGAGCGGTCTCCTCGGGCTCTTCCTCCCGCCGATCGTCTACGTCGGCGCGGTACGGCTGGCCCGCCCCTCGTCGCCTTGGGCCCGCTGGTTCTACGGCGAAGGCGCCAGGCGGCCCAAGCCCCGGCGGATGGCGCGGGCCGTCCACCGGGAGGAGCGCTGGCGGCGGCCCGCCATCCGGATCAAGATCGCCGTCCAGGAGTTCGTCTCCGGCCGCCACGACCTCCCCGCGCCGCAGCGGAGAGCCCGCCGCCGTGAGCTCTCCGCGGCGCAGTGGCGCTTCCGCCGTCGCCGCCTCCCCGTGCCACACCAGCGGTTTCGCCGCCTGGGCGGCCCCGCCGCGACCCGGCGGCGGGACCGGTCGCCATAGTGTGAACACGATGACCGCCGACAAGGAGGGTGCCGGACAGTGGACCTGCCGCCGTTCCATCTCCGTGTGATCGAGGACATCCACGCCGCCCGCGCGCGCTTCGGCCTGCTCCTGGCCGGCGCGTACGCGTTGCGGGCGCACGGCCTCGCCGCCCGCCCCGCCCCGAACGCGGGCCCCGGCATGAGCGAGCGTACGGAGCTGGACGAGGGAGTCGCGCCGGACTTCGGCGGCGACCTGCGCGTGGAGACGCCACCGCGGATCGCCCCCGGTCCGCGCGCGAGCCTCGACTTCGTGGCCACGGGGGAGACGCCGCTCGCCGAGGTGACCGCCGGGGTCGCCGCCGAGCTGGAACGGCACGGCCTCGCCGCCGAGGCGGTCGAGCTCGGCCGCCGCATGGGGCGGCTGGCGGTGACCGACGAGATCGGCGGCCAGACGTGCGAGGTCCGGTTGCTGAGCGAGACGTTGCGCGGCCGGCCCACGACGCTCGACCGGTGTCCCGTGGTGGGCCTGGACGACGCGGTGGGGCTCCAGGTGCGGGCGCTGCACGACAGGGGGCTGCCCGAGGACTTCGCCGACCTCGTCTCCGTCTCGGAGCTGCACCCCTTCCGCGAGATGGAGCGGCTCGGCGCCCTGCACACCGACGACTGGCGGCTGGACGACCTGCTCAGGCGGTTGGAGAGCGTCGATCTCCTCGCCGACGAGGCGTTCGCGGCCTGCGGGCTCGACGACGACGGCGTCGACGCGGTACGGCGGTTCGCCTACGCCTGGGCCGAGGACATCCGGCTGCGCCGGGTCGAGGACGGCGACATCGACGAGGAGACCTTCGACCAGGACATCCTCGACATCCCCGACGTGGACTAGGAACGCCGCCCCCGACGTGGTCTGAGGAGCGCCATCCGCCGACTGGGATGGAGAGGCACCTCCCCGGCCCGCCCACTCTTGTTAATGCCACCCCCAAGCGCCGGAAATTTCACGGCATGGGATGGTGGATGGCCGTGAGCGAGCAAGCGGTGGGTATACGTCGGCATTTTCTGGACACGAGACCGCTGGCTATCCCGCACTACCGCCGCCTGCTTTTCGGCCAGGGCTTCGCGTTCATCGGGTTCCAGCTCACCGCGGTCGCGGTCAGCGCCCAGGTCTACGCGCTCACCGGGTCGTCGCTGTGGGTCGGGTTGCTCGGCCCGGTGGCGCTGGTGCCGCTGGTCGTGTTCGGGCTGTGGGGCGGCGCGATCGCCGACGCCGTGGACCGCCGCAAGCTGGTGCTCATCTGCTCTCTGATCAGCTGGGCGGCCACGCTGGTGCTGCTCTTCAACGCGCTGTTCCTGTCGAACGTCTGGCTGCTGATGGTGGCCGTCGCCGTGCAGTCCATGGGCGTGGCGGTGGCCTCGCCCACCCGCGTCGCGATCATCCCGAGGCTGGTGCCCACAGAGTTGGTGCCGTCGGCCAACACGCTGAACTTCACCCTCGGCAGCTTCGCCTCCGTACTCGGACCGCTGCTCGGCGGTGTCGTGCTCGCCCGTGGCGGAGCCGGCATGGCCTACCTCATCGACGCGATCCTGTTCAGCGCCACCCTCTACGCGGCGGTACGGCTGCCGCGGCTCGAACCACTGGGCGAGTCCACCGCGCCGGGCGTGCGCGCGGTGGTGGACGGCCTGCGGTACATCATGGGCAACCCGGTCGTGCTGATGTCGTTCGTCGTGGACATCATCGCCATGGCGTTCGCGCTGCCCCGGGCGCTCTATCCCGAGCTCGCCGCGACGCGCTTCGGTGGCTCGGAGATGGCGTTCGGCTGGCTGTCGGCGAGCGTGGCGCTCGGCGCGGTCGTCGGGGGCGTGTTCTCCGGCTGGGTGGGGCGGGTCCGCCGGCAGGGCGTGGCCCTGACCTTCGTCATCGCGCTGTGGGGGCTCACGGTGGCCGCCGCCGGACTGGCCCAGCAGCTGTGGCTGGTCGTCGCGCTGCTCGCGGCGGGCGGTTTCGCCGACCTGGTGTCGGCGGTGTGGCGGCAGACCATCCTCCAGACGTACGCGCCGGACGAGATGCGCGGCCGCCTCCAGGGCGTCTTCTACGTCGTGGTCGCGGGCGGGCCGCGGCTCGGCGACATGAGAGCGGGAGCGACCGCCGCGGCCGTCGGCATGGTGCCCGCCTGGGTGGGAGGCGGCGTGCTCTGCGCCGTCGTCGTCCTCATCGTGGGCCTGTCCGTGCCCGCGTTCCGGGCGTACCGCACGGGCCAGTGAGCCGCCGGCCTCTGCCGCTTCAGGAGGCCGGTGTACGGCGGTGATCCGCCGTCAACCTTCCGAGACCGGGCACCACAGGCCGCCCCCGGGCGTTGATCACGACAGTGTCGGCGGGCGAAACGGCTCGTTCCTGTCATGTCTGGTGCGTCAACCGTGTTGACGCCATGAACGGAGACTGGTGGCTCTGGTGACCGAAGCGGAGGGGACGACCCCGCTGCGCGCGCTCCGGGCCGCCGCCGAGTCGCGCCGGCAGGTCGATCGGCTGGCCGCCGTGCAGATACGGCGAGCCCGTGTGCAGGGGAGCTCATGGGGTCAGATAGCGCAAGCCCTGGGAATCGGCAAGCAGGCGGTCCACAAGAAGTTCGGCGAGGGGAGGCCGTTCGGGGGCCGCTGAAGATATCCGGCATCGCCGAGCGCGGACCCTGGCGATTACTGATCGACCAGATACGTCCGCACAAGCGAGCCCTGCTGCTCGGCGGCGCGCTCAGCCTCGTCGGCAGCCTCGCCGGGCTCGCGATGCCCCTGCTGGCGAAGACCGTGATCGACGCCTTCGGGCAGGGGGCCGACCTGGTGGGCCCGATCCTCGGGCTGTCGGTGGCGGTGCTGGCCGGTGCGGTGGTGTCCGCCGGGGGACGGTTCCTGCTCGAACGGATGGGCGAGGGCGTCGTGCTCGCGTCCAGGCGGAACCTCGTGGACCGGATGCTGCGGCTTCGCGTGGCCGACGTGGACCGGCTCAAGCCCGGCGACCTGCTCTCGCGGGTCAGCTCCGACACGACGCTGCTGCGCAACGTCTGCACCGACTCCCTGGCCGGAGTGGTCAGCTCCGTGTTCATGTTCGTCGGCGCCGTGGTGATGATGGCGATCATGGACTGGGTGCTCCTGCTGGTGACGCTGGGCGTGGTGGCCCTGGTCGGCCTCGCCGGCGCCTCCATCGCCCCGAAGATCAGGCGGGCGTCCCTCCAGGCGCAGGAGGCGCTCGGGGAGATGAGCTCCACGCTCGACCGGGCGCTCCAGGCGTTCCGTACGGTCAAGGCGAGCGGCGCGGAGGCCCGCGAGATCGCGGCCGTGGCCACCGCCGCGACCCAGGCGCGCGACCGAGGCGTGGCGGCCGCCGCGTGGACCTCCGCCGCGGGCATCAGCGCGTGGATGGCGGTGCAGTTCGCGTTCCTCGCCGTGCTCGGCGTGGGCGGGGCCCGGGTGGCGAGCGGCTCGATGGAGATCTCGGCGCTGATCGCGTTCCTGCTGTACCTGTTCTATCTGGTCTCGCCGATCGGGCAGCTCGTGCAGAGCCTCACCCAGATGCAGAACGGCCTGGCCGCGGTGACCCGCATCGAGGAGATCGCCCAGCTCCCCGCCGAGCCGCCGGTCTCCGGTGTCGCGGGCGGCGGCGCGCCCGTCGGCGTCACCTTCACCGACGTCCGCTTCCGATACGGCGACGACCGGCCGGTGGTTCACGACGGCGTGACCTTCGAGGTCCCGGTGGGCGGCATGACCGCGCTCGTCGGCCCGTCGGGAGCGGGCAAGTCCACGGTGTTCGGCCTGGTCGAGCGGTTCTACGAGCCCGACTCCGGGGTCATCGCCGTGGACGGCCGCGACATCCGGGACTGGCCGCTCGACGAGCTGCGCGCGGCGTTCGGCTATGTGGAGCAGGACGCGCCCATCCTCGCCGGGACGTTACGCGAGAACCTCACCTTCGCCGCCCCCGGCGCGACCGATGAGGAGATCGCGCACGCGCTCGCCCGGACTCGCCTGGACGACCTGGTGGAGCGGCTGCCCCAGGGCCTCGACACCCCCGTGGGCCACCGCGGTGTACTGCTCTCCGGCGGCGAGCGGCAGCGGGTCGCGATCGCGCGGGCCCTGCTGCGCAAGCCGCGCCTGCTGCTCCTGGACGAGGCGACCTCCCAGCTCGACGCCGTCAACGAGCTGCGCCTGCGCGAGGTGGTGGCCGAGGTGGCGCGCGAGACCACGGTCCTGGTGATCGCGCACCGCCTGTCCACGGTCACCGGCGCCGACCGCATCATCGTCATGGAGGCGGGCAGGGTTCGCGCCTCCGGCACCCATGAAGAACTGGTCGAGGCCGACGACCTCTACCGGGAACTCGCCGCCACCCAGTTCCTCGTCGCCTCCTGACGCGCCGTCCGGGATCCCGTACATCCACTGGTCGCGCTCGCGTTCGTCACGGCGGGCGTGGCCCGGGCCGTGCACGCCGCCAAGGCGCTCACCACGGCTTCCTGACTAGGAAGCGTGACAGTCAGAAATGGTGTTCCGGGTTGACTGGAAGTCCGGTGACCTGCGGTTATGTGGAAGTCGTACGGACCCTTTACCGCGTGGACCCGGTGGTGAGGCGATGGACCGGGAAGGTCGGGAGGTGCGGAACCTCTCCTTCGCCATGGCCGGCTCCGGGGGTGAACGCGTGCGGTGCGTCCCGGAGCCCGGCTGTGGGCGGGGCGTCCCCCGTCTCGACGAGGGGTGCCCCGCCGCCGCCTCGCGCCGTATCCTTCGGGTGACAAACGTGAATACCTTCATTCAGGAGGTCGCCCGATGCCCGTCGTTCGCGCGCCGCGCGGCACCACGCTCACCGCCAAGGGCTGGCCGCAGGAGGCCGCCCTCCGCATGTTGCGCAACAACCTGGACCCCGAGGTGGCCGAGCACCCCGAGCAGCTCGTCGTCTACGGCGGCTCGGGCCGGGCGGCGCGAGACTGGCCGTCCTACCACGCGATCGTCCGCGAGCTGACGGACCTGGAGGCCGACGAGACGCTGCTCGTCCAGTCGGGACGGCCGGTGGGCGTGATGCGGACCCACGAGTGGGCGCCCCGGGTGCTCATCGCCAACTCCAACCTCGTGCCCGACTGGGCGAACTGGGAGGAGTTCCGCAGGCTGGAGGCCGCCGGGCTGACGATGTACGGCCAGATGACGGCCGGATCCTGGATCTACATCGGCACCCAGGGCATCCTCCAGGGCACCTACGAGACGTTCGCGGCCGTCGCGGCCAAGAGGTTCGGCGGCTCGCTGGCCGGCACGATCACCCTCACCGCCGGACTCGGCGGGATGGGCGGCGCCCAGCCGCTCGCCGTCACCATGAACGGCGGCGTCGCCATCTGCATCGACTGCGACCCGCGCAGCATCACCCGCCGGATCGAGCACCGCTACCTCGACGTCCGCGCGTCCTCGCTGGACGAGGCGCTGCGTCTCGCGTACGAGGCGCGCGACCGGCGGGAGCCGCTGTCGATCGGTGTCGAGGCCAACGCGGCGGACGCCGTACCGGAGTTGCTGCGGCGCGGCGCGGAGATCGACGTCGTGACGGACCAGACGAGCGCGCACGACCCGCTCACGTACCTGCCGCGCGGCGTCGCGTTCGAGGACATGGCGGCCGAGCGGGACAAGGACCCGGCCGGCTTCACCCGCCGGGCGCGGGAGTCCATGGCCCGGCACGTCGAGGCGATGGTCGGGTTCCAGGACGCCGGGGCCGAGGTGTTCGACTACGGCAACTCGATCAGAGGCGAGGCGAAGCTCGCCGGCTACGCCAGGGCGTTCGACTTCCCGGGGTTCGTGCCCGCGTACATCCGGCCGCTGTTCTGCGAGGGCAAGGGCCCGTTCCGCTGGGCCGCGCTCTCCGGAGACCCTCGCGACATCGCCGAGACCGACCGCGCCATCCTGGAGCTGTTCCCCGAGAACGAGCAGCTCGCCCGGTGGATCCGGATGGCGAGGGAGAAGGTCCACTTCCAGGGCCTGCCCGCGCGCATCTGCTGGCTCGGGTACGGCGAGCGCGACCGGGCGGGCGAGCGGTTCAACGACATGGTGGCGTCCGGGCAGATCAGCGCGCCCATCGTCATCGGCCGCGACCACCTCGACTGCGGCAGCGTGGCCTCGCCGTACAGGGAGACCGAGGGGATGGCGGACGGCTCCGACGCGATCGCCGACTGGCCGCTGCTCAACGCGATGGTGAACGTCGCGTCCGGCGCGTCCTGGGTGTCGATCCACCACGGCGGCGGCGTCGGCATCGGCCGGTCGATCCACGCGGGCCAGGTCACCGTGGCCGACGGCACGGCCCTCGCGGGAGAGAAGCTGCGCCGCGTGCTGACCAACGATCCCGGCATGGGCGTGATCCGCCACGTGGACGCCGGGTACGACACGGCCGCCACGGTCGCCCGCGAGCACGGCATCCCGGTTCCCATGCGCGACGCCTCCGTTCCCGATCATGGGAATGAGCAGGAGGGGGACGCCGCGTTGGGAACAGCGTGAGTGGTGGACTTGACCGGCTGTTGGAGGGTCGGCGGCTGTCGCCCGTTCAACGCCGGATCGCCCACTACCTCCGAGGGCACCTCGACGAGGCGATCTTCCTGTCCAGCGTCGAGCTGGCCGAGCGTGCCGGGGTCAGCCAGCCGTCCGTGACGCGCTTCGCGATGGCCCTCGGCTTCTCGGGATATCTCGACCTGCGCCACGCGTTGCGTCCTCTGGTCGTCGGCGGGAACGGGGCGGACGGCGGCCAGCCCGGCCGCCCCGAGCCCGACCGGCTGCTGTGCGAGGCGGTGGACGGTGAGATCCGCAACCTGACCCTCGTCCGGGACCGGCTGGCCGCCGCCGGCCCGGCCGCCGGTCTCGCCGGTTCCCTCCGCGAGGTCGGTACGGCGCTGGCCGCGTCCGAGCCGCTGCCGGTCCTCGGCCTGCGCGTGTCGAGCGGCCTCGCCACCACGTTCGCGTACTACGCCAGGCGCATCCATCCCGACGTGCGGCTGCTCGTCCATGGCGGATCGGAGCTGACCGACGGCCTGTACGCGGCCCGCAGGGCCGGCGCCGGGTGGCTGCTCGCCGTCATCCTGCCCCGATATCCGGTGGAGGCGGTACGGGCGCTGGAACAGGCGAAGGAACTGGGGCTGCGCACCGCCGTGATCACCGACCGGCCGGACGTGCCGTTCCCCGCCGACGTCGTGATGGACGCGCCGGTCGGGGAGCGGCTCGTGTTCGACTCGCACACGGCGCCGATGGCCCTGGCGATGGTCCTGGTGGAGGCGATGGCGGACGCGGCCCCGCTGCGCACCCAGGCCCGGCTCGACGAGTACGAACGGATGACCGACCAGACCGGCGTCTTCCACCCCTGACCTCCCGCCGTACGGGGGTCATGGGGTGTCCGGCGGTCACGACACCTTCCCCGGCTTCGGCCGGTGGGCGAGTGACAACACCGGCACAGCCGCAGTGCGGCTCTCTTCTCCGCCGCTTCTCGCCGGGTCGGGGCAGGCTTACCTGATCCGCCCGGCGATCTTGGTGAAGCTCTGCGGGAAGCGAGTGCCGAGAAGGACGGCTCCGACCGATACCGCGGCGGTGACGATGAGAATCCCGCCGGAGACCAGGATGTATCGCGTCCACCCGGCCGAGCCGAGAAAGATGCCGGCCAGGCCGGTAACCGCGAGGGGAATCATCACCGTAATGAAGGTCTTCCTTCGGCGCTCACCGGCGGACGTTCTGACGGCGATTCGCGGCAGCACTCCGAAAGCGATGGTGAGAAGCATCACCGCGCCGAACATTCCGGCTATACGCACCTCCTTGGTGGGATCGTCCACAGGGATTCCGGGTGTGTCCCACCATCGTCCCGCCGCCATTATTTGGACGACCTTTTCTTCCCATTCACGCACCAGGATCTCGTCGCCGACGGCAACCGCCGAAGACCCCCTCTCGAGCTGAAAGGTCACCTTGTGCGGCCGGTCACGGTCGAGCGCCTCAACTTCCAGCCTGGGATTCGGCTGAGGACCACGGGCGTTGTGCGGGTGGACCTTCTCCGTCACCCTCGCCCGGAATTCATGGCAGTAGCTCGAGTCATCCCATTCGGCCGGCTCGCTGCGGCAAGGGAGCGCGCTCTGAAACCGCCGGTACTCGGCCGCGCCGTCGCCGATCTGCAGGATCCCCGCTGCCATGGCGAAGAATGTCAGGGACGCGAAGGCGACGGATTTTCCTACACCGACCGAGGCTCGTCGTTTTCCCTGCAATTTATGCCGCTCCGCTCCGGACCTTCGACGTGCTCGACGGATACGGCAGCGACCCTACAAGAGGAACATGCTGAGTTGGACCTGCGTAAAGCAGGGCCGTCGACGGCACGCTCATGGAGTGACGATGCGTGCCGACTCCACGCCGGTGGAGTGCGGCCGATCCCGGGAGACGCTCAAGCGCGGCGCCCTGACCGGGTGGATGTTCACGGGGTGGCCTGGCGGGATCAATATGGTTGGCCAATGATGGAACGACCTGTTGCTTTGGTGACCGGAGCGTCTCGCGGGGTGGGCGCGGCCGTCGCGCGGGCCCTCGCTCCGACGCACGATCTGCTGCTTGGTGGCCGCGACCGCGCCGCGCTGGACGCCCTGTGCGCCGAGCTTCCCGGCGCGCGGCCCTGGCCGGTCGAGCTGACCGCCGTCGCCGCCTCCGACGTCGCGGGCATCGACCGGCTCGACCTGCTCGTCCACAACGCCGGTGTCGCCCGGATCGGCGATGTCGGGGAGACCCCGCTCGAGGAGTGGCGGCGGACCTTCGAGGTCAACCTCTTCGCGGTGGCCGAGCTGACCCGGCTGCTGCTGCCCGTGCTGCGCGCGGCCCGCGGGCAGGTCGTCCTGATCAACTCGACCTCCGGGCAACGGGTCAACGCGGGCTGGGGCGCGTACGCGGCGAGCAAGTTCGCGCTGCGGGCCTTCGCGGACGCGCTGCGTCTCGAGGAGCACCCGAACGGCGTGCGCGTCGCCACCATCTATCCCGGCCGCATCGCGACGGACATGCAGAGAGGCGTACGGGAGCAGGAGGGCGGCGACTACGACCCGGCCCGGTACATCGTCCCGGAGTCGGTCGCCAAGGCCGTGCTCGCGGCGGCGACCGCCACCCCGGACGCCCACATCACCGAGATCACGATCCGTCCCTCCGCCTCCCTGCCCGTCTGACCAGTGGGTGTCCACGGACCTTGGCCGGGTCGGTCACTTCGCCGGAGGGAACCTGCGGTCCTCGGAAGCCCGCTTCGCTCCCTCGACTCGGGTGAACATCTCCGGACAGTTCACCAGGTGATGACCGGTTCCGGCTGAATGGGTTCATTCACTAGGATGGCGCCGTGCTTGAGGCTCTCTCGGACATCGGGCGGATCGCCCGTACTGGCGGATATCGCAGGGACGCCTGGTCTCCCGCCGACCTGGAACTGCGCGAGTGGTTCCGCCAGGAGGCGGCGCGGCGCGGGCTGGACCTGGACGAGGACCGCAACGGCAATCTCTGGGCCTGGTGGCGGCCCGCGTCGGCGGGCGCGTCCGCGGCAGACTCCGGGGTGGTGACGGGGAGCCACCTCGACTCGGTCCGGGACGGCGGCGCCTTCGACGGCCCGCTGGGCGTGGCCTCCGCGTTCTTGGCCGTCGACCTGCTGCGCGCCCGGGGCTTCGAGCCGGTACGGCCGCTCGGCGTCGTCTGCTTCACCGACGAGGAGGGCGCGCGGTTCGGCGTGCCGTGCGTGGGCTCGCGGCTGCTCACCGGCGTGCTCGACCCCGACCGGGCGCGGCGGCTGACCGACGACGAGGGCGACACGCTGGCCGACGTGCTGGATCGGGCGGGCCGGCGCCCCGGGGATCTCGGCGCCGACCCCGAGACCCTGGCCAGGGTGGGGGTCTTCGTGGAGCTCCACATCGAGCAGGGCCGTGCCCTCCACGAACCGGTCGGCGTCGCCGAGGGGATCTGGCCGCACGGCCGGTGGCGGTTCGACTTCCAGGGCGAGGCGAACCACGCGGGCACGACCGCGCTGGCCGACCGGGACGACCCCATGCTCGCCTACGCCCGTGCCGTGCTCGACGCCCGCGCCGCCGCCGAGCGGCACGACGCCCTGGCGACCTTCGGCAAGGTACGCGTCGAGCCGGGCAGCGCCAACGCCGTCCCGTCCCGCGTGTCGGCGTGGCTGGACGCCAGGGGCGCGGACGAGGAGCGGGTCCGCCGGCTGGTCGCCGAGCTGGCGGCGAGCGGTCCGGGGGCCGCGGACGTGGCGTGCGAGTCGTGGACGCCCGAGGTCGTGTTCGACGCGTCCCTGCGCGATCGCGTCGCCGCCGTCGCGTCCGCCGCTCTCGCGTCCACGGACTTCACCCCCGGCTCCGGTTCGTACGCGACATCCGGTGTGGCCGCCGTGCCGACGGGGGCCGGACACGACGCCGGGGTCCTCGCGGTGGCCGGAGTGCCCACCGCGATGCTGTTCGTCCGCAATCCCACCGGTGTGTCGCACTCGCCGCGCGAGTTCGCCGAGCCCGCCGACTGCCACGCGGGCGTCGTCGCGCTCGCCGCCGTCCTGGAGGATCTGTGCCGGGGCTGAACCCGCCCACCGGGCCCGACCGGGGCGTCACCTACTGGTGCGAGATGGCGTGGCTGCCGCCGGGCGAGGTGGTGGAGTGCGTGTCCGTCCGCGTGGAGGGCACGCGGATCGCCGCCGTCCAGCCCGAGGTCCCGCCTCCGCCGGGGGCGATACGGCTCGCCGGGCTGACCCTGCCCGGCCTCGCGAACGCCCACTCGCACGCCTTCCACCGGGCGCTGCGCGGGCACACCCAGGCCGAGCGCGGCACCTTCTGGACCTGGCGGGAGCAGATGTACGCCGTGGCGGCCGGGCTCGACCCCGACCGCTATCTCGCGCTGGCCCGGGCGACGTTCGCCGAGATGTCCCTCGCGGGCGTCACCTGCGTCGGCGAGTTCCACTACCTGCACCACGGGCCCGGCGGCGTGCGGTACGACGACCCGAACGCGATGGGCCACGCGCTCATCGAGGCCGCGCGGCAGGCGGGGCTCCGCATCGCCCTGCTCGACACCTGTTATCTCACCGGCGCGATCGGGTACCCGCTCGCCGGGACCCAGCTCCGTTTCGGGGACGGCGACGCGCACCGCTGGGCCGACAGGGTGGAGACGCTCGGCCGCTCCCTGCGCGAGGCGCACGACGTGGTGGTCGGCGCGGCCATCCACTCGGTCCGCGCGGTGCCGCCGGAGCAGATGTGCGTGGTCGCGGAGTTCGCCAACCGGCACGCGACCCCGCTGCACGCGCACGTTTCCGAGCAGCGCGCGGAGAACCACGACTGCGTCCAGGCGTACTCGGCGACGCCGGTCCAGCTGCTGCACGAGCACGGCGCGCTGGGCCCGCGCTCGACCGCCGTCCACGCGACCCATCTGTCGGAGGTCGACGTCGCGCTGCTCGGCGGCTCGACCACGCACGTCTGCATGTGCCCGACCACCGAACGGGACCTCGCCGACGGCATCGGCCCGGCGCGCGCCCTGCTGGACGGCGGCTCGCCGATCACGCTGGGCTCCGACAGCCACGCGGTCATCGACCTGTTCGAGGAGGCGCGCGCGGTCGAGTTGGACGAGCGGCTCGCCACCCGCAAGCGCGGCCACTTCCGCGCCGCCGAGCTGCTCGACGCCGCCACCGCGGCCGGGCACGCGTCGCTCGGTTTCCCCGACGCGGGCCTGCTCGTCCCCGGCGCGTGGGCCGATCTGGTCTCCGTACGCCTCGACTCGGTCCGTACGGCGGGCACGACCAAGGGTGCGGCGGCCGAGACGGTCGTCTTCGCGGCCACGGCGGGCGACGTGCATTCGGTCGTCTCCGGAGGCCGCCGCGTGGTCGAGGAAGGGCGGCACGTGCTGGGCGACGTCGGCGCGCTCCTGCGGGACGCCGTCGCCGAGGTGAGGGGATAGCGCGGCGGGCAGGCCCGGCCGCCGCGCGCCGGAACGGGAAGCGGGCTCGGCCGAGGCCGACGACCAGGAAACGAGGGTGAGCGGGATGACATCGGACGCACCGGCCGGCGGGGCGACGCTCTTCGAGGACATCGGGCTGCTCTACACCGCCGACCCGGAGCGCGAGGAGATCGCCGACGCCGCGCTGATCGTCGAGGACGGGGTCGTCGCGTGGATCGGCCCGTCGTCCGGGCAGAACGTGCCCGCCGCCGACCGGCGGATCGGGGTGGAGGGGCGTGCCGTCATCCCGGGGTTCGTGGACAGCCACGCGCACCTGGTCTTCGCCGGGGACCGGACCGCCGAGTTCGCGGCCAGGATGGAGGGCCTGCCGTACTCCGCAGGAGGGATACGCACGACCGTGGCCGCGACCCGCGAGGCGGCCGACGCCGCGCTCGCCGCGAACGCCGGCGCGCTCGTCGCCGAGATGCTCGCGCAGGGCACGACCACCGTCGAGATCAAGAGCGGCTACGGCCTGACCGTCGAGGACGAGCGCCGCTCGCTGGAGATCGCCGGGCGGTTCACCGCCGAGACCACCTATCTCGGCGCCCACGTGGTGCCGCCGGGCGTCAGCGCCGACGACTACGTCTCCATGGTGACCGGCCCGATGCTGCAGGCGTGCGCGCCGTACGCGCGGTGGGTGGACGTGTTCTGCGAGCGGGGCGCGTTCGACGGGGACCAGAGCCGTGAGATCCTCGCCGCCGGCATCGGGGCCGGGCTGGGCGCCCGGATCCACGCCGGCCAACTCGGCGAGGGGCCGGGCGTGCGCATCGCCTGCGAGCTCGGCGCGGCCTCGGCCGACCACTGCACCCACCTGACCGACGCCGACGTGGCCGCACTGGCGGACAGTGGGGTGGTGGCCACCCTCCTCCCCGGGGCGGAGTTCTCCACCCGCTCGCCGTACCCGGACGCCCGCCGCCTGCTCGACGCGGGCGTGTCCGTCGCCCTCGCCACCGACTGCAACCCCGGGTCGTCCTTCACCTCGTCGATGCCGTTCTGCGTGGCGCTGGCCGTACGCGAGATGCGGATGAGCCCCAAGGAGGCGGTGTACGCCGCGACCGCCGGAGGGGCGCGGGCGCTGCGCAGGACCGACGTGGGCGTGCTCCGGGTGGGCGCCAGGGCCGACCTGGTCATCCTTTCGGCCCCCTCGTACGTCCACCTGGCCTACCGCCCCGGAGTGCCGCTGGTGGACCAGGTGTGGAAGGACGGCGCCCGCGTCGTTTGACGCCCTCCTCAGGGGGTAAGCAGGACTGTTTCCGAGGGGGCGCCTCCTCCTTGAGTAGGACGTCGAAAACCATTCTCCAGTCGTATTTGTTCTGGGAATCTTTCTACTGGCCAAATCGTTGATCGGGTCAGGACAAAGACGGCGGGAAAGCCCTGGCCTGGGCCGACTCGACTCGGACATACGGCGGCGGCGGAACGAGGTGCCAGCGAATGGCGACGGGGAATCGGACGCACGACCAGCACGTCTCTGATCGGGACCTGCTGGGGACCTACCTGGCGGAAATTGGGCGGGTCCCCTTGTTGACGGCGGAACAGGAGGTGGATCTCGCCAAGCGCATCGAGGCGGGCCTCTTCGCCGAGCACCTGCTGGACAGCGGACGCGTCGAGCCCAGGGTTTCGGACGCGGCCGACGAGGAGCTGGAACGCATCGCGATTTCGGGGCGGCGTGCGAAGGACGAGTTCATCCAGGCGAACCTGCGCCTGGTGGTCGCGGTGGCACGGAAATACTCCGGCCGGGGGATGCCGCTGATCGATCTCGTCCAGGAGGGAAATCTGGGCCTGGTCCGGGCCGTGGAGAAATTCGATTACCGGCGTGGTTACAAGTTCTCCACCTATGCCACGTGGTGGATCCGCCAGGCCGTGGGCCGTTCCATCCACGAGCAGGCGCGTCCGGTGCGGCTGCCCACCCACGCGGGGGAGCAGATGACCCGCCTGATGCGGGTCCGCCGCGACATGCTGGCCGAGCTGGACGTGGAGCCGACCGACGCCGACCTCGCCGCGGTGCTCGACCTGCCGATCGAGCGGGTGCGGGAGCTGCGCCGCTGGGCGTCCGACCCGGTGTCGCTGCAGCTCGGCGTGGGCGACGAGGACGAGACGGAGCTCGGCGACATGATCGCCGACGAGACCTGGGCCGACCCGGAGCAGCAGGCGATGGCCACGCTGGAGCGGGAGCGCCTGGAGGTGTGGCTGACGGGTCTGGAGGGGCAGACCCGCGAGATGCTCCGCTGGCGGTACGGCCTCGTGGACGGCCGCGAGCACACGCTCACCGAGGTGGGGGAGCGGTACGGCATCGGCCGCGACCGGGCCAGGCGGCTGGAGCGTGACGCGCTGCTGCGGCTGCGCAAGATGGCGGGCGCCGCGGCCTGAGCGTGCGAGCCGCGCAGGGCGCACGGCGCGTGTGAGCGGCGGGCGGGGGCCCGTCGATACGAGTAAGGCACAGCGGCGCGGACGGGGGTCCGCCGATATGTGCACGGGGCAGCGGCGCGGTGGCCCGCTGATATGAGCAAGGCGTGAGCGGAAGCGCGCACCGGAACCGGTGCGCGCTTCGTCGTTCCTCGGCTTCTCGGCGCGTCAGGCGCGTTCCGGCCGGGCCGGCCGCTCTCATCGCCTTCTGATCGGAGCGCCCGCGGCGGCCGCTCTCGCCGCGTCACCGTCACAACTCGCCGACCTCGGATGGTCGGCCGGATTTATCCGATCAAGGCGTGGCGTGATCTCCACCACACGATTCTTCGTTCCGCGCATTCCGCGTGGCGCGGCTTCCTAATGCGTTCACCGTTCCGTCCCTTTCCGAAATCCTGACACGTGCCCAGACCGGGAGTGAGCCCTCCGAAACGAACGCGAAACACCATGGGGGCGAGTTTCACAGAGGTGAAACATATGAGGTCGCGGCGTGAAACGGCGGAAGAACAACCTGTGGCCAACGTCAGTGCGCCAACCGGTCGACGATGCCCTGGACGGACGCAACTGAGCGCGTGAATAGCCGGCCACATGGCAATGTAAGGAGGGCCGCGATCGATGGACAAGATCGATACCGGCACCACGGCCTGGATGATCACAGCCACCGCGCTGGTGTTGCTGATGACTCCCGGGCTCGCGTTCTTCTACGGGGGCATGACCAGGGCGAAGAGCGTCCTGAACATGATGATGATGTCCTTCGTCAGCATCATCACGGTCAGCATCGCTTGGGTCCTCTACGGATACTCGCTGGCCTTCACCAGCAGCGGCAACGGAGTCATCGACAAGGTCGTCGGCGGCCTCGACGCCCTCGGCCTGCAGAGCATCATCGGCACCGCCACGAAGGCGGAGGGCGGGATGCCGAGCATGGTCTTCTCCGCCTTCCAGATGACCTTCGCCATCATCACCGTCGCGCTGATCAGCGGCGCCATCGCCGACCGGGCGAAGTTCGGCGCGTGGGTGCTGTTCTCGGTCGTCTGGGCGACGGTCGTCTACTTCCCGGTGGCCCACTGGGTGTGGGGCGGCGGCTGGCTGGCCGGCCTCGGCATCGAGGACTTCGCGGGCGGCACGGTGGTCCACGTCAACGCCGGAGCCGCGGGGCTCGCGCTCGCGCTGGTGCTGGGCAAGCGGGCCGGGTGGCGTAAGGACCCGATGCGCCCGCACAACCTCACCCTGGTCCTCCTCGGCGTCGGCCTGCTGTGGTTCGGCTGGTTCGGCTTCAACGCGGGTTCGGAGCTCGCCGTGGACGGCACCGCCGGGCTGGCGTTCATGAACACCCAGGTCGCCACGGCCGCCGCGGCGGGCGCCTGGATCCTGGTGGAGAAGCTGCGCGACGGACACTCCACCACGCTCGGCGTGGCGTCCGGCGCGGTCGCCGGCCTGGTCGCGATCACCCCGGCCTGCGGCTTCGTCGATCCGTGGGCGGCCCTCCTTCTCGGCGCCGTCGCCGGAGCGGTCTGCGCGTACGCGGTGGGACTGAAGTACCGCCTCGGCTTCGACGACTCGCTCGACGTGGTCGGCGTCCACCTGGTCGGCGGCGCGATCGGCGCGGTCGCGCTCGGCTTCATCGCCCGCTACCCGTTCGCGGACGGCCAGGAGAAGGGCCTGCTGTACGGCGGTCCGCTCTCGCAGCTCGGCGTCCAGGCGCTCGGCCCGGTGGTCGTCGGCCTCTACTCCTTCGCCATGGCGTGGATCATCGGAAAGATCATCGACAGGACGATGGGCTTCCGGATCAGCCACGAGGAGGAGGTCGCCGGCATCGACATCACGACGCACGCCGAGACCGGCTACGACCTCGGCACCGTCCACGCCTCCGGCGTGGCCTCCCTCAACGGGCCGGCGGTCCCGGCCGAGGTCAGGAAGGTGGACGTATGAGACTCATCACCGCGGTGATCAAGCCGTTCAAGCTCGACGACGTCAAGGCGGCGCTTGAGCAGTTCGGCGTCAAGGGCATGACGGTCAGCGAGGCCAGCGGGTACGGCCGCCAGCGCGGGCACACCGAGGTGTACCGCGGCGCGGAGTACCAGGTGGACCTGGTCCCCAAGGTCCGGGTGGAGGTGCTCGCCGAGGAGGACGACGCCGAGGACGTGATCGACGTCATCGTCAAGGCCGCCCAGACCGGCAAGATCGGTGACGGCAAGGTGTGGTCCGTGCCGGTGGACACGGTGGTCCGGGTCCGCACCGGCGAGCGCGGGCCGGAGGCCCTGTAGTCCCATGACGAGAGGGGACGCTCGCTCGTTCGCCGCCGCGCGCAAGGAGCGCGCGGCGGACGTCGACAGGTGGCTCGCCGATCTGCTCGGTGCGGCGTGCGCGCGGCCGTACGCCCGGGACGGGCGCGCCGCCGCCGATCGGAGCGCGTTCGGCGGCGTCGCGCTCGTCGCGGTCGGCAGCCTGGGGCGGGGGGAGCTCGCCCCGGGCAGCGACCTCGACCTCGTCCTGCTGCACGACGGCAGGGACGACGTGGGCCGGATCGCGGACCGCCTCTGGTATCCGATCTGGGACTCCGGCGTCGGGCTCGACCACTCGGTCCGCACGCCCGACGAGGCGGCCGAGGTGGCCCGCGAGGACCTGAAGGCGGCGCTCGGCCTCATCCAGGCCAGACATGTCGCGGGCGACGCCGAGCTGACCCGGGCGCTGCGCGAGGCCGTGCTCGCCGACTGGCGCGCCCGCTCCCGGCGCAGGCTGGCCGAGCTGAGGGAGGCGGCCGACCGGCGGGCCGGGGCGAGCGGTGAGCTGGCCTTCCTCCTCGAACCCGACCTGCGCGACTCGCGGGGCGGGCTGCGGGACGTGCAGGCGATGCAGGCCGTGGCCGCCGCCTGGGTGGCCCCCGCGCCCGGCCCCCGGGTCCGGGAGGCGTACGAGCTGCTGCTGGACGTGCGGCACGCGCTGCACCTGGTCACGGGACGCGGCGCGGACCGGCTGGTGCTGCAGGAGCAGGAGGCGGTCGCGGGCGGCCTCGGCCTGCTGGACGCCGAGGCCCTGATGCGCCGCGTGGCCGAGGCGGGGCGCACGATCTCGCACGCGTTCGACGCGACCTGGCGCACGGTGGACCGGCTGCTGGTCGGCCCCGCGCCGCGCGGGCGGCGGCCGCTCGCCGACGGCGTGGTCGAGCACGGCGGCGAGGTGGTGCTCGCCCGGGACGCCAGGCCGCGTACGGACTCCGTCCTCGTGCTCCGCGCCGCCGCGGCGGCGGCCGGGGCCGGGCTGCCGATGGCCCCCGCGACGGTGTCCACGCTGGCCGCCCAGTGCCCGCCGCTCCCCGTGCCGTGGCCGAAGGAGGCCAGGGACGCCCTGGTCTCGCTGCTGGGCGCGGGACGCGCCGCGGTGCCCGTGTGGGAGGAGCTGGACCAGGCGGGCGTCCTCGTGCGCCTCATCCCCGACTGGGAGCGGGTACGGCACCGCCCGCAGCGCAACCCGGTGCACCGGTACACCGTGGACCGGCACCTGATCGAGACGGCCGCGGCGGCCGCCGCGTACACGCGCGAGGTGTCCCGTCCCGACCTGCTGCTCATCTCGGCCCTGCTCCACGACGTGGGCAAGGGATGGCCGGGCGACCACTCGGTGACGGGCGAGGTCGTCGCCAGGGACATCGGCTTCCGGATGGGCCTGCCGCCCGCGGACGTGGACGTCCTGGCCAGGGTCGTCCGCCACCACCTCCTGCTGCCCGAGACGGCGACCCGGCGCGACCTCGACGACCCGCTGACCGTCTCCCGCGTGGCGGAGGCCGTGGGCTCCCGCGAGGTGCTGGAACTCCTGGCCGCGCTCGCGGTCGCGGACGGCAACGCCACCGGCCCGGCCGCGTGGAACTCCTGGAAGGCGTCGCTGGTCGCCGACCTGGTGCGCCGGGTGCGGTCGGTGCTGTCCGGCGCGCCGCCCGCGCCCGCGCCGGTCCTCTCGCCCGAGCAGGCCGCGCTGGCCCGGCACGGCGGCGGCGCGGTACGGGTCCACGGCGGCGCGGTCACCGTGGTGGCGCCGGACCGTCCGGGACTGCTGTGGCACGCGGCCGGGGTGCTGGCCGCGCACCGGCTCGTCGTCAGGTCGGCCGCCTCGGCGTCGGCCGGCTCGACCGCCGTGATCGAGTTCGCCGTCGTGCCCGAGTACGGCTCGCCGCCGGACCCGGCGGCGATCGAGGCCGACCTGCCCCTGGTGCTGGCCGGACGCCTGGATATCGAGGGGCGGCTGGCCCGCCGGGCCGGCGCGATGCGGCGGCCGCGCGTCCCCGTCGCGCCGCCGCGGGTCACGCTGGTGGACGACGCGTCCAGCACGGCCACGGTGGTCGAGGTGCGGGCACATGACCGTCCGGGGCTTCTGTGGCGAATTGGGCGGGCTTTCGGCGAATGTGGCCTTGACGTGAGAGCGGCCCGGGTGGAGACTCTCGGCGCGGAGGCCGTGGACGTCTTCTACGTCGTCGATCGGGCCGGCAGGCCTCTCGTGGACGTTGAGCAGCGGGGTGACGTGCGGCGACACGTGCTCGCCGCTGTGTTGACCTAGCTGGAGACGTAGGCCGGAGACGCAGGGGAGAGACCCCTTACCAGTTGGTAACAATTCTGTGCGCCCTTGAGGGCGAATCGCCGGTAATCGTGACCTTGTGGTCGAATTGTCCGCGTTTGAGTAGCGGTGTCACTTCATGCTGTCGGGATGCGTGAGGGCATCCCGAGAATGGCGGGGCCGGTGAGTACGGAGCAGCGGAGCGTCAGTGGCGCGGAGGAGACGGCCGAGACGCCGAGCGGTGCATGGGCGCGGCGCCTGTCACCCCGGAACTGGCGCGTTCCCTCGCGGCTGACCGCCTTGATCGTCGCCCCGACCCTGGTGGCGGTGCTCCTCGCGGGAGCCAAGGTCGTCGACTCGATGGACAGCCTGAACGGATACCAGCGGATGAGCTCCGCCGCCGAGTACTCCGTACGGCTTCGCGACCTCGCGCAGCAGCTCGCCATGGAACGCGACCTTTCCGCGCGCGGCGGCGACGCGAAGCGGGTCTACAACGTGGACGGGACCACCAAGCTCACGCTCGCCGACCAGCACGGCGTGGTCGACGGACTCGCGCGGAAGGTCGCGGCCGACCTCGCGAAGATCGACGACGGCTACGGCGTGCGGGCCGTGCAGCTCGCCGAGCAGGCGGGGAACCGGCTCTCCGGCCTGGAGAACGTCCGTGAGAAGGGCAGCGAGGAGGACTACGGCGGCATCATCTCCGGCCTGCTGCGGCTGCACGACGAGCTCGGCCAGAGCGGCGACGACGCCGTCGTCGTCGCCGACATGCGGGCCCTGGGCGCGCTGGCCAACGCCAAGGAGGAGGCGTCGCGGCAGCGCCAGATGCTGACCAGGGAGCTGCTTGAGCCGAACCAGCGGTTCACCGCCTACGAGCTGCGCGACTTCATCGCCTCCCAGTCGCGCCAGCAGGGGTACATCGAACGCTTCTACGCCGAGACGAACTCCGCCGACGCGGCCGTCCTCGCCGGGCTCCTCAACGACAAGGACGTCGTGGACGCCGAGCTGACGAAGTCCTGGGCGATCACCTTGGCGATCCAGAACGTCTCCCTCAGCGGCTACAAGTCCAGGGACCGCATGCTGGTGCGCTGGTTCCAGCACAGCACCAAGACGATCGAGCAGCTCGAGGTCGCCGAGAAGCGGCTCTCCACGGCCGTCATCGACCGCGCCACCGGCCTGCAGTCGGCCGAGCAGCGCAACGCGCTGATCGCCGTCGGGCTGATCCTCGCGCTGCTCATGCTGGTCCTCGCCACCACCGTGCTCATCGCCCGCTCGATGGTCCGGCCGCTGCGCCGGCTGCGCGCCGAGGCCCTGGAGATCGCCGGAACCCGGCTCCCCGAGGTCGTACGGCGGATGCGCGAGTCGGACAACGCCGCGGACGCCCCTGAGGTGCAGCCCATCGACCTCGGCACGGAGGACGAGATCGGCGAGGTGGCCCAGGCGTTCGACGAGGTGCACGCGCAGGCCGTCCGGCTGGCCGCCGAGGAGTCCCGGCTGCGCACCCACGTCAATGCCATGTTCGTGAACCTGTCGTGGCGGACCCAGACGCTCGTCGAGCGGCAGATCTCGCTGATCGACGGCCTGGAGCGCGGCGAGCAGGACGGCCGCCGCCTCGCCGACCTGTTCAAGCTGGACCACCTGGCCACCCGCATGCGCCGCAACAGTGAGAACCTCCTGGTCCTCGCCGGGCACGAGCCCGCGCGCAAGCGCAGCAAGCCGGCGCTCCTGGTCGACGTCGTACGCGCGGCCTTGTCGGAGGTCGAGGACTACGAGCGGGTGAACATCCGGGTCCACCGCTCCGCCTCGGTCGCCGGGCACGCCGCCAACGACTCCGTCCACCTGATCGCGGAGCTGCTGGAGAACGCGATCGCGTTCTCGTCCGACCGCACCAAGGTCGTGGTGTCGAGCGACCGCATCGAGGGCGGCGCGGTGCTGCTCTCGGTGTGCGACTCCGGGATCGGCATGTCCCCGGAGGAGCTGGCCGAGGCCAACCGCAGGCTCTCCGAGCCGCCCGCCGTGGACGTGTCCGTCTCCCGGCGGATGGGGCTCTTCGTGGTCGGCCGCCTCGCGCAGCGGCACGGCATCCGGGTCCAGCTCCGCCCGGGTGACAGCGGCGGGTTGATCGCCATGGTGCTGTTCCCCGCCACGCTCGTCGTCGGCGACGAGCGGAGCGCGCCCGCGCGCCCGGGCGACGCCGTACCCGCGAGCGGCCAGAACGGCCTCGCTCAGATCACGGGGCCTGCTCCGGCGCAGTCGCCGGGCGGCGGGCTCGAACCGGCCCAGGGCGGAGCCCTCCCGGCTCGGGGAGCTCGGGGCGCTGCCGTACCGGGTCAGCGGGACGCACGCACTCCCGCTCCGGGCGCCTCCAACGCGGCCGCGCACGAAGCCGCGGGGATCTCGGCCGCCGACGCGTCGTCGGGCCGGGCGAACGGGCTGCCGACCCGCAAGCCCGCCGCCAGCGGCTTCTCGGCCTCCGGCGGAGCCCAGATCGCCACCGGCGGGTTCTCCGCCTTCGGCGACCAGGACCGGCAGGACACCGAGAGCTTCTCCGCCTTCGGGAACGCCGGCCGGGCGGCCGACGACGGTGCCGCGGCGCAGCCCGGCCGGGGCGCGCACGCGGGCTACCCGGCCCGCCACTCCGACCAGAACGGACGTCCCGGCGCCGGGCACTCCGACCCGACCGGGCGCGCGGACCGGCCGGGGATCGCCGGATCGCGGCCGTCCACGCCGGAGCCGCCGCTGAGCATGCCGAGGTTCACCGAGCACTCGGGCGCCTTCCCCGTCGGAGGCGCGACCCCGATGCCCTCGCCGGTCTCCGACGACACGCACCTGGAGCGGGGGGACGAGTTCCTGCCGATCTTCGCCGCGGTCGAGTCGGCCTGGTTCCGCCGTCCCGCCCAGCCGGCCGCGGGCGCCGTACGCGCCGACGGCGGCGCGACCGACGCACGGCGGACGCCGGGCGCCGACGCGACCTCGGGCACGGCCACCGGCACGACTGGGACCTACGGCACGACTGGGGCCTCCGGCACGACCGCGGCCGGGCCGTCCGGGAACGGCGTGGCCGGCGCGGCGCGGGGAGACTGGGGAACCCAGGCGGACAGCGGATACCGGGCGGCCGCCGCCGTGAGCGCTCCCAGCACGGGCGGCGTCACGGACGCGGGCTTGCCGAAGCGGACCCCCAGGGCCAATCTTGTGCCTGGTTCGGTGGACGCGGCGCGGGGCACTCCACCCGCGGCCAGACCGGCGGTCTCGCCGGATCTGGTTCGCAGCCGACTGTCCAGCTACCAGCAGGGTGTACGGCGCGGCCGGGCCGACGTGTCCGGCTCCGGCGCCGCGCCCGGTAATGAGGAGGAGAGCTCGTGACCGCGCTCAGCGTTGAGGCACGCAGGTTCGACTGGTTGATCACGGAGTTCGTCAGCGGCACCCCGGGGGTCGCGCACGCCGTGGTCGTGTCGGCGGACGGCCTGCGACTGGCCAACTCGGACGGGTTCCCGCCCGACCGCGCCGACCAGCTCGCCGCCGTGTCGGCGGGGCTGCTCAGCCTGACCGTGGGCGCGTCCCGCGTCTTCGACGGCGGCCCGGTGACGCAGACCGTGGTCGAGATGCAGCGCGGACTCATGCTGATCATGGCGATCAGCGACGGCTCGTGCATGGCCGTCCTCGCCGCGGCCGACTGCGACATGGGCCTGGTGGCCTACCAGATGACGTTGCTGGTCGAGCGGGTCGGTCAGGTGCTCACCCCGGCGCTGCGCGCCGAGCTGCAGTCGGCCCGGCGCTGACCCTCGGTCCATGGGAGACAACAGGCATGCGCCCTGGTGAGGCGGAAGAGGACGAGCCCCTCTTCCGTCCGTACGCCGTCACCGGCGGTCGATCCGAGCCGCGTTATCACCTGGCGATGGAGACCCTCGTATCTTCGGTGACCCTGATGAGCGATGATTACACCCTGCTCAGCCCCGAGCAGGAGTCGATCATAGTGCTCTGCCGTTCCGTCCGTTCCGTCGCGGAGATCTCCGCGCTGCTGCGGGTCCCGCTCGGCGTGGCCCGCGTGCTCATCGCCGACCTCGCCGACGAGGGCCTGGTCCGTCTGCACATGCCGCAGCTCGACCAGGGACAGCCCGACGCCAACCTGCTCGAAAGGGTGCTCAGTGGACTTCGCAGGCTCTAGCCAGGGCTCTCAGCGGGGCCTGACCTCGACGAAGATCGTGGTGGCGGGCGGTTTCGGCGTGGGCAAGACCACGTTCGTCGGCGCGGTCTCGGAGATCATGCCGCTCACGACCGAGGCCGTGATGACCGACGCCAGCGCCGGCATCGACGACCTGGGCCTCACGCCCAACAAGACCACGACCACCGTGGCGATGGACTTCGGCCGGCTCTCCCTGGCGCAGGACCTGATCCTCTACCTGTTCGGCACGCCCGGTCAGCACAGGTTCTGGTTCATGTGGGACGATCTCGTCCGCGGCGCGATCGGCGCGGTCGTGCTGGTCGACACCCGCAGGCTGGCCGACTGCTTTCCCGCCATCGACTACTTCGAGGAGGCCGGGCTGCCCTTCGTGGTGGCGATGAACGGCTGGGACGGCGCCTACCAGCACTCGATCGACGAGGTCAGGGAGGCGCTGGCGCTCGCCCCGCACGTGCCCGTGGTCAAAACGGACGCGCGCTCGCGCGAGGCGGTGAAATCCACGCTGATCAGCCTCGTGGAGTACGTGCTCCGCACGCGGGCGGGGTACTGACTCCGCCGGCCTCTCGGCGCGTCCTCCGAGGCGCGCCGGCCGCGGTGGGGCCGGGCGTGGGGCGTGCTGAACCGGAAGCGAGAGGGAGCCGAAAAGGCTTGGTGGAGCGCCCCTTAATGATGGCCTTTGTGGCTTAATGTCCGATTTCTGACAACGGTCACAAGCTGCGCCATGTTGAACACGGATTCAAATCAAGTCGCCCACTGATCGCTAACGCTGTCCGATAAGTCTTGCTTAAACCTGGTTGGGGCTGCAACACTCCTCCTTTGGCCTGCCCTTTGCAGAGCTCTCCAAGATCTGAATCCCGAAGGAGTTACGGTCGTGTCCCGTACCCGGTACACCCGTCGTCTTCCGGCTGCCGCCGTCGTGGCCGGTCTTGCCCTTGCCCTGGCAGCGTGCGGCTCGGAGGGCACAGGAGCCGGGGCGGCTCCCGCCGCGTCCGCCGACAAGCTGGACCCCAACGCGGACCTGAAGAAGCAGTCCCTCAACATCACCATCTGGGACGGCTACTCGCCCAAGGACCTTCCGACCAAGGTGGAGCAGAAGCTCGGCTTCCCGATCAAGATCGCCATCCACGACACGAACGAGACGGCGATGGCCAAGCTCACCGGGAGCCCGGACAACGGCGGGTTCGACGTCGCCTTCGTCTCCGGTCAGTACGCCCAGGCGCTCAACGAGCAGGGTCTGCTCGAGCCGCTGCACCACGAGCTGATCCCCAACCTCGCGAACCTCTACCCCGAGGCGTCCGAGCTGTCGTACGACAAGGGCAACAAGTTCTCGGTCCCCTACACCTGGGGCACCACCGGCATCTGCTACCGCAGCGACCTGGTGAAGACGGCGCCGACGAGCTGGAACGACATCCTCAACCCGGCGCCGGAGTACAACAAGAAGGTCACCATGATGACCACCGAGCGCTGGCTGGCCCTGCCGGCCCTCAAGTCGCTCGGCTACTCCATCAACACCGCCGACGACGGCCAGATCGCCAAGGCGAAGGATCTCCTGCTCAAGGCCAAGAGCCACCTCCTCGCGTACGACGACACGACGTTCGGCGACCGGCTCAAGTCCGGCGAGGCCGTCATGGCCGAGGCGTGGGACGGTTGGTGCCCGGAGAACGAGAAGAACATCAAGTTCACGGTGCCGAAGGAGGGCAGCGACCTCTGGGCGGACACCATGGTGATCTTGAAGACCTCCAAGAACAAGGAGGCGGCGCACGCCTTCATCAACTACATCCTGGACCCCGAGATCCACAGCTGGCTGTCCGAGAACATCATGTACAAGGCCCCCAACAAGGCCGCGATGGAGAAGGTCAACCCGGCCACCCTCCAGTCGTTCCCGTCGCTCAAGTTGAGCCCGGCCGACCTGCTCCAGGGCGAGTCGATCATCGACCTGGGCGCCGACTCGACCAAGTACACGCGCCTGGCGACCGAGGTCGCGGCGCAGCAGTGACGCGCGCGATCCGCGGCTGATCTCGCGCGCGAGCGCATGGACCCGGCGCCTCCCCTCAGGGGGGCGCCGGGACCGTTACAACGCAAGATCCAGCCGATATGGATCGCCCGGGCGGACCCAAATACAGTCCCAAACATCCCGTTCTGAGGGAATAAAGGCGCGATTGAGCGCGGTGCGCGTTTGGCCGATCTGGTAATGGTGTGTTCCAATTACCCTCGCTTCAATGAGATCCCTGGCATCACAGCCGCCTCGCGGCTGGGGGCCATGGCTGCGCGTATATGAGCTTCGGCAAGAGGTTGCGAAAACCCGTGAGTACTCAAGAACCCCAGGCTGCCCCGGAGCCGGAGGCCGCACCGGTTTCCACGCCGGCCTCCGCGCCGGCGTCCAAACGCGCTTCCGGTGACGGCGGTTGGTTCCGGCTGGGGAACTGGAGGGTGCGATCCCGGCTCATCGCGCTCATCCTGCTTCCCACGGTCGTCGGTGTGCTCCTCGGTGGCATCCAGCTCGCCGACGCGGTCAACACATCGGTCCAATACCGGCGCATCAACGAGGTCGCCGGCCTGGTCCAGGCCGTGGGTGCCCTGTCACACGAAGTCGCGGTGGAACGCGACTACACCGCCTGGTACACGGCGGCCAACCGGAGGTTGGCTCGGCTGGCCCAGGTGAAGAACATCCGGCAGGAGACCGACAAGGCCAAGCAGGCCGTCGTCGAGAAGATCCAGCAGCTCGACAGCGGCCACTCCGCCCGTGTGCGGAGCCGGGTCGAGGACATCCAGCGCTGGATTGACGGCCTCCCCGGTCTCCGCAAGCAGTTCGACTCCAACGGCGTCCCCGCCCGAGCCGTCCTCGGCACGTACAAGAGCATGATCGAGGCGTTCACCGGGCTGGCCGACGAACTGCGCACCGCGACCGGCAACGACCGGATGTTCGCCGACGGCGTCGCCCTCGGCGCGCTCACCCGTGCCCAGGAGCAGCTCGCCCGGCAGCGCGGCATCCTCACCGTCGGCCTCGCGGAGAAGTCGTTCACCAACGACGACCTCGCCGACTTCCTCGGAGCCCGCCAGGCGCAGGAAAGCAACTTCGAGACGTTCCAGAAGGAAGCCTCGGCCGACGACGCCAAGTTCTACACGCAGACGGTCAAGGGCATCCAGATCGAGAAGGCGTACTCCCTCCGAGCCGGCGCCCTCGCCCAGATGCGTGAGTACAACCGGATCATCGACCTGGACCGCACCCGCAGTGACGACCTTCGCCTGTGGTTCGAGACGATGACCACGACCGTGGACAAGATGAACACCGTCGAGCAGCGCCTCGCCGGGTCCGTCGTGGCGCAGACGCAGGCCATGGCCGACGACGAGCAGCGCCTCGCGATCATCTCCGGTTCCGCGATCCTCCTGCTCCTCGGCCTGATGCTGCTGATCACCACCGCGGTCGCCGGTTCGCTCACCCGGCCGCTGCGCCGCCTGCGCCGCGAGGCCCTGGAGATCGCCGGTTCGCGACTGCCGCGCACGGTCCAGATGCTGCGTGAGTCGCAGGACGAGTCGCTCAAGGTCGAGGTCGCGCCGATCCAGGTCACCACCCGCGACGAGATCGGTGAAGTCGCCCGGGCCTTCGACGAGGTCCACCAGGAGGCCATCCGCCTGGCGGGCGACGAGGCCCGGCTGCGCAGTAACGTCAACTCGATGTTCGTGAACCTCTCCCGCCGTACGCAGACGCTGGTGGAGCGCCAGCTCGCCCTGATCGACGGGCTGGAGCAGGGCGAGCAGGACGAGGGGCGTCTCGGCAACCTGTTCAAGCTGGACCACCTGGCGACCCGCATGCGCCGCAACAGTGAGAACCTGCTTGTTCTCGCGGGCCAGGAGCCGGCCCGCCGGTGGGGCCAGCCGGTCCCGGTCGTCGACGTCGTCCGCGCCTCCCTCTCCGAGGTCGAGAACTACGAGCGGGTGAGCCTGCAGGTGACCGCGGGCGGCGCGGTCGTCAGCCAGGCCGTCAACGACGTCGTCCACCTCGTCGCGGAGCTGGTCGAGAACGCCATTTCGTTCTCCCCCCGCGAGACGAAGGTCGTCGTGTCGAGCAACCGCATCGACGGCGGCGGACTCATGATCTCCGTCAGTGACCTGGGCATCGGCATGACCGCCGAGGAGCTGGCCCAGGCCAACTGGCGGCTGGCCAATCCGCCGGTCGTGGACGTGTCGGTGTCCCGGCGCATGGGCCTCTTCGTGGTCGGCCGCCTCGCGCTGCGCCACGGCATCCGGGTGCAGCTCCGCCAGCAGGACGCGGGCGGCCTCACCGCCATGGTGCTCCTGCCCGAGGCGCTGCTCGCCCAGCAGGGCGGACCGGCCTTCCCCGGCATGCCGCCGGCCGAGCCCGCCGCGCAGTTCGGCGCCCAGTTCGACCCCGCCGCGTTCGACGCGGCCCCGGCGCTGGGCAGCCCGACGTCCTTCGACGCGCCGAAGCGCACGCCCATGATCGGTTCGGACGCCCCGGGCGTCGGCGCCCCCGGTGCCGACCCGTTCGAGCGCGGCCCGTTCGACACCTTCGGCGGGGACAAGGAGCCGTTCGCCAAGAGCGCGTTCGGTTCCGACGGCCCCGGGGAGCCAAAGCTGCCGACGCGTAAGGCCTTCGAGGCGCCGGCCGCCCGCGACCCGTTCGATCCCCCCGCCACCGGGCGGAACCCGTTCGACCCGCCGCCGGCGACCACGCGAAACCTGTTCGATCCGCCTCCGTCCGAGCGCGGTGCGGACTCCGACCCCTTCGGGAAGAGCCCGTTCGCCGCGGGCGCCCCGGAGCCGGAGCCGTTCGCGCCCAACCCCTTCGATCCGCCTCCGTTCGAGCGCGGCAAGGCGACCGGAGCTCCCGTCGACACGCCGTGGCCCGGGCACCTGCCCGCGCCGGGCAGCTCCTCCTGGCCCACCCCGCCCGGGGACTCCGGCGGCTGGCCGGTCGCCCCCGCGACGGGGGGCGCCTCCGGCGCCGGTTCGTTCGAGTCGGACTCGGACAACACCGGCCCCCTCCCGGCGATCCGCAACTCGCCGATGGAGGACCAGCCGGAGGAGTTCCTGCCGATATTCGCGGCGGTCGAGTCCGACTGGTTCAGGAAGGTCGAGCCCGGCACGGAAGAGGCGGCCGAGAAGGACTCCATCAGGGAGGCCGACGAGGCCGACGCCCGGCAGTGGTCGTCCCCCGCTGACGCGGGATGGCAGGCCGCCAAGGCCGCCAGCGACCCGTCGCTCGGCGGGGTCACCTCCTCCGGCCTGCCCAAGCGGGTCCCCAAGGCCAACCTGGTGCCGGGATCCGCGTCGGCGATCGCCTCCAGCGGGGCGTCGGTGTCGGCGGCGCCGGCACCCCCGCCGCCCGCGCCTTCGCTCTCGCCCGACCGCGTACGCAACCGGTTGTCGAGCTTCCAGCAGGGCATCCGGCAGGGACGCGCGGTGGCGCGAGGAGAGGTCAGCGGTGAGCAGGGTTATCCAGGGGCGTCGCCGTTCAGCGGCGGCGGCCCGGACACTGACAAGGAGGACGCATGAGGGAGATGAGCCAGGCGGCTCGCGGCATCAACTGGCTGATCACTGACTTTGTGAACAACGTTCCCGGCGTGGCCCACACGGTGGTGGTGTCGGCGGACGGTCTGCCGCTGGCGTTCTCCGATGGGTTCCCGAAGGACCGGGCGGACCAGTTGGCGGCCGTGGCGGCCGGGTTGATCAGCTTGACGCAGGGCGCCTCTCGGGTGTTCGAGGGGGGTCCGGTCACGCAGACCGTGGTGGAGATGCAGCGCGGCCTGCTTCTGATCATGTCGATCAGTGACGGGTCGTGTCTCGCGGTACTCGCGTCCGCGGACTGCGACATGGGTCTGGTGGCGTACCAGATGACGCTGCTGGTGGATCGTGCGGGACAGGTGCTTACCCCCGCGGTACGCGCCGAGCTCCAGGCGTCCCACCCCAGATAAAGGTGATGACAGGAGGACGTTGTGGCAGGCGGCGGCTGGACGGATGAGCCCTACCCGCCGGTGGACGACGCCCACCGGCACTATGGCGGGACGAACCCGATTTCCCAACCCGGGCCGGCGGAGCCGAGTTCACTGGTGCGCCCATACGCGGTGACCGGTGGGCGTACGGCACCGCGTCTCCAACTCGCCATGGAGGCACTCGTGTCCTCCATGACCTCGACTCACCAGGATCTGTCGATCCTCACGCCGGAGCGGCAGGCGATCATCACGCTCTGCCGGCAGATCAGGTCTGTGGCGGAGGTCTCGGCGATGCTGCGGATCCCGCTGGGCGTGACTCGCGTGGTGATCTCCGACATGGCGGCGGAGGGGCTGGTGCACGTGCACCAGCCGCAGTTGGACGCTGGTAAGCCGGATCTGAACTTGCTTGAAAGGGTGCTCAGTGGACTTCGCAGGCTCTAGCCAGGGCTCTCAGCGGGGCCTGACCTCGACGAAGATCGTGGTGGCGGGCGGTTTCGGCGTGGGCAAGACCACGTTCGTCGGCGCGGTCTCGGAGATCATGCCGCTCACGACCGAGGCCGTGATGACCGACGCCAGCGCCGGCATCGACGACGTCGGCCTGGTGCCGCACAAGACCACGACGACGGTCGCGATGGACTTCGGCCGCGTCTCCCTGGACCAGGACCTGATCCTCTATCTGTTCGGCACGCCCGGTCAGCACAGGTTCTGGTTCATGTGGGACGACCTCGTACGCGGCGCCATCGGCGCCGTCGTGCTGGTCGACACGCGGCGGCTGGCCGACAGCTTCCCCGCGGTCGACTACTTCGAGGAGGCCCAGCTCCCGTTCGTCGTCGGCATCAACGGCTTCGACGGGCAGTACCCGCACAGCGAGAACGAGGTCCGCGAGGCGCTGAGCCTCTCCTCGCACGTCCCGATCGTGCGGACCGACGCCCGCACGCGCGAGTCGGTCAAGACCACGCTCATCACGCTGGTCGAGCACGCCCTCACCATGCGGGTCGCCGTACCCGGCTGGGGCGGCCGCTGACCGAGCCCCGGCACGCGTACGCGCGCGCCGGGGCCGGCGTCCGTCAGACGGGCAGCGCCTCGATCAGGCTCGCGCCGGCCGGCAGCGGCAGCACGCGGGAGAGCGACAGGCCGGAGGCGGCGAGCAGTTCCGCGTACTCGCCACGGGTGCGTTCCCTGCCGCCGAACAGGGCGAGCATCCGCAGGTCGATCTCCTTGCCGATGTGCGGGGAGTCGTCGTCGGGCAGCACCATCTCCAGCAGCAGCACCCGTCCGTCCGCGGACATCGCCGCGCGGACGTTGCCCAGGATCCGCAGGGCGTCCTCGTCGTTCCAGTTGTGGATGACGCTCGCCAGCAGGTAGGCGTCGGCGGCGGGCACGCCGGCGAAGAAGTCACCCGGCGCCAGGTCGCACCGGTCGCCGAAGCCCCGCGCCTCCAGCGACGCGCGGGCCCCCTCCACCACGTGCTCCAGGTCGAAGAGAACGCCGCGCACCGTGGGATGGGTCGCGAGCACCGCGGCCAGCAGGTGCCCCTTTCCGCCCGCCACGTCCACGAGGGTCTTCACGTCCGAGAAGTCGTAATCCGCCGCGAGCGCCGCTCCGATCGGCGCGGCCCGGGTCCCCATGTAGTCGTTGAACTCCCGCGCCGCCTCCGGACGCGCCGCCAGGTAGTCGTAGTACGGCCCGTTCCGCTCCACGAACACCGATCTGCCCCGCCGTACGGACTCGGGGAGCAGGCCGAGCGCCTGCCAGTAGCCCTCCTCCGCCATCACGCGCACGGCCGGCCGCATGCTGCCCGGCACGTCGCCGCGCATCACCTGGCCGGCCTCGGCCAGCTCGTACACGTGCGGAGCGACGGAGCGCACCACGCCCATCGCGGCGAGCTCGCGCATGACCCGGGCGAGAGCCGTGGCGTCCGCGTCGCACAGGGCGGCCAGGTCGGTCACGCCGAGCGGGCCGGCGGCCAGATGGTCGGCGCAGCCCAGCTCGGCCATGGCGGCGAGGGCGCCGAACCGGGAGAGGCCGACGATGGCGTCCCAGACGGGCCCGGTGGAGTCGATCACTTCTTCTCCAGAACTGAGGTGGATTCGGTGGTGTGGCCGGTGTGGCCGCCCCGGACGAGGCGGCCGACTTCGGCGCGCAGCCGGACGAAGGCGTCGAGCTGCCTGGTCGCGATCTGGTCCCGCGTACGGCCGAGACCGATCACCAGGTCGGCCGCGACGACCGCCGGCGACCGGGTGAGCACGACGACCCGGTCGCCGACGTACACGCTCTCGTCGATGTCGTGGGTGATCAGCAGGATCGTGATGCCATGGTGGGCGCACACGTTCAGGACCAGGTCCTCCAGGTCCTCGCGGGTCTGCGCGTCCACCGAGCCGAAGGGCTCGTCCATGAGCAGCAGCGACGGCCGGTAGGCGAGCGCCCGCGCGATGGAGACGCGCTGCTGCATCCCGCCGGACATCTCCCACGGGTACTTGCTCCCCGCGTCGGCGAGCCCGACCTGGTCGAGGGCGGCCATCGCGGCCTCCCTGCGCTGCCGCCGGTCCATGCCCTTGCGCCGCAGCGGCAGCGCGACGTTGTTCGCCGCCGACATCCACGGGAAGAGCGACCGGCTGTAGTCCTGGAAGACGATCGCCAGGTCGTCCGGCGTCCGCTCGACCGGCCGCCCGCCGAGCGTGATCCGCCCTCCGGACGGTCTGATCAGCCCGGCGATGGAACGCAGCAGCGTGGACTTCCCGCACCCCGACGGGCCGACGACGCTGACCAGCTCGCCCTCGGCCACGGAGAGGCTCACCCCGCCCAGCACGCGGTGCGAGCCGTACGAGTGGACCAGATCGGTGATCTTGAGCACGGGACCTTCCTAGGTAGTCTGCCTGGCACCCCGGTGCCAAGCCAGCACGCGCCGTTCCACCAGCAGGAACGCGGAGTTGAGCAGGTATCCGAGCACGCCGAGCAGCACGATGCAGCCCCACATGTCCGGATAGAGATAGCTGCGCTGGGTGTAGAGCAGCCGGTAGCCGATCCCGTCCGTGCCCGCGAAGATCTCGGCGATGACCATGAGGATCAGCGCCAGGGAGAGCGCGAGCCGCAGTCCGGCGAAGATCTTCGGCAGCGCGGACGGCAGGATGACCCGCCACAGCCGCTCGGCCGCGGAGAACCCGAAGATCCGCGCGGTCTCCAGGTGCTGGCGGTCCACCGTACGCGCGCCGTCGATCGTGTTGAGCAGGATCGGCCAGACCACCCCGAAGACGATCGTGGCGAGCTGGGCCGGTGTGCCGAGCTTCAGCAGGGCCAGGAAGAACGGCACGAGCAGCGGAGGCGGTACGGCCCGGCCGAGCTGGATCAGCGGGTTCACATAGTCGGACAGCCGGGGCGAGCACCCGATGGCGATCCCGGCCGCGACGCCGACGATCGCGGTGATCAGCCAGCCGGAGAACAGCCGGGCCAGGCTGGGGCCGAGGTCGGCGAGCGCGTCGTCCGTCAGCAGGAGGCGGGAGAGCGGCCCGGAGAACCACATCTCGTGCATCCGCGCGAGGATGGCCGACGGGGGAGGGAAGAACGGCTGCTCCGCCGCGCGCGTGACGACCTCCCACACCACGAGCGCGACGGGTACGAGCCACAGGCGGCCGAGAGCCGTGACGACCTTCATCGGGCTCCTCCGGTGCGGACGTGGTGCCAGCGGAACAGGCGGCGCTCCGCCGCCACCATCACCGCGTCGGCGACCAGGCCGAACAGGCCGGCCCACAGGGTGGCGGCCAGCATGAGATCGACGCGGCCGCCGCTCGCCGCCTCGGTGATGTAGATCCCGACGCCCTCCGAGCCTCCGGCCATCAGCTCCGCGCTGATCGCCAGGATGACGGCGATGCCGGACGCGACGCGGATCCCGGTGGCGATGAACGGCGCGGCGCTGGGCAGCGCGACCCGGGCCAGAACCGAAACCGGACCGAAACCGAAACTCCGCAGCGTCTCCTTGGCGAGCGGGTCCACGTCCTTCAGTCCGTAGATCGTGTTGATCAGCACCGGCCAGGACGCCGCGTACACGATGACCGCCAGCTTCAGGTGCAGGTTGTCGCTGAAGAGCAGGATCGCCAGCGGGATGACCGCGACGGAGGGGATCGGCCGGAGGAACTCGATCAGCGGGCGCGTCGCCGCCTCGGCCCGCGGCAGCGTGCCGAGCAGCAGCCCGGCGGATACGGCCAGCGCGACCGTGAGCAGCAGCCCGAGGGCCCAGACGGTGAGCGTGGCCCCGGCGTCGGCGAGGAATTCGGGGTCGGCGACCAGGCCGGTCGCCGCGCCGAGGACCGTGGACATGCGCGGCAGGAACCGGTCGTCGACCAGCCCGCTCAGCCCGACGAGCTCGGCGACGGCGAGGAACCCCGCGACGCCGGCGGCGCCGCGGAGCACTCGTGCGTAGTCCATGATCTGACGGTCGTCCCCGTCAGCTCGCCGGAGGAGCGATGATCATGGACTTCACGTCGAGGTCGGTCTTGAGGTATCCGTACTCCTTCATGAGGGCCGCCACCCGCTGGAGCCGGGTCTCGCTCAGCGACGTGGGGTAGGAGCCGAGGGCGATGACCGCCGCGGTGGGCGCGTCGATCTTCGTGTAATTCGGCAGGACCTCTTCCACGATTTTGCGGTCGTTCGCCACCAGCTCCTGCGCTTTTCCGAGGGCGCGCTGGAATGCGGCCATGGTATTCGGATATTTATTGGCGACCGATTCTGTGGTCAGCCATCCGGCGACCGGAAGGTCCTGGGTGGGTCCGGCCATCTCGTCGGAGATGATTCTCCCGCCCGCCTTCGATTCCACGGTGATAAACGGTTCGACCATAGCGGCCGCATCGACCTGACCGTTTTCCAGGGCCGCCGGCATGTCCGGATAGTTCTTCTCGACGAACTGGTCCTGCGTGGCCGTCACTCCGGCCACCTTCATCTGCACCTCGGCCGTGAACTGGCTCACGTTCCTGACCGTGTTGACCGCGATCTTCTTGCCCTTGAGGTCGGCGGCCGATTTGATCGGGGAGTCCTTTTTCACCATGATGACGAAGGCTCCGGGCGCCGCGCCGTAGCTGTCGGCGACGTACTTGAACTTGCCCGCGCCCTTCTCCTGGGCGAGGAAGGTGCCGATGTAGGCGCCGAGCGTGAGGTCGATGCTGCCGCCGAGCAGCTTCTGGATGCCGACCGCGCCGCCCGCGACGACCTCGGGCTTGATGTCGAGGCCCTCCTCCTTGAAGAAGCCCCTGTCGATCGCGACCTGCAGCGGAGCGATGTCGGGGACCGGAATGGTGCCCACGACCAGCGTGGTCTTCTCCAGTCCGCCGCCGGCCGCGGCGCCGTCCGAGGACGGTGCGGAGGTCTTATCTGAACCGCCGCAGGCGGCGAGGGCCAGCATGGCCGCGACGCCGACGGCGAAGGTTCGACCCATAAGTCGCATGGAGTCTCCTTGGCATGGGGAAGAGGCGCGCCCGGCCGGGACGATGATCGCGGAAGGCGGGCGACGGGCGAGAAGCGTACAGCAGTCAAAACTTCCTAACAGGGAATAAGTCGCCTATGTCGCTAAACTCGTCAATAAATCCACTATGTCCAGTAATTGGCGAATGGGGAATTGGACCGGTTTCATGGCCGGTCTCAGCTTGGGGCCCCAGTAGCTCTCGGTGGTCCTTCCTGGGTATCGCTCTCCGCGCTTCCTCTGTGCCGAATTCGACGGGCCGTTGGAACGGTCGAAAATAGCCGAGCGGTTTGGTAATCCCTCCCCTTTGTGCTCAAATTGCCCCTGACTCGTGGCAGGTTTCCCGAGCGAACCCCTTGAAAAGCCCCTATGGAAAGACCAGCGCGAGAGGTTGCGACCTGTGAGGACAGCAACGATCGAGAGCGGTCGCCGCGCCGAGCCGAGTCCGCCCGGCGAGCCGGTCGCAGGCGGTGCGCCCACCGCGAGCACGCCGGAACCGGAAACCGGCAGCCGATGGGCGTTGAAGAACTGGCGCGTGCGCACCCGCCTGCTCGCGCTGATCGTGCCGCCCACCCTGATCGGGATGCTCCTCGGCGGTTTCCGTGTGTCCGGCTCCATTTCCGAGGCCGCCGAGTACCAGCGGGTCCGTCAGATGATCGAGTTGGTCGGCAGCATCGGTGAGCTCACACACGAGCTCCAGCTCGAACGCGACATGTCCATCCGCTACATCGCACTCGACCGCCGCGGCGGCGCCTTCCTCTCGCCCGTACGCCGCCAGCAGGGCGCCGTGGACACCGCCGTCGAGCAGGTGCGGGTCAAGATGCAGGCCGCCGCCGACGCCTTCGGCGGCATCGGCCGGCAGGAGGTGGTCCGCGCCCGGGGCCGGCTGGGGGAGATGCCCGCCCTGCGGGAGACCGTGCTGGAGAGCCGGCTCCCGCCGCTGCCCGCGATCAACAAGTACTCCATCGTCATCTCCGACCTGCTGCGCCTGTACGACACGGCCGCCGAGGGCGTCGTGGACGAGGATCTCAACGCGAGCATCAAGGCGCTCGGCTCCCTCGTCCGCGCCAAGGAGGAGGTGTCCAGGCAGCGGGCGCTGCTGGCCGTCGGACTGGCCCGCCAGCAGCTCGACCCCTCCGAGCTGGACGCGTTCACCGCTGCACGCGCCGGTCAGGAGAGCGAACTCGCCGGGTTCTTCGCCGAGGCGAGCACCGTCCAGCGGCAGCTCTACAGCGACACGGTGACCGGCCAGAAGATCGACCGCGCCGCGTTCCTGGCCGAGCGCGCCCTCTCCATGGCGAAGGCCGGGCGTCCGATCCGCGCCCTCGACCGCGGATCCGACGAGCAGCGGTGGTTCGACGCGGCCAGCGCCCGGACAGACAGCATGCGCAAGGTCGGCGAGACGCTGGCCGACGCCATCATCGCCAAGAGCATCGCACTGGAGCGGGAGGCCCGCTCCGGCGCCGTCTCCAACGTCGTTCTCGTGATCGGGCTCCTGCTGGTCGTCGTGCTCATCACCACCGTCATGGCCCGGTCGCTCGTACGGCCGCTGCGCCGGCTGCGCACCGAGGCCCTGGAGATCGCCGGGCAGCGCCTGCCGGAGACCGTCCAGCGGCTGCGCGAGTCCGAGAGCGCGGACGGTCCGCCGCCGGTCCAGCCGCTCGGCGTCGCCTCGGTCGACGAGGTCGGCGAGGTGGCGCGGGCCTTCGACGAGGTCCACCGCGAGGCCGTACGGCTGGCCGGCGACGAGGCGCGGCTCCGCAGCAACATCAGCGCCATGTTCGTGAACCTCTCCCGCCGTACGCAGACGCTGGTGGAGCGGCAGATCGCCCTGATCGACGGGCTGGAGCAGGGCGAGCAGGACGAGGGGCGTCTCGGCAACCTCTTCAAGCTGGACCACCTGGCGACCCGCATGCGCCGCAACAGTGAGAACCTGCTGGTTCTCGCGGGCCAGGAGCCGGCCCGCCGGTGGAGCCGGCCGGTCGAGGTCACCGACGTCGTACGCGCCTCCCTCTCCGAGGTCGAGGGCTACGAGCGCGTCGTGATCAACGTGCCGGCCGAGGTCGCGCTCGCCGGACAGGCCGTCAACGACGTCATCCACCTGCTCGCCGAGCTGGTCGAGAACGCGCTCTCCTTCTCCTCGCGCGACACGCGGGTCATCGTCTCGGGCAACCGCATCGACGGCGGCGGCGTGATGATCTCGATCACCGACTCGGGCATCGGCATGGCCGCGGAGGAGATCTCCCAGGCCAACTGGCGGCTGGCCAACCCTCCGGTCGTGGACGTGTCCGTCTCCCGGCGGATGGGCCTGTTCGTGGTCGGCCGCCTCGCGCTGCGCAACGGCATCCGCGTGCAGCTGCGACCGCACGACAGCGGCGGGCTCACCGCGATGGTGCTGCTGCCGGAGTCCCTCGTCGGGCACCACGAGCCCCCCGCCCCGGCGCACGCCGGCGCATTCGCGGGCGCGTTCGCCGGTCAGGCCGCCGTGTACGGCGGGCCGCAGGAGCCAGGCGTGTGGGGCGCGCCGCCCGACCCGTCCGCCTGGGCCGGCCCGCCCGACCCGCCCTCGTGGAGCGGCCCGATCGATCCGTCCCCCTGGACCGCCACCACAGGCGACGTTCCCGGCGAGCGGTCCGATGCCGTGTCCGGCGGCTGGCAGCCGCCCGGCGCCGCGATACCGCCCCAGGACACCCCGATCCGGATGCGGCCCAGACGCGACCTCGGCGCCGACGACGCCACCGGGCCGCTGCCCGCGGTGCCCGGCTCGCCGCCCATGGAGGCGGAGCCGGAGGAATTCCTGCCGATCTTCGCCTCGGTGGAGTCGGCCTGGTTCCGCCGGGCGCCCGCGTCCGAGGACGGCCCGGAATGGGGCGCCCAGGAGAACGTCGAGGCGGGCTGGCAGGCCGCCGACGCCGCGGTGCGCCAACCGGCCTCCGAGGGGAGCACCGCCTCCGGCCTGCCCAAGCGGGTCCCGCGGGCCAACCTCGTCCCCGGCTCCGCCGGATCCGGCGGAGCCGGCGGCCCGGTTGCCTCCCCGCCGCCCGCCCTGTCCGCCGACCGTGTACGCAGCCGGCTCTCCAGCCTGCAGCGCGGCGTACAGCAGGGGCGCGCGGTGACCAGAGGCGAACTGAGCGAGGACCAGGGATATCCCGGCCCGACCAATGTGGAGGACGCATGAGAGAGATGAGCCAGGGGGCTCGCGGCATCAACTGGCTGATCAGCGACTTCGTGGGATCGGTCCCCGGCGTCGCGCACGCGGTGGTGGTGTCGGCGGACGGCCTGCCGCTGGCGTTCTCCGACGGCTTCCCCAGGGACCGGGCCGACCAGCTCGCCGCGGTCGCCGCCGGCCTGATCAGCCTGACTCAGGGCGCCTCGCGCGTGTTCGAGGGCGGCGCGGTCAACCAGACGGTGGTCGAGATGCAGCGCGGGCTGCTTCTGATCATGTCCATCAGCGACGGCTCCTGTCTCGCCGTGCTCGCGTCCGCGGAGTGCGACATGGGCCTGGTGGCGTACCAGATGACGCTGCTGGTGGACCGGGCGGGACAGGTGCTCACCCCCGCCGTACGTGCCGAGCTCCAGGCATCACACCCGAGGGGCTGAGCATGGGCCAATGGGGGCAGCCGTACGGCGGCGCCCCGCTTCCCCAGGAGCCCTCCTCGCCGGTGCGCCCGTACACCGTCACAGGAGGCCGCACGGCTCCCCGCATGCGACTCGCCCTGGAGGCCCTGGTCTCCTCGGCCACGTCCACACACCTCGATCTCTCCGGCCGCCCGCCGGAATACCGCGCGATCAGCGCCTTGTGCCGCCAGGTGAGATCGGTGGCGGAGGTCTCGGCGATGCTGCGGATCCCGCTGGGGGTCGTCCGCGTGGTGATCGCGGACATGGTGGCCGAGGGGCTGGTGCACGTGCACCAGCCCCAGTTGGACGCGGGCAAGCCGGATCTGAACTTGCTTGAAAGGGTGCTCAGTGGACTTCGCAGGCTCTAGCCATGGCTCTCCGCGTGGCCTGACCTCGACCAAGATCGTGGTGGCCGGCGGTTTCGGTGTGGGAAAGACCACGTTCGTCGGCGCGGTCTCCGAGATCGTGCCGCTCACGACCGAGGCCGTGATGACGGACGCGTCCAAGGACATCGACGACATCGGCCTGGTGCCGCACAAGACCACGACGACGGTCGCGATGGACTTCGGCCGCGTCTCCCTGGACCAGGACCTGATCCTCTACCTGTTCGGCACGCCGGGCCAGCACCGGTTCTGGTTCATGTGGGACGACCTGGTACGCGGCGCGATCGGAGCGGTGGTCCTGGTCGACACGCGGAGGCTGGCGGACAGCTTCCCGGCGGTCGACTACTTCGAGGAGGCCCGGCTCCCGTTCATCGTCGGCATCAACGGCTTCGACGGGCAGTACAGCCACTCGGAGGAGGAGCTGAGAGACGCGCTCACGATCTCCTCCCGGGTCCCCGTCGTACGGACCGACGCCCGCAGCCGGGAGTCGGTCAAGAGCACGCTCATCACCCTGGTCGAGCACGCGCTCACCACCCACGTCGGCAGCGGCGGCGGTTGGTGACGCCACACGCTCGCGGCGCGCGGCCCGCCTCCCGCGCCGACGCCCGGGACCGGCCGCGCGCTCCGCGCTCGGGCACGCATCCCGTACGTGCGGCTAGTCTGGGGGGCGAGCTCTTTACCGTCCACTCGCTTCGAGGCTGGCCAAACACGTGTTCGAGACGCTTTCCGACCGGCTGACTTCGGTCTTCTCCTCCCTGAGGTCCAAGGGCAGGCTTTCCGACGCCGACATCGACGCGACCTGCCGCGAGATCCGCATCGCCCTGCTCGAGGCGGACGTCGCGCTGCCGGTGGTCAAGGCATTCGTCGCCCAGGTGAAGGAGCGGGCGCGCGGGTCCGAGGTCTCCCAGGCGCTGAACCCCGCCCAGCAGGTCGTCAAGATCGTCAATGACGAGCTGATCGAGGTCCTGGGCGGCGAGACCCGGCGGCTCCGCTACGCCAAGAACCCGCCGACCGTCATCATGCTGGCGGGTCTGCAGGGTGCCGGTAAGACGACCCTCGCGGGCAAGCTCGCCAGGTGGCTGCGCGACCAGGGGCACGCGCCGCTGCTCGTCGCGTGCGACCTGCAGCGCCCCAATGCGGTCCAGCAGCTCGCCGTGATGGCCGAGCGCGCGGGCGTCGCGGTCTACGCGCCCGAGCCCGGCAACGGCGTCGGCGACCCCATCGCCGTCGCCCGGCAGTCGTTGGACCACGCCACGCGGCAGCAGCACGACATCGTCGTCATCGACACCGCCGGCCGCCTGGGCATCGACCAGGAGATGATGAAGCAGGCCGCGGACATCCGCGACGCGGTCCGCCCCGACGAGGTGCTGTTCGTCGTCGACGCCATGATCGGTCAGGACGCGGTGACCACCGCCCAGGCGTTCATGGACGGCGTCGGCTTCGATGGCGTCGTGCTGACCAAGCTCGACGGCGACGCCCGCGGCGGTGCCGCGCTGTCGGTGCGGCACATCACCGGCCGTCCGATCATGTTCGCGTCCACCGGCGAGAAGATCGAGGACTTCGACGCCTTCCACCCCGACCGCATGGCCGGCCGGATCCTCGACATGGGTGACATCCTCACCCTGATCGAGCAGGCGCAGAAGACCTTCGACGAGGCCGAGGCCGCCAAGATGGCGGGCAAGCTCGCCTCCGGCGACGGCTTCACGCTCGACGACTTCCTCGAGCAGATGATGATGGTCCGCCGCATGGGCCCGATCAAGAACCTGCTCGGCATGATGCCCGGCATGGGGCAGATGCGCGATCAGCTCAACCAGGTCGACGACCGGGACCTCGACCGCATCGCGGCGATCATCCGCTCGATGACCCCGGGCGAGCGGCAGGACCCCAAGATCATCAACGGCTCGCGCCGGGCCCGCATCGCCAAGGGCTCCGGCGTCACGGTCACCGAGGTGAACAACCTCGTCGTCCGCTTCTTCGACGCGCAGAAGATGATGAAGCGCATGTCCCAGGGGCTGGGCATCCCCGGCCTGCCGGGCAGGGGCAAGGCGCAGAAGGCGCAGAAGGCCAAGAAGGGGCGCAGGGTCAGCGGCGACCCGCGCAAGGCCGGACAGGGCAAGCCGGGCGCCGTGCCCGCCGCGGACACGGACGCCGTGCCGGGGCTCGGCGCGCTGGGCCGGCTGGGCGCCGGTCAGCTCCCGCCGGGGCTGGAGCTGCCTCCGGGGTTCGACCCGTCCAAGCTGAAGTTCCCCAAGAAGTGACCCCGGCCGGGGCGCATCGCTGATCGCGTCCTCGGGTGGCCGTCCCGGACAGCCGGTTCGGCCCCCGAGACGGCCGGCGGGGGCCCGTCAGAGCGTGGTCCCCGGCTCCATCGGCCGGACGTCGATCTTCCCGTCGCCGCAGACTTCGGCGGTGAAGGGGATCTCCAGGTGCGCGACCTCGTCCGGCGGGATGATCATCAGCCGGGCCGACCGGGGACAGGAGGTCTCCGTCCCGGACGGCACCACGGTCCAGTGCAGGCGCGCGTGCGCCGCCGCTCCCGGCCGCAGCGTCACGCGGCGCGGCTGGACGGCCTCTCTGCGGGTCCTGGTGCGCAGGGCGTCCCCGCTGCCGTCGATCATGATCAGGCCCACGAACCCGTAGACCCAGCAGGTTCGGCTCCCGGTGTTGGTGAGCACCAGCGGCGCGTACCGCTGTCCCGCCCCCGCGTCGGTCGTGCCGACGCGCGCCCTCAGCGTGCCGGTACGGCACCGCCCCACCGGAGCGGCGGCGGGGGCCGCCGGGGGAGCGGCGTGAGCCGCCGGGGCGGAGGCGTCCGCGGGCCCCGCCGACCCGGGCGTGGCCGTCCGTTCCGCGGCCATGGCCGCCGCGGCCGCCGTGGACGGAACGTCGGAGCGCCCGGAGGAGCCGGACGTCCGGGAAGCCGCGGAGCCGCAGGCGGCGGAGAGCAGGAGGCTCGCCGCCACCGCCGAGGCGGCCGCCGCGCGGGAGGTGCGGTTGGTTCGCTGCATGTCATGTTCGATGCTTGGCCGCAGCGTTTTGTTCAGGGCTTTCTCCAGGTCCGCAAGCGGCCGGGACGACGCCGAGCACCCTGGATCGTCTGGCAGAATGTCATGTTGGAACATCGTGGCCAGGCGGGTGCCCTCTCACCCCCGCCGGTCGCGCCTGTCCCTCGAGCGGGCTCATGTCGTGCCCCACTCGATGTGACACCGCTCACCCACGCTCTGAAGCAGGAGAGACCACACCCGTGGCAGTCAAGATCAAGCTCAAGCGGCTCGGCATGATCCGCAACGCGCAGTACCGCATCGTCGTCGCCGACAGCCGCACCAAGCGTGACGGCCGGGCGATCGAGGAGATCGGTCTGTACCACCCGAAGGAGAACCCCTCGCGCATCGAGGTCGACTCCGAGCGGGCGCAGTACTGGCTGGGCGTCGGCGCGCAGCCGACCGACCCGGTCCTGAAGATCTTCAAGCTCACCGGCGACTGGCAGAAGTTCAAGGGCGAGCCCGCCCCGGCGCCGCTCCTGGTCGCCGAGCCGAAGCCCGACCGTCACGCCCTTTACGAGGCCGCGGCCAAGGAGGCGCTGTCCGGTGACACCGCCGCCGCCACCACGCCCAAGAAGGCCAAGAAGACCGTGAAGGCCGACGAGGCCGCCGACGTCACCGAGGCCCCGGCCGGCGAGGAGAAGTCGGAAGGCGAGGCCTGAGGTGCTCGAGGAGGCCCTCGAGCATCTGGTCAAGGGCATCGTCGAGCATCCCGACGACGTCCGGGTTCGCGCCCGCCGCATCCGCACCGGGCGCGTCCTCGAGGTCCGGGTTCATCCCGACGACCTCGGCAAGGTCATCGGCCGCGGGGGCCGTACGGCCAAGGCGTTGCGCACCGTCGTGAACGCGCTCGCCGACGGCAAGTACGTCCGGGTCGACCTGGTCGACCTGAACGAGGCCCGTTAACCCGTTAAAGAGAACCTCACAGCCGGGGGACCCTCGCCAGGGGGTCCCCCGGCTTGCTTTCCGGCGCGATCGGAGGAAGACGAGAAGTGCAGCTAGTCGTTGGCAGGATCGGCCGACCGCATGGGGTCCGCGGTGAGGTCACCGTCGAGGTGCGCACCGACGATCCGGAGCTGCGCTTCGCCCCGGGTACGGCTCTCGCCACCGACCCCGCCTCCGCCGGGCCGGTGGAGGTCGAGGGTGCCCGTTGGCACAAGGACATCCTGCTGCTCAGCCTGGTCGGTGTGGACGACCGCGACGCCGCCGAGGCGCTGCGCGGGACGCTGCTCGTGATCGACTCGGCCGAGCTGCCGCCGTCGGAGGACCCCGACGAGTTCCACGACCACCAGCTCATCGGGCTCTCCGTGGTCACCGTGGACGGCGATCCGGTGGGCGAGGTCGCCGACGTGCTGCATCACGGCCAGGACCTGCTCGTCGTGCGCCGCCCGTCCCGCGGCGAGGCGTACGTGCCGTTCGTCAAGGCGCTGGTCCCCGAGATCGACCTGGAGAAGGGCGTGCTCGTGGTGGACGCGCCTCCCGGGCTGCTGGACCTCGACGAGGCCGAGTAAATGCGCGTCGACATCATCTCGATCTTCCCGGAGTACTTCGCTCCGCTGGACGTCTCGCTCATGGGCAAGGCGCGTGACCGCGGCATCCTCGACATCCACCTCCACCAGCTCCGCGACTGGACGCACGACGTGCACCGGACCGTGGACGACACGCCGTACGGCGGCGGCCCCGGCATGGTGATGAAGCCCGAGGTCTGGGGCGAGGCGATCGACGCGGTCATCGCCGAGGCCCTCGCCGGGGGAGCCGACGCCGCCGGACCGTCCGTGACGGGCGCCGGGGAAGCGCGTGACGACCTGGGTGTCCCGGGAGGAGCCGGCGACGAGGCGGCGCACGAGGGTCTCCTCCTGCCGCGGATGATCGTGCCGACGCCGAGCGGGCGGTCGTTCACCCAGGAAGTGGCGCTGGAGTACGCCAAGGAGCCCTGGCTGCTGTTCACCCCGGCCCGCTACGAGGGCATCGACTCCCGCGTCATGGTCGAGTACGGCTCCCGCCTGCGGGTGGACGAGGTGAGCATCGGCGACTACGTCCTCGCCGGCGGCGAGGCGGCGGTGCTGGTCATGGTCGAGGCCGTCGGCCGGCTGCTGCCCGGCGTGCTCGGCAACGCGGCCTCGGTGGCGGACGACTCGTTCGCGCCGGGCGCGATGGAGAACCTGCTCGAAGGCCCCGTCTACACCAAGCCGCCCTCCTGGCGTGGCCAGGACGTGCCGGAGATCCTCCTGTCCGGGCACCACGGGAAGATCGCCCGCTGGCGCCGCGACGAGGCGCTGCGCCGTACGGCGGCGAAGCGGCCCGAACTGCTCGCCCGGCTCGATCCGGAGGGCCTCGACAAGCGTGACCGGCAGGTTCTCGACGAGATCCACGGGCAGGCGGACACGTCCGGCGGATGACCGGATGCGCGCTTCGTTTCGCGTGACGGCCGAAGATGTGGCAAACTGAATCGCTGCTGCTCACTTCACCGTGGCGGCGCACGGCCGGGCGGAGATCCGGCCCCCAAGACGTATCAAGCCAAGCGCGCGTGTCCCCCTCGTCGCCGAGCCCGGCTCGGCCGGGTGGACCTCCGTGCGCTCATGTCAATGAGGAACCGCTGTCATGCACACGCAGATCCAGGAGCTCGAGAAGGCTGCCCTCCGCAGCGACGTACCGGCTTTCCGCCCCGGTGACACGCTGGAGGTCCACGTCCGCGTCGTCGAAGGCAACCGGTCCCGTATCCAGGTGTTCAAGGGCTTCGTGCTGCGCCGCCAGGGTGGCGGTTCCCGCGAGACCTTCACCGTCCGCAAGATCAGCTACGGCGTCGGCGTCGAGCGCACCTTCCCGGTGCACAGCCCGGTCATCGAGAAGATCGTGGTCGTGACCCGCGGTGACGTCCGTCGCGCCAAGCTCTACTACATGCGCGACCTGCGCGGCAAGGCCGCCCGCATTCGCGAGAAGCGCGAGGCCATGCCGGCCGCCAAGTAAGGCGATCGACATGGTGGCCCGTACCCCCGTGGTGCGGGCCATTTTCTTTTCCGTGCCTATGTCGCGTCGGCGACGGTCACGGTCAGGGACATCATCTAGGCTCGACAGCGATGACTAGCGAGACGCCGGGTGCAGGCACGCGCCGCCCCGCCGAGGACGGGGTGGACGTGGTCGCGGAAGACACCCAGCAGGCCGCCGGAGACGGCAAGGAGAAGAAGGGCTCCTTCTGGAAGGAGCTCCCGGTTCTCATCGTGGTCGCCCTTGTGCTGGCCTTGCTCATCAAGTCCTTCGTGGTCCAGGCGTTCTACATCCCGTCCGAGTCGATGGAGAACACCCTGCTGGTCAACGACCGGGTCCTGGTCAACAAGCTCGTCTACCACGTGCGCGACATCGAGCGCGGCGACACGGTGGTCTTCTCCGGGGTCGATTCCTGGGAGGGCGAGGTGCCCCAGGAGAAGCCGTCGAACCCCGTCACCGGGTTCTTCCGCTGGGTCGGCACCTCGTTCGGCCTGATCCCGGGCGAGAAGGACTACATCAAGCGGGTCATCGGGGTCCCCGGCGACACGGTGAAGTGCTGCGACGTCCAGGGACGGATCACCGTCAACGGGACGCCACTCGACGAGAAGTCCTACCTCTATCCCGGCGACGCGCCCTCGCTGTCGAACTTCGAGGTCAAGGTGCCGCAGGGGCGGCTCTGGGTGATGGGCGACCACCGGTCCGTCTCGCTGGACTCGCGGTCCCACCAGGGCGACCCGGGTGGCGGCACCATCCCCATCGACCAGGTGATCGGCCGGGCCTTCGTCATCGTCTGGCCGTTCGATCGGGCCAAGGTCCTGCCCATCCCCGAGACCTTCAACCAGCCCGCGCTGCACGCCGTCGGAGCGCTGGGCGACGCCGCGCCGGCGGTCCTTGGTTTCGTGGGCGCCGTCCCTCTCGCGGCCCTTAGACGTCGCCTACGCGTAAGGCGGTAACCTGCCGCAGGTGACCATGACCGAAGAGAAGGATCCCCCCGCCAAGAAGTCTTCCGGCTGGCGCGACTCCATCCTGTTCACCCTCGGCGGCATCATCCTGGCCGTGCTCGTGCACCTGTTCGTGATGCAGTCGTTCTACATCCCGTCAGGGTCGATGGAGAACACGCTGCTGATCAACGACAGGGTCGCGGTGAACAAGCTCGCCTACGTCTTCGGCGATGTGGAGCGCGGCGACATCGTGGTCTTCAAGGGGTGGGACGGCGAGGACACCATCAAGCGGGTGATCGGCGTCGGCGGCGACACGGTGAAGTGCTGTGACGCCAAGCGCCGGATCACGGTGAACGGGACGCCGCTCGACGAGGAGAACGTTTACCTCTATCCCGATGTCTATCCTTCCAAGCAGCGGTTCGAGGTGAAGGTTCCCCCGGGCCGCGTCTGGTTGATGGGCGACCACCGGAACAACTCCCGTGACTCGCGTGAGTACATCGATGATCCGTACAAGGGAACCATCTCCGAAGACGACCTGGTCGGCCGGGCGTTCATCCGGTATTGGCCGTTCTCCCGTTTCGGCCTGCTCTCACGGCCGGAGACGTTCTCCAAGGTTCACTGATCGGCGGCGTCGTGCCCGTCGGCCGCTGCCGTACCGCCCGGACGGAATGGGGCGTACGCTGCTGTTCGTCATGACAGTTGCGTATCGCCCGCGCCCGAGCGTCGTCCGGCGGGATTCGGGACTTTACGGCTACGAGCGGGCACTGGCCCGGCGAGGGTTCACGCCGGTCGCCGGCGTGGACGAGGCCGGGCGTGGCGCCTGCGCCGGACCGCTGGTCGTGGCCGCGGTCGTCCTCGGACGCGACATCGACGGGCTGAGCGATTCCAAGCTGCTCACGCCCGCCAGGCGCGAGCGGCTGTTCGACCTGATCGAGGCCAGGGCGCGGGCGGTGAGCGTCGTCGTCATCCCGCCCGAGGAGATCGACGCCCGTGGACTGCACAGGAGCAATGTCGCCGGCATGCGGCGCGCCGTCGCGGGTCTCGGCATCGACGTGGGATATGTGCTGATCGACGGCTTCCCCGTGCCGGGGCTGCCCGCGCCGTCTCTGGCGATCTGGAAGGGAGATCAGGTGGCCGCGTGCGTCGCGGCGGCCTCGATCGTGGCGAAGGTGACTCGGGACCGGCTGATGCGCTCTCTGGACGACGCCCATCCCGAGTACGGCTTCGCGGTACACAAGGGATACGTGACGCCGGGCCACCGGAGGGCGCTGGCCGCGCACGGTCCCACTTCGCATCACCGGTTCTCCTTCGTGAACGTCACCGGGACGCGGACGGGTGTCACCGTCGTGGTGCGTCGCGGTCTGACCGGGGAGGATGAGGAGATGCGAGAGAATGGAGCGGAGGCCGGTGTCGTCTGACCGCGCGGCCTTGGTGGGGTGCGAAACAGGAGGACCGGAATGAGCGCAGAGGATCTCGAAAAGTACGAGACCGAGATGGAGTTGCAGCTCTACCGGGAGTACCGCGACGTCGTCGGGCTCTTCACCTACGTCGTCGAGACCGAGCGGCGCTTCTATCTCACCAACTCCGTCGATCTCGACGTACGCACCGCCGAGAACGGTGACGTCTTCTTCGACGTGAAGATGCAGGACGCCTGGGTCTGGGACATGTACCGGCCCGCCAGGTTCGTGAAGAACGTCCGGGTTGTGACGTTCAAGGACGTCAACGTCGAAGAACTGGCCAAGCCGGACCTCGAAATGCCCAAGGAGGGCTTCTCCAGCTGACGACCGCTCCGTCGGCCCGCCACGGCCGCCACGGACGGCAACTCCGTGCGGGGCCAATTGCGGTTGGCACCCTTGCGGGTGCAGTCACGGACGTACGTATGCGGGGCCAGTCACGGGGGCACCGGTGCGAGGGCAGTCACGGACGGCAACCCCGTGCGGGGGCAATCGCGCTTGGCAACGGTGCGAGGGCAGTCACGGACGGCACCGTGCACCCGTGTGATGCGGGGCCAGTCGCGGACGGTACCCAGTGTGAGCCCACTCACGGAGGGCACTCCGTGTGGTGCGGGGCCAGTCAGGGAGGGCACCTTGTGCGGGGTCGGCCACGGCCCCGCCCACGGGTGGCTCCTGCCTCTATGGCACGGCAGGGGGCCACTCCCGACACGGCGAGCGCCGCACAGGGCGTCGGCATCATCAACCCGAGCCGCGAGTGCCGGATGCGGCGCATGCTCGCCGATTCGATCCGCGCCGGTGGCTGGTGCGTGCTGCGGGAGGACGAGGCGGTACTCGCCTCAGATCTCATGCGGCAGTGGGATCTCGGGTCGGCAGCAGTCGGACCTGGCCGAACCCGAGCAACAGCAGGGGATCCAGATAGACGTTTCCGCGCAGCAGGCCCCAGTGCAGGCAGGGGACCGGGCAATGGCCGGGAAGATCCTCGGCGACCCCCAAGGGGGTGCCGCTCTCCACTGCCTGGCCAGGGCGGACCGAGGCTCGGACAGGTAGGTACGTGGTTCGCAACCCGTCGGGGTGGATCACGGTCACGACCCCGCGCCCGGCCAGTTTGCCGGCGTATCCGACAACGCCCGGCCCGGCTGAACGGACCGTCTCGCCGGGCAGGGCCTCGATGTCCACCCCTCGATGCCCGGCCAGCCACCGTTCCGGAGGCGGCTGAAACCGCCTGACCAGAACGGGGCGGCCCGACAGTGGCCACCGCCACCGCGGCGGGTCTCCCACGCCGTGAGCCGAGCCCGACCACGGCTCCGATGACGGTGGTGACCGCAGCGCCGACCACGGTGCGGATGAGGACGGTGCCCACGGGGGCGACCATGCCACCCGTGAGGGGCGTGACGAGGTGAGCGGCCGTGACGGTTGTGACGACAAGGCCGACCACAGCCCCGGCGATGGTGCTGACCACGAGGGTGACCACGGTGCCGCTGACGATGGTGTCCGCAGGAGTGACCACGCCAGCCATGAGGACTGTGAGGTCGGGGCTGACCACAGTGGCCGTGACGGCGACGACAAGGCCGGCCACGGCCGCGACGGGGGTGGCGACCATGAGCGCGGCGGTGCCGCTGACGACGGTGACCATGAGGATGACCAGGGACGCCATGAGGAGAGTGACGGCTTGAGCGGCCATGACCATGGTGGCCATGAAGGCGGTGAGGACGACGGTGACCACAGGAGAAGGGCCGTCATCACGGTCAGCAAGCGCATGGAGGCAGCGTGGCATCGGCGCGCGCTGTGCTCTCCAGCCGAACCACGTTCTGTGGATAACGCGGTTATCCGTGACGTAGCCGTCGGCAATCAGGCGCGGGGGTGGGCCTGCCGGTAGACCTTGCGCAGCCGTTCGATCGAGACATGCGTGTAGATCTGGGTGGTGGCCAGCGACGCGTGGCCCAGCATCTCCTGGACGGTACGAAGGTCCGCTCCGCCTTCCAGGAGATGGGTGGCGGCGGTGTGCCGTAGCCCGTGCGGCCCCATGTCGGGGACGTCCTCGAGTTCGGCGAGTCGGGCGTGCACGACCCTCCGGACAGTCCCCTGGTCGATCCGGCCGCCGCGCACTCCGAGGAACAGGGCGGGTCCGCTGCCCTCTTGGAGCAGCAATGGCCTCCCGCGTACGCACCAGGCGTCCAAGGCACGGAGGGCGGGCAGGCCGAACGGTACGACCCGTTCCTTGCGTCCCTTGCCGAGGACGCGCACGGTGTTGCGGTCGCGGTCCACGTCGTCCACGTCGAGTCCGCACAGCTCACCGACCCGCATTCCGGTGGCGTAGAGCAGTTCGAGCATGGCGATGTCCCGCAGCTCTTTGGGGCCGTCGGCGGCTCGCCGCGCTCCGGTTCCCTCCGGGTGCGGCGCCCCGCGGTGTTCGCGATCGTTCGTGCGACGGACCCCCAGGGAAGGCGCTGACTCGTCGGTGATCGGCTCCACGGAGGCGGAGGCGGAGGCGGGGGCGCCCCCGGCGGTTGTGGCGGGTGTGGAGACGGCCGACGGTGTCCCGGTGGGCGAGGAGGGCCGGCCCCGGGCCGCGTCGTTTCGGTCCAGCAGCGCCCTGGCCTCGTCCTGGTCGAGAACGACGGGCAGGCGACGGGGCGACTTGGCCGTGCCCAAGAGCAGGCCGGGGTCGGTCGCCATCCAGCCACGGCGATGGCAGAAGGCGGTGAAGACGCGCGCGCAGGCGGAGCGACGTGCCAGCGTCGCTCGCGAGCGCCCGGCCTGGTGCTGCCCGCCGAGCCACTCGCGAAGGACGGTGATGTCCAGGGCGTCGAGCGAGTCGTGCCCTGCCTCGCGGAAATGTCCGAGCAGCGCGGTGACATCCCCCATGTACGCGCGAACGGTGTGCGGGGAGAGGTCCCGTTCCACCCGCAGGTGCCGTTCGAACTCGGCAATCACGCTCTCGAACGCCCCGCTCGGACTGGGGAGAGCGCGGGATCTCGCGCCGTCGGCCATGCGCCTCATGGTAACCAGCTGCCCCGGCCGTGATCTCGATCACCTGATTCACCCGTCCTGTTCCCGACGCAGCCGCCAACCGCGGTCGCCGTGTTCCACGAAACCGGCGACGGCGAGCGCGCCGAGGCAGCTCAACGCGGTGGAGAGGTCCACTCCCGCCGAGACCGCGATCGCCGCGGGGCCCGCGCCCACGCGGGTGGGAACCGCTTCCAGCACCCGTCTGGTCTCGTCGTTCAGCGCATCACGCGGATGGGCGGGGCCGCGCCGTACCAGGGCGAGGTCGCCGCCGATGGTCCCGACGAGTTCGGTGATCTCCTGCACCGAGGTCACGCAGACGGCGCGTCCCTGCCGGATGAGATCGTGGCAGCCCTCGGACACCTCCGATGTGATCGGCCCGGGGACCGCCATCAGATGCCGGTTCAACTCGTTGGCGTGGGTCGCGGTGTTCAGCGCCCCGCTGCGGACGGCGGCCTGCACCACCACGGTGCCCCGGGACAACGCGGCGATCAGGCGGTTCCTGACCAGGAAGCGTGGCCGCGTCGGACGGGAGCCCATGGGGACCTCACTGATCATCACACCCTGAGACCGCACCACCTGGAACAGGTCCTGATGGGCTGTGGGGTAGCAGACGTCCGTGCCGCTGGCGAGGACGACGACGGTCGGCATCCCGCTCGCGAGCGCGCCACGATGGGCCGCGGCGTCGATGCCGTACGCGCCGCCGCTGATCACGGTCCACCGCCTGTCTCCGAGCCCGGAGGCCAGTTCGGACGCCACCTGCACGCCGTATGCCGTGGCCGCCCGCGCTCCGACGACGGCGACGGAGCGAAGGCAGGCGAACCGCAGGTTGACCGTGCCGTGGAGCCAGAGCCCGTACGGGCGGCGGTCGCCGAGGTCGTCGAGCTGGGTGGGCCACTCCGGATCGCCTGGGACGACCAACCGGGCCCCCTGCTCGCGCCCGTCGGCGAGGTCGCGAACGGGGTCGGCGTAGCGGGCCACCCACGACGCGGCGAGCCGATCCAGTGTGGGCGGGCGGCCCGCGGCCCGGGCACGGCCGATCTCCTCAGAGACGAACTCCGCAGGGAGGACGCCGCGCTGTGCCTGAGCCGCCGCCGCCACGGCGCCGTAGCGCGCGATCAGTCTGCCCATCACCTGATCGCCGGGCTCGGCCATCCGCATGATGGCGACGCGGGCCAGGATCTCCGCTTCCGGGACATCGTCCGTCCGGGCGTCGTGGGCGAGGTCGGCGACCATCAGTCCACCCCCAGCCACATCGCGAGAGCGGCCGACGTGTCGGACTCGTCGGGGCGGTCCTTGCCCGCCAGATCGGCGATCGTCCAGGCCACCCGGATGACGCGATCGACACCGCGAGCGCTCAGCGTGCCGAGATCAAGGCCCTTGTGCAGGGGCGCGAGCGCCCTGGCGGGCAGCCGGAAGTCAGTGTGCAGCGCCGCCGAGCTGACCTCCGCGTTGTTGCGCCATGGCGTGCCCACGAGGCGTTTGAGCGCGCGTTCGCGCGCCGACCGCACTCGCTCGGCGACGGTCCTGCTCGACTCGGCGACATGCCGGTCCGCCATCAGCTCGGCGCGGGTGGCACGGGCGACCCGCACCTTCACGTCGATCCGGTCGAGCAGCGGACCCGAGAGCCTGGCCAGATAGCGCCTGCGCGCGGTGGGCGTGCAGCGGCAGGGGTGGCCGGGCGTGCCCGCCTCGCCGCAGGGACACGGGTTGGCGGCGAGTACGAGCATGAACTGGGCGGGGAACGTCACCGTGCCGGCCGCGCGGGCCACCGTCACCGTGCCGGACTCGAGAGGCTGGCGCAGCGAGTCGAGAACGCTGGTCGAGAACTCCGGCGCCTCGTCCAGGAAGAGGACCCCCTGGTGCGCGAGGGACACCGCGCCGGGCCGTACGAGACCGCTGCCTCCGCCCACGACGGCCGCGACCGTGGCGGTGTGGTGCGGCGCCACGAAGGGCGGCCGATCGAGCAGCGGCCGGTCGGGCGGCAGCGTGCCCGCCACGGAGTGGATCGCCGTGGCCTCCAGAGCCTGCTCGCGCTCCAGAGGCGGGAGAAGCGTCGGCAGCCGCTCGGCCAGCATGGTCTTGCCGGTGCCGGGAGGGCCGAGCATCCACAGGTTGTGACCACCGGCCGCGCACACCTCAAGCGCCTTGCGCCCCGTGGCCTGGCCCGCGACGTCGCGGAGGTCGAGACGGGGACGGCCGTCTTCACCGCCGCTCTCGCCCGCGCGCCGGGCGTCGCCGGGCGTCGGCGAGGGCGCGGCGATGGTCGCCGGCAGCCGGTGCGGCTCGTCCTCGCGGAGCCGCTCCACCAGCTCGGCCAGGCTCCCCACGGACAGCACGGCGAGCTCGGGGACCAGCGCCGCCTCGGTCGCGTTCAGCGCAGGCACGACGATCGTGCGGGCTCCCGCCCGCGCCGCCGCCAGCGCGGCGGGGAGCACGCCGCGCACCGGGCGGACCCTGCCGTCCAGCCCCAGCTCGCCGAGGAAGAACGGCTGGGCGATGCGTTGCGCGGGAACCGCCCCCGCGGCGCCGAGTACGGCGATCGCGATGGCGAGGTCGAAGATCGAGCCTCGCTTGGGCAGGCTGGCGGGGAACAGGCTGACCGTGATCCGCGCGTCCGGCCACTCGAAACGGCTGTTGAGCAGGGCGGACCTGACCCGGTCACGGGCCTCGTTGATGGCGGTGTCCAGCAGGCCGATGAGATGCGTCCCCGCCAGCCCGTGGCCGACGTCCGCCTCGACCTCGACGGTGTGTCCGGTGACGCCGATCAACGTGACGCACCTGGTGCGTGCCACGGCCATGTCAGACCACCCCGCGCTCGTGCCGGATGGCGAAGTCGCCGGCGAACCGCTCCAGGGCGATCACGTCAACGCGTACGGATTCGAAACGCTCCTCCTGCTCGGCCAGCCAGCGGGCGGCGAGTGACCGCAGGCGGTGGAGCTTCGCCCGGCCGACCGCTTCATAGGCCGTGCCGTGGCTGCGTCCCGAGCGGGTCTTGACCTCGACGACGACCAGCGCGCGGCCGTCGCGCGCCACGATGTCGATCTCGCCGGCCTTGCACCGCCAGTTGCGGGCGAGGACGGACCAACCCCTGGATCTCAGAAACTCCGCGGCGAGCTCCTCGCCCTGCCTGCCCAGCTCGTCTTTGGCCGCCATGGGACCACCTCCGGTCCCAGACGTTCGCTCATCCGGGCCGGGCGCCGAGGGCGGCCGGGCCGATCTGTGGAAACTCCTCGGCCTGTGGACAACGGCTCGTCCGGCGCCCGGTGCTACGACTGCCGCAAGGTGCTCGCGGCCTGGACGGTGTGCGCCAGCAGGAGGGCGGTCGTCACCGGCCCCACGCCGCCCGGCACCGGCGTCAGCGCCCCGGCCTTCTCGCCGACGGACGCGGCGTCCACGTCCCCGACCAGTCCGCCGTCCTCGGTGGGGTTGGTGCCCACGTCGACGACTACGGCGCCCGGCGCGACGTGGTCGGCCGTGATCAGCCCGATCCGGCCGGCCGCGGCCACCACCACGTCGGCCGCGGAGGTGACCGCGGCGAGATCCCTCGTACGCGAATGGCACACGGTCACGGTGGCGTTCCGGTCCAGCAGGAGGTGGGTGGCGGGCTTGCCCACCACGGTGGAGCGGCCCACCACCGCCACGTGCCGACCGGTCGGCTCGACCCCGTGGTGCTCCAGGATCCGTACGACGGCTTCCGCGGTCGCCGGGGCGAACGCGGGCAGACCGGCGGCCAGCCGCCCCAGGGAGAGGGGGTTGGCACCGTCCACGTCCTTGTCGAAGCGGATCGCGAGGGCCATCTCCTGGGCGTCGACTCCCGGCGGCAAGGGGGTCTGCAGGATGACGCCGTGGACGCGATCGTCGGCGCTGAGAGCGTCGAGCGTGCGGCGGATCTCCGGGCCGGTCGCCTCCCGGCCGAGGTCCACGATGTCGCAGGTGATGCCCACCTGTTCGGCGGCACGCGCGATCGAACGGACGTACCAGGCGCTGGACTCGTCGGCGGTGGCGACGACGACGGCGAGTGTCGGCGCGGTCCCGGCGGCGCTCAGCCGCGCGGCCTCGGCCGCGGTCTCGGACCTGATCGCGGCAGCGAGTTCCCTGCCGGAGAGGACGGCGGCGGTCACTTCGCGATCTCCTCGCGTACGGCGGCGGTCACCCGGTCGGCGCGAAGGGCGATGTCGTCGACCGTGGCGGCCCGGGCCGCCAGCTCCGCCCGCGCCGTCTCATCCTTGATGCCGCCGAGGTTGATCTCGACGTTCACCCGGGCGGTGGTCGCCGCCGCCCGGGCCGCCTCCGCGGCGGCGGCGATGTCCGTGACGACGTTGCGGTTGCCGATCGGGAGCAGCTCCTCGGCCAGCTCTACGACCGCCCGGGCGACGCCGATCACCTCGGCCGGCGGCCTGCCCGCCTCGATCAGAGCCGCCGCGATGGCGGCGGATCTGGCGGCTTTCGCCTCGTCGGTGTCCCTGGGCAGCTTGTACGCGTCGGCGACGGCGGTGAACGCGGCCGCGTCCTCCCCGGCGAGCCGCAGCGCCGCGTTCCGCAGGCCGTCCGTCTCGGAGATGGCGCGCTCGACAGCCGCCCGGTGGTCGGCGTACTTCTCGCCCGTGCTGTAGCGGGCCACCATCCCCAGCAGGGCGGCGGCGTTCGCGGCGTGCAGGGCGGCGACCGCCCCGCCGCCGGGAGCCGGTACGCGGTCGGCGAGCCGGGTCAGGAAGTCGCTGATCTTCTCGTCGCGCATGAGCGCTCGTCCTCCGTCAGGAATGGTCACCACGCGCGGGAAATCCTCCCACGTGCCGCTCGGCGGGCGACGACAACGGCCTCGCGTCGGGAGGACACTGTCATGGACGGCCAAGAGGGGGTCCGGTGACGGAAAAGCTGATCAAAAGCCTCGGCGAGGAGGTCGGAGTCGGGCTCCCCGATGTACGGATCTCCGGGGTGGAACCTGGGCTGCCGTCGGTGTTCCGCCTCGCCACGGCCGCCGCCGTGAGCGTGGGGGCGGTCACCGCCGCAGTGGCGCGGTACAAGGCGCCGGAGCGGACACCGCGAGAGGTGAGTGTCGACGTGCGGCACGCCGCCGCCGCGTTCATGAGCGAGCGGCACTTCCGGATCGACGGCGAGGAGATCGGCCTGTGGGCGCCCCTTTCGGGCGATTACCGGACGTCCGACGGCTGGGTCCGGCTGCACTGCAACTTCGATCACCACCGGGAGGCCGCGCTCAGAGCGCTAAGGCTCCCGCCTGACGCCGGCCGAGACGCCGTCTCCCGGGCCTGCGAGAGCCGTACGAGCGTGGAGATCGAGGACGCAGTGATCCGCGAGGACGGATGCGCGGCCGCCATGCGCAGCCGGAAGGAGTGGCTGGCCCACCCGCAGGCCGAAGCGGTGGCCCGTACGCCGCTGGTCGCGCTCTCGCGCCTCGATTCCACGGGGCCCTCTCCGGACAGGGCCGCACGCACGGGTAGCCGTCCCCTGGACGGAGTACGGGTGCTCGACCTGACCAGGGTGATCGCGGGTCCGGTCGCGGCGCGGATCCTGGCGGCGCATGGCGCGGAGGTGCTCCGCGTCGGGGCCGCGCATCTGCCCGAGGTGCCCGGGTTGGTGGTGGAGACGGCGTTCGGGAAGCGGTCCTGCCACATCGACCTGCGGACCGAGGCGGACACGCTGCGCGAGCTGGTACGGCAGGCCGACGTGGTCATCCAGGCGTACCGTCCCGGGTCACTCGCCGAGCGAGGGTTCGGGCCGGAAGAGCTCGCCGGGCTGCGGCCGGGCGTGGTGTGCGTCGAGATCTCCGCGTACGGCTCGCGCGGCCCATGGGGGCGGCGCAGGGGGTTCGACAGCCTCGTCCAGATGGCGTGCGGCATCGCCCACGAAGGCGGCGACGGGACCCGCCCGTCTCCCTTGCCGTGCCAGGCGCTCGACCACGCCACCGGGTATCTGGCCGCCTTCGGCGCCGTGGCCGGGTTGCTCCGCCGTAGAGACGAGGGGGGTTCCTGGCGGGTGGAGCTGTCCCTCGCCAGGACCGCGCGGTGGCTGGATGAACTCGGCAGGATCGACCGCGCCGAGTCCGCGGACGGCGAGCCCGGGCTCGGGGTGGACGATCTGCTGGAGCGCATGGACAGCGCGTTCGGCCCGCTCACGTATGTGAGGCCGCCGGGTCGGATTGAGGGTGCTGAGCCGTACTGGGCGAGTCCTCCGCCGCGGCCGGGCGAGCACCTCGCCGGATGGGCGACAGCCACAGGCTGACGATGCAGAGCAGCGACCCGGCCGCGCAGACCCAGAGCGCGGGACGCAGCCCGAGCAACTCGCCGAGCACGCCTCCGAGAATGCCGCCCAGGGCCATCACTCCCTGGGTGGCGAAGTTCGTCGTGGCGTTGACCCGGCCGAGCAGCCCGTCGGGCGCCTCCCGCATGGTGACCGAGCCGGCGCACACGCTGTAGGACACGACGGCCACGCCAGTGATCACCTCGGCTCCGGCGATCTGGCAGAGGGCGAGCCAGAGCGGGCCGCCCGCTCCCGCCGTCGCGGCGAACCCGAGAGGGAAGAAGAGCACGGAGCCGAGGAGCACCTTGTTCTCGCCGAACCTGGCGGCCAGCCGGGACGCGAGCACGGCGCCGATCAGGCCGCCGACGCCGAAGCCGATCGCCGCGACGCCCACCAGAGGCGCGGGCAGTCCCAGGATGTTCACCGCGAAGAGGACGTAGAGCGCCATCTCGGCCGCGCCGAGCACGTTCACGATCATGCCGGTCATGCAGAGCGCGCGCAGGACGGGGTGGTTCACCAGGACGCGCATGCCCTCGCCGATCTCCCGGGCCAGCCCGCGCTTCGCGGTCGCGGCGGCGTTCTCGGGGGTCCGGATCGCCCGCAGGCAGACGGCGGACACCAGGAACGTGATCGCGTTGACCACGACCGCGACGGGCGCGGTGAGCAGGGCGACCAGCATGCCCGCCAGACCGGGCCCGCCCATCTGGGCCACGGAGAAGACCGACTGGAAGCCCGCGATGGCCGCGGTCCGCTGCGGCGCGGCGACCACGGTGGCGAGGTGCGGCGTGTTGAAGGTGCGGAACACCACTGTGCACATGCCGATCGTGAACGCGACGGCGATCAGCCAGGGGATGGTCAGCAGCCCGCCGAGCCAGGCGAGCGGCACCGACAGCGCCGTGAGGCCGGAGATCAGCTCGCACGCGACCATCACGGGCCTGCGGCGGGCCACGCGATCGGCCATCGCACCGGACGGCAGGCCGACCAGCAGGAACGGGAACGTCGAGGCGGCCGCGAGCACGCCCATCTCGATCGGGGACGCGTCCAGCGTCACGGCGGCCGTGAGCGGCACGGCCAGCTTGGCGACCTCGCTCCCGGTCTCGGAGATGGCGCGGGCGGACCAGAGGAGCCGGTAGTCCCGCTGGCGGCGAAGGGGGATCAGGGGAGTCGTCACAACTGTGAAGGTAATCCTTCATAACTGTGAAAGCAATACTTCACATCTCATGGGCTGTAGGTTCGGAGGCATGGCGAGCTCATGGCCGGAAGGGGCCCGACAGGTCACCGATGCCCGCGTGTTGCGCGCGCTGGCGCATCCCGCGCGGCTGGCCATCCTGAGCCGGCTCCAGACGGAGGGACCCGCGACCGCGACCGAGTGCGCGGAGGTCGCCGGGCTGTCCCCGAGCGCCTGCAGCTACCACCTGCGGCAACTGGCCAAGCACGGGTTGGTCGCCGACGCGCCTCCGCGGGGAGACGGCAGAGAGCGCGTCTGGCGGGCGCTCCAGCCCGGCTGGGGATTTGATTCGTCGGGGGACGAGGCCCCCGATCTCGTCGACGCGCAGAACGCCGTGATCGACACGGTGCTGGCGGAGGCGAACCGGCGGCTCGGCGACTACTTCGCCCAATCGGAGCGCGAGTCCCTGGAGTGGAGGAACTCCGCCTGGCTCACCCACACGGTGCTGCGGGTGGACGCCGAGGAGCTGCGGGAGATCGCGGAGCGGATCAGCGCGGTGATCGATCCCTACCGCGTGACCGAGCGTCCCGCCGAGGACGCGCCGACCGGCGCCCGGCTCGCGGAGCTCCACCTCCGGATGTTCCCCCGAGCGCCCCGCAGGCAGCCGTCGCAGGCCGCCCCGCTCCCCGGCGGCGAGGAGGGGCAGGAGCCCTCCTGACTCGCTGGAATGGGTGCTCGCGCCGCCGTCGCGGGGCCGGTCGCGCGAGGGGCGATTCGCTCGCGATCGCCCTGGGTGGCGGTGTCCGAGGCGGTCAAGTCCCCGGTCATCCGAAGGGACGGATCCAGGTAGACTGTTCGACGGCCTGCGGCATGCGGGCCGAATACGCACGCCCATTCACGAGTCGTCCCATCGGTCCGGTTCCTCCGGCTGGAACGACTCGGGGCGTCAGGGCGGGGGCAGTGGGCTCCCGCACGGAACCGAGTTCTGGAGGACCATCACCATGGCCCCTGTCGTCACCATGCGACAGCTGCTCGAGAGCGGCGTTCACTTCGGCCACCAGACCCGTCGGTGGAACCCGAAGATGAAGCGCTTCATCTTCACCGAGCGCAACGGCATCTACATCATCGACCTGCAGAAGTCGCTCTCGTTCATCGACCGAGCGTATGACTTCGTGAAGGAGACCGTCGCGCACGGCGGCTCCATCATGTTCATCGGCACGAAGAAGCAGGCTCAGGAGTCCATCGCCGAGCAGGCCTCGCGTGTCGGCATGCCGTACGTGAACCAGCGCTGGCTCGGTGGCATGCTCACCAACTTCTCGACCGTGCACAAGCGGCTGCAGCGTCTGAAGGAGCTCGAGGAGCTCGACTTCGACAACGTGGCCAGCTCGGGGCTCACCAAGAAGGAGCTCCTGATGCGCCGCCGTGAGAAGGAGAAGCTGGAGCGCACGCTCGGCGGCATCCGGGACATGGCCCGCGTCCCCAGCGCCATCTGGGTCGTGGACACCAAGAAGGAGCACATCGCGATCAACGAGGCCAAGAAGCTTGGCATCCCGGTCGTCGCGATCCTGGACACCAACTGCGACCCCGACGAGGTCGACTACCCGATCCCGGGTAACGACGACGCCATCCGCGCCGTCAGCCTCCTCACCCGCGTCATCGCCGACGCGGTCGCCGACGGCCTCATGACCCGCGCCGGCGCCGGCCGCGGTGACGAGAAGCCGGCGGGCGTCGCCGCCGCCGAGCCGCTGGCCGAGTGGGAGCGCGAGCTCCTCGCCGGCTCCGGCGAGAGCGCCGAGGCTCCGGCCGAGGCCGCCGCCGAGACCCCGGCTGCCGAGGCTCCGGCCGCCGAGACCCCGGCCGCCGAGACCCCGGCCGCCGAGACCCCGGCCGCCGAGGGCGAGCAGCAGGCCTAGTCCCCGGCCCGGTACGGCCCCGCCGTACGACGCCGAAGGCTCCACAGGGTGGGCGTGTCCGCCGGACGCGCCCACCCCGTCCACGAGAAAACTGATCTCACGCCGACTCTGGGATCAGGAACGACTTCCCATCAGGGTTCCGAAGAGGAAAGAACAATGGCTTCCGTGAACATGGCCGACGTCAAGCGGCTTCGCGAGCTGACCGCCGCCGGCATGATGGACTGCAAGAAGGCGCTCGAGGAGTCCGAGGGCGACTTCGACCGCGCCGTCGAGATCCTGCGCCTCAAGGGCGCCAAGGATGTCGGCAAGCGCGAGGCCCGCACCGCCTCCAACGGGCTCGTCGCCCTCAAGCAGGAGGGCGACTCCGCCGCCGCTCTGCTTGAGCTCAACTGCGAGACCGACTTCGTGGCCAAGGGTGAGCGCTTCCAGGAGCTCGCCGCCGACGTCGTCGCGCACATCCTCGCCACCCGGCCGAGCGACGTCCCGACCCTGCTCGAGTCGGAGCTGAACGGCAAGAGCGTCAAGGAGCTGCTCGACGAGGCCAACGCCGCGCTCGGCGAGAAGATCGAGATCCGTCGCTTCTCGGTGCTGGAGGGCGGCTACGTCGGCGCCTACATGCACAAGACCGACCCGCAGCTCCCGCCGGCGGTGGGCGTGCTCGTCCAGCTCGACACCCCGAACGCGGACGTGGCCAAGGACATCGCCCAGCACGCCGCCGCGATGGCCCCCAAGTTCCTCAGCCCGACCGAGGTTCCGGCCGACGTCATCGCCAAGGAGCGCGCGCTCTTCGAGGAGATGACCCGCGAGGAGGGCAAGCCCGAGGCCGCCATCAGCAAGATCGTCGATGGCCGGGTCAACGGCTGGTACAAGGACTTCACGCTGCTGGAGCAGGCGTTCGTGAAGGACAACAAGAAGAGCGTGGGCAAGTACGCCGATGAGGCGGGCGTCAAGGTTCTGGCCTTCACCCGCTACAAGGTCGGCCAGGCTTAGGCTGGGACACGACCCAGAAAAGCCAGGAGCCAATTGACCCGCAGAATCACCGAGGAGGCCGCCGTCGTGCAGGAGAACACCCAACCCGCTACGCCGGCGGCTTCGTCGCAGCACGGCCCGTTGCGCTGGAAGCGGGTGATGCTGAAGCTGTCAGGTGAGGCGTTCGCCGGAAGCGAGCCGCTCGGCATCGATCCGGCCGTGGTCGCCCAGCTCGCCGACTCCATCGCCGAGGCCGTCCGCGAGGGCGTCCAGGTCGCGGTGGTCGTCGGCGGGGGCAACATGTTCCGGGGCGCGGCCCTGTCGGAGCGCGGCATCGACCGCGGCCGGGCCGACTACATGGGCATGCTCGGCACCGTGATCAACTGTCTCGCCCTGCAGGACTTCCTGGAGAAGCGCGGCATCGACACCCGCGTGCAGACCGCGATCACGATGCAGCAGGTCGCCGAGCCGTTCCTGCCGCGCCGCGCGATCCGGCACCTGGAGAAGGGCCGAGTGGTCATCTTCGGCGCCGGGCTCGGGTCCCCGTTCTTCTCCACGGACACCTGCGCCGCGCAGCGCGCCCTGGAGGTCGGCGCCGAGGCGCTGCTCAAGGGCACCCAGGTTGACGGAGTGTACGACTCCGACCCGCGCAAGAACCCCGACGCCGTCCGGTTCGACCGGCTCGAATACGGTGAGGTGTTGACGCGGGGTCTCGGAGTCATGGACGCCACGGCGATCAGCCTGTGCATGGACAACGGCCTGCCCATCGTGGTTTTCGACCTGATGGGAGACGGGAACATCCTGCGGGCGGTCCGCGGTGAGAAGATCGGCACGCTGGTGAGTCCGGCAGGGAAATAGGGAGCCGCTGTGATCGACGAAACCCTCCTCGAGGCCGAGGAGAAGATGGACAAGGCGGTAACGGTCGCCAAGGAAGACTTCGCGGGCATCCGCACCGGCCGTGTCACGCCCTCGATGTTCAACAAGATCAACGTGGACTACTACGGATCGCCGACCCCGATCCAGCAGCTCGCGTCGTTCCACGTCCCCGAGGCCCGCATGGTCCTCATCCAGCCCTACGACAAGGGCGCGATGACCTCGATCGAGAAGGCCATCCGGGACAGCGACCTCGGTGTCAACCCCGGCAACGACGGCGCCGTGATCCGCGTCGTGTTCCCCGAGCTGTCGGAGGAGCGCCGCAAGGAGTACATCAAGGTCGCGCGCAACAAGGCCGAGAACAGCAGGGTCTCCGTGCGGAACATCCGCCGCCACGCCAAGGAGGTCCTCGACAAGCTGGTCAAGGACGGCGAGGCCGGTGAGGACGAGGTCCACCGCGCGGTGAAGGAGCTCGACGACCTGACCCAGAAGCACGTCGCCAAGATCGACGAGCTGCTGAAGCACAAGGAAGCCGAACTGCTGGAAGTCTAGGCACCGCCTGGGCACAGCCGTGATCCTTGTGCCGTGCTGTTCCCACGAACAGCGCGGCACAAGGATCACGTGTATAGGGAGTAGAACGCGTTGGACGGAACGGCTGCTGGCGACCGAGGATCGGCCGAGGACATGAGCGCCTCCTCCAGCGACGGTCGGAACACGCCGCGGAACGGGTCACCCGGCGGCTCGCCCAACGGATCCGCGCCCGCGCCGGCGCCGGGCGGCGGCCGCACCGGGCGCAACCTGCCGGTCGCGGTCGCGGTCGGCCTGGCGCTCGGCGCGCTGGTCATCGGCTCGCTGTACGTCGTCAAGGTGGTCTTCCTCGTCGTGGTCGCGGCGGCCGTGGGGCTGGGCGTCCATGAGCTGGTCCGGGCGCTCGCCGCCCGCGACGTGCGGGTTCCGCTCATCCCGCTGCTCGCCGGTATGGCCGCCATGCTGGGCGGCGCGTACTGGGGCGGGCCGGTGTCCCTCGTCGGGGCCTTCGCGGTGACCGTGATGGTGCTGCTGGCCTGGCGTATGTTCCAGGGCATCGACGGCTATGTCCGCGACGCCACCGGCAGCGTGTTCGTCGCCGTCTACCCGTCGTTGCTCGCCGGGTTCGTCCCGCTGCTGCTCGTCCCGGAGGACGGCCCGCACCGCGTGATCATCTTCATCGCTGTCACGGTCAGCAGTGATATCGGGGGATATTTCGCGGGAATTCTCTTCGGCAAGCACAAGATGTCGCCGGTCGTCAGCCCCAAGAAGACCTGGGAAGGCTTCGCCGGCTCCGCCGTCGCCTGCGTGGTGGCGGGCGCGCTGCTCGTCCACTTCCTGCTCGACGGGGCGTACTGGCAGGGCGCGGTGCTTGGCGCGGCGGCGGTGGTCTGCGCCACCCTGGGCGACCTGATCGAGTCCGTGGTCAAGCGGGACCTCGGCATCAAGGACATGGGCACGTTGCTGCCCGGCCATGGCGGCGTGATGGATCGGCTCGACTCGCTGCTCTTCACGGTGGTCCCCATATGGCTGCTGCTGCAGCTGTTCGTCCCCGCCTGACGGAGATCCGCCTGATGGAGATCCGCCCGGCGGTTCCGCGTCGCCCCCGCAGGTAAGCTACGAGGACGCCCGGCGACGGCCGCTCCGCACGCGGCCCTTCCCTGACGGGAGCACCCCCGAGGCGTCGCCCGGCGCCCCAGGCCGGGACCGCCGTGCCGTGCGTCGCGCGGGGTCCCCGCGGGTCGCCCGAGGTCCGGCGGACGAGACGAACGAGAGATCGGAAGTGACCACGTGAGCGAGCCGCAGAGCAGGAACGCCGCCCAGCTCACCCTCGTGGCGCCGCGCCGTGCCAAGCCCCAGCGCCATCTGGCCGACATGACCATGGCCGAGCGCCGCGCCGCGGTCGCCGAACTGGGCGAGAAGCCGTTCCGCGCCGACCAGCTCTCCCGGCACTACTTCGCCAAGCTGACCGCGTCGCCCGAGCAGATGACCGACCTGCCGGGCGAGACCCGTGAGCGGCTGGTGTCCCAGCTCATGCCGTCGCTGCTGACCTCCGTACGCGAGATCACCTGTGACGGGGGCACGACCCGCAAGACGCTGTGGCGGCTGTTCGACGGCTCGCTGGTCGAGTCGGTGCTCATGCGCTATCCCGACCGGGTCACGATGTGCGTCTCGTCCCAGGCCGGATGCGGCATGAACTGCCCGTTCTGCGCCACGGGCCAGGCGGGCCTGACCCGGAACATGTCCACCGCCGAGATCGTCGAGCAGGTCGTCGCCGGAGCCCGCGCGCTCGCGGCGGGCGAGGTGCCCGGCGGCCCCGGCCGGGTGAGCAACATCGTCTTCATGGGCATGGGCGAGCCGATGGCGAACTACAAGGCCGTCATCGGCGCGGTTCACCGGCTCGTCGACCCCTCACCGGAAGGGCTCGGCATCTCCGCGCGCGGCATCACCGTCTCGACCGTGGGCCTGGTGCCGGCGATCGAGAAGCTGGCGGCCGAGGGACTCCCCGTCACGCTCGCGGTGTCCCTGCACGCTCCCGACGACGAGCTGCGCGACTCCCTGGTGCCGATCAACACCAGGTGGAAGGTCGCCGAGGTGCTCGGCGCGGCCTGGGAGTACGCCGCCAAGACCAAGCGCCGGATCTCCATCGAGTACGCGCTGATCAAGGACGTCAACGACCAGGAGTGGCGGGCAGATCTGCTCGGCCGGCTGCTCAAGGGCAAGCTCGCGCACGTCAACCTCATCCCGCTGAACCCGACGCCGGGCTCGAAGTGGACCGCCTCCCGCCCCGAGGACGAGCGCGCGTTCGTCCGCAGGCTGGAGTTCCACGGCGTCGCGGTCACCGTGCGCGACACCCGCGGACGTGAGATCGACGGCGCCTGCGGGCAGCTCGCCGCCGCCGCTCCCGAGGCCTGAGCGCGGTCCCGATGCCCGTCAGGGCCGCGTACGGCGCAGCCCGCCGTACGCGGCGAGGCCGATCAGCGGCCACAGCAGCGACCACGCGGCCAGCGCGGGGAAGTGGGCGAGCAGCTCGCCGTGGTGCGCCTCCCGCATCCACATCATGAGCGGGACCGTGAGCCAGGGCAGCCCGGACAGGCTGAGCAGCAGCACCGCGAGATAGCCGAGGAGCAGTGCCAGGGTCGATGCCGCCGGCGAGCCGACGATGGGACGGCTCGTCAGCGCGCCCAGCGTGGTGCCGGCCGTGATGGCGATCACGTGCAGGCCGACGCCCGCCAGCACCGCGGCGACCTCCGGCCGGCCCGACAGGCGCAGGGTGAGCACGGCGAACGAGATCGCCGCCAGCCCGGCATTGAAGATCCACGCCGCGCCGATCCCGACGACGGCCTCGCGGCGGCCGACGGCCGTGATGGCGATCATCCGCTGTTCGTCCGGCTCGTTGTCCAGGAGCCCGCGGGCCGCCCAGGCGAAGACCGGGATCAGGATGGCGGCCGAGTCGGCCATGGCTCCCAGCTCCGCGCCAGCGGGTAGCGGGGACCCGTACAGGATCGCCAGGAGCACCAGCAGGCCGATGAGCGGCTGGAACGCCCGATGGGAGCGCACGTACGCGGCGAGCCGGAACCGGGTCAACGCGATCACTCCGCCACCTCCGCCTCGGACATCCGTACCGTGTGGCCCTCTCCGCGCAGGCGATCCGCCAGCTCGCGGGCCCGGGAGACCGCGACGACGACCTCCAGGATCGTCACGGCCTCTTCGGGAGCGGTCCGCGGCGGAGCGTCCGGCTCCGCCGCCGCGACCTCGGGAGCGACCTCGCGGGCCGTGGTCTCGCCCACCTCGATGCGGCGCAGGCCGGGAAAGCCGCGCAGCTCTCCCTGGTGGTCGCTGACGATCACCAGGCCGCCGCGCTCCGCCACCTCCGCGATGATCAGGGGGAGCTCGGCCCGGGTGGTGGCGTCCAGACCGGCGAACGGCTCGTCCAGGACCAGCAGCCCCGGATCGCCGAGGAGGGCCTGGGCCAGCCCCACCTTGTGCGCGCTGCCCATCGACAGGTCGGGCAGCCGGTGGCCGAGGAGGTCGCTCATGCCGAGCCGCTCGGCCCACGCCTCCACCTCGCGAGGATCGGCACGGCGCACGCGCGCCATGTGGCGGAGATAGCCCGCCATGGTGAAGGGCTGCCCCGAAGGGAAGCGCTCAGGTGCGTAGCCGACGACGTCCGGGCGTTCGGAGATCGTGCCGTCGAGGGGACGCAGCAGCCCGGCCAGCAACCGCAGGAGTGTGGATTTGCCCGCCCCGTTGCGTCCCACGATCTCGGTCACGTCTCCGCGCGCGAAGGCCAGATCCACATTGGAGAGCACCCACGGAGCCCTCCGGCGGTAGCGGAAGGACAGGTTCGAGACGCGCATAGGGTTCGCAGCCTATCCCGGCTCGCGCGGCCTTCCCGATACCTCCACAATGGACAGGGTTTGCCGTGCCGGACCCCGGGAGGACATGCGTGAACCGCTTTCCACGTGTCAGGGGAGTTCGTCTGGGTTACGACCCCGCCCAGGTGGACGAGCTCGTCCGGCGGATCGAGGGCACGCTGGGCCGTACCGATCTGGACGGCTCGCCGATAACGGCGGATGAGATCCGGTCGGCGGCTTTCCGGGTCAAGCGCGGCGGCTACAACGAGACGGCGGTCGACTTCGCGCTCGACGCCTTCATCGTCGCCGTGGAGGCGCTTTCGGGCCGTCCCGCGCACAGCGACGGCGCGGCCCGCTCTGGTGATCCCGGTCCCGATCACCCGCCCTCCTCCGATCCGGCCCTCGCCGGCACGGAGGCCGCGAGTACGGCCCCTGTACCCGCGGAAACGGAGCCCGAGGACGTAGGGGCCGTGGGCGTGGCGAGTCCTGCCGATGGCGCATCGTCCGGTACGGAGATCGCCGCCGATTCGGTGGGGGACGCGCGGTCGGAGGGGGAGGCACCTTCGGCGACCCCGGCCGAGCAGGCGGAGGCCGCATCGAATGCGGCACAGGCGGCCGCACCGAGCACCGTGCGGGACACCGACGCATCCGGGTCCCGGCCCGAGAGCGATCCGTCCGACCGGCCTGGTGATCCTGCCCCCGCCGCAGGGCCGTCCACCGATGGGGAAGTCTCGGAGGCGAGGCCCGTCGCGCCCGGCGACGGGGAGTTCGAGCTCCAGGCGGAGCGCGTCGAGCGGGTGGCGTTCCGGCCGGGACGGCTCGGCATGGGCTACGTCGAGGACGAGGTGGACGCGTTCCTCGACCGCGTGGTGGCGACCCTGCGCGGCACCGCCGACCGGCCGGTGACGGCGGAAGAGGTCAGGACGGCGACGTTCGCCACGGTCGTCTTCAAGACGGGCTACGCCATCGCCGACGTGGACGCGTTCCTCGCCGAGATCGCCGACGTCCTGGAGTGGCGCCCGTAAGGCGTTTTGGGCATCGGGAGGGGATGGCTTGGTCGCTATGTGACCAAGAGGTACCGCTATATAGCACCATAGGCGCATGCTGCTCAGAAGATCCCCCCTCGCGGCGATCGCCGCCGCGGCCGGCCTGGCCCTGATCGCCCCCACCGCGGCGCACGCGGACACGTTCACCCCCGGCTCGTCCGGGCTCGGCGACCCGTACTTCCCGCACGCGGGCAACGGCGGGTACGACGTGACGCACTACGACATCGCGCTGCGGTTCAGCCCGAAGACCCGCAAGCTCAGCGCCACGACGACGATCACCGCCACGGCCGTCCAGGGCCTGTCCCGCTTCAACCTCGACTTCTCCGGTCCGAAGATCAAGAAGGTGGAGGTGAACGGCAAGAAGGCCGCGTACACGCGCAAGGGCCAGGAGCTCGTGGTGACCCCGGCGAGCGGCCTGCCCTCGGGCGAGAAGTTCACCGTCAAGGTGTCCTACGCCGGCAAGCCGCGTGCCATCAACGACAAGGTGCTCGGCAAGGAGGGCTGGATCAACACGAAGGACGGCGCGGTCGTCCTCTCGGAGCCGGACGGCGCGCGGAGCTGGTTCCCGGCCAACGACAGCCCGGCGGACAAGGCGACGTTCACGTTCACCGTCACGACCCCGGTGGGGCTGACCGTCCTCGCCAACGGCGAGCCCAAGAACCCCGGCATCTCGTCCGTACGCCACGGCTGGACCACGGTGAAGTGGGAGATGAAGGAGCCGATGGCCACATACCTGGCCACGGTGGCGATCGGCAAGTTCAAGGTCACCGAGGGCACCGTGGGCGGCGTACTGAACATCACCGCCTATGACCCCTCGGTGGCGAAGCAGTCGAAGCACCTGCACCGGACCACGGCCAAGGTCATCGCGTGGGAGTCGAAGCTCTTCGGCGCCTATCCCTTCTCCTCGACCGGAGGAATCGGCGACAAGGTCAACGTCCAGTACGCGCTGGAGACCCAGGGACGGCCGGTCTACGACGGCGGCCCGACGAACGACCTGGAGATCGTGCACGAGCTGGCCCACCAGTGGTTCGGCAACAGCGTCGGCCTGCGGAGCTGGAAGGACATCTGGCTCAACGAGGGCTTCGCCAGCTACGCGGAGTGGCTGTACGAGGAGCAGCACGGCGGCCCCTCGGCACAGAAGACGTTCGCGCGCCTCTACAAGAACAAGAACGAGTTCTGGCAGATCAAGACCGGCGACCCGGGCATGAAGAACATGTTCGACTGGGACGCCATCTACCAGCGCGGGGCGATGACCCTGCACGCGCTGCGCAAGAAGATCGGTGACGAGACGTTCTTCTCGCTCCTGAAGACGTGGGCGGAGCGCAACCGCCACGCGACCGTCGTCACCCGGGACTTCATCGACCTCGCCGAGGAGGTGTCCGGGCAGGACCTCGACCCGCTGTTCGACGCCTGGCTGTACAGCGCGAAGAAGCCCGCCCTCTGACGGCGGAGGTCACGGGATGCGGCCGAGCTGCTGGGCGGCGCGCATGGCCAGCCACACCTCGGCGAAGTCACCGGTCGCGGTCAGGTCGCGGCCGGTCAGCGCGCCGAAGCGGCGCAGCCGGTACGACAGCGTGTTGGGGTGGATGTGCAGCGCCCGCGCGGCGTCGTCGGTGCGTCTGTCCCGCTCCATCCACGTCTGCACCGAGGCGATCAGCTCGGACCCGTGCGCGGCGTCGTACCGCAGCGCGTCGCCGAGGACGTGTTCGACCAGGCCGGCCAGCACGCCCGGGTCCTCCGGCAGCCACCGGCCGGTCGTGTCGTCGCCGTACGACACGAGGGGCTGGCCGGACTCGGCGGCGCGGGCGGCGGCCCACCGCGCCTCCCGCTGGGCGACCTTGAGCGAGGAGCCCGGTGGGAGGGGGCGGCTCGCGCCCGCCGCGACACCGGGGATCTCGCGCAGCGGCGCCGGATCGTGCGCGAGCACGTAGAGGTCGGGGTGGAGCCCGAGCATCAGGTGGGGGTGCTCGTCGAGCGCCCGGACGACGGCGTCCTCGTCGACGTTCCTGACCACCAGGAGCACCACGTCCCGGTCGGGTGACATCCCCATCCGGGTCAGCCTGCGCCGCGCGGTGGCCGGGTCGAGCACGTCCTGGAGCAGTTCGGCCAGGGTCTCCGCGCCCTGGCGGCGCAGCGTCTCGCGCTCGTGGCGCACCATGGCGACCTGCAGCGCCGCGACCGTGGCGATGTGCTGGACGACGGCCAGCCCGGCGGGCCGGGCGCCTTCGCGTTCGAAGGCCACGAGGAAGCCGGCCGGGCCGCCGGGGGCGTTCACGGGGACCGCGAAGCCGCCGGGGATGGTCGGCGGGGCGTCCACGGACGGCGGCAGCGACGCGATGTCCGGCGGGACGGGCACGCCGGGCAGCAGCGGCCGCCCCTGCGGGGTGCTCAGGTAGACGTCGTATCCCGACAGCCGTTCCAGCCGCCGGAAGAGCTGCGCGGGGTCGAGCCGCTCGGCGGCCAGCCAGCGCAGCGCGCCGAACACCTGCAACTGCGCGCCGAGCCGCTGCCGCGCGTCCTCCTGCACCGCCGCGGCCACCTCCTGCGCGACGGCGATGAACGGCACGGCCAGCGGGACCTCCAAAATCGGGAAGCCGCGCTCCTCGGCCGCGGCGAAGAAGGCCGGATGGAGCGGCGGCACGTTGAGTCCGGCGCTCAGCGCGAGGGCGGCCACGCCCGCGTCGTCGAGCCGGTGCAGGTACGCCCGCTGCCTGGCGCCCCCGCGGGGGACGCCGATGCCGGTGGTCATGATGACCTCCGAGCCGAGCAGCCAGGGTGTCGGGTCCTCCAGCTCGCTCACGTGCGCCCACGAGACCGAGCGGTCGAGGCCGCGCTCACCGGCCAGCACCCGGAGCTGGAGGGCGGGGAAGCGGACCAGGTCCTCCACCGTCAGCTTGTTGTCGGCCACAATCCCACGCTAGTTCTCCGTGGCCGCGCGGCACCTCCGCGGGTGCCTTCCCGAGGGGCGCGTGGCCACGCCCGGGGCTCCGACAAAATGCAAAATCGCGCTCCATATTGTCAGTGAATTCGCCTGCGCGCCCCTTCTGGGGCACGAAACGCCGCCAGAAATGGCATTTTTCGGGGAGTAACCGGCGACCCGGTGATCAGGTGCGGATCGAGCCCTCATCATCATGTCGCCGATGATCCCCCTGAAATGAGTGCTTGTGTCGAACATTGATCTTTTCTCGTATGGCGTCATTACGCCTGCCCTGGCGTACGTGATGTCGGTGCTGGGCTCGCTGATCGGCCTGATGATGGCGGGGCGGGCGCGTTCCGTCGCGGGTGTGTCGCGGTTGTGGTGGCTGGCCGGAGCGGCGTTCGCGGTCGGTGGGACCGGTGTCTGGGTCATGCACTTCGTCGGGATGCTGGGCGTACGGGTCGAGGGCACCCCGATCCGCTACGACGTGGCCCTGACGATCCTTTCCGCGCTGGTGGCGATCGTGGCCTCCGGGGCCGGTCTGGCCTGCGCGTTCCTCGGGGGAGGCCGGGGCGGCGCGCTGGTCGCGGGCGGCCTGCTGGCCGGTCTCGGCGTGGCGGGCGCGCATCAGATCGGCATGAAGGCGATGACGATGTCGGCGGAGGTGAGCGTCAACCCGGTGCTTCTCGCCGTCTCCGTGCTCGTCGCCGTGGCGGCGGCCTTCGCCGTCCTCCGGTCCGCCCTGCGCGCGCGGGGTCCGCTCCCGGTCATCGGCTCCGCCCTGGTGGCGGGTCTCCTGCTGAACGGCATGCACTACGTCGGCCTGCTGGCGCTGAGCGTCGAGCCCGTGGAGGCGCACGCGGCGCTGACGGGCGCGCAGGCGGTGGATTTCCTGCTCCCCCTGATGGTCGGCGTCGGCCTGCTCACCATCGGCCTGCTCCTGGCGGTGTTCCTGTCGCCGTCGTCGCACGAACTGCGCGAGGAGGCGGAGCTGGAGGCGATGATCGCCTCGCGCCGGGCGCGTAACGCCGACTGGATGAGCTGACCTTCCGGGCGCCCTTTCCGCCCGCCCGGCGCGTGCGTCACGGCGAGCGGGCGGAAAGGGGAACGAGGAGGCAGAAGTTATTACAGTTCGTCATGTTGAAAAAGGGAATCCGGCCGCCCCGACGAGAAAGGCGACCGGCTTTCGCGTGATTTATCTCATAGCCGTGGAACGCCGCCGGCGAATCGCGGGTGGTTCGACTCCGGTCCCCGGCGGTAGCGTCGAATCGCTGGTCCCGCATCCCGGGCCCCTTGTCGTGAGCCACAAACCCCGTGGCGCTTCTCCGTGTCTGCCCCAATTGTGTCGCCTGTCAGGTCCGCCGACACTTGCTGGGATTACCGCGCTGACCAGGAACATCACGTCCTGTAACCGTCATAGGAGAAGCCGTGGCCGAGGCGCCGCCCATCACCGAGATCGAGACCTACGGGGTCGAACGCATCCCGGACGCCGACCGTACGGCGCGGCCGCTTGACCTCTTCCGGGTGGCGTTCGGTGGCGCGAACACCTTCGCCACCTGCGTGCTCGGCGCGTTCCCCATCCTGTTCGGGCTGTCGTTCTGGCAGGGACTCGCGGCGACGCTGCTCGGCCTCGTCGTCGGCGCGCTGCTGCTCGCGCCGCTCTCGGTCTTCGGGCCGACGAACGGCACCAACAACGCCGTCTCCTCCTCGGCGCATCTCGGCGTGCACGGCCGGGTGGTCGGCTCCTTCCTGTCCCTGCTCACCGCGATCGCGTTCTTCTCGATCTCGGTGTGGTCCTCCGGCGACGCCCTGGTCGGCGGGGCGAACCGGCTCGCGGGCCTGCCCGACAGCGACCTGACCTACGCCGTCGCGTACGGCGTCTTCGCCGCGCTCGTGCTCACGGTCTGCGTGTACGGCTTCCGCTTCATGCTCTTCATCAACAAGATCGCGGTGGCGGCGGCGTCGGCGCTGTTCGTCCTCGGCGTCGTCGCCTTCGCGGGCGACTTCGACCCGTCGTATCCCGGGACCTTCGCGTCCACGGCCGATCCGATGTTCTGGCCGTCGTTCATCGGCGCGGCGCTGATCGTGCTGTCGAACCCGGTCTCGTTCGGCGCGTTCCTGGGGGACTGGTCGCGGTACATCCCCGCCTCGACCCCGCGCAAGCGCGTGATGACCGCCGCGTTCCTCAGCCAGATCGCGACCGTGCTGCCCTTCTTCTTCGGACTCTCCACCGCGTCGATCATCGCGACCAAGGCCGCGCCGTACCTGGACCCGGCGGCGCCGAACTACGTCGGCGGCCTGCTCGCGGTCGCCCCCGCGTGGTATTTCCTCCCGGTCTGCCTCATCGCACTGATCGGCGGCATGTCCACCGGCACCACTTCGCTGTACGGCACCGGCCTGGACTTCTCCAGCGTCTTCCCCCGGTTCAGCCGCGTGCAGGCGACCGTCTTCATCGGCACGCTGTCCATCGTCTTCATCTTCATCGGCCGGTTCGCCGCGAACCTGACGGCCAGCATCTCGACCTTCGCCACGCTCATCATCACCTGCACCGCGCCCTGGATGGTGATCATGATCCTGGGCTACGTCACCCGGCGCGGCTGGTACGACCCGGACGCGCTGCAGGTCTTCAACCGGCGGCAGAGCGGCGGCCGCTACTGGTTCACGCACGGCTGGAACTGGCGGGGCATGACCGCCTGGCTCGGGTCGGCGCTCACGGCCGTCCTGTTCACCAACATCCCCGGCCAGTTCGTCGGCCCCTTCGGCGAGATCGCCGGCGGCATCGACATCTCGCTGCCGCTCGGCCTCGCGCTCGCCGCGGTCCTCTACCTCGGCCTGCTCTTCGTCTTCCCCGAGCCGCGCGCGGTGTACGGCCCGGCCGGCCCGCGTCTGGTGCGCGCGGCCGACACACCGGTCCCGCCTATCGTGGAGGCCGGCGCGGCCCTGGCCGAGGCGTAGGGCGTGTCGCCGCACTCAGGCCCTGCCACCGCCCGGGGAGACAGCATGATCATCGATCTGTCCGTGCCGATCGAGACCGGCATGCCGGTCTATCCCGGCGACCCGGAGGTGGAGGTCCGGCCCGCGCTCACCGTGGCGGCCGAGGGCGTCAACGTCCTCGGCCTGCACCTCGGGTCGCAGTCGGGCACCCACGTGGACGCGCCGTACCACGTCGACGACGGGCTCCCCACCCTCGACGAACTGCCGCTCGACCGCTTCGTCGGCCCGGCGGCGGTCGTCGACGCGCGCGGCCTGCCTCCCCGCTCCCCGATCCCCGCCGACCTCGTGGCTCCGCGGCTCAGGTCGGGGACGATCCTGCTGATCGCCACCGGCTGGGCGTCGCTGTGGGGGAGCGAGGACTACCTCGCGCACCCGTACCTCACCCGGGAGGCGGCCGAGCTGATCGTCGAGGCGGGCATCCGGACCGTCGGGATCGACGCGCTGAGCGTGGACCCCACCCCGGCGGGGGACTTCCACGCCCACCGCGTGCTGTGCGGCGCGCACGCCGTCATCGCCGAGAACCTGCGGCACCTCGACCGGCTCGTGGACCACCAGGGGGCGGGCCGCGAGATCGAGGTCTCCCTGTTTCCGCTGCGCCTGCGCGGCGCGGACGGCGCGCCCGTACGCGCCGTGGCGCGGGTGGGACCGCCCGGACCACCCGGACCACATGGACCGCATGACACCTGTTCCGATCCGATCCTGCGAAAGGACTGACCAAGAATGACCGAGCCCCGGGGACCCGTCGACTCCTCCCGCGTCCCGCGCTTCGCCGGCCCGGCGACCTTCGCCCGGCTGCCCCGCCTGGACGAGGTGGACCGAGCCGACGTGGCCGTCGTCGGCGTGCCGTTCGACACCGGCGTCTCCTACCGGCCCGGCGCGCGGTTCGGTCCCTCGGCGGTCCGCGAGGCCAGCCGCCTGCTGCGGCCCTACCACCCCGGCCTGGACGTCTCGCCGTTCGCCACCCAGCAGGTCGCCGACGCCGGCGACATCGCCTGCAACCCCTTCAACATCAACGAGGCCGTCGAGACCATCGAGGAGGCCGCCTCAACCCTGGCCGCCGACGGCACCCGGCTGGTCACCATCGGCGGTGACCACACCATCGCGCTGCCGCTGCTGCGCGCCGCCGCCCGCATCCACGGCCCGGTCGCGCTGCTGCACTTCGACGCCCACCTGGACACCTGGGACACCTACTTCGGCGCCGAGTACACCCACGGCACGCCGTTCCGGCGCGCGGTGGAGGAGGGCATCCTGGACACCGAGGCGCTCAGCCACGTCGGCACCCGGGGCCCCCTGTACGCCAAGAAGGACCTCGAGGACGACCGGCGGATGGGCTTCGGCGTCGTGACCAGCGCCGATGTGATGCGGCGCGGTGTGGACGAGGTGGTGGACGCGCTGCGGCAGCGGATCGGGGAGCGGCCGCTGTACGTGTCGATCGACATCGACGTGCTCGACCCGGCGCACGCGCCCGGCACCGGGACGCCGGAGGCGGGCGGGCTGACCAGCCGCGAGCTGCTGGAGATCCTGCGCGGCCTGGCCGGGGCGAACCTGGTCGGCGCGGACGTGGTGGAGGTCGCCCCGGCCTACGACCACGCCGAGATCACCTCGGTCGCGGCCTCGCACGTCGCCTACGACCTGGTCAGCCTCCTCGCCCTCAACGAGAAGTCCTGACCGGATGACGGTGTCAGGCGCGGTAGGCGTCCAACCGGTGGTCGATGCGGACGACGTGGACGAGGCCCTTGTCGTCGTCGACCGAGTAGACGACCCGGTACGCTCCGCGCCTGGCGGAGAGAAGCCCCGCGAGCTTTCCCCGCAGCGGCTTTCCCAGGCGGTACGGATCGTCGAGCAATGGTCGCGAGAGGAACTCCGCCACGGCGGCGGCCGCGGAGAGGCTCAAGCCGTTCGGCGGCCAAGTTTCCAGTTTCCGGGCCGCTGACGCGGCGAGGCGTATCTCGTATCGGGTCGCGTCGGCGGATGTCATCTCTCCGCTTCCTTGCGGCGGGCGATGATCTCCGCGATGCCCGCGGCGTCGACCGCGTCTCCCCGGGAGATCTCCTCCTGGGCGGCGCGGATTTCGGCCAGGGCGCCGGGGGTGCTGAGGATGTCGAGGGTCTCTTCCAGAGCGTCGAGATCCTCGGCCGAGATGAGGACCGCCGACGGGCGGCCGTGACGGGTGATGGTGACGCGGTCGTGGGTGCGCTCGACCTGGTCGACCAGCGCCGACAGGGCATCGCGCGCCTCGCCGAGGGGCAGTGTCGTCATGTGCTCAGCGTAGCCAGAACTTTCGCCAAATTCTGGCCAGCTGGCATGGCTATCTGGTGCCCCAGGTATAGGTCTGCTTCTGGAGCTTGAGGTAGACGAACGTCTCGGTCGCCCGCACCGTCGGGATCGCCCGTATCTTGCCCAGGATCTCCAGGAGGTGGCTGTCGCCCTCGCAGACCACCTCGACCATGATGTCGACGGAACCGGCCGTCAGGACGACGTAGTTGATCTCCTCTATGGAGGAGAGCTCCTGCGCGACGATGTCGAGGTCGCCCTCGCACTTGACGCCGATCATCGCCTGGCGGGGGAAGCCCAGGGTCAGGGGGTCGGTCACCGCGACGATCTGCATGACGCCCTGGTCGAGCAGGCGCTGGACGCGCTGTCGCACGGCCGCCTCGGACAACCCCACCGCTTTGCCGATGGCGGCGTACGGTTTGCGCCCGTCCATCTGGAGCTGCTCGACGATCTGCTTGGAGATGTCGTCCAGCACCACCGGACCGGATTTGCCGGCCGAGCGTACCTTGGGTGGAGTCGTCATCCCGGGGGAGTTCCTCTCTTGGAGGGGGCGAGTCAGGACTGACGCACCCGCGTTACAGGGCGGTTCCTGACATGTTGCCTTCCTGGTGTTACATGCTGTCAGTTCCGTCGTTCCTGTCAAGCGATTTCGTAGCAGTTTGGTATCTTCACCACGAAATCCCTTGTTATAGCCAAGTTATTCTGTCAGAGTCGCCGACAACCAGCACACCTCCAGGAGGTCAAGGGTGACCACCCGTCTGCAGAACTTCGTCAACGGGAAGTTCGTCGACGCCGTGAGCGGCCGTTTCTCCGACGTGATCGACCCGACCACCGGTGAGGTCTACGCCCAGGCCCCCATCTCGGGGCAGGAGGACGTCGACGCGGCCTACGCCGCCGCCGCCACCGCTTTCGAGACGTGGGGTCAGACCACACCCGCGGAGCGCTCCGCCCTGCTCCTCAAGATCGCCGACGCGATCGAGGCGCGGGCCGACGAGATCAACGAGGCCGAGTGCCGGAACACCGGAAAGCCGCGCGCCCGCATGGCGGAGGACGAGACGCCCGTCGCCGCGGACCACTTCCGGTTCTTCGCCGGTGCCGCCCGGACCCTTGAGGGCCCGACGGCGGGTGAGTTCCTCGCCGACCACACCTCGATGATCCGGCATGAGCCGATCGGTGTCATCGGTCAGGTCACCCCGTGGAACTACCCGATGATGATGGCGGTCTGGAAGATCGCGCCGGCGCTCGCCGCGGGCAACACCATCGTGCTCAAGCCGTCGGACACCACCCCGGTCTCCACCATCAAGCTCGCCGAGATCATCGGTGACGTCCTCCCCGCCGGCGTCTTCAACGTCGTCACCGGCGACCGGGAGACCGGCAGCCTCGTGGTGAGTCACCCCGCCGCGGCGATGGTCGCGATCACCGGCTCGGTCGGCGCCGGCATGGCCGTCGCCCGCTCGGCCGCCGACGACCTCAAGCGCGTCCACCTGGAGCTCGGCGGCAAGGCCCCGGTCGTGGTCTTCGAGGACGTCAAGGACATCAAGGCCGTGGCGGAGGGGATCGCCGGAGCCGGTCTCTACAACGCCGGCCAGGACTGCACCGCCGCCTGCCGCGTGCTGGTACACGAGAGCATCCACGACGAGTTCGCCGCCGCGCTGGCCGAGGCCGCCGCGGCCACCCGGCTGGGCGGGCTGGACGACGAGGAGGCCTACTTCGGCCCCCTCAACAACGCCAACCAGCTCGAGCGCGTCTCGTCCTTCTTCGAGCGGCTGCCGGAGCACGCCACGGTGCTCACCGGTGGTCACCGTGTCGGCGAGAAGGGCTACTTCTTCGCGCCGACCGTCGTCGACGGCCTCCAGCAGGACGACGAGATGGTGCAGAACGAGGTCTTCGGCCCCGTCATGACCATCCAGACGTTCACTGATGAGGCGGACGCCCTGGCCAAGGCCAACGGCGTCAAGTACGGCCTGTCGGGTTCGGTGTGGACCTCCGACCACGGCCGGGCGATGCGCATGTCCAAGCGCCTCGACTTCGGTGTGGTCTGGGTCAACACCCACATCCCGTTCGTGTCGGAGATGCCGCACGGCGGCTTCAAGCACTCGGGCTACGGCAAGGACCTTTCGGTCTTCGGACTGCACGACTACACGCGCGTCAAGCACGTGATGCACTACATCGGCGAATAGGCCGGGCGGCGCGGCCGTCCGGCCTTCTGAAAGAGGGATATGCCTGGAATGACAGAGATCCAGGCGGGTGCGGGGGTAGCCGGCGAGGCTACCCCCGACCAGGTGCCCGCCATCGAGCTCGACGAGGTCGTGAAGGAGTACGTCTCACACGGCGAGGTCGTACAGGCCGTCAAGGGCGTCAGCATGACCATCGGCGAGGGGGAGTTCTTCTCCCTCCTCGGGCCGTCGGGGTGCGGCAAGACCACTTCGATGCGGATGATCGCGGGCTTCGAGGAGCCCACCAAGGGCGTCGTCCGGCTCCACGGCCAGGATGTCACGAACGTTCCCCCGAACAAGCGTGACGTCAACATGGTGTTCCAGTCCTACGCGCTCTTCCCCCACATGAACGTATGGGACAACGTCGCGTTCGGACTCAAGCGCAAGAAGGTGCCGGACGGCGAGGTCCGGCGCCGCGTCGGCGAGATGCTGGAGATCGTCGACCTGGTCGGCCGCGAGAAGCGGCGCCCCCGCGAGATGTCCGGCGGTCAGCAGCAGCGCGTCGCGCTCGCGCGCGCCCTGGTCAACCGGCCGCGCGCGCTCCTCCTCGACGAGCCGCTCGGCGCGCTCGACCTCAAGCTGCGCCAGCACATGCAGATCGAGCTCAAGCGGATCCAGCGTGAGGTCGGCATCACGTTCGTCTACGTGACGCACGACCAGAGCGAGGCGCTCACCATGAGCGACCGCATCGCCGTCATGAACGACGGTCTCGTCGAACAACTCGCCGGCCCCCGGGAGATCTACGAGCGGCCCGCGACCAAGTTCGTCGCGGGGTTCATCGGGACGTCCAACCTGCTCAGCGGTGTCGCGCGGGCGGTGAACGGATCCTCCGCCGTGCTCGCGCTCGGCCCCGAGGACCGGGTCATCGTGCCGATCAAGGAAGCCGTCGCCGAGGGGGACACCGTCGAGCTGACCGTGCGCCCGGAGAAGATCATGATCTCCACCGAGCGGCCCGAAGGCGACCTTAGCATGGTGGAAGGGACGGTCTCCGAAGTGGTCTACCTCGGGACCTACAACAGCTACGCGGTCGCCCTGGCGGGCGGGGCGGAGATCACCGTCTTCCAGCAGAACGTGCACGACAGCACCACCACGGCCGAACGAGGCGACACGGTCTGGCTGTCGTGGCAGCCGCAGCACTCGTACGCGCTGCAGTAACACCTCTCGACACGGGAGCACGAACCCCATGAGCAACCCCTCTACACCGGACCCGTCGTTCCTCCGGGGTCTGACCCAGCGCCGCCTCGGACGTCGCGACGCCTTCCGGGTGGCCGGTTTCTCCGCCGCCGGTCTCGCTCTCGCCGCCTGCGGGGTGAAGGGGAAGGGCGTAGCCCGCCCGACCACCTCCGCCCAGGCGCAGTCCGAGGTGGAGAAGTACTGGGCCGGCAAGGTGAAGAACGGTCACGTCGACTTCGCCAACTGGCCCCTCTACATGGACCCCGACCACCCCGAGCTGAAGAAGTTCACCGAGCAGACCGGCATCACGGTGACCTACAAGGAGGTCATCCAGGAGACCACGAGCTGGTTCGCCAAGATCCAGCCGCAGCTCGCCGCCGGGCAGTCCATCGATTACGACCTGATGGTCGTCACCAACAGCATCCAGCTCACCCAGCTCATCAAGCTGGGCTACCTGGTGCCCCTCGACCACGAGAAGCTGCCGAACTTCACCAAGAACGTCGGCGAGCGGTACAAGAACGAGTCGTTCGACCCGGGCAACGTGTTCACCGTGCCGTACGCCTCGGGCATGACCGGCATCGCCTACAACCCCAAGTACATCGACACCCCGCCGACCAGCTACGCCGCGCTGTGGGATCCGAAGTACAAGGGCAAGGTCGGCATGATGTCCGACTCGCAGGAGATCGCCAACTTCGGCATGTTCATGCTGGGCATCGACCCGGAGAAGTCCACCCCGGCCGACTGGGAGAAGGCCGCGGAGAAGCTCCGGCAGCAGCGCGACTCCGGGATCGTCCGGAAGTACTACGACCAGTCGTACATCGACCCGCTGGCCAAGGGTGACATCTGGCTCTGCCAGGCGTGGTCGGGCGACGTCTTCCAGAAGAACCTCTCCGACGGCACGGACCTCAAGTTCGTGATCCCCGACGAGGGCGCCACGATCTGGACCGACAACTTCATGATCCCGAAGACGGCCGCCAACCCCGTGGACGCGATCACGCTCATCGACTTCTTCTACGAGCCGACCATCGCGGCCAGCATGGCGGAGTACATCAACTACGTCCCGCCGGTCCCGGCGGCACAGGAGATCATCCGCGCCGACGCGGCGAAGGCGACCGGCCAGGACAAGAAGACGCTCGAGATGATCGCCGACAGCCCGCTGGTGTTCCCGAGCCCGGAGGTGTACGCGAAGCTGCGCACCTACCGGACGCTCGCGGACGCCACCGAGCAGAAGAAGTTCGAAGGCATCTTCCAGCCCATCACGACCTCATGAGTAGGGTGAGGGCGGCGCTGACGCCGTACGCGCTGATCTTCCCCGGCGGTGTCTGGCTCGCGATCTTCTTCGTGGTCCCCACCGTGGTCATGCTGTCGCTGTCGCTGCAGTCCGGCAACGTGGCCGACGGGTTCGTCTTCACCTGGAACTGGCAGTCGTACGTCGACGGGCTGACGAACTACCACGACCAGATCATCCGCTCGCTGGCCTACGGCCTGGCGGCGACCCTGATCCAGATCGTCATCGGTTTCCCCGTGGCGTACTGGATCGCGTTCAAGGGCGGTCGGCACAAGTCCGTCTACCTCTTCCTCCTGCTGCTGCCGTTCCTCGTGTCGTTCGTGCTGCGGACGATCTCCTGGCAGTTCCTGCTGTCGGACAACGGCATGCTGCTCGGCCCGCTGAAGGACCTGGGGCTGCTGCCGCACGACTTCCGCGTCCTGGCCACGCCGTACGCGGTGATCGGCGGCCTGGCGTACAACTTCCTGCCGTTCATGGTGCTGCCGATGTACGTGGCGCTGGAGCGGATCGACCCGCGGGTGCTGGAAGCGGCCAACGACCTGTACGCCAACAAGTTCCAGACGTTCATCCGGGTGGTGTTCCCGCTGTCGCTGCCCGGCGTGTTCGCCGGGGTGCTGATGACGTTCGTGCCGGCCACGTCGGACTACGTCAACGCTTCGGTGCTCGGCGGCACGAACACCACGATGATCGGCAACGTCATCCAGAACCAGTACCTCGTCACGCAGGACTACCCGACGGCCTCGGCGCTGTCGTTCACCCTGATGGCGCTGCTGCTGATCGGCATCTTCGCCTACGCCAAGGCGCTCGGCACCGAGGACGTGCTGGAGGTGGCGGCGCGATGAGGCTCTTTCGCGGCCGCTGGCTGCAGCTCTACACCTGGCTCGTCATCGCCTGGCTGATCGTCCCCATCGCGGTGATGATCCTCTTCGGGTTCAACGACACGAAGGGCCGCTACAACACCACGTTCCAGGGCTTCACCCTGAAGTGGTACGGCAAGCTCTTCGAGATCGGCGACCTGACGACGGCGCTGGTGAACTCGCTGCTCATCGCCGTGCTGACGATGCTGATCGCGGGCGTGCTCGGCTCGCTCATCGGTCTCGCGCTCGGCCGGTACCGCTTCCGCGGATCCGGGACGATGAACATCGTCATGTTCGCGGCCATCTCCTGCGCCGAGATCGTGATGGGCGCGTCCCTGCTGTCGCTGTTCGTCACCCTCGCCGTCCCGCTCGGCTTCTGGACGATCGTGATCTCGCACGTGATGTTCTCGATCTCGTTCGTGGCCATCACGGTGCGGGCGCGGGTGATGACGCTGGACGCCTCCCTTGAGGAGGCGGCCCGGGACCTCGGCGCGGGCACCTGGACGACGTTCCGGCTGGTGACGCTGCCCATGATCTTCCCGGGTGTGATGGCCGGGTCGATGCTGGCGTTCGCGCTGTCCATCGACGACTTCGTCATCACCAACTTCAACTCGGGCGGCACGGTCACGTTCCCGCTGTGGATCTGGGGATCCACGCGGGTGGGCATCCCGCCGCAGGTCAACGTGATGGGTACGTTGATCTTCGCGGCCGGGTTGCTGATCGCCCTCGGCAACGCGCTCATGGCGCGTCGCCGCCGCTAGACCCCGGTTGAGCCCCCTCGCCCCGGTGAGGGGGCTCAACCACTTCCACGTCACAGGCACTCAGGGAGAGGTGAGATCGGAGCGAGGGGGATCCCGCGCGTGACCGGCCGGTTCGGGGTCACGCAACCAATCAATACGTGACACGTAGGGAAGTGAAATCTGTGGATCCGCTGAAGGCGCTTGCTGACGCGGAGCGCACGCCGTACTGGCTGGACCAGCCAGGGGCACCGGAGCCGTCACCGCGGCTCACGAACGACACCACCGCCGACCTGGCCGTCATCGGAGGTGGATTCTCCGGTCTGTGGACCGCGCTGATGGCCAAGGAGAGAGACCCCTCGCGGGACGTGGTCCTGCTGGAGGGCAAGAGCATCGGCTGGGCCGCCTCCGGACGCAACGGGGGCTTCTGCGCCGCCAGCCTCACCCACGGCCTGCTCAACGGCCAGGCCCGCTGGCCCGACGAGCTTCCCACCCTGGAGCGCCTCGGGCAGGAGAACCTCGACGAGATCGAGGCGACCGTCGAGCGGTACGACATCCGCTGCTCGTTCGAGCGGACCGGGGAGATGAACGTCGCCACCGAGGAGTGGCAGCTCGAGGGGCTGCGCGAGGCCGAGAGCGCCGCCCGCGACCTCGGTTCCGAGCCCGTCTATCTGGACCGCGACCAGGTGCGGGCGGAGGTGAACTCGCCCACCTATCTCGGCGCCCTGTGGCAGCGGGACGCCGTCGCGATGGTGGACCCGGCGCGGCTCGCCTGGGGCCTGCGGGACGCCTGCCTCCGGATGGGCGTGCGGATCTTCGAACACACCCCGGCCAGGTCCGTCTCCGACGCCGGGGAACGGCTGGACGTCGTCACCCCGCACGGGACCGTCCGGGCCCGCCGGGTGGCCCTGGGCACGGGCGTCTTCCCGCCGCTGCTGCGTCGCCTGCGGCACTTCCTGGTCCCGGTGTACGACTACGTCCTGATGACGGAGCCGCTGCCGGACCACAAGCTCGCCGAGATCGGCTGGCGCAACCGGCAGGGCATCGGCGATTCGGCCAACCAGTTCCACTACTACCGGCTGACCGACGACAACCGGATCCTGTGGGGCGGCTACGACGCCGTCTATCACAACGGCGGCCTGATCAAGGACGGATACGACCAGCGGGACGAGACCTTCGAGAAGCTGGCGCAGCACTTCTTCGCCACGTTCCCGCAGCTCGAGGGCGTCCGCTTCACCCACAGGTGGGGCGGGGTGATCGACACCTGCAGCCGGTTCGCCGCCTTCTACGGCACCGCCTACCGCTCGCGGCTCGCGTACGCGGTGGGATACACGGGGCTGGGGGTGGGAGCCACCAGGTTCGGGGCCAACGTCATGCTGGACCTGCTCGGCGGCGAGAGCACCGAGCGGACCCGGCTGCGCATGGTGCGGACCAAGCCGATGCCGTTCCCGCCCGAGCCGGCGCGGTCGGGGGTCATCCAGCTCACCCGCTGGTCGATCGCGCGGGCCGACGCCCACGAGGGGCGGCGCAACCTCTGGCTGCGCACGCTCGACGCGATGGGGCTCGGCTTCGACTCCTGACGGCACGCGGCGTCGTCCGGCGCTCCCTCCGGAGGGGGCGCCGGAACCGCGTCAGCGGTCGAGACCGGTGAGCCAGCGCAGCGCGTTGCGGCAGGTGATCAGCTCCAGCGTGCCCTCGTCGGTCCCGGCGGCGCGCATCGCGGGGACGACCTCGTCGAACAGCCGGCCGTACCCGGGCCCGCCGTAGTCCCGCAGGTGCCCCTGCCGGGACACCCCGCTGCTCAGCAGGACGCGTGCCGCGTGGCCCGCCTCGACCAGCGCGAGCGCGTGCTCGGCCTCGGTCACCTCGACGTACGCGCCCGCCTCGGCGATCTTGCGCTGGACGAGCGGGTCGGTCGCGCGGGCGCTCAGCCGGGTGGGCGGCACACCCTCGGCGAGCAGGGTCTCCAGGACGTCGAGGCCGTCCGCGGCCACCGGAAGGTCGGTGCGGGCCGAGGCCCGCGCGGCGGCGGTGAGGGCGCGCGCCTCGCTCGCAGTGGGCTGCTCGCCCCACGTCGCGGCCACGATCACGCCGGGCCGGGCGGCGGTGCCGTCGAGGCCGGTCCCGATCTCCTTGAGCAGGTCGGCGGTGAGGTCGTCCACGCCGTACCGGCGGATCAGGTCGCCGCTGAACGGCTCCGGGGCGAACCCGGTCGCGGCGACGACCGCGACCCTGGCCGCCGTGGCGATCCGCGCCAGCGCCGTCACGTCACGCCCCATGCCGAGGCAACTGTGCTCGACGACCAGGGCGAGACCCCGCTCCCGGCCCAGCTCGGCCAGCTCGGAGGTGACGTGCGTCTCCTCGTCCAGCCAGCGGTACGGGTCGGACTCGCCGCCCGTTCCCCAGCGCGTGTCGGTGCGCAGGTGCTCACCCGGAAGGACGGGCCCCTCGATCAGGGAGACGGGCAGGGCGCCCGTGACGGTCTGGATACGGGGGAAGTACGCCTCGGACATGCCGGGACACTAGCGGATGTTTCCCCTGGCGAGCGACCCGGAGGGGGTGGACGGCACGGCGCGGGCCGGACGACCACGCGTGGCGGCCGCCGCCATGGCCAGCACGAGCACGACCTCGGAGATCACCAGGGTCCGTTCGGCGAGGCCGTAGAACGCCGCGCCGCCGACCGTTTCGGCGACGGGGGAGCCCGGACGGCCCAGCAGGTACGCGGCCAGGGCGAGCACGGAGGCCAGGCTGACCGCGTCGAGCACCCGGCCGGTCGTCCGCCAGCCCGGCAGCGCCCTGGTCTGCCTGGCCAGGATCCAGGCCGCGCACGGCAGGCCGGTGAAGACGAGCGCGGTGGACCAGCGGTGGATCTCGGAGGCGTCGCTCGGCCACAGGGCGGTCAGCGTCAGCGCCACCGCGACGCCCGTGAGCAGCACTCGCGCCGCCGCGCTCCGCGCCGGCTCGACCCTGGCCAGCGCGCGGACGAGTCCGGCGATGCCCGCGACCAGCGAGAGGACACCCAGCGCGAGCAGGGGACCGGCCCCCTCCACCCAGGCGTAGCCGGCGACCGGGGCGACCAGCGGGTCCACGGCGCCGGGGTAGGCGACGTGCAGCCAGATCATGACGCTGAGAGCGAGGATCGGACCCGCGACCGCGATCCGCCCACCCGTTCCGCTCACCGTTCCACAACTCCTCACCGGCGTACCGCTCGCCCCCACGCCGCCGCCGGAGCGGGTATGGGGGATCGAATCAGAGCCTGCTGCACGCCGGTGGTCGCGGCCATCGGGGATCACCCTGAAACGGGCGGGGATTCGCCGGTCCCGATCTCAGGGATGGGTCAGGTCATGGTCTTGCCGCCGTTGACCGCGAGGCGCTGCCCGGTGACGAAACGGGCGCGGGGGGAGGCGAGGAAGGCCACGGCCTCGGCGACGTCCCCCGGCGTCCCCATGTGGCCCGCGGCCACGCCGTCCAGGTAGGCGTCGAAGTCCGCCGCGGGCAGGTCGGCGTGCCGCTCCACCGGGATCCACCCCGGCTCCACGGTGTTCACCGAGATCCCGTACGGGCCGAGTTCGCGCGCCCAGGAGCGGGTGAGGCCGTGCATCGCGGCCTTCGCCGACACGTAGTGCCCGAATTCCGGATTGCCGAGGTCGGCGACCTCGCTGCCGATATTGACGATCCGGCCCGCGCCCGCCTCCCGCATCGCGGGCAGCACGGCCTGCAGGATGAGCAGCGGCGCCTTCACGAAGAACCGGAGCTGATCCAGGTGGTCGTCCCAGGTCTGCTTCTCGACCGGCAGCAGGGGCTGCGGGCCGGTCGCGTTGTTCACCACGACGTCCACCCGGCCGATCTCGGCGATACCCCGCCGTACGGACTCCTCGTCGGTCACGTCGAAGCGGGCGAGCCGGGCGGAGCCGCCGGTGGCGCGGATCCGCTCGACGACGCGGGTCGCCCCGGCGGTGTCGTGGGCGTAGTTCACGGCGACGTCGCAGCCGTCGGCGGCGAGCCGCTCGGCGATGGCGGCGCCGAGGCCCCGGGACGCTCCGGTGACGAGTGCGGTACCCATCGGACTCCTTTCGGTCCGGGAGGGACCGCCGTCGGGCCGCGATCTCCTCCGCTTGCGGGGAACGACCCTCTCACAGCGTCGCCGCGCCTCCACAGGGTGGTGGGAGCGCGCCCACGGTGCGTCGGAGGCAGGTTCAGCTCAGATAGGACCGGCTGCGTGGCGACCACGCGACCAGGCCGAGGCGATCCTCGGTCTCGACGGCGCGCCTGGCGTGGTCGCGGGCCGTCTCCTTGTCGCCCATGGCGGCGGCGAGACCGGCGAGCAGGCCGTTCACGGAACCGCCGCAGTCGAGGCCCACTCCGGCGATGGCGAGCTCGCCCGCGTGCGGGAGCAGCCTCGCGTAGAGGAGGCCGGGATCGGGGACGCCGATCAGGGCAGACACCGCCGACCACAGCCCCATGGGGAACATCCACGTCCAGTCCTCCGGGGGTGGCGCGAACCAGCGGGCGGTCAGGCCGCGCGCCTCGTCCTCCCGGCCCGACTCGGCGAGGGCGAGCACCGCCGCCGGCCGGCTGATCGAGAAGCTCCACGGCACGCTCTCCGCCATGCCGAGCAGCGGGTCGGACATCGCCGCGAGGGTGCCCCGCGCCCGCGCCAGGCCGATGTCCGTGGCCAACCGCGCCCAGGTGAGGCCTGGCGCGCCGGTCAGTCCGATCAGCCGCAGGCCCTCGTCCCTCAGCCTCTCGGCGTCGTCGCAGCGACCGGAGAGGAGGGCGGCCGTCGCCTCCGCCAGCCGGAGCTGCCCGCTCAGCTCGGGAGAGCGCAGCTCGGCGGCGAGATCTCGGCAGCGGGCCAGCTGCACGTCCAACGCCGTGAGGTCCCCCGCTCTCGCCACCTCGGTGACGTGTTGCAGCCGAAACGCGAACTCGTCCCGGCGGGCGCCGCGCCGGGCGGCCAGGTCGATCGCCTCGATCGTCACCGGGGGCGTCCTGGTGAAATGGGACGGCCCGTGGCACGAGTGCAGAAAGGCGTTGAACGCCAGCGCGAGCAGGTCCGGATCGTCGAGCCGCCTGGCCAGGTCGAGCGCCTGCTCGGCGTAGGCCGCGCAGTCGGCGACCCGGTCGCTGTAGCGCAGCTCCAGGCCGAGCGTCGCGAGGATCCGCACCCTGGCCGCGTCGTCCCCCGCCGTCGCTCCCAGTTGGCTCTCCAGGAACCCCACCACGGCGGGTTCGTGCTCGCCGTACTCGCGGCTGCCCCACGTGGTGACCCCGCCGAAGGCCGTCGCCGCCGCGATCACCCGCGTCGGGTCGTCGAGGGCGGTGGCCAGCGCCACGGCCTTCTCGATGGCCTCGTGCGCCTTCGCGTGCTCGCCCGCGTCGCGCAGCGCCCGCCCCAGGTCCACGAGCACGTCGCAGCGCATCGGCAGCTCGGCGCTCCCGATCAGGACGGCCGCCGCGTCGCGCAGGTGGGCGACCGCCTCCGACCAGGCCGTCTGCCGTACGGCGAGCGCCGCGGCGGCCCTGGCGTACCGCACTGACTTCTCCGGGGCACCGAGCGGTCCCGCGGCGAGATAGTGCAGCGCCAGCGCGGTGACGCCGGCGCCGGTGGCCTCCAGCGCGTCCGCGACGCGGGCGTGCAGCCCACCGCGGCTCACCCTGCCGAGCGAGTCGTACAGGGCGTCCCTGATCAGCCCGTGGCGGAAGCGGTAGCCCCAGGAATCGGCGTCCTCCACGAGGAGCCCCGCGCCCAGCGCGGGGTCGAGCGCCACGAGCAGCTCCTCGCCCGTCATCCGGGCGGCCTGGGCGAGCACCGCCGGGTCGAGCGCCTCGCCCGCGACGGCGGCGAGTGTGAGTGCCTCGCGGGTACGCTCCGGCAGGGCGGAGACCCGCTGCGCGATCACGTCGCGCACTCCCTCGGGCACGCCGCCCACGGTGCCGCCGCCGCGCACCAGCGACACCAGCTCACCGAGGAAGAACGGGTTGCCGCCGCTGCGCCTGGCCAGCTCGCTCGCCAGTTCCGGCTCGCCCGGGAGCGCACGCTCGACATAGCGCGCGCACGCCTCCTCGGGCAGCACTCCCACGGTCAGGCGCTCGACCGCCGGAGCGGCGAGGCCGGCGCCGTCCCTGGAGGTCACCACGAACAGGAAGGGCAGCCGGGCGAGGTCACCCGCGATCAGCCGGAGCAGTTCCAGCGACGACGCGTCCGCGCCGTGCGCGTCCTCGAACACGACCAGCCGGCGCTCGGGCACGGCGGCGAGCGCGGCCAGGACCGCCTCGTAGACCTGGAACCGGTCCCCCTGGGGAAGCGGGCGCTCGCCGGTCACCACGCCGAGGGCCGCGTTCGCCGCCGGGCCGCCGAGGTCGCGGAGGACCTGCGCCCACGGCCAGTACGCGGGAGCGCTGGTGGCGTCCACGCAGCACACCCAGGTGGCCGGGACGCCCGACGCGGCGGCGAATCGGCGGGCCGACTCCGCCAGCGTGGTCTTCCCGACGCCCGGCTCGCCGGCCAGCAGCAGGCAGCCCCCGGCGATCCGCAACCCCTCCACCCGGTCCCGCACCACGGCCAGCTCCCGTTCCCGGCCGACCGGCTCGTCCGGCGTGCTCTCGGCGGTGTCGGGCGCCGCCGGAGCGCTCTTCCACCGGCCGCCGACCGGCAGCGACGGGCACTGGGCGAGGACCGCGGCCTCCAGGCGGCGCAGTTCCGGCCCGGGATCGATGCCGAGTTCGTCCGCGAGCAGCGTCTGGCACCGGCGATAGGCGGCCAGGGCGTCGGCCTGCCGCCCGTCCGCGTACAGCGCCCGCACGAGCTGCGCCCAGCGGCGCTCGCGCAGCGGCTGCCGCGCGATCATGCTCTCCAGCTCGGCCACGGCGCTCTCGGTCCGGCCGCCCGTCAGCCACGCCTCGACCCGATCCTCCGCCGCGGCCTCGTAGATCTCCATGAGCCTGGTCCGGTACGGCCCGGCCCACGCCGCGTCGGCGAACTCGGCGAGCGGCTCTCCCCGCCACAGCGCGAAGGCCGCCTCCAGGTCGCCCCGGGCCACCAGGTCCTCGAAGGCGAGCGCGTCGATCCGCTCGGGGGCGACGTCGAGGAGGTAGCCGGTGCCCCGGGTCAGCAGGACCGCCGGGCGGTCGCGCGGCCTGCGCTCGGGCTCCAGCGTCTGCCGGAGCTGGGCGACGTACGCCTGGAGCGTTCCGAACGGCGCGGACGGCGGCCGGTCTCCCCAGAGCCGCTCGACCAGGGCGTCGGCGGGCACGGCCCGGCCCACGTCGACGAGGAGCAGGGCCAGCAGGGCGCGGCGCATCCGGGCGGTGATGTCCAGCCGCCGCTCGCTTGTCCAGACCTCCAGATTGCCCAGCAAGCGGAAGGAGAGTGACATATCGGTAATTGAACGGGCACTGACTTGCGTCTCGCTAGTCCAAATTGTTCAGTCAGGCACAACCGCGCTCGTCCACGCTCGTCCCCATGAGAACTTTGCAGCCGGGAGACGCCGGATACGAACAGGAGACGAGTGGGTTCAACCTCGCGATCGCGCAGCGCCCCGACGTGGTGGTGCCCGCGGAGTCGGCCGAGGACGTGATCGCCGCCGTACGCCGCGCCACCGACGCGGGTTTGCCCGTCGCGATCATGGGCATGGGGCACGCGCCCGGCCTGCCCGCCGAGGGCGGCCTCCTCATCACGACGCGACGGATGAACAACGTCACGATCGACGCCGCCGCGCGCACCGCGCGGGTCCAGGCGGGAGCGAACTGGGCGGACGTGATCGGCCCGGCCTCCGAGTACGGCCTGGCCCCCCTCTCCGGATCGTCCCCGGGAGTCGGCGTGGTCGGATACACCGTCGGCGGCGGCATCGGCCTCATGTCCCGCACGTACGGCTACGCCGCGGACCGCGTACGCGCCCTGGAGATCGTGACCGCCGACGGGCGGCTCCGGCAGGTGAGCGCCGACCAGGAGCCCGACCTGTTCTGGGCGCTCAGGGGCGGCAAGGTCACCCTCGGTGTGATCACGTCGATGACGTTCGACCTCCTGCCGCACGCCCACGTCTTCGCCGGCAGCCTGATCTACCCCGGCGACGCGGCGCGCCAGGTCTTCCGCGCGTACATGGATTGGACGCGCGGCCTGACCGAGGAGACCACGACGTCCGTGGCGCTGCTCCGCCCGCCGGGTGGCGCGCCGCCCCTGGTCGCGCTCCGGGTCGTGCACACCGGCGCCGACGGCGACCGGGTGGTGGCTCCCATGCGCGCCGCGGCTCCGGTGCTGGTCGACGCGCTCGGCGACATGCCGTACCGGGACACGCACCTTGTCTACAACGACCCCGAGGGGCCGATGCCTTCGTGGGGCCGCGGAGTCCTGCTCGACGACGTGGACACGGACGCGGTACTCGCCGCCGCCGACGACTCGCTGGTGGTCGTGGAGATCCGCCATCTCGGCGGGGCGATGGCCCGCGACGCGGGCAACGCGGTGGGCTGGCGCGACGCGGCCTATGCCCTGTCCACTCACACCATCGCCTCCCCGGAGGGAGCCAAGGCGGGCGACACCTTGATGGCGGTGGCCGGTCCCCGACCCGCCCAGGTCAACCTGCTGGGCCTGACCGGCGACGCGCTGCGCGAGCAGCTCAGGGTCGCGTGGCAGCCGGAGACGGTGCGGCGGCTGGCGGAGGTCCGCCGTGCCTACGACCCGCAGGGCGTCTTCCGCTTCGGCCATCCCGTGGAGTGACGCGAGAATGACCGGTCGGCGGGCGGGAGCGCCCGCCGTGCCGTACCGCCCCCGTCCGCGGTGCCCGTGCGAGGATCGTCGGCGGGGGTGAGTCAGATGCGCGTAGTGATCGCGGGAGGCCACGGCAAGATCGCACTCCGGCTGGAACGGCTGCTCGCCGCGCGCGGCGACGAGCCGGTGGGGCTGGTACGCAACCCCGATCATCAGGACGACGTCCGGACGGCCGGGGCCGAGCCCGTGCTGTGCGACCTCGAACAGACCCGGCCGGAGTAGCTGGCCGAGATCCTGATCGGGGCCGGGGCGGTGGTCTTCGCCGCGGGCGCGGGGCCGGGCAGCGGCACGGCGCGCAAGGAGACGGTGGACCACCGCGGTTCGGTCCTGCTCGCGGACGCCGCCGAACGGGCCGGGGTCCGCCGTTTCATCCAGATCTCGACGATCGGGGCGGGCGCGCCGCCCGCGCCGGGGAGCGACGAGGTGTGGGCGGCCTACATCAACGCGAAGACGTCGGCGGAGGAGGACCTGCGCGCCCGGCCGAACCTCAACTGGACGATCCTTCGTCCCGGCCGGCTCACCGACGACAAGGGGACCGGCCTGGTGACCCTCGCGGACGTGCCGCTGGCCCGGCACGATCCGGTGTCCAGGGACGACGTCGCCGCCGTGGTCGCGGGGCTCCTCGACACGCCGGAGACCCGGCACCGGGTCCTCGAAGTGGTGGGCGGGGGCACGCCGATCCCGCTGGCGATCCGGATCCTGCTCTTCCGCTGACGCCGTCGTGAACGGCGATGCGGCAGCGGTGATGCGGTGGCGGCTACGCGGTGGCCGCGTCGAGGCTCAGCCGGCGCAGCACGCGCCGGAAGCCCCAGACGGACACGCCGATCGCCAGCGCGGTGACGGCCACCATGGCCACTGTGCGCAGCAGCAGGAAGCTGCCGATCGACTCGTTGAGGAGCAGCCAGATGTTCCCCGCCGAGTTCGCGATCAGCACGAACGCCCACAGAAGCGTGACCCGGACGAAGAACTGCCGGACCCGCTCATGCTTCAGCACGAACGTCGGCAGGTGGACGAAGTCCTGCGCGAGCTTGGCCATCAGCGGGCGGCGCAGCCGCAGGGACGCGAGGAGGACCAGGCCGAGACAGATCGTGCCGACCTCGGGCTGGATCAGGTAGACGACGGCGCTGCCGGTCCAGAAACCGAGCGCGGCCTGGGCCGTGAGCGCGACCGCGGTCAGCGTCATCGTGCCGGGAACGCGGGTGCGCCGGACGACGCGCCAGAGCATGCCCAGGTAGACCCAGGCCAGGGCCGCGCAGAGAGCGCCGTTGAACCCGATCAGAGTGAGAGCCGCGTAGAAGACGGCGAGGGGGGCGAACACCCCTTCGATCAGCATCGGCACCGCCTGCCTCAGCAGAGACGGCAGGTGCGGCGGCGTGAAGGGCGGCTGGTCCATGACTCTCCCCTGGGTGGCGGCGCGCGTGACCTCGCGGTCACCCGGGCGAGCGTGGTGGGCGTCGCCCCAGGCGGCCTGGCACCGTCGGCCCGAGGTGGTCGACCGCGGGACGGCAGCCAGAAAAGCGGGTCTTTTGTCGATATTTGCCGCTATCTGTCCGATTGAACGGCGACAATCGGCTCGCTATTCCGGTCGGCCCGCGCCCTGCCAGGTCAGCCGAGGCTGGAGGTCGCCAGCTTGGCCCCGAAGCCCAGGAAGAGCGCGCCGACGCCGGAGGTCAGCCCGGCGGAGAGCCTGCGTCGCTGCCGGAACTGGGCGGACAGGAACGTGCCGCCGAAGATCAGCATCGACAGGTAGAGCGCGCTGAAGATCTGCACGATCGTCCCCAGGATGAGGAACGAGACGGCCGGCGCGCCGTACGACGGGTCCACGAACTGGATGAAGAACGAGATGAAGAACAGGATCGCCTTCGGGTTCAGCAGGCTGATCACCAACGCCCTGCGGAACGGGTCGGTGGCGGGCTTGTCGGCGGACGCCGTCTCGGTCGCCACGCCTCCGGCGGCGACGGACTGGGCGACGGCCGTCCCGGCCGCGTCGCGAGAGCGCCACGCCGACCACGCGGCGCGCAGCATGCCGAACCCGATCCACGCCAGATAGCCCGCCCCCGCGTACTTGACGACGTTGAACAGCGTGGGGTTCGACTTGAGCAGCGACGCCACGCCGGCGGCGGACAGTACCATCAGGACCGTGTCGCCGATGAAGACCGCGGAGGCCGCCCGGTAGCCCTGCCGTACCCCGCGCTGGGCCGCCGTGGAGAGCACGTAGAGCGAGTTGGGTCCGGGCAGCAGGATGATCAGGAACGCGCCGATGACGTACGTCCAGATGTCAGTGATGCCGAAGAACATGGGGCGCGCTCCCTCCGAGTTCGCGGTGACGGACCTGTCGGCCGCATGACCCGCGCCGGCATGTTCACTCGCAAAAGATGACATATCACGCCACCTGTCGGCGTGATTCCGGCACCCCCGGGAAAGAATCCTGGAGTCACCGGAAGTGATAGAGGGCATTACCTATTGACCCGATGGGAAAAGTGGGAAGAATCTGGAGGGCATGAGCCTTTGGACGCCTGATCCCACGTTCTATCCCTCACCCCGGGACGCCGTCGCCGCTCCCCGGGAGAAGCTCGCCTACGTCGCCGCCTTCGACCGGTCCGCGGAACGGCCGGACGCGCTGGCCGTCCTCGACACCGACCCCGACTCCCCGGCGTACGGCACCGTGGTCGGCTGGACGGACCTTCCGTACACGGGTGACGAGCTCCACCACTTCGGGTGGAACGCCTGCAGCAGCGCCCTGTGCCCCAACGCGCCGCACCCGCACGTTGAGCGGCGCTACCTGATCGTGCCGGGGCTGCGCTCTTCCCGGATCTACGTCTACGACACCAAGGACCGGGTCAGCCCCGAGCTGGTCAAGGTCATCGAACCCGAGGAGCTGGGCAAACGCGCCGGATACTCCCGCCCGCACACCGTGCACTGCGGCCCCGAGGGCCTGTACGTCTCGGCGCTCGGCGGGTTCGGCGAGGACGGGCCCGGCGGCATCGCGCTGCTCGACCACACCTCCTTCGAGGTGGTCGGCCGGTGGGAGGCCGACCGCGGGTCGCAGCACCTCGCCTACGACTTCTGGTGGCACATCAACCACGACGTGCTGGTGAGCTCCGAATGGGGCACCCCGTCCATGGTCGAGGACGGCCTGGTCGGGGAGCTGCTGCTCGGCCGTAAGTACGGCCACCGCCTGCACTTCTGGGACCTGCGCAAGCGAAGGCACGTCCAGGAGATCGACCTCGGTGACCAGCACCAGATGGTCCTCGAACTGCGCCCCGCCCACGACCCGACCAAGACGTACGGCTTCGCCGGGGTCGTCACCAACGTGGAGGATCTGTCCGCGTCGATCTGGGTCTGGCACCGCGAGGGCTCCCGCTGGGAGGCGAGGAAGGTCGTCCACATCCCGGCCGAACCCGCCGCGCCCGAGGAACTGCCCGACATACTCAAGCCGTTCGGCGCCGTGCCGCCGCTGGTCACCGACATCGACCTGTCCGTGGACGACCGCCACCTCTACGTGTCCTGCTGGGGGACCGGCGAGCTGAAGCGCTACGACGTCTCCGACCCCTTCGCGCCGGTCGAGACCGGGTCCCTGCGCATCGGCGGCATCGTCGGGCGCGCTCCCCACCCGGCCGCGCCGTACGAGCGGCTCGCGGGCGGGCCGCAGATGATCGAGGTCAGTCGCGACGGCCGGCGTGTCTACGTCACCAACTCGCTCTACGGCTCCTGGGACGACCAGTTCTATCCCGACGGGGTCGGGGCGTGGATGGCCAAGGTCGACACGGAGACGTTCACGTTCGACGAGCGGTTCTTCCCGCACGGCGACGACTTCCGGGGGCTGCGGCCGCACCAGACCCGGCTGCAGGGCGGCGACGCCTCCTCGGACTCGTACTGCTACCCATGACGCTGGTCGCGGTCATCCTGCTGGGCGCCTTTCACGGGATCAACCCCGCGATGGGTTGGCTGTTCGCTGTGGCGAGGGGACTGCAGGAGCGCAGCCGCGACCGGCTCCTGCAGTCCCTCCCGGTGATCGCGCTCGGCCATCTCGCCTCGGTGGCCCTGGTGGCGCTGGTCGTCGGCGCCACCGGGTCCCTGGTGACGGGCACCGCGCTGTCGATCGGCGCGGGCGTGGTGCTCGTCGCCTTCGGCCTGTGGCGTCTGCTGTCCACACGACACTTCCGCTGGGTCGGCATGCGGCTGTCGCTCGGCCAGCTCGCCGCCTGGTCCTTCCTCATGTCGTCCGCGCACGGCGCCGGCCTCATGCTGCTGCCCGTGCTGACCCGCATCCCGGCCGGTCACCACGGCCACGCGATGTCCGGCGGCATGTTCGTGGCCGGGGTGCACACGCTCGCCATGTTCGTCACCGCGGGTGTGGTCGCGCTCGTGGTGTACGAGTTCGCCGGGCTCGCGATCCTGCGCCGAGCCTGGTTCAACCTGGACCGGATGTGGGCCGCCGCCCTGGTCGGGGCGGGCGTGTTCACCCTGGTCCAGGCGGCCTGGTGAGTCCGGCTCAGTCGTTCCCAAGTGCGCCCCAAGTTGGGGCGCAGTCCCGATCAAGTCGCGATCTCTACGTTCGGTCCCAGGTGCTCAACCGATCACCGGGACCACCGGTGATGACTGGTTCCTCGCCATACGGGGGGAACGTGGAAGACGCCGCTCTCGGGCGGCGGAAAGGGAACATTGTGTCCAAGATCAAGCTTGACGACCTCGCCTTCGACGGAGCCGAGCTCTCCGAGGGCGACCTCGGCCTCGTCGGCGGCGGCCGGATGCCCGAGATGAAGGTCACCTGGTACATCGGCGGCAAGCCCGCCGAGTGGGACATCATCAACTGAGCCGGCTCCGGGGAGGCGGGCCCGTCCCGCCTCCCCGGGTGCTCCGCGTCGCCCCAGGCGGTCGCGAGCAAGGGAAAGCGACATGCTTCTAGTACTGAGTGACCGCGGCGACGCCACTGTGGACATGGTCCTGCCCAAGATCGAGTCGAGGGGACTCCCGGTCGTGTGGTGGGACCCGGGCGACTTCCCCTCCGGAGGCCGGGTCACCGCCACCTTCATCGGTGACCGACCCTCGTTCATACTGTCCACCCAGGAGCTCGTGCTCGATCTGGCCGAGGTGACCGCCGTCTGGGTCAGGCGGCCGAACGCCCCCTCCGCCGCGATCAACATGACCGAGCCGACGCAGCGCGCGCACGTGGACCGGGTCTCCCGATTCTTCATGTCCGGGCTCTGGGAGTTGTTGCCCGTCCCGTGGTTCCCCGCCCGCCTCCCGGTGGTGGACCGGGCTCACAACAAGCTCGTCCACCTGGACCGGGCCGTCCGGCTGGGCTTCGCGATCCCCGAGACCGTGATGACGAACGACCCCGCCGCGCTCGTCCCCGCGTACGCGCGGAGTGGCGGGCGGCTGGTCGCCAAGCTCTTCGACTCGCACCGGTTCCTGCTCGACGGCCAGGACCACCGCGTCTACACCACCCTCGTGACCCGCAGGCACCTCACCTCACGCCACCGCCTCCAGCACGAGCCGGTCATCCTGCAGCCGTACGTCCCCAAGGCCGTGGAGCTGCGCGTCATGGTCGTGGGCGAGCGCGCCTTCGCCGCCGAGATCGACGCGGGAAGCTCACGGGCCGCCCGCGACGACTGGCGCCACTACGACGACGGCCGCGTGCGCTACGGCGTACACCACCTGCCCGCCGACGTCGAACGGCGCTGCCTCGACCTGGTCGCCGACCTGGGCCTCGCCTACGGCGCCATCGACCTCATCCTGCGCCCCGACGGCGAGTACGTGTTTCTGGAGATCAATCCCAACGGTGAGTGGGGCTGGCTGGAGGCCGCCACCGGCCTGCCGATCGGCGACGCCGTGGCCGAATGGCTGGTGACCGCCGCGAGACGCGGCAAGGAGGTGGCACACCACGATGAGCAGCCTTCCTGAGATCGACCGCGAGGCGCCGGAGCCGGGAACCGGGCGCGGGCCGCGGGCTATCGGAACAGCGGTGTCGGAGACAGCCGTGTCAGCGATCGGACGCGGCGTGGCGGAGCTCGGCGCTGGGACCTCTGGGGCGGAACGTGTCGGGCCGACGGCGTCCGGGTCTGAGGAGCGGATGTTCGAGGCAGTCGTGTCAGCGATCGGACGCGGCGTGGTGCAGTTCGGCGCTGGGACCTCTGGGGCGGAACGTGTCGGGCCGACGGCGTCTTCGGTCGCCTCTGAGGACCCGATGTCCGAGACAGGCGAATGTGGCTTGGCAGACTTCCGCGCTGGGATGGCGGAAGGTGGCCCAGGAGTTTTCGGGCCCGACATGCCCGCGTGCGAGCAGCGGGTTTCCAAGGCACACGTGTCAGGCATCGGGTTCGGGGCGACGGAAACGGTCGCGTCCAAGATCGAGCAGGAGATCCCGTTCGGCGTGGCGGTGGAGTCCGGAATCGAGCTGCTGCGTGCCCTGGACCGCAGGCGCTCCGGCGTCACCGCCGCCCGCCGGGCCGCTGCCACATGGGCCGCGGCGCATCCCGAGCTGGACGCCCAGCTCGTCGTCGATGCACGACCCGGCACCCCGGTCGTCGACTACGACCTGCTCGTCGCGCATCCCGACGGCGGCACGGTGGCCCTGACCGCGCCGTCCGATGACGGGATCTCCTGGCCCGTCGACCACTCCACCCACTGGGCGGCCAACCAACTCGTCAGCGTGGACGGCGCCCACCTGTCGCTGCCTGACGCCTTCCTCATGCTCCGCGGCCTGACGGGGCGGAACGGCTCGGCACACGATGACATCGTCGACCACTGCCTGCTCGTGGCCGCGTCCAGGGACGAACCGCTCGTTGACGGTGACGTCCAGGAGGCCGCCGACGCGTTCCGCCGTCGCCGTGGCCTGCACGGACGCCAGGCCGTGCTCGCCTGGCTCGACCGCATGGGCATGACGGCGGAGCAGTTCGAGGAGGAGGTGACCGCTCTCGCTCGCCGGATCCGCTTTCGCCGCCGAAAGGAGGCCGAGCTGGCACCCGGCTACCTCGCACGGCATCGTGGCGACTTCGACCGGGTCACGGCCGCCTGGGTGATCGGGCCGCATCCCTTCCCCGGGGCGGACGCCACCGAGTTCCTCGCGAACCTGCCCCGCGTTCTGGCCGACGAAGGGGCCGCCGAGGCGACGCTCTGCGAGCGCGTGGCGAGCGGCCTGCCGGAACCCCTCCGCGATGCGCCCGTCGGAGTGGTCGTCGGCCCGCTCCAGCCCGAGGCTTGGTACGCCGGAGCCCGTTCCGGCGACGGCCGTGTCGCCGGGCGCCCCTCGTATCAGGAGGGTCGCGGCGGCGTGCCTTCGAGAGGCGTGCGGGCCGGCTCCGTCAGCGTGCCTGCGGCGTCTTCGAGTGGCATGCGTTCCAGACCCGATGGCGTTCCGGGGGATGCCTCTGCACAGGGCGCGCACCCGACGGACGGCGCTCGACAGAGCAGCGGCGCAGATGCCGACAGGGCGTGGTCCACTGACGCGGACGGCAGCTTGGCGGGCAGTGGCGCGGATGCCGGTGGGACCTTGTTCAGCGGTGCGCATGTCGGTGGTGCGGGTGGCGGCTTGGCGCGCAGCAGCGCGGATGTCCACGAGGCCTTGTCCAGCGGCGCGCATGTCGATGCGGCATGGTCCACTGACGCGGGCGACGGCTTGGCGGGCAGTGGCGCGGATGCCGGTGGGACCTTGTTCAGCGGTGCGCGGTCTGGTGGCGGCGGCTTGACGGATCGCAGCAGCGCGGATGTCGGCGGGACATATTCCAGCGGTGCGGAGGCCGGCCGGACGTACTTCAGCGGCGTCGTGCTCGACCGGCGTCCCGCGGCCGACGGCGATCCTGCGGTGCTGGCCGCCGCCGGGCGGGTCGCGTTCGCCGAATGGCTCGCCGAGCGACGCGCGCGGGCCTCCGTCACCTGGCACTGGCTGTGACCGGCCAGAAGCCCGGCGCCGCCGGATCGGCCCTTCTCATCCTCTGGATCATCGTCGCGGTCCTGGTCGTGACCGTGCTCACCCTCTTCGTACGCCTCGGGACGGTGACCTCATGAGACGCCGCGTCCCCGTCGCCCAGCAGAACACGGCGACCGAGTGCGGCGCGGCCTGCCTGGCCATGGTCTTGAGCTTCCACGGCCGCCGCACCTCCCCTCACGAGCTGAACGAGCGGCTCCAGATCGGCAGGGACGGCCTCACCGCGCGCGACATCATGGCGGCGGCCCGGGCGTCGGGGCTGAAGGCGAGGGGTTCCGCGCTGGCCCCCGCCGACCTGGCCCGGCTGCCGCTTCCCGCCGTCGTTCATTGGGAGTCCAATCACTTCGTCGTCGTCGAGCGTTGGACCGAGCGCCGCATCGATGTGGTCGATCCCGCCCTGGGGCGCCGGAGACTGAGCCCTGAGGAGTTCGCGGCGGGCTTCAGCGGCGTGGTCCTCGCTTTCGAGCCCGGACGCTCGTTCCGCAGAATGCGTACGTCCGGCGGCCCGGTCGCCTGGCGGCGCGCGTTCCTGCGGACCCTTCTCCTGCGGCGACGCGGGCTGCTCGCTCAGATCGTGCTGGCCACGCTGCTGCTCCAGCTCGCCGGCCTCGCGTTGCCGACGGTGTCCGAGGTGCTGGTCGACCGGATCCTTCCGGGAAGGGACGACCAACTCCTCACCGTTCTCGGCCTGGCCGTCGGCGTGGCGGCGGTCACCCAGTTCGCCGTCGCCTACCTCCGATCGGTGCTGCTGGTCACCCTTCGGGCCCGCGCCGACGGGGACCTCACAGTCGGCCTCGTCGAGCACCTGATCGCGCTGCCGTACCGGTATTTCGCGCAGCGCGGCGCGGGCGACCTGGTCACCCGAGCCGGCAGCGTGAGCCTGTTGCGCGGGATGCTGACCGGGCAGCTGCTGTCGGCGTTGCTCGACGGGCCGCTCGCCCTCGGCTATCTGGTCCTTGTCTTCGTCCGCGATCCCGTATTCGGCGCCTGCCTCACGGGGTTGACCGTCGTCCAGCTCGCGCTGCTGATCGCGACGTCCGGCCGCATCAAAGATCTGACACAGCGCGAACTGGCCGCACTCTCGGCTACCCAGAGCCGGCTGATCGAGGCCATCGGAGGCATCGAGACGCTCAAGGCGTCCGGGGCGGAGCCGCGAGCGGTGAAGCGCTGGTCGGACCTGTTCCGCGCCCAACTCGACGCCGACGTACGGGGCGGTCTGGCGCAGGGCCTCGTGGACTCCGCTCTCGGCGCGATCCGGTTCCTGGCCCCCCTCGGGCTGCTGTGGGTCGGCGCGTGGCGGGTGCTCGACGGTTCGATGAGCCTCGGCACCCTGCTCGCGCTCAACGCGCTCGCCGTGGCCGCGCTCGCTCCGATGAGCTCCCTGATGAGCGGGTTGCAGAGCCTCCAGCAGGCCGGAGCGCACTTCGACCGGCTCTCGGACATCCTCGCGTCCCGCCCCGAGCCGTTGGACGGCATCGAAGTGCTCCGCCTGCGCGGTGAGGTGGAGCTGCGCGACGTCGGCTATCGGCACGACCCGCGCGGACCGTGGACGCTCCAGGGCGTCTCCCTCATGATCCGGCGCGGTCAGAAGGTCGCGCTCGTGGGGCCATCCGGCTCGGGCAAGAGCACACTCGCCCGCCTGCTGCTCGCGCTGCACACCCCGACCACCGGCGAGATCCGGTACGACGGCGTGCCCATGGCGGAGCTCAACCTCCGGTCGCTCCGCCGCCAGTTCGGCGTGGTGAACCAGGAGCCGTCACTTTTCACCGGTTCCATCCGGGAGAACATCGCCCTGAACGACCCGGGCGCCTCCCTCGATCGGATCACGTACGCCGCGAAGATCGCCCGCATCCACGACGAGATCGCCGCGATGCCGATGGCCTACGAGACCATGCTGGTCGAGGGCGGCGGTCTGTCCGGCGGCCAGCGGCAGCGGCTCGCGCTGGCCCGCGCGCTGCTCTCCCAGCCCAAGATCCTCCTGCTCGACGAGGCGACCAGCCATCTGGACAGCGCCACCGAGGCGGCCATCGAGGCCAACCTGGCGCGGTTGACGCAGACGAGGATCGTGATCGCCCACCGGCTGAGCACGATCCGTGACGCCGACCTCATCCTCGTCGTCGAACAGGGCCGGATCGTCGAACGCGGAACCCACGCCGACCTGCTCGCCCTGCGTGGCCGGTACGCCCGCCTCGTGGCCGCCCAGACGGTCCCTCTGCCGAGTTGAGCCGGTAATTGCCGAGTCGTTCACGAGGTTTGCCCGGATATGGACCAGTCTCTCCCGCTGGTGCGCGTGTCGCGGAGGACGGCACCGGGAGATCGTCCAGCTGTACCGACCACGGACGTGGCAACAGGCACGGCAACCGCTGAAGGTGAATCGGTAGTGACGGTGCTGGCGGTGACAGGGCGAATGAGGGCGAGCCGGTCGCGAGAGTGCGATCTCCTGTGACATGACGAGCTGAGTCGGTCTTGAAGATGCCGACTCGCCTGTCAGGGGCGAGTGAGCCGGTCGTGAGAATGGTGGTGGCAGGGCGGATGGACGGCTCAGCAATGTGCCGGGTGCAGGATGTCCGCTGTGCGGATTTCTCTCCTGGGACCGTTGGAGGTCGTGAACCCTAGCGGCGAGCGGGTCACCCTCGGCGGACTGCGGCTCCGAGCGTTGCTCGCCGGCCTGGCGCTGGAACCCGGGAGGCTCCTCACTCATGAGCGCCTCGCCGACATTCTCTGGGGCGAGGATCTGCCCGCCAACACCGTGAACGCGCTCCAGACCCTGGTCAAGCGACTTCGGGCGGCCATAGGCCCGCCCAATGTGATCGTGGGTCGTCCCGGTGGCTATCTCGTCGACGTCGATCCCGCCCACGTCGATGCCCACCGCTTCGCCCGGCTCACGCAGCGTGAACATGCCGAACGGACGCCCGAGGCAGCCGCCCGTGCGTTCGACGAGGCCCTCGCGCTCTGGCGGGGTCCGGCGCTCGCCGACCTGCACGCCGTGCCTTACCTGGCGAGCGCCGCCGCACTGCTCGAAGAACGGCGGTTGGCCGTGATCGAGGCCCGGGCGGAGGCGTACCTGACGCTCGGATGGCGGATCGACCTGTCCGCGGAGGCGGCGGAGCATCCGTTCAGAGAACGGTTGCAAGGGTTGGCGATGCGCGCTCTGGCCGCGAGCGGCAGGCAGGCCGAGGCACTCGCCCTCTATGAGAACATCCGCCAGGCGCTCACGGAGGGGCTCGGCGTCGATCCGGGGCCCGATCTCCGCGCCGCCCATCTCGCCGTCCTGCGGGGCGATCCCGTACGGCCGTCGCCCACGGCCCCGTACGGAGCCCCGCCGCATGAAGGCTGGATCGACGGTGGTGAGGTGGGAGCAGGAGACGACGTCCGGGAAGACCCCAGAATGCGCGCGTCCCACGGTCCAGGCGCCGGGAACGGAGCCGGAGTCCCTCGGTTTGCGGGGTCGAGCGGCTATGCGAGCCACGACGGGGGTAGCGAGACGAGCGGCGCCGGTCGCGGCGGGACGGAGAACGGGGCCGCCGGGGGAGCCACTCTTCAAGGCGACAGGACGTTGGGCGGCACAGCCTCCGACGGCTCGGCACCGGGCGGCGCGGCCTCCGGTGGCTCGGCACCGGGCAGCGTGGCACCGGGCGGCGCGGCCTTCGACGGCTCGGCAGGTAGCACAGTGGGGGAGGCCCGGGAAGGTTCCGCGAAGGGCCTGTGGGAAGGGACAGCACACCGCCCCGCCGCGCGCTCGGCTGATCCGCGACGGAGGCAAGCGACTGTACGGATGCCTCTGACCAGCTTTGTCGGACGGGAAGAAGAGGTCTCCCACGTCGGCGATCTGCTGCGGATCTCGCGCCTGGTGACGATCACCGGGCCAGGAGGAGTGGGCAAGACTCGGCTCGCTGTCGAGACGGCACTCGGCATCACCAGTTCCGGGGCCGACAGTTCGACGACCCTTGCTTCGGCGGCGCTCGACACGTTCCGACTCGACACGTTCCGAATGGTGGAGCTCGCTCCTCTCACCGCCCCCGTCGATGTGCCGCACGCCATCCTCGACGCGCTCGGCGTTACGGCGGACCGGTCCGTGGCGGGGGAGTGGCGAGCCGATCCCATCGATCCCGTCGCGCAGATCGTCGCCGTGCTGGGCATCCGGCGGCTCCTGCTTGTGCTGGACAACTGCGAGCACGTGATCGACACGGCGGCGTTGATCGCGCGGCGCCTTCTGGAGGAATGCCCCGGGGTGACCGTGCTCGCCACCAGCAGGGAACCGCTCGGGGTCCCGGGCGAGATGCTCGCGCCGATCCCGCCGCTGCGGCTGCCGCACGAGGGCGCGACCGTCGAAGAGGCGCGCGAATGTCCGGCCGTGCGGCTCCTCCTGGAGAGAGCGTTCGGCGCGCGGCCGGGGTTCACCCTCGACGAGTCGAACGTGAACGCTGTCGTCACCATCTGCCGTCGTCTCGACGGCATGCCCCTGGCGATCGAGCTGGCCGCGGCACGGCTGCGCGCTCTGACGCCCGCGCAGCTCGCGATACGGCTCGATGATCGTTTCCGGCTGCTCACCGCGGGCAATCGGACGGCCCTTCCGCGGCACCAGACCCTCCGCGCCGTGGTGGAGTGGAGCTGGGACCTGCTGGACCCACGAGAGCGGAAACTGGCCCGCAGGCTCGCCGTTTTCGCAGGCGGAGCGACGTTCGACGACATCGAGCGCGTGTGCGGAGACGAGTGGCCGCCCAGCGCGACGGGAAGCGGTGCCGGCCTGGACGTGCTGGAGCTCCTGCCGTCGCTGGTGGACAAGTCCCTGGTCGAGATGGCGGACGACGGCCGATATCGGATGCTGGAGACGATCCGCGCCTTCGCTCTCGAACGGCTCGGCGAAGCCGGCGAACTCGACGCGTTCCGGCATCGCCATGCCCTGCGGTTCCTGGAGCTCGTGGAGAGCGCCGAGCCGCGACTGCGTACGGCCGACCAGATCGAATGGATCGACCGGCTGATCGCCGAACAGGATGACATCCACGCCGCGCTCCGCTGGGCGCTGGATCACCGGGACGTCGAGCTGGCCGTACGGCTCTGCAGTTCGCTGAACTGGTTCTGGTGGCTCCGCGGCTATCGGGCCGAGGGCGCGGTGTGGGCCGAGCAGGTTCTCGCGCTGGCGGGGGACGAACCTCCCTCTGGCCTGGCCGGGGCGTACGCCGGCTGCCAGTTCGCGGTCAATGTCACGAAGCTGGGCTCGCTGCTCGCCGATCCCGACCGGTTGAGGATCATGGCCGCTCGGATGGACGCGCTTATCAACCGCGCCGTCCGTGAGGGCTCTCTCCATCCGATGCTGCTGATCGGCAGGGCCGTCATGGCGTTCATGGGAGGACAGGAGGAGCACGGCCTCGCCCTGCTCGATGGCTATGTGCGCTCCGACGACCTGTGGTTGGCGAGCTCGGCCCGCATGATCCGGGGCGGCTTCCAGCCTGAGCTGGACCAGTCCCGGCAGGATCTGGAGGCGGCCGTCACCGGTTTCCGGACGATCGGCGAACGCTGGGGGCTCAGCGAGGCCCTGCTCAGCCTCGCCTCGCTCCACGCCGCCCGCGGCGACCTGCCGCCCGGCCTCATAGAGGAGGTCGCGGAGCTGACCTCCGAATGGGTGAGCGCGGAAGATGCGGTCTCCACACTGACCCGGCTCGCGAGCCTGCGCGCCCAGGCGGGAGACCTCGAGGGCGCCGCCGACGACATCGCCCGGGCCAGGGCCGCCGTCACTCCCGACCTTCCCGCGCACGCCCTGGCCCAGCTCCGGATCGGTGAGGGCGAGGTGGCGCGGCGCAGAGGGGACCTCGACGGGGCGTTGCGCGTCTACGAGCAGGTCATCGCGGACCTGGACCGAATCCCCGTGATCCCCCAGCAGGAGGCCTGGGCGCACCACGCCTACGCCAGGGCGCTCGCGGACAGGGGCGACTTCGCCGCGGCACGGGAGCACCACCTGCTGGCGATGGACGCCTTGGGCGCCGCCCCCGACCTGCCCGTTCTCGCCTCGGTCGTCGCCGGATTCGCGATCACCCTGCTGCGCGCGGGCGACACGGAGCGCGCGGTCGTGCTGTTCGGCGCGGCCGACGCCATTCACGCCTCCGCCGGCGCCGACATGGATATCGAGGCGGCGACGACGGCGGCCCGTTCGGCCCTGGGCTCCCGGTTCGACGAGGCGTACGCGCGCGGCACCACCCTGTCCCGTCAGGAGATCGACCGGCTCCTCCGTTCGGCCTGACCGCCACGCGCGACGAACCAGGACGGAGACGACACCTTTGACGCGCCGGACGAAGGCGGCCCGCACACGATCCGCCGAGCGGGCAGCACGGCGCCCGCGCGAGAAGGACGGGACACCTTCCTCCGGCGGGCGGGTGCCGGATATCGATGGCCAGTCGCACGCCGTCCCCCATGGTGATCCACTCTGTTCCGGCGACGGCCGTCGGCCGAGCCGCTCGTCGATGTCGGCGACGTCCATGGTCAACGGATCCTCCTGGTGTAGCTGTGGACGGCGAGCGGGAAGAAGACGGCGACGATGGCGACGGCCCAGGCCAACGTGATCCAAAGGTGGGCCCCCAGCGGCCCTCCGGTGAGCAGGACGCGCAGCGACGCGGCCAGGTGCGAGACCGGGTTGACGTCCATCCACCAGCGGAGCCAGCCGGGCACGTTGGCCGCGGGGATGAACGCCGTGCTGCCGAACGTCAGGGGAAGCAGGACGGCGGTCGCCATGCCCTGCATCGAGGCGACGCTTCTGGCCTTGAGACCGATCCACGCGGAGGCCCAGGACAGCGCGAACGTGAACAGCAGCACGAGGGCGAGCCCGGCGAGCGTCTCGGCGAGCGAGGTGCGGACGCGGAATCCGGCGACGAGGCCGGTGAGCAGCGATGTCGTGACCGTCAGCAGCATGGTCAGGGTGTCGGCGAGGATCCGGCCGATCAGCGGGGCCGACCTCGCGATCGGCAGGCTGCGGAACCGGTCGAAGACGCCGTTGCCGATGTCCTCGGCGAGGTTCATGCCGGTGGTGTTGGTCGCGACCAGCGCGACCTGGACGAGCACGCCCGGCAGCAGGAACTGGGCGGTCCCCGTTTGGTCGCCCGTCATCGCACCGAACAGGCAGACGAACAACAGGATCATGAAGATCGGCTGGAGCAGGAGCTGGACGAGCCGCCCGGGCTCGTTGCGCAGCGGCACGAGACTGCGCCACGCGAGCGTGAGCCCCTGCGTGAGCGCGCCGCCCCGGGGCCGGACCCGATGAGAGGCGAGAGAGGTCATGCCATGCTCCTTCCGCTGGACTGCGGCTGCCGAGACGACACGGCGGGGCGTGGCGCCGGCGGCTCTGACGATGGTGACGGCGCCTGCCGCCCCGCGGACGCCATCCCGCCCGTGCCTGTGGACAACTGCGGGGGTGTGGACAAGTCCGGAGAGGGAGCGCTGACGAGGGCGAGGAACGCCTCGTCGAGGCTCGGCCGCCGGAGCGCATGCTCGGCGAGCGTGATCCCGGCGTCCGCCAGGCGGCGGAACACCTCGGGCACCATGGCCGGATCGACGATCGGCACGCTGAGGACGCCGTCCTCGACCGGCCCGTACGAGCGATCGGGCATCGCGCCGGACGACGCGTCGGCCATCCGCTCGGTCGCGTCCTCGGCCCGTGCCTCCGCCGTGGCCGTGCCCCCTGGAGGCCGGGGTGCCGCGTCCTTCGACAGCCGGTGGGCCGCCTGGCCGCAGCTCACATGCGGCGTGACGCCGATGACCTGGGCGAGGATGTCGTGGGCCGTCCACAGATCCCGTTCGGGCCTGATCTCCAACCGTCGGTGTCCGGCCCGGCTCTTGAGCTGGTCGGGCGTCCCGTCGGCCGCCACCCGGCCGTGGTCGATGACCACGATCCGGTCGGCGAGCTGGTCGGCCTCCTCCAGATATTGCGTGGTCAGCAACACCGTGGAGCCGCCCGCGACCTGCTCGCGCACGATGTCCCAGAGCTCGGTCCTGGCACGGGGATCGAGCCCCGTGGTCGGCTCGTCCATGAAGACGATCCGCGGGTCGGCCACCATGCTCACGGCCAGGTCGAGCCGCCGCCGCATGCCTCCCGAATAGGTTCTCGCGGCCCGGTCGCCCGCCTCGGTCAGCCCGAACCGGTCGAGCAGACCGACGGCCCGGGCCCGCGCGTCGGCCCGGCTCATCCCCAGCAGGCGGCCGATCATCATCAGGTTCTGCGTGCCGGTGAGGTTCTCGTCGACCGACGCGTACTGCCCCGTGAGACCGATCAGCTCGCGTACCTGGTGCGGCCGCGCGACCACGTCGTGCCCGCCGACGCGGGCGCTGCCGCCGTCGGGGGAGACGAGCGTGGCGAGGATCCGCACCGCCGTGGTCTTGCCCGCCCCGTTCGGACCCAGCACGGCGAGGACCTCCCCCCGGCGCACCGCCAGATTTACACCGTCGAGTGCCGTCTTGTCCCCATATCGCTTGATCAGCCCTTCGGCTTCGATCGCGTACGTCATGGGTGAAGGCTCGCCGCCCGCGCTGGCGCCCGCCTGGCACCGCCCTGGCATCCCGCTGGCGGAGCCGCGCAACGGGCGATTCCTCAGTCGATTAGGCCTTGTCCGCCCATGGACGCAGGGCTACGATCCCGGTAACTCTTAGGAAACTTTATTAAAAGAACATATCGCCTCCCACCTTCGGCGGAGGCCGGGGCGGGCCAAGGTGACCGAGCGCTCCGCCCCGACCTCGTCGTCCGCACTCAGGAGGCGGCCCTGTCCGGCGCGGGCCCGCCGTCGTGCCCGCGCGTGTCGCGCCGCCGGCGCAGTCGTGTGACCGTGCCAACGCGGCCCCGTTCTCCACGCCCCCCTCTCGAACGGAAGACGCCCATGAAGAAACCGCTGACCATCGGCGCGGCCGCGCTGCTCGCCGCCGCCGGCTTCCTCTTCACATCCGGTACGGCATATGCCGCGAACATCGCCGTGAACCCCGGGTTCGAGGACGGGCTGTCGGGGTGGACATGCTCGGCCTCATCCGGCGCCCAGGCCGTCTCGTCGCCCGTACACGCCGGGTCGAAGGCGTTGTCCGCCACGCCTGCGGGCAACGACACGGGGCGGTGCGAGCAGACGGTCGCGGTGCGTCCCTCGACGTCGTACACGCTGTCGGCCTGGGTTCGAGGCAACTACGTCTTCCTCGGCGCGACCGGCACAGGGGTGAACGCGCAGACGTGGGCGGTGCCCGGATCGTCGTGGACCCAGGTGACGACGTCGTTCACGACCGGTTCGTCCACGACGAGCGTGTCGGTCTATCTCAACGGCTGGTACGGCCAGGGGACGTACTACGCCGACGACGTGGTGCTGGACGGGCCCGGGGGCGGTCCCTCCCCGTCCGCGAGCCCCTCCGCCAGCCCTTCGGCGAGCCCGTCCGCGAGCCCCTCGCCGAGCCCGAGCGCGTCTCCCAGCGCGTCTCCCAGTGCGTCTCCGAGCAGCCCTCCGCCCGGCGGCAAGCGGTTGCTGGTGGGCTACCTGCACGCGTCCTTCGCCAACGGATCGGGATATGTCCGGATGGCCGATGCGCCCGCCGAATGGGACTTCATCAACCTCGCGTTCGGCGAGCCGACCTCCGTCACCTCGGGCGACATCCGGTTCACCCGCTGCTCGGCCGGCGAATGCCCGAGCGTCGAGAGCGACGCGGACTTCATCGCCGCCATCCGCGCCAAGCAGGCGGCGGGCAAGAAGGTGCTGATCTCGATCGGCGGGCAGAACGGCCAGGTCCAGCTCACCACGACCGCCGCCCGCGACGCCTTCGTCCAGTCCGTCTCCGCGATCATCGACAAGTACGGCCTGAACGGCCTCGACATCGACTTCGAAGGCCACTCGCTGTCACTCAACCGCGGCGACAACGACTTCAAGAACCCGACCACACCCGTGATCGTCAACCTGATCTCGGCCCTGAAGACCCTCAAGGCCAGATACGGCGCGGGCTTCGTGCTCACGATGGCGCCCGAGACGTTCTTCGTCCAGCTCGGCTACCAGTTCTACGGCCCCGGCCCGAACGGCGCCGCGGACGCCCGCTCCGGCGCGTACCTTCCCGTGATCTACGCGATGCGGGACGACCTGACGTTGCTGCACGTCCAGGACTACAACTCCGGGCCGATCATGGGCCTCGACAACCAGTACCACACCATGGGTGTGGCCGATTTCCACGTCGCCATGACCGACATGCTGCTCACCGGCTTCCCCGTGGCCGGTGGCGCCACGTTCCCGCCGCTCCGTCCCGAGCAGGTGGCGATCGGCCTGCCGGCCGCACCGTACGCGGGCAACGGATTCACCACGGTCCCCGAGGTTCAGAAGGCGTTCGGCTGCCTGGCGAAGGGCGCCGGATGCGGTTCCTACCGTCCGCACGGCGTCTTCCCCGGCCTGCGCGGCCTGATGACCTGGTCCGTCAACTGGGACAAGTACAACGGCTACGAGTTCTCGCGCAGCCACCGCGCCTACCTCGACGCGCTCGGCTGATCTCCCAAGCCGGGTGAAGGGCTGCCAGACCCTGCGGAGGCGGGCAGGTCGGGTCCGACCTGCCCGCTACGGCATACGGAGCGAGTCCCGGCGTCAGACAAACCGGGAGTCCGCCAATACGGCCACGGTATTGCGGGCCAGGTCCGCGTCCCGGCGGGCACGGTATGCGGCCCAGCGCCCCGCGTCGTGCCGGGCACTCCGCGAGGGCGACAGGAAACCGATCACCATCCCAACGAACGTGGCCACGCCGAGCACGATCCACAATCGCAACTTCATCGCTACCCCCCGACATTGCTGTAAGTAATCACAGTACGACGCTCTGTTGCGAAAATCCCCGAAATCTTCCTTCCCCGAGTGGCCGATATAGCCACCCATCGGGCAGTCTTGGGACCGTTATGGATTACGCGATTCCCACCGGCCTCGTTCTCGTCAGCGGTGTGCTGCTTGCTCTGCTGGCACAGCGGAAGGGCTGGAAGCCGTCACTGGCCGTCACTCTGGCCGTCGGCATCGGCTTCCGTGTCCTGATCATGGTGCTGTCGGCGAAGGACAGTTGGCAGCCGATCGACTTCGTGAACAGCTTCCGGCCGGCGGGTGAGGCGATCCTCAACCACCGCGACCCCGTGCTCGAAAGCAACGGCGGTTGGCACTTCCTCCCCACGATCCCGTACATGTACGGGCTGTTGCTCTGGTTCGGCATCCCGTGGGAGGTCGCGGGCCGGCTGGTGACGGTCGTCTCCGACATCGTGCTCATCCCGCTCGTGGGCAAGCTGGCCGGCGGCGCGACCGAGAAGCTCCGCGCGTTCCAGTACGCCTGCAACCCCCTCGCGATCCTGGTGGCCTCCGTGCACGGCCAGGTCGAGCCGGTCTCGCTGGTGTTCGCCGTGGCGGCGTTCGTCGTGGCCCGCGGGCCGAACGGCTGGACGCTCCCCGAGACGCTCCCGTGGCGGCGACCGGCCGAGTTCCTGCGCCGCTTCACCCATCCGACGGACGCCGATCGGGCGGCGACCGGACGCGCCCTGTGGGCCGGAGTGCTCATGGGGATGGCGCTCTGCGCGAAGAGCTGGCCGGTCATCCTGGTGCCCGGCATGCTTATGTTCCTGCCCGGACTGCGTTCCCGGGTGGTCTCGCTCATCGGTGTGGGCCTGCCGCCGGTGCTGTTCCTGCTGACGCTGCCGATCGGCGGCTGGACCGCGTGGAACCAGCTTCCCGAGGTGCTCAAGACGATAGGCCTCCGTCCCAGCGACGTCCGTCCTATCACCGGCGACTGGGGCTGGACCGCGTTGCTCAACCGAGGCGAATGGATTCTCAGCCCCACTTCCCTCAAGATCGGCCAGTACCTCATCTACGCGTCGCTCGTGGCCTGCGTGATCTGGTGGCGCAAGGCCGATCCCATCGACGTCACGATCGCGATCGTCCTGGCGTTCATGATCTTCACGCCGCGGCTGGGCGCGCAGTACCTCATGTGGTTCATGCCGTTCCTGGTCGCCCGGCCCACCCGCTGGGCGTGGCCGGTGATCATCGGGAGCACGGTCTGGGCGGCCATCGGCTATTTGGTGCTCACCCAGTTCACCGGCGCGAAATGGGGAGAACTCCACGCGCCGTGGGCGATGAGCTCCATCGTGCTGTTCCCGGTGCTCATCGCGGGGATGCCGTGGAACCGTCGCAGGGCGCTGCCGACTACGGCGCCGCACACGCCCGCCGTCACGCCCGCCGTGCAGGAGCGCGCGTCCTCCTGACGCGCGCCCGGCCGCGGGTCACCTGACGATCAGCCGGATCAGGTGGCCGTGGCTCTTGAATCCGGGACTGTCGCCGTCCAGCACACCCGTGACGCAGTCGAACACCCCCGGCTCGCGCTGCCGTACCAAGAAGACGGACTCGGCGACCGCGGAGAGGAGGCGGATCGCGTCGCGATGGATGTGCACCCCCTCCTGGTCACCGGCCAGTGAGACGGTGACCTCGTAGACGCCGTCCGGGAGGAGCCGCTGCCCGGTGAGCAGCCACTCCGAGCCGCAGGCCCGGCGCAGGTGCGGGAGCAGGTGTACCTCGGGATCCTCGGTGACCCAGCCGTCCCGCTTCATGCACTCCAGTAGCCGTCGGATCTCAGGATCCATGGCGGAGCCGTCCGCGATCCCGGTCTGCCGCTCGTCGGTGTCCCATCGCCGCATGTTTCGACCATACGCGTCGCGATGCCGGGCACCTGGGACGGCCGCCGCACGTCGTGCCAGGTCATGCGGCCGCGTCGGGAGCCTTCGCGGATGACGGCAACCGGCCGGACACGAGCGCGGCCGCCCACTTGCCGTTCGGGTCGCTGTCCACGAGCAGTGCGCGAACGAGCAGGCTGAGCGGGATCGCCAGCAGGGCGCCCAGCGGGCCGAGCACCCAGGTCCAGACGATCAGCGACAGGAACGTGACCGTCGTGGACAGCCCGACGGCGTCCCCCAGGAACTTCGGCTGGATGAAGGACTGGATCACCACGTTGATCGCGATGTAGGCGACGATCACCAGGATCATCGTCTTCGGGCCGCCTTCGAGCAGCCCCAACAGCGCGGGAGGGATCAGGCCCAGGAAGAACCCGATGTTCGGCACATAGTTCGTGATCAGCGCGAAGACGCCCCAGAGCAGGGGGAGCGGCACGTCCAGCGCGTACAGAGCCACGATGTCCAGCGCCGAGCAGATCGCGCCGAAGATCGTCGAGACGATCAGGTACCGCCTGGTCTTGTGCGTGAACGTGGTGAACGCGGTGATCAGGGCCGGCCGCTCGTCACTCGCTGCGGCCATGATCCGCGAGTAGATCGGCGCGTCCAGGCTCATGGCGAGCAGCATGACCACGATGAGGAAGAGGCTCGAGAACACGCCGAGCAGCCCGGAGAACACGCTCTGCGCCAGGTCGATCAGCTTGCCGAAATCGATGGAGGACAGAGCCTTGTTGATCTCGGCGGTGCCGTAGCCGAGCCCGGCCAGCCACCGCTGGAGCTCGGCGATGACCTCGTTGAACTGGTGCGCGTACTTGGGAGCGAGGATGGCGAGCTGGGCCGCCGCGAAGCTGAGGATGGCGATCATGCCGAGCAGCACCACGATCACGATCAGCAGGGGGATCATCACGAGCATCCACCCAGGGGCCTTGTGGCGGTAGAGCCACTCGCGCAACGGGGACACGGCGATGACGAGCGTCAGCGCGAGGATCACCGGACCGAGGATCGACTGAACCGCCTGCATACCGGCCAGGACGATGACGGCGGCAGCCGTACAGACCAACACGATCAGGGCCCGGGGAGCACGCTGTTCAGCCATCTCCCGTTTCTACCTGATCGTGGGACAAAGATCGATCGGTACTCGTATCGCCGGCTCCCGCCCCGCCGGTACGGCTGTCGCCCGGCCTGTCCCGGCGTTTCGTGGCTCGAACACTCTGGGCGTGCTGTTAATCTTGTCC